>NZ_CP130720.1:4800000-6151745 GCF_035984415.1 Streptomyces sp. NBC_01296 | reverse complement strand
GGCGTCGGTGGCCTCCCCGCGCATGATCCGGTCCATGGCCCAGGCGGTTTCCTCGGCGCGCAGGTCCTGGCCGGTCAGCAGGGCGTCGAGGACGCCCGGCCAGCCGCGGGCCGCCACGCTGTCGCCGCCTGCCGGGGTCACAACGTTCATGGTCCGCTCCTGCTGTTGGTCGGGATTCCAGGTCGAATGGGCAGGGCTCCAGCCTATCCAGCCCCGGGGACGGCAAAGAGCCCCGTCCGGACACTGGACGGGGCTCTCGCCGTGGCGACACCAGGACTGACCGAAATCAGTCCCTCAAGCGGGATCAGTGGTGGCCGTGGCCGCTCTGGATCTCCTTGTACTCCTCCACCGTGGGCTTCGGAATCTGGCTGTCCTCCGCGTAGTAGCCCTTGCTGAGCTTCGCGCGGAGCTTCTCCATGCGGCCGACCTTGCGCTCGACGCCGTTCTCGTCGACCGTCGGGCCGATCTCGACCGGCTTGTACTGCTCGTGCGCGGTCAGCGTGTGCAGCTTGCCCTGCGTCAGCGGCTCGTGGATCTCGACGAACTCACCGTGCGGCAGGCGCTTGATGATGCCGGTCTCGCGACCGTGCAGCACCTTGTCCCGGTCCCGGCGCTGGAGGCCGAGGCAGATCCGCTTGGTGATGACGAACGCGATGACCGGGCCGACGAAGAAGCCGATTCGGGCGAACCAGGTGATGTTGTTGATCGACAGGTGGAAGTACTGCGCGAACATGTCGTTTCCACCGGCGATCAGCAGGATGACGTACCACGTCAGCCATGCCACACCGAAGCCCGTACGGGTCGGGACGTTGCGCGGGCGGTCCAGGATGTGGTGCTCGCGCTTGTCCCCGGTGACCCAGGACTCGATGAACGGGTACACCGCGATCGCGGCCAGCACCAGCGGGAAGATCACCAGCGGGATGAACACGCCCAGGACGAGCGTGTGGCCCCAGAGGTTGATCTCCCAGCCGGGCATCGCACGGATCAGGCCCTCGGAGAAGCCCATGTACCAGTCGGGCTGCGCGCCGGTGGACACGTGGTCCGGCCGGTACGGGCCGAGCGCCCAGATCGGGTTGATCGAGGCGATCGCCGCGATGGCCGCGATGATGCCGAAGACCAGGAAGAAGAAGCCTCCGGCCTTGGCCATGTAGACCGGCAGCAGCGGCATGCCGACGACGTTGTTGTTCGTCCTGCCGGGACCCGCGAACTGGGTGTGCTTGTGGTAGAAGACCAGGATCAGGTGGGCCACCAGCAGGCCCATCATGATGCCGGGCAGCAGCAGGATGTGGATCGAGTAGAACCGCGCGACGAAGTCGCCGCCGGGGAACTCGCCGCCGAAGAGGAAGAACGACAGGTACGTGCCGACGATCGGCACGGACAGGATCGCGCCCTCCATGAAGCGGACACCGGTGCCCGAGAGCAGGTCGTCCGGCAGGGAGTAACCGGTGAAACCGGTGAACATGCCGAGGACCAGCAGCAGGAAGCCGAAGATCCAGTTGACCTCGCGCGGCTTGCGGAACGCACCGGTGAAGAACACGCGCATCATGTGCACGAGCATCGCCGCGACGAAGATCAGCGCCGCCCAGTGGTGGATCTGCCGGATGAGCAGACCGCCGCGGACGTCGAAGCTGATGTCCAGCGTCGAGGCGAAGGCCTCGGACATCTGGACGCCCTGCATCGGCACGTACGAGCCGTGGTACACGACCTCGTTCATGCTCGGGTGGAAGAACAGCGTCAGGTACACACCCGTGAGGATGATGATGATGAAGCTGTAGAGGCAGATCTCACCCAGCATGAAGGACCAGTGGTCCGGGAAGATCTTGCGCATGTTGGACTTGGCCAGGCTGTAGATGCCCAGGCGGCCGTCCGCCCAGTCGGCTACCCGCTCGCCGGCCGGCGCTTTGCGCTTCGAATCGGTGGCAGTGCTCATCCGCGCTCCCAGAATGCAGGACCGACGGGCTCTTCGAAGTCGCCGAGCGCCTCGAGGAAGCCTTCGCCGTTCACGCCGATCCGCAGCTGCGGAAGCGCGTGGCCGGCCGGGCCGAAGATGACACGGGCGCCGTCGGAGAGGTCGAAAGTGGACTGGTGGCACGGGCAGAGCACGTGGTGCGTCTGCTGCTCGTACAGGCTGATCGGGCAGCCGACGTGGGTGCAGATCTTCGAGTAGGCCACGATGCCCTCGTGGGACCACTCGAGTTCCTGCTTGTCCTTGATGTCCTCCGGCTTGATCCGGACGATCATCAGGGCGGCCTTGGCGATCTGCGTCTGGAAGTCGTGCTGCTCCTCCTCCAGGCCCTCAGGCCTGACGAAGGTCAGCGAACCGACCTGCACGTCCTCGGGACGCAGCGGCTCGTTCGTGTTGTCGTTGATCAGCAGCTTGCCCTTGGCCCACACCGTGTGGCGCAGCTTGTCCTCGGGCAGCGGGCCCAGGTCACGCATGATCATGACGGCGGACAGCGGCAGCATGGCCAGCGCGCCCAGCATCGTGTTGCGGATCAGCGGACGGCGGCCGATCGCGGACTCGTTCGCACCGTCGGCGAAGTCCGACAGGACCTTCGCCTTGACCTCCGGCGGCGCCGCGATCGCGTGGCGCTCGTCGGCGACCTCCACGTCGGACATCAGGGTGCGGGCCCAGTGGACCGCGCCCGCGCCGATGCAGAAGAGGGCGACGCCCAGGGTCATTCCCAGGGCGAAGTTGAGCCCGCTCACCTTCCCGATGGGGAAGATGTAGACGATCTTGTCGACCGGGATGGTCACGTACGAGGCGATGAAGCCGATCGTGGCCAGCATCGACAGCGTGAACAGCATCGCCACGGTGCGCTCGGAGCGCCTCGCGGCCCGCTCGTCGATGTCCTGGATACGGGGCTTGTGGACCGGCAGGCCCGGGTCGGCGAACGGGTCGTCCGCGACTGCTACGCCACCGTGGTGCGCGTCGCCCTGCTCGCTCGGCAGGTGCTTCTCTTCGGGAATCTCTTGGCTACTCATGACTTCTTGGCCTTAGCGGTGTGGGCCGCGACCCAGACGGCGACAGCGATCAGCGCACCCAGACCGAAGATCCAGCCGAACAGACCCTCGGAGACGGGGCCGAGGCCACCGAGCTTCAGGCCGCCAGGGCTGACCGACTGCTCGCCGTTCACGTGCTGGATGTACGCGATGATGTCCTTCTTCTCCTTCGTCGGCATGGTGCTGTCCGGGAAGGAGGGCATGTTCTGCGGGCCGGTGAGCATGGCCTCGTAGATGTGCTTCGGCTCGACGCCCTCAAGGCTGGGGGCGTACTTGCCGTTCGTCAGTGCGCCGCCTTCACCGGTGAAGTTGTGGCACTGCGCGCAGTTGTTGCGGAAGAGCTCACCACCCCTGGCGATGTCGGCGCCCGCCGGGTCGTACTGCTTCTCGGTCGGCACGATCGGGCCGGCGCCGAGCGAGCCGATGTAGGCGGCGAGCTGGTCGATCTGCGCCTGGTCGTAGATGACCGGCTTCTTCGGCACCTGCACGCCGGGCTGCTGGGCGGGCATGCGGCCCGTGCTCACCTGGAAGTCGACGGCCGCGGAGCCGACGCCGACCAGGCTGGGGCCGTCAGTGGAACCCTGACCGCCGGTTCCGTGGCAGCTTGCGCAACCCACGGCGTAGAGCTTCTTGCCCTCCTCGATGGCGAGGGACTGGGCGGTTTCATCGGCCTGCGCCTTGCCCGCGGGGGCGAAGGCGGCGTACAGCCCCCCAGTGGCCGCCAGCGCGAGGAGTAGAACGACGACCGCCGCCAGCGGATGGCGTCGTCGTGCGGAGAGCTTTTTCACGGATTACCCCGGTGTCAGGATCTTCTGCGTCGGTGTTTCTGGATGGAGTGCCGGGTCTGGCCCGGTGACGTGTTCGCTACTTGATCAGGTAGATCGTCGCGAAGAGGCCGATCCAGACGACATCGACGAAGTGCCAGTAGTAGGACACGACGATGGCCGACGTGGCCTGTTCGTGGGTGAACCTCTTGGCCGCGTACGTCCGGCCGAGGACCAGCAGGAAGGCGATGAGACCGCCCGTCACGTGCAGACCGTGGAACCCGGTGGTCAGGTAGAACACGGAGCCGTACGGACCGGACGAGAGGCTCATGCCCTCGTGCTTGACCAGCTCGGTGTACTCGAACACCTGGCCGCCAATGAAGATCGCACCCATGACGAATGTGATCATGAACCACGACCGGAGCTTCTTCACGTCACCGCGCTCGGCGGCGAAAACGCCGAGCTGGCAGGTGAGGGAGGAAAGCACCAGGATCGTCGTGTTCGTCGCCGAGAAGGGCAGATTCAAGGCCGAAGCCTGCTCTGCCCAGTACTCGGCACCTGTCACGGATCGCAGGGTGAAGTACATCGCGAAGAGGGCCGCGAAGAACATCAGCTCGGAACTCAACCAGATGATGGTTCCGACGCTGACGAGGTTCGGCCGGTTGACCGTCGGGTGCGCGTGCCCGGTATCTACTGTCGTTGCTGTCGCCACGACCGACATTATGTCGGTCGCTTATCCCGCCCTCACCCCGGGGGGTGCCGTTCGGAGTGTCAGGGGCGTGTGCAAGGCCCGAACGGCCCATCAGATCGGCCCGGCGCGTTCGTCGGCGAGGGTGTCCGAACCGATGTTGACACCGGGTCGGACGGAGTAGCATCCCGCGCAACATCAACGTTATTCACGGCACCGTGGAGGAACGAAATGCGGTCGACTGCACGGGTTCTGGTCTACAGCGACGATGCGAGCACCCGGGAGCAGGTGCGGCTGGCGGCCGGGCGCAGGCCGGCCGCGGACCTGCCGCCGGTCGAGTTCGTGGAATGCGCCACCCTCCCGGCCGTCCTGAGCGAGTTGGACGCGGGCGGGATCGACGTGTGCGTGCTGGACGGCGAGGCGGTTCCGGCCGGGGGCATGGGCGTGTGCCGGCAGATCAAGGACGAGATCTTCCGGTGCCCGCCGGTACTGCTGCTGATGGGGCGCCCCCAGGACGCCTGGCTGGCCACCTGGAGCCGCGCGGACGCGGCGGTGACCCTGCCGGTCGACCCGGTGGAGTTCGCGGACGCCCTGGCGGGCCTGCTGCGCCCCCGGCTCGCCTCCAACTCCGCCTGACCCACCCCTCTGCCCCGTACGGCCCGCCTCCCGCCGCTGACGGCACGGTCGGCCGAGCCGAAGGGGCCGCGTCGGCGAAGGAGGGCGAGCGCCCGGAGGAATCCGCGAGGAACGAGCGGATTCCGAGGACGCACGCCCTCCTGGAGCCGACACCGGCGGCCCCGGAGGCGAAGCCGACCCGAACAGTGGGACGCACGCCCTCCTGGAGCCGACACCGGCGGCCCCGGAGGCGAAGCCGACCTAAACAGTCGGCCGCAGGCGGGCCTTGTCGATCGGGCTGCGGCCTTCCTGGGTGCCCTTGAGGAGGGCGCTGCCCTCGCGCCAGTCCTTCCAGTCCAGGTTCCAGTCGCCGAAGCCGTTCCCGAACGGCTCCATGTCGTCGCCGATACTGTTGATCACCCGGACGATGTCGCCCTCGGTGATGTTCTCGTAGAACCAGGCGGCGTTGCCCGTGCTCATGCCGGTGCAGCCGTGGCTGACGTTCTCGTAGCCCTGCGAGCCCACGGACCACGGTGCGGCGTGCACGTATTCACCACTCCAGGTGACGCGGGTCGCGTAGTAGACGGGCAGGTTGTAGTACTCGCTGCCGCCGATGCCGACGGTGTCGCCGCGCATCTGGACGAAGTACTGCTTGCCGAGCACCACCTTGACCCCGTTGCGGGTGGAGAAGCCGGGCTTTCCGGTGGTCACCGGAATGGTATTGATCACTTCTCCGTTGCGCTCGAACGTGAGGTAGTGCGAGGACGCGTCGGTGGTGACCTCGACCCGGTCCCCGATCTCCAGCCTCAGCGGCTTGCTGGCGGCCCCGTGGAACTCGTCGGAGATCTTGATGCCCTCCAGATTGCTCCGTACGGAGACGGCGGAGTGGGCGGGCCAGTAGTCCTTCGGGCGGAAGTGCAGGTGCTTGTCGTCCACCCAGTGCCAGGCGCCCTCGACACCCGGCGGCATGTCGACGACCAGGCCCCGCTCCACGATCGCACGGGCGGCCTTGTCCGTGATGGGCTCGTTCAGTTCGGCCGTGATGGGCTGTCCGACGCCGTACTTGCCCTCGTCCGGCCCGAATTCGACCTTCAGGACCTGCTTGGCCGGAGTGGTCTCGAACGTCAGCCTGCGCTGCCCCGGAGCCCCGCGCTCGTCCTCGGTGTTCACCAGGACCGTGTAACGGACGCCTGCGGCCATCGGGGCGGTGCTGTGCCAGCGATCGCCCTTGGCGCTCAGCTCGCCCGCGAGCCGGCGGCCCTGGGCGTCCACGGCGGACACGTCGGTGATCCGGTTGCCGCCGGTCCCCTTGGCGGTGATCTCCAAGGGCTTCTCGGGGTCGAGGGGCCGGCCGCCCGGGGGCTGGTTGAAGACGACCTGGTCGCCCGCGTCGTACGGGCGGGCTGACAGCGGGTTGTCTCCGGGCCCGCAGGCGGTGGCGCCGGCCCCCAGGGACGCGACCAGCACGGAGCAGCTGAGTACCGTCCTAAGACGCGGTGAGTGCTTCATGGAGCCAACGCTATGAAGGTATGACCATTACGGCGCGCGGGGTGACTGCAAACGAGGGGCCCGGACTCCTCCGTTGGAGGTGTCCGGGCCCCTGGCGTTCGTTCTGCTTGCGGTGCTACTGGTTCTGGTTCTCACCGCGGTAGTACTCGTACACCCAGCCCCACAGGCCGATCACGATGATCGGGGCCGAGAAGTACATGAGCCACCAGCCGAAGATGACGCCCATGAACGCGAGCGCACCGCCGATGCCCAGCGAGAGCGGCTGCCAGCTGTGCGGGGCGAAGAACCCCAGCTCGCCCGCCTCGTCGGCGACGTCGGCCTCCAGGTTGTCCTGGGCCATCTCGTCCACGCGCTTGGCCGTGAAGGCCAGGTAGTAGCCGATCATGACGCTCAGGCCGAAGGCCAGGAAGAGCGCGGTGGTTCCGACGGGCTCCTTCGACCACACGCCGTACACGACGGCCATGATCAGGATGAAGAAGGAGAGCCAGAGGAACATCTTGCCCTGGATCTTCACTTGCCGGCCTCCTTGCCACCAGTGACGGCCTTGGCGGCGACGCTGTGGTCCTCGAGGTGGTCGAGGGCCGCGATCTCAGGGTGGTGCAGGTCGAACGCCGGGGATTCGGAACGGATCCGCGGCAGGGTGAGGAAGTTGTGCCGCGGCGGCGGGCAGGACGTCGCCCACTCGAGCGAACGGCCGTAGCCCCACGGGTCGTCGACCTCGACCTTCTTGCCGTACTTCGCCGTCTTCCAGACGTTGTACATGAACGGCAGCATCGACATGCCCAGCAGGAACGAGCTGATCGTCGAGATCGTGTTCAGGGCGGTGAAGCCGTCGGCCGCGAGGTAGTCCGCGTAACGACGCGGCATGCCCTCGGCACCCAGCCAGTGCTGCACCAGGAACGTGCCGTGGAAGCCGATGAACAGCGTCCAGAAGGTGATCTTGCCGAGGCGCTCGTCCAGCATCTTGCCCGTGAACTTCGGCCACCAGAAGTGGAAGCCGGCGAACATCGCGAACACCACGGTGCCGAAGACGACGTAGTGGAAGTGCGCGACGACGAAGTACGAGTCGGAGACGTGGAAGTCCATCGGGGGCGAGGCCAGGATGACGCCGGTCAGACCACCGAAGGTGAAGGTGACCAGGAAGCCGATCGTCCAGAGCATCGGGGTCTCGAAGGACAGCGAGCCCTTCCACATGGTGCCGATCCAGTTGAAGAACTTCACACCGGTCGGTACCGCGATCAGGAAGGTCATGAAGGAGAAGAACGGCAGCAGCACACCGCCGGTGACGTACATGTGGTGGGCCCACACGGTCACCGAGAGGCCGGCGATCGCGATCGTCGCACCGATGAGACCGATGTAACCGAACATCGGCTTGCGGGAGAAGACCGGAATGATCTCGGAGACGATTCCGAAGAACGGTAGCGCGATGATGTACACCTCTGGGTGTCCGAAGAACCAGAAGAGGTGTTGCCAGAGCAATGCTCCGCCGTTTGAGGCGTCGAATACATGCGCACCGAACTTGCGGTCGGCCTCCAGCGCGAACAGCGCGGCGGCCAGCACCGGGAAGGCGAGCAGGACCAGGACACCGGTCAGCAGCACGTTCCAGGTGAAGATCGGCATGCGGAACATCGTCATGCCGGGGGCGCGCATGCAGATGATCGTGGTGATGAAGTTGACCGAGCCGAGGATCGTGCCGAAGCCCGAGAAGGCCAGACCCATGATCCACATGTCGGCGCCGATGCCCGGCGAGCGGACCGCGTCCGACAGCGGGGAGTAGGCGAACCAGCCGAAGTCGGCGGCGCCGTTCGGCGTCACGAAACCGGCCACCGCGATGCTCGAGCCGAAGAGGTACAGCCAGTACGCGAACATGTTCAGCCGCGGGAACGCCACGTCGGGCGCGCCGATCTGCAGCGGCATGATCCAGTTCGCGAAGCCCGCGAAGAGCGGGGTGGCGAACATCAGCAGCATGATCGTGCCATGCATGGTGAACGCCTGGTTGAACTGCTCGTTCGACATGATCTGCGTGCCCGGACGGGCCAGCTCGGCGCGCATGGCGAGCGCCAGCAGACCGCCGATGATGAAGAACACGAACGACGTGACCAGGTACATCGTGCCGATGGTCTTGTGGTCGGTAGTGGTCATCCACTTCACGACGACATTGCCCGGCTGCTTGCGCCGCACCGGCAGCTCGTTTTCATACGAGTCGGCGGCGGCACCCTGAGATTCGTTGAGGATGCTCACAGTTTGTTCGTCTCCGCATTCCGGGCCGGGTCAGTCTGCTTGATGCCGGCCGGGAGGAAGCCGGTCTGCCCCTTCTCGGCCAGTTCCTTGAGGTGCGCCCGGTAGGCCTCGGGCGAGACGACCTTGACGTTGAAGAGCATCCGGGAGTGGTCGACGCCGCAGAGCTCGGCGCACTTGCCCACGAAGGTGCCCTCCTGGGACGGGGTGACCTCGAAGACGTTGGTGTGGCCCGGGATGACGTCCTGCTTGAACAGGAAGGGGACCACCCAGAAGGAGTGGATGACGTCGTTCGACGACAGGATGAAGCGAACCTTCTCGCCCTTGGGGAGCCAGAGGGTCGGCCCCGGGTTGCCCGTCTGCGGGTTCCGGTCGCCGGGAACGCCCTTCTCGTAGACGCCTTCGGCGCCCGCGGGGAATTCCTTGGTGAAGCGGTCCGGGATGTTGGCGAGCTCCTTGGGAACCTCGCCCGCCTTCGGGGTCGCCGCATCGCCGTCGACGTTCTCGACGTAGTTGAAGCCCCAGCTCCACTGGAAGCCGATCACGTTGATCGTGTGCGCCGGCTTCGGGGTGAGCGCGAGCAGCTTCGACTCGTCACGCGCGGTGAAGTAGAAGAGCACCGAGACGATGATGAGCGGTACCACGGTGTACAGCGCCTCGATGGGCATGTTGTACCGGGTCTGCGGGGGGACCTCCACCTTCGTCCGGCTGCGCCGGTGGAAGATGACGCTCCAGATGATCAGGCCCCAGACCAGGATGCCCGTGATGAGAGCAGCTGCCCACGACCCCTGCCACAGGGACAGGATGCGAGGCGCCTCCTCCGTGACCGGATAGGGCATTCCGAGCCGGGGGAAGTCTTGCCAGTTGTACGAGCAACCAGTGGCGGTCGCCAGGACCGCGCCCGCAGTCAGCGCCTGCAGCAGCTTCCGCCGCATCGGGCGCCGCGGCGAGCGGTCGGAGCCGTAGGGACTCACGTAGCGCCTTCCCGAGAGTCTCGGCCCGCGCGGCCGGCCGCGGCCGTATTCGGGTCGGTCGCCGGCCCTGACGCAGGCAGGGGTTTGGATGTTTATGCGGACCAAACCCTACTGGACGCTATTTGGGGTCGCGCGGGGAGGGTGCCCAACGCGCCGCTACTGCCCCCGAAGGGATGGATCCGCCGTACGGGGGACGGCCCAACACCCCCTGAATGGCGGCCTCCGGGGGGCATCTGACGGCCCCTGACCTCGAACGTCCCCGGTCGCCGGTTAGCGTGGCCGGATGCCCTACTTCGACACCGCGTCCGCCGCTCCCCTGCACCCCGTGGCCCGGCAGGCGTTGCAGGCCGCCCTGGACGAGGGGTGGGCGGACCCCGCCCGGCTCTACCGGGAGGGCCGGCGCGCGAGGCTGCTGCTGGACGCGGCGCGCGAGGCGGCGGCGGAGGCGGTGGGCTGCCGCCCCGACGAGCTCGTGTTCACTCCTTCGGGGACGCACGCGGTTCACACCGGGGTCGCGGGGGCCCTCGCCGGGCGCCGGCGCGTCGGCGGTCATCTCGTCGTATCGGCGGTCGAACACAGTTCTGTCCTCCATGCGGCGCAGGCGCACGAGGCCGCCGGCGGGACGGTGACGCAGATTCCGGTGGACCGCGCGGGGGCGGTGTCCCCGGCCGGATACGCCTCCGTACTGGACGGGGCGACGGCCCTGGCCTGCCTCCAGTCGGCCAACCACGAGGTGGGTACGGTCCAGCCGGTGGCGGACGTGGCCGAGGTCTGCGCGGCGGCGGGGGTGCCGCTGCTGGTGGACGCGGCGCAGTCGCTGGGCTGGGGCCCGGTCGAGGGCGGCTGGTCGGTGCTCACCGCGAGCGCGCACAAATGGGGCGGCCCGGCGGGAGTCGGACTGCTGGCGGTCCGCAAGGGCGTCCGCTTCTCGCCCCAATTCCCGGCGGACGAGAGGGAGTCGGGCCGCTCCCCCGGCTTCGTCAACCTCCCGGCGATCGTGGCGGCGGCGGCCTCGTTGCGGGCGGTACGGGCCGAGGCCGACGCGGAGGCGGCCCGGCTGCGGACCCTGGTGGACCGCATCCGGCGGCGCGTGGCCCGGCTGGTGCCGGACGTGGAGGTGGTCGGTGACCCGGAGCGGCGGCTGCCGCACCTGGTCACGTTCTCGTGCCTGTACGTCGACGGCGAGACGCTGCTGCACGAGTTGGACCGGGCGGGCTACTCCGTCTCGTCGGGCTCCTCCTGCACCAGCTCCACGCTGACCCCGAGTCATGTGCTCCGGGCGATGGGCGTGCTGTCGGAGGGGAACGTACGCGTCTCCCTGCCGTCGGGGACGACGGCGCAGGAGGTGAACGGCTTCCTGGAGGTGCTGCCCGGGGTGGTGGCGGGGGTCCGCGCCACGCTCGGTGTCGGCGAACCGGTGGCCGTGGCGCCGGTGTCGGACGCGCTGGAGATCGACGCGTTGGGCCTGCGCTGCCCGCAGCCGGTGATCGAGTTGGCCCGGGTCATCACCGCGGTCCCGGTCGGCGGGACCGTGACCGTCCTGTCGGATGACGAGGTGGCCCGCCTGGACATCCCGGCCTGGTGCACGATGCGCGGCCACGCGTACCTGGGCGAAGCCCCCCGCCCGGTGGGGGTGGCGTACACGGTCCGCCGCCAGGTCTGAGGCCGGCGGGGCTGGTATCAGCCCCGCCGGCCCACCCCGGCCCGGCCGCTACGCGGCCAGGTGGGCGCGGACCTCCGAAGCGGCGGGCTCGCCGTAGGCCTTCGTGAAGCGCTCCATGAAGTGCGCACGCGCCAGCGTGTACTCCTGGGTGCCCAGCGTCTCGATCACGAGCGTGGCCAGCATGCAGCCGACCTGCGCGGCCCGCTCCAGCCCCACGCCCCAGCCCAGACCGGTCAGGAATCCGGCGCGGAACGCGTCGCCGACGCCCGTCGGGTCGATCTTCGCCGTCTCCTCGGGGCAGCCGACCACGATCGGCTCCTCGCCGACCCGCTCGATCCGCACGCCCCGCGAGCCCAGCGTCGTCACCCGGGTGCCGACCTTGGCGAGGATCTCCTCGTCCGACCAGCCGGACTTCGACTCGATGAGGCCCTTCTCGTACTCGTTCGAGAACAGGTACGTCGCGCCCTCCATCAGGGTGCGGATGTTGTCGCCGTCCATGCGGGCGATCTGCTGCGAGAAGTCCGCGGCGAAGGGGATCCCGCGCGTGCGGCACTCCTCCGTGTGGCGCAGCATCGCCTCGGGGTCGTCGGCGCCGATGAGGACCAGGTCGAGCCCGCCCACCCGGTCCGCGACCGCCTTCAGCTCGATCAGGCGGGCCTCGCTCATCGCGCCCGTGTAGAAGGAGCCGATCTGGTTGTGGTCGGCGTCCGTGGTGCACACGAAGCGCGCGGTGTGCAGGACCTCGGAGATCCGCACGGAGTCGGTGTCGACGCCGTGCCGGTCCAGCCACGCGCGGTACTCGTCGAAGTCGTACCCGGCCGCGCCGACCAGGATCGGGCGGGTGCCGAGCTGGCCCATGCCGAAGCAGATGTTCGGGCCGACACCGCCCCGCCGTACGTCGAGGTTGTCGACGAGGAAGGAGAGGGAGACCGTGTGCAGCTGGTCCGCGACGAGCTGGTCGGCGAAGCGGCCGGGGAAGGTCATGAGGTGGTCGGTGGCGATGGAGCCGGTGATGGCGATACGCACGGCGTGGACGCTCCTGCGAGGGACGGCGAGGGGGACATTCAAAACTACCCGGTCGCTGCCCCGCGGCCGACCGCATGAAACTACCCCGTAGTAGGTCTTTCTTCGCCCGCTGCGCCGTGCCTACCGTGCCCCATGACCTACACCGATGGTTTCGGGTACGCCGCGAACGGCGCAAACGCCGAGAAGACGGCCGACACGCAGCCCGGCTTCGCCCGGCTGCTGGGTGACTGCGCCAGGATGGCCCCGCACTGGACGGTCCCGGCGGACCCCCGGCCGGACCGGGTGGCGCCCTCACAGATCCACGGGATCAGCGTTCCGCCGGCCTCGGCCCGCCTGATCGCCGCCACGGCCGAGTACGGCGAGTAGGGCCGGTCCTCCGCAAGCGCCTTGCGGAAGCACCTTCCGCAGGATGCTTCCGGAGCTGCGGAACCGGTTCGCCGTCTGTTCCGTCACAGCCGCATCAGCCACTGCGGTACGGGCGAAGGAGCAAGCGGTGACCAGCGAACAACCCGACACATCACGCGGCACACGGCGGCGGCCGGCCTGGGCCATCGGCTCGATCGCGGCCGCCGTCCTGCTCGCCGGCGGCGGTACGGCGTACTGGGCGTCGACGGCCTACGGCGACGGCAAGCCGGGCGGCCGTACGGGTGACAGCACGGCCTCGGCGCCCCGCGTCGCGCCGAGCCCCTCGGGGCCGGGCATCGCCCCCGGCGAGCCGGATCCGCGCGGCAGCGGGGTGACGTACCGGGCGGACATCGCCCTTCCCGAGGCCCCGGCGACCGCGCCGGCCTTCGCCGCGACCGGCGAGGTCACCTCGGAGGAGGTGGCCCGGCTCGCGACGGCCCTCGGCATCCCGGGCACCCCGCGGCTGAGCGGCGAGGTCTGGCAGGCCGGGGAGACCGCGGACGGCGCCGGACCCCGGCTCACGGTGAACCGCAAGGCGCCCGGTACCTGGAACTTCTCCCGCTTCCAGGGGACGGGCGGCGCCGGTGACGACTGCAAGCGCGGCAAGGACACCTGCGGCCCGGCCACCCTCCCCCAGGGCGCCCAGGAGGCGGACGGTGCGGGCGGCAAGGGCGGTACGCCGGTGAGCGAGGAGGCCGCGAAGGCCGCCGCCGCCCCGGTGCTCGCGGCCGCCGGCCAGAGCGGGGCCAAGCTGGACGCCCGGCTCGTCCAGGGCGCCGTCCGCGTGGTCGCCGCCGACCCGGTGATCGACGGGCTGCCCACGCAGGGCTGGTCCACGAAGGTCAGCGTGAGCGCGGACTCCCAGGTGGTGGCGGGCAGCGGCGAGCTGAAGGCGCCCGTGCGCGCCGCCGATCAGCCGGTGGTCGGGGCGGTCGAGGCGCTGGCCCGGCTGAACCGGTCCTCGGCCGGGTCGGGCGGTACGGACCCGGGGCCCAGCGGCTGCGCGACCTCGGTCCCGCTGACCCCGGACACCCCGGTCGGACCCTCGGACACACTGCCCTGCAACCCGGAGCCGCGCCCGATGAAGCCGCCGCGGACCGAAACCGTGAAGGGGGCCGTGCTCGGGCTGGCCCCGGGGACGGTGGACGGCGCACGCGGTCTGGTGCCGGCCTGGCTGTTCGAGGTGGCGGGCAGCAACGGCGGGCCCGGGCGCACGGTGGTCCAGCCGGCCGGTGAGAACGGCTCGACGGCGCCTTCGGCCCCCAAGGGCGGCAAGACCGTGCCCGGGTTCTCGTACAAGGAGGCCGACAAGAAGCTGACCGTGAACTTCTGGGGCGGGGTGTGCAGCACCTATGCCCTGGAGGCGCGGGAGGAGGCCGGGTCGGTCATGGTGAAGATCACGGACACCCCGAACGAGCCCGGCCGGTCCTGCATCATGATCGCCCAGGACATGACGGTGTCGACGACCCTCCAGCAGCCGCTCGGCGAGCGCAAGGTGGTCGACGTGACCTCGGGCAAGCCGCTCCCCCGGCAGTAGCCCGGTACGACGAAAGGCCCCCGGCACCGAGAGGTGCCGGGGGCCTTTCGTCGTACGGGCTCGCGCTCCGGACTCGGCCGGAGGACGGGCTTAGCTGAACGAGTCGCCGCAGGCGCAGGAGCCGGTGGCGTTGGGGTTGTCGATCGTGAAGCCCTGCTTCTCGATGGTGTCGACGAAGTCGATCGAGGCGCCGTGCAGGTACGGGGAGCTCATCCGGTCCGTGACGACCTTCACACCGTCGAAGTCCTTGACGACGTCACCGTCGAGGGAGCGCTCGTCGAAGAAGAGCTGGTAGCGCAGGCCGGAGCAGCCGCCGGGCTGGACGGCGACGCGAAGCGCCAGGTCCTCGCGGCCTTCCTGCTCCAGCAGGGTCCTGACCTTCTCGGCGGCGGCGTCGGACAGGAGGATGCCGTCGCTCACAGTGGTCTTGTCGTCCTGTACGGACATCTGCATTCACTCCCGAAGTGGGCGGCTCCCCGCCGGAAGCAGGGAAACGTCGGACTCTTGCCGTCGATGGCAACGAGCGGGGCCGCGGATTCATTCCGGACCCGACGTATGTCTTAGATATTCATGCTCGCACACCGTCGCGGGGAGCTGGGCCCGACGGACCGAGGGCTTCGTCTCAGGGGAATGCGTCACATCGACACTATCGGCATCGTCAAAGTGACGTGAAGCAGCTATGATAGATAGCGTCAAATAGACGAGAAGTCGAAGCTCTGCTTCAGAAGTTCCCCTTGTCGCAGAACAGAAAGGGTGCGTGTCGTGACCACCGCCCAGCCTTTGGACGTCCAGCCGACGCCCCTTGCCCTGCTGCTGCTCGGCCGTGAGGCCGACCCCAAGAGCGAGCGCGGGGTGGAGTGCCCGGGCGACCTGCCCTCGCCGTCGGACCCGGACCTGGTCGCGCGCGCCCGCGCGGCCAAGGAGAAGCTCGGGGACAAGGTCTTCATCCTCGGCCACCACTACCAGCGTGACGAGGTGATCGAGTTCGCCGACGTCACCGGCGACTCCTTCAAGCTGGCCAAGGACGCGGCCGCCAAGCCGGAGGCCGAGTACATCGTCTTCTGCGGCGTCCACTTCATGGCGGAGTCCGCGGACATCCTGACCTCGGACGACCAGAAGGTCGTCCTGCCCGACCTCGCGGCCGGCTGCTCGATGGCCGACATGGCCACCGCCGAGCAGGTCGCCGAGTGCTGGGACGTGCTCACCGAGGCGGGCGTGGCCGGCGCGACGGTGCCCGTCTCGTACATGAACTCCTCGGCCGACATCAAGGCGTTCACCGGCAAGCACGGCGGCACGATCTGTACGTCGTCCAATGCGAAGAAGGCCCTCGAGTGGGCCTTCGAGCAGGGCGAGAAGGTGCTCTTCCTGCCGGACCAGCACCTGGGCCGCAACACCGCCGTCCGCGACATGGGCATGTCCCTGGACGACTGCGTGCTCTACAACCCCCACAAGCCGAACGGCGGCCTGACCGCCGAACAGCTGCGGGGCGCCAAGATGATCCTGTGGCGCGGCCACTGCTCGGTGCACGGCCGGTTCTCGGTCGACTCGGTCAACGACGTGCGCGCCCGCATCCCCGGCGTGAACGTCCTCGTCCACCCCGAGTGCAAGCACGAGGTCGTGGCGGCCGCGGACTACGTCGGCTCGACGGAGTACATCATCAAGGCGCTGGAGGCGGCCCCGGCCGGCTCCAAGTGGGCCATCGGCACCGAGCTGAACCTCGTCCAGCGCCTGGCGAATCGATTCGCCGCGGAGGACAAGGAGGTCGTCTTCCTCGACAAGACGGTCTGCTTCTGCTCGACGATGAACCGCATCGACCTCCCGCACCTGGTGTGGACCCTGGAGTCCCTGGCCGAGGGCACCCTCGTGAACCGGATCCAGGTCGACAAGGAGACGGAGAGCTTCGCGAAGCTCGCCCTGGAGCGCATGCTCGCGCTGCCGTAGCCGTCCGGATCCGATCGCCGAAAGGGGCACCCCACGGGTGCCCCTTTCGTTTAACCTCCCCGGCACCAAGGGGGAGTTGATCGCCATGACGCGCTACATCGAGGTACTGGCCGACGCGGGCGGCGAGGCCGACGGGCAGCAGCAGGAGGAGGCCCGCGCCGAGCTCGTGGCGGCGCTGGAGGAGCTGGGCGTCGACGAGGTCCGCGTACGGGAGCGGCCCGCGCCGCCGGGGTCCAAGTCCGGGGGCCTCACGACCTGCTGACCGGCAGGGTCGGCGAGATCTTCGTCGGCGGTTCGGACGAACAGGACCGCCACCGGCACCTGGCGCGGATGCGGCTGGCCGTCCGCAGGGCGCAAGCCGCCCTGGTCCGAGGTGTACTGCCCGGTGAGGCCGCGGCTCTCGCGGCGCTGGCGCAGCGGCTCCACGGGGACGCCGGGCCGTGGGAGGAGAGCACGGTCGAGGCGGCGCTGAAGCGGGCCCTCGCCCAGCCACTGTGGGCGCTGGCCGAGAACCACGGAGAGCCGGACCCGGCCAAGGTGGTCGAGGCCGTCCAGGCAGACTGGCCGGCCGTCACCTACGAGGCGGTGCACCACCGCGGGGTCGTGCCGTCCGAGAGCGAGTACGTGTGGACCCCCGCGACGCACCCGTTGGTGATGCTGCACGCCGTCGAGGCGGCCGTGGCCGCGTACCTGTCGCTGATCTGAGAACGAGAAGGGGCGCCCCGCCGTGCGGGACGCCCCTCCACCCTGCCCAGGTACTCAGACCGTGACCGGGGATTCCTCGTCCGAGGACTCGTCCGGCGTCGGGACCACCGTCAGGCGGGCCGTGCGCTTGGCCTCGTGCTTCGCGCGGCGGCGCTCCTTGCGGAGCTCGATCATCGTGTACAGCGTCGGCACCAGGAGCAGCGTCAGCAGCGTCGAGCTGACCAGGCCGCCGATCACCACCACCGCGAGCGGCTGCGAGATGAACCCGCCCTCGCCGGTGACGCCGAGCGCCATCGGGAGCAGCGCGAAGATCGTCGCGAGGGCCGTCATCAGGATGGGGCGCAGGCGGTGCCGGCCGCCCTCGATGACGGCTTCGACGACTCCGAGGCCCTGGGCGCGGTACTGGTTGACCAGGTCGATCAGGACGATCGCGTTGGTCACGACGATGCCGATGAGCATCAGCATGCCGATCATCGCCGGGACGCCCAGCGGGGTGCCGGTGACGAGCAGCAGGCCGAGCGCGCCGGTCGCCGCGAACGGGATCGACACCAGCAGGATCAGCGGCTGGACCAGCGAGCGGAACGTGGCCACGAGCAGCATGAACACGATCGCGATGGCCGCGAGCATGGCCAGGCCCAGGGAGGCGAAGGCCTCGCCCTGGTCCTCGGAGACGCCGCCGATGGTGGCCGTGGCCCCCTCGGGCAGGTCCAGTGCGCTGATCTTCGTCTGGAGCGCGGCGCCGATCGCGCCGGTGTTGTCGCCCACCGGCTTCGCGGTGACGGTGGCGGCGCGGGCGCCGTCGATCCGGGTCATCGAGACCGGGCCGGGGACCTCCTTGACCTCGGCGACGTCGCCGAGCTTGACCGGGCCGACGGGCAGCGCCTGCAGTTCGGCCAGGGTGGTGGCCGGGTGTGCGGACGTGATGACGATGTCCCGCTCGGTGTTGTCCAGTACGGCCTTGCCCACCGGGTTGCCCCGCACGGCCTGGGCCACGATCGCGCCGAGCGCGGCCTGGTTCAGGCCCGCCTCGGCGGCCTTCGGGGTGGCGGTCACCGAGATCCGGGGCACGGACTGGGACAGGTCGCTCTGTACGTCGGTGACGTCGTCGAGCGTGGCCACCTCGGCCCGGACCTGCTCGGCGGCCTGGGCGAGGACGGCCCCGTCGCCCGCCTTGACGACCACGCTGAGGTTCTGGCTGCCGAAGCCGCCGCCCGCCGAGATGCTGGTGTCGCCGATGCCGTCGAGCTTGCCGAGGGCGTCCTCGATGCGCTTCTTGACGCCATCGGAGTCGCCGGAGTCCTCCAGGGTGACCTGGTACGAGGCCTGGTTGGAGCCCGTACCGCCGCCGAAGGCGGCCAGGAAGCCGGAGGAGCCGACGGTGACCTGGTAGTCCTTGACGCCCTTGACCTCGGTCAGGGCCTTCTCGACCCGCCGGCTCGCCGCGTCGGAGGCGGCCAGCGAGGTGCCCGGGGGCAGCTGCTGCTTGACCGTCAGGACGCTCTGCTCGCCCTGGTCGAAGAAGTTGGTCTTCAGCAGCGGGGCCATCCCGAAGGTGGCGATGAGCACCACGACCGCGACGGCCAGGGTGGCGATCCGGCGGCGGGTGACCAGGCCCAGGGTCCGTACGTAGAACCGCTGGAGGCGGCTCTTCGCCTCCTTCTCCTCGGCTTCGCGCCGCGCCTTCGCCACGCTCTCGGCGTTCGCCGGGTCGATGCCCTTCGGCGCGCGCAGGAACCAGTACGACAGCACCGGCACGACCGTCAGGGAGACGATCAGCGAGGCCAGCAGGGCCGCGGCGACGGTGAGGGAGAACGGGCCGAAGAACTCGCCGACCATGCCGCCGACGAAGGCGATCGGCAGGAAGACGGCGACGGTGGTGAGGGTCGAGGAGGTGACCGCGCCGGCGACCTCCTTGACCGCGGCGATGATGGCGGACTCGCGCTCTTCGCCGTAGCCGAGGTGGCGCTTGATGTTCTCCAGGACCACGATCGAGTCGTCGACGACGCGGCCGATGGCGATGGTGAGCGCGCCCAGGGTCAGCATGTTGAGCGACAGGTCGCGGGTCCACAGCACGATCAGCGCGAGGACCACGGACAGCGGGATGGAGACCGCGGTGACCAGCGTCGAGCGCAGCGAGGCCAGGAAGACCAGGATCACGATCACCGCGAAGAGCAGGCCGAGCAGGCCCTCGGTGGTGAGGCTGGAGATGGACTTGGCGACGGGCGGGCCCTGGTCGCTGACGACGGTCAGCTCGGCGCCGGCGCCGAGCGCGGTGCGCAGCTCGGGCAGCTTGTCCTGGACGGCGTCGGAGATCGCGACGGCGCTGCCGTCCTTGTCCATGGTGAGGACGAGGGCGAGGCTGGGCTTGCCGTTGGTGCGGGTGATCGAGACGGCCTTGGCGGGCTCCTGCTTGACGGTGGCGACGTCGGCCAGGCGCACGGCCGGCTTGCCGGGGCCGGCGTTCAGGCGCAGGTCCTCGAGCTGGGCGAGGGAGGTGTAGCCGCCGCCGACGCGGACGGTGCGGTTCTTGCCCGCCTCGTCGAAGGAGCCGGCGGGGACGGTCGCGCCGCCCGCCTGGAGGCCCTGCGCGAGGGCGGCGCCGTCGAGGCCGGCCGCCGCGAGCTTGGCGTTGTCGGGGGTGACGGCGATCCGGAGGTCCTGGACCCCGTCGACGCTGACCTGGCCGACGCCCTCGATGTCCTCGAGGACGGGGACGACGGAGCGGCTCAGCTGGTCGGCGAGTGCCTGCTGGTCCTTGTCCGAGGTGACGGCGAGGACGACGGTCGGGATGTCGTCGGTCGAGCCGGCCACGACCTGCGGGTCCACCTCGGCGGGCAGCCGTACGCGGGCCCGGTTCACGGCCTGCTGGACGTCGGCGACGAGCTGCTTGGTGCCGCTGTCGCCGTAGTCGAACTTGGCCATGATGAGGGCGTTGCCCTCGCTGGCGGTGGAGGTGATGCCGGTGATGCCGTCGACGCCCTTGAGGGTGGCCTCGATCGGCTCGATGACCTGCTTCTCCACCACGTCGGGCGAGGCGCCCTGGTACGGCGCGAGCACGGACACCATCGGCAGTTCGATGGACGGCAGCAGCTGCTGCTTGAGCTGCGGGATGGCTATGGCGCCGAAGAGCAGTGCGGTGATCGACACGAGGCCGATCAGCGCTCTTTGGGCCAGGCTGAAGCGGGACAGCCAGGACATGGGTGGGATCTCTCTGCTGTGGCGTGCGCGGGGCGGGGCCTGAAGGCCGCGGGCCTTCAGCCTTCCGCACGCCGGGGCGGTACTGCGTCGCCCCCAGGTCCCGCGTCTTTATGTCCCGCATACCGCGTCCGCAGTACGCGGCCGTACTCCACGAACCCGCGCGCGGGCCGTACGCGTCGGCCCGAGCGCGGCAGCGGCCCTACTCCGCCCGGGGCCGGACCAGTCCCGATTCGTAGGCGATGACCACCAATTGGGCCCGGTCGCGGGCGCCGAGCTTGGCCATGGCCCGGTTCACATGGGTCTTGACGGTGAGCGGGCTGACCTCGAGCCGGCCGGCGATCTCGTCGTTGGACAGGCCCGCGGCGACGTGGACGAGGACCTCGCGCTCCCGGACGGTCAGCGCGGCGAGCCGTTCGGCGTGCCCGGCGGGGCCGCCGGGGTCGGCGCCGCCGCCCTGGGCGAGGAAGGTGGCGATGAGCCCTTTGGTGGCGGCCGGGGACAGCAGGGCCTCCCCGGCGGCGGCGACGCGGATGGCGTTGAGCAGTTCCTCGGGCTCGGCGCCCTTGCCGAGGAACCCGGAGGCGCCGGCCCGCAGGGACTGGACGACGTACTCGTCGACCTCGAACGTCGTCAGCATGACCACGCGGACGGCGGACAGTTCGGGGTCCGCGCTGATCATGCGGGTGGCGGCGAGACCGTCGGTGCCGGGCATCCGGATGTCCATGAGCACCACGTCGGGCCGGGTCTGCCGGGCCAGCGCGCAGGCCTGGGCGCCGTCGGAGGCCTCGCCGACGACCTCCATGTCGGGCTCGGAGTCGACCAGCACCTTGAAGGCGCTGCGGAGCAGGGCCTGGTCGTCGGCGAGCAGCACCCTGATGGTCGTCGGCGTCTCTTCCACGCCCCGAACCCTACGTGTTCCCCTCCGGGGACAGGGGGGTCAGCCCAGGGCCAGGATGACGAGTGCCGTGGTCGCCGCGATCTCGGAGAGGGCGCCGAAGACGTCGCCGGTGACCCCGTCGAAGCGGCTCACGCAGCGGCGGAGCAGGTGCTCCGCCGCCGCCAGGGCGATCAGGACCGCGGCCGCGCACTGCACGGCGGCCCCCGGGCCCACCGGCAGGGCGGCGGCCCCGGCCAGGACGGCCACCAGTGCGGCGACCCCGGCGGCCGAGCCCTTGGGGAGCACCCCTGCGACGGCCGCCCCCAACCCCTCGAGGCGGGCCGGCGGTACGCCGTCACGGGAGGCCACCGTCATGGCCAGCCGGGCGGTGACGGCCGCGATGACCGTCGCCAGGGCCCCGTGGACCCAGCTCTCGGCGTAGAGGTCCGCCAGCGCCCCGACCTGGACGAGCAGCACGAGCAGCAGCGCCACCACCCCGAAGGGGCCGATGTCGGACTGCTTCATGATGCGCAGCGCCGCCTCGGCCGGCTTGGCGCTGCCCAGCCCGTCGGCGGTGTCGGCGAGACCGTCGAGGTGCAGCCCCCGGGTCAGGGCGGCCGGTACGGCGACGGTGACGGCCGCGGCGAGCAGCGGGCCGCCGCCCAGGATCAGCAGCAACACCCCCGGCACGGCCGCGAGCAGGCCCACGACGAGCCCGGCGAGCGGTGCGCAGGCCATGCCGGTACGGGCCGCGGGCCGGTCCCAGCGGGTGATGCGGGCGGGCAGCACGGTGAGCGTGCCGAACGCGAAGCGCAGGCCGTCGCGCAGCGAGGCGCGCTCCGCGGGCGGCGTCAGGGGCGAGGCCGGGGGGTGGTCGTCGAACGAATCTTTCATCGGCGCGAACGCTACCCGCTCGCCGAGGGCGGTAAATTGCCCCATACGGGAAAATTGGGGAGCTACCCACAACAGGGAGCCGGCGGTATGGGTCACTGGTGGTACCGGAACATCGTCGAACCGGGGAAGCTCCCCCTGCTCCTCGCCCTGCTTTCGTTCGTCATGTCGTTCCTCGTCACCCGCGTGATCACCCGGCTGATCCGGGCCGGGCGGGGGCCGTTCAAGAACGTCACCCCGGGCGGCGTGCACATCCACCACGTGGTGCCGGGCGTCGTCCTCGTGATCATCGGCGGGTTCGGTGCCGTCGGCAGCGGCCGGTACGGTTTCGGCGCGCTGCTCTCCGCCGTCATCTTCGGGCTGGGCGCCGGCCTGGTGCTCGACGAGTTCGCGCTGATCCTGCACCTCGACGACGTCTACTGGAGCGAGCAGGGCCGCAAGAGCGTCGAGATCGTGGTCCTGACGGCCGCGCTGGTGGCGCTGGTGCTGGGCGGGTTCCTGCCGTTCGGCGTCAACGACCTGACCGCCGAGGAGCGCCAGAGCCGCGGGCTCATCATCATGAACACCGCGACCAACTTCTTCCTGGCCCTGATCGCCCTGTGGAAGGGCAAGGCGCGCACCGCGTTCTTCGGCACGGTCATCCCCTTCGTGGCGCTGATCGGGGCGATCCGGCTGGCCCGGCCCGGCTCCCCGTACGCGAAGAGGTTCTACGCGAAACGCCCGCGGGCCCGCGCCAAGGCCAGGCTGCGCGCGTTCCACCACGACCGGCGCTGGGCGGCCCCGCGCCGCAGGTTCGAGAACTTCATCGGCGGGACCCCGGATCCGGAGCGGAGACCGGTCTCGAAATCGACGAAGCACTAGACACGGGGGCGCCCGGCCCGCCCCTGGAAGGGGGCCGGCCGGGCGCCTGCACCTCTACATCCGTGCCCGTGTCCTGCCGCCGGGCGGCTCAGCCCGGGATCAGGCCGTCGTCGCTGAGCATCTCCCTGACCTCGTCGAGCGAGGCGTCCTGCTCGGGCAGGATCAGCTCGGACGGCTCCAGTGCATCGTCCGGCAGCGGCTCGCCGAGCCGCCGTACGGCCTCGAGCAGCGCGCCCAGCGTGCGCCGGAAGCCCTCCTCGTCGCCGCTCTCCATCTCCCCGAGCAGGTCGTCGTCCAGCTTGTTGAGCTCGGTGAAGTGGCTGTCGGCCACCCGCACCT
The DNA here is from genome assembly GCF_035984415.1 of Streptomyces sp. NBC_01296. NCBI lineage: Bacteria > Bacillati > Actinomycetota > Actinomycetes > Kitasatosporales > Streptomycetaceae > Streptomyces > Streptomyces sp. NBC_01296. Next base: position 6,128,511 of record NZ_CP130720.1, on the reverse strand, counting down.
GACCTTCCCCCATGATGCGGACAATCATGACGGGCCCCGTCCTACTGCTTGTCGAACCGGTGCTGGGTCTGCGGCTGCTGGGCGCTGCCCTGGGCACCGCCCTCGATGGCCTGCTGCTGCGCCGACGGGCCTCCCGCCAGCTCGGCCTTCATCCGCTGGAGCTCCAGCTCCACGTCCGTACCGCCGGAGAGGCGGTCCAGCTCGGCCTGGATGTCGTCCTTGGAGCCGAGGCCGCTCTGGTCGTCGAGGGCGCCGGAGGCCAGCAGCTCGTCGATCGCGCCGGCGCGGGCCTGCAGCTGGGCGGTCTTGTCCTCGGCCCGCTGGATGGCCAGGCCGACGTCGCTCATCTCCTCGGAGATGCCGGAGAAGGACTCCGCGATCCGGGTCTGCGCCTGCGCCGCCGTGTACGTGGCCTTGATGGTCTCCTTCTTCGTACGGAAGGCGTCCACCTTGGCCTGCAGGCGCTGCGCGGCGAGGGTCAGCTTCTCCTCCTCGCCCTGCAGGGTCTGGTGCTGCACCTCCAGGTCGCTGACCTGCTGCTGCAGCGAGGCACGCCGGGACAGCGCCTCGCGGGCCAGGTCCTCGCGGCCCAGGGCGAGGGCCTTGCGACCCTGGTCCTCGAGCTTGGCGGACTGGCCCTGGAGCTGGTTCAGCTGCAGTTCCAGGCGCTTGCGGGAGGTCGCCACGTCGGCGACGCCGCGGCGCACCTTCTGAAGCAGCTCCAGCTGCTTCTGGTACGAGTAGTCGAGGGTCTCGCGCGGGTCCTCGGCCCGGTCCAGGGCCTTGTTCGCCTTCGCGCGGAAGATCATCCCCATACGCTTCATGACACCGCTCATGGGCTTCGCGCGCCCCCTTCTGACGGACTTCGCTCCAGGTCACCAGCCATGGCGATCACCCCGGCCTGCCGGGCCGACCACCATCAGAACCCACAGTACGGGCCCTGTCTCCATTACCGCACTGTTCGTGTACGGATGCGCTCCTCCTCCAGGACGACTCCGCCGCCGCCCTTGTCAGGCGTAGGGAGTAGGTGCTCCCCCGACGGGCGCCGGAGGGTCCGGGAAGGCCCGACCCGCTGTAACGAACCCTGCACAGGGAAGACGCCCGCCGTTGCCGGATCGTTCCCCGCCGGGGTGGGGTACCCGCCCGCAACCACGTAGGCTTGGGTTTTGTGTTTGGTAGCCGTTCCTCCAAGGAAGAGAAGGCCGCAGCCACCGACAAGGTGACCGCCGACCTCTCGCAGCCCCGTGACCCGCAGGCCCCGAAGGGCCGCCCGACGCCGAAGCGTGCTGTGGCCCAGTCGCAGCGCAAGGCCGTCGTGGCATCGACCGGCAATCGCAAGGAGGATGCAAAGCGCGCCCGCGAGCGCCGTCGCGAAGAGATGGCCAAGCAGCGCGAGGCCCTCGCCAACGGCGACCAGCGCTATCTGCCGGCCCGCGACAAGGGTCCCGTGCGCAAGTTCGTCCGCGACTTCGTGGACTCCCGCTTCTCCGTCGCCGAAATGTTCCTGCCGCTGGCAGTGATCATCCTGGTGCTGAGCATGGTGCGGGTGCCGTCGATCCAGAACATCGCGCTGCTGCTGTGGCTGGCCGTGATCGCCCTGATCATCCTCGACTCCATCGGCCTGGGCTTGCGGCTGCGCAAGGCCCTGGCCGAGCGCTTCCCCGACGAGCCGCGCCGCGGCGCGATCGCGTACGGCCTGATGCGCACCCTCCAGATGCGCCGGCTGCGCCTGCCGAAGCCGCAGGTCAAGCGCGGGGAACGGCCCTGAGCGGAGGGAAGCCCGGAGCGTCGGGAGACAGCTTCGCGGGGGGCGCCAGGCTGTGGCTCGAGGGCTTGGGCGGACTGCGCAACGCCGTCCGCCAGGAACTCGTGGGCCGGCAGGTCGACGAACAGATCGCGCACCGTTTCCCGGTCGGGCAGCGGCTGCGCGTCCTGGACGTCGGCATGGGCCAGGGCACCCAGGCGCTGCGTCTCGCCCGCGCCGGGCACAAGGTGACCGGACTGGAGCAGGACCCCGCGATGCTCGCCGTCGCCCAGGAGGCGCTGGCGGCCGAGCCCGCCGGGATCCAGGACCGGGTCCGGCTCATGGAGGGCGACGGCCGCGAGACCGGCGCGCACTTCCTGCCGGGCAGCTTCGACGTGGTGCTGTGCCACGGCGTTCTGATGTACGTGCCCGAGCCGGACGCGATGCTCGCCGGGCTGGCCCGGATGCTGGCGCCCGGCGGACTGCTGTCCCTGCTGGTGCGCAACGGCGACGCCCTCGCGATGCGGCCCGGACTGGACGCCGACTGGCAGGCCGCCCTGGCCGCCTTCGACACCATCGACTACACGAACCGGCTGGGCCTGGACGTACGGGCCGACCGGCTGGCCGGGCTCACGGCCACGCTGTCCGGGATCGGCGCACCGCTGCAGGCCTGGTACGGGGTACGCGTCTTCACCGACGGGACCGAGGCCGGCGAGAAACTTCCCCCGGACGAGGAGTTGGAGCGGCTGCTGGCCGCCGAGGACCGCGCCGGGCGGACCGACCCCTACCGCGGGGTCGCGGCGCTGCTGCACCTGTGCGGCGTACGGGGCTGACCCGCCCCCCTGCACCACATCCGCAGAAGCCCGGACCCCGTGCGGGGTCCGGGCTTCCTGCATCGGCAGCCGCCGGTCAGGCGTTCAGCGCCTCACGCAGGCTCATCGTGTACAGCTCGGTGCCGCTGTCGTCGGACAGCTTCACCTGCTCGGTGCCGCCTTCCAGCAGCTCCTTCCAGACCTCGCCGATCCACGACTCCGCGTCGCCCTGCGTGGTGAACTCCTCCGGCTCGACCGCCGGGCTCGTCTCGGTGCCGTCGGCCTTCTCGAACCGCCACGTCCACGCCATGTCCGCCTCCGTTGCTCGTCCGCTGCTCGCACGCATTCCGCACGCATCTCTGCTTGAGTCTGCCCGCAGAGTAGCCGGGCGCGCACCACTCCCGGGGACGCGGGAGGATCTTCTCGTGGAACTCACTCTGCTCGGCACCGGCACACCCGAAGGACTGCCCCGCCCCGGCTGTCCCTGCGCGGCCTGCGCGGTCTCCGTCGGCCCCCGGTCGCGCGCCGCGACGTCCCTCCTCGTCGACGGGGCGCTGCTGCTCGACCTGACCCCCGGGGCGGTGCTGGCCGGCGCCCGCGCGGGGCATTCGCTGGCCGGCGTACGGCAGGTCCTGCTCACCCATCCGCACGACGGGCCGCCGCTCGAGCTGCCGCCGGGGCTGCCGGCCGCCGGGCGGGTGCCGGACGGGCGGGAGCTCGCGGTGATCAGCGGGCACCGGGTGCGGGCGGTGCCGATGGACGCGCCGGGCACCGGGTACGAGGTGACCGGGCCGGACGGGAGCCGGCTGCTGTACCTCCCGCCGGGCGGGGCGCCGGCCGGAACGAACGGCGCCGTCGGGCAGCGCCCGTACGACATGGTCCTCGCGGACGTGCTGGGCCGGCCGCAGGCGCTGGCGCGGCTGCGGGCGAGCGGCGCCGCCGGGCCGACCACCGACGTGATCGCCGTGCACCTGGACCACGACACCCCGCCGGGCCGGGAGCTGAACCGCCGGTGCGCTGCGGCCGGGGCGCGGGCGGTGCCGGACGGGACGACGGTGACCGTCGGCGAGTACCACGCGGCGGCGGACCTGCCGCGCCGGACGCTGGTGCTCGGCGGCGCCCGCTCGGGGAAGTCCTTCGAGGCGGAGCGGCGGCTGGGGAGCTTCCCGGAGGTGGTCTACGTGGCCACCGGCGGCTCCCGGGACGGCGACGCGGAATGGGCGGCGCGGATCGGCCTGCACCGGGAGCGGCGGCCGGGGAGCTGGCGCACGGTGGAGACCTGCGAGCTGGCGCCGCTGCTGGTGGAGGGAGGGCCGCCGCTGCTGATCGACTGTCTGGCGCTGTGGCTGACCGACGCGATGGACCGGGCGGGCGCCTGGGACGACGCCGTCTGGGCGGCGCAGGGTCAAAAGGAGCTCAGGGAGCGGGTGGCGGAGCTGGTGGCGGCCGTGCGGGCGACCCGTCGCACGGTGGTGGCCGTCAGCAACGAGGTGGGCTCGGGCATCGTTCCCGCGACCGCGTCCGGCCGGCGTTTCCGCGACGAACTGGGGCGCCTGAACAACCTGGTGGCCGCCGAGTGCGAGCACGTCCTGATGGTGGTCGCGGGGCAGGCGGTGGTCCTGAAGGACTGACTCCGCGCCCCGCCCGGCGAGCAGCGCGGACGGGGCTTGGGGAGGGCCTTACCCGCTGTACGCTCTGGCAGATGACCACGCTGAATCTCGACGACTTCTCCGATCTGATCGAGCGCCCCGACGGGGGCGTCCGGCGTGACGCCGAGGAACGCCGTGAGCGGCTGGCCGTACCGGCCGGGGCACTGGGGCGGCTCGACGAGCTCGCCGAGTGGCTCGCCGCCGCGCAGGGGCGGGTTCCCGTCCGGCCGATCGAGCGGCCCCGCGTCGTGCTGTTCGCCGCCGACCACGGGATCGCCGCCGAGGGGGTGTCCGCCCGCGCCGCCGGCACTGCGCACGAGCTGGTGCGCTCCGTGCTCGACGGGCACAGCCCCGTCTCGATCCTCGCCGGGCGCCTCGGCGCCAGCGTACGGATCGTGGACGCCGGCCTGGACTGCGAGCCCGGGCTGCTGCCCGAGGACGTGGTCCGCCACCGCGTACGCCGCGGCAGCGGGCGGATCGACATCGAGGACGCGCTCACCCTCGAGGAGGCCGACGCGGCCCTGCGGCTCGGGATGCGGATCGCCGACGAGGAGGCCGACTCCGGCACCGACCTCGTGATCCTGGGGGACGTGAGCGTCGGGGGGACCACGGTCGCGGCGGTGCTCGTCGCCGCCCTGTGCGGAACCGATGCGTCTGTGGTCACCGGACGCGGCGGGCTGCCCATCGACGACCTGATGTGGATGCGCAAGTGCGCGGCGATCCGCGACGCGCTGCGCCGGGCCCGTCCGGTCCTCGGCGACCAGGTGGCCCTGCTCGCGGCGGTCGGCGGCGCCGACGTGGCCGCGATCACCGGGTTCCTGCTCCAGTGCGCGGTCCGCCGCACGCCGGTCATCCTCGACGGCGTCGTCTCGGCGGCCTGCGGACTGGTGGCCCAGCGCGCCGCGTTCCGGGCCCCCGACTGGTGGCTGGCGGGGCAGGCCAGCGGCGAGCCGGGCCAGACGAAGGCCCTGGACCGGATGGCACTCAACCCTGTGCTCGACCACGGCGTCACAGTGGGAGAGGGAACCGGGGCATTGCTGGCTCTGCCCCTGGTCCAGGCGGCCGCCGCACTCGCGGCGGAACTCCCGGAGCAGGCGGCCCGGGAGCCGGAGGAGCCGAAGGACTGAGCAACCGGTCGGCGGCGCCCCATATGATCGCGTTTCATGGGAGAGGCCCGCGTGACCAGCGCAGACATCGACCGGCCCGCACAGGCTGCCAAGGCAGCACAGGGATCCGGCAAGGACACGAACAGCAGGAGAGACGAAGGGGGCGGCCGGGAGACCGGCCGGGGGTCCGCCCGGTCGCGGCGCAGCGCCGCGTTCGCGGTCTGGTACCTGCGCGCCGTCACCTTCGTCAACTTCCTCAGCGCGGTGTGGCTTTCGCTCGGGCAGGACCTGCGCCGGCACAACACCGCCGATTTCTACACCCCGTACCTGCTCACGGCGGGCTTCGCGTCCGGCCTGTTCTCGCTGCTGCTCGCGGTCACCATGGGCCGCCGCAAGCGGGCCGCGTGGATCCTGAACCTGGTGCTCAGCGGCATGCTGCTGCTGGCCTTCGCCACCGCGGCCTTCGCCCCGTGCACCAGCGGCGACTTCAACCTCTGCTACCCGGAGTTCCGCGACCACACCCAGAACTGGGTCTCCCTCGCGCTGACCGCGGCCTTCGTCGGCGCCCTGCTGCTCGGCCGCCGGGAGTTCTACGCCAAGGGCGACCGCTCCAACCCCAAGCTGGCCACCATCGTCGGCGCCGTCGGCCTGCTGTTCACCTCGCTGCTCGCCGCGCTGATCGTCGGCGCCGCCAACACCGACCCGGACTCCGCCGACGCCACGTTCCTGGCCCGCTGGCGGTACGGCGTGATGCGGCTCATCACCCTGGAGCCCAACGCCCGCGACTACGCGGCGATCACCACGCCCGGCTGGGTGGACATCGTCATCAACGTCATGTCGACGCTGCTGCTGATCGCCGTGCTGCTCGCCGCCTTCCGCTCGCGCCGCGCCGTCGACCCGCTGACCGAGGAGGACGAGGACAAGCTGCGCGCGCTGCTCGCCAAGCAGGGCGACCGCGACTCGCTCGGCTACTTCGCGCTGCGCCGCGAGAAGTCCGTCATCTGGTCCCCCACCGGCAAGGCGGCCGTCACGTACCGCGTGGTCGGCGGGGTCTCGCTGGCGTCCGGCGACCCGATCGGCGACCCCGAGGCCTGGCCCGGCGCCATCGAGCCCTGGCTGGCCGAGGCCCGCGAGCACGGCTGGGTGCCGGCCGTGATGGGCGCGAGCGAGGAAGCCGGGCAGATCTACGCGCGGCACGGCCTGGACGCACTGGAGCTGGGCGACGAGGCCATCGTCGAGACCGACGAGTTCACCCTGGAGGGCCGCGCCATGCGGACCGTCCGGCAGGCCTACAACCGCGTCAAGCGCGCCGGGTACACGGTCCGGATCCGCCGCCACGCCGACATCCCGGCCGAGGAGATGGACGTACTCCTCACCCGCGCCGACGACTGGCGCGACGGCGCGACCGAGCGCGGCTTCTCCATGGCACTGGGCCGACTGGGCGATCCCGGCGACGGCCAGTGCGTGATGCTGGAGTGCACCGACGGCAAGGGCGATCTGCGCGCCGTGCTGTCCTTCGTGCCGTGGGGCCCCAAGGGCCTCTCGCTGGACCTCATGCGCCGTGACCGCGATTCCGAGAACGGTCTGATGGAGTTCATGGTCATCGAACTCCTGGAACGCTCCAAGGAGATCGGCGTCACACAGGTCTCGCTCAACTTCGCGATGTTCCGTTCCGTCTTCGAGCGGGGGTCCAAGCTCGGCGCGGGTCCGGTGCTGCGCATGTGGCGCTCGCTGCTGAGCTTCTTCTCCCGCTGGTGGCAGATCGAGTCCCTCTACCGGGCCAACGCCAAATACCGGCCGATCTGGGAACCGCGGTTCATGCTCTTCGAGAAGAGCTCCGACCTGCTGCGGATCGGTATCGCGGCGGGCCGGGCCGAGGGCTTCCTGGAGGCTCCCGGGCTGCCGAAGTGGCTGAACCGCAGACATCTGGAGACCAATCGTTGACGGCGTGGACGACCACCCCCCTCCGGCGGTTCGCCCGCCGCGAGTGGGGGCCCCTGTTCCGGACCGTCCGGGACGCCCTCGTCCGCGACAAGTGGCGGGCCGCCCCGATGACGCTGGGGGCCGTCTGCCTGACGTCGGTCTTCCAGATCGTCCAGAACACGTCCTGGGGGTTCCAGCCGGTCCAGAACCTCGGGTCGGTCAAGGCCGTCGACCCGCTGTGGCTGGCCGTGCTGCGCACCCCGCTGTCCCTGTTCGTCCCCGCCCTCGACCTGCCCGTGTGGGGGGCGCTCGTCCAGATCCTGCTGGTCTTCGGGATCTCGGAGATCTGCATCGGCTGGTGGCGCACGCTGCTGATCGGCTACGTCGCCACCCTCGCCGGGACCACGTACGCGCGGATCGGGCTCTCGCTGGGCCCCGACCACCCCTTCGGCCTGCCGGTGTCCGACCGCGTCGTCAACGACACCGGCCCGTCGGCGGCGGTGGTCGGCCTCGCGATCTACGTGTGCTGGCGGTACCGGGCGTACCTGACCGGCGCCGCCGTGATCGTGGTGATGATCGGCGAGGTGCTGGTCAAGGACAACCTGGCGGGCAAGGAGCACCTCGCGGCCATCGCCGCCGTCATGGCGGTCTGCGTGGTCCGCGCGAAATGGGGCCCGGAACGCTCCCGCGCCCCCCTCGGCCGGCGCCCGCCCCCGGCCGCCCCGCTGCCCCCGCACCGTCCCGGCCTCTGACGCCGTCCGCCCGGCCGGAGGCAGGCCGTACCGTATCGGGGTGACGACAGACCTCGGGCCGTTCGCCCCCACCCGGCACTGGATGCGGACCCATCCGCTCGCCACCGATGCCGTTCTCGCGCTCGGGGCGCTCGTTTCGATGGTCGTCGGCTCGTTCGCCGATCCGCACGGCCCGCACGGGCCCACCTTCGGGACCCGGACCCCCGAGCCGTTCTCCCTGCTGCTGATCGTGCTGGGCGCGGCCGCGCTGGTGTTCCGGCGGCGGCACACGCGCACCGTGCTCGCCGTGACCATCGGGCTGTGCCTGTTGGAGCTGACCACCGGCGAGCCCCGGGCCCCCGTCGCCATGTCCACGGTGATCGCCCTGTACACGCTGGCCTCCCGCACCGACCGGCCCACCACCTGGCGGATCGCCCTGCTCACGATGGCCGGGCTGACGGGCGTGGCCATGCTGGCCGGCCCACTGCCCTGGTACGCACAGGAGAACATCGGCATCTTCGCCTGGACGGGGATGGCCGCGGCCGCCGGCGACGCGGTGCGCAGCCGGCGGGCGTTCGTCGACGCGATACGGGAGCGGGCCGAACGGGCCGAGCGGACCCGCGATGAGGAGGCCCGGCGGCGGGTCGCCGAGGAGCGGCTGCGGATCGCCCGTGACCTGCACGACGTGGTGGCCCATCACATCGCCTTGGTCAACGTGCAGGCGGGGGTGGCCGCGCACGTCATGGACAAGCGTCCCGACCAGGCCAAGGAGGCCCTGGCTCATGTACGGGACGCGAGCCGCTCGGCGCTGAACGAGCTGCGGGCCACGGTCGGCCTGCTGCGGCAGTCCGGCGACCCGGAGGCGCCGACCGAGCCGGCGCCGGGGCTGACCGTACTGGACGAGCTGGTGGACACCTTCCGGCACGCCGGGCTGCCGGTGAAGGTGATGGTCGAGCTGGGCCGGGAGCGGGATCCGCTGCCGGCCGCCGTGGACCTGGCGGCGTACCGGGTGATCCAGGAGGCCCTGACCAACGTGCGCAAGCACGCGGGCCCGGAGGTCCGGGCCGAGGTCAGCGTGGTGCGGGTCGGCACCTCGGTGGAGGTGACCGTACTGGACGACGGCGGCACCGCCGAGCTCCCCGCGGACGACGGCGCGGGCGGCGGCCACGGGCTGCTCGGCATGCGCGAACGGGCCACGGCGCTGGGCGGCTCCTGCTTCGCCGGGCCCCGGTTCGGCGGCGGCTACCGGGTGCACGCGGTCCTCCCGGTCGCCTAGTCCCAGCCCCGGTCCCAGCCGGGATGACGATGATCGATCCGCTCCACGGCTGAATCCACGGCGGACACGGCCGGGGCGGCGGGCGTGGCGTCGGGCGTGGCGTCGGGATGTGTGCGGGTTGTCGGGTGATGATGGCGCAGTGCGACTTGATCACGTGTCCTATGCAGTGGCCCGCGACAGCTTCGTCTCGACCGTCCAGTGGATCGGATCGGCCCTCGGCGCCGGGTTCGTCGACGGGGGCGTGCACCCGCGATTCGGCACCCGCAATTTCATTCTCCCGCTGAGCGGCGGCACCTACGTCGAGGTCGTCACCACACTCGACCACCCCGCCGCCGACCGCGCACCCTTCGGCCGGGCGGTCGCGCGCCGCGCCGCCGAGGGCGGCGGCTGGCTCGGTTGGGTGGTCTCCGTCGACGACATCGCCCCGGTCGAGGCCCGCCTCGGCCGCACCTCGGCCGAGGGCCACCGTGTCCGCCCCGACGGGTTCGACCTGAGGTGGAAGCAGATCGGCCTGCTGGAACTGCTGGAGGACCCGCAACTGCCCTACTTCCTTCAGTGGTCGGTCCCCGTCGAGGAGCGCCCGAGCGCCGACCCGCGCACCTCCACCACCATCCACGGGGTCTCCATCGCCGGCGACGCCGCCTCCATCGCCGAATTCCTCGGCGAACCGGCCGACCACCCCCTCGACCAGATCGACGTCACCTGGGTCGAGGACGAGGAACCGGGCCTGGTCTCCGTCGAGTTCGCCACCGCCAACGGCCCGGTCACGATCTGACCAGGACCCGACTGCCCCGCGGGAGCAGCCGGCTGGGACTGACCGTCACCGCGGGCCAGGCCGGCGACGCACCCGCCTTCGAAGCGGTCATGGCCCGCAAAGAGACAGAACCTAGTCCTGGCCCTTGTCCTTGTCCTTGTCCTTGGGCGGGCAGAACTGCCGCCAGGCGTCCAGTTCGTACTTCTTCTGCAGCGAGCTCAGCCGCAGTTCCTGCGAGCGCCCGCACCACTGGGCGAGCTTGCCCTCGTACTCCACGTGGAAGACGGCCTTGCCCGCCGTGATGAACGGGGTGAGCCGCTCGCACTCGTCGTACTCGGCGCACTGCTCGTTGACCGCGAAGTCGAAGTCCCCCACCAGCTGCGGGATCTGGTCCAGGTCGTTCTTCAGCCCGACCGCGAGGCCCCGGTCGTGCGCCAGCTTCGCGATCATCCGGTTGTACTTCAGCTGGTCGTCTGCCGTGAGCGGGAAGCCGGTGTCGTTGCGGTAGCCGTCCATGTTGTCGGGCTCCAGCGCGTCGAAGCCTTTGTCATGACACATGTCGAATCGTTTCGCCATCAGCGGCTCCAGCTCGGTCAGCCGCCGGATGTCCAGCCAGCGCTCCCCCTCCCAGCCGTTGCCCTTGCCGAGCATCTCCTTCGGGAAGGCGTCGGCGTCGGGACGGAAGTCCTCCCAGGCGCCGGTGGACAGGTAGCAGACGGTCCGCCGGCCGGCCTTCTTCAGCCCGTCGACCTGCTCCTTGGTGGTGTTGAACCCGTCGACGTCGTACACCGCCGCCTTCACGGAGGTGTCGAGCTTCCCGGTGAGCTGCCACTGCCAGCTGACCCCCGGCTTCGGCTGCCAGCGCGCCCCCGGCGCCGGAGCGGGCGACAGGTCCTCCGGCTCGTCCGGCCGCTCGGTGGTGCAGGCGGCGAGCAGGAGCAGCAGGACCAGCGGCAGGGCCCGGCCGCCGAGGCCGCGGCGGGTGGTGCGCGTCATCCGGCGGCCTCCAGGGCGTAGGGGAGGGTCCCCCACGGGTGCGCACCGGTCCCGGGGACCGCGCAGTGCACCGCGGCCCCCCGCTGCCGGGCGAGCTCGGCGGCCGGTGCGCCCGGCGGGACCGCGTACACGAGGTGGCAGAACCGCTGGGCGGGGTGGTCGGCCGTCCAGGGCGGCACCGACGCGTCCCGGTAGGCGTCCCAGGGGCCCTCGAAGGTGACCAGCAGATCTGCGAGGCCGGCGTAGCCGGGGTGCGGGTGGACCCCGTGGTTGAGGACGAGGGTGCGGGCGCCGGCGGCCCGGGCGGCGATGGCGAGCCGCCCGTAGTGCGACAGCAGCGCCGGATCGGCGGAGGCCTGGTCGAGGAAGGCCCCGTCGGCGCCGTACCAGTCGCGGTGGCGCAGCAGGTCCGCCACGACGGCGGCGTGCGGACGCCGCCCGTAGTCGGTGTCGGTGTAGCCGAGGACGGGCACCCCGGCATCGCGCAGCCGCTCCGCGACGGCGGCGAACCGCTCGTCGGGGGCCTCGCCCGGCCCGCTGGCGGGGTTGAGGACCACCGAGTGCAGCCGGCCGGCGGAGCGGATCAGCAGCTCCCAGTCCTCGGGCCGGTCGGCGGGGTGCTCGTAGAGGGGCACCAGCAGCATGAGGGCCTTCTTCTTGTACGGGTCACGTGGTGCGGAGTCAGGTTGTACGGGGTCAGGTTGTACGGGGTCACGTGGTGCAGGGTCACGTTGTACGGGCATGTTGTACGGGTCCGAATCAGCGGTGGGCCGTCGCGCGGCCGAGGAGCAGGCAGACCAGCGTGCCCAGGGCGGCCGCGGCCGCACCGGCCACCACGAGCTGGACCAGCCGCGGCTGCCCCAGCCCCAGCAGCAGCGCCAGGCTCTGGGCGACGGCCGCCGAAGCGCAGACCACGGCCGCGGGCCGGACCGCCCCGAAGGACTGGAGCAGCAGCCCGGTCCACATGACGGTGCCGAGCAGCAGCAGGGTGGCGACCCGGACCCCGGTCAGCCCCGGGGCTCCCGGCCACAGCAGGGTGCCGGCCAGCCCGAGGAGCAGCAGCACCGCGAGGTACGCGGCGAGGCAGCGGCCCAGCGTGCCGAGCATCCGCAGCCAGAACTGCCGGGGCGAACGGGCCGCCCGCAGCCCGGCGAGGCTCCCGCTGCGGAACCGGTGGAGCAGCCATTCGGCGGGACCCATGCTGAGGGTGAGCGCCACCGCCGAGGGGGCGGCGACGGCCTCGGCGGGACCCCCGGCGAGCACCTCCCCCAGCGCGGCGTACAGCACGAGCAGGCCGGTCCCGAGACCGAACACCCCGTACGGCACGGAGTCCCCGATGCGGGGTCCGCGCGGGCCGTACTCCTCCTCGGCGCCCCGCAGCATCCGCCAGCGCACCGGGCCCTCGCCGGGCCGGTGTCCGGCCCAGCCACGGATCCGGCGCACGCCGGCCCGTACGCCCTCGGCCAGCGGCAGCTCCCGTACGGCGAGGGTGCAGGCGGCCAGCAGGGACACCAGCAGCAGGCCCACCCTTACCGGCACGGGCGGGTCGGTGAACAGCGCGAGCAGCGACCCCCCGGCCATCGGGGCGAGCGCGGCGAGCAGCACCCGCTCCCGGCCGAGGACCAGCAGGACGGTGGCGGCCCCGACGTACAGGGCCTGGCCGGTGGCGAACGCGTACGAGAACGGCGGCCCGCCGGGCACGGTCAGCGCGGCGGCCATGCCGAGCAGGGCGCCGACGGGGGCCCCGACGAGCAGGGTCCGCCCGGCGGCGGCCCGGTCGCCCAGGCCCATCCAGGAGTAGGCGCGGTGGGACAGGGTCTGGTCCCACACCCAGCCGATGAGCGCCCCGGCGAGCAGGGTCAGCGTCCCGGCGGGCAGCCCGAGCCGGTCCTGCGGGCCCTCCAGCAGCGGGGCGCCCAGGACGTACGCCAGACCGGGCAGCGCGAAGATCACCCCGCGGAGCAGGCAGGCGGTGAGGGAGACCTTCCAGGGGTCGGGGACGTGCTCCGGCTCCGGGAAGGCGCGGGGCACCCGGTCGTAGAGCTCCTCGGCGAGGCCGAAGGAGTCGTGGCGCCCGTAGGTGAGCCGGATGTGCTCGTCGGTCATCCCGTCGGATTCGAGGATGGCGGCGATCTCGTCGGGGTGGACGGCGGCCGCGATGAAGGGGCCGAGGCGTTCGGCGAGTTCGTCCATCGGGTCGCCTGCGGGGCTGCCCTCCCCCGGCCCGGTGTGCCCGGGCCGGGGGAGGGCGGGCAGGGTGTCGCCGCCGGGGACGCGCAGCCAGAGGGATCCGCTCACCACAGGCTCCCGTCGGCGGCGAGTTCGCGGTACCAGGGGTCGGCGACCCGCTGCGTCCAGTCGTCGCCCGCGCGCACGGGCAGGACGGGCTGCCCGGCCTGGGCGAGGCCGCGGTAGATGTGCCGGAAGCCGTCCACGGACTGGTGGAGCGTGAACTTCTCGATCACCCGCCGGCGGGAGCGCCGGCCCAGTTCGGCGCGGCGCTCGTCGTCGCGGAGCAGGGCGAGGGTGGCGCGGGCCATGGTCTCCGGTTCGCGCGGCGGTACCACGAGCCCGGTGTCGCCGACGGCCTCCCGCACCCCTCCGACATCGGTGGAGACGGTGGTGCGGCCGCAGGACATGGCCTCGATGATGCTGAAGGGGAAGCCCTCGCTGATGCTGGAGAGCATCACGACGCTGCCCGCCGCATAGGCCTGGGCCACTTCCGCGATGCGGCCCTCGTACGAGATGCCGTCGCCCACCCCGAGTTCGGCGGCGAGCTTCTCCAGCCGGAGCTTGTACTCCTCGCAGCCGGCCGGGACCGGGCCGAACAGGCGCAGCCGCAGGGCGGGCAGTTCCTCGCGCATGAACGCGTAGGCCCGGATGAGGGTTTCGAGGTCCTTGATCGGGTCGATGCGCCCGCACCAGCTCAGGGTGGGCACCTCGGGTTCGGGTCCGGCCTCGGGGAAGGCGTACGGGTCGACGCCGTTGTAGACCGTGCGGATGCGGTCGGGGGCGGCGCCGCCGCGCTCCTCCCAGCGGCGGTTGTACTGGTTGCACGGGGTGATGAGGTCGGCCTGCCGGTAGCCCTCGGTGTTGAGCTCCCGGTAGAAGCCGAGCATCAACGCCTTGACCGGCCAGCGCTGTTCGGCGGTGCGGTAGCCGAGGTAGCGCTCGCGCAGGTAGATGCCGTGCTCGGTGAGCAGGAAGGGCACCCGGTCGAGGTACTTGGCGGCGAGGGCCGGGAGGGTGGCGAGGCCGCTGCTGACGGCGTGCGCGACGCTGTCGGGCGGGATCCGTACGCACAGCGGCCGCAGCGCGTGTTCGAGCAGGTCGGTGGCGGTGAGCGCGTCGTGGACGGTGGGCTCGGCGGCGGCGGTGACGAGGCCGGGGCGGGTCCACACGGTCATCAGCAGCCGCAGGACCGTTTCGGAGCGCAGGGCCGGGGCGAGGCGGCCGGCCCGGGCCAGGACGGCCAGTTCGTGCAGGGCCTCGGAGAATCCTCCGCGGGTGGGGTCGAGGAGCGAGAGCAGGAAGGTTTCGTAGGTCTCGGTGAAGCGGCGGTGCGCCTTGCCCCGCAGGGCGGAGCGACGGCTGCGTCCCGGCGGCGGTCCCCAGAGCGGGACGGCAGTGTGCCGGTAGATGTTGCGCGGCAGCTCCCAGGTGACCGGCTCGCGCCCGGAGCCGGTCAGGGCTATGACGTTGAAGTCGACCTCCGGCATCCCGCGCACCAGCTGGTCGCACCAGGTGCTGACTCCCCCGTGGATGTGCGGATAGGTGCCTTCGGTGAGCATGGTGACATGACGCCCATGGCTCATGCGCTGTGTCCCCCCAGGACTCTTTTTTTGGGGCTCGTTCGCCTCCGGGGACGCTCTTGTCGGCACCAGGAGGGCGTGCGTCCTCGAAAACCGCTCGTACTTCGCGGTTTTCTCCGGGCGCTCGCCCTCCTTCGCCGACGCGCCCCCTTCGGCTCACTCACCCGTGCAGATTGGTGCGGCGGCAGGTCAGCTGGGCAGCTTGAGCGTGACCGCGCTCTGCAGCAGCTCGGGCGCGGTCCACGCCGAGCGGTTGCCCGCGTAGGCGGTGCCGAAGTCGGCGGTGCCCAGCAGGAGCTGCTTCTTGGTGCCGGTGGGTGCGGTCATCGGGGCGACGATCCCGGAGGGCGCCTTGACGGTGACGGCGGTCCCGATGCGGTAGGCGGTGACCTGGTTGTTGGCGATGGCCTTGTCCCAGGCGGCCCGGCGGCTCAGCTCGACCCCGGTGTCCTTCATGCTCTGGTTCACGATCGGGGCGCTGGGCGCGTAGAGCGCGCGGTAGGTGTCGAGGACCTGGTTGAGCACCGGGTAAAGGGTGCGGTCCTCGGCGAGGTTGGACTGGTGGACGTAGTGCGGACGCGGGTCGTTGGCCAGGACGTGGCGCAGGGCGGTCCGCGCCTCGGCCGGGACGATGTAGTCCAGGTAGCCGGTGGTGGTGTTGAGCGGGGCCGGGAGGCAGGTGGAGGTCGCGGGGTTGTCCTCGCAGACTCCGCTGCCGCCGGCGGCGCGGCTGGCGTAGATCCAGTTGTACTCGTCGGCCATCTCCGCGTTGGTGCCCGTGTTGTAGTACACGTTCATCGGGTAGCGGGGGACGGTCAGGGCGGCGCCGACCGCGCGCTGCACGGGCTCGCGCGAGTTGTCGCTGCCCGCCCACTTGACCCCGTTGTCGGCGAGCGCGCCCGCCAGGTTGGGGTTGTCCTGGCCCTGCTGCGGCAGGGTCTTGAGGCCGGAGTGCTCGCCGGTGACGAGCTCCGTGCGGTCGGTGGTGATGCCCTTGGCGGCGGCCCAGTTGTTGTTGTCCCGGATCTGGGCGGAGATGTCGGCCCGGCTCATCCAGTTGATCGCGCCCGCGGCGTTCTTCGTGCAGGTCCACGGGTTGGTGGTGGTGTCCTGGACGCAGCCGAGGAAGGGGTGCGTGTAGGTGTGGTTCATCCAGCGGTACTTGGCCCGGTCCGCGACCAGCTGCGCGGTGAGGGCGTCGGTGCCGCCGTTCTCGGTCTTCCACTCCTCGCCGGCGCCGGCGTTGAAGAGGAGGTCGAGCTTGAAGTTCTTGCTCGTCTGCCACTGCGCCGCGTACTGGGCGTCGGCGGCGGTCATGCGGATGGTGCTCTCCTTGCCCTCGCCGCCCGCACAGGCGTAGTCGCCGGGCGTGCAGTTGAGGTCCTTGCTCCAGCGCGCGTCCGGGGCGAAGACGTCGTCGACGTGGACCGCGAAGTAGCTGCGGCTCTGACCGAGGTGGACCCCCTGGGTGAGCCAGTCGACGATGCCGCGGGCGAGCAGCCGGAACTGCTGCTGGTACTGGTTGTAGCCGAAGGTGACGACCAGTTCGCTGCGTCCGTCGTGCGTGTACTCGCCGACGAGCGAGGCCCGTCCGCCGCCGACGGGTGCGTCGAGGTAGCTGGTGTAGCCGGCCCGCGGCTTGCCCATGAACCCGTAGCTCTCCGGAATCAGGGTGGAGTTGTCCTCGAAGGTGACTTGACCGGCGAGGTAATTGAAGGGGCCTGCTTTGCCGGCGGCGGTGACGGCGGCCTGGGTGCCGTCGAGCTGTCCGCTGAAGCCGCCGTTGTCCGTGTATTCGAGGCCCACGCCCGGGTGGGCCCAGGTGTACGCGTCGACCTGGCGGATGTTGTACGTCGTCTCGTACGCGGTGAGCGCGGCCATCTCGGCCGAGCCCTCGCCGAACGGGTTCTCGTTCGGCAGTACGACGCCCTGGTACTTGGCGCGCGGCCGGCCGTCGACCGTGTCGCTCAGGAACGCGGCGTTGATCACCGGGCGGCCGGAGCCGCCCAGCAGGACGCGCGTGTAGGGGACTCCGGTGTCCCGGAGCTCCGCGGTGATCGCCTCGACCGAGCTGCCGCCGTCGTCGACGACCAGCACCTTCAGGTCGATGCGCGGTGTCGCGGCCGCCTGTGCGGTCGCAGCGGGCATTGCCACGGACATCAGCGCTGCCACCGCCATTGCGGCGGCAGCCCTGTTCATCCGGTTCTTGTTGACCATTTCGGCCTTTCCCCCCGCAGGCATCACTCGACAACGGCCCTGTGGCGGTCGGCCGGGCCGAGGAGGCTCTGTGGAAATCATGCAAAGGGACCCCGCGTCCCCTTGCGAGAGTGGCTCGAGTCTCTCGGACCTCGTCAGGTCTAAAGGGCAAACCTGGTCCGGAAGCCACGGATGGGTGAACCTGCCGCCGTCTTGATCGAACAACTTGCCAAACCTTCGAGTGGCGTACGGACCAGCCGGTACGCGTAGGCTCATTTCTGGCGGCCGCCGGGCCGGAATACGATCGCTGCGGATGGCCGTCCACCCACTCGGCCCACAACACAAACGGAAGCGAGACTTCACCACCGTGACTGCTCTGACTCTCAGCACTGCCGGCGCGGCGACGCTCCGCGCCGACGCCCTCGTGGTCGGCGTGGCGAAGGGCCCCAAGGGCCCGGTCGTCGCCGCAGGCGCCGAGGCCGTGGACAAGGCGTACGACGGAAAGCTCGCCGCCGTGCTCGACGCGCTCGGCGCCTCCGGCGCCGAAGGCGAGACCACCAAGCTGCCGGCGCCGGACGGCCTGAAGGTCCCGGTCGTGCTGGCGGTCGGACTCGGCCCCGTCCCCGAGAAGGACGAGTCGTACGACGAGGAGGCCCTGCGCCGCGCCGCCGGCGCCGCCGCCCGCGCCCTGCACGGCTCCAAGAAGGCCGCCTTCGCGCTCCCCCTGGACGACGCCTCCGCCGTCACCGCCGTCGCCGAGGGCGCGCTGCTCGGCGCGTACGCCTTCACCGCCTACCAGGGCGGCGAGAAGAAGGGCTCCGCCAAGAACGGCGGCCCGAAGCAGCCGCTCGCCGAGGTGGCCCTGCTCGGTGCCAAGCCGCGCGACAAGGAGCACAAGGCGGCCGCCGAGCGCGCCAGCGTCGTCGCCACCGAGGTCAACGTCGCCCGCGACCTGATCAACACCCCGCCGAACGACCTCACCCCCGAGGCCTTCGCCGCCGTCGCCTCCGCGACGGCCAAGGAGAACGGCGTCAAGGTCCAGATCCTGGACGAGAAGGCGCTCGTCAAGGGCGGCTACGGCGGCATCATGGGCGTCGGCAAGGGCTCCGAGAACCCGCCGCGCCTGGTGAAGCTCTCCTACACCCACCCCAAGGCGGAGAAGACCCTCGCCTTCGTCGGCAAGGGCATCACCTACGACTCGGGCGGCATCTCCCTGAAGCCGGCCGGCCACAACGAGACGATGAAGTGCGACATGTCCGGCGCCGCCGCCGTCTTCGCCGCCGTCATCGCCGCCGCGAAGCTGGGCCTCCAGGTCAACGTCACCGGCTGGCTCGCGCTCGCCGAGAACATGCCCTCCGGCTCCGCCACCAAGCCCGGCGACGTGCTGCGCATGTACAGCGGCAAGACCGTCGAGGTCCTGAACACGGACGCCGAGGGCCGCCTGGTCCTGGGCGACGCCCTGACCAAGGCCTCCGAGGACAACCCCGACGCGATCGTCGACGTCGCCACCCTGACCGGCGCCATGGTGCTCGCCCTGGGCGACCGCACCTTCGCGATCATGGCCAACGACGACGCCTTCCGCACCGCGGTCCACGAGATCGCCGAGGAGGTCGGCGAGGCCTCCTGGCCGATGCCGCTCCCCGCGGAACTGCGCAAGACCATGGACTCCCCCACCGCCGACATCGCCAACATGGGTGTCCGGATGGGCGGCGGCCTGGTGGCCGGCCTCTTCCTGCAGGAGTTCGTGGGCGAGGGCATCACCTGGGCGCACCTCGACATCGCGGGCCCGGCCTTCCACGAGGGCGCCCCGTACGGCTACACCCCCAAGGGCGGCACCGGCTCGGCCGTGCGCACCCTGGTGCGGCTGGCCGAGCGTACGGCCACGGGCGACCTGGGCTGACGCTCCCCGTGTGAGACGTGACTCGCCCCGGGCCCTTGGAGGAGGCCCGGGGCGAGGTCCGTTCACGACGGAATCCGAAGCAATCCGTAGGTTTCTACGCACGGGTAACCCTTACTTCGGACAGAACGACCTGCCACAGTCCGGGCCCGGCGTCCCGCGTTCCCCCGACAAATGCGAAGATGGGTTCTCGGCAGGACAGGGCCCCCACCACAGGGCCGAAGAAACAAGCGGCCGATTACCAGCCGCCGCCCGGTCACAGAGGACCGGTGCCCGGCGCACATGCATGGAGGACGTGACGTGGCGAACGACGCCAGCACCGTTTTCGACCTAGTGATCCTCGGCGGTGGCAGTGGCGGTTACGCCGCGGCTCTGCGCGCATCCCAGCTGGGTCTGGACGTTGCCCTGATCGAGAAGAACAAGCTCGGCGGCACCTGCCTGCACAACGGCTGCATCCCCACGAAGGCCCTGCTCCACGCGGGCGAGATCGCGGACCAGGCGCGCGAAGCCGCCCAGTTCGGCGTGAAGGCCACCTTCGAGGGCATCGACATCGCGGGTGTGCAGAAGTACAAGGACGAGGTCATCTCGGGCCTGTACAAGGGCCTGCAGGGCCTGGTCGCCTCCCGCAAGGTGACGTACATCGAGGGTGAGGGCCGCCTTTCCTCGCCGACCTCCGTCGACGTGAACGGCCAGCGCATCCAGGGCCGCCACATCCTGCTGGCGACCGGCTCCGTGCCGAAGTCGCTGCCGGGCCTGAACATCGACGGCAACCGCATCATCTCCTCGGACCACGCGCTGGTCCTGGACCGCGTCCCCGAGTCGGCCATCGTCCTGGGCGGCGGCGTCATCGGCGTCGAGTTCGCCTCGGCGTGGAAGTCCTTCGGCTCCGACATCACCGTGATCGAGGGCCTCAAGCACCTCGTCCCGGTCGAGGACGAGAACAGCTCGAAGCTGCTGGAGCGCGCGTTCCGCAAGCGCGGCATCAAGTTCAACCTCGGCACCTTCTTCGACAAGGCCGAGTACACCGAGACCGGCGTGCGCGTCACGCTGGCCGACGGCAAGACCTTCGAGGCCGAGGTGCTGCTGGTCGCCGTCGGCCGCGGCCCGGTCTCGCAGGGCCTCGGCTACGAGGAGCAGGGCGTCGCGATGGACCGCGGCTACGTCCTGGTCGACGAGTACATGCAGACGAACGTGCCGACGATCTCGGCCGTCGGCGACCTCGTCCCGACCCTGCAGCTCGCGCACGTCGGCTTCGCCGAGGGCATCCTGGTCGCGGAGCGTCTGGCCGGTCTGAAGACCGTCCCGATCGACTACGACGGCGTTCCGCGCGTCACGTACTGCCACCCCGAGGTCGCTTCCGTCGGCATCACCGAGGCCAAGGCCAAGGAGATCTACGGTGCGGACAAGGTCGTGGCCCTGAAGTACAACCTTGCGGGCAACGGCAAGAGCAAGATCCTCAAGACCGCGGGCGAGATCAAGCTCGTCCAGGTCAAGGACGGTGCCGTGGTCGGCGTCCACATGGTCGGTGACCGGATGGGCGAGCAGGTCGGCGAGGCCCAGCTGATTTACAACTGGGAGGCCCTGCCGGCCGAGGTCGCGCAGCTCATCCACGCGCACCCGACCCAGAACGAGGCGCTCGGCGAGGCCCACCTGGCCCTGGCCGGCAAGCCGCTTCACTCCCACGACTAATCGTCCCGGGCGCGACGACCACTTCCGCACTTTCGTAAGGAGCAACAGAAACCATGTCGGTTTCCGTAACCCTTCCGGCGCTCGGCGAGAGCGTCACTGAGGGCACTGTCACCCGCTGGCTGAAGGCCGAGGGCGAGCGCGTCGAGGCCGACGAGCCGCTGCTCGAGGTCTCGACCGACAAGGTCGACACCGAGATCCCGTCGCCCGTCTCCGGCATCCTGGCGTCCATCAAGGTCGCCGAGGACGAGACCGTCGAGGTCGGCGCCGAGCTGGCCGTCATCGACGACGGCTCCGGCGCCCCGGCTGCCGCCGAGGCCGCGGCCCCGGCACCGGCAGCAGTCGCCGAGGTTCCGGCCGCCGCTCCGGCTCCGGTCGCCGAGGCCCCGGCGGCTCCGGCCCCGGCCGCCGCGGCTCCGGCCGCCGCCGCCCCTGCCGCCTCCGGCACGGACGTCGTTCTCCCCGCCCTGGGCGAGAGCGTCACCGAGGGCACCGTCACCCGCTGGCTGAAGCAGGTCGGCGAGTCCGTCGAGGCCGACGAGCCGCTGCTCGAGGTCTCCACGGACAAGGTCGACACCGAGATCCCCGCGCCGGTCTCCGGCACGCTGCTGGAGATCCGGATCAACGAGGACGAGACCGCCGAGGTCGGCACCGTCCTGGCCGTCATCGGCGCCGCCGGTGCCGCCCCGGCCGCCGCTCCGGCCCCGGTCGCGGCTGCTCCGGTCGCCGCCCCGGCCCCGGCCGCCGCCGCTCCGGTCGCCGCCCCGGCCCCGGCCGCCGCTGCCCCGGTCGCCGCCCCGGCCCCGGTCGTGGCCGCTCCGGCCCCCGTGGCCGCTGCGGCTCCGGTCGCCGCTGCCCCGGTCGCCGCCCCGGCTCCGGTCGCCGCTGCTCCGGTCGCCGCCCCCGCCGCTCCGGTCTCCGCCGGTGACGAGGGCGCGTACGTGACCCCGCTGGTGCGCAAGCTCGCCTCGGAGTCCGGCGTCAACCTGGCTTCGGTCTCGGGCACCGGCGTCGGTGGCCGTATCCGCAAGCAGGACGTCCTGGCTGCCGCCGAGGCCGCCAAGGCCGCCGCTGCCGCCCCGGCTCCGGTTGCCGCCGCTCCGGCCGCGAAGGCCCCGGCCGCCGCGGTCTCCGAGCTGCGTGGCCAGACCGTCAAGATGACCCGCATGCGCAAGGTCATCGGCGACAACATGATGAAGGCGCTGCACTCGCAGGCTCAGCTCAGCTCCGTGGTCGAGGTGGACATCACCAAGATCATGAAGCTGCGCGAGCAGGCCAAGGGCTCCTTCCTGGCCCGCGAGGGCGTCAAGCTCTCGCCGATGCCGTTCTTCGTCAAGGCCGCCGCCCAGGCGCTGAAGGCCCACGCGGTCGTCAACGCCCGGATCAACGACGACGAGGGCACCATCACCTACTTCGACTCGGAGAACATCGGCATCGCCGTCGACTCCGAGAAGGGCCTGATGACCCCGGTCATCAAGGGTGCCGGTGACCTCAACCTGGCGGGCATCTCCAAGGCGACCGCCGACCTGGCCGCCAAGGTCCGCGGCAACAAGATCACGCCGGACGAGCTGTCGGGCGCGACCTTCACCATCAGCAACACCGGCTCGCGCGGTGCGCTGTTCGACACCGTCATCGTGCCCCCGAACCAGGTCGCCATCCTGGGCATCGGTGCCACGGTCAAGCGCCCGATGGTCATCGAGACCCCCGAGGGCACCGTCATCGGCGTCCGCGACATGACGTACCTGACCCTGTCCTACGACCACCGCCTGGTGGACGGCGCGGACGCGGCCCGGTACCTCTCGGCCGTCAAGGCGATCCTCGAGGCCGGCGAGTTCGAGGTCGAGCTCGGCCTCTGAGGCTGACGCCCCATCGGCTCACGCCACGCACGGCGCCCCCGCCCGGAACCACTTCGGGCGGGGGCGCCGTCGTCATACCCTGGTGGGTCCATGTGTGACATCTCGGGGGGCGTCGTATGGCACGGGCACGGGCACAGGTGACGGATCTTGTCGTGGTACTGCCGGGCATCATGGGCAGCCGGCTGGCGGACGCCGACGGCACGGCGGTCTGGGACCTGTCCGGCGCCGCCCTGTTACGCGGCCTGCAGAGCTTCGGCCGCTCCGTGACGGCCCTGCGCCTCCCGAAGGACATCGGCGACGGCGACCCGGGCGACGGCGTCGTCCCCGTGGGCCTGATGCCCGATCTGCACGCCCTCCCCGGCATCTGGCACCCGGTGGACGGCTACACGGACCTGCTGCGCTGGCTGGAGCGGCACTTCACCCTGTCCGTGGCGGACAACCTCCTCACCTTCCCGTACGACTGGCGCCTGTCCTGCCGCTTCAACGCGGAGCGGCTGAAGGGCCGCATCGACCTGGAGCTGGAGCGCTGGCGGGCCTCGGCCCCCGAGCGGCGCGAGGCCCGGGTGGTCTTCCTCTGCCACTCGCTGGGCGGGCTGGTCGCCCGGCACTACGTGGAGCGCCTCGGCGGCCACGAGATCACCCGCCGCCTGATCACCCTGGGCACCCCGCACCAGGGCTCCGTGGAGGCCCTGGCCGGCCTGGTCGACGGCAGTCGCGCGGCGGGCCCGGACCTCGGCGCCTTCGCCCGCAGCCTGCCGTCCCTGCACCAGCTGGCCCCCGACTACCCCTGCGTGACGGGTCCGCAGGGCCTCGCGTACGCCCGCGACCTGCCGGGCCTGCCGGGCGTGGACGCGGCCCTGCTCGCGGACGCGGCCCGCTTCCACGCGGACCTGCGCAGCGCCCCGCCGCGGGCCGGACTGCACGTGATCGCCGGCGTCGGCCAGCCGACGGCGGCGATCGCCTCGTACGCGGACGACCGCCTGACGCTCCTGCCGGAGCCCGACGCAGCCGCCGGGGGCGGCGACGGCACGGTGCCGCTCCTCGCGGCCCTCCCGGCGGACGCGCCCGGCGAGGGCCCGGGCCGCGCGGTGACCGAGTCCTTCACCCCGTACGAGCAGCACGGCTCCCTGCACCACAACCGGGGCGTCCGGGACGCCCTGTGGGGCCTCCTGGGCCACACGCCCCCGCCCCGCCGCCGGCGCGAGCACCCCGCCGCGGCCCGCCTGGGCGTGCAGGCACCCGCCGTGCTGGCGGCCGGAGCCCCGTACGAGGTCACGGTCACCGCCCCCGACGCGGACCTGCGGCTCACGGCGGAACTGCGCCCGGCGGACGGCAGCCGGCCGACGGCCCGCCCCCTGCGCAGTCTGGGCGGCGGCCGCTACGCCGCCGCGTTCCCGCCACCGCAACCGGGCGCGTACCGGCTGTCGGTGGGCCGGGTCACGTCTTTGGGCGTCGTCCTTGTTACCAGCCTCACCCAACGGCCCTGACCAGGAACGCATCCCAGCGGGCCACTCCGCCGTATTGTCTACGCATCAGAGCTCTGCACGCCCACAGGAGATGAAGCCCGGATGATCACCCCACCCGTCGTGCACTCGCTGCGCGAGCAGATCCGCGAGCACATCGTGGAGGGGATCGTCAGCGGGCGCTGGAAGCCCGGCGAGCGGATCGTCGAGCGGCGGATCGCCGTCGAGCTCGAGGTCAGCCAGACGCCCGTGCGCGAGGCCCTGCGGGAGCTGGAGACGCTGCGGCTGATCGAGTCGGCGCCGAACAAGGGCGTACGCGTACGGAACCTGTCGGCGGCCGACCTGGAGGAGATCTACCCGGTCCGGGCCGGCCTGGAGCAGATCGCCGCCGAGCTGGCCGCGCCGCGGCTGGCGACGGACTGCTCGGCGCTGGAGCCGCACGTGGCGGCCCTGTGGGAGGCCGACCGGACCGAGGACGGGACCGCGCAGGTGCGGCACACCGTCGGGTTCCACCGGGAGATGGTGCGGGCGGCCGGGAACAGCGTGCTGCTGCACACCTGGGAGAGCCTGGGCATCGAGGTCTTCACGGCCCTGTCCATCCGCTGGCTCGGAACCGTCCAGAAGTCGTACGCCGAGGAGCACGCGGCCCTCGTGGAGGCGTTCCGCAATCAGGATCCGGACATCGGCGTGCTGGTGAAGCGGCATGTCCTGGGGTGCGCACCCCGCGCCTGACGGGTCGGTCTGTCCTGGTTTGCCCGGCACCGGGTGCCTGATTTCATGGCACCCGGTGCCGACTTTTGGCCGGATGGCCATTTCATCGTCACATTCATTTGATCGATCATCGATCAGCGATTTACAGTCGTCGACGGGCCCCACCCGGGCCCATCGACCCTGTCCTGCCCGTCAGGGATTTTCTTCACCACCTCTCCTTTGTCCGGAAGGCGGCGCACACCGATGTCCGACCCCGTAGGAAAGCTTCCGAGCGAGCTCGACCAGCTCCCGGACCGCGACACCGAGGAGACCGCCGAATGGGCGGCCTCCCTGGACGCCGTCGCCAAGGCCGCCGGTACGCGCCGCGCCGAATACCTGCTCCGCCGCACCCTCCAGCACGCCGAAGCCGCCGGCCTCGCCCTGCCGAAGCTGCTGGAGACGGACTACGTCAACACCATCCCCACCTCCGCGGAGCCCGAGTTCCCGGGTGACGAGGAGATGGAAGCCAAGATCACCGCATGGAACCGCTGGAACGCGGCCGCCATGGTGACCCGCGGCTCCAAGTACGGCGTCGGCGGCCACATCGCCACCTTCGCCTCGGCGGCCTGGCTCTACGAGACCGGCTTCCAGCACTTCTTCCGCGGGAAGGAGGCCGACGGATCGGGCGACCAGCTCTACATCCAGGGCCACGCCTCCCCCGGCATCTACGCCCGCGCCTTCCTCGACGGGCGCATCTGCGAGCAGCAGCTCGACAACTTCCGCCAGGAGTCCGGCGGCAACGGCCTGCCGTCCTACCCGCACCCGCGGCGCCTGCCGTGGCTGTGGGAGTTCCCGACGGTGTCCATGGGCCTCGGCCCGCTGTCCGCGATCTACCAGGCGCGCTTCAACCGCTACCTGCAGAACCGCAGCATCAAGGACACCGCCAACTCGCACGTCTGGGCCTTCCTGGGCGACGGCGAGATGGACGAGCCCGAGTCGACCGCCGCCCTGGCCCTCGCCTCCCGCGAGCAGCTCGACAACCTGACCTTCGTCATCAACTGCAACCTGCAGCGCCTCGACGGTCCGGTCCGCGCCAACTTCCGCGTGGTCCAGGAGCTGGAGGCCCAGTTCCGCGGCGCCGGCTGGAACGTCATCAAGTCGCTGTGGGGCTCCGCCTGGGACGAGCTGTTCCAGCTCGACACCACGGGCGCCCTCGTACGCCGCCTGCGCGAGGTACCGGACGCGCAGTTCCAGACGTACGCGACCCGCGACGTGGCCTACATCCGCCAGCACTTCTTCGGCGCCAACGCCGAGCTCGTGCAGCTGGCCGGCGTCCTGTCGGACGCGAAGATCGCCGAGTGCTTCCACAGCTCCCGCGGCGGCCACGAGCCCCGCAAGGTCTACGCCGCGTACAAGGCCGCCCTGGAGCACAAGGGTGCGCCGACGGTCATCCTCGCGCAGACCGTCAAGGGCTACACGCTGGGTGCCGGGTTCGAGTCGAAGAACGCGAACCACCAGATGAAGAAGCTGACGACCGACGAGTTCAAGAGCATGCGCGACCTGCTCGGACTCCCGATCCCGGACAGCGCCTTCGTCGACGGCCAGGTCCCGTACGGCCACCCGGGCGCGAACAGCCCCGAGGTGCAGTACCTGAACGAGCGCCGCGCGGCCCTCGGCGGCCCGGCCCCCGCCCGCAAGGTCAAGCACGTGGCCCTGCCGGCCCCGGCGGACCGTTCCTTCGCCCCGCTGCTCAAGGGCTCCGGCAAGCAGGAGATGGCCACCACCATGGCCTTCGTCCGGCTCGTCAAGGACCTGATGCGGGACAAGGAGACCGGCAAGCGCTGGGTGCCGATCGTCCCCGACGAGGCCCGCACCTTCGGCATGGAGTCCCTCTTCCCGTCGGCCGGCATCTACTCGCCGCTGGGCCAGACGTACGAGCCGGTCGACCGCGACCAGCTCATGTACTACAAGGAAGCCAAGGACGGCCAGATCCTCAACGAGGGGATCACCGAGGCCGGCGCCATGGCCGACTTCATCGCCGCCTGCACGTCGTACGCGACGCACGGCGAGCCGATGATCCCGTTCTACATCTTCTACTCGATGTTCGGCTGGCAGCGCACCGCCGACCAGATGTGGCAGCTCGCCGACCAGCTCGGCAAGGGCTTCATCGTCGGCGCCACCGCCGGTCGTACGACCCTGACCGGTGAGGGCCTGCAGCACGCGGACGGCCACTCGCACCTGATCGCGTCCACGAACCCGGCGTCGCTCAACTACGACCCGGCGTTCGCGTACGAGATCGCGGTGATCGTCAAGGACGGTCTGCGCCGCATGTACGGCGAGAAGCCCGAGGACGTCTTCTACTACCTCACGGTCTACAACGAGCCGAAGGTCCAGCCGGCGATGCCTGAGGGCGTGGAGGAAGGCATCCTGCGCGGCCTCTACCGCTTCAACGAGGCCTCCTCGCTGGAGTCCGCCCCGGCCGCCGACGCCCCGAAGATCCAGCTGATGGCCTCGGGTACGGCGATCCACTGGGCGCTGGAGGCGCAGAAGCTGCTCGCCGCCGACTGGAACGTGGCCGCCGACGTCTGGTCCGCCACCTCCTGGGGCGAGCTGCGGCGCGACGCGCTGGAGTGCGACGAGGCGCTGCTGCGCGGCGAGATGCGCACCCCGTACGTCACCCGCGCGCTCGAGGGCGTCACCAGCCCGGTCCTCGCGGTGTCCGACTGGATGCGCCAGGTCCCGGACCAGATCAGCCAGTGGGTGGAGCAGGACTGGACCTCGCTCGGTACGGACGGCTTCGGCCTGTCCGACACCCGCGAGGGCGCCCGCCGCCATTTCGGTGTCGACGCGCAGTCGATCGTGGTGGCCGCGCTGGCCCAGCTCGCCCGCCGCGGCGAGGTGCCGGCGTCCGCCATCAAGGAGGCGCGCGAGCGCTACGGCCTGTAAGGCAGCGACACGGTAAGGCCGAAGGCCGGTGTCCACCCCTGTGACGGGGGCGGACACCGGCCTTTGGCCGTATGAGAGGTGGCGGCGAGGGGGCGCACCCGTGATGCTGGAGCGGTGATGGACGAGACGGAGTTCTGGGAGATCGTCGACCGTACCCGCGAGGCCGCCGAGGGCGACCCCGAGGAACACGCCGAGCTGCTCGTGGAGCGGCTGGCGCAGCTCGATCCGGACTCCGTCCTGGACTTCGCCCGGCACTTCGAGTCCCGGTACAACCGGGCGTACACGTGGGACCTGTGGGGCGCGGCCTGGGTGCTGCTCGACGGGGCGAGCGACGACGCGTTCGACTATTTCCGGTGCTGGCTGATCGGCCAGGGCCGGGAGGTCTTCGAGGGCGGGGTGCACGACCCCGACGCGCTCGCGGAGCTCCTGGAGGAGTTCGACGAGGACATCGACGGGGACGGCGAGGAGCTCGGGTACGCGGCCGACGAGGCGTACGAGCAGCTGACCGGGGCGGTGGCGCCGGACTTGGGGATTCCGCTCCAGGCGGCCGAGCCGGAGGGCACCCCGCTGGACTTCGAGAACGAAGCCGTGCTCGCGGAGCGCTTCCCCCGACTGTGGGACCGTTTCCGCTCTTAGTAGTGGGTGCCGCCGTCGATGCGGATCTCGGTACCGGTGATGAAGGCGCCGTCCTCGGAGCCCAGCATGGCCACGACGCCGGCGACGGTCTGCGGGCCGGCGAAGCCCTGGCCGATGGCCGGGGCCAGCTTGGCGAACAGGCTCCAGTCGGTGTCCTCGGGCAGGCCGGGGCCGTTGCCCGTGGTCATGCCGCTCTCGATGGAGCCGGGCGCGACGGCGACGAAGCGCAGGCCCTGCTTGCTGTACTCGGCGGCCAGCGCGTGGGTCATGGACTGGATGCCGCCCTTGCTGGCCGCGTACGCGGACATGTAGGGGTGGGCGAACGACGCCGAGGTGGAGCTGAAGTTCACGACGACCGGCTGCTCGCCCTCCAGCAGCGCCGGGAGCGCCTCGCGGATCACCAGGAAGGTGCCGGTGAGGTTGACCGCGATGACCTTGTTCCAGAACTCGAGCGTGGTCTGGTGGGTGTGCGCGGAGCGCAGGATGCCCGCGGCGTTGACCAGTACGTCGAGCCCGCCGAGCGCCTGGACGGCGGCGGCGACGCCGGCCTGCACGGCGGCCTCGTCGGATATGTCGAGGGCGGCGGTGGTGAGCCGGTCGGCCCGCCCGTCGGCGACGGCCTGCTCCGCAGTGCGCCCCAGCCCCTCCTCGTTGACGTCCACGGTGTGGACGCGGCCGCCCTCGGCGAGGATGCGGTGGACGGTGGCCTGGCCGATGCCGGAGCCGCCGCCGGTGATGAGGACGCGACGTCCTTCGTAACGGTTCATGGGGGCGAGCGTACCGAGTCGGTGACACGTTTTGCCAGAGTGTCAAAGCATGCAATCCATCTCGTTCCCGGGAGGTAGGCTTCACCCGTGAGATCCCCTCGTCCGTACTCTCCCCAGGCCGGCCCCGGAGCCCAGTCGCTGACCGAGCGCCGCAAGGCCGCCACCCAGCTCGACATCGCCCGCGCGGCCTGCGAACTCTTCGCCGAGCACGGCCCCGACGGCACCACCGCCGAGGACATCGCGCACCGCGCCGGCGTGGCCCTGCGCACGTTCTACCGGTACTTCCGCAACAAGCAGGAGGCCGTGGCCCCGCTGCTCGCCGGCGGCGGCGACGCCTGGCGCGCACTGCTCGCCGAGGAAGACCCCGGCACCCCGCTCGACGAGGCCCTGGAACGCGCGGTGACCCGCTCGCTCAGCGACTCCCAGGCGGTCGAGGAGGGCCTCCAGGTGACCCGCGGCCTGCTCCGCGCGGCCTCGACCGACGAAGCGCTGCGCGCGGTCTGGTACCGGGTGAACCAGGACTCCGAGGAGCGCCTGGTCCCGGTGATCGCCCGGCTGGCCGGCGAGAGCGCCGACCCCCTGGCCGTCCGCCTCCTCGCGGCGGCCGCCACGGACGCCATCCGCATCTCCCTGGAACTCTGGTCGACCACGGAAGCCCCGGTGTCAGGCCCCGGCTCCCCCCCGGAACTGGCGATCCGCTGCCTCCGCGAACTGACGGGCTCGATGCCCTTGCTCCGCAGGGTCGGAAGAACCGGTCCGACACCGGTCTGAGCTGCCCGGCCCCGGCCGGAAAACGACGAAGCCCCGCCCCTCTCCGAGGAGAAGGACGGGGCTTCGGTGGATCGACGAGCCGCTGCGGCTTAGATGTCGAAGTACAGCTCGAACTCGTGCGGGTGCGGGCGCAGGGCGATCGGGGCGATCTCGTGCGTGCGCTTGTAGTCGATCCAGGTCTCGATCAGGTCCGGGGTGAAGACACCGCCGGCCAGGAGGTACTCGTGGTCGTCCTCCAGGGCCTTGAGGACGTCCTCGAGGCTGGTCGGGACCTGCGGGACGCTCGCGTGCTCGTCCGGGGAGAGCTCGTAGAGGTCCTTGTCGATCGGCTCCATCGGCTCGATCTTGTTCTTCACACCGTCGAGGCCGGCCAGCAGGAGGGCCGCGAACGCCAGGTACGGGTTCGAGGACGGGTCCGGGGCGCGGAACTCGACGCGCTTGGCCTTCGGGTTCGAGCCCGTGATCGGGATGCGCATCGCGGCGGAGCGGTTGCGCTGCGAGTACACCATGTTGACCGGCGCCTCGAAGCCCGGGACCAGGCGGTGGTACGAGTTCACCGTCGGGTTGGTGAACGCGAGCAGCGACGGGGCGTGCTTGAGGATGCCGCCGATGTAGTAGCGGGCGGTGTCCGACAGGCCCGCGTAGCCGGCCTCGTCGTAGAACAGCGGGTCGCCGTTCGCCCACAGCGACTGGTGGACGTGCATGCCCGAGCCGTTGTCACCGAAGATCGGCTTCGGCATGAAGGTCGCGGTCTTGCCGTTGCGCCAGGCGACGTTCTTCACGATGTACTTGAAGAGCATCAGGTCGTCGGCCGCGGCCAGCAGCGTGTTGAACTTGTAGTTGATCTCGGCCTGGCCGCCGGTGCCGACCTCGTGGTGCTGGCGCTCGACCTGGAGGCCCTGGGCGTCCAGCTCGAGGGAGATCTCGGCGCGCAGGTCGGCGAAGTGGTCGACCGGGGCTACGGGGAAGTAACCACCCTTGTAGCGGACCTTGTAGCCGCGGTTGTTCTCCTCGGAACCGGTGTTCCAGGCGCCGGCCTCGGAGTCGATGTGGTAGAAGCCCTCGTTCGCGGTGGTCGCGAAGCGCACGCTGTCGAACACGTAGAACTCGGCCTCGGGGCCGAAGTACGCGGTGTCGGCGATGCCGGTGGAGGCGAGGTACGCCTCGGCCTTCTTCGCGATGTTGCGCGGGTCACGGCTGTAGGCCTCGCCCGTGATCGGGTCGTGGATGAAGAAGTTGATGTTGAGCGTCTTGTCCTTGCGGAACGGGTCCAGGCGCGCGGTGGTGATGTCGGCACGCAGCGCCATGTCGGACTCGTGGATCGCCTGGAAGCCGCGGATCGAGGATCCGTCGAAGGCGAGCTCCTCCGCCGGGTCGAATGCCCGAGCCGGGATCGTGAAGTGCTGCATCACACCAGGCAGGTCGCAGAAGCGGACGTCGACGAACTTGACGTCGTTCTCCTCGATGTACTGCTTCACTTCGTCGGCGTTCTGGAACATCCAACTCCTCCTACTCCCGACCCCGGGGCAGGGCGGGCTTTATAGCTCGTGGTGCGTCAGTGCGGTGCCGCACGCTGACCCGACCATAAGCAGGCGGGATTTCTCAAGCATGACCCATTTGTTTCGCACAAGTTAACCAGGGTCCCGCCGGAACGCCGTGGAGCCGCACGGGTACCGTGTTCGGGTGGACAACAGGCAAGCACTCGGATCCTGGCTCTCCGGCCCTCGCGCTGCCGCGGAGGACATGGGCGTCGACTTCGGCTACCCGGGCCAGCGGCTCGGCCTTCCCCAGCAGGGGTCCGGCTCGGCGGCCCGGTTCGGCCGCCGCCTGGGCGGGGTCGCCATCGACTGGATCGGCTGCCAGGTGATCGCATACGGGCTGATCACGGGCGGCAACGCGGCCGCCACGGGCAACTGGACGCTGGCGCTCTTCGTGGTGCTGAGCATCCTCACCGTCGGCACCGTGGGATTCACCCCCGGGAAGCGGCTCGTGGGCCTGCGCGTCGTCGCGGAGGGCGGCGGGCGCCTCGGCATCGGCCGGGTCGTGCTGCGCACCCTGCTGCTCGCCCTCGTCATTCCGGCGCTGGTCTGGGACCGGGACGGGCGCGGCCTGCACGACCGCCTCGCCCGCGCCGTCCAGGTCCGCATCTAGCCACGAGACAACGAAGACAACGAAACGAAGGGGCGCCCCCGGACCTGTCGGTCCGGGGGCGCCCCTTCTTCGTATACGAAAATCAGCTGAGCCGGTCAGCGCATCTTTCCGCCGCGCGGCATCCGCATGCCCTTCGGCATCGGACCCTTCGGCAGCGGCATGTTGCTCATGAGGTCGCCCATGGCCCGCAGCTTGTCGTTGACCTGGGTGATCTGCGGGCCGGCCAGTACGCGCGGCAGCTTGAGCAGCGTCGTACGCAGCTTCTTCAGCGGGACCTCGCCCTCGCCGGTGCCCACGATGAAGTCGTGCACCGGGACGTCCGGCATGATCCGGGCCAGCTTCTTCTTCTCGGCCGCGAGCATCGGCTTCAGCCGGTTCGCGTTGCCCTCGGCGATCAGGACGACGCCCGCCTTGCCGACGGCCCGGTGGATGATGTCCTGGCTCCGGTTCATCGCGACGGCCGGGGTGGTCGTCCAGCCCCGTCCCACGTTGTCCAGTACGGCCGCGGCCGCGCCCGGCTGTCCCTCCATCTGCCCGAAGGCAGCCCGCTCGGCCCGCCGTCCGAAGACGATCGCCATCGCGAGGAACGCCACCAGGAAGCCCAGGATGCCCAGGTAGACCGGGTGGTCGATCAGGAAGCCGATCGCAAGAAAGACACCGAAGGTGACGATTCCCACGCCCGCGACGATCAGACCGACCATCGGGTCGGCCTTGCGCGTCATCTTGTACGTCAGGGCGATCTGCTTCAGTCGCCCGGGGTTCGCAGCAGTCTCTGCGTTTGACTTCCTCGCCATACAGCGAAGTTTACGTGGCCTGCGAGGTCCGGGTCGCCGCGGCCTCGAGTACGTGCTCGGTTTCGACCCGGTCCTTGGCTCTGCGGCGGTCCTCGAGGACGGCGGTCCAGGCGTTGCGGCGGGCGCCGCTCATGAGCAGCGACTCGATACCCCGGAAGGCGTCGGTGAACGACGGAATGGCAATGGCGCGTACGGGCGCGGCCTGCATGATGTCGATCCCTTTCACGGTGCTCAAGTCGGTCCGGGTGGGCAGCGGGCGTGCGTCGGCGGTGTGCGACGGTGTGCGCGGTGCGTGGACCCATCGTCACTGACTGGTGTTACCAGGGCATGACCGGTCGGTCAAACGGTGATGAAACATTTACGCGGCCCGCCGGGCTCTTCGTTACAAAAGAGCCTAGGGGCCGCGTCGATGCGGTGTTACCCGTCGGTAAGACTTTGTGCGTGAGTTCACACAGTCCGTGTGGTAGCGCGCGTCACACGGTCGCGCGATCAGACCTGGCTGCGCTTCTCCATCGCCTGCTGGTAGAGGCGGCCCGCACGGTACGAGGACCGGACCAGCGGGCCCGACATCACACCGGAGAAGCCGATCTCCTCGGCCTCCTGCGCCAGCTCCACGAACTCGGCCGGCTTCACCCAGCGCTCGACGGGGTGGTGCCGCGGCGAGGGGCGCAGGTACTGGGTGATGGTGATGAGCTCGCAGCCGGCCTCGTGCAGCTCCTTCAGGGCCTGCGAGACCTCCTCGCGCTCCTCGCCCATGCCCAGGATCAGGTTCGACTTGGTGACCAGGCCGTAGGCGCGGGCCTGCCGGATCACGTCGAGCGAGCGCTCGTAGCGGAAGCCGGGGCGGATCCGCTTGAAGATCCGCGGCACCGTCTCGACGTTGTGCGCGAACACCTCGGGGCGGGAGGCGAAGACCTCCTCCAGCAGCTCCGGGACCGCGTTGAAGTCGGGGGCCAGCAGCTCGACCTTGGTGTGGCCGGTCGCGCGGCCCGCCGTCTGCTCGTGGATCTGGCGCACGGTCTCCGCGTACAGCCAGGCACCGCCGTCGGCCAGGTCGTCGCGCGCGACGCCGGTGATGGTGGCGTAGTTCAGGTCCATCGTGACGACCGACTCGCCGACGCGGCGCGGCTCGTCCCGGTCCAGGGCCTCGGGCTTGCCCGTGTCGATCTGACAGAAGTCACAGCGCCGGGTGCACTGGTCGCCACCGATGAGGAAGGTGGCCTCGCGGTCCTCCCAGCATTCGTAGATGTTGGGGCAACCGGCCTCCTGGCACACGGTGTGCAGTCCTTCGCCCTTCACCAGGGCCTGCATCTTCGTGTACTCCGGACCCATCTTCGCCCGGGTCTTGATCCACTCGGGCTTGCGCTCGATGGGGGTCTGGGCGTTACGGACCTCGAGGCGCAGCATCTTGCGTCCGTCGGGTGCGACTGCGGACACGACCGGCTCCCTGTGACTTCGATTCTTCGGCGCCCACCAGGGTACGCCCGTAATTTCATACGCTCTTACGTCCGCCAACCTGGGGGCGGGCGGACACATTCCCCCCGGCTGTCAGCCGACGGCCGGCTCGATCTCCCGGGGCCGCAGCTCGGCCTGCTCCAGTACGTCCTTCAGGTGGCGTTCGACGACCGGCAGCACCTCGGCGATGGTGATCTCCCGGCCCAGTTCGTACGAGAGCGAGGTCACACCGGCGTCGCGGATCCCGCACGGGATGATCCGGTCGAACCACGTGCTGTCCGGGTTCACGTTGATCGCGAAGCCGTGCATCGTGACGCCCTTGGCGACGCGGATGCCGATCGCGGCGAGCTTGCGGTCCTCGCGGCGCTGGCCGGCGTTGGAGGGGGCGTACTCGGGGCCGTTCAGGCGCGGGTCGAACTCGTCGTCCGTCAGCCGCGGGTCGAAGTCGAGGGAGAGGCCGCCGATCTTCGGACGCTCCTCGATCGGGTCGCCGAGCACCCACACGCCGGAGCGGCCCTCGACCCGGGTGGTCTCCAGGCCGAACTCGGCGGCGGTGCGGATCAGCGCCTCTTCCAGGCGGCGCACGTGCGCGACGACGTCGACCGGGCGGGGCAGCTTCATGATCGGGTAGCCGACCAGCTGGCCCGGGCCGTGCCAGGTGATCTTGCCACCGCGGTCCACGTCCACGACGGGGGTGCCGTCCAGCGGCCGCTCGTTGTCGGCGGTGCGCCGGCCGGCGGTGTAGACGGGCTCGTGCTCCAGCAGGAGGCAGGTGTCGCCGATCTCGTCCGCGAAGCGCGCGGCGTGAACCCGCCGCTGCTCCTCCCAGGCCTGGGTGTACTCGACGTAATCGGGTCCGAAGCCCAGACGGACAAACCCAAGCTCAGCCACCGCAGCGCCTCCTCGTTGAACCTGCCGTGTGCACGTATCGCACCCGGCCAAGAGTACGGCGGCCGGTTCCCGCCCCCTCAGTCGCCCGTCGGCGGCCCGTCCTCGGGGCCCGGCGGCAGCGGCCTGGGCCGCCTGCGGCCCCGGGGCGGCCGGTCCGGGTCCTCGTCCGCCCGCGGCAGCCGCCGGTGGCCCTCGGAGTGGTCGTTGACCCAGCCGCAGACCCCGCACGCGTACCGGCCGTCCAGACCCGCGATGTACGTGCCGCACCGGCGGCACTCGGCCTCGGTCAGCTCGGGCGCGGTCAGGGGCGCGGGCAGCTCGGGCGCGGTCGGTGGCGCGGTGGCGTCGGCGGAGGGCTCCGCCGCGGTGGGCCTGCGGGTCATGTCGCGCAGCGTACGCGGGCGGAAGGGGTCGGTCCGTAAAGAGCCCTACAGATTCTGCACACGATCGGATGAATGTGGGGCAGAGAGGGCGGCATGAGCGGAGTTCGCCGCTACATTCACGCCGTTCACAGGGCCGGGACTCCGGTCCGTCACGTCAGGAAACCGTGGAGCCGATGACGGAACGACCTGCCCAGCGCGTCCCCAACCGGCAGCTCGCGGCGCTGATCGCGGAAGCCGGGTTCTCCAACGCCGGTCTCGCCCGCCGCGTCGACCAGCTCGGCCTGGAGCACGGTCTCGATCTGCGGTACGACAAGACCTCGGTCACCCGGTGGCTGCGCGGGCAGCAGCCGCGCGGGACCACCCCGGCGCTGATCGCCGAGGTCTTCACCCGGCGCCTGGGCCGCCGGCTCTCCGCACAGGACCTGGGCCTGGACGCCTGCGCGCCCGTCTACGCCGGTCTGGAGTTCGCGGCCACCCCGGAGGAGGCCGTGGACATCGCCAGCGGGCTCTGGCGCAAGGACTCCGGCTCCCACGCCGAGCTGCGGAAGATCGCGTTCACCCCGGCCGGGCTGGTCGTGCCCAGCCGGGACTGGCTCATCGGGCGGGCCGACGAGCGCGTGGGCCGCGGCGCGGATCCGGCGGCCGCGGCCGCGGCCGCCGCAGCGGCGGCCCGCGTCCCGGTGCAGGGGCGCAGCTCGGTGCCCCGGCAGCGGCAGATCGACCGGGGCCCCGGCCAGCGGGTGACCAGCGGGGACATCGCGGCGCTGCGGTCGGTGGGCGAGCTGTTCCGGACCCTGGACCAGACCTACGGCGGCGGGCACGCCCGGCAGGCCCTGGTGCGCTACCTCGAGCACGAGGCCGAGCCCATGCTCCGCGGCACCTACGGGGAGACCACCGGGCGGCGGCTGTTCTCGGCCGCCGCCGACCTGACCCGGCTCGCGGGCTGGACCTCGTACGACATCGCCGCGCACGGGCTCGCCCAGCGGTACTTCGTGCAGGCGCTGCGCCTCGCGCAGGCCGCCGGGGACCGGCCGTACGGCTCGTACGTGCTGGTGACCATGAGCCGGCAGGCCGTCTACCTCGGCCACGGCCGGGAGGCCGTGCAGCTGGCCCGCGTCGCGCAGCAGGGCGTCGGCTCCGGGCCGCCGCCGGTGGTGCAGGCGCTCCTGCACTCGGCGGAGGCCCGCGGGCACGCGGTGCTCGGCGAGGTCCGGGCGGCGACGGCCTCGCTGGTGCGGGCCGAGCGGGCGCTGGGCGCGGCCCGGCCGGGGGACGACGTGCCGCACTGGGCGCGGCTGTTCGACGAGGCGCAGCTGGCGGACGAGTTCGGGCACTGCCACCGGGACCTCCAGCAGTACCGGGCCTCGGCCCAGCACGCGGAGCGGTCCCTGCAGTTGCGGGCGCCCGGGTTCGCGCGCTCGAGGCTGTTCTGCCGGGTGGTGCTGGCCACGGCGCGGCTGGGGCTGGGCGAGCTGGACCAGGCGTGCACGCTGGGTGCGGAGGCGGCGCAGCAGGCGATGGAGATGCGGTCGGTGCGCGCGGTGGAGTACGTACGGGACTTCGAGCGCCGGCTGGAGCCGTACCGGGACGCCTCGGCGGTGCGGACGTACCGGGACCGGGTGGCGGCGCTGTCGTGAGCTGCTGATACAGGGTCAGGGCTCAGGCGTGGGCCCGGTTCCTTGGGGGGAACCGGGCCCTGGACCCGTGGTGGTTCTCAGGCCACCGCCGGAAGGGCCGGCTCCGCGCTCGCCGGGAGGCGGATGCCGAAGTCGCGCAGGGCGGCCGTGGCGGCGCGGCGGGCCGAGTGCAACGCCCCCTGGACGGTGTTGGAGTCGCGGTGGTCGCCGCACACGTACAGCCCGGCCAGGACCCGGACCGGACGGCGCAGGTCGTAGGGCGGCGGCATCGCGGGGACGGCCTCCGGGGCGTGGTGGACGGCCAGCAGCTCCCAGTCCCGGGTACCGGTCTCGTACAGCCGGGCGAGGCGCGAGGCGACCGTGCGGGCGGGCGGCGGCGGGCCGAGCACGGTCGTGGTGACCAGGCTCCGGCCGGCCGGAGCCCGCGTCGGGTCGACCGCGCTCATCACGGCGGTGTGGGCGACGGGCCACCTGGGATCGCCGTCGAGCAGGAGCGAGCCGTCCCACGGGAGCGGGGCGGCGGTGGCGTGGTGGATGACGGAGACCTCGTGGAACTGCGGCACCCGCAGCCCCGGCAGCAGTTCGGCGGCGGCCCGCGCCCCGGTGGCCAGGACGGCGGAGCGGCAGCTGAAGTCGCCGTGCTCCTCGGTGGTGACCAGCTTGGTCGCCACCGAGCGGACCCGGACCCCGGTGCGCACCGTGCCGGGCGGCAGGGTGGCGGCGAGCAGCCCGGGCAGGGTGGCGGCGCCGCCCTCGGGCACGGCGAGCCGGCCGCGGGCGAAGGTGCGCAGGGCGAGGTCGGCGACCCGGCTGGAGGTGGTGAGCTCCGGATCGCGCAGCAGGGCGGCGAGCAGGGGCCGCAGGGTCGTGCCGTGGGCCCGGGAGCGCAGGGCGGCGAGTGCCGTGCGCTCGGGGCGGGCCAGTACGCGTTCCACGGGCACGGCGGCGAGCCGGCCGAGGTAGGCGCTGAGCCGGGCCTGGTCGAAGGAGCCGCTGGCCAGCGCGCGGGCCGGGGTCAGCGCCCCGGCGCGGAGCTGCCTGCCGTCCGTGTGGACGAGCACCCCCGGAGCGAAGGGCCGCAGGACCAGGCCGGCCAGGCCCGGGGTCCGGTCGAGCTCCGTGTACGAGGTGTTGAGCAGCTGCCCGATCCGGTCCAGCCGGAATCCGTCGACGTGCTCGGTGGCCATCCGGCCGCCGGGATCGTCGGCCGCCTCCAGAACGGTGACCGTGACCCCTGCCGCGATCAGGTGGTGTGCCGCCGCGAGTCCTGAGACCCCGGCTCCTACGATGACGACGTCCGCATGCTGTGCGGCGCGGTGTGAGCTGCTGAGCACGTGCCCCTCCCCGAGGTCGGCGCGGCTTGTGTGGGGATCCTCCTTCCCCCAACGGGCTCCAGGGGAACCCGAGTTCGGTGGCGTATTCCGCTCAACTCCGGTCGCACACCGGTCGCATCCGGGTCACAACCGGTCGCACACCGCCGAATCGCGCGCTGCGGTGGGGTTTCGGGGGCCGGGGC
Organism: Streptomyces sp. NBC_01296; assembly: GCF_035984415.1. NCBI lineage: Bacteria > Bacillati > Actinomycetota > Actinomycetes > Kitasatosporales > Streptomycetaceae > Streptomyces > Streptomyces sp. NBC_01296. The sequence continues at coordinate 6,089,973 of NZ_CP130720.1, read as the reverse complement.
TATCGGGCGAGCGCGGCGCGGATCGCTTCGTCGATGCCCGGGTGGCGGAACGTGAACCCCGTCTCCAACAGCCGTCCGGGCCGCACCCGCTGACTGCCGAGCACGTCCCCGGCGAACTCCCCCAGCACCAGGCGCAGGGCGGGCGCCGGTACGGGGAACGGCGTCGGCCGGTGCAGTACGCGGCCCATCGCGGTGGTGATCTCACGGTTGGTCAGCGGCTCGGGGGCGGTCAGGTTGACGGGGCCGGACAGCTCGGGGGTGTCGATGGCGTGCCGCAGGGCGGCGATCTCGTCGTACCCGGAGATGAAGGACCAGTACTGGCGCCCGTTGCCGAGCCGGCCGCCGATCCCGGCCCGGAAGATCGGGAACAGCTTGCCCCAGGCGCCGCCCTCGGCGGCGACGACCAGTCCGGTCCGGGCGAAGACCGTCCGTACGCCGGCCTCCTGGGCGGGGGCGGCGGCCGCTTCCCACTCGATGCAGACCTCGGGCAGGAAGCCCCGGCCCGCCGGGGCGTGCTCGTCGACGGCGCGGTCGCCGGTGTCGCCGTAGTAGCCGATGGCGGAGCCGCAGACGAAGACGGCGGGCGGCGCGTCGAGCGCGGCGATGGCCCGGGCCATCGCCGCGGTCCCCGCCACCCGGCTGTCCCGGATCTCCTTCTTGTACGCGGCGGTCCACCGGTGTTCGCCGACCCCGGCCCCGGCGAGGTGCACGACGGCCCCGCAGCCGGCGAGTCCGGCGGGGTCGACGTACCCGCGCCGCGGGTCCCAGGCCGCTTCGTCGGGCGCGGCGGGCGTGCGGCGCACGAAGCGGACGACATCGTGGCCGTCTGTGCGCAGGGACCGTACGAGGGCCTGGCCGATGAGGCCGGTGGAGCCGGTGATGGCGATACGCATGGGCCCATGATGCAGGTCCGCTGCGCGGCGCATCCGCCGACGCTGCGCGGCTCCCTGCCCGCCCCCAAACTTCTCCCGCTCCCCGGGACAGCCCGGAGGTCCCCCGCCGGGCTGCGCCCGACCCCGTACGGCTGCAACGCCGCCGGCGCCATCAGCCCTGCTTCCCTCGGGCTCCGCCCGGATCCGGGCGGGGGGGGCGGGTCAGGTGGTGCCGAGCCAGGTGCCCACCGCGTAGGTGATCGTCATCGCCAGGGCGCCGCCGGCGACGTTGCGCAGGACCGCCCGGACGGGAGGTGCGCCGCCGAGGCGGGCGCTGATCACCCCGCACAGCGTCAGCGTCACGAGAACCGCCGCCACCGTCACCGGCACCCGCTCCGACGGCCCCGGCAGCACGATCGCCAGCAGCGGAAGCAGCGCCCCCACGGTGAACGCGACCAGGCTCGCGAACGCCGCGTGCCAGGGGTTGACCAGCTCGTCGGGATCGATCCCGAGCTCCACCCTGGCGTGCGCCTTCAGCGCGTCCCGCTCCGTCAGCTGCTCCGCCGCCTCCCTCGCCAGTCTCCGGCTCAGTCCCCTGGCCTCCAGCAGCTCCGTCAGTTCCGCCAGCTCGGCCTCCGGCTCCTGCGCCAGCTCCTGCCGCTCCGTCTCCAGCGCGGCCCGCTCCGAGTCCCGCTGGGAGCTCACCGAGACGTACTCCCCCGCCGCCATCGACAGCGACCCCGCCAGCAGTCCGGCCACCCCCGCCGCCAGGATCGACGCCCGTGAGGTGGTGGCCCCGGCCACGCCCACCACCAGGCCGGCCGTGGAGATGATCCCGTCGTTCGCGCCGAGCACCCCCGCCCGCAGCCAGTTCAGCCGCGTGCTGATCGCCGCGCTCTGCCCCACCCCGTCCGTGTCCGTCACGGGACCACTGTCGGCGCCCGGACCCCGCAGGTCCACCCGGCAGGCCGGTCCGGCGTGCGCGGCCCGGGCCCCCGTACCAGGGTGGAGGGGTGAGACGCCGACGCGAGGAGCCTGGCTGGCTGCACGGGAAGCCGCCACCACGCTGGGCGCGGCTCGCGCCTCCCGTGGCGCTGGTGGCGCTGGTGTTCGCCCAGAGCGCCACCCCGGGCGACATCGAGCTGGGCTACTTCCTGGCCGGCCTGCCCCCGGTCGCGGCCTTCGCGTACGGGGCGGCCGGCACCGCCGTCTTCGCCGGGATCGTGCTGCTGCTGCTCGGCGTCTCGTCGCTCGGGGTCGGGCACGCCCAGGGCGCGGACCTGGCCACGGTGGCCGTGGTCGCCCTGCTCAGCGTGGTGATCGCCTGGGTCCGGCGGCGCCGCGACGCGCAGCTGGTCAGCGTGCGGACCGTCGCGGAGGCGGCGCAGCTGGCGGTGCTGCCGCCGGTGCCGGAACGGGTCGGTCCGGTGCGGTGCGCCGGGCTGTACCGGGCCGCGCAGCGCGGCACGCTGGTCGGCGGCGACCTGTACGACGTACGGGTCGGGCCGTACGGGGTGCGGGCGCTGGTCGGGGACGTGCAGGGGCACGGCCTGGCGGCGGTCGGCACGGTGGCGGCGCTGCTCGGCGCCTTCCGGGAGGGGGTACTGGACGATCCGGAGCTCGCGGGCGTGGCCGCCCGGCTGGACCGCAGGCTGCTGGCGGACACGGCGGGTGCGGCGGGCTCGGTCGGATCGGCGGGCTCGGCTGGCTCAGCGGGCTCGGTCGGCTCAGCGGGGTCGGTCGGCTCAGCGGGCTCGGTCGGATCGGTCGGCTCGGCCGATGCCGCCGTCGAGCATCCGGAGCTGTTCGCGACGGCGCTGCTGCTGGAGTTCCCGCCCGGGCTGGACCTCGTACGGATCGTCTCGTGCGGGCATCCGCCGGCGCTGCTGCTGCGGGCGTCCACGGTGTCGGAGGTGGCCGTGGAACCTGGCCCTCCGCTGGGGCTCGGGCTCGCCGGAGCGGACCTCGCGGTGGTGGCCGACGTACCGCTGCTGCCGGGCGACCGGCTGCTCGCCCACACGGACGGGGTGACGGAGGCCCGGGACGCGGCGGGCGACTTCTACCCGCTGGCCACCCGGATCCCGGCCCTGGCCAAGGACCCGGCCGAGCTGGTGGAGGCGGTGTGGCAGGACCTGGTGGCGTTCACCGACGGCGGCCCGCGCGACGACGTGGCCCTGCTGGTGCTGTCCCTCCCGGAGGCGGCGGGCGTCCCCGGATGACCGGGCGGTCCTGATCACGTGGTCGAGAGTGCATCGCGGGGCTCGCGAGAGGGGTGGCCGTGGCGGCGGCCGAGGCCGTGGCGCCGCACGGCTTCGGTCTCGGCTCCCCGGCCCCCGGCTCCCCGACGCCAACGCCGACGCTGACGATTCGAAGGGAACCCGGGCGCGGGTCCCGTGCCCCCCACCCGCCGTCGGCCGTACGCTCCCGCTCGCCCCCTGGCGGCGGCGTTCTGCCTCGTCGGGCAGAGCGTTCGAGAACGTTCTGCCCGACGCGGTCGACCGTCGGCCCTGTCGGTTGCTCAGGCCCCGTTGCTGATGATGAAGGCGCGGACCAGCTTGCACGTCACGTTCGACGGGCGGTGGATGCCCGTGCGGACGGCCATCGTGCGGATCTTCCGGTTGGTGGCGCGACGGGCGTCGTACGTCCCCGAGTCGAGCAGGGATATCGCCAGCCGCATCGCCTTCAGACGGCGGTTGTGGCTCTCGTACCACTCGCGGGGCAGCCCCGCCGGCAGCGGCTTCTTCTTGACGGGCTCAATGGTCGTGGCAGTGGCCATCTACAGCCTCCCAAACGGTAGTTGGCTTCCTGTCGTTCTCCCTCGATTTTACCGGGGACCACTGACAAAAGCCCCTGGCCAGGCAGGCTCTGGCTAGGCTGGGGGCCATGGAGATCTGGATCAATCCCGCCTGTTCGAAGTGCCGCAGCGCGCTGACCCTGCTGGACGCGGAGGGCGCCGAGTACACGGTGCGCCGCTACCTGGAGGACGTGCCGTCCGAGGACGAGATCCGCGAGGTCCTGGGCCGGCTCGGCCTGGAGCCGTGGGACATCACGCGCACCTCGGATCCGCTCGCGAAGGAGACCGGCGTACGGGACCTGCCGCGCGAGGAGACGGACGAGGCCCGGGGCCGCTGGATCGCCCACCTGGCGGCGCACCCGAAGCTCATCCAGCGCCCGATCATCACGGCGGAGGACGGCACGGCCGTCATCGCCCGCTCGGAGGAAGCGGTCCGCGAGGCCATGGCCCGCTAGGGGTGTCCGCGGCCGTACTCGGGCGCCCCGACAACGCGGCGACGTGCGGCGCCGGACGTCGCGGACCTGGGGGCTCCTGCCGGCGGCAGCTGGGAGCATGCTCCGGAACACGGGCCCCGCGGCTGAGCCGACGCGCCGCCTCCGCGCGGTGACTGCGCCGGAACCGGGGCCGGCCTGCGCGGGCGATCCCGTCGGCGGTTCGGCGCGCCCGCCTACGCTCCCGGTATGACGTCCGACCACACGGCCACCGCCACCACCGCATCCGGCACGGACACCGCCGCTGCCGCCACCGGCGACGGCACGGACACCGGCACCACCACCGCCAGACCTGGCGCCAGCACGGCTACGGGCACCGGCTCAGGCCCGGACGTCGGCACCGGCGCCGGCGCCGATCTGCATCTTGAGTTGTCCTCGCGCGGCGCCCGGCGTACCGCCCTCGCCCAGGCACTCCGCGACGCCGTGCGCAGCGGGCGGCTCGTCGGCGGGACCCGGCTGCCGCCCTACCGGGCGCTGGCCGCCGACCTCGGGCTGGCCCGCAACGCCGTTGCCGACGCCTACGCCGAGCTCGTCGCCGAGGGCTGGTTCACCGCCCGGCAGGGCTCCGGCACCCGGGTCGCCGAGGGCGCGGCCACCGCCGCCGCGCCGGCCGCCCCGGCCCCGGCCGCCCCCGAGGGTCCCCGCCACGACCTGCTCCAGGGCAAGCCCGACCCCGCCTCCTTCCCGCGGGGCGCCTGGTCCGCGAGTGCCCGGCGGGCCCTGGCCGAGGCCCCCACCGAGGCCTTCGGGCCCGGCGACCCCCAGGGCCGCCCGGAGCTGCGGCGGGCGCTGGCCGCGTACCTGTCCCGGGCGCGTGGTGTGCGTACAGGCCCGGAGAACATCGTCGTCTGCTCCGGCTTCGCGAACGGCCTGCGGCTCCTCGCGTCGCTGAGGCCCCGCGAGTGGGCCGTGGAGGAGTACGGACTCCCCTTCCACCGCGGCATCCTCGAAGCCGCCGGGGTCCGCCCGCACCCCGTCCCCGTCGACGAGGACGGCGCCCGCCCGGACGAGGTCCCGGCCCGGGCGCGCACCCTGCTGCTGACCCCGGCGCACCAGTTCCCGACCGGCGCCGCGCTGCTTCCGGCGCGGCGGGCGGCCGCCGTGGAGTGGGCCCGTACGACGGGCGGGCTGATCGTGGAGGACGACTACGACGGGGAGTTCCGCTACGACCGCAAGGCGGTCGGCGCCGTACAGGGCCTGGACCCCGAACACGTCGTCTACGCGGGCTCGCTGAGCAAGTCCCTCTCCCCCGCCATCCGCCTGGGCTGGCTGGTGTTGCCGGACCACCTGGTCGACCGCGTCCTGGCGGCGAAGGGCCTGCGGGAGTCCTGGGCGAGCGCCCTGGACCAGCTGGCACTGGCCGATTTCATCGCGTGCGGTGCCTACGACCGCCACATCCGCCGCATGCGACACCGCTACCGCGGCCGTCGCGACCAGCTGGTCTCCGTGCTGGCTTCCCGCGCCCCGGAGTTGCGGGTGACGGGCATCTCGGCGGGGCTGCACGCGGTCCTGGAACTCCCGCCGGGGAGGGAAGCGGCGGCGCTGCGGGCGGCCCGTGCGGCGGGCCTGGCGCTGGACGGCTTGTCGGAATACCGGCACCCGGCCGCGGCCGGGGCGGGCAGGGAGGGACTGGTGGTGGGGTACGCGGCACCACCGGAGGCGGCGTTCGGCCGAGCGGTGGAAGCACTGGCGGAAGCGATGGGGCACGCAGGCGCGGCGGGGGGCTAGGTCGCCGCGAGCCCGGCCTGACCGGCAAGACATCCCCTGGTCCGGGATACCTCGCGGGGATGGCCAGGGCTGCGCGGGGGCCGATCGGCCTCGCACTCATCTCGCCCTCACCTCCTCACCCCATAGGGTGTGAAGCCAAGCAAATGGGATGTATCGGATCGAAGGACCGGGATGAGCGACGGACGGAACGACCTGAACGACCTGAACGAAGAGAACGAGCCGAACCGGCAGCAGGCGCAGCCCTTCCCGGCCGATCCCCGGCCCGACACCCCGTCCCAGCAACCCGCCGCCGCGCCCCGGCTCCCGCCGCCGCGCCGAGGGGCCGACTGGATGTTCGGCGGGGTCTACGGGACCGTGCTCGCGTCCGGGCTGCTGGCCGCGCTCGATCAGGCGGGCGAGGCGTTCACCCCGTTCTACGACGCCAGCTGGGTGCTGGTCACCGCCTGCGCGGCCGGCCTCGCGCACGGCTACTCGCACCACATGACCACCCATCAGGCCGGCTCCGCCGCCCACCGCTGGCGGGTGCTCTCGCGGGCGCTGTGGAACGAGTGGCCGATGATCGTGGCCGCTCTGCCGACCGTCCTGCTGCTGGTCGTCGCCGGGCTCACCGACTGGGCCTCGTACGGGGTGACCGCCGTCGGGCTCGGCCTGAACACCGCACTGCTCTTCGCCTGGGGCTCCTTCGTGGCACTCCGCGTCGGCTACCGGATCGGTTCGGCGCTGCTGATGGGTCTTGCGGACGCCACCATCGGGCTGGCCATCATCGTGGCCAACGCCGTCATCAAGTAGCCCTGGCCGGCCGGGCCGCCCGTCCCCGGGGCCGCCCCCGGGCCGACCCCGGCCCGCCCGCCCCCGCCCCCTCAGCCCGGCAGCTGCGCCTCCGCCTCCGCCAGGATCTCCGTCAGCCGGGCCGCGAACTCCGCGTCGCGCGGGTCCGCGACACCCGTCCGGGCCGCGGTGAGCAGTGCGTCCAGGGCGCGGCCGTACGCGCCGGGTACGTCGGTCCAGTTGGGCAGCGAGAACACGCCCTCGGCCCCGCGCAGCTCCAGCCCCACCCCCGCCGCCGCGGTCGGCGCGCCGAGGCTGAGCACGGCGGTGCTGGCGGCGCCCGAGGCATGGCGCAGGGCGAGCTGGACCACGTCGGAGGGCCCGCGGGTGGCGGTGACGGACGTGACGTCGCCCAGGACCGGGATCAGGACGGACAGGGCGTGCGGGCCGACGTCCCAGAGCCCGCCCTTGGCCTTGCGCCAGGGCGAGGCGGCGTACGCGCTGGGCGTGCCGTCGGGCGGGAAGACCGCGCCGAGCCAGTGCGCGCTCGCCGTGAACCAGCCGGAGCGGCCCTCTTGCTCGGCGACCCAGCCGGCCGCGGGCTCGGCGAAGCGCAGGGTGAGGAAGACGACGGAGGCGACGCCGTGCCGGGCGACGGCGTCGGCCACGGCCCGGGCGTCCTCGACGGTGGTGGCGACGGGCTTGTCGAGCAGCAGCTGGCAGCCCGCCGCGGCGGCGCGCACGGCGAGCGGGGCCTGTACGTCGGGCGGCAGGGCGAAGGCCACGACGTCACAGTCGGCGAACAGCGCGTCGGGGTCTTCGTACACCTTCACGCCGTACGCGTCGGCCAGCTCGGCGGCGGCGTCGGGGCGGCGGCCCCACACTCCGGCGAACTCGGAGCGGGCGGATTCGCAGCCGGCGTGCGCGGCAAGGGCGGGGGCATGGGTGCGGTGGGCCCAGGGGCCGGTACCCAGCAGGCCGACCCGGGGGCGGGCCGGCAGGCGGGGGGAGACCGTGGGGGCGGCGGCCGAGGTCAAATCATACGAAATGCTCACCCGCCCAGTCTGCCCCACTCGGACGGGCGTGCTGCCACCAACCCGCACAACCCACCCGACCTGCAGCGTAAACCTCGGTAACACGGGGTTCACACCCGGGCAACGGAAGAGAAATCGCGAGCGGGCACGCTGCGGTCTACACCGCAGCGACATCGCAACACCACGACCGCAGCACCCGCAGAGTCTGCGCCGGAGCGACGCACCGAAGGATGGGGCCCGTGAGCTACAAGGCTGAGTACATCTGGATCGACGGCACCGAGCCGACGGCGAAGCTGCGCTCCAAGACGAAGATCCTGGCCGACGGCGACGCGCTGCCGATCTGGGGCTTCGACGGATCGAGCACCAACCAGGCCGAGGGCCACGCCTCCGACCGCGTGCTGCAGCCGGTGTTCTCCTGCCCGGACCCGATCCGCGGCGGCGACAACCTCCTCGTGCTCTGCGAGGTCATGAACATCGACATGACCCCGCACGAGTCGAACACCCGCGCGCTGCTGCGTCCGATCGCCGAGCAGTTCGCGGACCAGGCGCCGATCTTCGGCATCGAGCAGGAGTACACCTTCTTCGACGGCATCCGGCCGCTCGGCTTCCCGGTGGGCGGCTTCCCGGCCGCGCAGGGCGGCTACTACTGCGGTGTCGGCTCGGACGAGATCTTCGGCCGCGAGATCGTCGAGAAGCACCTGGACCACTGCCTCGCGGCGGGCCTGAGCATCTCCGGCATCAACGCCGAGGTCATGCCCGGCCAGTGGGAGTTCCAGGTCGGCCCCGTGGGCCCGCTGGAGGTCTCCGACCAGCTGTGGATCGCGCGCTGGCTGCTCTACCGCACCGCCGAGGACTTCAACGTCTCCGCGACGCTGAACCCGAAGCCGGTGAAGGGCGACTGGAACGGCGCGGGCGCGCACACCAACTTCTCCACGAAGGCGATGCGCGAGGACTACCGCGCCATCATCACCGCGTGCGAGTCGCTGGGCGAGGGCTCGAAGCCGCTGGACCACGTCAAGAACTACGGCGCCGGCATCGACGAGCGCCTGACGGGCCTGCACGAGACCGCCCCGTGGAACGAGTTCAGCTACGGCGTCTCCGACCGCGGCGCCTCGGTCCGCATCCCGTGGCAGGTGGAGAAGGACGGCAAGGGCTACATCGAGGACCGCCGCCCGAACGCGAACGTGGACCCGTACGTGGTGACCCGCCTGATCACGGACACCTGCTGCACGAGCCTGCAGAAGGAGGGCCTGGTCTAGGACCCGGCCTCCGGCTTTTTCCCCGCAGCCGACACTGCGGCGCTGTGACACGACGCGCGACGCCCGCCGAACCCCCCGTGGTCCGGCGGGCGTCGCGCGTCGTGCGTCGCGTGTCCACGCAATCGACCAGCATGCGATACGGGGTGCCGGTACGGGCGCCCGGACCGGCGCCACCCGGTGACGTTTCATCCGGGATTGTCCAGGGCAAGTCGAGGAATGATCGCGGAATTTGAGATTCCGATCCACGCCCTGAGACGGGGCCTGCCCCGCACCCGCTGCGTCTGCTTCAATGAGCCCATGGCCAGCCACTCGCACACCTCGAACGGTCGCAGCGACCTCGAGCCGTTCTGGCCCTCCCGTCAGGACCACGATTTCGACCGGGTGTGTCGCCGCGTGAAGAACGCGCCGACCCTCTAAAGCCTTCCGGGATCTCCCACCGGACCTTCCCCGAGGCCTTCGGTCTGCGCGGAACGCGATGACGTACGTACGTCTCCTGCCGACCACTGCGCGTGAAAGAGCTGACCACTCATGTCTCACACCCGTTCCCTGACGTCCGCCGCCTCCACCGCGACCGCTGCGACCGCGCCCTTCGCCTATCCGCCCAGTCCGCGCCACCGGCTGCGCGCCGTGGACCGCGACGAGGTCGCCCGCGTGGTCGACCTCCTGCCGCCCGGCGCCACCTGGCTGCCCGCGCCGCAGCACACCCTGCCGACGCTGCCGGGCCAGCCGCCGATGGTCGGCTACCTGGTCCTCGTACCGGCGGACCAGCAGCCGCCGATCGCCTTCGCCCCCCAGTCCGTTCCCGCCCCGGCCGCGCCCCGGACCGCCCCGGCCACCACCGGGGACGAGCTCGTCCGCATCGACGCGGCGCAGCGCACCGCCGAGGTCGACGGCCGGGTACTCGACCTGACGTACCTGGAGTTCGAGCTGCTGGCCCACCTGGTGGCGCACCCGCACCGGGTGCACAGCCGGGACCAGCTGGTCACCACGGTCTGGGGCTACGGCCACGTCGGCGACGGCCGGACCGTGGACGTCCACGTCGCCCGCCTGCGCCGCAAGCTGGGCGCGGCGCACCGCGGTGCGATCCAGACGGTGCGCCGGGTGGGCTACAAGTACGCGCCCTGACTGTGCCGGTCCGGCACAGTCAGGGCACAGCACAGCACTGCACTGCACCGCACCGCGTACGACGGTGGGCCCGTACTCCGCGAAGGAGTACGGGCCCACCGTGCGCGTCGGGACGGACGTCCGGGCTAGGTCGTCTCTTTCGGATCTTGCCGGTTAAGCCCGCGTCGTCCGGTGCCGTGCCTCGCAAGGCGGAGAGGCTCCCGAGTACTGGACGTACTCGGGTGCCTCGACAACGCGGCGAGGCGCGGTGCCGGGCGGCGCGGGTCAGGCAAGATCCGGAAGAGACGGGCTAGGTCGTGGTGGCCGCCCTGGTGCGGCGCGTCGCGAACAGACCCAGCAGCACGTCGACCGCCAGGAAGGCGACGAGGCTGATGCCGAGCAGCGGTACGAACCAACCGACCAAGGCGATCACGGCGGCCAGCGGGAGCAGCATGGTCAGCGGCACCTTGCGCCAGGCTCCGCGCGGCTGGGCGCGGCCGACCGAGAGGGTGCGGTCCTTGGTGGGCCGGCGCAGCCACCACATCCGGTAGCCCCAGAAGACCAGGAACATCAGCGCGACCGCGAGCGCGGCGAGCGCGATCTGGTTCGCGAGGCCGAAGGTCTTGCCCATGTGCAGGTCGATGCCGAAGCGCGTCAGCTGCGCGAGGACGGGGTAGTCGGCGAAGCGCAGTTCGTCCATGATCCGGCCGTCGGCGGGGTCCACGGCGACGGAGTCCAGGTGGACCGGCAGCTGTTTGTCCTGCTCCTTGATCACGTAGCCGTTGCCCTTGGCGGGCAGGGTGATGCGCAGTTCCTCGGTGACCCCGGCGGCGCGGGCGGCGGCCACGGCCTTGTCGATGCCGATGTCCGCGGCGGGCGGTGTCGGGGGCATCTCCATACCGCCGGTCCCGCCGTGCCCGGCGTGCTCGCCGGAGCCGGAGCCGGAGCCCGAGCCCTCACCCGAACCGGAATCCGAACCGGGCGCGAGGGCCGCGGACACCGACGGGGTGGCGCCGCCGAGGCCGTCCTGGAGCTGCCCGATGTTCTCGCCCGCGTACTTCGACCAGGTCAGGCCGGTGGCGGACAGGGCGACGAGTCCGGCGACGGCCCAGAGGCCGACGGCCCCGTGCCAGGAGAGGGTCTTGCGGCGGCCGGTGGCGGCGCGGTCGGGCAGGACGAGCAGGGCCTTGCGGGAGCGGCGGCGGCCGATCCACAGGGCGAGTCCGCCGAGTGCGACGACCCACAGCCAGCTCGCGGCGAGCTCGCTGTAGTTCCGGCCGAACTCGCCCAGCTGGAGGCTGGAGTGGAACTCGCTGAGCCAGGCGCGCAGCGGCAGCGCGTCGCCCTCAGTGGTCAACTGTCCGTTGACGTGGGCCGTATACGGATCCACGAACACGGTCTCCGTCTGACCCTCCTCCAGCCCGGGGACCTCCATGATCACGCGAGTGGTCGCCTCGGCGTCGGGCGCGGGCCACACGCCCACGACCTTGCCCTTGGGGACGGTGGCCCGGGCGGCCGTGACCTGGGCGCTGAGCGGCGCCGTGCTGTCGCGGACCTGGGTGACGGTCAGTTCGTCGGAGTAGATGATCTTCTCGGCCTGCCAGGAGGCGGCGTACAGCAGGCCGGTGGCGGCGGCGAGGAACAGCAGCGGGGCTATCAGGATCCCGGCGTAGAAGTGCATGCGCAGGAGCAGCGGCCGCAGCGCCGCCCACGTGCCGGGCTTCGAGGGCGCCTCGGCCGAAGCGACCGCGTCGGCCGTTGCGGGAGCGGCGGGTGCGAGGGGTGCAGCGGGTGTGTCGGCGTCCGGGGTGCGGACGTCCTGAACCTCTTCAAGGGACATGTGGGTCCTAGGTGTTGGCCCTGTGGGCGAAGACTCGGGTGAACCGGCCCCGGGTCCCGCCACCTCGCCGATGAAGGAGGTGCGCCGGTCAGGCGCAGGCAGGACGGCCGGGGGCCGTGGCGCGGGTGTCTCGCCACCCGGGCGGGCCGCGGCGCACCAGGGCGTGCGCGGGCACGGCCCCGCGCAGCCTGCGCGGGGGTTCGTACGCGGGGCGGGGCGCGGGCCGCGGCGGTACGGGGGCCACGCGGGCCCGGACCAGGGCGAACGCGCGGGCGAGCGGCCGGGCCGCCAGCAGTGCGGCGGAGCCGAGGACGGCGGCCAGCCGGAACACGGCGGCCTCGCCCCACGCCAGCCAGGCGGCGCAGAACAGCCCGGCGAGCACGTGCGCGGCGATCATGCCGAAGCCGCCGTGCCCGGCCGTGTCGGCCATGCCCGCCATCCCGCCCATGTCCGCCATCCCGGCCATGCCGTCCGTGCCTCCCGCCACCTCAGGCAGCGCCGTGCCCGCCAGGTGGTGGTGCCCGGGCATCGGCTCGGGCAGGAACACGGTCACGGGCAGGGAGTGCGCGGTGTGGCCGGCCAGGCCGGTGTGACCCGTGCGGCCGCCGTGGCCCGTCTGGCTGCCGGAGAAGACCAGGTGCAGTACGCCCTGCACGGCGAGCAGCGCCGCACTGATCCCGACGGGCCCGCGGCGGCGCCCGGCTGCGAGCCGGGCGAGCCCGCCGGTCACCGCGAAAGCACCCAGAAGGCCCATCAGCGGGATATCCGTGCCAGACATATATGAATGCCCCACAGCGCCCAATGCGGTGCACACCGCCGCGAACATCGCGGCCCGTGCGGTGCGCATCGGCGGGGGGATCTCTTGCATGGCAGGAACATGCTCGCACGGGACCCGGTTCCGCCAGTCCGGGGGCCGTATCCGATCATGATCAGATGAATTCACTGCCATGGCCGCCGCCGACCATCGGCATGGTGTATGCGGGCGGGGTCCAGCTCGGCGCGTACGCACTGGACCGGCTGGGGGCGGCGGAGCGGGACCGGGTGCTGCGGGGCTGCTCGACGAATGTCGACAACCTCGCCGCCGGCCGCTGGGAAACCCTGCTGAGCAGCGCCTTCGTCGTCGAGGAGCCCATGCCGCTGCCGTACGCGCTGCTGCTCGTCGCGGTCCTCGGGTACGCGGAGTACGCGTACGGGGCCTGGTGGACGGCCGCGGTGTTCGTGTTCGGGCACGCCACGGCCACGCTCCTCGTCTACGGCGTCCTGCGCCGGACGGCCGATCTGCCGGCCCGGCGGGCCCTGGACGTGGGGACCAGCTACGGGTTCAACGCCGTGCTCGGCGCGCTGACCTCCGCGCTGCCGCGTGGGCCGGTCCGCACGGCCGCCCGGGTGGGGCTGCTTGCGCTCGCCGCAGCGCCGGTGCTGAAGCGGGACCGGACCTTCACGGACGCCGGCCACCTGGCGGCCCTGGGGATAGGGGTCGGGCTCTCGCTCGCCCTCGATTGCCTATCCGGGACGAAACATCCGAAAATCGGGTGAACACGCACCATCCGCATCACCCGCACCCTCTGCTTTGCCTGCACCGCCCACACCACCCACACCGCTCACACCACCCGCACCGCCCGCACCCCTGCACCGCTCGCACCGCCTGCACACCGCTGGAGCCGCCACGATGACCATCACCACCCCCTCCACCACCGTCGCCAACCTGCGCGACCTCGGCGGCACCCCTCTCTCCGGCGGGCGCACCGTCCACCCCGGGCTGGCCCTGCGCTCCGGCCAGCTCGACCGGCTCGATGTCGACGCCGACCCGGTCGTGGCCGCGCTGGGCCTGCGTACGGTCATCGACTTCCGCACCGACGCCGAGCGCGCCGACCACCCGGACCGGATACCGGCGGGCGCCCGCCTCCTGATCGGCGACGTCCTCGCCGACAAGCTGAGCTCCGGCAAGATGCCGGCCGCCACGCAGCTCAAGGACCTGCTGTCCGACCCGGCGATGGCGGAGGAGCACCTGGGCGGCGGCAAGGTGCAGAAGCTGTTCGCCGAGACCTACCGGTCCTTCGTGAACACCGCTTCCGCGCAGGCCGCGTACCGGACCCTGCTCACCGAGCTCGCGGACCCGGACGCGGGCCCGCTGCTGTTCCACTGCACGGCCGGCAAGGACCGTACGGGCTGGGGCGCGACCGTCGTCCTGTCCCTGCTCGGCGCGGACGACGAGACCCTGATGGCCGAGTACCTCTCCGTCAATCCGGCCGTCAAGCAGGCCTTCGCCCCGCTGATCGAGGGCTTCACCATCGCCGGCGGCAACCCGGACATCGCGCTGGGCCTGATCGGCGTCTTTCCTTCGTACCTGGAGGCCGCGCTCGACGAGGTGAACACGCGGTACGGCTCGATGGAGAAGTACGTGCGCGAGGGCCTCGGCGTCCCCGACGTGACGGTGGAGGCGCTCCGCGCCCGCCTCACGGCCTGATCCGGACCTGATCCGGACCTGATCCGGGCCCGATCCGGCGCCGATCCGGGCCCGATCCGGACCTGGCCCGACCCCTCCCGCGGCCGGCATTCGACCCGAACGTGTGACCTGGGGGCGGGTGACCATCCGACGATTCGCTCGTTCTGCTGAACGTGACTGCGCCGGACACCGCCACCCGCCCCCCGTCTCCCGTGCCGCCCGACGTCGAGCTGGCCGAGGCCGCCATCGTCGAGCACTACCCGCGGCTGGTGCGGCTCGCCTATCTGGTGCTGCCGCCCGCCCTCGGCCGCAACCGGCGGGTGCTCACCGCCCATTCGCTGGCCCAGCGGGCCCTCCCCCGCGGGCGGCGCGGCGCCGGCGCGGAGACCGCCGCCGCAGCCGTACAGGGCGGGGTCCCGGGCCAGCGCGGCACCCCGGGCGCCGAGTCGGGGTACGCGTACGTCCGGCTGCGCGTACTGCGTGCCGCCCTGGAGGCCGGGATTCCGCTGACCTTCCGGGCGCTGCCCCGGCGGGCGCAGCTGCCCCCGCTGCTCCCCCAGGTGTGGGGGCTGCGGCTGTTCCCGCGCTCGGGCGGGGCCGAGGAGTTGGCCCTGGACCAGTGGCTGGCCACCCTCGACGGGCCCGGCCGGGCGGCCTGCGTCCTGCGCGCCCTCGAGCGGCTGCCGGAGCCCGAGGTGCTCCGGGTGCTGACCGAGGCCGGGGTCGCGAACCCCTCCGCCGCGGTCGCGGAATCGGGGGATCCGGCCAACGACGCCCTGTTCACCTCCCCCGAGTTCGATCCGTGCGTACTCCAGGCGCGGCCCACCGACCTGCTGCGCCGGCGCCGGTTCGTCCGGGCCGGGCTGGCCGCCGCGGCCGCCCTCGCCGTGTGCGGGGCGCTGCTCGCGCTGCCCGGCGGCGGCTGGGGCGCGGACGGGGCCGCGGCCCCGCCGTACGCGCGGAACGCGGCGGCGGAACAGGCCCTGGATCCGGGCAAGCTGGTCCGGGTCGCGCCCACGCTCTGGCACACGTCCTCCCGTACGGGCTTCTCCACCTGGCCCGCTCGCGGCGACCGCGCCGACGACGCCGAGCTGCTGCGCCGGGCCCTGGCCGTGTGGGCCCGGCCGGGCCCGACGGTCGTCGCCTCGGCCACCCCCGGTACGCCGCCCGGACCGCCGATGGGCCCGCCGCAGCTGCTGTTCGCGGGCACTGTCGACCAGGCCGTCGTGGTTCTGCTGTACGACGGCCTGCGCGTGGTCCGGTACGCCGAACCGCGCACCGGGACCTCGGTCGCCGCCCTCGACTTCGCCCGGACCGACGGAGCCTCGGCGGACAGCTCGGCCGCGCTCGTACTGAGCCGGGTCGACGGCAACGTCCGCTACCTGACCGCGCCGTGGGTCACCGGGGTGGGGCTGCGCGACCTGCTCAAGCCCGGTGACGCCCCGGCGCCGCTGAAGCTGGGCCAGGACGGGATCACCCCGCCGGTGGCGAGCCCCGCGCCGTCGGGCAACTGCACCGGCTGGAACGCCCTGGCGCTGACCGGCAACGGCTCCACCCGGCTGGTCACCGACCTCGGCGAGCTGACCCCGGCCCGGCTGACCTCGGGCGCGCCGGGCGCGGAGCGCGATGTGACGGAGGGTGCGGAGCTCGGCGACTGGTCGCGGATCGCGTGCCTGCTGCCGTCGGTCCGCTCGCACGGCGTCCGCAGCGTGAACGCCTGGACGTACGCGAAGCAGCCGCTGCCCGAGGGCGACGGCACGGCGGCGTGGCTGTGCACCCGGGCGGAGACCTGGGCGGGCACGGAGGACCGGGTGCAGGCGCAGTTCCTGACCCCGGGCGCCCCGCTGGCGGCGCAGGCGGCGAAGGCGGAGGGTTCGCCCGCGTGCGGGCCGCGGGAGCCGCGGGTGCTGGCGGGCGTGCTGTGGAAGTCGAAGGCGGGCCAGTGGTACGTGCTGGCGGCGGGCAGCGCGCAGTTCGCGTCGCTGTCGGTGTCGGGCGGCGGCGTGAACGGGTCGGCGAACGGCAACCGGCTGGCGGTGAAGGCGCCCGCGGGCGCGCAGGTCGAGCTGGCGGGCAAGCTCACGGACGGTACGAAGGCGGGGGTGCTCCGGTAGCCGCGTCGCAGCAGGGTGAGTGAATCTTCAACCGTCAAGAACGGTCGGGGAGTTGGCGGGATCCGGACATGACTGCCGCAGTGTGCGCATGGCATGATCGGATTCCGGTTACCTCTCGGTAACCCGCCAACACCCCCCTCACGTACTGAAGGTTCACCCACGTGCGCATGCTCGCCCGACGGCTCCTCCTCCCTGGCCTGACCACCCTGGCGCTCACCGCCACCGGCTGCTCCTCGACACCGCACACCGGCGCCGCAGACGCGGCCGCCCCCGCCACCCTCGCGCCCGCCGGCGACGGCACGTCGCAGCAGCTCGACGTTGCCGCGGCGCCGCAGGGGACCCCCACACCGGCGGCCGTGGCCCGCGCCGGCGGGAAGGGCAAGACCGAGAAGTCCTCGCTGAAGGTCGCCTCGTACGACCAGGCGAGCGGACGGGCCGTCATAGCCAAGGCCCCGCAGGGGCCCGCCCACTCCCCCGCACCGGGCAAGAAGCCGGAGGCGGGCAAGTCTCCCGCCTCGGGTGCGCCGTCCGCATCGAGCGCGTCCCCCGAGGCCGACAAGCCCGTCGCCGTGGGCGACGTCATCGCCAGCGCGCCGGCGCCCGGCGCCCCCAACGGCCTGCTCGCCAAGGTCACCGAGGTCGTCGGGAAGACCGACCGCGGCACCGAGGTCAAGACCGCCTCCACGACGCTGGCCTCCGTCCTGAACGACGACAAGGCCGACGGCAAGGTCCCCGTCGATCCCTCGTCGGTCACCGTCGAGCCCCTGATGAAGGGCGTCACCTTCTCCTGGGCCAAGACCGGGGGCGTGAAGTTCGGCCCCGAGGGCGCCAAGCTGCCGCTCGGCAACCTGCGGCTCGACGTGAACGCCGCCGTCGACACCGCCCCGGACGCCCCCGCCTCGGCCGGCGCCTCGGTGTCCGGGTTCGTCCAGCTCGCCCCCCAGGTGGAGTTCTCCTACGACGGCAGCGGCGGCTCCGGCCCGCGCGGCGCGTTCCTCGGCATGAGCGGCGACTGGTCCTCGCAGTGGAAGCTCCAGGGCCGCGCCGCCGCGAGCACCGGAGCGCCCAAGCGGATCCCGTTCGCCAAGCTGCACAGCGCTCCGGTCATCCAGGTCGGCCCGGTGCCGGTCGTCGTCAACCTCGACCTGACCTGCTACGTCCAGGTGGAGGCCGACGGCCGCGTGACCCTCGACGTCCAGCAGGACGTCAAGGGCGACTTCAAGGTCGGCGGCACCTACGCCCTGGGCAAGGGCTGGACGCCGGTCAGCCAGTCCAACGTCAAGAGCACTCCGGTCACGGCGACCGTCACCGCCTCCGGCAAGGTCAAGGGCGCGCTCGGCGCCGAGGCCTCCGTCGGTCTGTACGGGGCCGTCGGCGTCAGCGCGGACTTCGCCCCGTACCTGCGCGGCGAGGCCGACGCCAAGGCGAGCGCGTCCAGCGACGGCAAGACCTCCCTCAGCGGCTCCTGGGCGCTGTACGGCGGCTTCGACCTGAGCGGGAACCTGCACCTGCAGCTCTCCCTGTTCGGCACGCCGCTCTTCGAGCGCAAGATCCCGCTGGGCACGCTCAACCGCGAGTGGGCCCTCGCGAGCGGCCACGCCGAGCGCTGACCGGACGGGCCGGACGGCAGAGCTGAGTCCCCCGGGCGCGGTGCGCGCCCGGGGGACTCCTGCGTGAAGTGGTGGGCGCAGAGGGGTTTTCCTCTCCCCTACCCCTCAGTACATTGACGCCATGTCTAATACGCCGCTCGCGCCCGCCCCCGTGGCGTCGGAACACATCGAGCTCAAGGCGCGGAACGTGTCCTTCGGCTGGGAGGACACCCCGCTCCACTGGCTGCCCGGCGATCCGTTCGCCACGCACACCATCAACGTGCTGCACCTGCTGCTGCCCGCGGGCGAGCGCTGGTTCGTACACGTCTACAAGCAGGTGCTCCCGTACATCAAGGACGAGCAACTGCGCGCGGACGTCGTCGGGTTCATCGGCCAGGAGGCCATGCACGCCGCCGCGCACGACGACGTGCTCCCGCACCTGAAGCGGCTGGGCCTGGACCCGACCCCGTACACGGCGCAGGTGGACTGGCTCTTCGAGAAGCTGCTCGGCGACCGGACCCTGCCCCCGGGCAAGGCCCGGCACTGGTGGCTCATGGAGCGCATCGCGATCATCGCGGCGATCGAGCACTACACGGCGTTCCTCGGGAACTGGGTGCTCAACGCGGACGAACTGGACCGCCGGGGCGCGGACCCGACGATGCTGGACCTGCTGCGCTGGCACGGCGCGGAGGAGGTGGAGCACCGCTCGGTGGCCTTCGACCTCTTCATGCACGTGGACGGCGGCTACCGCCGGCGGGCCCGGACCTGGGCCACCGCGTTCACGGCCCTCGTCTTCCTGTGGCAGCGGGGAGCCCGCTTCTTCATGGAGAACGACCCGGAGCTGACCGGCGCCAAGGCCTCCCTCGGCCAGTTCTTCCGCGCGGGCGCACAGGGCACGCTCCCTTCGACGGGCGCCATGCTGAAGTCGATCCCGACGTACCTCTCCCGTACGTACCACCCCTCCCAGGAGGGCTCGACGGCCCAGGCCGTGGCCTACCTGGCCTCCTCCCCCGGCGCGAACGGCGGCGCCACCGCATGAGCCGCGCCCTGAAGCTGGCGGCGCTGGCGGGCGCGGCCCTGGTGACCCGCCGCGCCCTGCGGGGGCGCATCGCCCGCTCCCCCCTGTGGCCCCTCCCGGCGCTGGAGACCCCGATCTCGGGCCACTCCCCGCGGCGTTGGCTGCCGGCCCTGATCGTCTCCCGTACGGAGCCTGCGGACGGGGTCCTGATGCTGGTTCTCGAATCCCCGGAGCTCCCGCCGTGGACCCCGGGCGCGCACGTGGACGTACGGCTCCCCTCGGGCCGGATCCGCCAGTACAGCCTCTGCGGCGATCCGGCGGACACGGGCCGCTACACGATCGCGATCCGCCGGATCGACGACGGCCGCGGCGGCTCCCGCGAGGCGCACGCCCAGTTGCGGGAGGGCGCGGAACTGGCCGTACGCCCACCCCGCAACCGCTTCGAGCTGGAGCCGTCTTCCTCGTACGTCTTCATCGCGGGCGGAATCGGCATCACGCCCATCCTCCCGATGCTCCGCGCGGCCGAGGCGGCGGGCGCGGACTGGACCCTTCTGTACGGCGGCCGCTCGCGCTCCTCCATGCCGTTCATCGCCGAACTGGACGCGTACGGCTCCCGGGTCACCATCACCCCGCAGGACGAGGCGGGCCTCCCCGACCTGACCGCGCTCGCCGCAACGGGCCCGGACACCCTGATCTACTGCTGCGGCCCGGACCCCCTGATGAAGGCGGTCCGAGAAGCAGCCCCACCCACCGCCCCGGTCCACCTGGAACGCTTCGCCGCGACGGCCCCCTCGAGCGGGACCTCCCGCCCCTTCACCGTGGAACTCCACCGCTCGGGCCGCACGATCGAGGTCGCGGCGGACGAATCCACCCTGTCCGCGGTCCGCCGGGAGCTCCCCGCTACCCCGTACTCCTGCGAACAGGGCTTCTGCGGCACCTGCCAACACCGCGTCCTCGCAGGCGAGGTCGACCACCGCGACACCCTCCTCACGGACCGGGAACGCGAGGACTCGATGCTCCTGTGCGTCTCCCGCGCCGAGGACGACCACCTGGTCCTGGATCTCTGAGCCCTGCTGCGGGCCCAGTAGGGTGTCCGCATGACTACCGGGACGCGGCGCAGGATGGGTGTCGAGGAGCGGCGGCAGCAGCTGATCGGGGTGGCCCTGGAGCTGTTCAGCCACAGGTCGCCCGACGACGTCTCGATCGACGAGATCGCGGCGGCCGCCGGGATATCCCGGCCGCTCGTCTACCACTACTTTCCGGGCAAGTTGAGCCTGTACGAGGCCGCGCTGCGGCGGGCCGCCGATGAGCTCGCGCAGCGGTTCGTGGAGCCGCAGGAGGGCCCGCTCGGGGCGCGGCTGCTGCGCGTCATGGGCCGGTTCTTCGCGTTCGTCGACGACCACGGGCCCGGATTCTCGGCGCTGATGCGCGGCGGGCCGGCGGTCGGGAGCAACCGGACCAACGCGATGATCGACGAGGTCCGGCAGGCCGCGTACGAGCAGATCGTCACGCACATCGGGATCGAGAAGCCGCCTGCGCGGCTGGAGCTCGTGGTGCGGTCCTGGGTGTCGCTGGCGGAGTCCACCGCGCTGATCTGGCTGGAGGAGCGGAAGATCCCGCGGGCCGAGCTGGAGCTGCAGCTGGTGCACGACTTCGCCGCGCTGGCCGCCGTAAGCGCCGCGTACGACGGGGAGATGGCCGGGATCCTCGGGCGGATCCTCGCCGACGAGCCGGCCGACGGGCCGTTCGGGGAACTGGTCGGGCGGCTCGGGGGGCTCGTCCCCGCCACCACTGCCACCGCCACCGCCGAGCACGCGGTGCCCGGCCCGCGCTGACCTGACCGGCCGCCGGTGATCATCCGCGTGATAATACCCGCGTGATCATTGATGACGGGATCTTGTTCCGGCGGGCCGTGGAGAAGGACGCCGCCACGCTGGTGGCCCTGTACGACCAGGCCGCCCGGTGGATGCGCAAGCACGGGATCGACCAGTGGAAGCCCGGGGACAAGGACGCCGCGCACTTCCTGGCGAAGATGCGCGAGGGCGAGGTGTGGCTCGCCGGGGACAGCGACGGGCGGATCATCGGCGCGTACGAGCTGTGGTTCTCCGACGAGGAGGCCTGGGGCGTGCAGCCGCCGGTCGCCGGCTACGTGCACCGGCTGATGGTGGAACGCGAAACCGCGCCCGCGGGAGCCGGGCGCCGGCTGCTCGAACATGCCGAGCGCCGGATCGCCGGATCAGGATTGCCGCGGGCGCGGCTGGACTGCGTCTCCACCAACCCCCGGCTGCTCGCGTACTACCGGGGTGCGGGCTACCGGGTGGTCGGGGAGTTCCCCCACAAGGAGGGCAAGGACGGACGGGTGTACGGGGTGATCCTGCTCGAGAAGCGGCTCGATCAGCTCACCGTCGTGTGAAGACCGACACCGTGCGGGGCGGGGTCGTGAACTCTCCTGTCCGTGCGTCGTACGTCGCCTGCTTGACCGCGGGGTCGGATCCGGCCGCCTGGACCGGGTGCAGGGCGTAGCCGGTGCCCGCGAGGGCCGGGATGCGCTGGTGCTGGGCGGCGGGCGTGGCGTTGAAGACCACCACCAGGTCGCCGAGGGTCATGGTGATCACCCCCGGGGTCTCGTCCTTGCCGGAGAGCGGGAAGGCCAGCGCGGCCTGGACCGCCTCGGGTGTGGTGAGGGCGAAGGCCGGTTCCGTCGTACGGATCCGCAGCAGGTCGCGGTAGGCCGCCGAGGCTCCGGTGATGTCGGCGCAGGCGGGTGCCGGGCGGCCGGCCAGCAGGGGCTTCGCGTACAGCCACTTGGAGCCGTTGTCGGCGGCCGGCGGCAGGCCGCGGCCGAAGCCGTTGCCGTCGCGGCAGTCCCAGTGGACGGCGTTGAACCAGTCGCCGCTGTCGTACGAATTGCGGTCCAGGGACTTCGAGCGGAGCAGGTCCGTGCCCGCCTGGGACAGCGACGGGCCCTGGGAGAGGGTGCCGACGGCCATCGCCAGGACCTGCATACGGGCCTGGTCGGCGGTGGAGGTGCCCTCCGGCAGCTTGTACGTCAGGGCGTCGGCCAGGGTTTCGTTGTCGTGGGCGTCCGCGTAGGAGAGGGCGTCGCCCGGGGCCGCCGCGTAGCCGGCCGGGGAGCCGTTGTAGTCCACCTCGGAGCCCTTGGTGCGCCGGCCCGCGGTGTCCGTGAAGGCGTACGAGGCGAGGTTGCCGGACAGCCCGACCTTGATCAGGTCCTGGGCGTGCAGGAGCCGGGCCCGCTGCTGGTCGGGGGTGCCGTTCGCGGGCGAGGCGTTCGGGGCGGTGAACAGGCCCGAGGCGAAGCCCTGGACGCGCGGGTCCTCGTCGAAGGGGCCGCCGCCGCGGACCGCGTCGCGCGAGCGGTCCGAGAAGGTGGCGATGCCGGTGCCCGCCATGTTCTTCTGCGTGGCCTGGACGAAGCGGGCGTCGTCCGCGACCTCGCCGAAGTTCCAGCCCTCCCCGTAGAGGATGATCTTCTTGCCGTCGACGCCGTCCTTGGCGACGGTCAGCGCGTCGAGGGCCTGGCGGACGGCCAGGATGTTCGCCTTCGGGTGGTGGCCCATCAGGTCGAAGCGGAAGCCGTCGACCTTGTACTCCTTGGCCCAGGTGACGATGGAGTCCACGACGAGCCGGCCCATCATGGCGTTCTCGGGAGCCGTGTTGGCGCAGCAGCTGGAGTTGGCGACCGAGCCGTCCGCCAGCAGCCGCTGGTAGTAGCCCGGCACGATGCGGTCCAGCACCGACTTGTCGGACTGGCCGGAGGCGACGGTGTGGTTGTAGACGACGTCCATCACCGTGCGCAGGCCGGCCCCGTTCAGCGACTGGACCATCCTGCGGAACTCGACGGTACGGGCCGTGCCGTTGGGGTCGCTCGCGTACGAGCCCTCCGGCACGGTGTAGTGCAGCGGGTCGTAGCCCCAGTTGTACGCGTCCTTCGCGGCCGCGGCGGCCACGCAGGCCTGCTGCTCCGGCGAGTCCGGCGCGTACACCTTCAGGTCGCAGGCGGGCTCGGTGCGGTCGGAGGCCTTCTCCGGGATGGTCCCGATGTCGAAGGCGGGCAGGAGGTGGACGTAGGAGGTGCCGGACGCGGCCAGCGCGCGCAGGTGCTGCATGCCCGCCGAGCCGGTGTCGGTGAAGGCCAGGTACTGGCCGGGGTGGGTGCTCGTACGGTCCGCGACGGAGAAGTCGCGGATGTGGAGCTCCTGGATCTGCGCCGAGGTGAAGGGGACGGGCGCGGGCTTGCGCAGTGCCCCCCAGCCGGGCGGGGCCAGCTTCGGGTCGGCCAGGTCGACGGCCAGGCTGTAGGTGGAATCGGTGGTCAGGGCGGTGGAGTACGGGTCGGTGACCAGGTTGCGGACCACCTGGCGGGTGCTCGGGGCCCACACGGTCACGGCGTAGCGGTACGGCTTGCCGGTCCAGTTGCGCTCACCGCGCACCGACCAGACGCCGGTGGTGTCGTCGCGGTGCATGGCGACGGTGCGGCCGTCGAGCTCGAGGGCGACCTGCTGGGCGGTGGGGGCCCAGACGGAGAGGGTGGGGCGGCCGTCCTTGAAGACGGGGCCGAGCGCGGCCGTGTTCGCGTACAGGTCGTCGAGCACGCCGGCGAGCTGCACGCCGGTCGCGGCCAGGACGGCGCCGTTCGCGGCGCGGGCGCTCGCGACGAGCTGGCCGCGCAGGGCCTCCCGTACGCGGTCCCGGTCGCGCGGGTCGACGGAGTAGGCGGCGTACGTCGCCAGGTGCGGGAACTTCTGCTTCTGGGCGGCGGTGAGCTCGGTCTTGGACAGGCGCAGCCACTGCGCGCCGTCCGCGTGCAGGATGCCGTTCTCCGCGGTGATCGCGCCTTCGCGGGAGGCGAGGAGCTGGACGGAGGCGGCGGCCGCGGGGGCGTTCCAGGCGAGGGTGTCGCGGTCGATCCACACGGCCTGGGCCTTGGTGAGGTCCAGGGCGGCGGAGGAGCCGGCGGGCTGGGGGAGGAGGTACGGGGCCCGGCCGCCCAGCATCCAGACCTCGTGGCCGGTGGCCTTCAGATCCAGGGACTGGTCGGAGGGGAGGTCCTTCTCGTCGCCCTTGTGGAGGATGTAGCTGAGGCTGGTCGCCCCGGCCGCGAGCGGGACCTCGTAGACCGCGCCGTAGGAGTCGGTGCGGACGGGCAGCAGCGGCTTGGACCAGTCGGTCGGGCTCGCGGCGCCGGTCCAGACGTGCAGGCCCCAGCCGTCGTAGGCACCGTCGGCGCGCTGGTAGTGGAGGACGGCCTTGGTCGCGTCCTGCGGCGGGTAGGCGGGGCGGTCGGTGCGGGCCGCTTCCTTGCCCTGCTCGAGCCAGACTTCGCCGGTCTTCGTCACGTCGAGGGTGCGGTCGGCGGCGACGTCCTTGTTGCCGTCCTTGTCGATGACGAGGTAACCGACGGAGGAGGCGCCGGGCTTGAGCTTGACGTAGGCGAAGGCGCCGTACGCGTCGCGGCCGGTGAAGCCGTGGCCGGCGGGCCAGGGCGTGCCTTCGCCGTCGGCGATGTCGCCCCAGGCGTAGAGCCGCCAGTTGGTGTAGTCGCCGTCGGGGCGGTTGTAGTGGACGACCGCGTAGTCGCGCTGGGTGGCGGTGGGGGCCGGGGCGGGCGGGACCTGGCCGGAGACGGACTCGGCGAGGGCGCTCGCGCGGTGGCCGGCGGAGTCCACGACGACGGCCTTGTAGCGCAGGGCGGTGCCGGCGGGGGCCGTGATGTTCTGGGTGACCTTGTAGGGGGCGTGGTCCGCGGAGCCGAGGACCTGCCACTTCCCGGTGCCGGTCTGGGCGGCGAAGACGACCCGGTTCAGGCCGCCGCCGGTGACGTCGGCGGAGAGCTCGACGGTTCCGGTGGCTCCGGGGGCAGGGGCCTTGAGGGTGAGGGCGGGCTTGGTCGAGGGGGCGGCGAGGGGGGCGATGCCCTGGAGGACCACCGAGCCGAGGGCGGGAACGGTGACGGCGAGCTTGCCGGCCGTGGAGGCGCGGAGCAGTGCGTTGCCGCCGTACAGGGTGCGGTACTGGGCGCCGGCCGGGGCGTCGAGCTCGACGGTCCGGGCTTCGGCGGCGTTGTTGGCGGCGACGAGGTACTCGGTGCGGGAGCGGGCGTCGGTACGGGCGAAGGCGTAGACGGACCCGTCGGCGAAACGTTCACTCTGGACGCCGTCCCGCAGGGCCGGGTGGTCCTTCGTCAGCTTCGAGAGAGCACTGATCTGCTTGTAGAGCGGGTGTCCCGGATCATAGGCATCGCTCGCGTGGGTGCGCACCGTTCCGAGCTGGTCGTCGTCCAGGTAGTCGGCGACCTTCGTGGCGAACAGCGGCTGCCGGGCGTCCTTGTCGCCGCCGGCACCCGTGAAGCCCTGCTCGTCGCCGGAGTAGACCACCGGGTTGCCCCGGGAGAAGAACATCAGCTCGTTGGCGAGCCGGTAGCGGTCCAGCAGCTCCTGCTCCCCCGCCCCCGGCCGGTCCTGCTTCAGGAAGCTCCCGAAGCGGCCCATGTCGTGGTTGCCGAGGAAGGTGACCTGCTCGTACGCGTTCGCCTTGTCCGTGGTGTACCGGTAGTCGTCGGCCAGTACGGAGCCCAGCCGCGAGGCCGCCGCGCCCTGGGAGGCGTACGAGCGGATCGCGTCCTGGAGCGGGAAGTCGAGGGTGGCGTCGAGGCGGCCCTGCGTCACGTACGGCGAGGTGACGGCGGTGTCGGCGGAGTAGACCTCGCCGAACATGAAGAAGTTCTTCCGGCCGCGCTGGGCGGCGTACTTGTCGAGGGCGGTGGCCCACTGCGTCCAGAACCCGGTGTTGACGTGCTTGACCGTGTCGATGCGGAAGCCGTCGATCGCGAAGTCCTTGACCCACTTCTCGTAGATCTTCTCCATCCCGTCGACGACCTCGGGGCGCTCGGTCCACAGATCGTCGAGGCCGAAGAAGTCACCCTGGTCGGAGGACTCCCCGGCGAAGGTGGAATCACCCCGGTTGTGGTACATCGTCGGGTCGTTGAGCCAGGCGGGGGCCTTCAGCCCCTTCTTCGCGTCGGGCACGAACGGCGTCCGCGGGAAGGACCCGGCGTCGACCCGCGGGAACTTCTTCTTCCCGTCCGCGTAGTCGGCATCCTCGAACGGCACCCCGTCCTTCGTCAGATAGGGGAAGGCCCCCTTCGACAGGTAGGAGTACGACTGCTCCCGGTAGTCGACGACGTCGGCGGTGTGGTTGGTGATGACGTCGAAGAAGACCTTCATCCCCTTCGCGTGCGCCTTGTCGATCAGCCGCTCCAGGTCGGCGTTGGTACCGAAGTGCGGGTCGACCTGCGTGAAGTCGGTGATCCAGTACCCGTGGTACCCGGCGGAGACGTCGGCCCCCTTCCCCTGCACCGGCTGGTTCTTGAAGATCGGCGCCATCCAGATGGCGGTGGTCCCGAGCCCCTTGATGTAGTCGAGCCGGTCGGTCAGCCCCTTGAGGTCGCCGCCCTGGTAGAAGCCCTTGTCCGTCGGGTCCAGCCCGGTCTCGAGCCGGGTGCCGGTCAGGCCGCCGGTGTCGTTGCGCGGATCGCCGTTCGCGAACCGGTCCGGGAGGACGAAGTAGAACTGCTCCCGGGTCAGGTCGTGGCGTGCCGGCTCGGCGGCCAGCTTCGCGTCCGAGGGCGGGGCGGGCGGCGCGGCGGCCGCTGCCGGAAGGGCGGGCAGGAGCGTCACGGCCAGGGCGGCGGCGATCGCTCCTGCGGCGGGGCGTATCAAGGCGGGTCTCCTTGTGTACGGGGCACGTGGATGAGGGCCGCCCGGCGGTGGCAGGGACATGGATTGCCGGGCGGCCCTTGTCTGTGGAAGCGGGTCAGTTGCGCCAGGTGTCGTTCAGTGCGACCTTGCCGCTCGCCGGGACGGTGGCGGAGCGGTTGGCCCCGCTCTCCCAGGTGACGTTCCCGGCGGCGTCCTTGCGGAGGTACTTGTACGAGAAGGCGGTCCCGGCCGGGAGCGACACGTCGAGCTTCCAGACGGGGTAGGCCGCCGGGTCGAGCTTGAGGGCGCTGCCGGTGTTCCAGCCGCCGAGCTCGGCGCGGTCCCCGGTGACGTAGACGTTCTGCCCGGGGACGGTGGTGGCGTTGACGGCGAACGAGGCGCCTGCGGCCGCCGGCGGTGGAGTGCTCCCGCCGCCGCTGCAGGTACGGGCGTTGACGTGCAGGGCGAGGGCGGTACCGGCCCCGAGGGTGGCGGTGAACTGCCCGGCGGAGTTCACGTTCACCGTGCGCCCGCTCTGCACGTCGCAGTAGTCGCCGGCCGGGAGCGAGCTCTGGAAGGTCCGGGTGAGGGCCGCGCCCTCGTGGTTGATGGCGACGTACGCCTTGGCGCCGCGCCCGAAGGCGATCTGGTCGGCGCCGTTGTCCCACCAGTTGGTGACGGCCTGGCCGCGGGCCGCGTTGCGGAAGGCGACCATGGAGGAGATCTCCCGCCAG
This sequence comes from Streptomyces sp. NBC_01296, assembly GCF_035984415.1. Classification (NCBI taxonomy): domain Bacteria; kingdom Bacillati; phylum Actinomycetota; class Actinomycetes; order Kitasatosporales; family Streptomycetaceae; genus Streptomyces; species Streptomyces sp. NBC_01296. Next base: position 6,062,461 of record NZ_CP130720.1, on the reverse strand, counting down.
GCGTGCTGGCACTTCCACCCGTCGGCGTAACAGGCGTTCGCCGTGCCGCCGTTCGGCGGGCCGGCGTCCTTGTCGGTCCACTCGTACCCGGAGTGCACGTCGGGGGATCCGTACGGCCACGCCAGCATGAAGACGCCGGCGAGGGTGTAGGCGGAGCCGTCCTTGTAGTTCAGGGTGTCGCCGACCCGCTCGGTGTCGTGGTTGTCGACGAAGACGGCGGACTGCCCGCTCGGCATGTAACCCCAGGCCTCGCCGAAGTTCTTCAGGTAGGCGAGGTTCTCGCTCTGGAAGACCCGCTTGAGGTCCCGCGCGTAACGGAACTCCTGCACGTCGCCGTTGCCGAGGTACTCGGAGGGCGAGACGGCCTCACCGGCGCCGTAGATCGCCTCCTGCTTCCAGTACGCGCCCGGGTTGGTCAGCCGGGACTTTATGTTGGCGAGGTCGGCGGCGGGCATGTGCTTGGCGGCGTCGATCCGGAAGCCGTCGACACCCAGCGACAGCAGGTCGTTCAGGTACCCGGCGATCCGACCCCGCACGTAGTCCTCGCCCGTGTCCAGGTCGGCGAGCTGCACGAGCTCGCAGTTCTGCACATTGGCCCGGTCCTGGTAGTTGGAGATGGTCGCGCGGCAGTCGTCCATGTCGGAGCCTGAATAGACCCCGGGATAGCCGTACTTCGTGTACGACGAACCACCGGTCCCGACACCGTCGCCGGCCGCCATGTGGTTGATCACGGAGTCGGCGACGACCTTCACCCCGGCGGCGTGGCAGGTGTCGACCATGGCCTTGAACGCGGCCCGGTCCCCGAGCCGCCCGGCGATCTTGTAGCTGACGGGCTGGTACGAGGTCCACCACTGCGAGCCCTGGATGTGCTCCTGGGGCGGCGAGACCTGGACGTACCCGTACCCGGCGGGCCCGAGCGCATCGCTGCAGGCCTTGGCGACGGACTCGAAGCGCCACTCGAAGAGGACGGCGGTGACGTCCTTGTCACCGGGCGCCGCGGCGACGGCCTGCGGTGCCGGGCCGGTGAGGGCGGCTGCGGCAAGTGCGGTCGCGGCGAAAAGAGTTGCAGCTCTGACGGCTCTGGCAGGCATGCGGGGGGCCTCCTGGCGGAAGAGGTGGGGATTGCAGCGACCGTAGGGGCCAGGTAGGAGCCCTGCAAGAGTTTGCGCAAGAGATTGCAGAATTGTTTCCAGGGCGTGTCCTGCCGGACAGCCAAGTCGTGTAGGAACCACGGACCGGCCCGCCCGGGCCCGCACCCGCACAGGCGCCGCATCCCCGCCACTTCCTCACACTCCGCAGCCGCGCGAGGCGTCCGAACTGCCGGGATCCGGCCACCTTCCGCGCCCACGACGGTGCAGGTGACGGGGGACGGGCCGGTCGGGCGACCGCCCGGAAATCGATCAAGCGGGTGGTCAACGGGATCCGTCCGGTTTTCGCCAGCATGGCCACTTCGACGTGGCGGTTACCCGGCGTCACCCACGTAGTTTCACCCTGCACCCAGCGGTGCCAAACAACAATCCTTCTGATTTCAACGTAAGGAGCCCCCAAGAGCATGTCGGCAAACAGCATGACGAGCGACGTGGGCAAGGCTTATATCAACGATGTATTCATGCGCCATCCACTCACCACCCGGAACCAAGACGAGCTCGAAATCGGCATCAAGGCCGACGAAATACTGAAGCGGAACATCCTGCGGCATCCTGCACTCAAGAGGACCACCGAAAAAGCCGGAGAGTCGATCAGCCCCATCGGGTTCTGCTTGAACAAGGTGCGATACGGCGCCTTTCCTGAGGATGAGAAAGCGGCGCACGAGCGCGGGTGGCGCGCATACATGAACATGGGCGTACCGGTCGTCGAAGAGCGAAGCGACATCACACAGCCCCCACCCGACATGATCTCCAAGCAGACGTACATCAATGGAACCGACCCCGTCAAAATCACCGTCACGGACACGGTCGAATTCTCGATCTCGAACACGATCAGCTGGTCGCTCCAGGGGGAGGTGAAGCTGACGTTCGGGGCGAAGTCCACCGCATCGCTGCAGGAGCAGCTGCAGAAGAGCATGGCGATGATGCAGTACCAGAAGACCACCCTGAAGAACAGCAAGGACAACCAGGGCGTCGACAACGAGTCCCACACGGAGGCGACGAATACGACAACAGCCTCGACTTCCGTCACGGGTACCGGGGAATTATGGGCAGACCTTCTCCTCGGCATCACGGCCTCTGTCAGCGGTTCTTTGACCACTGAATGGAAACACCAGTCATCGGTCAGTCTGGAAGTGATGAGCCGAGCGGACATCATGGCCACGACACGACGCCAGGTGAGGCAGTTCGATTACGAATTCCCGGTCACCTTCGGCGGCTGGGTCGCCTTGTACTACCCCAAGCCGGTAGCAGTCAAGGAGACTCCCCTGCACCCCAAGGACCAGAAATACTCTCAGGTCATCGCATGGAAACTCGGCGATTCCATCACGGATGGCAGCTATTTCGACCTGGCCGACGAAGGCAAGCGATTCATGCAGAGGGGAGCGGCCGAAACCGTCGCCGTCCGCACCGGGGAACACCGGGTCTTCCAGCCTGAAACCCTTGATTACCAGAGCCAGAAGGCGCCTCTCCACAAGGCGTGACCGACTGCATCAGGAGGAAGACCCATGTCTTTTGAAAACATCTTCGACAGCAGCGGAAGCGAAGCGAACTCCGCCAAACAGTCCGCCGAATCCCTCAACAAGGACACTCCCGGCGCCGGGGACGTCTCGGACGCCGTACGCAAACTGGAGAGTCAGCGCGACCCGTGGCTCGTGCGTCAGACCGCGCACGGGGCGTTCGACGTCATGGGGTTCATCAATCCCCTCTTCCAGAAGATCAATCAGGCATCCGCCGATCAGCGTCAGGTCGTCGCGAACCCCGCCTCGACGTCCAGCATGGCCTCGTCGACCCTGAAGGCGTCCGGACCGCCTCAGCCCCACATCAGCGACGAAGACATGCCGAAGGCCGAAGACCTGTCGAAGCTGATGGGCAACAGGAGGGGCTACGCCCTGATCACGACGGGCCTGGGGACGTCCGAGGGCCTCGCCGTGGACCCGTCGCAGAACACGGCGTACGTCGCCGACCGAGGCGGCGTGAAGCTGTCCGCGGTGAAGATCGCCACCGGCGCCCAGCGCGTGGCCGCGGGCAGCCTGGGCGACATCGGCGATGTGAAGCTGGACGGAAAGGGCAAGGCCTACAGCACCGACTACGCCGGCGGGCGCCTGGTCGCAGTGGACCTGTCCAGCGGCACCTCCAGCGTGGTCGCCGGCGTCCCCGGCGCATACGGCCTCGCGCTGGACGGAGCGGGCAAGGCCTACGTCGTCAGCCACAGCGAAGGGAAGCTGACCGCGGTCGACCTGCAGAGCGGACAGAAGACCACGGTCGCCACCGGCCTGCCGATCGGCACTTCCGCGGTGGCGCTGGACGGGAAGGGCAAGGCGTACGTCGGCCAGAAGGACAACGGCGGCAACCTGTACGAGGTCAACCTGGCCGACGGCGCCAAGCGCGTCCTGACCAACCTCCCCGGGGCGAGCACCATCCGCGTGGAGCTCACCGGCGACGGCAGGGCATACACCCTCGACCATCTGAACGGGCGCCTGTACGAGATCACCCTGGCCGACGGCGCGCAGCGCGTGGTGGCCAGCGGCCTGGCGACGTGCGAAGGCCTCGCGCTGGACACCGCCAACGGCCAGATCTACGTCAGCAACGTCGGGGGCCAGCTCTGGCAGATCTCCCAACGCGCCACGCAGGCCCTGGGAGGCATCGGCAAGGTCATGGCGTAACGCCCGGCACATACGACGGCGGGGGTCCCCACACCTTGGGGACCCCCGCCGTCGCAGCCACGGGCCCGGCGGGTGGACAGCCACCAGCCGGGCCCGACACCGCCCAGGCCGTGAAGGCCCCTACTCCCCCGGCCCCTGCCCCGTCGAGCCGCGGACCACCAGTTCCGGCTGGAACACGTACTCCGTGCGCTGGACCGGGGTGCCGCCGACCGCCTCCAGGAGGGCTCCGACCGCCGCCGTCGCCATCGCGCGGACCGGCTGGCGGATCGTCGTCAGCGGCGGGTCCGTGAAGGCGATCAGCGGCGAGTCGTCGAAGCCGACGACCGACACGTCCTCCGGGACGCGCAGGCCGCGCTCCCTCACCGCGCGGATCACGCCGAGCGCCATCGGGTCGCTGCCGCACACGATGCCGGTGCAGCCGCGGTCCAGCAGGGCGCCGCCCGCCGCGTGGCCGCCCTCCACCGTGAACAGCGTGCGCTGGATGAGCCCCTCCGACTCCGCATCCGGCACCGCGGCGACGAACCCCTGCTCCTTGCGGGCCGAGGGGACGTAGCGCGTCGGCCCTATGGCCAGGCCGATCCGCCGGTGCCCCAGGTCCACCAGGTGACGTACCGCCATGTCCGCCGCCGCCCGGTCGTCCGGGGAGATGAACGGGGCGTTCACGTGCTCGTTGAAGCCGTTGATCAGGACGAAGGGAACATTCCTCGCGGACAGCCGCTGGTAGCGGGACGGGTCCAGCGTCGAGTCCGCGTGCAGGCCGGACAGGAAGACGATCCCCGTGACCCCCCGCTCCTCGAGCTGCTCCACCAGCTCGTCCTCCGTGGCCCCGCCCGGCGTCTGCGTGCACAGCACCGGCGTGTACCCGTGGCCGGCCAGCGCCTGCTCTATGACCTGCGCGAACGCCGGAAAAATCGGGTTGGTGAGCTCCGGGATCAGGAGCCCCACCAGGCCGTTGCTGCGCCGGCGCAGCCGTACGGGCCGCTCGTAGCCGAGCAGGTCCATGGCGGCCAGCACCTTGTGCCGGGTGCCGGCCGCCACGCCCGCCTTGCCGTTGAGCACACGGCTGACCGTCGCCTCGCTGACCTGGGCCTGCGCGGCGATGTCCGTCAGCCGGAGCGGGGAGGTCACCCCTGCCACCACACCGCCGTGTCGGCGCCGAGCACGCCCGGATCCGCCTGGTCCGCCGCGTCGCCGCTCACCAGGAGCACCGTCCCCGGCGGGGACATCCGCACCGGCTCGCCCGTCGTGTTCACGGTGCAGACGAAGTCGCCGCGCCGGAACGCCAGCACGCCTTCCGGCGCCTCCAGCCACTGCACCGCATCGCCCGCGCCCAGGTCGGCCCGCTCCCGGCGGATCCGCAGCGCCGCCCGGTACAGCTCCAGCGTCGAGGCCGGGTCGCCCGTCTGGGCCGCCACGCTCAAGCCCGCCCACTCGGCCGGCTGCGGCAGCCAGCTGCCGCCGTCGCCGAAGCCGTACGGGGCCTGGTCGCCCGACCACGGGATCGGCACGCGGCAGCCGTCGCGCAGCCCCTCCTGGCCGTTCTCCTTGAAGAAGGAGGGATCCTGACGCACCTCGTCCGGCAGGTCGGTCACCTCCGGCAGGCCGAGCTCCTCGCCCTGGTAGACGTACGCCGACCCGGGCAGCGCCAGCATCAGCAGCGCCGCGGCCCGTGCCCGGGCCAGGCCCTGCGCGCCGCCGCCGTACCGCGTCACGTGCCGTACGACGTCGTGGTTGGACAGCACCCACGTCGTCGGGGCGCCCACCGGACGCATCGCGTCGAGCGAGTCGTCGATGGCGCCGCGCAGCGCAGCCGCGTCCCACCCGGTGTTCAGGTAGTGGAAGTTGAACGCCTGGTGCAGTTCGTCGGGCCGCAGGTACAGGGCCGTGCGGTCCGCGCTCGGGGTCCAGGCCTCGGCGACGCCGATGCGGTCGCCGGCGTACTCGTCGAGCACGGTCCGCCAGGAGCGGTAGATCTCGTGGACGCCGTCCTGGTCGAAGAAGGGCAGCACCTGGTTGCCGAGCAGCTTGAGCTGCTCGTCGCGGCCGAGGTCGGGCAGGCCGGGGGCCTTGACCAGGCCGTGGGCGACGTCGATGCGGAAGCCGTCGGCGCCGAGGTCGAGCCAGAAGCGCAGGATCGAGCGGAACTCGTCCTGGACGGCCGGGTGCTCCCAGTTGAAGTCGGGCTGCTCGGGGGCGAAGAGGTGCAGGTACCACTCGCCGTCGGCGACGCGCGTCCAGGCGGGCCCGCCGAAGATGGACTCCCAGTCGTTCGGGGGCTCGCAGCCGTCGGCGCCTTGCCCCGCACGGAAGTGGAAGCGCTCGCGCAGCGGGGAGCCGGGGCCTTCCCGCAGCGCCTGCTTGAACCATTCGTGCTGGTCGGAGCAGTGGTTCGGGACGAGGTCCACGATGATCCGCAGGCCCAGCTCATGCGCTTCGCGGATCACGGCGTCGGCGTCGTGCAGGGTGCCGAACATGGGGTCGATGGCCCGGTAGTCGGCGACGTCGTAGCCGGCGTCGGCCTGCGGGGAGGCGTAGAACGGGCTGAGCCAGACGGCGTCGACGCCCAGCTCCTTGAGGTAGGGCAGTCGGCTGCGGATGCCTTCGAGGTCCCCCATGCCGTCCCCGTTGGAGTCGGCGAAGCTGCGCGGATAGACCTGGTAGATCACCGCTTCTCTCCACCAGCCGGGCCGGGTGCCGGTGGTGGTGGGAAGTGCGTCGGCGAGGTGCTGGGTCATGTCGTCCTTGGAGAGATCGGGCCGGGGGTGAGAGGGGGCAGGCAGGGGGGTCAGCCCTGGGTCGCGAGAGGGGCGTCAGCCCTTGGTCGCGCCTGCCGTCATCCCGGCGACGAGGTGACGCTGGGCGAAGAGGAAGAAGATGGCCGCGGGGATGGCGATGAGGACCGAAGCGGCACTCATCGCACCCCAGTTGGAGGTGTACTGCGTGACGAACGTCTGCAGGCCCCCCGCGAGGGTGAGGTGTTCGTCGCCGACCATGAAGGCGGAGGCGTACGCGACTTCGCCCCAGGCGGTGATGAACGAGTAGAAGCCGGTGACGGCGAGGCCGGGCTTGGCCAGCGGGAGGATGAGGCGCCAGAAGGTGCCGAAGGGGTTGAGCCCGTCGACGCGGCCGGATTCGTCGATCTCGACCGGGATGGTGTCGAAGAAGCCCTTCATCATCCAGGCGCAGAACGGCACCGCGATGGTGAGGTAGGTGATGATCAGGCCGAGCGGCTGGTTGAGCAGCCCCAGCTGTCCCATGAGGTTGTAGAGCGGGACGATGAGGATGGCCATCGGGAACATCTGCGTGATGAGCAGGGTCCACATCAGCGGCTTCATGCCGGGGAACTTGAACCGGCTGACCGCGTAGCCCGTCGTGGCGGCGATGAACACACCGAGGACGGTGGTGATGCCGGCGACGAGCACGGAGTTGGCGAACCAGGTGAAGAAGGAGGTCGACTCCACCAGGTAGCGGTAGTTCTCGAGGGTCGGTTCCTTCACGAAGTCCGTGGAGATGGCGTGCTTCGCGGGCTTGATCGAGGTCAGCAGGACCCACAGCACCGGGAAGACGGCGATCACGGAGGCGACGATCAGGGTGACGTGCAGTGCGGCGGAGGCGAGCGGGGAGCGCTCGCCCCGCTTGCGGACGGAAACCTCGGTGGTCACGGTGTCGGTCGTCATGGTCACCACACCTCTCCCTGCTTGCGCAGCGAGCGCCGGTAGACCAGCGCGAAGATCATGAGCAGGGCGAGGATGAGCACGCCCCAGGTCGCGGAGCCCGCGAAGTCGCGCGGGCTGGCCACGAAGGCCTCGCGGAAGGCCTGGGTCACCAGGATCTCGGTGGAGTCGCCCGGTCCGCCCCGCGTCAGCAGGAAGATCACCGGGAACATGTTGAAGGTCCAGATGGTGGAGAGCAGGATCACGGTCATGCTCACCGTGCGCAGCCCGGGCAGGGTGATGTGCCGGAACCGCTGCCAGGCGGTGGCGCCGTCCATCTCGGCGGCCTCGTACAGCTCACCCGGGATCGACTGCAGCCCGCCGAGCAGGGCGACCATCATGAAGGGGACGCCGAGCCAGACGTTGACGGCGACGACGGAGAACTTGGCCCAGGTCGGGTCGTCGAGCCACGGGACGGCCGAGATGCCGCCGCCGTCGAGGATCTTGTTCAGGATGCCGCTGTCGCGGTTGAACAGGAACCGCCAGGCGAAGACGGAGACGAAGCCGGGGACGGCCCAGGGCAGGATGAGCGCCATCCGGTAGGCGGCGCGGCCCCGGAAGTCCCGGTTGAGCATGTTGGCGAGGGCCAGTCCGAGCGTGAACGTGATCGACACGCACAGGACGGTCCACATCACCGTCCACACCAGCCGCTGCAGGAACACCGGGTCGGCCAGGACGCTCGCGTAGTTGTCGAGGCCGACGAACTTGTACGTGGCCTCGATGTGGTTGGCGCCGATGGTACGGGCGACATTGCGCTCGTTGGCGTCGGTCAGCGACAGGTAGACGCCGCGGACGAGCGGCCAGCCGATGATCACGCCGAGGACGAGCACCACCGGGGCGACCATGGCCCAGGCGTACCAGTGGGTGGCCAGGGCGCGCCCCAGGCCACCGCGCTTCGCGCTGTCAGTCCTGCGGCTCCGGCCGCGGGCGGCGACGGTGTCTTCCCCGTCGCTGCCCGCGGCCTTCGCCACCGACTGGCTGGTGTGAGCAGCCATCGTCTTGTCTACTTCCAGCCCTTGAGGATCTTGCGGAACTCGACGCCGGCCGCCTTGGCCGCGTCCTCCGGGCTCGAGGCCCCGGTGATCGCCTTGGTGTATTCGACCTTCAGCGGCTCGAAGAGGGAGCCGTTCTCCGGGATCCAGGCGCGCTCGACGGCCTTGTCCACCGCCGGCTTGAAGAACTGCACCATCTCGCTGGACTTGACGTCGGGCTGCTCGTAGGCAGCGGTCCGCGTCGGGAGCAGGCTGAGCTCCTTGGTGGACTGCACCTGCACGTCCTGCGAGGTCATGTACTCGACGAAGGCGTGCGCGGCTTCGCGGTTCTTGGAACCGGCGTAGACGGCGAGGTCGTGGCCGCCCTGCGGGGCGCCGGCCTTGGCGGAGCCGGCCGGGACGGCGGCGACGCCGAGGTTGGCCTTGTCCTTGAACTGGTCGCCGGCGTAGGTGTCGGCGACGGCCCACGGGCCGTTGATCATCATCGCGGCTTCGCCCGACTTGAAGGCGGTCTGCATGTTGACCCAGCCGTCGGTGGCGTTGGTGATCGCAGCGCCGGAGGTGACCAGGTCGCGGGCGGTCTTGAACGCCTTGACGCCGGCCGCGTTGTCGACGGTGACCGTCTTGTTCTTCGCGTCGACCAGGTCGCCGCCCTCTCCGTAGATGAGGGGGAGGAACCAGTAGGAGTCGTCGCCGCGCAGGTAGAGGCCGGCCTTGCCGGACTTCGCCTTGATGGCGGCGGCGGCGGTCTTCACCTCTTCCAGCGTCTTGGGGGGCTGGACGCCGGCGTCGGCGAGCATCTTCTTGTTGTAGAAGAGGCCGAGGGTGTCGATGACCTGCGGGACGGCGTAGGTCTTGCCCTCGTACTTGCCGCTGGCCGCGGCCTGGGGCAGGAACTCGGCGTCGACCTTCTTGGCCGTCTCGGCCGGGACCTCGTCGAGGTAGCCGAGGGAGGCGAAGTCGGCGACCCAGCCGACGTCCGCGCGGATCACGTCAGGGGCTTCGGAACCGCTGCTGAAGGCGTTCTTGACCTTGTTCTGCGCGTCGCCGTACGGGACGTTGACGTACTTGACGGTGACCTTCGGGTGCTTCGCGGTGAACGCCTCGGCGATCTTCTGGAAGCTGGCCTTCTCGGCGTCGTTCGAGGTGTCCCACCACGTGACCGTGCCGGAAAGCTCGCCGCCCGCCTTGGTACCGCTGTCGTCCTTGGTGTCACCGCCGCAAGCCGTCGCCGCGAGCGCCAGGGTCGCGACCAGCGCGGTGGCCGCTATGCCACGCCGCATATGAACTCCTTCGATGATCCCGGCCGCGCCCTCGCGGTCCCGAGTTGCAGGGAACGTAACAAGCCTGAAAGCCGACCGAAAGAGCTTGCGGCAATTTTCTGCAAGCGAGGCCGATCGTTACATCCGTGTGTCCTGACGGTTGCCGCGGCTTGCTGGTTGTTCGAACTTCCTTCGGGTCATCAGGCCCGCAACCAGGGGGCATGTACCCGCGTTGACACCGGTATGACCCATGAGCTGACCGCATCCCGGCTTGCAAGCGCTTCCAGCAAGACGACCGAAGGCGTCGGCTGGTGGCGCGATGCAGTCATCTACCAGGTGTACGTGCGCTCCTTCGCGGACAGCGACGGCGACGGCATCGGCGACCTCCGCGGGGTGCGCACGCGCCTGCCCCACCTGGCCCGGCTCGGGGTCGACGCCGTGTGGCTCACCCCCTTCTACGTCTCCCCGCAGGCCGACGGCGGCTACGACGTCGCCGACTACCGCGCCGTCGATCCGCTCTTCGGGGACCTCTCCGACGCCGACGAGCTCGTCCGGGCCGCCCACGCGCTGGGCCTGCGGGTCATCGTGGACGTGGTGCCCAACCACACCTCCGACCGGCACGTCTGGTTCCGGGAGGCCCTCGCCGCGGAACCGGGGAGCCCCGCCCGGGCCCGGTACCACTTCCGCCCCGGACGCGGACCGGGCGGGGAGCGGCCGCCCAACGACTGGGAGTCCGTCTTCGGCGGGCCCGCCTGGACCCGGACCCCGGACGGCGCGTGGTACCTGCACCTCTTCGCCCCCGAGCAGCCCGACCTGAACTGGGAGCGCCCCGAGGTCGCGGAGGAGTTCGCCTCCGTCCTGCGCTTCTGGCTCGACCTCGGTGTCGACGGCTTCCGCATCGACGTCGCCCACGGCATGGTCAAGGCCTCTGGCCTGCCCGACATCGGCCGCGGCGCCCAGGCCACCCTGATCGGGACCGAGCCGCTCCCCTTCTTCGACCAGGACGGCGTCCACGAGATCCACCGCTCCTGGCGGCGGCTGCTCGACTCCTATCCGGGCCCGCGCATCGGCGTCGCCGAGGCCTGGGCGCCCACGTCCGAGCGGCTCGCCCTGTACGTCCGGCCCGACGAGCTGCACCAGGCCTTCAACTTCCGCTTCCTGAACTGCCCCTGGGACACCCGGGCGATGCGGACCGTCATCGACGAGTCCCTGGCCGCCACCGGCTCCGTCGGCGCCCCCACCACCTGGGTGCTGTCCAACCACGACGTCGTACGCCATGTCACCCGCTACGGCGGCGGCGCGCAGGGCCTGGCCCGGGCCCGGGCCGCCGCGCTGCTGATGCTCGCCCTGCCCGGTTCGGCGTACCTCTACCAAGGGGAGGAGCTCGGCCTGCCGGAGGTCGCGGACCTCCCCGCCGCCGTACGCCAGGACCCCGCCTTCCTCCGCACCGCCGGGCAGGACGGACTGCGCGACGGCTGTCGGATCCCGCTGCCCTGGTCCGGCGAGGAGCCCCCGTACGGATTCGGGCCGGCCGGCAGCTGGCTCCCGCAGCCCGCGGACTGGGCCCCGCTGAGCGTCGCCGCCCAGACCGGCGACCCCCACTCCACCCTCGAGCTGTACCGCGCCGCCCTGGAGCTGCGCCGCGCGCTGCCCGGCCTCGGTTCCCCCGATGCGGGCCCGCTGACCTGGCTGCCCGCCCCCGCGGGCGTCCTCCTCTTCACCCGGCCCGGCTTCGCGTGCACCCTCAACAGCCGGTCCGAGCCGCTCGAACTGCCCTCGCCGGGTCGTCCCGTACTTTCCAGCGCGCCGGTCGAGACGGACGGCCGGACCGTGCTGTTGCCCCCGGATTCGTGCACGTGGTGGGCGTTGTGAGCCGGGGACCGGTACAGTCCAATCCCGTGACCGCACGGCTAGCCGACATCGCAGCCCAGGCGGGGGTCAGCGAAGCCACAGTCAGCCGCGTGCTCAACGGCAAGCCCGGTGTGGCCGCAGGCACCCGCGAGTCCGTGCTGGCCGCGCTCGACGTGCTCGGCTACGAGCGCCCCGTCAAACTGCGCCAGCGCAGCGCGGGGCTCGTCGGCCTGATAACCCCCGAGCTGGACAACCCCATCTTCCCGGCGCTCGCCCAGGTCATCGGCCAGGCGCTGACCCGGCAGGGGTACACGCCGGTGCTGGCCACGCAGACGCCCGGCGGGTCCACCGAGGACGAGCTCACCGAGATGCTGGTCGACCGCGGGGTCTCCGGCATCATCTTCGTCTCCGGGCTGCACGCCGACACCACGGCCGACATGGGCCGCTACGACCAACTCCGCGGGCAGGGCGTTCCCTACGTCCTCATCAACGGGTTCTCCGACAAGGTGCAGGCCCCCTTCGTCTCCCCCGACGACCGCGCCGCGATGCAGCTCGCCGTGACCCACCTGACCGCGCTCGGGCACACCCGGATCGGGCTCGCGGTCGGACCCAAGCGGTTCGTGCCCGTCCTGCGCAAGATCGAGGGCTTCCGGCTCGGGATGAAGGAGCGGCTCGGCCTGGACGAGGCCGAGATCGAGGAGCTCATCCAGCACTCCCTGTACACGCTGGAGGGCGGGCAGGCCGCCGCGGCCGCGCTCATCACCCGGGGCTGCACGGCCATCGTGTGCGCCAGCGACATGATGGCGCTCGGGGCGATCCGGGCGGCCCGGCAGCAGGGGCTGCGGGTGCCGCAGGACGTCTCGGTCGTCGGCTTCGACGACTCCCCGCTCATAGCGTTCACCGATCCGCCGCTCACCACCATCCGGCAGCCCGTGCAGGCCATGGGGCAGGCCGCGGTCCGCACGCTCCTGGAGGAGATCGGCGGTACGCCGGCCCCGCACAGCGAGTTCGTCTTCCTGCCCGAACTGGTGGTCCGCGGATCCACCGCCTCCGGTCCGCAGCAACGTAGGGGACCGTCTACTCCCCAGGGCTGAGCGGCTGCGCCGCAGACCCTCCCGAGGGATGATCGGAGGCGAGAGCGCATCTGGCAGACTCTTTCCCCATGGGTGAATCGAGCGTGAAGACACTGGAAACCCGGACGGAAATCTCGTCACCCCACGTGACCGGGAACCAGACTCGTCCGGGGGATCAGCGCGCCCATTTGTCCCGGTTGCGGGTCCCGCGCCGACCCCGGATCTGGTTCGAGATCCTGCTCATCGGGGTCAGTTACTGGACGTACTCGCTCATCCGCAACGCGGTGCCCGAGCAGAAGGCCGACGCCCTCGCGAACGCCGACCGGCTGTGGGGCCTCGAGCGCACCCTCGGGATCGCGGTGGAGCAATCGGTCAACCACGCCGTGAACTCGGTGACGTGGCTGGTCGTCGGCATGAACTACTACTACGCCACGCTCCACTTCATCGTGACCATCGGCGTCCTGGTCTGGATCTACCGCTTCCATCCGGGGCGCTACGCGGCGACGCGCCTGGTCCTCTTCGCCACCACGGGCGTGGCCCTGGTCGGCTACTACTTCTTCCCGCTCGCGCCGCCCCGGCTGATGAACGGGCAGAGCTTCGTCGACACCGTGCTGGTCCACCACACCTGGGGCTCCATGGCCTCCGGCAACCTCAAGCACATGTCGAACCAGTACGCGGCCATGCCCTCCATGCACATAGGGTGGTCGCTCTGGTGCGGGCTGACGATCTTCGCGGTCGCCTCCGCCCCCTGGGCCCGGATCCTCGGACTGCTCTATCCGACGGCCACCCTCGTGGTGATCGTGGCCACCGCCAACCACTTCTGGCTGGACGCCGTGGGCGGCATGCTCTGCCTGGCGTTCGGCTACACGGTCTCGCGCAGCTGGTACGGCTCGCTGCCGCACCGGCTGCCGCGCCACCCCGAGGCCAGGGACCCCCACCCGGCGACGGCGGCCGTCCTGAACCGCTTCCGCGCCGGCCGCTGACCGGCCCGGCACGCCGGCCCGCACCGCAACCGGTCCACCCCGTACGATCCGCAGCCCGCCCGCGCCCGCGCCCTCCGGGGGCGGTGTCAGCGGGCGCTGTCAGCGGGCGCGCCGCAAGGAGCTGAGCGGAGCCGTCGTACGCCGTGTGCTGCGGACGGCCGCCGAATGCGCGCTCGGGGAGCTCACGCTCGGCTGCTTCCCCGACGGCGACTTCGAGGTGCCGCTCCCCCTGCTCCACGAGGAGCTGAGCAGCATGGACATCTCCTTCGGCGACGCCGTGGCCGCGCTCGCCGCCCAGGTCCACGGCTGGCGGCTCGCCGTCACCTCCGCATACCTCCCGCAGAGCCTCCTGCACGCCTGACCGCCCGGCCGCGGACCCGGGCCTTGCCCTGGCCTTGGCCTAGAACCCGCGGTGGGTGATCCGGCCGCCCGACATCGTGAGCCGGATCGGGGCCTTGGCCAGCTCGCCCGGGGCGGCCTCCACCGGGTCGAGCGCGAAGGCCGTCAGATCCGCCCGGAAGCCCGCCGTGATCCGGCCCGCGACCTGCTGCTCCCCCGCCGCGAGCGCAGCGTGCGAGGTCATGCCCTCCAGCGCCATCATCCCGGTGAGTGCGGGCCCGGCGGCGGCCGCGCCGAGCGGGCTACGGGCGATGGCCAGGACCCGGCGGGCGTCGTGGTGGGCGATCGGCCAGTCCGAGCCCAGGGCGAGTACGGCCCCCGCGTCCCGCAGGTCCCGGCAGCGCCAGGCCCGGGCCGCCCGGTCCGCGCCCAGCCGCTTCGACCACTCGTCGCTGTGGTCGGCCCGGGTGTACGCGGTGTGCGGCGGCTGCATCGAGGCGATCACCCCGAGCTCGGCGAACCGCTTCAGCTGGTCGTCCGGGACGGTCTCGATGTGCTCGATCCGGTGCCGCATCCGGGCCTGCCCGCCCAGTGTGGCCACCGTGTCCAGGACGTGCCGGACCGCCGCGTCGCCGATGGCGTGGGTCGCCGTGCGCACCCCGGCCGCGTCGAGGATCCGCACGGCGGCCGCGTAGGCCTCGGGGTCGGGCCAGAAGGCGTCCGTGCCGCGGCCGTGGCAGTCGGCGTGCTCGAGCCAGGCGGTGCCGCCCTCGATGGTGCCGTCCATGAAGAACTTCACGCCGCCGACCTGCCAGTGGCGGCCGCGCACGCCCTGGAGCTCGATCAGCTCGGCCAAATCCTGCGGCGTGGCGCCCGGCATGCACCAGGGGGCCAGGTTCAGCCGCAGCGGCAGGTCTCCCTCGTACTCGACTCCGGCGAGCAGGGCCGGTACGTCACCGTCGCCGAGGTCCATGACATGGGCTCCGGTGAGCCCGGTGGCGGCCATGTCGCCGAGCAGGGCGGTGAGCCGGCTGCGCCGCTCGGCGGAGGAGGGCTTCGGGGCGAGGGCGCCGACCGTGCCCATCGCGGCGTGCTCGATCAGGTGGCCGGTCGGGCGTCCTCCCGCGTCGCAGACGATCTCCGAGCGCTGGTCGAACGTACGCGGGCCGGTGACGCCCGCGGCGTCCAGGGCAGCGCCGGAAGCGAGGGCGGAGTGGCCGTCGTACAAGCGCAGGAAGGCGGGGGCGCCGGCCAGGGCCTCCTCGATCAGGGCCTTGTCGACGGGGCGGCCGCCGAAGGCGTTGTGGTCGAGGCCGTATCCGAGGACCCAGCCCCCGGTGCGGGGCGCGGCGCGCAGGGCGGCGCGCAGCTGGTCGAGGTCCCGGACGGGCGAGAGGTCGGTTCCGGTGGCCATCTCGATACCCCAGACGGGGTGGCTGTGGGCGTCGGTCAGGCCGGGGGTGAGGGTGGCGCCGCCGAGGTCGACCACCTCGGTGGCGGGGCCGCGCCAGTCGCGTACGTCGGCCTCGTCGCCGACGGCGAGGATCTCGCCGCCGCGGACCGCTACCGCGCGGGCCTCGGGGCGGCCGGGGTCGAGGGTGCGGACGCGGGCTCCGGTGAGGACGGTGTCGGCAGCGGGCACGGCTCTTCTCCTTCAGGGGCTTCGGTGGGCTCGGCGGGCTCGGCGGCGAACCGGGCGTAGACCTCGGGGCGGTGGGTCTCCAGGCGCCGGGCGAGGCCGATCCCGGCCAGGAAGACGGCGGGGACGAGGGCGACGAGGACGGTGTTGACGGCGGTGGAGGCCATGGTGAACAGGCTGACCTTGGAGACGACCAGCACGATCGCCACGGCGAGCAGCACGGCGGCGGCGACGGGCGCGACCACGGTCCGCCAGGGGCCCTCGGTGTGCGCGATGCGCCGGAAGTACACGGGTACGGCGATCGCGGCGAGCAGCATCAGCGCCATGAGGCCGATCATGCCGGGCGTGTTCACCCAGAGCAGGAGCTGCTGGTACGGGTCGGCCCCGGCCAGCGCGAAGCCGAGGACGACGACGGCGCCGAGGGCGGTCTGGGCGAGGCCGGCGAGGTACGGGGAGCGGTGGCGTGGGTGGATCCGGCCGAGGGCGGTCGGCAGCACTCCCTCCTCGGCGAGGGCGAGCGCGTACCGGTTGATGGCGTTGTGGAAGGCGAGGAGGGAGGCGATGACGCTGGTGACGATGAAGAGGTGCATCAGGTCGGCCGCCCAGGGGCCGACGTAGGTGGTGATCGCGGCGAAGAAGAGGCCGCCGGGGTCCTCGGCGGCGGCGGCGATGACCTCCTCGCCGCCGAAGGCCTGGATGACGGTCCAGACGATGAA
Source organism: Streptomyces sp. NBC_01296 (assembly GCF_035984415.1). Taxonomy (NCBI): domain Bacteria; kingdom Bacillati; phylum Actinomycetota; class Actinomycetes; order Kitasatosporales; family Streptomycetaceae; genus Streptomyces; species Streptomyces sp. NBC_01296. The sequence goes on along the minus strand of NZ_CP130720.1, from coordinate 6,046,082 downwards.
GGCGTAGAAGAGGCCGAGGAAGGCGACGGCGATGTAGGTGGCGCGCGGGATGGTCCGGTCGGGGTCGCGGGCCTCGCGGCGGTAGATGACGGTGGACTCGAAGCCGGTGAACGCGGCGAAGGCGAAGGCCAGGACGGCTGCGGTGCCGGGGACGAGGACCGCGCCGGGGGCGAAGGAGCCGGCGGAGAGCCCGTGGGCGCCGCCCTTGAACAGGACTCCGGCGGCGAGCAGGACGAGTATCCCGGTCTCGGCGACGAGCAGGACGCCGAGCACCTTGGCACCGAAGTCGATGGAGCGGAAGCCGCCGTACCAGATGAGGGCGAGGCCGGCGAGAGAGACGGGCAGCCAGGGGATGTCGAGGCCGCCGAGGGCGTGGGCGGTGTCGGCGGTGGTGGTGCCGAGGAGGCCGTAGACCCCGATCTCCATGCCGTTGTAGCCGACCAGGGCGAGCAGGGCGGCGCCGATGCCGACGCGCTTGCCGAGGCCGCGGGTGATGTACGCGTAGAAGGCGCCCCCGCTGCGGACGTGGCGGCTCATGGTGGTGAACCCGACGGCGAAGACGGCGAGGGTGAGGCCGGCGAGGAGGTACCCGGCGGGGGCGCCGATCCCGCCGAGCAGGATCGCGACGGGGGCGACGCCGGCCATGACGGTGAGCGGGGCGGCGGCGGAGACCACGAAGAAGGAGATGTCGGCGGTGCCGAGGGTGGCGCGGCGGAGGGTGGGTCTGTCGGTCGGCGGTTCCGGCGTTTCGGGCATGCGGCAGTGCACCCTTCGGGGAGACCAAAACCTAAAGCCTTTAGGTTCGCGGCAATGTAGCCTCCGGTTTTGGCGTACGGGAAGACCTCACGGCGGGAGAAACCGATGGCACGGCCGCGCACCCCCCTCCTCGACCGGGAGCGGATCGCCGCGACCGCACTGCAACTGGTCGCGGAGCAGGGTGAGTTCAGCGTCCCCCAGATCGCCCGGGCGCTCGGCGTGCAGACCGGGTCGGTGTACCACCACGTGGACGGCCGGGCGGGGGTGGTGGAGCTCGTGCGGGAGCTCGTATGCGACCGGATCGCCGGCGAAACGCTGGACCTGGAGCCGTGGGACCGCGCCCTGGAGGCCTGGGCGCGCTCGTACCGGGCCGCTTTCGCCGCCTCTCCGCGGGCCATCCCGCTGCTGATGACCACACCGGTGCGGGCCCCGCGGGTGCTGGCGCAGTACGAACGCGCGGTCGGCATGCTGCTGGCGGCGGGTTTCACCCACGCGCAGGTGATGCCGCTGTTGACGGCGCTGGAGAACCTGGTCCTCGGCTCGGCCCTGGACCTGGCCGCCCCCGAGGCCATGTGGGAGCCGTCGGCGGACACCCCGTTGCTCTCGGAGGCCCTGACGGCCGTCGGCCCGGGCCGCGCGGACGCCGCCTTCGACCTGGGCCTGGCGGCGTTCCTGACGTACGCCCGCTCCCTGCTGGGCGAAGCGGGCTGAGGAGTCGGCCGGTCAGCGGGGACGCGCTGCGGCGCTCGGCGCCAGCCACCTCCGCAGCAGTCCCCGCCGGGCGGCGGGTACGGGGCGGGCCATGCCCGCACCCATCTGCGCCAGGGCCTCGGTGAGGGTGCGGACATAGGCCTCGTCGGCCAGGACCCGCACGTGGTCGTAGGGGTGGCTCAGACGCTCCTCCGACGCCAGGATCCGGCGCAGCAGGGGTACCGCCGCGGCGGCCGGGGCGCCGATCCCGCCGAGACGGCGGACGGCTTCCCGGGTCGGCAGGGCGGGCTGGCCCGTCCAGTCCGGATCCACCTCCGCCAGCAGTACCGGTACGACGGGCTCCGGGTCTCCGGTGATCCGCCAGTACGCGTGCGCCGCGGCGACCCGGGTCCACGCGCCGGGCGAGTCCATCAGGCCGCGCACGGTGTCCGCGTGTTCGGCGGCCAGCGGGCCGAGATCGGCGAGGAAGGGCAGGCCGTGGCCGACGGTCCCGGATCCCACGGCCGCGCCGCACACGTCGAGGGCGAGGGTGGGGTCCCCGGTGACCCTCCAGTGCGCCCAGGCGGCCCGCCGCTGGTGGAGGCGGCTCGTCCGCGGGGCGTGGCCAGTGGCGTACGCGGCCAGCCGGTTCGCGGCGACGGCGGCCGGGGGTCCGATCCGGCCGAGGACGCGCAGGGCGTCGTAGGCGTACGGCGATTCCAGGCACCGGACCGCCTCGGGCACGGCGGGCGCGGCGGCCGGACCCCAGGCGGCGAGGAGTTCGAGCACGAAGCCCGCCCGGTACTGGAGCGACTCTCTCCGCAGGCCGGGCAGGATCGCGGGGAGCAGCTCCTGGGCGGGCAGCGCGGCGATGGGCGGGGCCCAGGGCCGGTTGTACGGGAGCCGGTCGTCCTCCGCGATGCGCCTGAGGGCGGGCAGCGCCCGGAGGTCCCCCATCCCTGCAAGGGCGAGCGCGAGCTCCTCGACGTTCCCGAGCCGCGTGGCGAGGGCCTTGGCCAACCGGTCGGCGTGCCCGGAGACGGCGGAGCCGGCCTGGGCCACCGTCTTGGCCGCGTCCCAGCTGCTGCCCAGGGGATTGCATGCGGCCCTGACGACGACCTCCCAGCACTCCGGATCCGGCCGCCGGTAGCGGATGACGGCCTTGACGGCCGAACCCGGTCTCGTCACGCGGTGGCGTGAGTGACGAACCCGACCCAGGCACCCGGAGTGACGGCCAGCCGCCCGTTGTCGGGCCGCTTGGAGTCCCGGACGAGGACGGTCCCCGAGGTCCGGGCGACCTCGACGCAGTCGTTGCTGTCGCTGGCGCTGTAGCTGCTCTTGGTCCAGGCGACTTCGACGCAGTCGGGTCCGTCATTGGTGCTGTAGCTGCTCTTGACCCACGTCAGTGTGGAGAGGCCCTCGGCCGACTGCTTGATGCTCATGTCTCCCCCAGTACCTTCTCGATGAACGTCAGAGATTCGCGAGGCGTCAGAGCCTGCGCTCGGATCATGCCATAGCGCATGTCCAGGATCTGGACCTCTTTGGGTTCAGCGATCAAGCGGCTGACCAGCTGAACTTCGTTGTGCCCGACTGTCGTTCCGTCCTTGAGGCGCATGATCTTCAGTGATCCCGCGAGACCGGCGTGCTCCTCCACCGCAGTGGGCATCACCTGGATCTCCACGTTGCGCAACTGGCCGACCTCCAGCAGGTGCTCCAGTTGGCGGCGCAACACCATCTTGCCCCCGATGGACCGTCGGAGGACAGCCTCCTCCTGCACGACGGTCAGCAACGGGGCCGGATGTCGCCGGAGGATGTCCTGGCGCGCCACCCTCGCCGCGACCAGACGCTCGGTCTGGTCCTCCGAGTAGGCAGGGCGCCTCACCGCGTAGAGGGCACGGATGTACTCCTCGGTCTGAAGCAAGCCCGGGACCACGCCGTTGTCGTAGGACCCGATCTCCACCGCCTCGGATTCCAACTTGGCCAGATCCCGGACCTTCTTGGGGTAGCGGGCCTTTTCGACGTCCACCTTCATCGCGGCGATCTTTCCGCCCGCTCCGAGAACCCCGTCCGCCTTGTCCAGGAACTCCGGACGCGGAATGCGGGTGCCACTCTCGATCTTGCGGGTCAGGTCCGCCCCGTAACCCATCCGTTCAGCGAAAGTGGATCGGTCGAGTCCGGCCGCCTCCCGCCACATTTTCAACTGGCGTCCCACCGCCGCTACGACCGCCCCGGATTCGTCCTCCGGGTCGAGTGCCCAGCTCGACTCGTCGGTACCCTCTGCGCTCACTGCCACCTCCGTTGGCCTTCAACTCCGTTCAGGCTACGCACGGGTGGCCGCGCCGAGTCGCGTGAATCAGGAAATCCGTTTTCGCCGGATCGAGGTTTCCACGACCCGGTGGGCCAATATCCGGAACCGCCCGACACTTAAAGAAAAACAACCGGGGGAAATGACCTCTCCCAACCTCCCCCCTCCCCCTCTCACTCGGACGGGTGAATCACCCCAACCCGGCTGGCGCATATGCCAAATCACCGGGCAGTCTGGCTCTCGACAACCCCATAAACGCGAACGGCCCCCGTACGGGAGTGCAATCCCGCCCGAGGGCCTCGCCGCTGAGGAAGCAGGAACTTCCCGTGGCTGAACAGCAGCTTAGCGCGCCCTCGCGCGCCCCGCACCGCATTCCGAGGCCCGGTGTCATGCACGAGAAAGACCGGCAGCCCGAGCGCTACGTCAAGATCGGCAACCACCTCGCCCAGCACAGCGAGTTGAGCCTGACGGCGATCGGCCTGTCCACGTACATCCAGTCCCTGCCCACCGGCGCCGATGTGTCGATCAAGGCCCTGGCGCAGCGGTTCACCGAGGGCGAGACCCGCATCGCTTCGGCCCTGCGGGAACTGGAAGCCCACGGCTACCTCTCCCGCACCCGGGAGCGGCTCCCTTCGGGACAGATCGTCACCCGTACGGTGTCGTACAACAACCCGCCCGCCAGGCGGCTGAAGGCGGCGGAGCGCCCCGGACAGCCCCCCGCGACGGCACCCGCACCGGCCCGGACGCAGACTCCCGACCCCGACCCCGACCCCGACCCCGACCCGGAACCTGAACCGGACGCGGTCGTCTCCGAAGCCGAGCTGCAAGCCCGCGAGTTGCTGGCCCGGCTGCGGCTGCGCGATCCACGGCTGGTGCTGTCCGAGCGGGACACGGTGCGGCTGGCGCCCGCCGCGGCCGTCTGGCTGGAGCGCGGGCTGACCTCGAGCGCCGTCGCCGCCGTCCTGACCCGCACACTGCCGATGACGCCGATCCACTCCCCTGCGGGGCTCCTCACCCACCGCCTGCGGGAGCTGGTCCCGCCCCGGCTGCCGGACCCCGGCGCGGTGCGCCCCGTACCCCCGGACCGCACCGCGCGCCCCCTCCGCACGTGCGACGACTGCGACCGCGCGTTCCGCTCCCCCACCCCCGGCCGCTGCCAGGGCTGCGCCCCGTCGGCAGGCGCGGCTTAGCGCGATCCAAACGTAGAGGTCGAAAGCACCCTCTAACGAGCGAATGTTGCGCTGCGTAACCGACATATTACATTCCGTGTGCAGATGATGGGTCGTCATCGCCCCTCACCCTGCACCGCCCTGCGTCCGGCCCGGCCGGACTGCGGAGCCGTGCGCGCATCCAAGGAGACACTCATGTCCGGAACCCCGAGCGGCAAGGACGCCCAGGCGGAACAGATCAGCGGAAGCCTGATCGCAGCGGCCCCCCTGAGTTCGCCGCCGCCCATCACGGTCCCCGTGCATCAGCGCGACACGGAATGGGAGCTGCCGAACGGCTTCGCCTGGGTCTACTACGGCGAGGGCACCGACTCCGTCCAGAAGCCGGTGATCATGGCCGACGGCTTCAACCTCGGCCGAAGCAATCTGCAGTGGCTCGCCCAGGGCCTGGACGGCGGGGAGTACAAGTTCCTGTCCGCCCTGCGCAAGCAGGGACGCACCGTGATCCTGGTCGGATTCGACGAGCGCACCGCGCCGATCCAGAAGAACGCCGAGACCGTGATGGCGGCGATCCAGCAGACCCTCGGGGAGCGCGTCGGTGACGACCGGCTGACCGTCGGCGGCTTCAGCATGGGCGGCCTGATCACCCGCTACGCGCTGGCCAAGCTGGAGACGCAGCGGATGGACCACCAGACCGAGCTGTACTTCTCCTACGACACACCGCACCGCGGCGCCGTGATCCCGATCGGCCTGCAGGCGTTCGCGCACTTCATCCCGCAGGACAACGACTTCGCGCGGCAGATGAACAGCCCGGCGGCCCGGCAGATGCTCTGGCGCCACTACGACACCGCGACCGACAAGAGCGGGATCGACCCGCTGCGCACCCAGCTGCTGGAGGAGCTGGACCGGATGGGCGGCTGGCCGATGATCCCGCGCAAGATCGCGGTGGCCAACGGCACCGGCGACGGCATGGGCCTCAGCATCCCGCCCGGCGACATGGCACTGAAGAGCACCGGCCTGATCGCCTTCCCCGGCACGACCTTCTACACCCAGGCCGCCGGCGACAACGTCACGGTCGCCGAGCTGAAGCGGCTGCTCCCGCCCGCCTCGAAGAAGGTCACCACCAGCGGCTTCCCCGAGCTGGACGGCGCACCGGGCGGCACCCTCGCGTCCTACAAGATCGTGGCGGACGAGCTGGTGAAGAAGGGCGGCAAGGTCGACCTGCGGCACGAGGCCATCTGCTTCGTCCCGACCGTCAGCGCGGTGGCGATCCGCAACATCGACAAGCAGGAGGACCTGTACGCGAAGGTCGCCTCGCTCGACCCGAACGAAAGCGAGCTGGACGAATTCTTCTGGTCCTCGGCCACCACCCCGCACACCGCGATCACCCGGGAGCTGTGCGAGTGGATCATCGAGCGGCTCCCGTAGTGACGCAGCGCCATCACCGCTGATCCAACCGGTGATCCAGCCGCCCGCCCCGGATCTCTCTGCGCCGGGCGGGCGGCCTCGCGGCGCGCCGGCGCCGGGTCGCCGCCGGGGACCCGGACCGCTCAGGCCCCGTAGAAGAGGTCGTCCACGACCGCGCGGGCCCTGCGCGTGATGCGGCGGTAGTCGTCGAGCAGTTCGCCGACTGTGCCCTCCGCGTAGCCGAGGTAGCGGCCCACGGCCGCCAGTTCGCGGGCCTCCGAGGGAAAAGTGTCCCCGGCCCGGCCGCGGACCAGCATCACCGCGTTGCGGACCCGGGTGGCGAGCACCCAGGCCTCGTCCAGGATCTGCGCCTCCTCGGCCGGGATCAGCCCGGCCGCGTGGGCGGCGGCCAGGGCCTCGCGGGTACGGGTGGTGCGCAGGCCGGGCTCCGACCAGGCGTGCTGCATCTGGATCAGCTGGACGGTCCACTCGACGTCGCTGAGGCCGCCGCGGCCGAGCTTCGTGTGCAGGGTCGGGTCGGCGCCGCGTGGCAGCCGCTCGGTTTCCATGCGGGCCTTCAGGCGGCGGATCTCCCGTACGGCGTCCTCGCCGAGGCCCTCCGCCGGGTAGCGCAGCGGGTCGATGAGCTCGATGAAGCGGGCGCCTAGTTCGGCGTCGCCCGCGACGGATTGGGCGCGCAGCAGGGCCTGGCTCTCCCAGGTCAGGGACCAGCGCCGGTAGTACGCGGCGTACGAGGACAGGGTGCGTACGAGCGGCCCGGAGCGGCCCTCGGGACGCAGGTCGGCGTCGATGAGCAGCGGCGGGTCGGCGGTGGGGAGTTGGAGCAGCCTGCGCATTTCGGCGATGACGGTCTGGGCGGCCTTCGCGGCCTCCTGTTCGTCGACGCCCTCGCGGGGTTCGTGGACGAACAGGACGTCGGCGTCGGATCCGTAGCCGAGTTCGTGACCGCCGAAGCGGCCGACGCCGATGATCGCGAAGCGGGTGGGCAGGGTCTCGCCCCAGTGGTGGCTGACGGCGGCGCGCAGGGCTCCGGCGATGGTGGCGGCGGTGAGGTCGGAGACGGCGTTGCCGACCCGGTCGACGAGGGCGCCGGGGTCCTCCTCGGCCGGGCTGTCCTCCGTACCGTACGAGCCGATGATGTCGGCGGCGGCGGTGCGGAACAGCTCGCGGCGGCGGACCCCGCGGGCTGCGGCGACGCCGGCCTCGGCGCTGCCGGCGCGGCCGACGGCGGCGAGCACCTCCTGCGCCAGGGCCTCGTGCGTACGGGGCTGCAGCCCTTCGGGGTCGCCGAGCAGGGCGACGGCCTCGGGGGCGCGCATCAGCAGATCGGGGGCGAGCCGGCCGGCGGACAGGACGCGGGCCAGGTTCTCGGCGGCGGCGCCCTCGTCGCGGAGCAGGCGCAGGTACCAGGGGGTCTTGCCGAGGGCGTCGGAGACCTTGCGGAAGTTCAGCAGGCCGGCGTCCGGATCGGCGGAGTCGGCGAACCAGCCGAGCATGACGGGCAGCAGGGTGCGCTGGATGGCGGCCTTGCGGGTGACGCCGGAGGAGAGGGCTTCGAGGTGGCGCAGGGCCGAGGCCGGGTCGGCGTAGCCGAGGGCTTCGAGGCGCTGGCCGGCGGCGCGCGGGGAGAGCCGGGTCTCGCCGGGGGAGAGCTGGGCGACGGCGTCGAGCAGCGGCCGGTAGAAGAGCTTCTCGTGCAGGCGCCGGACCACGGAGGCGTGGCGGCGCCAGGCCTTGTTGAGCTCGGCGACGGGTTCGGTGCGCAGGCCGAGGGAGCGGCCGAGGCGGCGCAGGTCGGCCTCGTCCTCGGGGACGAGGTGGGTGCGGCGCAGCCGGTAGAGCTGGATGCGGTGTTCCATGGCGCGCAGGAACCGGTACGCGTCGTTCAGCTGGGCGGCGTCGGTCCGGCCGACGTAGCCGCCGGCGGCGAGGGCGTGCAGGGCGTCGAGGGTGCTGCCGGAGTGCAGGCCGGCGTCGCTGCGGCCGTGGACGAGCTGGAGCAGCTGGACGGCGAACTCGACGTCGCGCAGGCCGCCGGGGCCGAGCTTGAGCTCGCGGTCGACCTGGGAGGCGGGGATGTTGTCGACGACGCGGCGGCGCATCTTCTGGACGTCGGCGACGAAGTTCTCGCGTTCGGCGGCCTGCCAGACGAGGGGCGTTATGGCGTCGATGTACTGGGCGCCGAGGTCCGGGTCGCCGGCCACGGCGCGGGCCTTGAGCAGGGCCTGGAACTCCCAGGTCTTGGCCCAGCGCTGGTAGTAGGCGAGGTGGGAGGCGAGGGTGCGGACGAGGGGGCCGTTGCGGCCCTCGGGGCGCAGGTTGGCGTCGACGGGCCAGATGGTGCCTTCGATGGTGGTCTCGGAGCAGATGCGCATGAGGTGGGAGGCGAGGCGGGTGGCGGCCTGGACGGCCTTGGCCTCGTCGGCGCCGCCGCCTCCGTTGGGAGCGTCCCCGACGAAGATGACGTCGACGTCGGACACGTAGTTCAGCTCGTTGCCGCCGCACTTGCCCATGGCGATGACGGCGAGCCGGCAGGCGGCGGCGTCGTCGGGGGCGGCGGCGGACGCGATCCGCAGGGCGGCGCGGAGGGTTGCGGTGGCGAGGTCGGCGAGCTCGGCGGCGGTCTGGGCGACGTCGATGGTGCCGCAGACGTCGCGGGCGGCGATGGAGAGCAGGCAGCGTCGGTAGGCGACGCGCAGGGCGATGGGGTCGTGGGCCTGGGCGAGCCCCTGCTCGAACTCGGCGAGCCCGGGGTGCAGATCGGCGGCCTCGTACGTCACCAGCGCGTGCCAGTCGCGGGGGTGGCGGGCGAGGTGGTCGGCGAGCGCCTCGGACGCGCCGAGCACACCGAGGAGGCGGTCGCGCAGCGGCTTGGCGCTGACGAGGGTGTCGAGGAGTACGGGCCGTTCGTCGCCGCTCTGCGCCTCGGCGAGCCGGACGAGCCCGAGGAGGGCGAGATCCGGATCGGCGGTCGCCCCGAGGGCGTCGAGGAGCACCGGATCGGTGCGTACGGAGGCCAGCGCGTCGGAGTCGAGCAGCCGCGCCGCGGCCGAGGGGTCGGTGAAGCCGCTGCGCAGCAGCTGCATGAAGGTACTGCTCCTGCGTCCCGGGACTGTCATCCCGCCGCCTCCCGCGTACGTCGCCGCCACTGCCCAAGCGTGCCTGGAAGGAGCCTATCCGGAGCAGGCGTTCGACTCACCGGCGTGGGTGGACACGTATCATGGGGCGGATTATCGGATTATCTGAATATTTATGCGGAACGTCCTATTCCGCTTACGTGCCCCTCCTTCGGGCCCGCTCCCCGCGCAACCGCGCAACCGCCCGACCGCCCGACCGCCCTCAAGGACCCACATGCCCGACGGACCTCCCGCCCCGGGCCCCTGGCTCCCCAACACCCCGGGAGCCGCGCCGCACCCGGGGCAGGCCGGACCGGCCTGGGACCCGTCGGCGGGACAGGCTTGGGACCCGTCGGCCGGACCGGCCTGGGACCCGTCGGCCGGACCGGCGTGGAGCCCGGCGCAGCCGCACGCGGGCGGGACTGGCCGGGACCCGTCGGGGTTCCCGCCCGGCGCAGCCGGATCTGACGCACCGTCCGCCCCGTCCGGCGGCCGACCCGCCGGACCCGCCTCGCGCCGTTCCGACACCGACCGGCCACCCGCTCCCGGCCACCGCCGAGCCGCCCGGCGCTCCCGTACCGCCGAACCTGCCGAACCCGCCGAAGCAGTCGCCGCCGGCTCGAGCGACGGGCGGGGTTCCCGCCGCGCCGGCAGGGCCGGGTCCCCGGGAGGCCGCGGGCGGCGCGGTGGAGCGCGGTTCGTCAAGGGGGTGGGGCTCTGTGCCGCCATCGCCGCCTGCGGCGTCTTCGTGCTGCGCGCCAGCGAGGCGCGCGACGGCATCGCCGACAGGAAAGCCGCCCCCGCGGCCGCCGCCGACGCGCCCGACCCCGGCCGCGTGCTGCAGATCGTCGCCCACCCCGACGACGACCTGTACTTCATGAACCCGGACCTGCGGTACTCCATAGCCGCCGGCCATCCCGTCACCACGGTCTACCTCACCGCCGGCGAGGCGGACGGCATCAACGCCACCGAAGGCAAGCAGGCCTCCACCCCGCCCAACAAGCCCGCCTACGCCGAGGCCCGCCAGAACGGCATCCGCGCCGCCTACGCCAAGATGGCCACCGGCGACCGCAGCAGCGCCTGGAAGCGCACCGCCGTCCCCACCAAGGGCGGCGGCCACGCCGAGGTCGACGTCCTCGTCGCCAAGCCCGAGGTCAACCTCGTCTGGCTGCAGCTGCGCGAGGCCGGCACCGTCTACGACAGCGCCCCCGACAGCCTCCACGGCCTGTGGGACGGCAAGATATCCGCGCTCGGCGCCCAGCTCGCCTCCGGCACCCCCGTCAAGCAGCGGTTCTCGTACTCGAAGGAGCAGGTCGTCCAGACCATCGCCGGCGTCCTGGAGCAGTACAAGCCGACCACCGTCCGCGCCCAGGACCCCACCCCCGGCCGGTTCCCCGACAAGCGGTACACCGACCACCAGGACCACTTCTACGGGGCCCGCTTCGTCCAGGCCGCCCTGGCCGCGTACGCGAAGGGCGTCGACGTCAAGGACCGCCCGCACTTCGCGGTGCAGAACTACCTCGGCTACTCCAACGGCTCCCTGCCCAGTGCCCTGGACCCGGACGAGGCCAAGGCGAAGCTGGACATCCTGGACACCTACGCCTGGCTGGACCGGCAGAACCACTGCGGCAGCGATGCCGGCTGCGGCGACCTCAAGGTGGCCGACCACCCCGCGGGCAACGGATGGACCTCGACCGTCAACTACGCCCGCGGCACCGGCACTTCCTGGCTGACCTCGGACAAGGAGCACGGCCTGTGGGCCTTCAAGGTGCTCGACGGCCAGGTCGCGCTCTGGCACCGGTCCGGCCCGATCGGCGCCTGGAGCGGGCCGCGCCTGCTGCCCGGCACCGGCATGGACCCGGGCATCTCCACCGTCACCCTGCCGGACGGGCGGATCGCCGCCTTCGGCACCCGTACCTCCTTCGGCGCGCGGCCGGCGGACTACCGGCGCGAGGTCGGGTACGTCGTCCAGAAGGGCCCGGGCGCGGAGGAGTTCGGGGACTGGCAGTCGCTGGGCACGCCCGAGAGCGCCGACGAGAACTGGACCTCCGACATCAGCGCCCCCGCCGTCTCGGTCGACGGCACCGGCCAGTTGGCGGCGTACGTCCGCGACGGCGCGTCCACCCTGCGCGGGCGGGTGCAGCTCGCGAACGGCACCTGGGGCCCGTGGGCGCAGTTCGGCGGCGCCGACCTGCACGGCACACCGGTCACCGCCGCGGACGGCGCCGGGCGGCGCATGGTGTTCGCGGCCACCACGAAGTCGGTGCTGGGCTGGGCGCAGTCGAAGCCGGGCGCGCCGCTGGGACCGGCCACGCCCACGGGGCTGCCGGACACGACGCTGCCGCTCACCGCGGAGGGGCGCGAGGGCGGGGTGCGGCTGTGGTTCCGCAAGCCGGGCTCGGGCAACGTCCGTACCGCCCTGGTGACGGGCGACGGCGGGCTGAAGGTGAACCACCTCACCGACCTCGGCGGACTCCAGGGCTTCGGTTCGGTGGCGGCGAGCGGGCACGTGCTGGCCGGCCGTGCGGCGGGCGGTCAGCTGGGCTCGGACCTCGGGTCGGGGCGGCCGTGGGAGCGGTCGCCGCTGATGTTCGTCGGGGCGCCGTCGTCCACGACGACCGGCCGGAACACGGTCAGCCTGGCGGTGGTGGGGCTCGACGCGCGGCTGTACGTGACCTCCTCGGCGGACGACGCGAACGCGCACCTGGCGCCGTGGCTGCCGGTGGGGCCGCGGAACACGGGCCGCTGAGCATCCCCCTCCGGCGGACCAAGTGCGTCCACATCCCGGGCACATGCGCGCATCAAAAGCCCACACGCCACAATCACATCCGGTCGTTTGCGCAAAGCAGGAGTCATCGAGCAGATCGGTGAACCAAGTCCCCCGATTTGGCCTCTCACTGACTGAGCTGACTGAACTGACTGAACTGACTGAACTGCCGTTCTTCCCGCCCGGAACGACCCCAAGGCGTGACCGATGCCGATTGCCCGTCGCCGTTTCCTCCTCGCTGCCCTCCTTCCCGTACTCACCGTCGGTGCCACCGGCGTGCTCGCCGTCGCCACCGGCCAGCAGACGTCGGCCGAGGCCACCCAGGAACAGGGCACCGGGTCCCGTGCCGTCGCGCTCCCCGCGAGCACCACGGCCGGATCGGTCGTCCAGGTCGTCGCCCACCCCGACGACGACCTGTTCTTCATGAACCCGGACCTCAGCCGGTCGCTGACGGCCGGACTCCAACTCACCACCGTCTACCTGACCTCCGGCGAGGCCGACGGCCGCAACGAGGCCAACGGGGCCGGCGCCAAGGACCCCGAGCAGCCCGCCGACCGCGCCCACTACGCCGAGGCCCGGCAGAACGGCATCCGCTCCGCGTACGCCCAGATGGCCACCGGCGACCGCACCAGCGCCTGGAAGCGGACCGTCATACCCACCGCGGGCGGCGGCCAGGCCGAGCTCGACGTGCTGATCGCCCGGCCGCAGGTCAACCTGGTCTGGCTGCAGCTGCGCGAGGCCCGCAACCCCACCGCGGAGAACCCGGACAGCCTGCGCGGCCTGTGGAACGGCAAGATATCCGCGCTCGGCGCCCAGCTGTCCTCCGGAAGCCCGGTCAAGCAGTCGTACACGTACACCAAGGACCAGGTGATACAGGCGATATCCGGGCTGCTCGGGGTCTACAAGCCGACGACGATACGCATGCAGGACCCGACGCCCGGCCGGTACGCCGACACCGGCAAGTACACCGACCACCAGGACCACATGTACGGCGCCCGCTTCGTGCAGGCCGCCACGTCCGCCTACGCCGCGCAGGTCGGCGACCGCCCGCGGTTCTCGGTGCAGAACTACCTCGGCTACCACAACGGCACCCTCCCGCACGCGCTGGACCCGCAGACGGCCGAGACGAAGGTCGGCTACCTCAAGACGTACGCCTGGCTCGACCACCAGAACTACTGCGGCAGCCCCTCCGGTTGCGGCGACCGCAAGGTCGCGAGCAGCCCCACCGGCCGCAACTGGGCCCAGTCGCTGCGCTACGCCCGCGCCGACACCACTTCCTGGCTGGTGGCGGGCACCCCCGGCCGGCTCTACGCCTTCGCCGCCCTGGACGGCCGGATGGCCCTCTGGACCCGGCAGGACGGCCCGGCCGGGTGGACCGGCCCGGTCCTGCTCCCCGGCACCGGCATCGACCCGGGCGCGAGCACCGCCCGCCTCCCCGACGGCCGCATCGCGGTCCTCGCCACCCGTACGAGCTTCGGCCCGGCGCCCGCGGACTACCGGCGCGAGATCGTGTACGCCGTCCAGTCCGCGCCGGACGGCCCGTTCGGGGCGTGGCAGTCGCTCGGCACCCCCGAGGGGGCCGACGAGGAGGGCACCTCCGCCATCAGCGCGCCCTCGGCGGCCGTGGCCCCGGACGGCCGGCTGACCGTCTACGTCCGCGACTCCCGCCGCACGCTGCGCGCCCGCGAACAGCAGCCGGGCGGCGCCTTCGGCCCCTGGCAGCACCTGGGCGGCGAGGACCTGCAGAGCGACCCGGTGACGGCGGTCGACGCCGCCGGGCGGCGCCAGGTGTACGCGAGCACCACCAAGTCGGTCCTGGCCTGGACCCAGCCCGCCCCGGGGGCCCCGCTCGAGGGACCGTTCCCGACGGGCCTGCCGGCGACCACGGTCCCGCTCTCGGCGGCCCCGGAGGGCGCGGGCATCCGGCTCTACTTCCGCCGCCCCGACTCGGGGGTCGTCCGTACGGCCCTGGTCACGGCGGGCGCCGGCAAGCCGCAGGTCTCCAGCGTCGCGGAGGCCGGCGGCCGGGCGGGCTACGGCGCGGTCGGCGTCGCGGGCCGCCTCCTGTCGGGCCGCGCGGACACGGGCACGGTCAGCACGACGGGCCTCGGCGGCCCGCCCGCGTGGACGGAATCGAAGATGCTCTTCGCCGGCGCCCCGGCCGGCATCCTCGAACCGGCGGGCGCGACGACGACGGCGGTCCTGGGCCTGGACGCCGAACTCCACATCACCACGACCCCGCCCGCCACCCCGGACCCCGCCCACCCCGCCCGCACCACCTGGCACCGGGCGGTCCCCCCGGCGTAACCCCACCCGCGCCGACAGCCCCGCCCACCGTTCATGAACCCGAGGAGCATCAGGGCCTGCAGCGACCAACGTCACCGCTGGTCAGCAGCACGAACACCTGATGAGCCGTCCAGTTCCCGGCAGCACCCGGGCACGCGGCCAAGTAGTTCGCGATGTCCCACTCCTCCCAGGGACCCGCCTCCAGGAGGCCGCCGGCCAGGTAGCGCAGGTACACGGCGGAGGGTGGGAGCACGTCGACGTCCCGCAGGGTCCACGGCGCGGTGAACGTCACGACGGGGATGTCCTCGATCGTGCCGGGGCAGATCAGCGTCTCGTACCGCCCCGGCCCGAGTTCAGCGCGGCCGTGCCGCAGGGCCGCCGTGAGGTCGAGGTCCGTCCCGGGCGCGTCGCCCATCTCCTGCGCGGCGATGTCGGACACCTGGCCGACCGTCACCAGGTGCGCCCGCCCGCGCATCCGCCCCGGAGCCGTCGGGTCGTACAGCCCCCGGCCCCCGCCCCACACGGCGGACTCCGTGGCGAAGTACAGACGGCCTTGCAGCTCGACCGCGAGCGAGCGCTCCGGCGCCCGCCGGTCCCGGCAGCCCGGATAGGTGTGCGCCGCGCCGGCGGGGGTCCCCCCGGCGATGTACGCGGCCAGGCGGTCCAGGTGCATGTTGGAGCCGTAGGAGGCGTACCAGACCCGCTCGGGCACGGGCAGCGCCCCGTCGAGCGGCATCGCGGTGTGCACGGTCATACGCGTGTCCTCGCACCTCGGGGCCGACGGCATCGCGCCGCCGGCCCTGAGCGGTGTCCCGGCCCGGAAAAGGCTCTGACCTGCGGTTACAGCACCGGGAGGTTCTTGCGGAGTTCGAAGGCCGTGACCTCCGAGCGGTACTCCTCCCACTCCTGCTTCTTGTTGCGCAGGAAGTCATGCCCCACTCGGCCCACCAGCCAAACCCCGCTCCACGCGCCCGCCAACCAGCACTAGAGAGGCCGTCATTGGCCGTCATTGGCCGTCGCCGGCCACCCTCCGACGGCCCAGGGACGGCCCAGACCTGACATGAGCCCAGCGGCCCCCAGCAGCGGATGGACCACCCGGCCTCTTGGCGATCCCAAAGACCGGGGCGATTGTCAGTGCCCCCTGGCAGTCTGGTCGTCAGCTGATCGGCACCATCGGGAGGGATCCGGAGTTGGATATCGAGAAGGCGCTCAAGGGCTGGTTGACGCCGGAGCAGTACTCAGCGGCAGTAGCGGCGGAGAGGGAAGTCCTGGCGCTGGCTGGTGCAGGGTCCGGCAAGTCGCGGGCGTTGGCGGGAAGGGTCAGCCACCAAGTTGCTTCCGGGGCCCCGCCCGAGTCGATCGTGGCGTTCACCTTCAGCGAGAAGGCGGGTGAGCAGATCAAGACCCGGGTCGCTTCCGCTCTTGAGGAGTGCGGTCTGGATCCGCTTCTGGTAGGCGGCATGTACATCGGGACCATCCACGCCTGGTGTCGTCGGGTGCTCGGAGACATGGACGCCCGGTACCGGCAGTTCGACGTCCTGGACGAGATGCAGTTCCGGGTCTATCTGATCTCGCGCTACCCCAAGCTCGGAATCAACGCGCTGCGCGACGCGCACCCCACCGCGAAGGGCCATCGGCGCGGCTACTTCGAGGCCCTCAAGCAGCTCGGCCGCGCCTGGCAGATGATGAACGACGAACTGCTCGACCCCACCCAGGTGGCGGCAGAGGACGCTGAGCTGGGGGCCGCCCTGGAGCGTCTTCGGTCCAACATGGAGAAGGACCACTTCATCGACTTCTCGCTCATGCAGCGCCTGGTCGTCGAAGCCCTTGAAGCCAACGACCCCGGTGCCGTGCGGGCTCTCGTACCGCTGCGGCACGTGCTGGTGGACGAGTACCAGGACGTGAACGTCGTGCAGGAGCGACTGATCGGACTCATGCACCAGCACTCCGAGACGCTGTTCGTCGTCGGTGACGACGACCAAGCGATCTACGGATGGCGCGGCGCCGACGTGAACAACATCCTTGAGTTCGACAAGCGCTATCCCAACGCCTCAGTACACAAGCTGCTCACCAACTTCCGCTCCACATCCGCGATCGTGGAGGCAGCAGGCGACTTCGTGGCCCAGGAGGTGGGTGCCATGCGCCTGCCCAAGGCTCTGAAAGCCCATGCCGACCGCAGTCCGCGCGAGTTCGCCGTGCAGCAGTTCCCCGACCGTCAAGCGGAGGCCGCGTTCGTCGCCGAGCGCATCAAGGAACTCCTCGGCTCGGAGTACGAGGAGTCCGACGGAACTCGCCGGGGGCTCACGCCCGCGGACTTCGCCATCCTCATGCGCTCCACCAACACCGATGAGCAGGACGGTACGAAGCGCCACACCGCCTACATCAACGCGCTCGACGCGCGGGGGATCGTCTACGACCTTGACGCCGGCGGCCAGCTCTTCGACCGCGCGCAGCCTGCCGCAGTGCGCAACGCCTTCGAGTTGCTGCGTGAGAGCTCTCCTGACCGCAACGATGTCGATCGGCTCTTCCATGCCGAGCTGTCGGTCGCATTCCCCCTGGCTGACCTGGGCCGCGTGCGACGCGTGTTCGCCGACTGGGGCCGGCGTATCCACACCCCCGTCTCCCCCGGCACTCCCCGGCAGCGGCTGTTTCCGCAACAGCTCCTGCACGACATGCTCGAGGCGCTGAACGTTGCCGAGAGCGGCTTCGACGACGGTGTGATGACCGACCTGGGTACCTTCAGCCGCATCCTGCAGGACGTGGAGATGGTGTACATCTCCATCGACGGCAAGTCCCGATTCGGTGAACTGCTCAACTTCCTGCAGAACGTCGCCGGCGACGGCTACGAAGCGGACAATCAGATGATGACCCGGCCCGACGCCGTGTCCGTCTCGACCGTCCACAAGGCCAAGGGTCTGGAGTTCCCGGTCGTCTTCGTGGTCGACGTCGAGCACCTCCGTTTCCCGGGGCGCCGCCATGGCTACGACGGCTGGATGCCCGCCATCCTGATCCAGCAGGCACTCGACAACGGCTCCTACCACTCAGGCAACCCCGACCAGGCTCGTCTCTTCTACACCGCCCTTACCCGAGCCGAGCGCTACCTGTACGTCACCGGTTCCGCGCAGCTGCCCGGCGGCAAGCGCCCGGCGCGGGTCTCTCCCTTCGCCGCCCGGCTCACCCACCCGGAGATTCGGCGCGACCTTCTGGAGCCTGGTGCTCCCCCGCTCGTGACACCGCCGCCGGCCACGCCTCGCAGGCGCGGTGACGAGTCCGTGCTCCCAACGACCTACTCGCAGATCCACACCTTCATGCGTTGCCCCCACGCCTACAAGCTCAGCGTGGTTCACGGCTTCTCTCCGCCCATCCCGGAGCTGTTCGGCTTCGGTCGCGCAGTACACGCTGCAGTGGGGAAGCTCCACCAGACCTACGACAAGAGCTCCGCTCCCACCCCTGACGAGGCGCGGCTGATCGCCGAGGAGCTCTTTCACCTCAAGCATGTCGCTCCGAGCTCCGACCCGATCAACCGTCCTGGTGCCTACGAGCGGGCTCTGCAGAAGTCCTCTGACATCGTCGCCGACTATGCCGCGGACTACGCGGAGGACTTCGAGACCAAACGGCAGGTCGAGCTTCCCTTCGAGATCCCCGTTACGGGTGCCGTGATCTCGGGTTCCATCGACCTTCTTCTGAGCATCGACGGCTCGGACAAGATCAAGGACGCAAAGGTCGTCGACTTCAAGACCATGAAGGGTGGCCCGGAACCGGTCAACAACCCGGACCTCCATTGGGAAGACCTCTCCCTCCAGGTGCAGCTGTACGGTCGAGGTGCCGACCTGGTCCACGGGGCTAACGCTCGGACGGGCGCGGTTCACCTCCTCAAGGACAGCCAGCGGATCGAGGTGCCGGTCGACTCCGACGCGGTGGACTCGGCAGTCACCAACGTGGAGTGGGCAGTCGGCCGGATCACCGACGGTGACTTCCCGCAGCGCGCTTCCGCGAAGAAGTGCGAGGGCTGCGACTTCTCTCAGATCTGCGGGCAGAAGGTAGAATCCTTCGCTGCCACGATCAAACCGCCGGAACTTCACCTGCCGGATGGCAAGGGCGGGACGCTCTTCCAGCACATCGCCGCTTTCTCTCAGACCGGACCTGGAAACTAAGGTCAGAGGATCCCGCCATCCCCCTGTGGGGCCGCCCTTCCGAACGGCGGCCCCACAGGCATGTTGACAGGCGTTGGAGGCGACACCTCGACGCGCATCCGGCAGGCACCCTCCGGCCCCGCCTCAACAGCCCGCAGCTGCTGACACTGCCTGCCAACGGCTCCGGAGGCCCCGTGCGTCTCACGCGTTCCAGCAGGTTAGAGGCTTCCCCGTACCTGATACCTCACGGGGCGTCCACGAATAGGCCGCGGCTCACCCGGCAGGATCTCTGCCGGCCTTCACTCCATTACCTCAGCGGGGCCGTTGTACCGACTAGTTGGCTGAAACAGCATCGCTCCCAGACCCAGACCCAGGCGCGGGGACTGACGCATCATTCCTAAGGCCCTCCACTCGCGCTAGGAAGTCACGGTGTGCTCGGAGAGTGTCGTCAAGTAGTTCATGCCAACCCCGAATCGCGATGCGATGGTCATTTCGCATTGAAGACATCGAGACGCTGCTCAGCTTGTCAGTGTGGTCGGCGACGAAGGTGAGCTTCCGGATTGGGAACTGCATACCGAGCGTCGGATTCTCGTTTAGGAACGTGTCGAGGTCGTGCAAGTAGTTGACCGCCCGCAGGTACTCTGCGTCGGTCAGGTGGTAGTTCATGCGCTTGATCTCGACAATCCACAGTGTGCCCGAATCGTGGAGTAGCACGAAATCCGGCTCCCTGCGATGCCGATTAATTGCCGATGTTACAAGGGCTACTCCTTCTTTCTTGAAGTACCATGCTTCGAATGACTTGCGAACCCGTTCGAGTGACTCGTTCATTCCGAGTGGAGTCCACTCGGGTGCCATCAACCAAGGAGCCTGCTCAAGAAGTTCTTGGAGAGGTTGTTCGAGAGTCGCCCCATCTTCAATGAGTGAAGTAAGGCGATTGACGACCTCAATCCGTTCGGATGCCACCTGCCCTAGTGAATACATCTCCGCGATTCGGGCTTTCTGGAAGAGGCCCAGGATGATGTCTAGGGGGCTGTCCGCAACTTCAGATACCTCGTGAAGCGCTTCGAGGAGAGCCTTGTGTGGCCCAATGGTTTTAGCGAGTTGAACGATCTTCTCGACGTGTTGGGGGTCTGATACCGATTCACGGTCGCGGTCGGAAACTAGAAGCCGCGCCGCCTGCTTTACCGACTCCTGATATTGCTTGTCCCCCGGAGCCTCTTCCGCCAGGCGTTCTTCCAGCCCCGACGCCTGCTCGAAGTCAGTCCAGGTCTGCTTCTGCAATGCCGTCTTCCCGCGCTTGGCCAGTTCGCGAATCACGGCTTGCCCCCACTTCTTCAGCGCATCGCCTACCTCCGAACTCCAGATAATATCCTGGCGATCTGAACGGATCAGGTCCTCATTTTGGTCCAGCCACTCTGCGTGAATCTCCCCGACCAAATACGACCGGATGCTGTATTCTCCATGGAATCCAGATCCGATCATGAAGTCACGCGTCTGCGCAACGATCTTTCCGCGAGAGAAGATTCGGATGCCAGCCATGGCTTCATCCTTGTAGGGCTTGCGCGTGTATGCGAGCCACCCGGAAATCGGAAGCTTCTCTCCGGATTCTGTCTCCACGCAGCGATCATCGAGGATCATTTTGGTGTCGTCCAAAATATCGATGGCGAGTTCGCCGAGATGGAGATTCTCCGGGATCAGCATCTCCTCGGTGTTGCACAGTTCGACATCCCAGTCGATTCGCTGAATTCCGAATCGCGCCGACAGTTGTCGGTGAAGTTCTTGGCCGCTCGGCACCTTCTTGCGACGGAAGTCTCGAAGTTTGATGGTCGTACCGTGATCGGGGGCCCATGTCCCGTTCTGTGGGCCAGGAGTCGGGTGATATACCGTATCCGTGTCGTCAAGAATCTCGTTCAGAGAGAGGATGAGGTGGGCGACCTCGTAACCCTTCTCGGTCTTGACTCCGCCTGCCGTGATTACCTCTACCGTTTCACAAATACCGAAAGGGGCCAGCTTGCCGATGCCTTTCCTTCCCATGACCGGCCTGTTCTTGTCTCGGGATGAATCTTTTCCGAAGCGCTTTCGGCGGTCTGAGCCTACGGTGAGGTAATTGCTGTTGACTTCCTCTGCCGTCATGCCGTGCCCGTCATCCTCGATCAAGATCTCGTACGGGCCTACCGGAGCGCTTCCCGGCTTGGCCGCCAAGAAGACGCCCCAGGGGAGACGTACCTTCACGTGCTCGGCGTCCGCGTCGTACGCGTTCGCGATCACTTCGGCCAGAACGGCGGAGACCCTGTCGTACATCTTGATGCCGAGTTTGTCCACTGTGAGGCGACTGATCCGCATTGCGTATGGCTTGCCAGGGTCTGCCGCGAGGGTGGGCTTGACGGTGTCGTGGCCCCCCGTCGCCTGTGAGGGGACTGCGTGGAACAGCATCCCGTCGTTGGCAGTCGGGTCGTCGCCCTCGTGTGTGTTGTTCTGCGTCATCGTGCCCACCCCTCCCGTGAACGACCTGCATCTTGAAGTGATGCTCGGTCACCGCTGGTGCACATAGTGTGATCCACTGCCCATCAACGCGCCAGGGAGACTGGTGCATTGACACTCCCTCAGGGCTAAGATCGCTGCATGTTCAGACCCAGCGCCATCGACCTCTTCGCTGGGGCCGGAGGCGCTACTAGGGGACTGCGCGACGCCGGCCTCAACGTTCTCGCTGCTGTCGAGAATGACCCTGAGGCCGCGGAGACGTACCGCGCGAACCATTCACGAGTTCGCCTATTTAGGGCAGACATTCGAGAGATCACCCCCGAGATGCTTCTTGAGTCAGTCGGGTTGCAGCGGGGGCAGCTCGACGTTCTGAAGGCATGCCCGCCGTGTCAGGGGTTTTCGACTCTGGCTAAGGGGGAAGTTGATCAGGAGCGTAACGACCTCGTACTCGACGTAGCGAGGTTCGTTGAGGGCATGCGGCCGAGGGTTCTTCTGCTGGAGAACGTTCCCGGATTGCGGCGTGATGCTCGCCTCGCGGAGCTGTTGCAGCGGTTGGCTGCCGCGGGGTATGTGTTCCGGGCGGACTCTCTCGACGCCACGGCGTTTGGTGTCCCGCAGCGGCGGAAGAGATTCATCCTATTTGGAGTTCGCGAGGATCTGAACTTTCCCGGCGACGGTGGCATCCTCGACCTACTGCCAGCCTCCTTTGCCACATCGGCTCGAACGGCTCGTCATGCCCTAGGGCACCTGAAGCGTCATGCTCGTGATGGAGATCCACTCGACGTTCACCGTGCGAGTAACCCTGCTGTGCGCAGTCGCATTGAGTCGATCCCAATAGGAGGCAACAGGTTTGATCTGCCGGAAGAGCATCAGTTGGACTGTCACCGCAAGCTAAAGACGCGGTCCGCGGCGAGCTCCTACGGCCGGATCAAGCTAGACGAGCCAGCGCCAACGATGACGACTCGCTGCACAACTCCCGCCTGTGGTTCATTTGTTCACCCAACTGAGCATCGAGGGCTCACTCTTCGGGAAGCTGCTACATTTCAGACCTTCCCGGTGGGGTACGTATTTCACGGCTACTACGGATCTATCGAGCGTCAAATCGGTAATGCAGTGCCTGTCCGCATGGCTAAAGGCCTCGGACTCATCGCGCTTGAGATTCTGCGCGGGGCGAAGGAAGCCTGACGATCGACTCTGGCTGGTGTCCCACCCTGGCCTGCGGTTACGCGTGAGCAGGGGCCGACGACCGTGGTGGCCTGTGGGTGAGCCGCCCACCAACGCCCCAACCGGCGGCTGGGCTGTCGCCGGCTGCCAGCATTGGTCACCACTGTGCGCCCTCCCACGGCCCGGAGGGCGCACACTTCCCAAGTCTGTTGGTCCAGATCAGGGTGATATTCGGGGGTGTTTTCCCGCGTTCGGGGGCGTTCAAATCTGATGGGTGGCTGGCCTGCGGACTGCATGCGAACTCCGACGTACGGAGGTGAATGAGACGGAAACTGAGACGATGCGCTGGCTCCCAGGGGTCTCATCCGATCTTGTCGAGGCTGCCTTCCACGGTCTGGTGGCGCCCTGCTCGCGTAATGCCCGAGTAGCGGAAGCTGAGGGTCTCAGGACCCTCCAGCGTGATGACGATTGAGCCTCCGGGTAGACAGGGACCGCCGTCGATGCGTTCGCCGAGTCGAAGGGTCTTGCCGCTGGCGGACTGAAGGCGCACGGTTCCCCAACAAGGACCCTTGGCGATTTCGTAGTACGTCTGGCCAACTTCGGAGTTAGTTCTGCCATCCCGCAGCGTGAGAGTGGTGCGATATTTCGCCACCTGTCCGTTGCGCTCTGTGGTTACTCCCTTCCAGCTACCCACAAACGCCGACGGTACGGCGCTCACGTTGTCGCTTCTGGCGTCGGGCTTGTGGTAGGTCACGTAGAGGGTCACGACGCCCCCGATCACTACGGGGGCTACCGCAATGATCAAGTTTCTATGCCATTTCTTCACTCCTTCAGAGTGGGCCCTGACCACACTCAACGCGCTCCTGGTTGCTGCGTCCGAGCGATGGCCCCTTGCGCGGAGTCGACGGCATTAGCCACAGTGCGCCCCGCTGTCATCCCGTCTGCCGTCGACCCACACGGAGTGATAGCAGAGCAGGCTTCTGGGGCCCAGGTGGAGCGCCCCTGCTGGACGAACGACCTGGGCCCCAGAAGCCTGCTCTGCTATGGCTTGCCTGGGTCGACGGCAGGCGGGATGACAGCCCCCACCCCGAACCACAACGCACCCGCGGCCGCACGGCGGGCCCCCGCATCCCGGAGCTGGCGCGCCCCCGCCGGAGGCATGTCGGTGAGGGATGGAATCCGCGGCCGTTGGGGCTCGACTCATGCCCTTTGGCCTATCCCGCTGGAGGGGCGGGCGTCGGCGCAGCGGGGGCGGAGCGGGCCGAAGGCAGGAGCGTCGCCCCGAGCGGAGCCGGGAAGCCCGCCCGGCGGAGCGGAGCGCAGCCGGGTGCTTGATGAGGTAGAGAAACTCTTACCGCAATGCCTTCTTGCTGCCAGCATCCACCTGCCCACCAGCTTGGACGGCTGGCTCCCCCGCCCGCGGGACGCTTCGTCGTGCGACGCTTGGTTCAGTTGTTGGCGGACAAGGAGATTGAGTGACGGAGCAGGCAAGCCCTCGCGGGACCTTCATGAAGATCGCTGACCACATGAAGGGGCGGATCACTACTGAACCCGCCATGGCCGAGCTGCCTTCGCTGGCGGAAGTCATGGATGAGTACAGCGTGAGCCGAGGTGTGGCCCTCCGCGCCTTCAAAGTGCTTCAGCAGGAAGGTCTAGCCGTTCCAGTGCCTGGGTCGCGTTGGCGCGTCGTACGTGCCGGGACACGCATGGATCGGCGACCGCTCTCCGAGAGGATCGCCGAGCTCATTACGGCTGAGGGACTAGAGGTGGGGGCACCCTTCCTGAGCGCAGGGGAGCTCAGCGCCCGCCTGGGAGCGTCGCGCCCCACCATCAGCAAGGCACTGGCCCAGTTGGAAGTCGCCGGCCTGCTCACCGAAGGGGGGCAGGGGAAGCGCCGCTCCGTCCGAGCCTTGCCGTCACAACAGGAGGACTTGAAGTCTTGACCACCGCCACGCTCACGGAATGGGCCTATCCGCTCGCGGAGTCACTGCTGGCCGAGCCGCTGCCCCGCCGCTGGAAGCACTGTCTCGGCGTCGCTGAGCGGGCGCGCGCCATCGCGGAAATCCTGGGGTCGGATGCCGAGCTGCTGGAGGCTGCGGCCGTTCTGCATGACATTGGGTACGCGCCCGACCTGGCGAAGACGGGGTTCCACCCCCTCGACGGTGCCCGCTACCTCCGCAGTGTCGGTGCTGACGAGCGCGTCGTACGGCTCGTCGCCCACCACTCCTGCGCCTGGATGGAGGCTGAGGCTCGGGGTCTGCGAGAGGAGCTGGAAGCCGAGTTCCCGCGTGAGGAGGAGCACTTGGCGGATGCGCTCTGCTTCTGTGACATGAACACCACGCCGGACGGGACTCCCACGAACCCCGTGGACCGAATCAACGAGATCGCAGGTCGCTACGGGCCCGACAGTCTGATCGGGCAGTTCATCCGGCGCGC
Organism: Streptomyces sp. NBC_01296; assembly: GCF_035984415.1. Classification (NCBI taxonomy): domain Bacteria; kingdom Bacillati; phylum Actinomycetota; class Actinomycetes; order Kitasatosporales; family Streptomycetaceae; genus Streptomyces; species Streptomyces sp. NBC_01296. The sequence goes on along the minus strand of NZ_CP130720.1, from coordinate 6,021,354 downwards.
CGAACCGGAGATCCTGCTGTGCACGGTTCGCGTGCTCACCAGGGTCTCCGAGGCGAAGTCCACCGCAAATCAGCCGATGTAGGGCGTGCCCTGGGTCGCGTCAAGGGCGTGCTGGATCCGGAGCCGCATCGTCGAGTGGATGTCGAGGTCGGCCAGGTCCGCTGGGGGCACCCAGCGGACCTGCGTCGTCTCGCTGCTCGTGCGGATCTCCCCGCCCACCGGCCGTGCCCGGAAGCAGATGCTGAACTGCTGTCGCGCCTCGCCGTCGTCGTAGAGCATTACGTGTCCGGGGTCGGTGTAGATGCCGGACAGGTCGAGGACTTCAGCCTTGATGCCTGTCTCTTCCCAGACCTCGCGTACGACGGTGTCACTGATGGACTCGCCCACGTCGTGCCCGCCGCCGGGGAGGGCCCACCGGCCGTTGTCGGAGCGCTGGATCATCAGCACCTCGTCGGCATCGTTCTGGACGAGGGCTACGACGGAAGGGACGACGCTGTTGGCGGGCGGTGCGTCGGGGTCGTGAAGGTAGTCGATGCGTCCCATGGTCATGCTCCCGTGAAGTCGTGGTCGGTCACCTGGCGCGCCCGCCCCCAGGTCTGTTCGATGCTATTCGCGTACGTGTCGAAGAGGCCGCCCCCAGGGAGCCGCCGTAGGTGGAGAACCGGGGCCAAGTAGGCTCCGATGCCGTACACATGGGTGTTCACGAGCATCTCGTCGTCGGCGCGAAACAGCGAGTTGTACAGCGTCGCGTCGTGCAGCCGGATCCCGATGTCCGGGTGGCTGGCGAGTAGTGGCCGGTAGTTCATGAGGGCATTGCGGATCTTGCCATCCATGATCCTGTGCCCCTCGTCGATACCGCGCTGTCGGACGGCATCGCATGCGGGATCCCCGAGCAGGAGTCGCACTTGGGCGTTGTCCGACACCTTGCTCTTCAAGATCTTGTGAAACTCCGGGTCCTCCGACAGCCAGAGTCCCGCGTAAACGAGCACGTCAACGTACGTTTGGGCATGGTCGTACATCTCGCGCCACAGCCCCGCCGGCACCATGTGCCTGTGGGGGTAGACGGTCACGATTTCGGCTTTGCTCAGGTCGGTGGACGACTCGACCGCCCGTTCGTCGTCCCACAGAGTGGTGACGCCGACGCCCAGCTCAGCCGCTACGGCGTACTGGTGGCGCCGGTACGGGACTTTGCCCTGCGTGATCCAGCGTTCCACGGTCTTCGCGTTGACGCCGATGGCATCGGCGAGTTGCTGGATGGTCGTCCCCTTCGAGAGCAGGGCCGACCGTAAGCGCTCGTTAGGCATCTACACCCCCGGTGGGACGTCTTGGGAGCTCTTGACGGTAGCCAGAACGCCCCGACGTGTCCACGCGTGGGGTAAACAACGCCCCTGACCTGGCGCGATTCTGATGAGGCGCCAGGAAGTCCCGGCGCGAAGCAATGAACCTCCGCGGATCTGCTTGACGCCAGTCGATGCAGTACCTGTAATAGAGGTACTGCATCGGTTCCGCGAGGAACGCGGAGCGAAGCCTTACCCCTGCCATGCCTGCTCCGGCTGGTCCCCGTGCTTCACGCACGGGATCCCTCTGGGTTTCCACGTCCAGTCGGGAGCGCCTGCGTCCTTGACAACTGAAATGTGTGGTCACCGCCTCCTGTAGCTGAAAAGGCGGTCAGCGCGGCAAAGGTTCGCGCGCTCAACTCCCGCAGCGTCGTGCTGCGGCCGGTTGCCTCCCCTGCCCGTCCGACGCTTCGGCGTCGTACGGGCGGGGTTGAGGGGAGCCGGGGCCGGTTCGTCCGGCCGGTTTCACATCGTCTTCGCCTGTTCTCGTCTGGAGTTCTCGTGCACGCTGCAACGTTCGCTGCCGTCTTCGCTGCCCTGTACGTCGCTCACAGCGTGGGCGACCACTGGGTGCAGTCCTCCTGCCAGGCCGCCGACAAGGGCAAGCCGGGCTGGACCGGCCGCCTGGCCGACACCCGCCACGTGGTCGGGCTGACCGTCACCAAGCTGGTCGTCCTGCTGCCGGTCGCCTTACTCCTCGACCTGCACCTCACCGCCGCCAGCCTGGTGGTCGGTCTGGGCGTGGACGCGGTCACCCACTGGTGGGCCGACCGCCGCTCCACCCTCGCCTGGCTCGCCAAGGTCACCGGCAAGAGCGAGTTCTACAGCCTGGGCACTCCCGCCCACCCCGTACACCCGGCCACCGCCGCCGGCACCCCGGCGGCCCACCTCGGGACCGGCGCCTACGCGCTGGACCAGTCCTTCCACCACGTGTGGCTGCTGGCTGCCGCGCTGATCATCACCACCGTCTGACCCACTCCACCTGCCAAACGCAGTGCAGCCCCCGGCGTTCCCGCGCCGAGGGCTGCTGAGCCGTACACCTGCTAGGGAGAACACGACTCATGAACCACATCGCTGCACTTCAGGACGTTGTTACGCCGTGGTCCGACGGTTTGGAACCCTCGGACTCGGAGCTGAACGAGATCGAGGCCGAGATGCCCGTGGTCCTGGCCGAGGTCGAGTTGCTGGACGCGCTGATCGTCCTGCTGGACCGGCTGGCGTCTGAGTTCGACGCGCGCCGCCTCCGCCGGGCCCACAACCGGGTGCTGACCGCCCGCCGGGACGCGGCCAACCGCGGCGCCGGTACGCAGGCCTCGGGGGACGCGGCATGAACGAGCGCACCGAAGCGGCCCACGTCGACCTGCTGGACGCGATCGTGGAGGCACTGCACCTGCCGCTGCCCTCGATCGCGGAGGCGGACGAGCGGCTCTACTACCGGCTGCTGGCGCGCCGGGCACTCGCCGTGCGGATCGTCATCGAATCGAACCGCGCCGTCAGCCGAGACCCCTGGCTGGCCGCGGACGCGATCCGTACCCAGACCGCTGAGGATCCCGTCACCTATGCCCTGTTCGAGGCCGAGCAGGACGGGGGCGAGTGGTGACCGGCCGCCCGCTGACGGGAGTCCAGAGGTTCGTCCTGGGCGCCGCGTTCGCCCCGATGCTCGCCACGGGCGCGGCCGGTGGCTACGGCACCTACTCCAACATCAAGGGCTCCTACAACTCCGGTACCGCCCTCGGCGCGGTCGCCGCGGGCGAGGGTGCGACCGCGGTCCTGGCGCTGGTGTTGCTGGGGCTGACGATGCTGGGGCAGTCCTCCCCTGCCGTGGTCCGCGCCGGGCTGTGGGCCCTGCCGGCCGCCGCATCGGCCATGTCCGCCGTCGCCGCCCCCGACGGGCCCCGCACCGTGATCTACGCGATCACCCCGCTGGGCATGTCGGTCTCGGCCGAGGGCATGGCGTTCCTGGCCCGCCGGATCGTGGTGCATGTCGACGGCCGGGACGCCGAGGCCGAAGCGCGGGCGGCGGCCGTGGTCCAGTCCCTGGCCTACCACCGCGCCCGCGCCGCCAACCACCCCGACAAGAAGATCCGCAAGCGTTCGGACCGGGCGTCGTGGCGCCTGGCCCGCAAGGTCGGCACCGCCGACACCACGCTCGGGGCCCGGCTGTTGGACGTCCAGCGGGAGCGGATCACCACCGGCGCGGACGTCGCCCTGGGCGACATGTTCGCGATCACCGTCACACCCCCGACCCAGCCCGTCACGGGTGGCCGTGACGCCGTCACGGCAGCCGTGACTCCCGCCCTCCCTCCAGTACCCGAACCGGGTTCCGGGGAGAGTCCCGTCACGGGTGGGCGTGACGGGGAAGACACGCAGGTCAACGACCCGCTGACCGGCCTGGACGGGGAAGGCGTCACGCCTGCCGTCACACCCGTGACGCTCGACCAGCTCGCCGCCATCGCCGGGGTCTCCACCCCGCTGATCGGTGAGCCGCTGACCGACGAACAGATCGTGGTCGTCCTCAGGTTCCTGCGCTACTCCGCCGACCCGCCGCTGTCCTACCGGCAGACCGCCGCCGCGTTCCGCGAGTCCGGATTCACCGGCGGCGAAGCCCGGATCCGGGGCGCCTGGGCCACCCTCATGGCCCAGGAAGAGAGCCCCCGATGACCACCCGCTACTCCTGGCGCCTCGCCCCCGACGGGCTCGCCACCCGCCGACAGCTCCGCACCCTCGGCCTCCGGCCCGGCGGCCAGGACGTCGCCGCACAGGTCGAGCGGCCCCGCCGCCGACGCGGACCGCTGGTGGCCTACCTGTACCGGATCGACCTGGCCCGGCCGGTGCGGCCGATGACCGCCCGCAGGGCCGCTGCCCTCGCGAAGGCCAATGCCGCACGCCGCTGGTGCCCGGCCTGCCGACGTGATGCCGGGTACGTGATCCCGGCCTCGCTCGGCATGTGCGTCCCCTGCGCGGACACCCCGCGCCTCGCCCCCTGAACACCCTGACTCTTCAAGGAGTTCCAGTGACCTCCCAGACCTCCACCACCACCCCGGCCGCCGCGCAGGGCTCCCACATGTGGGTGCTGACCCTGGAGGTGCCCGGGCGGGGGATGACCACGCAGTACGGAACGTGGACCCCGCCCACCGGCGCCACCCGCTGCGACGTGCTCGTCGCGCTCCAGGGCCACATCGTGGCCCAGCACCCGGAGATGTCCTCCGCCAACACCGTCTTCTTCAGCCTGGAGCCCAACCAGCTCTAACCCTGCGCGGCCCAAGCCCTGGAAGGAGGGAGCCGCCATGTCCGGAATCGACTGGGACGAGGAGTTCACCCGCATGAACCCCGAAGCCCCTGAGGAGCCCAGCACGTCGTCCAAGTTCTCCGTCAAGATCGGAAAGCTCGGCGGGGTCCGCCGCAACACGGCCGCGCTCGCCGTGTGCGGCACCATCGCCGTCCTTGCGGTGTGCGGGACGGTCGTGGCCGTCACCAGCATGCAGGGCGAGCAGGCCGCCCAGGACCGTGCCCGGGCGAAGGAGAAGGCCGCGAACACGCTCGTCGAGGCGCAGGCCGACAAGGAGCGGGCGCAGACCGAGGAAGCTGCGGCCAAGACCCTCTACGAGCGGGAGCTGGCCGTCTACCTGGAGTGCATGAAGGTCCGGGCGGCGGCTGTGGCCAAGGCTGCCTCGTACGAGGTCGCGAAGATCCCCGCGTGCGCCGCCCCGACCCTCGGCGGCGGTGCGGCCCCCAAGGCGCAGGAGTCCACCGGCGCCGGCGGCTCCATCACCTCCAGCCCCTGGCTGTGGGTGGCGCTCGTCGGCGGCGGCGGACTTATCGCCTACAAGAAGCTCTCCGCACCCTCCGGTTCCGGTGCGGTCACCCCCGCGAACAACAAGGGATTCACCTTCGAGAAGGGTGCATGAAATGACGCTCCAGTTCTTCGCCCTGGCCCTGTTCTGCTGGGCCCTGTTCTTCACCTTCAAGAAGACCAAGGGAAAGCAGATGGCGATCTGCCTGATGCTGATCGTCTCCGGGATCTTCCTGCCGTACACGCCGTTCAGCACCGAGATCCGCAGCACCCTCGAATCGGTCTTCAACACGGCGAACACCACGGTCAGCAACATCGGAACGTCACGCTAGGCGATCTCCCGCACTGGTTACCGGTTACCGGTTACAGGCCACCGACGCCCGTTCGGACCCACCTGAGGGGCCCGAACCCCCGTCCACAGGACCTGTAACCGGTAACCGGTAACCGCCCATCAACTACACAGTGTTATCGAAGGAGGGTCGTGGAACTCCTCGTTCTCCTCGCCATCACCTACCTCTTCGGCGTCGACAACACCCACGGAAAATACGAGCAGGCGGGCATCAAGAAACCCCCGCCGAAACCGAAATCCAAATGGTCTCCGACCAGGGCGCCGGACACCTTCCGAAACGCCGCCTACAACGCCGCTGCGAAAACGCATTACGGGCTGCTCGCAGGTGCCCACTGGGCCGGGGGCCTCCGGGATGGATGGCGTTCCGCCTACCTCAAAAAGCCGGACACTGGGCCTTCCGGTTCGCCTTCCGCCGAGCCTCCGCCGGGGCCCTCTGCGCCTACTGCGGGGGCCACCGTGCCGCCGAAGCCGACCACACCCCCGACGGTCCCGCCGCCGAAGCCGACCACGCCCCCGACGACGCCGCCCACTCCGCCCGCCGCCGCGCCGCCAGCGGGGCCGACGATCCCGCCGCCCGGCACGATCCCGCAGCCCCGCACCGTCACCCTCCCCGACCAGATCAGGAAGGACCCCGCGATGCAGCCCAACCCGCCCGTTCCGCACACCGCGACCGTCGACGCCAACGGCGTCCACGTCACCACCGCCGCCGGGAAGACCCGCACCTACAGCGGCGGGGAGGTCATCACCCTCACCCAGGTCATCGACCTCGCCGAAGGCGCGGCCACCCTGTGCCAGACCAGCTCCGACACCTGCCTGGAACTCGTCGACGAGTCCACGCAGCTGGCCGCGGACTGCGACGTCCTCATCGCCGAGATTACGGACAAGGACGTCGGCGAGAACCTCATCGGCAAGTGCGAGCACCTCAAGGAACAGCTCGACCACCAGGCCGCCGCCGCCCAGAAGCTCCACGACCAGATCCAGGGCGGTGAAGAAGCCTGCCGGACCGCGTCCGCGAACGCCGAGGTCCGCCACGGCCAGATCTTCCGGGCCGTCGCCGACTCCCCCCTGACCAAGCCCGCCGAACGCGACTTCTACAACGCCCGATAGACGAGAAGAGGCCCTGGATGTCTGCCACCGAATCCCTCAAGGACGCCGCGACCTACGCGGCCCTGCGCACCAAGTTGGCCTGGCTCACCCACCAGGTCCACGTCCACGCCGACACGGTCACCCAGCTCGCCTCCGATGTCGACGAGACCGCCGAGCAGATGCAGGACGCCTCAGAAACGATGAAGGCGCTGGCCGTCGACGGGGCCACCATCGCCGAGTTCGCGGACGCGGCCCTGACCATGACCGGCGCCAAGGACGCAGCGGGCGCCTACACGGCCGCGGCGGACGGTGCGGCCGCGGCCGCCGACGACGCGAAGACGACCGTGGAGAGCGACCACGGGGGCATCGCGGATGCCGTGGACACCTCCCCCGTCGAGATGGCCGAAGCCGCCTTCTACGCCCAGCAGTAAGGAGAGCAGGACCATGGGGCCGACCCGAGCACAGTTCATCCAGTACGCGCCCGCCGCTCTCGCGGTGGCCTCCGCCACCGCTGGCCCCTGGTCCGCCCTCGCCGCCGCAGCGGCCGGAGCGGGGGCGTGGGCCATCGACGCCTCCGTCCCCACGCTGCGCTCCCTGATCGCCTGCGGGATCACGGCCACCGGGTGCGGCATCGCCGCGCACCAGGTCCTGGCGAGCGGCATGAACCCGCTGTTCGCCCTCGGGCTCGCAGTCCCGGCCGGAGCGGCCGTCCTGGCACACCACCGCAACACGGCCAGCGGGCTCCCCGCGCTCCCCGCCACGACCACGACCGGGCAGACCTCTCAGGCGCAGCTCATCACCGCCTGGTGGAAGGAGTTCATCTCCGGCCCGACCCAGACTGAGGGCCGCAAGCTCATCCAGGCCGGCGCAGGCCTCGCGCACCTCGTCCTCGACGTCGGTGAAGACCACGCGTCGTTCACCGGGGTCATCACGCTGCCGCAGGGCCAGCAGGTGAGGGTGAAGGCCGCCGACATCGCCGCCGTCTACCAGATCCCCGTCTCCCAGGTCGAGATGGGCGACCCCAAGCACTACGCCCCGAACGCGCTCCCGATCACCGTCCACCTCAAGAAGCCGTCGGCAGCACCACAGATCGCGGCCGCCGGCGCACCCGCGACTCCCGAGGAGCTGTGGGCCGCGCACGTCGCCGTCCCGGAAGGAGCGATGCCCGGCACCACCCTGACCCTCACCCGCTACGACGGCCCTCTGGACTGGGAGGGGATCGCCACCCGCGCCCGCAGGGCGATCGGAACGGTCAACATCCACGACCTCGCGGGGAACCTCGATCTGGAGACGATCCAGATCGCCCTCGCGCCCACCGACAAGCCCTCGCAGATGGGGGTGCGCGTGATGCGGGAGCACGCGCTGATGCACGGCACGATGCTCTCCTCGGTCGTGGACGAACTGGCCATGGACTCACGCGGATACGTCCGCCTGGGCACCTACATCGACGCACGCGCCGCCCTGGTTCCCCTGGCGCAGCCCGGTTCCGGCGCCCGCCACCTCTACCTCGTCGGCGGGTCCCGTTCCGGGAAGTCCGGAGTGCTGGAGCAGGTTCTGCTCTCCGCACACAAGTCACGCATCGCGGTGATCCTGTCCTCCCCGCAGGCCGGAACCATCGCCGGAGCAGGCCTGGCCGCCTACTGCGGCGACGGCCTGGACGAAGCGATGGGCGCCCTGCGCCTGGCCTACGCGATGATGCTCGACCGCGAAGCCCGCTACCGCTCCCCGGCCTTCCCCTTCACCGACCCGCTGATCCTGATCGTCATCGACGAAGCGCACATGCTGCTGTCGGTCTCCTCCCAGTACCACGCGGAGGCCAAGGCGATCGTCGAGCAGATGACCCGCCGGTCCCTCAAGCGAGGGATCGGCGTGGTCCTGGCCACCCAGACCCCGCTGGCCGAAGACCTCGGCAACTCCTCGATCATCCGCTCCCAGCTCCTGATCGGCGGCGGCGCGGTCTTCCTGCGCTGCGCCAAGGGCCAGGGCTCCCTCGTCGGCGCGAACGCGGTCGAAGGGGCCGAGGGCATCGACCTGTCGAAGATCCCCCCGCAGTGGCCGGGCCAGTACGCCAAGGTCGCCGACCGGGACATGAGCGGCCTGGACACTACGGCCGTCGCCAATCCCGAGGACGGCACCTTCGGCCTCGGCTACCTCCTCACCCCCGGCTCACAAGCCGTCCAGTTCCGCTCCCTGTACCTGGACGTCCCACCCGCCTCCCTGGCCGGAAGCCAGCCTCCCGTCGCCGTCGAGCACTGCCAGGCCTGGCAACACCGGGACGCGATCACACGCACCCCGATGGTCGACCAGCGAGGCAAGAACCTGATCGGCAGCCTCGCCGACCTCCTAACCAAGGCCCAGCAGAGCCCGCCTGTGCCGCACCAGCGGGCCCAGACCGAACCCGCTGGCCCCGCCGGCCCTTCGGACGGACAGGAGCTGATCAAACCGCGAATCCTCGAACTCCTGCGACAGGAATCCATCCCCATGACCGCCGAGACCATCGCCCGAAAGCTGGGCACGTCCGCGAAGCACATCAAGCCGCGCCTGTCCGAGCTGAAGAGGCGCGACGAGGTCACCAACGAGAACGGACTGTGGAAAGCCGCATGAACACCCGTACCCAGACCCACTTCACCCCCGTCGATCAAGACCTGTACGCGAAGGCATTCCAACTCCTCGACCCCACCCCGGAACCCGTCACCCCCGCGGCCCCCGCCGCCCCGGCACCGGTTTCCCTCATCCTCGCCGCCGCCCCGCCCATGCACCGCCCGGGCGCCGTCGAGAAGACCCTCACCGACGCGCTCGCCTTCCTCGACACCCACGGCTGGGCCAAGCACCGCCTGATCCACCCCGAAGGCGCCCGCTGCTCCATCGGCGCCCTGCGCGCAGCGGCCGGCACCCGCAACGCCGCCTACCGGGACGCAGGCAACCTCCTCCTCGACGAAGCCCGCCACCAGCACGGCAACCAGTGGGAGTCGATCCCCTCCTGGAACGACTCCCACACCAGAGCACAGGTCCGCAGCGTGTGGGAGGCCGCCATCCGGCGCGCCCACCACATGAACATCTGACCCGGCTGGAGCTGCCCGTGTCGTTCTCGTTCACCGACCCCAAGCCGAACAACGAACCCTCCTTCTCCTTCACCGGGCCGAACCCGGCGGACGTGGAAGAGCAGCTGAAGGCGATCGCCGACATGGCACACGAAATCCTCCGCCTCGTCGCCGAGGTGCGCAGGCAGATCAGCAACTGAGCGCGCCGGGCAGCAGTCACGACCGACCCGGCCATCCTCGCCTCTGCCGCCTGGGCCCCGGCCTGGCGGCGGCAGGCTGCAGCCGACCTCATCGCCGTCGGCGCCTTCGCTCCCCTGTTCTTCAAGACCACGAGGGGAGTAGACGGCAGCGCGGCGCCGGTGCAGCACATCACCCAGCATGTGACCGCGTCCGGGATGTTCGCCCGCGCCACCGGAACCATCAACCACCACTGAAAGGCCATCCCCGTGGAGCAGGACCAGCCGCCCCTGTCCCAGCTGCTCTCCGGCGCGGCCGCCCTCCTCGTCGGCAAGCGCACCGTCCGCTGCCCCGAGCCCGGATGCCGAGTGAACGTCCGCTACCGCGCCGTCACCCCCGACGAAGCCGAGCAGCTCATCGACCTGGCCACTGATCACACCCGCCACTGACGACTTCGCCCCAGGGCCAGCCCGTCACCGGTGGTCCGCGTACCGGCAGCACCTCATACGCGACGGCTGGCGGGAGGCTGTAAGTCATTCCGCATCAGCCGTTGCAGCGAATCCAACTCCGCGAAGAACGGCTGTATGACCGCCTGATACTCAGGGGTCTCGAAGGTCACGCCATCGGAGGCAAGCATGTCGCGAGCTTTCCGAAGCTGGTGGTAGATCGGCACGGCGGCCTCGTAGATGTGGTCCGGCGCCGCAATCGCCAGCTCTCGTAGGACGGACTTCGCGTCCGAGTTGTGCGGATCGCTGAGAAACGCGTCGTGGATGGCCTGCGTGCGAGAGGGCCCATCCTCCAGCCGTGCGGCAGCCATCGTCATACGGCTGTGGGCCTGAGCCAGCGCCATCAGAAACCGCACGTAGACGACTCGCTTCGCTTCCGCCCACTGCTGTTGCTGTGCTCGCCGAGAACGCAGGACGTCGGTGATCAACGTGGTCCCGATCCCAAATAAGGCACCAACTGCCGCAATTGCCAGAGTCCCCCACCCCATGTGCGCAGCGTACGAGCTCCGTCACACCGGGTCTAGGTGGTCTCGTTCCAGACCGCAGCAATGCCGAGAGCGGCCCCCTCACGCCAATGACCGGGGCCGCCCTCATCCACAACCCGCAAACCGACCTGTGGAGGTCACCAGCATGACCCAACCCACCGACATCCGGCGAGACCACGACCGTCCCGCCTTACTCGACCTGTTCTGCTGCGCCGGCGGAGCGGCGATGGGCTACCACCGGGCCGGGTTCGCGGTCGAGGGCGTCGACATCACCCCCCGCCCCCGCTACCCGTTCCCCTTCCGGCAGGGCGACGCCCTCACCGTCCTAGCCGCCCTGATCGAGTCGGGGGAGATCGCCGCGTACTCGGCGATCCACGCCTCCCCGCCTTGCCAGGGCAAGTGCGCCCTGACCGTCGGCACCAACCGCGCCATGGGCTGGGGCGGCACCCACAAGGACCTCGTCGCCCCCACCCGCGAACTCCTGGACGCCTCCGGCCTGCCGTACGTGATCGAGCAGCCCGACGGCAAAGCTGACGTCCGCAAGGACATCAGCCTGTGCGGGGAGATGTTCGGCCTCGGCGTGCTGAGGCACAGGAACTTCGAACTCGGCGGCTGGACCGCTGCCCGGCCCAAGCACCTGAAGCACCGCGGACGGGTGCGCGGCTGGCGCCACGGCGCCTACTACGACGGCCCGTACGTCGCCGCCTACGGATCCGGCGGAGGCAAGGCCACCGTCCCCGAGATGCAGACAGCGATGGGCATCAACTGGACCGACGTCCGCGAGGAACTGACCGAGGCCATCCCCCCGGCCTACAGCGAGTGGCTCGGCCGCGCCTTCCTCACCCGCACCCTGTCCTGGGCGGTGGCCGCATGAGCGACCTTCTGACCGCCGCCTTGGCCGTCGCCGAGCGAGGTTGGCCGGTGTTCCCCCTCCGGCCCGGCTCCAAGGCACCCGCCCTGCACCGCGAGACCAAGTGCCCCCGCACCGGTGCCTGCACCAGTGGGCACGCCAAGCCCGAGCAGCGTGCCACCACCGACCCCAACCGCATCCGCACCGCGTGGACCCACGCCCCGTACAACGTGGGTCTGGCCACCGGCCCGGCCGGGCTGGTCGTCATGGACCTCGACCCGCCCAAGCCCACCGATCCGCCCGGCACCCTCAGCGGCGCGCAAATCCTCGAAGGACTCTGCCGCGCCATGGACAAGGAGGTACCGCCCACGTACACGGTGACCACCCCGTCCGGGGGCCGCCACCTGTACTTCACCGCCCCGGCCGGGGTCGCGATGCGCAACTCGCAGGACATCCTTGGCCGGCACATCGACACCCGGGCCTGGGGCGGGTACGTCGTCGCCCCCGGCAGCACCACCCCCGCCGGCGCATACACGGTCACCGACGAACGGCCCCTGGCACCGCTTCCGGCCTGGCTTCAGGCCAAGCTCACCGCCTCGCCCCAGATCGTGGCCCGCCCGCTCCGCAGCCACAGTGCGCCCCCCAGCGGCAGCCGCCGGGCCTCCTACGCCAGCGCGGCCCTGCGCAACGAGGAACAGAACGTCTCGGACGCGCCCGAGGGGGAGCGGAACAAGGCGCTGGTCAGGGCCGCCCGCGCTCTGGGGCGGCTGATCGCGTCCGGCGACCTCGACCACGCGGAGGTTGAGGACGCTCTTAGCAGGGGGGCGGAATCGGCCGGACTTCGGCCGTACGAGTACCGCTCCGCGATCACCAGCGCCCTCAACTGGTCCATCCGCAACAACAGCGGCAGCCGGAGGACCGCATGAGCCCCCGCGGACATGCCCCCGCTAACAGCCCCACCCTGACACCCTCCGGGGCCAGCCCCGCCGAACCGGCCCCCGCCCCGGCCGGGAGTGGGGCGCCGAAGGTCGTCGCCGAAGGCGTCCCTTCAGTACTTCGCTCTGACCCGCACGGCGACGACGGGCGCCAGCCCGTCGCCTGGCTCCGCATCACCGCACCCGGACGCGGTGTCACCCCGTCCGCCCGGTCCTGGTGCGCCTGCGGCAGGGACCTGTTCGCCGCAGGACAGGCTCGCGCCCTCGCCTTGATCGCCGACCACGAGCAGCACCGCGAGCTCTGCCCCCACATCACGCCGCAGGAAGGGAGGAAGGCCGCATGAGCGCCGAGGCTGATCTGTGGGAGGGCTTCGAGGCCCTCGACCCGCAGGACATCACCGGGCCCGCCTGGGACGAACCCATCCCGATCAAGGCCCGCCCCGCCCTGCCGACGTTCCCCGTCCACACCCTGCCCGCCTGGCTCGGGAACATGGTGAGCGGTGTCGCGGAGGAGACGCAGACGCCCGTGGACCTCGCCGGATGCCTGGCGCTGGCGGTCATCGCGACGGCCGCCGGCGGACGGGCCAAGGTGTGCGTGCGCGGGCACTGGCGGGAGCCGGTGAACATCTACACCGCAATCGCCCTGGACCCCGGCAACCGCAAGAGCGCTGTGTTCGACCTCATGGTCCGCCCGCTCCTCGCCGCGGAGAAGACCCTCATCGAACTCTCCGGCCCCGTGCGGGCCGAGGCCGAGACCACCAGGCACCTGGCCAAGTCCGCCGCCGACAAGGCCGCCCAGAAAGCCGCGGCCGCCGAACCCGACAAGAAAGACGCCCTGACCGCCGAAGCCATCAGCCTGGCCCAAGCGGTGGAAGAGATGACCGTTCCCGCCGTCCCGCAGCTGGTGGCGGACGATGTGACCCCGGAGAACGTGGGCACGCTCCTGGACCAGCAGGGGGGACGCATCGCGTGCCTGTCCGCCGAGGGCGAGCTGTTCGACATCATCGCCGGCCGCTACACCGGCAAGCCGAACATGGGCATGTTCCTCAAGGGCCACGCCGGAGACATGCTCCGCGTCAACCGGCAGGGCCGCGAAGCCCAGCACATCGACGCCCCCGCCGTGACCGTGGGCCTCGCCATCCAGCCCGAGGTGCTCGACTCCCTGGCTCGGATCGACGGAGCCGACGGGCGCGGGCTCCTCGCCCGCTTCCTATACTCCAAGCCCCTGTCCCTGGTCGGCAGCCGGAACCTGTCACCCGCCCTGCTCGCCGAGGAGACAGCCGACACCTACACCCGCCAACTCGCTGGTCTCACGCTCGCGCTGGCCGGGATGACTGATCCCGCGATCCTCACCCTGACCCCCGAGGCAGACGCGGTGATGCTGGCCTACCAGAAGGTCACCGAGTCCCGGCTCGGCAAGGGCGGGTCGTACGAGTCCATCGTGAAGTGGGCGTCCAAGAGGGACGGGGCCGTCGCCCGCATTGCGGGACTGCTGCACCTGGCCACCCACCCCGAGGACGGACGGCACCGGCCGATCGAGGCCGCGACCATGGACGCCGCCACGGCACTGGGCGACTACTTCACCTCCCACGCCCTGGACGTCTTCGACGCCATGAGCGCCGACCCCGCCCAGCACGCGGCCTACAACGTCCTGACACACCTCCGGGCCAACCCGGCCGCCAGCTTCTCCAAGCGGGAGCTCTTCCGGGCCCTGCCCCGCGCGGACTTCCCCACCATCGCCGACCTCCACCCCGCCCTGACCCTGCTCGAAGAACACGGCTGGGTCCGCCAGCAGCCCACGCCCCCACGCAACGGCCGGGGCGGCCGTCCGCCCTCCCCCCGCTACGAGACCCACCCCCGCATCACACGCGGAGCCTGACAGAACCCCCAACCCACTGACAGAACTGACAGAACTCCCCGACTAGCACCCTGACCTGCATAAACACCCGTGATCGCGATCGTGACAGAACCTGGTTTTAACTCGACAGAACTCCCCGCCCAAGCCGCAGAGTTCGTGACAGAACCCCCGCCCGGGAGGTTTTGTCGAGTTTTAATTCAGTTCTGTCAGAGATCGCGAGCACGACGAAACCGCAGGTCAGTGCCCTGTCAGCGAGGTTCTGTCAGTTCTGTCACGGGATCCGGGGCTCCGCACCCCCAGTCCAGACGAGAGCACCCCTCACGCCGCCGGAGGCGCCAGTGCCCGCACAGCCCAAGTTCATGGTCCCGCTCCTGCCCTCGCTCCCCGACCGCCTACTCAGGCCCACAGAGGTCGCGTACGTCCTCGACGTCCCGCTGGAGACCCTCTACCAGTGGCGCAAGAAGCGCACCGGGCCGATCGGGATCCGCGTCGGCAAGCACGTCCGCTACCACCCCCAGGCCGTACAGGACTGGTACGCCCAGCAGATCGCCGCCGAACACAGCCGAGCTGCCTGAACCACGACCGTCACCGCAGAGGGCGGGCCCACCCGGGCCCGCCCTCGCTGTTTCCCAGGAAGGCCCCCGAGTTGGCAGGACACATCCAAGACCGCTGGTACAAGACGGAAAACGCCCCCGACGGCAAGCCCCACCGGGTCAAGAGCGACCGCTACGGCAGCGGCATGCGCTACCGCGCCCGGTACATCGGCCCGGACGGCACAGAGAAATCCAAGAGCTTCCCCGACAAGCAGAAGCGCCTCGCCGATAAGTGGCTGGCGCACATCGAGGCGGACATGTCCCGGGGGCAGTACATCGACCCCGCCGCCGGCCGAATCACGTTCCGGGAGTACGGAGAGAAGTGGCTCGCGTCGCTGACGACGGACGTGACCACGCGGTCGTCTGTCGAGGTGCAGATCCGCAAGCACGCGTTCCCGTACCTCGGCACGCGGCCACTCGACTCGTTCCGGCCGGAGCACATCCGTGACTGGCTCAGCGAGCTGGAGCACGCCCTGCCGGTCTCCTCATACCGGCGCGTCATCTTCGCGAGCGTGTCTGCCGTACTCGCCGCCGCGGTCGACGACGAGTTGCTGGCGAAGAACCCGTGCAAGGCCCGTACGGTCCGGGCGCCCGCTCCGGTCGCTCCGCGGGTCAGGCCGTGGACGCCCGAGCGGCTCTTCGCCGTCCGGGCGGCGCTACCGAAGCGGTACCGGTCGATGGCCGATGCCGGCGGGGGGCTGGGGCTCCGGCAGGGTGAGATCTTCGGGCTGCCGGACGACCCGGACGACTTCCGTGGTGATTGGCTTCGGGTGGCCAATCAGGTGAAGGTGGCGAACGGGCACCTCGTCTTCGGTCCGCCCAAGCGGGAAAAGGAACGGGATGTGCCGCTCCCCCGCCGCATCGGGCAGGTGCTGCGAGAGCACCGCGAGGAGTTCCCGCCGGTGGACGTGACGCTTCCCTGGCTGAAGCCGGACGGGCCGCTCGTCACCAAGCGGCTGCTGTTCTCCCTCCCGGGCGGGGGCGCGGTGCGGCGCACCGACTTCAACACCCGCGTGTGGAAGTTCGCCCTCGTGCAGGCCGGCGTCATTCCGCAGCCGCGGCCGGGTGAGCGCCATCAGGCCGCGCGCGAGCACGGGATGCACGCGCTGCGGCACTTCTACGCGTCCGTCCTGCTGGACTCCGGGGAGAACATCAAGGCGCTGAGCACGTACCTCGGCCACGGCGACCCCGGGTTCACACTCCGGGTCTACACGCACCTGATGCCGAGCAGCCACGAGCGCACGCTGAAGGCCATGGACGACCTCTACAAGGCCGCCGGGCCAGCGGCTGACGGCCCACAGACGGCCCAGGAGGGGTGAAACGGGTCCGGGCCGGCGGCTGAGTGCCGCCGGCCCGGGGTGCCGTGTGACTGGGCTATCGCCGCTGACCTGCCCTTACAGCACGGGGAGGTTCTTGCGGAGTTCGAAGGCCGTTACCTCCGAGCGGTACTCCTCCCACTCCTGCTTCTTGTTGCGCAGGAAGAAGTCGAAGACGTGCTCGCCGAGGGTTTCGGCGACCAGTTCGCTGCGTTCCATCAGGGCGATGGCCTCGCCGAGGTTCTGCGGGAGGGGTTCGATGCCCATCGCGCGGCGTTCCGCGTCGGAGAGGGCCCAGACGTCGTCGTCGGCGCCCGCCGGGAGTTCGTAGCCCTCCTCGATGCCCTTGAGGCCCGCCGCGAGGAGCACGGCGTACGTCAGGTACGGGTTGGCGCCCGAGTCGATCGAGCGGACCTCGACCCGGGAGGAGCCCGTCTTGCCCGGCTTGTACATCGGGACGCGGATCAGGGCCGAGCGGTTGTTGTGGCCCCAGCAGATGTACGAGGGGGCCTCGCCGCCGGAGCCGGCGGTGCGGGAGGAGCCGCCCCAGATGCGCTTGTACGAGTTGACCCACTGGTTGGTGACCGCGGCCGTCTCCGCCGCGTGCTTCAGGAGGCCCGCGATGAAGGAGCGGCCCACCTTGGAGAGCTGGTACTCGGCGCCCGACTCGTAGAAGGCGTTGCGGTCCCCCTCGAAGAGGGAGAGGTGGGTGTGCATGCCCGAGCCGGGGTACTCGGAGAACGGCTTCGGCATGAAGGTGGCCTGGACGCCCTGCTCGAGCGCGACCTGCTTCATGACGAGGCGGAAGGTCATGATGTTGTCCGCCGTGGAGAGCGCGTCCGCGTAGCGGAGGTCGATCTCCTGCTGGCCCGGGGCGCCCTCGTGGTGGCTGAACTCGACCGAGATGCCCATGGATTCGAGCATGGTGATCGCCTGGCGGCGGAAGTCCATGCCGACGTTCTGCGGAGTATGGTCGAAATAGCCGGAGTTGTCCGCCGGTACCGGGCGGGTCCCGTCCAGCGGCTTGTCCTTCAGCAGGAAGAACTCGATCTCGGGGTGGGTGTAGAAGGTGAAGCCCAGGTCGGAGGTCTTGTTCAGGATGCGCTTGAGGACGTACCGCGGGTCCGCGAAGGACGGCGACCCGTCCGGCATCAGGATGTCGCAGAACATCCGGGCGGTCCCGGGGGCCTCGGCGCGCCACGGCAGTATCTGGAACGTGCTGGGGTCCGGCTTGGCGATCATGTCGGATTCGTAGACCCGCGCGAAGCCCTCGATGGCCGATCCGTCGAAGCCGATGCCCTCGTCGAAGGCCTGCTCCAGCTCGGCGGGGGCGACCGCGACGGACTTGAGGAAGCCCAGTACGTCGGTGAACCACAGGCGCACGAACCGGATGTCGCGCTCCTCGAGCGTCCGGAGGACGAATTCCTGCTGCTTGTCCATGCCTTCATCCTCGCAGTTCAGACGGCCTGTGCACCACCTCCCCCGAGGGCGGGGGCACAGTCGGGCAGGCCCAGTATCGCCAGCCGCGGTTTCCGCCACATTACGCACCTCTGAAACCTCGTGACACCCCCGCACTGACCTCGGGCCCGCCATGAGCATTACCATCTGCGCCCATGGGGGGCTGGGAGCACATGCGGCGCGGGCGCGCAGGGCGTCGGACGCCTCGGCGTGCCGTCATCACGGTCGCCCTCTGCGTGCTGCTCGGAGCGCTGTTCCTGTGCGTACGACCGGGTGAGCCGCACGCCGTCACCGCCGTGTCCGGCGCGACCGCCCCGACCGGCGTAACCGCCCCGACCGGCGTGTCCGCCGTACGGGGGCCCGCCGGCGGGCACGGGACGCGCGCCGTCTGCGTGTCCCCCGACGTGCCGCCCGGCTGCTCCCCCTTCTCGCACGTGACCCCCGGCGTACTGCCCGCCCCGCCGCCCGCCGTGACCGTGCCGGGCTCCACCCCGGATCCCGTCGGGCGCGCCGCCGGCGGCGGGCCGGGGCGGCCGCACGGGACGCTCGCCCGGGCCCCCGACCTCCATGCCCTCCAAGTGCTGCGGACCTGAAGGGTCCGGGCGCCGTACCGCGCTCCACCGGATCCATCCCTCCACCCCCCTCAGCAGAAGGATTCAGGGCACATGGCCAGCAGGACCCCGTACGACAGCAACTCCCCCCAGGCCCGCATAGCCGAGATGCGGCGCGCCGAGCGGGCCCGCGACCGGCGCAACGCGGCCATCGCGATCACGGTCTCGGTGGCCGTCGCCGCCGGGCTCATCGGCTTCGGCGCGTGGGTGCTGATCGACAAGCAGGACAAGAAGGACGCCGAGGCGGCGGCCCGCAAGGCCCCGGTGAAGGGCGAGCAGACCTGGGACGCGAAGACGCTGGGCCGCAACCACGTCGACACCCCGGTGAAGTACCCGATGAACCCGCCGGTCGGCGGCGACCACAGCCCGCGCTGGATGAACTGCAACGGCGACGTCTACAAGAACCCGGTCCCCGAGGTCAACGCCGTCCACTCGCTGGAGCACGGCGCGGTCTGGGTGACGTACAACGAGAAGGCCGCCAAGGGCGACCTCGACGCGCTCGCCGGGACCGTGGCCAAGACCCCGTACACGCTGATGAGCCCGGTCAAGGAGCAGGCCGGCACGATCGTGCTGAGCGCCTGGGGCAAGCAGCTGACGGTGGACAAGGCGGACGACCCCCGCGTCGCGCAGTTCTTCACCAAGTACGTGCAGGGCCCGCAGACCCCCGAGCCGGGCGCGGCCTGCACCAGCGGGCTGGCCGAGAAGTGACCCGTACGACCCGTACGTACTGGGCGGCCGGGACCGCCGTCCTGCTCGCGCTGCTGTTCGCTGCGGCGGCCACGGTCACTGCCGCGAGCGACAGCGACGGCGGCGGTACGTCGGCCCGCGCGCCGGGCCTCTACTCGCCGGACGCGGGCTTCGCGCGGGACATGGCCGTGCACCACCAGCAGGCGGTGGAGATGTCGTTCCTCGTGCGGGACCGCACCAAGGACGAGCCGGTGCGCGGGCTCGCGTACGACATCGCCAACACGCAGGCCAACCAGCGGGGCATGCTGCTGGGCTGGCTGGACCTGTGGGGGCTGCCGAAGGTGGTGGCCGACGAGCCGCCGATGTCCTGGATGGGAACCGCCGACCAGCACGGCGGCCACACCGGGCACGACATGGCCGGGCACGACATGGGCGGCAATGACATGGCCGGCCACGACATGGGCGGCGGCGCCGCCAAGCCCGGCGCGCTCATGGCCGGCATGGCCACCAAGGAGGAGCTCGCGCAGCTCGGCGCCGCCGAGGGCCGGGACGCGGAGGTGCTCTACCTCCAGCTGATGACCGACCACCACAAGGGCGGGGTCGCGATGGCCCAGGGCTGCGCGACGCAGTGCAAGACCCCCGCCGAGCGGGATCTGGCCCGGGGCATGGTCGAGGCGCAGCAGTCGGAGCTCACCCTCATGGCGGACATGCTGAAACAGCGCGGAGCTGCGCCGCGCGGGTGACGGGCCACGCCCGTACGGTGGTGGGAGGGCGCCCTCATCAGGCCCTCCCCCCACCGGCCTCCGGAGGGTGCCGAGGCGGGCGCGTCCGCGCCCGGCCGCATCGGCATTCAGGGAGGTAACCCATGACCACCGCGGCAGACATCATGCACTCCGGGGCCCAGTGGATCCCCGCCACCGCGACTCTGGACAAGGCCGCTCAGCTGATGAGCCGGCTCAATGTGGGCGCGCTGCCCATCAGCGACTCCTCCGAGCGGCTCTGCGGCATCATCACCGACCGCGACATCGTCGTGAACTGTGTGGCGCAGGGTCTGAACCCGTCCGAGATGACCTGCGGCGACATGGCCCGGGGCACCCCGCGCTGGATCGACGCGGGCGCGGACGTGACCGACGTGCTGGACGAGATGGAGAGCCACCGGATCAAGCGGCTCCCGGTCATCAAGGACAAGAAGCTGGTCGGCATGATCAGCGAGGCCGACCTGGCCCAGCACCTCGACGAACACCAGCTGGCGGGCTTCGTGGAGAAGGTCTACGCGAGGCGCTGACCCGGCCGATCCGCCCGGCCCGGGCCGCCCGGCTCCCTTGCTGCAGCGTCCAGGACCGCCCGTGCCACCCGGCCCGGGCGGTCCAGCATGACCAGGTGTCCCGCCGGTTCGGCGACCTCGAAGCGGGCGCCGAGCCGGTCGGCCAGCTCCGCCTGGCGCGCACACCAGCGCAGGGCCCCCCGCCCGGCCGAGCCGTCGTACCCCGTGACCACGGTGACGGGCACGGCCGGCGGCCGCCCGGTCCGCAGTGCGAGGACCTCGGCGGCGGTCTCCTGGTAGCGGGAGTTCTCCAGCAGGGCGCCGCGCCAGACCCGGCCGGTGCGGTAGCAGCGGCGTACGAGGTCCCGCGGAGCCTGGTCGCGGCCGCCGGTGCGGGAGGCCCGTACGGCGGCGCGGCGGGCGAGCGGACCCAGCGCGGCGGGCAGTCCGGCGGCGGTCAGGGCCCGGCCGAGCACGCGGGCGGCGCCGGTGCGCAGCCCGGCGGGCCAGACCGTACGGGGGTCCTCCTCGATGCTGGTGTCGACCAGGACCAGGGCGGCGGTGCGCTCGGGGTACAGGCGGGCGAAGGCCTCGGCGTGGAACCCGGCGATCGAGTGCCCGGCGACGGTGACCGGGCCGGGCAGGCCGAGCCCGTCGAGCAGCCGGGCGATGCGGCGGGCCTCCCCGGCGGCGGTCGCCGGGACGGTGGCGGGGGCGCTCAGCCCGTGCCCGGGGCGGTCGAAGCGGACGACGGTGCGGCCCTGCGCGACAAGCAGCGCGGCGACGGGGTCCCAGTCGAACCAGGCCATGGCGAGCCCGGCGCTCAGCACCACGGGCGGCCCGCTCCCCTCCACGAGGACGTGCAGCGGGACGCCGTCCACCCGGACGAAGCGGCCGGTCCGGGCGGTGCCGGTGCCGTGTGCGGTGGTGGTGGTGGTGGGGGGCGTCGTGCGCGGTGTCGTGTGCGGTGTCATGTGCGGCGCTCCTTGTGGACCGAGTACGCGAGCAGGCCCAGCCAGAGCGCCACGAACAGCACCTGCAGCCGCTGCCCGGCACCGAGCGCCCAGGTCCCGCGCCCGGCGGTGAACAGCGCGATGGCGGACAGGGTCCAGGCGGTGGCGAGCAGCTCCAGCCCGACCAGGACGGGCCCGAGGCGGGCGAGCGGGGCGAGCCGCCCGTAGCGGCGGGCGGCGACGGTGAGGGCGACGATCCCGACGAGGGCGCCCGTCATGGCGAGGCTGCTGCTGACGGCGTGCGCCTGATGGGTGGCCGGAACCAGGCCGGCGGTCTCCCGGGCGGCGCACACGGGGTCCACGGTGGGTGTGCAGCTCAGCGGGAGCCAGGCGTCGGCGGCGGTGGCCGCGCCGAAGAGGGTGACGCCGGCCCAGCCCACGACCGACCAGGGGCGGCGGGATCCGTCGCGGCGCAGCAGACCGGCCAGGGCCAGCAGGCCGCCCGCGAAGGCGAGCAGGCCGGCGGTGAAGTCGGTGGCCCGGAACAGGCCGCCGAGCGGCTGGTCCTGGGCGGCGAGCTCGCTGACGTACGTCTCGATGGGGTTCAGGCCGGTCGAGAGGACGACTTCGAGGACCCACGCGGTGTACGCGGCGGCTCCCAGCCCGATGAGGAGGGCGACCGGCCACGCACGATGCACGAAGAGCCCTTTCAGCCCCTTTTCGCCTTTTGTGGACATATTGCGCATCATCCTCAACACGACGGACCCGGTCCTACGATCAGATACCCACCCGGGGTAGGGTTCCGCCCATGACGCGCCCTGCCCTGCGCACCGACCGGCGAGCGGCCCGGTGGCCCCGGCTGCTGCTGCTCGCTGCGCTGCTCCTGGGCATCGTCACCATGCACACCCTGGGCCATCCGAGTCGGTCCCACACCATGCAGGACGCGGCTCCGGCCGCCGCCGTTGCCTCGGCCGGGCGTGCCGCCGACCACACGCCGGGCACGGCCACCGCCCCGGCGCACGCTTCCCACGACCGGGGGCCCGCCGCCGAGGCCCCGCCGCCCGGCACCGGCATGGACCCCATGTCGGTGTGCCTGGCCGTGCTCGGCGGCCTCACCCTGCTGATCCTGGGCGCCGGACCGGCCGGCTTCCGCGACGCCGCGCCGCTCGGGGGCGCGGCCCGTCGGCCGGGCCGGTCCGGCGGGCCGGATCCGCCCTCGCCCCGCGAACTCCTCACGAAGCTGGCGGTACTGCGCGTATAGCGACGGGCCCGCTGCCGCCCCCGCACGCCCGGACGCGCCTCGCGCGCCGGGCCCGAGCGGCGGCAGCAGACGGCGCCCATCTGCTCGTACGACCACACCACGAGGTGCTTCCATGCGCTCTCTTCCCAACCGTCCCGGCCGTCCCACCCGCCGCGCCGTTCTCGGCGCCTCCGCCGCCCTCGCCGGTTCGGCGCTGCTCGCCGCCTGCTCCGAGGGCTCCGGCCCGGACCACGGCTCCATGAACCACGGCGGTTCCTCCCCCGCCGCCTCGCCGGGCGGCTACGTCGACCCCGCCGGGCCCGAGGTCCGGGCCGCCGAGGCGGCCCGCAAGGCCACCGGACCGGTCTCGGAGGTCAAGCTGACCGCCACCGCCACCCCGCTCGACCTGGGCGGCGGGCTCACCGTCCGCTCCTGGGCGTACGGAGACCGGCTGCCCGGCCAGGAGGTCCGGGTCACCGCGGGCGGCACCCTCGCCCTGACCCTGGCCAACAACCTCCCGCAGGCCACCTCCCTGCACTGGCACGGCCTCGCCCTGCGCAACGACATGGACGGGGTCCCGGGCCTGACCCAGCGGGACATCGCGCCGGGCGGATCCTTCACGTACGGGTTCGCCGTCCCGAACCCGGGGACGTACTGGTTCCACCCGCACTCGGGCGTCCAGCAGGACCGCGGCCTGTACGCCCCGCTCATCGTCGAGGACCCGAGGGAGCCCCTCTCGTACGACAAGGAGTGGGTGGTGGTCCTGGACGACTGGGTCGACGGAGTCGACGGCTCCACCCCGGACGCGGTCCTGGCCGAACTCCGCAAGGGTATGGACATGCGGTCGGGAGGCGGGCACGCGGGCCACGGCGGCGCGGCCTCGCAGACCCCGGCCGGCGGCGGGCCCTCGCGCCTGCTCATGGGCGGGGAGAGCGACATCCTCGGCAAGGACCCGGGCGATGTCGCGTACCCGCACTACCTGGTCAACGGCCGTACGGCGCAGGACCCGTCGGTCTTCACGGCCAAGCCCGGCGACCGGATCCGGCTGCGGATCGTCAACGCGGGCGGGGACACCGCCTTCCGGATCGCCCTCGGCGGCCACGAACTGACGGTCACCCACACCGACGGCTACCCGGTGGAGCACGCGAAGACCGGCTCGCTGCTGCTCGGCATGGGCGAGCGCTACGACGTACTGGTCACGGCGCAGGACGGGGTGTTCCCGCTGACCGCGCTCGCCGAGGGCAAGGAGGGCAAGGGCGGGTCGGCATCCGCGCTCGCCCTGCTGCGCACGGGGGCGGGGGCGCCGCCCACCGCCGCGACCCGGCCCGCCGAGCTGGCCGGGAAGCCGCTGACGGCGGACCGGCTGCGCGCCGCGGAGCCCGCCGTACTCGCGGCCCGCGAGCCGGACCGCACGATCGGGATCAAGCTGACCGGGGGAATGGAGAAGTACGACTGGGCCTTCGACGGCAAGCCGTACACGGCCGACCAGCGGCACCCGGTGAAGGCGGGCGAGCGGGTCCGGCTGGAGTTCAACAACTCGACAACGATGTGGCACCCGTTGCACCTGCACGGGCACACCTTCGCGCTCGGCGGCCGCCGGGGCGGCGCGCGCAAGGACACCGCGCTGATCCTGCCGAACGGGACGCTGACGGTGGACTTCGACGCCGACAACCCCGGTCTGTGGATGGCGCATTGCCACAACGTGTACCACGCGGAGGCCGGGATGATGACGGTGCTCGGGTACCGGCGGTAGCCCCTGCACGGGGTTCGGCCCCCGGCCTGCGGGCCGGGGGCCAAACCCCTTTGGAGCGATGCGGGGCACATGGCAGTCTTGGTGATCACTGCGCACACCACCCCCCGTGAGGACTTCCGCCAGGTATGAGCACGCCCCCGAACCCGCCCAGCAGCCCGTCCGGTCCGCCGACGGAGCCCGCGGGCACGCCCATACCGGAGCCGGCCTCCGCACCCTCCGCGCCCGCGGCCGAGCCGGCGCAGCCGCTGTCGCTCCAGAAGTCCCCGGAGCCGAAGCCGGAACCGGCCCCGGAACCCGCGCCGACGCCGGAACCCGCGCCCGCGCCGGAATCCGAAGCACAGCCCGAGCCCGCCCCCGCGCCCACGCCGGTGCCCGAACCGCAGCCCGCCGCGGCCCCGGAGCCGGTCCCGGCGCCCGCGCAGCAGCCCGCGCCGCAGCCCGCGCCGGCCCCCGCGCCCGTCGACGCCTTCGCGTCGCCCGCGCCCGGCGCCTTCGCGCCGCCGACCGCGCCCCTGCACGCGGCTCCCCCGGCCCCCTCCTTCGGCGCGCCCGTGCCGCCCGGCGGTCCCGGCGCGCCCGTACCGCCCGGGCCGCCCGCCAACCACTGGGGCGCCCACGCCGGCCCCGGCCCCGGCAACCCGTGGGGCACGCCCGCCCGCTCCGCCACCAACGGCCTGGCCGTCGCCGCCCTCGTCATCGGCATCGCCGCCGTGGTCATCGGCCTCATCCCGTTCGTCTTCTGGGCGGGCGGCCTCCTCGCCGTGGTCGGCATCGGCATCGGCATCGGCGCCCTCGTCCGCGCCTCGGACGGCGCCGGCCGCAAGACGATGGCCGTCGTCGGCACGGCCCTCGCCGTACTCGGCCTCGGCTCCTCCGTCGGCGGCTTCCTCCTCACCGGCCTCGTCATCGAAAGGGCCGACGACCGGCTCGACGACGACTGGAACCCCCCGGCCGACCTCCGCCGCAACATGCCGCCGACCCCGAGGGTCTCGCCCACGCCTTCGCCCACGCAGGTCCCCGGCATGACGACCCCACTGCCGTTCGGCGAGACGTACACGTACCCGAACGGCATCAAGGTGACCCTCTCGACGCCGAAGAAGTACGTCACGAAGAGCAAGTACTCCCAGGTCGGCAACGCGGTGGAGATGACGCTCACCATCACCAACGGCTCGTCCGCCGCGCACAACGTCATCTACGCGATGCCCAACGTCCGCGACGAGAAGGGCATGACCGCCAAGCTCGTGTTCGACGGCGACGTCCCGAAAATGATCAAGGGCGACATCCTGCCGGGCGAGTCCGCCAGCGGGGTCGTGGCCTTCGAGGTGCCCGAGGGCACCGAGCGCATCAGCGCCGACATCTCGCCCGGAGTCATGATGCCGAACGCGAAGTTCAGCGGCTCGATCGGCTGACGGAAACACACGAGAAGTGCGGGGCCCAGGGCATCGCGTCAGAAAGACGATTAGACTGGGCCCCGTGCCTCAACTTCGCCTCGCTCTGAATCAGATCGACTCGCAGGTCGGCAACATCGCCGCCAACGCCGACTCGGTCGTCCACTGGACCCGGCACTCCGCCGAGCAGGGCGCCCACCTGGTGGCGTTCCCTGAGATGATGCTGACCGGGTACCCCGTCGAGGACCTCGCCCTGCGCGGCTCCTTCGTCGACGCCTCCCGCACGGCCCTGCTCGCACTCGCGGAGCGGCTGGCGGCCGAGGGCTTCGGCGAACTGCCGGTCGTCGTCGGCTACCTCGACCGCTCCGACAAGGCCGCCCCGCGGCTCGGCCGCCCCGCCGGTTCCCCGGAGAACGCGGCCGCCGTGCTGTACGGCGGGGAGGTCGTCCTCCGCTTCGCCAAGCACCACCTCCCCAACTACGGCGTGTTCGACGAGTTCCGGTACTTCGTCCCGGGCGACACGCAGCCGGTGATCCGGGTGCGCGGCGTGGACGTGGCCCTGGCGATCTGCGAGGACCTCTGGCAGGAGGGCGGCCGCGTCCCGGCCACCCGTTCCGCCGGGGCCGGCCTGCTGATCTCCGTCAACGCCTCCCCGTACGAGCGCAACAAGGACGACCTGCGCCTCGAGCTGGTGCAGAAGCGGGCCCAGGAGGCCGGCTGCACCCTCGCCTACCTGGCGATGATCGGCGGCCAGGACGAGCTGGTCTTCGACGGCGACTCGATCGTCGTCGACGGCAGCGGCGAGGTCATCGCACGCGCCCCGCAGTTCTCCGAGGGCTGCGTCCTCGTCGACCTCGACCTGCCCGCGGCGCGGGCCGACGCGCCCGAGGGCGTGGTCGACGACGGCCTGCGGATCGACCGCGTGGTCCTCTCCGAGGAGCCGGTGGAGCCGTACGAGCCGGTGGTCACCGGCGGTTACGCCGACCGCCTCGACGACGACGAGGAGATCTACGACGCGCTGGTCGTGGGCCTGCGCGCGTACGTCAAGAAGAACGGATTCCGCTCCGTCCTGGTCGGGCTCTCCGGCGGCATCGACTCCGCGCTGGTCGCCGCCATCGCCTGCGACGCGATCGGCGCGCAGAACGTGTACGGCATCTCGATGCCCTCGAAGTACTCCTCGGACCACTCCAAGGGCGATGCGGCCGATCTGGCCGACCGGACCGGCCTGAACTTCCGTACGGTGCCGATCGAGCCGATGTTCGACGCGTACATGGCCTCGCTGGGCCTGACCGGCCTGGCGGAGGAGAACCTCCAGTCCCGGCTGCGCGGCACGATGCTGATGGCGGTGTCCAACCAGGAGGGTCACATCGTGCTGGCCCCGGGCAACAAGTCGGAGCTGGCCGTCGGCTACTCCACCCTGTACGGCGACTCGGTGGGCGCGTACGGCCCGATCAAGGACGTCTACAAGTCGGACGTGTTCCGGCTCGCGCAGTACCGCAACCGGGCCGCCGCCGAGCGCGGCGAGACCCCGCCGATCCCGGAGAACTCCATCGTGAAGCCGCCGAGCGCCGAACTGCGCCCGGGCCAGGTGGACACGGACTCGCTGCCGGACTACCCGGTGCTGGACGCGATCCTGGCGATGTACGTGGACCGCGACCAGGGCCTGGAGGCGATCGTCTCGGCCGGATTCGACCGCGAGCTGGTCGCCAGGACGCTGCGGATGGTGGACACGGCGGAGTACAAGCGCCGCCAGTACCCGCCGGGCACGAAGATCTCCGCGAAGGGCTTCGGCAAGGACCGCCGGCTGCCCATCACGAACGGCTGGCGCGAACAGGCGTGAGGGAGGTCCGGCGAAGGGGCCCCGCCGCCCATGCGGCGGGGCCCCTTCCGAAACCGGTGCGGGCTACTTCTTCACCGTCAGCCGCGCAGCGATCGGCAGGTGGTCGCTGCCGGTGCGCGGGAGGGCCCAGGAGCCCTCGGGCTTGATCCCGCGGACCATGATCTGGTCGATGCGGGCCATCGGGAACTGGGCCGGCCAGCTGAAGCCGAACCCGTCACCCGCCGCGCCCTGGGTGGAGCGCATCTGCGAGGTGACCTCGGACAGGGAGCGGTCGTTCATGGTGCCGTTGAGGTCGCCGAGCAGGATGACCTTCTTCAGCGGTTCGGCGGCGAGCGCGGCGCCCAGGGCCCCGGCGCTGTTGTCGCGCTGATTGGCGGTGAAGCCGGCGTTGAGCTTGACCCTGACGGAGGGCAGGTGGGCGGCGAAGACCGCGATCTGGCCGTACGGGCTGTCCACGGTGGTGCGCATGGCGCGGGTCCAGCCCATCTTTATGTCGACGGGCGAGCTGGCGCTCAGCGGGTACTTGCTCCACACCCCGACCGTTCCCTCGACGGAGTGGTACTTGTACGTGCCCGCCAGGGCCGCCTCGTAGACGGGGACGACGCTGCCCTTGAGCTCGGTCAGGGCCAGGACGTCGGCCCCGGACTTCGCGACCCGGGCCGCGGTGCCGTGCGGGTCGGGGTTGTCGGCGTCGACGTTGTGGGTGGTGACCATCAGGTTGCCGCCGGTGCCGGACTTGTCGAGGACCAGGCTGCCGAAGAGGTTCACCCATACGACGGCCGTCAGCAGTATCGCGATCAGCGCGGTGGCGGACTTGCGGACGACGGCGGCGACGAGCAGGAGCGGTACGGCCACCCCCAGCCAGGGCAGGAAGGTCTCGGTGAGGCTGCCGAGGTTGCCCACGTCGTTCGGCAGCTCGGCGTGGAAGATCATGACCAGCGAGATCAGGGCGGCCAGGGCCGCGGTCACGAGCCCGCGCCGCCAGATGCCCCGGTCTCTGCGCAGTCCGGCCAGTCGGCGCCGGAGGCGGGATCCGGAGGGCTCGGGCTCCGAGCCGCCGTTCCCCGTCTCCATCATGTACGCCTGTGCCATGCCACTGCCCTCGCTGCCGTGCTTGCGCTCCGTCCCCGCTCCTTGACCCTAGGCGATGGACGCAGCCTTCCGTGCCGTTGTTCCGGCCGTACGTCCGGGAGGACGAACGGCCGTGTGGCCGAGGTTCCGCTTGTCACGAAACGCGCACATTCGCTCTCGCGCGCGTCGAATCGCCGCGGAGGGGACCATGAAGGGGCCAGGAGTGGTCCTGGTGTGAGCCAGGAGTGTGACGTACAGGTCTTCGCGCCACTTTCGCCACGGCCCGGGCAAGTGCCACCATGGTGGGTGAGTCCGGGGACGCCGTAAGGGCGCCTCGAGATGACATCAAGGAGCAGTTGCAATGACGCATGCCGTTTCGCCTGCCCGCGAAGCCGCCTCCCCCACCCTGTACGGAGGCACGGGCACCCGGCGGATCACCGTCCGCGACCTCACCCTCGCCAAGGAGCGCGGCGAGAAGTGGCCCATGCTCACCGCCTACGACGCGATGACCGCGTCCGTCTTCGACGAGGCCGGCATCCCGGTCATCCTCGTCGGCGACTCCATGGGCAACTGTCACCTCGGCTACGACTCCACCGTCCCGGTGACGATGGACCAGATGACCATGCTCTCGGCGGCCGTCGTACGCGGCACGAGCAGGGCCCTGGTCATCGGCGACATGCCGTTCGGCTCGTACCAGGAAGGCGCCGTGCAGGCGCTGCGCAGTGCCACCCGCCTCGTGAAGGAGGCCGGCGTCGGGGCCGTGAAGCTGGAGGGCGGCGAGCGCTCGCTGCACCAGACCGAGCTGATCGTGCAGTCCGGCATCCCCGTCATGTCCCACCTGGGCCTGACCCCGCAGTCCGTGAACGCCATGGGCTACCGGGTGCAGGGCCGCGGCGACGAGGCCGCGCACCAGCTGCTGCGCGATGCCAAGGCGGCGCAGGACGCGGGCGCCTTCGCGGTGGTGCTGGAGCTGGTTCCGGCCGAGCTGGCCGCCGAGGTCACCCGGTCCCTGCACATCCCGACGGTCGGCATCGGCGCCGGCGCGGAGTGCGACGCGCAGGTGCTGGTGTGGACCGACATGATGGGCCTGACCGGCGGGAAGATGCCGAAGTTCGTGAAGCAGTACGCGAACCTCCGCGCGACCATGGGCGACGCGGCGAAGGCCTTCGCCGAGGACGTGGTCGGCGGAACGTTCCCGCAGGCCGAGCACAGCTTCCACTGATCGAACAGGCGCCCGCCCGACAGCCCGCCGACGCGTCGTCGGCGGGCTGCCGGCTTCCCGTCGGCTGCCTGTCGGTCCGCTGTCGGTGCGTTGTCGGTGGCGGATGGTCCCATGGTGCCCATGACGCGAAACGACAAGAATCCCCTGAACGGCTCGAACGCCGTAGAGGTGCGGGGACTGGTCAAGCACTACGGCGAGACCAAAGCCCTGGACGGTGTCGACCTGGACGTCCGCGAGGGCACCGTCCTCGGGGTCCTCGGGCCCAACGGCGCCGGCAAGACCACCCTCGTACGCTGCCTCTCCACCCTGATCGTCCCGGACGCCGGGACCGCGACCGTCGCGGGCTACGACGTGGTCCGCCAGCCGCGGCAGCTGCGCCGCACCATAGGCCTGACCGGCCAGTACGCCTCGGTCGACGAGAAGCTCTCCGGCTGGGAGAACCTCTACATGATCGGCCGGCTGCTCGACCTGTCCCGCAAGGACGCCCGGTCGCGCGCCGACGAGCTGCTGGAGCGGTTCTCGCTCACCGACGCCGCCAAGAAGGCCGCGATGAACTACTCCGGCGGCATGCGGCGCCGGCTCGACCTGGCCGCCTCCATGATCGGCCGCCCGGCCGTGCTGTACCTGGACGAGCCGACCACCGGCCTGGACCCCCGCACCCGCAACGAGGTGTGGGACGAGGTGCAGCGGATGGTCGCCGAGGGGGCCACCGTCCTGCTGACCACCCAGTACATGGAGGAGGCCGAGCAGCTCGCGAGCGAGCTGACGGTCATCGACCGGGGCAAGGTCATCGCCAACGGCAAGGTCGACGAGCTGAAGGCCCGGGTCGGCGGCCGGACCCTGAAGATCCGCCCCGCCGCCGCGTCCGACCTTCCGGGCATGGCCCGTGCGCTGGCGGAGGCCGGGCTCGACGGTGTGGCCGGTTCGCAGGCCGTCCCGGACGAGGGCGTGCTGCTGGTCCCGATCCTGAGCGACGAGCAGCTGACCGCCGTGGTCGGCCTGCTGGCCGCCCGCGGGTACGCGATCGCCGACCTCGGCACGTACCTGCCCAGCCTGGACGAGGTGTTCCTGGCCATCACCGGCCAGCGGCCCACCTCCGTCGAGGACTCCGTTCCCACCGAGAAGACCGAGGAGGTCGCGGCATGAGCACCGTAACCACGACGAAGCCCAGTACCGCAGGGGCCTCCGCGGCCGCGCCGAAGGCCTCCGCGGCCCCGGCCGGCGAGGGCCGGATCGGCCTGCGCGCCAACCTGCGGCACATCGGCGCCCTGGTGCGCCGCAACGCCCTGCAGATCAAGCAGGACCCCGAGTCGATGTTCGACGTCCTGTTCATGCCGATCATCTTCACGCTGCTGTTCGTGTTCGTCTTCGGCGGCGCGATCTCCGGCAAGGGCCAGCAGGAGGCGTACGTCAACTACGTCGTCCCGGGCCTGATGGCCATGATGGGCATGAACATCGCCATGGGCGTCGGCACCGGCGTCAACGACGACTTCAAGAAGGGCGTGATGGACCGCTTCCGGTCCATGCCCATCGCCCGGTCGTCCGTCCTGATCGCCAAGATCGTCGTCGAGCTCGGCCGGATGATGGTCGCCATCGCGATCCTGCTCACCGTGGGCTTCATGCTCGGCCTGTCGATCAAGACCTCGGTGTTCGACCTGCTGCTGTCCATCGGCCTGTCGGCGGTCTTCGGCGCCTCGCTGATGTGGATCTTCATCCTGCTCGGCCTCACCATGAAGACCGCGCAGGCCGTCCAGGGCATGGCGATGCTGGTCCTGATGCCGCTGCAGTTCGGCAGCTCGATCTTCGCCCCGCCGTCGACGATGCCCGGCTGGCTGCAGACCTTCACGGACTACAACCCGCTGTCCAACCTGGCGGACGCGGCCCGCGGCCTGATCAACGGCGGTGCGGTCGCCCACCCGGTGACGGTGACCCTGATCTGGTCGGTGGCCATCACGGCGGTCACCATGCCGCTCGCAGTCCGCAAGTTCCGCCAGAAGACCTGATCCGGACGACCGGTCCGTTCCGGATCGCGTCCCGGACGGGCCCCGCACGGGGGGCCGGGTCAGATGAGGGCGGTGGCCTCCTCCAGGGTGAGGCCGCCGCCTTCGGCGTATGCGGATGCGTACCCGGCGTCCCCGAGCACAGCACGCGTCAGCTCCTCGGCCCGGGCGGCGTCCTCGCGCTCCATGCTGACCGGGAAGTGCTGGGGCGGCAGCAGGGCCCGGTACGCGCCGAGCAGCCGCGCCGCGTCGTACGCGTGCTGCGCGCCGCCGAGGCCGGCGTGGGACAGCGCCGCCGTCATCAGGTACACGGCGGGCATCTGCGGGGCGACCATCAGGGCGAGGGGGTCGTCGGCGGCCTCCATGGCCGGCCGCAGCAGGGCGAGGGCGTCCGCGTACTTGCCCTCCTGGTTCGCCAGCCAGGCCATCGTGCCGAGCAGGAACCCGTCGAAGACGGCGAACGCGCCGAACGCGAACTCCTCGCGCAGCACTTGGAGCTGGTGGTGGGCCTCGGGGATGCGGTCGGTGCGGCCGTAGACGCTCGCGAGGAACATCCGGGCGATCGGCATGACCTCGTTGCCGTAGCCGAGGGGGGTGCTGACGACCCCGGCGAGGATCTCCTCGGCCTCGGCGAGCGCGCCGCTCTCGACGAGGGTCCCGGCCATCCGCACGCGCAGGACCGTGACCTGCGAGGGGGCGCCGAGCCGCTCGGCGTGCTCGATCGCGGCGCGGAAATCGTCGGCGGCCGCCGCGTACTCGCCCCGCTTCTCGCGGGATTCGGCGCGGGCGGAGAGGGCCTCGGCGCAGCCCCAGTCGTCGCCCAGCGCCTCGAAGAGGGCGTGGCTCTCGTCGGCGTCGCGGGCCGCGTCGCCGGACCAGGCGGCCCGGTTGGCCAGTACGTTGGCCCGCACCTGGAGGGCGCCGGCCAGCTCCCAGCGGTGGTCCAGCTCGCGGGCGGTGTCGACGGTGGCGTCGAGGACCTCCCGGAGCAGGCCGGACTCCCCGGCGATCATCACGGCGTAGATCCACAGGCCGGCAGGGAAGCGGCAGGTCTGCGGCAGGCCGGGCCGGTAGGCGGCGAGGACCCCCTCGACCCGGTCCCGGATCTCCGGCGAGGTCCAGCTCATGCTGGTCTGGTCGCGGGAGGCGAGCTGGATCAGCCGGATGCCGCGCCAGGCCTCGGTGAGCAGCTCCCCGGTGTACGGCGGGGGCGTGTCCACGAGTCGTGCGTACACCGGCTCGGCGGGGGTGACGGGCTGGGCGAAGGGGTCGGGGCCGAGCGCGCCGGCGGCATCGGACCAGTGCCGGGATTCGGCGCGCAGTTCGTGCATCTGCCAGTACCAGGTGAGGGAGTGGACCAGGCAGAGCACCTCGTCGGTCTCGCGGGCGGCGATGGCGCGGCGCAGGGCGGTCCGGAGGTTCTCGTACTCGGCGGCGAAGCGGCCGGTGGCCTCGCGCTGGCGGCGGCCGCGCAGCAACGGCTCGGTGGTGCGGGCGAGTTCGCGGTAGTACGTGAGGTGGCGGCGCTCGGTATCGGCGCGGTCCCCGGCGGCCTCGGCCAGCCGCTCGGCGGCGTACTCGGCGACGGTCTCGAGGAGCCGGTAGCGCATGCCGTCGCCCTGGCCGGGGGCGGCGACGACGAGGGACTTGTCGACGAGGGAGCCGAGGACGTCGAGGGTGTCGAGGGTGTCGGGGCCGGCGCACACGGCTTCGGCGGCGGCCACGTCGCAGCCGCCGGCGAAGACGGACAGGCGGCGCAGGACGGCGCGCTCGGGCTCGTCGAGCAGCTCCCAGGACCAGTCGACGACGGCGCGCAGGGTCTGCTGGCGGGGCAGGACGGTACGGGCTCCCCCGGTCAGGAGCCGGAACCGGTCGTCGAGGCGGTCGGCGATCTGGCGCGGGGTGAGCAGCCGCAGCCGGGCCGCGGCCAGCTCGATCGCGAGCGGCAGCCCGTCGAGGCGGCGGCAGATCTCGGCGGCGGCGGCCGGGTCGTCCTCGACGCTGAACCCGGGCCGGGCGGCGGCCCCGCGGTCTCCCAGGAGCCGCAGCGCGACGGGGTCGGGCAGCGGCTCCACCGGCCGCAGCAACTCCCCCGGCACGCCGAGGGGTTCGCGGCTGGTGGCCAGGATCCGGACGCTGGGGCAGCGCGCGAGGAGTTCCTCGGCCAGCTCGGCGGCGGCGCCGACGACGTGCTCGCAGTTGTCCAGGATCAGCAGCATCCGCCGCCGCGCGCAGTGCTCCGCGAGCCGGTCCAGGGGCTGGTCCCCGGCCCGGTCGGTCAGCGCCCGCAGCTCCTCGGCGGCGGCGCCGCGCAGCTTGGTCTCCCGCGCGCCGAGCGCGGTGAGCGCCGCCTCGGCGACGTCCTCGGGATCGTCCACGGGGGCCAGCTCCACCAACCACACGCCGTCGGGCCAGGCCACGGCGGCGCGCTCGGCGGCCTCCTGGGACAGCCGCGTCTTCCCGGCCCCGCCGGGCCCGAGCAGGGTGACGAGCCGAGCCCGCGCCAGGTCCTCCCGGATGACCCGGATGTCCCCTTCCCGCCCCACGAAACTGGTCAGCCGCACCCGCAAGTTCCCCTGTCCGGGCGGTACGGGGCCGCCGGCCGGCTCGGCGCCCGGCCCCTGGCCCGGCTCCGCCGCGGGGGCGGTCCCGGTGGTGCTCCGCCCCGGGCCCGGGGGCTGCGCCGCGGCGGCCGGGGCAGGGGTCAGGAGTTGGGTGTGCAGGGTCCGCAGGGCCGGGCCCGGGTCCGTGCCCAGGCGGGCGGCGAGGGTGCGGCGGACGGTGTCGTAGGCGGCCAGTGCCTCCGCCGGGCGGCCCGCGTCCTGCAGCGCGCGGATCCGCAGGACCTGGAGCGGCTCGTCCAGCGGGCGCTGCTCGCACAGGGCGGTCAGCTCCGGGAGGGCGCGCTCGGCCTCGCCCAGGGCCAGGGCCGCCGCGAGCCGGCCCCGGCGCGCGTCCAGGCGTACGGCCTCCCACCGGGCGGACTCGGCCGCCGGGTCCGGGAGATCCGCCAGCGCCGGGCCGCGCCACAGCGCCAGGGCCTCGTCGTACAGGGCGGCCGCCTCGGCCGGGTCCTGCGCCGCGGCTCCGGCCCGTGCGAGCCGCTCGAAGCGGTACAGGTCGACGTCCTCGCGCGCCGCGACCAGCAGGTACCCGCCGTCCGCCGAGCGCACCGCCCCGTGTCCCAGCGCCCTTCGCAGCCGGGCCACCAGCGCCTGCAGCGCGGCCGGCGCATCCGCCGGCCGGTCCGCGTCCCACACCTCGGCCACGAGCAGGTGCACCGGCACCGCCCGCCCCGGGCGCAGCGCGAGCGCCGTCAGCAGCGCCCGCAGGCGCGCTCCGCCGACGGCGACGGGGGTCCCGTCGTCGCGGATGGCCTGGGCAGTGCCGAGAATCGCGTAGCGCACCGCCCCATTGTCACCGGCCCGCGCCCCGGCCCCGTACTCCTTTTGGCCTCTTGCGCGGGGTAGGTTTCGCCGCATGGGTCATCAGGGCAGCCGCAACGAGCGGCAGATCAGTTCCGTATTCCTCGGCATCTTCGCCGTCATGGCGGTCACCGGTTGGGCCGTGTGGACGGGGTACTCGACGAGCACCGGGCTCGCCGTGTTCCTCTTCGTCACCTCGGCGTGGATCGTCTCGCTCTGCCTGCACGAGTACGCGCACGCCCGCACGGCCCTGCACAGCGGCGACCTCACCGTCGGGGCCAAGGGCTACCTGACGCTGAATCCGCTGAAGTACACGCACGCGCTGCTCAGCATCATCCTGCCGGTGATCTTCGTGATCATGGGCGGGCTGGGCCTGCCCGGCGGCGCCGTGTACATCGAGCACGACCGGATCCAGGGCCGCTGGAAGCACAGCCTGATCTCGGCGGCGGGCCCGCTGACCAACGTGGCCTTCGCGATCGTCTGCACCGCGCCGTTCTGGCTGAACGCCCTCGACGGGGTCCCGATGGCGTTCCGCTTCGCGCTCGCCTTCCTCGCGCTGCTCCAGGTCTCGGCGGCGATCCTGAACTTCCTGCCGGTGCCGGGCCTGGACGGCTACGGGATCATCGAGCCCTGGCTCTCGTACCGGATCCGCCGCGAGGTGGCGCCGCTGGCGCCGTTCGGGCTGATCGCCGTCTTCGCGCTGCTGTGGATCCCGGAGATCAACGGGTACTTCTTCGACGTGGTGCGCAATCTGCTGTCCACGCTGGGCGTGTCCGACCTGGAGACCTACTGCGGCCGCGACCTCTACCGCTTCTGGCAGGACACGAACGGCTTCTGCACGGTCCCGCAGTCCTAGAACCGCGCCTGCCTAGCCGACGGAGCGCGCTGCCTTCTCGGCCTTCGCCTTGCGCAGGTAGTACCAGGCCATGTTGGACGTGAGCCCGGCCAGCAGCACCCAGACGATCCCCAGGAAGCTGCCCTCCACGAAGGCGACCACGGCCGCGGCCACGGACAGGACGCAGACGACGATGGCGAACAGGGCAAGGCGGGGCATGGGGAACAGCTCCTCGGCGACACGGGGTGGGGTCGAGCCCCTCCAGTGTCCCCCATGCCCTGCAGTGCTCCCGTAAAGCCCCGCGCACTCCGCTTCCGACCCTTTTTCCTCGTTTCCCGATCTCCCGCGCACCACGCCGCTACGGTTCGCCGGGGGCGCGCCGCGAATCTCGCGCGACAAGCACGACGGAACGACAGTCCGGCCTGCTCGGTCCGATGCGGACGCTGCCGGGCGACTGGGGGGATGGACATGCAGGAGATCTCCAAGGGTGCGAACGTCAGCCTGACCGCCCTCAGCGAGGACGCCGGGGCCGTGGTCGTCAGCCTGAGCTGGAGCAGCGCGTCGGGGGCGGGCGACGCCGACGTCTCGGTGCTCCTCGTCGACGGGGACGGCAAGGTCCGCAGCGAGAACGACTTCTACTTCTACAACAACCCCGCCGCCGCCGACGGAAGCGTGCAGCTGCTGGGGAAGGCGCCGACCGGGAGTGGTGACGAGGACCGGATCAGTGTGGATCTCACCGCCGTCCCCGAGGGGGTCGCCCGGATCGTGGTGGCGGCCAGTCAGTACGGCGGTGCGCGCTTCGGCGACCTGGACGACCTGCGGATGACGGTCGCGGACCGGGCCGGCGAACCGCTCGTCGGGTTCTCGATCCACGACGCGGGCGTGGAGACCGCGTTCATCTTCGGTGAGCTGTACCGGCGCGGCGAGGAGTGGAAGTTCCGCGCGGTCGGGCAGGGCTACGAGACCGGACTGGCCGGTCTGGCCACGGACTTCGGCATCTCCGTCCTCGAGGAGAGCGAGGTCGGCGGGGAGGGCGGCGGGGTCGCCGCCGATGCCGAACCCGCGGCCCAGGGCGCGCCCGCGGCGGAGGCCGAGCCGGGGCCGCCCGCAGGCCCGGCCGCGGTCCCGCCTGCGGTCCCGGCCGCGGTCCCGGCCGGGCCTGTCGCGCCGGAGGCCGGGGGCAGCGCCGCCGTGCCCGCCCAGGCACGCGGCCGGGGTCCCCGTACGACCAGGAAGAAGGTCACCCTGCCCAAGGTGGCCGGGAACTCGCTCGCCGAGAACGACTCCTGGCGCCCGGCCCGGCTGTTCCCCGTCCCGACGGTGAAGAGCGACAAGGAGCGCGAGGTGCGCGCCACCTCCGTGCTGCTGTCCGTCATGGCGCAGGTGCCGGAGTTCGGCCGCCGCCTCACGGCGGCGTTCGGCGCCCCCGCCGGACGGATGCAGACCTTCACCGAGGTGTCCCTCCCCCACGGCGAGACCCCGCGGCGCCCGGACGGGGTGATCCGGGTCGAGCGCGCCGGAAAGCTCTGGACGGCGCTGGTGGAGACGAAGACGAACGGCAACCCGCTCAAGGCCGAGCAGGTCCAGCAGTACATGGACATCGCCGCCCGCCGCGGCTACGAGGCCGTGATCACGCTCTCCAACGACGTCGCCCTCGAGGGCACCGCCATGGTGGACGTCAAGATCGACGGGCGCCGCAAGCACAAGGTCAGCCTCTGGCACCTGTCCTGGGCCGAAGTGGCCCACCAGGCCCAGATGCTGATCCGCCACGAGGGCGTGGGCAACGCCGCGCACGCCTGGCTGCTGCAGGAGCTGCTGGAGTACCTCCGGCACGAGCAGTCGGGCTGCCACGGATTCCAGAACATGGGGGCCGCCTGGGTGCCCGTACGCAAGGGGATCGAGGACGAAACCCTCGCCCTCGACGATGCGCGCGCCGTCGAGGTGGTCGAGAGCTGGGAGCGGCTGATCCGCCAGGTCTGCCTGCGCCTGGGCGGGGAGCTCGGCCAGAAGGCGCTCCCGGTGCAGCGGGTCCGGCGCGGCAGCGATCCGCAGGCGCGCCGCTCCGCCGCGGCGCAGAAGCTGTGCCGGGACGGACGGCTCTGCGCGGAGCTGCGCATCGACGGGACGAGCAGCGTCATCGCGGTGACCGCCGATCTGCGGACGGGGAAGGTCCGCACCACGGTCGACGTACCGGCGCCGGAGGGCTCGTATCCGCTGACCACGGTCAAGCGGCTGGTCCGGCTGCTGGCCGAGGCGCCGGCGGACCTGCACGTGGAGACCCTCGTCGAGGGCGGGAACGGGCCGCGCGGCACCCTGGAGCGGCTGCGCCCCGAGCCGGGCGACCTGCTGCCCAAGGGCGGCGCGCCGCTCAGCGGGTTCCGGCTGTCGCTGATCAAGGGCATGGGCAACACCCGCGGCAACACCGAGTCCGGGTTCATCCGCAGCGTCGACGAGGCCGTGGACCGCTTCTACCAGGGGGTGGTGGCGCACCTGGGCCCCGTCGAGGCGCGCGCCGGCAGCCGCCGGGGCTGACGGGGTCCGTACCCGGCGGCCGCTGCGAAGGCGGCCGCCGGGTACGGGTCGCCCGGTACGGGGTCGCCGGGTCCGGGGTCGCCCGGTACGGGGTCGCCGGGTCCGGGGCCGGCGGCTCAGACGTCCGTGACGCGCAGGCCCGTGTGGGCCTTGTAGCGGCGGTTCGCGGAGATCAGGTTGGCGACCAGGGACTCCACCTGGTGGGCGTTGCGCAGGCGGCCTGCGAAGACCCCGCGCATGCCCGGGATACGGCCGGCCAGCGCCTGCACGATGTCCGTGTCGGCGCGGGATTCGCCGAGGACCATCACGTCGGTGTCGATCTCCTCGACGGACTCGTCCTGGAGCAGGACCGCCGAGAGGTGGTGGAAGGCCGCCGTCACCCGGGAGTCGGGGAGCAGCGCCGCGGCCTGCTGGGCCGCACTGCCCTCTTCGACGGGGAGGGCGTACGCGCCCTGCTTGTCGAAGCCCAGCGGGTTGACGCAGTCCACCACGAGCTTGCCCGCGAGGTCCTCGCGGAGGGCTTCGAGGGTCTTGGCGTGTCCCTCCCACGGCACCGCGATGATCACGATGTCGCTGCGGCGCGCGCACTCGGCGTTGTCCGCGCCCTCCACGCCGAGGCCCAGTTCGTCGGCGGCGCTCTGCGCGCGGTCGGCGGCGCGGGAGCCGATGATCACCTTCTGGCCGGCCCGGGCGAGCCGGTAGGCCAGGCCCCGGCCCTGGTCGCCGGTGCCGCCGAGGACGCCGACGACGAGGCCGGAGACGTCCGGCAGGTCCCACGGGTCCTTGGCCGGTGCCTTGGCCGGCGCCGTCGCGGGGGAAGTCTGGTTGCTGTCTGTGGAGGTCATGGGGGCGAGGGTAATGCCGGGATCCGCAGAGTCGAACGGGAACGGGGCTGCGTCCGGCCGGGCGAAGCGGGACGAAGCGCTCCCGTACGCCCCTTCCGTGCGGCAGGATGCCGATATGGACGCCGTGAGGGTCGCGCTGCTGCGCGAGGTGCTCGCCGGTACGCAGTGGCCCGGTGCCGCGCGCCGCTTCGCCGGATCGCTGCGGCGCTCCCTCGCACCGGCCGGCGGGAATCTGCTGCTGGTGGGGACCGAGCAGTACGAGCCCTGGCACCTGGCGGCGCACCTGGTGGACGAGGCCGCCTGGTCCGGGCTGCCGGAGCTGGCGCCCACGCTCGTACGCCACCGCGTGCTGCCCGGGGAGCCGGCGCACCTGTCGGTGGGGCTGGGCCGGCTGGAGGCGGCCCGGCGCGGGCACACCCTGCTGGTGGTGGCGCCGGAGGAGCCCGGGGCGGGGCTGCTGGAGCGGGTGCACGACGCCCGCCGCGCGGGGGCGACCGTACTGTCCCTGGACGGTGGGGATGCGGATCTCGCCGCGCTCGCGCACGACGCCCTGTCCGTACGGGAAGGGGCCGGCGAGCTGGACCTGGACACCGTGCAGCACCTGGTCAGCGCGGCGGCCGGGGAGAACAGCCTGCCGGTGCGGCGCGGGCCGCGGCGGCTGCGGGACCGGCTGGCGCGGCTGGCCGACCAGCTGACCGCGCCGCCGCCCAGCCGCTGGTAGGCCTCGGAGCCCCCGGTCCTACGGGGCGGCCGTGCCCTCGTCCTCGTCGCGGGACTTGTCGTTCCACTTGGGGTCGGTCTGCCATTCGAGGTTGCGCTCCTGCGCGGTCTCCATGGCGTGGGCCGCCTCCGCCGGCGTCGCGTACGGGCCGAAACGGTCCTTCGCCGGGCACTCCGGGCCTTCCTCGACCTTGTGGTGGACCAGGCAGTAGTACCACTCGCCGGGTTTGCCCACCTGACGCTTCTTGAACAGGGCCATCGTCCTCGGGCTCCTTTCGATACCTCTCGATACCGCTCTCTGCCGCCATGCTGCCCCATCCCCGCTGGATACACTCGCTTGCATGTCTGGCCAGTCGCTGCTCGTACCAGGCGAGCTCTCTCCCGCCCGTTCCGTTCCCGGAAACATCCGCCGGCCCGAGTACGTGGGCAAGCCCGCGCCCACTCCGTACACCGGACCGGAGGTGCAGTCCGCCGCGACCATCGAGGCCATGCGCATCGCCGGCCGGATCGCCGCCCAGGCGATGGAAGAGGCCGCCAAGCTGATCGCACCGGGGGTGACCACCGACGAGCTGGACCGGGTCGCGCACGAGTACATGTGCGACCACGGCGCCTACCCGTCGACGCTGGGCTACCGGGCCTTCCCGAAGTCCCTGTGCTCCTCGGTCAACGAGGTCATCTGCCACGGCATCCCCGACTCCACCGTCCTGCGCGACGGCGACATCGTGAACCTCGACGTCACCGCGTTCATCGGCGGCGTGCACGGCGACAACAACGCCACGTACCTGTGCGGTGAGGTGGACGAGGAGTCGCGGCTGCTGGTGGAGCGCACCCGCGAGGCCCTGAACCGGGCGATCAAGGCCGTGAAGCCG
The DNA here is from genome assembly GCF_035984415.1 of Streptomyces sp. NBC_01296. Taxonomy (NCBI): domain Bacteria; kingdom Bacillati; phylum Actinomycetota; class Actinomycetes; order Kitasatosporales; family Streptomycetaceae; genus Streptomyces; species Streptomyces sp. NBC_01296. Next base: position 5,980,315 of record NZ_CP130720.1, on the reverse strand, counting down.
GGCCGCCAGATCAACGTGATCGGCCGGGTCATCGAGTCGTACGCGAAGCGCTTCGGCTACGGCGTGGTCCGGGACTTCACCGGGCACGGCATCAACTCGTCCTTCCACTCCGGCCTGATCATCCCGCACTACGACAGCCCGCACGCCACGACGGTCATCGAGCCCGGGATGACCTTCACGATCGAGCCGATGCTGACCCTGGGCACGCACGAGTACGACATGTGGGCCGACGGCTGGACCGTCGTGACGAAGGACCGCAAGCGCACCGCGCAGTTCGAGCACACACTGGTGGTGACGGACACGGGAGCCGAGATCCTCACCCTGCCGTAAGGCCGTAAGAGCTGCAAAAGCCGCAGACCCGTAGGAGAATCTTTGCCGGAGGTGTTTTACCGACAAGACGTCGGGAAGACATTGACTTAGGTAAGCCTAAGCACGAGGATCGGGCGTGGCGGACGTGCCGTCACGCCCGGCGGGCCCGCCCGCCTCCTCGTCCCGTCTCCGGAGGATTGTCTTGGACGCCTTCTCTACGGTCATCCGTGTCGCGTCGCACGAGCAGCACACCGAGGCAGAGACCTCGACCTTCATGAGCGACCTGCTGGGCGGCCGGCTCGGGGTGGACGCGTACACGCGCTACACCGAGCAGCTGTGGTTCGTGTACCGGGCCCTGGAGGACGCGGCCGAGTCCCTGAAGGACGACCCGGTGGCCGGACCGTTCATACAGCCCGAGCTGATGCGCGTCGCCGAGATCGAGCGCGACCTGGCGCACCTGCGCGGGCCGTCCTGGCGCGAGACGCTGATCGCGCTGCCCGCGACCGAGGCCTACGCGGCCCGCGTGGCGCAGTGCGCGGCCGGCTGGCCGGGCGGGTACGTCGCCCACCACTACACCCGCTACCTGGGCGACCTCTCCGGCGGCCAGATCATCCGCGACAAGGCGGAGCGGACGTGGGGCTTCACGCGCAAGGGCGACGGCGTCCGGTTCTACGTGTTCGCGGACATCGCCAACCCCGCGGCCTTCAAGCGGACCTACCGCGAGCTGCTCGACGCGATCGCCGCGGACGACCTGGAGAAGCAGCGCATCATCGACGAGTGCAAGCGCGCCTTCGACTTCAACGGCGCGGTCTTCCGCGAGCTGGGCCGGGAGTTCCCCCTGAGCGCCTGACGCCTGGGACGGACGACACCCCCGCCGCCGAGCGGGCGGCGGGGGTGTCGCGCTGCGCGCGCCGTCAGTCGCCCTGGATCAGCCAGACGGCCAGCCCGATGCCGATGAGCACGACCTCGACGCCTTTGGCGTAGACGAGCGCGAGCACGGCACCGATGCCGCCCGCCACGATGCGGTTCGTCCGCTGCGCCGGGGTCTGGGGCGGCCGCCAGGTGAGGGCCGCCAGGCCCAGCGGGATCAGGTACGGGAGCGAGAGCCAGAGCGGGGAGCGCGGCAGGTCGGAGGCCGCGTAGCTCAGGCCGCCCGCCACCAGCGTCAACGCGGTGAAGAGCACGGGGACCAGCAGCCACTGCCGCGTCTCGTCGGGGTGCGGGTGCGGCGGCGGGCCCGGCTGCGGGTGCCGGCCGGCACTCGGTGTCGTGTTCATGCCCCCATGAAACCGCAGCACGGGGCCCCGCTCCCAGGGCGTACGTACTCAATCAAGGCTGCGCACCTACTCAGTCCCGGTGCGCGCCTCGGGCAGCTTCGCGAAGCGGACGCGGCCGCCGATCTCGACGGTGCCGTCCGGGCCGGGCGCGGTGAGGATCTGGGAGCCCGCGCCCTGGGTGATGTTCAGGGCGCGGTTCAGCTCGGCGGTCAGCAGTATCGCGGCCGATCCGGTGGCCTCGTCCTCGGCGATGACCCCGTCGGGGCGGCGCGGGAAGCCGCGGGCCCGGATGCGGCCAGCGGTCTCGTCCTCCCAGGCCCAGGCGTACAGCCAGCCCTCGCCGGGCGGCGGCGCGGGCAGCGCGTCGACCTCGGCGGGGCTCGCGTACTGCTCGGTGCGCTTGCCCTCGACCCACTCGGGGAGGGCTGTGATCCAGGTGAACTCCCCGTCGTCACGGGCCCATACGGAGCCGGCCGGCGGCTGGAGCTCCTCGATGTCGAGCAGCCACGCGACCCCGACCAGCGGATGGCCGGCGAAGGACATCCGCGTCCCGGGTGTACGGATGTCGACGACCCCGCGCTCGGGGTCGTCGACGAACACCGTCTCGCTGTAGCCGAGTTCGGCGGCCAGCGCCTGGCGCGACGCGTCGTCGGGGCAGGTCCGGCCGTCACGTACGACGCCCAGCAGGTTGCCGTGCCTGCCGTCGCCCGCGCAGAAGACCTTGAGTACGTCGAGATCGTTCACGCGGGAATTGAAACACGGTTCAGATCCGGACGGCGCGCCGCCTGCGTGCGAGGAAGACCGCGCCGGCACCGGCCGCGACGACCGCACCCGAGGTGGCGAGCAGGGTTCCGGCCGGGACTTCGGCGCCGGTGCTGGCGAGGTTCCCGCCGACGCTGCCGCCGCCGCCCACGGTTCCGCCCGTGCCGGCGGTCCCGCCGGTGGTGGCCGTCGTGGGGGCGCTGGTGGGCGCGGTGGTGGGGACGACGACGTCCTTGTCCACGGACACGGACAGGGTGACGGCGTCGGTCGGCTTGCCCTCGGCGTAGTCCGGGCTCGGGGCGCCGATGGCGGCCGCGCCCTCCGCGGTGAAGGCGGCCGGGACGGCGTTCAGGGTGAGCAGGCCGCCCGAGGTCCGGTACTCGGCCTTCGACAGGTCGAGCGTGGCGAAGGGGACGTCCGCCTTGGTGGCGGTGGGCGTCTTGACGTCCAGGACGAGCGTGCCCTTCTTGCCCTCGGCGTTGACGCGCAGGTTCCCGAAGGTCATGTCGATGCCGTGGTCGGCCCGCTGGAAGCGCAGGTTGCCCGCGAAGGAGGCGGTCAGCTTCTGCTTCTTGACGTCGAGCTCGCCCTTGCCGAGGGGGAAGGCGAAGGTGTCGCCGCTCGCGACGGCTCCGCCCGCCGGGGTGACCGAGCCGCCGCCCTTCACCACGTACGAGCGGAAGGAGTCCTTCACGCCCCAGGTCAGCCGGCCGCCGAGGAGCTGCTGCGGGCCGTCGGCCGCCGGGGAGCTCGCGCCCTGCGAGGGGGCCTGGGAGTTCGACGGGGTCGACGGGGTCGGGGACGGGCCGGTGGAGGCCGACGCCGACGTCGTCACGGACGCGGAGGGGGAGGGGGACGGCTGCGCGAACTGCAGGGCGGCCGTGAGCGGGTCGCCGGCCAGGCCGACGTACTTGTCCGAACCCAGCTGCTCCGCCGCCTCCTTGGTGAGGGTGGTGCCCAGCTTCTCCATCGCCGGCCCGCCGAAGGCCACGTCCGCCATCGGGACGCCGGGGGTGAGGGTGCCGTTCTTGGTGACGTCGGCGGTCAGCTTCTTCGTCCCCGTGTCGAAGCGGAGGTTGGCGAGGGTCACCTTGAAGCCGTGGGCGGGGGCGTCGAACGTGACGCTGCCCTTGAAGGCGGCCGTCACGACGTGTCCGCCGTCCTTGTCGTACCGGCCGGTCGCCGAACCGAAGCGGAAGGTGCCGTCCGCGTTCAGCGTGGCCCCCTCCGCCGGGGTGATCGTGCCCTTGGCGATGGTGAGGACGTACGAGCGGTAGCTCGCCAGGACGCCCCAGTCGAGGGTGCCGTTCACGATCGGTATCGGCGCGGCGGCGACGGCCGCGGAGGCCTGCCCGCCGCCCGCCGCCGTGGCGGGCAGGACGAAGGCGGTGGCGCCGAGTGCGGCGGCGGTGGCGACGGCGGCCGCGAGGGCGAGCGGACGGCGGTGGGACGAGGGCATGGCGGGGGCCTCCTGAAAGGCGACGGGGGGTGGCTGACGGGGGTGAGGTGCGAGGGGGTGTCTTGTCGATCGGGCCGGATCAGGGAGCGGCACGGCGGTTGCGGCGCAGCACGAGGGAGGCCGCGCCGCCGGCCAGGACCAGGACGGCCACCCCGAGGGCGGCGTACAGCCCGGTGTTCGAGGACTCCGCCTCCTTCGCGGCAGGAGCGGCGGACGCGCCGGGGGCCGCAGGCGCGGCGGGCGGGGCCGTGGAGCCCAGGTCCGGCAGGGCCGGCAGCTTGGCCGTGGCGTCGAGCGCGACGGCGAGCGAGACGGGGTCCATCTCGGTGCCCGCCCGGTACAGGGAGTTGAAGGCCTGCGAGCCGCCCTCGGTGAGGGTGGCCGGGGCTTCGGCGAGGGTGGCGAGCGCGCCCTCGGTCTTCAGCCCCTTGGCGTCGAATTCGACGAGCGCGACGGCGTTCTTCGTCTCGCCGCCGGTGGTGACGTCGGCGGACAGGACGCCCTTGCCGTTCTCCACCTTGACGCCCAGCTTGCCGAGCTTCAGGTCCAGATGGGCGCCGGTGAAGTGGACCGTGCCGGCGAAGGCGGCGTCGAGCGTCCCCTTCAGGCCGTCGTACGCGCCCTTGCCCTGCGGGAAGCGGAACAGCGCGCCGCCGTCCTGGGCCCCCTCGGCGAGGGTCCACTTGCCCTGGCCGATGGAGCCGGTGACGTACTCGCGGAACGTGCGCCGGACACCCCAGTCGACGGCGGCGTCGGCGAACGCGCCCCGGGCGGCCTGCGGGTCCTGCGAGGGCCGGGCCGGGTTGCTCGGGGACGGCGAGGCCTCGGCGGCCGGGGCGGCCTTGACGTCGGCGGAGAGCGAGACGGGGTCGAGCTGCGCGCCCGCCGCGTAGTAGCCCGCGAAGGCCTGGGCGCCCTCGCCGGTGAGGGTGGCCGGGATGTTGGTCAGGGTGATGGGGCCGGCGCCGCCCTTCATGTCGACGCCACCGAGGCCGAGGGTGGCGAAGGGCACCTGGGTCCGGGTGGTGACCGCGCCGGTGTCCTTGGCCTTGCCGGAGATGTCCGCGTAGAGGGTGCCGCTGCCGCCGTTGATCTTGATGGTCGGGCGGCTGACCGTCAGGTCGAGCTCGTGCGAGCCGTCCGGCTTCTGGTGGCCCTGGAACCCGACGCCGCCGGTGAAGGCGGCCTCGAAGGCGCCGGTGTCCGGATCGTAGGAACCGGTGGCCGAGTGGAAGCGGAACAGGCTGCCGCCGACCGTGGCGGCACCGTTCTTCAGCTGGAAAGAGCCTTTCGCGACCGGGCCGGTGACATAACTCTGGAAGGACGATTTGATGCCCCAGTCGAGCCGGCCCCCCTGCACGGTGCCGCCGGCCGCACGGGCGGCGGTGGTCGGGAGCAGGGCGCCCAACAGGGCCGCCAGGGTCGCGAACAGGGCGACTGCGGATGCGCGGGCGGGTCGCGAGGGCATGAATGCCCCTTCCGGGTCTGGTTAATAAGGTTAGGCTAACCTAAGCTACCTCCCGTCAGAGGGGAACCCCTGACTCCCCGGAACCTCAGCCCGACCTCCAGCCGGACGATCAGGACGGTGCCTACGTGCCTACGCCCGCCGCGTCAACGCGCGCCCCCCGCCGCGCCCTTGCCCTTGCGCTCGCCTTCTCCGCGCTGACACTGGCCGCCCTGACGGGCTGCACAGGCACGTCCGCCACCGGACCCGGCGCCGCCGCCCGCCCGGCCGCCGCACCGGACCGGGTGGAGCCGCTCTCCCCGGCGCCGCTGCCGGCGCTCCCGGTGACCGTTCCCTCGGCGGACGGCCGCCAGGTGACGGTCGCCTCGGCGGAGCGGGTGGTCCCGCTGACGGGCAGCCTCAACGAGATCGTCCAGACGCTGGGCCTCGGCCCCCGGGTCGTCGCCCGCGACATCACCGCCACGTTCGAACAGGCCGCGCAGCTGCCGGTGGTGACCCGGGGCCACGACGTCTCGGCGGAGAGCGTGTTGTCGCTGCGCCCGACGCTGGTGCTGGCCGAGACCACCTCCGGCCCCGCCGAGGCGATCGGGCAGATCCGCGACGCGGGCATCCCGCTGCTGGTGGTGGCCCCCGCCAAGTCGCTGGAGGACGTGCCGAAGCGGATCGAGACGGTGGCCGGCGCGCTGGGCGTCAAGGACGCCGGGGCACGGCTGAACCAGCGCACCGCGGACCGGATCGCCGCGGCCCGCAAGGCCGTCCCCGCCGATGCGGCCACCGGGAAGAAGCCGCGGGTGGCGTTCCTGTACCTGCGCGGCACCGCGTCCGTGTACCTGATGGGCGGCTCCGACTCGGGCGCGGCCTCGCTGCTCGAAGCGGCCGGCGCCGTGGACACGGGCAAGGAGTCGGGGCTCGGCAAGGACTTCACGCCGATCACGAGCGAGGCGCTGGCGGCTGCCGCGCCGGACGCGATCCTGGTGATGTCCAAGGGGCTGGAGTCCGTGGGCGGTACGGACGGCCTGGTGAAGATCCCGGGCGTCGCGCAGACCCCGGCGGGGATGGACCGGCGGGTCGTCGCCGTCGACGACGGCGTGCTGTTGAACTACGGTCCGCGGACCGACCAGGTGTTGAGCTCGCTGATCTCCCAGCTGTACGGAAAGACCGCGTGACGTGACGGGACGGAACACGGGCGCGGCCGAGTCGCCGGGGGCCGGCCCCCGGACCCTCCCCCAGCCCCCGCCGGGCGGAGCTCCGGCGCCCCGGACGCCGGCGGAGCCGGATCCGCCCCGGGCGGGCAGGGCGCCCCGCCGGACCGGTGCCTGGTTGATCGCGGCGTTGGTCCTCGTGCTCGGCGGGCTGGCGTTGGTGTCCGCCGGGGTCGGGGCCTACGGGATTGCGGTCGGGGACGTGCTCGGCTCCGTGCAGCACCGGCTGGGGCTCGGCGGAGCCGCGCTCGACCGGGTCGGCGAGAGCGTGCTGTGGAACGTACGGCTCCCCCGGGTGGTCCTCGCGCTGCTCGTCGGCGCAAGCCTGGGCTGCGCGGGGGCCCTGATGCAGGGGGTGTTCGGCAATCCGCTCGCCGAGCCCGGCGTCATCGGGATCTCCGCGAGCGCGGCCGTCGGCGCGGTGGCCGCCATCGGGCTCGGGCTCAGCTTCTTCGGCAACTGGACCGTGACCGCCTGCGCGTTCGTCGCCGGGCTCGTCACCGTCGGCTCCGTCTACCTCCTGTCCCGCAACGGCGGCAAGACCGAGGTCGTCACGCTCATCCTCACGGGCATCGCCGTCAACGCCTTCGCCGGCGCCCTGATCGGCCTGTTCGTCTTCTTCGCGGACAGCGGCCAGGTCAACCAGATCACCTTCTGGCAGCTCGGCTCCCTCGCCCAGGCCACCTGGCCCAAGGTGCTCGCCGTCCTGCCGTGCGCCCTCGCCGGCCTGCTGATCGCCCCCTTCCACGCCCGCAAGCTGGACCTGCTCTCGCTCGGCGAGCGGCCCGCCCGCCATCTCGGCGTGGACGTGGAGCGGCTGCGCCTCGTGCTCATCCTCGTCGTCGCGCTGCTCACCGCGGCGGCGGTCGCCGTGGCCGGCGTCATCACCTTCGTCGGGCTGCTCGTCCCGCACCTGCTGCGCATGGCGAACGGCCCCGGCCACCGCTTCCTGGTCCCGGGCAGCGCGCTGGCCGGCGCCGTGGTCCTGCTCGGCGGCGATCTGGCCGCCCGGACCATCGCCCGGCCCGCCGAACTGCCGCTCGGTGTACTGACCGCGCTGATCGGCAGCCCGTTCTTCTTCTGGCTGCTGCGCCGGACCCGACGCAAGCAGGGGGGCTGGGCATGAGCATCCCGTTCCTGCGGCGCAGCAGGCGCAGTGTCCCCGCCCGGCCGTCCCCCGGCGCCGCCTTCGCCGAGGCCGTCGGCCTCCACGTCCGGCTCGGCGAGCGCGCGGTGCTGGCCGGGATCGACCTGACCGCGCGGGCCGGCGAGGTACTGGCCCTGGTCGGCCCGAACGGCGCCGGCAAGTCGACCCTGCTGGCCGCCCTCGCGGCCGATCTGCCCGCCGCCGAGGGCCTCGTACGGATCGACGGGCGCCCGGTGGGCGACTGGGCGGCCCCGGATCTGGCCCTGCGCCGGTCCGTGCTCCCCCAGTCCGCGGAGATGTCCTTCCCCTTCCCGGTGGGGGACGTCGTACGGATGGGCCGCGCCCCCTGGGCCGGCACCCCGCTCACCGGCTCCGACGAGGAGGCGGTGGCCGCCGCCATGGCCCGGGCGGAGGTGGCCGGCTTCGCCGCCCGCCCCTTCTCCGCGCTCTCCGGCGGCGAGCGGGCCCGGGTCGCGCTGGCCCGGGTGCTGGCCCAGCAGGCCCCGCTGCTGCTGCTCGACGAGCCGACCGCCGCCCTGGACCTGCGCCACCAGGAGCTGGTGCTGCGGATCTGCCGGGAGCGGGCCGCGGCCGGGGACGCGGTGGTGGTCGTCCTGCACGACCTGGGCCTGGCCGCCGCGTACGCCGACCGGGCCGCCGTTCTGCACGAGGGGCGGATCGCGGTGGACGGACCGCCGGCCGAGGTGTTCGGGGCCGAACTGCTGGGCCGGGTCTACCGGCAGGCCGTGGAGGTCCTCCCGCATCCGCGGACCGGGGTCCCGCTCGTGGTTCCCGTACGGGACGACGACCGTTCCGCCAGGGCGGCGGCCCTTCCGCCGTACGGAACGGCCACCTCGGCTTGACCTCCGCTTGACTGTTTCTTGGGTTGCTCCTGAAGGTGCCGTGACGACCCCGTGTCCGACGGTCGTACGTGTGGGCTGAATCACTGGACGCGCGGGCATGGGTCAGGTAAGCCTCGGTTAAGTTAGGTCCGCCTCACCGGCCGCCCTCTTGATCGGGGCGGCCGTCTGCCGAACGCCAGACAGCCAGGAGCCCGCATGCGTCCCGCCCGCCTCACCGTCCTCACCGCGGTCGCCGCCGTGGCCGCGCTCACCGCAGTCACCGGCTGCGCCGAGAAGAGCGGCGCCGGCGACGGGGCCGTCAAGGTCGCGGCCTCCGACAGCGCCTGCGAGGTCTCCAAGACGGAGTTCCCCGCAGGAAAGGTCACGCTCGAGGTCGAGAACAAGGGCTCCAAGGTCACCGAGGTCTACGTCCTCTTCCCGGACGACCGCATCGTCGCCGAGCGCGAGAACATCGGCCCCGGCACCAAGGCCTCCATCACCGCGGAGATCAAGGCCGGCGACTACGAGATCGCCTGCAAGCCCGGCATGAAGGGCGACGGCATCCGCCAGAAGATCAAGGCCACGGGCAACGGCGCCGCCGAGAAGCGCAGCCCCGAGCTGGACGCCGCGGTCGCCGAGTACCGCAAGTACGTGCAGGAGCAGGCCGACCAGACCCTCCCCAAGGCCCAGGCCTTCGCGGACGCGGTCAAGGCCGGCGACGTCGAGGGCGCCAAGAAGGCGTACGCCGCGTCCCGCCTCGGCTGGGAGCGCACCGAGCCGGTCGCCGAGTCCTTCGGCGACATCGACCCGAAGGTCGACGTCCGCGAGGACGGCCTGGAGGCCGGCCAGGACCCGGCGAAGGACTGGACCGGCTGGCACCGCCTGGAGAAGGCCCTGTGGGCCGACAACAAGATCGACGACGGCGAGAAGAAGCTCGCCGACCAGCTGATCACCGACCTCACCGACTGGCAGAAGAAGGTCGGCCAGGCGGAGATCACCCCCACTTCGATGGCGAACGGTGCCAAGGAGCTGCTGGACGAGGTCGCCAGCGGCAAGGTCACCGGTGAGGAAGAGCGCTACAGCCGCACCGACCTCGTCGACTTCAAGGCCAACGTCGAGGGCGCCCAGAAGGCGTACGAGCTGCTCAAGCCGGTCGCCGCGAAGAACGACCCGGCCCTGTCCGCGGAGCTGGACAAGCAGTTCGCCGCGATGAACACGCTCCTCGACAAGTACCGCGCCGACAAGAACACCTACGACTTCACCTCGTACGAGACCGTCGGCCAGGACCAGCGCAAGGAGCTCTCGGACGCGGTCAGCGCCCTCGGGGAGCCGCTGTCCAAGCTTGCCGCAGCCGTCGCCAAGTAACGCGGATCAGGGGTAACGGACATGTCTGACGACACCATCACCACCGGCGGGGCCGCCGAGGCCGCCGCCGCGGACGCCGCCGGTGAGGCAACCGGCGAAGCAACCGGCGGGCCCTCCCGCCGGTCCGTGCTCGGCTGGGGCGGTGCCGGGCTCGCGCTCGGCGCCGCCGCGGCGGGCGGTACGGTCGCCGCGCTCACCGACACCACCGACCCGGTTCCGGCTGCGCTCAGCGGCTCCGCCGTGCCGTTCCACGGCAAGCACCAGGCCGGTATCGCCTCCGCCGTCCAGGACCGGCTGCACTTCGCCGCGTTCGACGTGAAGACGAAGGACCGCGCGGAGCTCGTCCAGCTCCTCAAGGACTGGACGCGGGCGGCCGAGCGGATGACCGCCGGACTCCCCGTCGGCGAGGGCGCCGTCGGCGGCCTCCCCGAAGCCCCGCCGGACGACACCGGTGAGGCCCTCGGCCTCAAGCCGTCCCGGCTGACGCTGACCATCGGCTTCGGCGCCTCGCTCTTCGCCAAGGACCGGTTCGGCCTGGAGGGCATGCGCCCCGAGGCCCTGATCGACCTGGAGCAGTTCCCGGGCGACAACCTGGACCCGGCCAAGAGCGGCGGCGACCTCTGCGTGCAGGCCTGCGCGGACGACCCGCAGGTCGCGGTGCACGCGATCCGCCAGCTCGCCCGGATCGGCTTCGGCAAGACGGCGGTGCGCTGGTCGCAGCTCGGCTTCGGCAAGACCTCGTCCACCACCCCGGACGAGCAGACCCCGCGCAACATGATGGGCTTCAAGGACGGCACCCGGAACGTCTCGGGCACCGACACCGCCGCCCTCGACAAGCACGTATGGGTCTCCGACGAGGCCAAGGGCGCCTCGGCCTGGATGGCCGACGGCTCGTACCTGGTCGCCCGCCGGATCCGTATGCGCATCGAGACCTGGGACCGCACTCCGCTCCAGGAGCAGGAGGACATCTTCGGCCGCGACAAGGCCGAGGGTGCGCCGGTCGGCAAGTCCAAGGAGCGCGACGAGCCGTTCCTGAAGGCGATGAAGCCGCAGGCGCACGTCCGCCTCGCGCACCCGGAGAGCAACAGCGGTGCCACCATCCTGCGCCGCGGCTACTCGTTCACCGACGGTTCGGACGGACTGGGCCGGCTCGACGCGGGCCTGTTCTTCCTCGCGTACCAGCGGGACGTCCGCAAGGGCTTCGTCCCCATCCAGCGCAACCTGTCCAAGAACGACGCGCTCAACGAGTACATCCAGCACGTGAGCTCGGCGCTGTTCGCCGTCCCGTCGGGCGTCCGTGACAAGGACGACTGGTGGGGCCGGGCGCTGTTCGCGTAGTTCCGCGGCACGGAAAGGAACCGACGTGTTCAGCAATTATCTGATCGGCCTGCGCGAGGGGCTCGAGGCCAGCCTGGTCGTCTGCATCCTCATCGCGTACCTGGTGAAGACCGGGAACAAGGACAAGCTGGGGCCGCTGTGGCTCGGCGTCGGCCTCGCGGCCGCGCTCAGCCTGGCCTTCGGCGCGGGGCTCGAATTCGGCACCTCGGAGCTGACGTTCCAGGCGCAGGAGGCGATCGGCGGCAGTCTGTCGATCGTCTCGGTGGGCCTCGTGACGTGGATGGTCTTCTGGATGAAGCGCACCGCGCGGCACATGAAGACCGAGCTGCAGGGCAAGCTCGACGCGGCCCTCGCGATGGGCACGGGCGCCCTGGTCACCACGGCGTTCCTGGCCGTCGGCCGGGAGGGCCTGGAGACCTCGCTGTTCGTGTGGCGGTCGGTGCACGCGGCCGGTGACGGCGCGGGTCCGCTGGTGGGCGTGCTGCTCGGGATCGGCTCGTCGGTCCTGCTGGGCTGGCTGTTCTACCGCGGCGCGCTGAAGATCAACCTGTCCAAGTTCTTCACCTGGACCGGCGGGATGCTGGTCGTGGTCGCCGCGGGCGTGCTCGCGTACGGGGTCCACGACCTCCAGGAGGCCGAGTTCCTGCCCGGCCTCATGAACAAGGCCTTCGACGTCACCTCGGCGGTCCCGCCGGACAGCTGGTACGGGACGCTGCTGAAGGGCACGTTCAACTTCCAGCCGGACCCGACCTGGCTCCAGGTCGCGGTGTGGGCGGCGTACCTGGTCCCGACGCTGCTCCTGTTCCTCGGGGTGCTCGGCCGTAAGACGGCCGCGGCAGCCCCGGCGGAGCCCGTCTCCGCGCAGAGCGGGACCAGCGGCTCGTGAGGCATGCGGAAGGGGCCCGGATCGGGATGATCCGGGCCCCTTCGGCATGTCCGGGCCGGGTCACCAGAGGCGGTCGACGAGCCCCGGGTACAGGGCGATCCGCGCTCCCGCGAAGGCCGCGGGATCGGCGTCCGGGCCGGGGAAGTCGGCCAGGACCTCCTTGGCGAAGCCGGGCGCGTCCGTGGCCAGCGGCTCCTCGGGCGTCCCGCCGACCAGTACGGTCCCGGGCAGCCGGGTGAAGCCGGCCGCCTCGTAGAAGGGGACGAGCGGCCGGTCGCAGCTGAACAGCACCAGGTCCACGTCCGGGTCGGCGGCCAGCGCCGCGCGGGCCGCCGCCACCAGCCGGCCGCCGTACCCGCGGCCCCGCACGGTGTCCCGGGTCACCACCGCGCTCAGCCCGGCGGCGCGGTACGTACGCCCCGCGTGCCGGACCGGCTTGTGGAGCAGCGCCAACGAGGCGGCCACCGTGCCGTCCTCGTCCAGCAGCAGCATCACCCGGGGCGCCAGCGCGGGGTCGTGCCCGGCGCGGGCGCCGGGCCAGGCCTGCGCCTCCAGCGCCGCGACCTGCGCGGCGAGCCCGGCCGGCAGCTCGGCTTCCGCGTACGTCAGCACCGTCGCCGCGTGCGGGGCGGGGCTCATCCGATCCGGACCCCGCTGCCGCCCACCCGCACCCGGGAGTCACCGGAGCGGAGTTCCACCGTCAGGACGCCCGGGCGTCCCATGTCCTCGCCCTGGCGGAGGGTGAGCACGGCGTCCGCCGGGGCCAGGCCGAGCTCGCGCGCGTACGCCCCGAAGGCGGCCGCGGCGGCTCCGGTCGCCGGGTCCTCGACCACGCCGCCGACGGGGAAGGGGTCCCGTACGTCGAACAGCGCCGGGCCCGCCCGGTGCACCAGCTGGACGGTGGTCAGGTCCAGGCGCCGCATCAGCGCCTCCAGCCGGGGGAAGTCGTACGCGAGGTCCGCGAGCCGGGCCCGGGTGGCGGCGCCGAGCACCAGGTGGCGGTTTCCGGCATAGGCGATCCGCGGCGGGAGAGCCGGGTCCAGGTCGGCCTCCGGCCAGTCCAGCGCGGCCAGCGCCTCGGCGAGGTCGGCCGGGTCGACGTCCTCGACGTGCGGTTCGACGCTGGTCAGGACGGCCCGCAGGCCGCCCTGCCCGTCCGCGGTCACCGACACCGGCACCGTGCCCGCGCGGGTCGCGAAGACCAGCTCGCCCGGCCCGATCCGCTCGCCCAGCGCGACGGCGGTGGCCACCGTGGCGTGCCCGCAGAACGGGACCTCCGCCTTCGGGCTGAAGTACCGCACGGTGAAGGCCCGTCCGGCCTCTGCGCCCAGGCCCTCGGGCGGGGCGGTCAGGAAGGCCGTCTCGCTGTAGCCCAGGCCGGCCGCGATCTCCAGCATCCGGTCGTCGTCCAGGCCGCTCGCATCGAGCACGACCCCGGCGGGATTGCCGCCTTCGGGGTCACCGGAGAACGCCGTGTAACGCAGCACGTCAGTCATGATCACCCCAACTCCCGGCCCGCCGCCCGCATTCCCATGACTCCGGCAGGCTCCCCCGGCCAGGGGATCAGCCGCGCCCGATGTACGGCATCGTCGTCGCCATCACCGTCGCGAACTGCACGTTCGCCTCCAGCGGCAGCTCCGCCATGTGCAGCACCGTGCGCGCCACGTCGGCGGCGTCCATCACCGGCTCCACCGCCAGCTGCCCGTTCGCCTGGAGGATCCCGGTCTGCATCCGCTCGGTCATCTCGGTGGCCGCGTTGCCGATGTCGATCTGCCCGCAGGCGATGCGGTACGGCCGCCCGTCCAGCGAAAGCGACTTCGTCAGGCCCGTCATCGCGTGCTTGGTCGCGGTGTAGGCGACCGAGTTCGGCCGCGGCACGTGCGCGGAGATCGAGCCGTTGTTGATGATCCGGCCGCCCTGCGGGTCCTGCGCCTTCATCTGCCGGAAGGCCGCCTGCGCGCACAGGAAGGACCCGGTCAGGTTGACGTCGACCACCGAGCGCCAGGCCTCGTACGTGAGGTCCTCCAGCGCAACGCCGCCCGGGCCGAAGGTCCCGGCGTTGTTGAAGAGGAGGTCGAGGCGCCCGTGGTGCTCGCGGACCGCGGCGAACAGAGCGGCCACGTCGTCCGGATCGCTCACGTCCGCCCGTACGCACAGCACGTCCCCGCCGGCCCCGGCCGCCTTCACCGTCTCCTCCAGCGGTTCGGTCCGGCGGCCGGCCACGGCCACCGACCAGCCGGCGGCGGCCAGGGTCAGCGCCACGGAGCGGCCGATGCCGGAGCCGGCTCCGGTGACCAGGGCGATCTTCTTCCCACTTGCGTTCATGGGGCCGCAGGTTACGTCACATGTCGCATCGGTCCACGGACGTTCCGACAGCTGAGAGCATGGGTCGGTCGGGGGTGTGAAAAGACGACGAAAAGACTGGAGTTCCGCATGCCGGAGAGAGGCCCCGCGACGGCCCCCTCGCACGAGCCGTCGCCCGAGACGCCCTCCGCACCGCAGACCGCTTCCGCACCGCAGACCGCTGCCGCACCGAAGACCCCTTCCGCGCCGGGGCCCGCTTCCGCCCCGCTCACGTCCGCCCGCCGTACCGGACTGCTCGTCACTTTCATACTCGGCGGGCTCAGCGCTCTCCCCCCGCTGTCCATGGACATGTACCTGCCGGCCCTGCCGGAGGTCACCGACGCCCTGGACAGCCCGGCCGCCACCATCCAGGTCACCCTCACCGCCTGCCTCGCCGGCATGGCGCTGGGCCAGCTCGTCATCGGCCCGATGAGCGACAAGTGGGGCCGCCGCCGGCCGCTCCTCTTCGGCATGGTCGTCTACGTCCTCGCCACCGCGATCTGCGCCCTCGCCCCGACCGCCGAGCTGCTGATCGGCTTCCGGCTGCTCCAGGGCCTGGCCGGGTCCGCCGCGGTCGTCATCGCCCGGGCCGTCGTACGCGACCTGTACGACGGGGTCGAGATGGCCCGGTTCTTCTCCACCCTGATGCTCATATCCGGCGTGGCCCCGGTCGTCGCCCCACTCATCGGCGGCCAGGTGCTCCGCTTCTCCGACTGGCGCGGGGTGTTCGTCGTCCTCACGGCCGTCGGCGCCCTGCTCACCCTGGTCGTCTGGCGCAGCCTCGGCGAGACCCTGCCGCCCGAGCAGCGGCAGACCGGCGGTGTGGGCTCCGCGCTGCGGACCATGCGCGGGCTGCTCGCCGACCGGGTCTTCGCCGGGTACACCCTGGCCGGCGGCTTCGCCTTCGCCACGCTCTTCTCGTACATCTCCGCCTCGCCCTTCGTGGTGCAGGAGATCTACGGGGCTTCGCCGCAGGCCTTCAGCCTGCTGTTCGGCCTCAACTCGGTCGGCCTGATCGCCGCCGGGCAGGTCAACGGCAAACTGCTGGTCGGCCGGGTCCGCCTGGACAAGGTGCTCGCGGGCGGGATCGCCGTCATCACCGCCGCGTCGGTGGCGCTGCTGCTGATGGCGGCCGGGGTGTTCGGGGAGGTCGGGCTGGTCCCGATCGCCGCCGCGTTGTTCGTGCTGATGTCGGCGATGGGCGTGGTGCTGCCGAACACCAACGCGCTGGCGCTGATGCGCACCCCGCACGCGGCCGGGTCGGCCTCGGCGCTGCTGGGCACCTCCTCCTTCCTGGTCGGGGCGATTGCCTCGCCGCTGGTCGGCATCGCGGGCGAGGGCACGGCGGTGCCGATGGCGGTGGTCCAGCTGGTGTGCTCGCTGCTGGCGGCCGCCTGCTTCGCCGGCATGTGCCGGCCCTGGCAGAACAGGGAGTCCGCGGTCTGAGCCGGACGCCCGGGCCCCGGCCGGCCGGCGGGGTGCGGGCCGGACGCCCCCGATGCCCGGACGGGGGCGTCGGCACGGCGTCCGGGGTGTCCCGGGCGCCGTAAACTTCGCAGGTGAACGCCTCCGCCTCCGTCCCCACCACCGCCGATACACTGCGGTCCGCGCTCGGCGGGCTGCTCGACGGGCTCCCGCCGAAGCAGGCCACCGCCGCCGTCGACCGGCTGATCGCCACCTACCGCGGCCGGACCCCGACCGACGCGCCCATCCTGCGCGACCTCTCGGACGTGGCGGCGTACGCGGCGTACCGGATGCCGGCCACCTTCGAGGCCGTACGGTCCGCCCTGGACGCGCTCGCCGAGGCCGCGCCGCAGTGGTCCCCGGCCTCCCACGTCGACGTGGGAGGCGGCACGGGCGCGGCGACCTGGGCGGTGGACGCCGTCTGGGACGGCCCGCGCGGCACCACGGTCCTGGACTGGGCGGAGCCGGCGCTGGCCCTCGGCAAGGAACTCGCGGCGTCCTCCGGCTCGGAGGTGCTGCGCACCGCCGAGTGGCGGCGGGCCGTCATCGGATCCGGGCTGGCCCTCCCCGATGCGGACCTCGTGACGGTGTCGTACGTACTCGGCGAGCTGACGCCGGAGGCCCGCCGGGCCGTGGTCGCCGAGGCGGCCCGCGCCGGGCAGGCCGTGGTGCTGATCGAGCCGGGCACGCCCGAGGGCTACCTGCGCATCCGCGAGGCCCGCGACCAGCTGATCGCGGCGGGGCTGAAGGTCGCCGCCCCCTGCCCGCACGACGGCACCTGCCCGATCGAGGTCGGCCAGGACTGGTGCCACTTCTCCGCGCGGGTCAGCCGGTCCTCCCTGCACCGGAAGGTCAAGGGCGGGTCCCTCCCGTACGAGGACGAGAAGTTCAGCTACGTGGCCGCGACCCGCTTCCCCGTGGAGCCGGCCCCCTCCCGGATCACGCGCAGGCCGCAGATCCGGAAGGGGCTCGTCCTGCTGGACCTGTGCGGTCCGCAGGGCGAGGGCCTGACCCGGGTCAACGTGACCAAGCGCCACGGTGACCTGTACAAGGCGGCGCGGGACGCCGACTGGGGTCAGGAGTGGCCGCCGGCCACCCCGTAGCTGCGCGGACGCGGCCGCGCAGCAGTCGCTACATCCGCAGCTCCTGGGTGCAGCACTTCACGCTGCCGCCGCCCTTGAGCAGCTCGCCCAGGTCCATCGGGACCGGCTCGAAGCCCCGGTCCCGCAGGGGTGCGAACAGCCCGGCCGCCGCCTGCGGGAGCAGGACGTGCCGGCCGTCGGAGACCGCGTTCAGGCCGAGGGCCGCCGCGTCCTCGGCGCCGGCGATCAACGCGTCCGGGAACAGCCGCCCGAGCACCGCCTGACTGCCGGGCGAGAAGGCCGGCGGGTAGTACATGACCTCGTCGCCGTCGAGCACGCACAGCGCCGTGTCCAGGTGGTAGTACCGGGGGTCCACCAGGTCGAGGCCGATGACCGGCCGGCCGAAGAACTCCTGCGCCTCGTCGTGCGAGAGCGGGCTGGAGCGGAAGCCCCGGCCGGCCAGGATGTAGCTCGCGGTGACCGCGAAATCGCCCTCGCCCTCGTTGACATGGGACGGCTCGTGGACGTCCTGGAAGCCGTGGGTCCGGAACCAGTCGAGGTGGATCTCCGCCTCGGCGGCGCGCTCCGGGTAGGCGAACCGGGCGCCGAGCACCCGGCCGTCGACGACGAGGGCGCCGTTCGCGGCGAAGACCATGTCGGGCAGCCCGGGGTCCGGTACGAGCGTCTCGACGGTGTGGCCGAGGGAGCGGTAGCGGTCCCGGAGGTCTTCCCACTGGGCATGTGCGAGGGGCAGGTCCACCGGTTTCGTGGGATCCATCCACGGGTTGATGGAGTACGTGACCTTGAAGTGTGCGGGTGGGCACATCAAGTAGCGCCGGGGTGTGGCGTCTCTGCGCAAAGAAGGCTCCTCACGACTCACGGGAGATGTGGAGAGAATCGTCTCTCCTCGACGGAGACCGCGCAGTGAACTGATTGGGTGGTTTACGGAATGACACAAAGACGAGACGTCTCGCGTTGATAATTTGTCCGAATGAGCAGCAGAACGTCCGACGGCAAGGCCCCCGACCCCGCCCGCCGCAGCGACCGCTCCCGGCGGGCCATCCTCGACGCGGCGCTCGCACTGGTCGGGGAGGTCGGCTACAACAGGCTGACCATCGAGGCCATCGCCGCCCGCGCGGGCGTCGGCAAGCAGACGATCTACCGCTGGTGGCCGTCGAAGGCGGCGGTCCTGCTGGACGCCTCGCTCGCGCTCGCCGGGGACGCGCAGACGGAGGGCGGCTGGACCGGCTTCCCGGACACCGGGGACCTCGCGGCGGACCTCAAGCTGGTCCTGCGGGCGACGGTGGACGAGTTCAACGACGAGGAGTACGAGGCCCCCGCGCGCGCCCTGACCGCCGCCGGTGCCACCGACCCCGAGCTGGGCGCCCGCTTCACCGAGCAGCTGCTGGAGCCGCAGCTCGCCCTGTACGAGGCACGGTTGCGGGCGGCCCGGAAGGCCGGGCAGCTCGCGGCGGACGTGGACCTGCGCCTGACGGTGGAGATGCTGCTCGGGCCGCTGACGTACCGCTGGCTGCTGCGGACGGCGCCGCTGACGCACGCTTATACGGACGCACTGGTGGACCGGGTACTGGGCGGGGTGGCGAAGGTCACCGCCGGCTGACGGGAGGGTGACCGGCCGGTGGTCGGCGCGTGACGGCGGGGACAATTGGCCGAATTTCACTGGAATGTGACGGTATTCCGCCTACCGTTCCGCACGCTCCGTGCACCACTCCACCACCCCCCGGTTGGGGAGAGCGGTCACCCGGACCGCAGGATGGTGGGACCATGTGAGGGTCTGCCGGGGAAACGGTGAGGTGAGGGGATAGATGGGGTCTGAGTCCGGCCGCGTCAAACGCGGCGAGCAGAGCAGGATTTCCCAGTGGCTGCGCCGGCGGCCCAAACCCTCCCCCGAAGATCCCGAGCGCGCACGCGAGGCTCTTCTGCTGGCCGTGGCAGCCGCGGGCCTGCCGCTCGCCCCCGCCGCCCACCCCGCCGGCTACCGGTGTTCGTGCGAGCGGATCGGCTGTCCCACGCCCGCGCGCCACCCCCTCTCCTTCGCCTGGCAGACGCAGTCGTCGACCGACCGCGCGCAGATCGAACGCTGGGCGCGCAACCAGCCGCAGGCGAACTTCATCACCGCGACGGGCATGGTCCACGACGTCCTGGACGTCCCCCTCGAAGCCGGGGCGAGCGCACTGGCCCGCCTGCTGGCGGCGGGCGTCGAGGTCGGCCCGGTCGCGGAATCGGGCGGTACGGGCGACCAGGCCCGGATGCTCTTCTTCACGGCGACGCGCGGCACCCCCGAGGACGAGGACGAGTGGTGGCCGTGCGAGCTGGACTGCCACCCGGAGACGATGGACGAGCACCCGGGCCTGCGGTGGCACTGCCGTGGCAGCTACGTCCTGGTTCCCCCGGCCGCCCTCCCCGGCGACCTGGCGGTGACCTGGATCCGCGGCATGGAGCACCCGCTCCCCGACCCCCTCACGCTCCTGGAAACGCTGACGGACGCCTGCGCCACGTACGCGGACGCGTCCGACAGAACGCCCTCGGCGGCCTGGCCCCTGAGCCGCTGACCCCGGCAGGCCGGGGTCGCGGACCGGCGGCGGTCAGTGGATCTGGGCGACCACCACGTCCAGGGCCCAGGCCTTGGCCGGCTTTGCCGGGGCTTCGGCCTCGACGACGTAGCCCAAGTCGCGCAGCGCCGTGACCAGGTCCGCAGGGGTCGAGGGGACGGCGCCCGCGACGAGCAGGTCCCGCACCAGCCGACCCTTCGTGGCCTTGTTGAAGTGGCTCACCACCGACCGCTTCTCCACCCCGTCCACGACCTGCGCGTGCAGCACCCGCACCGTCGCCGTCCGCCCCGCCACCTCGCCCTTGGGCTTCCACGCCGACCCGTACGCCGAGGACCGCAGGTCCAGTACCAGCCCGTCCCCCGCCGCAGCCGGCATGACCGCCGCCATCGGCTCCCGCCAGTACGCACCCAGCGCACCCAGCGCCGGCAGCTTCACGCCCATCGAGCAGCGGTACGAGGGAATCCGGTCCGTCACCCGGACCGCGCCCCACAGCCCCGAGAACACCACCAGCGACCGCTCCGCCAGCGCCCGCGCGCCCGCCGGCAGGTCCGCCAGGCCCAGCGCGTCGTACAGCACGCCGGTGTAGATCTCCCCCGCCGGCCGGGCCACCGCGGTCCGCAGCCCGGCGTTCTTCGCCACCTCGCCGCGCAGCCCCTCGCTCAGGCCGAGCACCTCGCGGGCCTTCAGCTCGTCCCCCGCACACAGCTCGACCAGTTCCGCCAGCACGGCCGCCCGCGCCTCGGCCAGTCCGGGCAGTGACAGCGTCTCCGGCTCCAGGGGCGCGCCGGAGCCGCCGGCGGCCTTTCCCTCGGACGGCGGCAGCAGCACGAGCACGGTGATTCTCCTTCAGTACGACACGGCGCAGGGGGTGCGGCCCCCGAGCCAGGGTAAGGCTCTCGCCGCGCCCCCTGCGCCCACCCGACCTACGCTCGACCCATGCCACGCCGTCATATGCACATGACCGGCCCGGACGGGGCTGCCCTGCGGACCGCGCTGCATGAGCTGCGGACCGCGCTGGGCGTGCCCGGGGAGTTTCCAACCCCCGTGCTCGCCGAGGCCGAGCAGGCCGTCCGCAGTCCGCGGCTCCCGGACCTCGACGCCACCGACGTCCCCCTGTTCACCATCGACCCGCCGACCTCCCGCGACCTGGACCAGGCCATGCACCTGGCGAAGCGCCCGAACGGCGGCGGCTACCGCGTGCACTACGCCATCGCCGACGTCGCCGCCTTCGTCACCCCCGGCGGCGCCCTCGACGCCGAGGCCCACCACCGCGTCACCACCCTCTACTTCCCCGACGGCAAGATCCCCCTGCATCCGGCCGTGCTCTCGGAGGGCGCGGCCAGCCTGCTGCCCGGCCAGACCTGCCCGGCGCTGCTGTGGCGGTTCGACCTCGACTCCGCCGGCCGCGTGGAAACCACCGAGGTCCGCCGCGCCCTGGTCCGCAGCCGGGCCAAGCTCGACTACGACGGCGTCCAGCAGGCCATCGACTCCGGGACCGCCGAGGAGCCCGTCGCCCTCCTCAAGGACATCGGCCGGCTCCGCGAGACCCTGGAGCAGGAGCGCGGCGGCGTCTCGCTGAACGTGCCCGAGCAGGAGATCGTCGCGCAGGACGGCTCGTACACCCTCGCCTACCGGGCCCCGCTCCCGGCGGACGGCTGGAACGCGCAGATCTCCCTGATGACGGGGATGGCCGCCGCCGACCTGATGCTCGCCGCCGGAGCCGGCATCCTGCGCACCCTCCCCAGCGCCCCCGACGGGGCGGTCGGCCGGCTCCGGCGGACCGCCGCCGCCCTGCGGATCGACTGGCCGCACCACATGCCGTACGCCGAACTCGTGCGCACCCTCGACCCGCACCTCCCCGCCCACGCCGCGTTCCTCCAGGAGTGCACGGCCCTGCTGCGCGGCGCGGGCTACACGGTCTTCACCGGCGGCGCGACCCCGGACCCCGTCCTGCACGCCGCGGTCGCGGCCCCGTACACGCACTGCACCGCCCCGCTGCGCCGGCTCGTCGACCGGTACGCGGGCGAGCTGTGCGTGGCGGCGGTGGCAGGGGCCGAGCCCCCGCAGTGGGCGCTGTCCGCACTGGCCGCGCTCCCGCAGCGGATGGCCGACGGGAGCAGGCTGGCCAACACGGCCGAGCGGGAGTGCGTGGACCTCGTCGAGGCGGCCCTGCTGAAGGACCACGTCGGCGAGACCTTCGAGGCGACCGTGATAGACGTCAAGGACCACGAGCCGAAGGTGGGCACGGTCCACCTGGAGGAGCCGGCGGTGGTCGGCCGCGTCGAATCGCCGTCCGCGCAGCTGCCGCTGGGCGACCGCATCCGGGTCCGGCTGACGGAGGCCGACCCGGGCCGGGCGAAGGTGCTGTTCGCGACCGCCTGAGCGGTGTCCGGCGCGGGGCCGGCGTGCGTGCGGCGGCGCTCTGCCCTAGCGTCGAAAGGGGAGGGGCAGCCGTCCGGCACCCCGACCGGATCCGCGAGCGACCGGATCCGCGAGTCCCCCGACCGCCCGGAGAGCAGGTGCCTCCCATGCGCACGTCGGTTCGTATCGCCGGTGTCCTCACCGGCCTGACCCTCGCACTCGGCGGCGGAGCCTTCGCCGCCCACGCGGACATCCCGGCCTGCACGAACCTGGTCGCGCAGTCGGGCGTCGACGTCTCGGACGCCGTCACCTCGGCCTGCGTCCAGGGTGTGCACGGTGACGTGCAGGGCTGTGTGGGCGCCCTGACCGCGGCCGGTGTCGCGGGCGGCGCCGCGAACGGCGCCTGCCGGTACGCGGCCACCCCTCCTCGGTGACCCGCCACCCCGTGCTGGCGTAGGACCCGGTGTCACCACGTCGAGGACCAGCACCAGAGCTCGTCGAGCCGCTCGTACAGGGCGAGGACCGCCGGATCGGCGGCCACCGGGCCGAGCGCCGCGTACAGTTCGGCCCCCGAGCTCGGTGAGCCGGCGCACCCGCGCCAGCAGGACGGCGTCGCGCACGCTGTACGCGCGGTAGCGGTTGGGGCGCCGCTCCGGCTCCGGGAGCAGCCCGACCTGGTGGTAGCGCCGGATGGCCCGGGTGGTGACCCCGACCAGCGCGGCGATCTCTCCGATCCGCATGCCCTCCAGCAGAAACCCTGCCGCTGCGTCAAGGTCAAGCGCGGCGCCGGGCGCGGGTAGCATGGTCACTCGCAGAACAACCGGAGCGGGCGGCCGCGTCGGGATCCCCGGATCCCGCCGAGGAACGTCCGGGCTCCACAGGGCAGGGTGGTGGCTAACGGCCACCCGGGGTGACCCGCGGGACAGTGCCACAGAAAACAGACCGCCGGGGCTTCGGCCCTCGGTAAGGGTGAAACGGTGGTGTAAGAGACCACCAGCGCCTGAGGTGACTCAGGCGGCTAGGTAAACCCCACCCGGAGCAAGGTCAAGAGGGGCCGTCTTCGGACGGCTCTGCGCGAACGTTCGAGGGCTGCCCGCCCGAGTTCGCGGGTAGACCGCAGGAGGCCGGCGGCAACGCCGGTCCTAGATGGATGGCCGTCTCCCCGGCGACCGCGAGGTCACCGGGCGACAGAACCCGGCGTACAGCTCCGGTTGTTCTGCACTCGACGAAGAAGAAGGGCCCGTCCCCGTCAGGGGGCGGGCCCTTCCGTCGTTTTTGCGACCGCCCACCACGGGACTATTCTGAACGCGTTCACATGAACATGTTCAGAAAGATCATGGGGGGTTGGCGTGCGCATGCCCAAAATTCGGCTCCGGGGGAAACAGGCGGCAGCAGCGCTCGGGGTTCTCGTCGCCCTGTCGCTGCTCGGCGGCTGCGGGCACTCCAGGCAGGAGGTGCTCGACGCCCTGCACGTCGAACTCCCGCCCTGCGAGCCGAAGGTGCACAGCTTCGACTACGAGGACGGCTGGTGGCCGCCCGGCTCCCTGCAGACGCACTACACCGCCCCGAAGGCCTGCGTGGACGACTACCTCCGCGGCTACGGAGTGGACCTGGAGCACCCGGTGGACAACTGGCCCGGCGAGCGGTGGAGCGTCGGCGGCCGCCACCACGAACCGGGCGATCCGCCGTTCGCCGACAGCCAGATGAAGCAGTTCCGGCTGAAGCTGGACCCGAGCCGGACCTATCCGATCCACTCGTTCAAGACGCCCTACGGCTCGGAGTTCAGGGTGCTGCTGGACGAGCAGGGCGACACCACCCGCGTCTACATGGACACGAGCTTCGGCGGACCCCACATGCTCTGAGCCGACCGCCGCCCCGGAGCCACGGCGGGCCCGGGGCGACCGGACAGGCCCTAGCGCAGGTGCGAGGTGTCGTTCAGGAGACGGACCGAGGCGTTGCCGTCGGCGTAGTAGGCCACCGCCGAGAGGGAGGCCGCGGAGAGCTCCATCTTGAACAGCGCCTCCGGCGGGGCGCCCAGCGCGAGCCGGACCAGGATCTTGACCGGGGTCACGTGCGTGACCAGCAGCACCGTGCGGCCCGCATGCGCGGCCAGCAGCCGCTCCCGGGTCGCCGAGATCCGGCGGGTGGCGGCCGTGAAGCTCTCGCCGCCGCCCGTCGGGGCCGCCTTCGGGGAGTCCAGCCAGGCCTGGAGGTCGTCCGGGAAGCGCTCCTGCACCTCGGCGAAGGTCAGGCCCTCCCAGGCGCCGAAGTCCACCTCGCGCAGCCCCTCCTCGACGGTGACCGTGAGCCCGAGGCGGTCCGCCACGGCCTGCGCGGTCTCCCGGCAGCGGCGCAGCGGGGAGCTGACGATCGTCTGGACGGTGCCGCGCGCGGCCAGCGCCTCGGCCACCGCCGAAGCCTGGCGGCGGCCGGCCGGGGACAGCTCCGGGTCGGCGCCGCCGCTGCCGGAGAAGCGCTTCTGCGGGGTGAGGGCCGTCTCGCCGTGGCGCAGCAGGACGAAGGTCGCCGGGGTCCCCATGTCGGGGCCCCAGCCCGGCGTGGCGGTCGGGGCCTGGGCCTGGGCGGCCGCCGGGGCGGGGACGTGTCCCGGGGCGGTGGCGCCGGGCTCCGCGAACAGGGCGTCGGCTCCGGCCTCCTCGCGTGCCGGTGCGGTGGCCGACGTACGGGACGTCGAGGCGAGGGCGGCCCGTACGGCCGCGGCCCCCTTCGCGGCATCCCCCGGAGGGCCTGCCGGCGCGGTGGCCAGGGCGCGGGCCGCCGAGGTGTCCAGGGCCGCCGAGGAAGCCGACGGCTCCCACTGCTTGCCGCGCTTGCCCGCGTCCATCGCCTCGTTGGCGAGCCGGTCCGCGTGCTTGTTCCGCTCGCGCGGGATCCACTCGTACGTGACCTGCGCACGGGGCAGGATCGTCGCCGCCTCCGCCGCGAGGGGCTTCATGTCCGGGTGCTTGATCTTCCAGCGGCCCGACATCTGCTCGACGACCAGCTTGGAGTCCATGCGGACCTGGACCACGGCGTCCGGGGCCAGTTCGCGGGCGGCCCTGAGGCCGGCGATCAGCCCCTTGTACTCGGCCACGTTGTTCGTCGCGACGCCGATGTACTCGGCGCGCTCGGCCAGCGTCTCGCCCGTCGCCGGGTCGAGGACGACCGCGCCGTAGCCGGCGGGCCCCGGGTTGCCCCGGGAGCCGCCGTCCGCCTCCACGACGAACCGGACAAGCCTCTGCATCAGATGCCCGAGTCGGCCGTACGGACCAGGATGCGGCCGCAGTTCTCGTGACGTACGACCTGGTCGCGGGCCGCGGCCTTGATCTCGTTGACCTCGGCCATGTCGAGCTCCAGGCGGCAGCCCTCGCAGCGGCGCTGGTAGAGGCGGGCTGCGCCGACGCCGCCCTGCTTGACGCGGATCTTCTCGTACAGGGCCATCAGGTCGGTCGGCATCGAGGCGACGATGACCTCGCGGTCCTTGGTGATCTTCGCGGCCTCGGCGTCGAGATCGCCGGTGGCCGTGTCACGGCGGGCGGTGGCGTCCGTCAGCTTGGCCTCGAGGGCGGAGACCCGCTCGGTGAGCTCGGTGACCCGCTCCTGCGCGCCCTCCAGGCGCTCCATGACCTCGAGGACGACGTCCTCCAGGTCGGCCTGGCGCTTGGCGAGGGAGACGACCTCGCTCTGCAGGTTCGCCAGGTCGCGGGCCGAGATGCCGGCGCCGGAGTCGAGCCGCTGCTGGTCGCGGGCCGCGCGCTGGCGCACCTGGTCGACGTCCTGCTCCGCCTTGGTCTGCTCGCGGGCGGCGTCGCTCGCCTGCGTCTGGGCCGCCACGAGCAGGTCGCGCTGCTGCGTCAGGTCCTTGCTCAGGGACTCGACCTCGGTGTGCTCCGGCAGCGACTTGCGCTTGTGGGCGAGCTGAGACAGCCGGACGTCCAGGGCCTGGATGTCGAGGAGTCGGATCTGGTCGGCGGGCTCGGCGTTCAGTTGGGGGCTCCAGAGATAGAAGGGGGTGTGACGGACGGCTCGTGCACCGTCCAAGGGTCGGTGACCGTGCGCGAGACGTGGGTGCGCAGACCCCAGCCGTGGCGCTCGGAGATCGCGTCGAGCTGCGCTGCCGCCTGCTCGCACCAGGGCCACTCGGTGGCCCAGTGCGCCGCGTCGACGAGGGCGAGCGGGCTCTGCTCGCGGGCCTCGGACACGGGGTGGTGGCGCAGGTCGGCGGTGAGGTAGACGTCCACGCCGGCGGCGCGGACGGCCGCGAAGTTGCTGTCGCCGGAGCCGCCGCTGACGGCGACGGTACGGACGGGCATGTCGGGGTCGCCGGCGACGCGGATGCCCTGCGCGGTCTGCGGCAGCCGGGCGGCGGCGCGGGCGGCGAACGCGCGCAGGGTCTCGGGGTGGTCCAGCTCGCAGATCCGGCCGAGGCCGCGGCGGCCCTCGGGGTCGGTGGGATCGGGGATCAGCGGGCCGGTGATCCGCAGGTCGAGGGCGCCGGCGAGGGCGTCGGAGACGCCGGGGTCGGCGGTGTCCGCGTTGGTGTGGGCGACGTGCAGCGCGATGTCGTTCTTGATCAGCGTGTGCACGACGCGGCCCTTGAAGGTGCCGGCCTCGACGGTGGTGGTGCCGCGCAGGTAGAGGGGGTGGTGGGTGACGACGAGGTCGGCGCCCAGCTTCACGGCCTCGTCGACGATCTCCTGCACGGGGTCGACGGCGAACAGGACCCGGGAGACCTCGGCGTCGGGATCGCCGCAGACGGTTCCGACGGCGTCCCACTGCTCGGCCCGCGAGGGGGGCCAGAGAGCGTCCAGCGCTGCGATGACTTCAGAGAGACGGGGCACAGGCCAAGGCTACCGTCCGTACGGGAGCGGCAGAGTCCGTACGGGGCCCCGGCGGCTGCGGCGAGGGCAGCGCCGGTCCCGCACAGCACAACCGCCCCCGCCACCACAGCCGAACCGCCGGGCGGCCACCCGTATGTGTGAAGTGGGCGAGGTCGTGCCGTTCGCGCCGACGTGCGAAAACTAGCTTCCCTCCCGGAGGTGACGCACGGATGACTGTCTGTGCCATCGAGATCACGACGACGGCCCCGTTCACCATCGCCGCGGACGGGTCGTACGCAGCCCGGCTCGCCGGGGAGGGTGAGGCCCGCTTCCCCGAGCGCTGGACGCTGGCCGGGCCCGAGCCGTACACGGTGCCGCTGCCGCTCGCGCAGCCCGAGGAGGCCGACAGCGAGGTGCTGGCGCTGGCCGACGGGCGGGTGCTGATCCACCGTCGGGTCGCGCAGCGGCACGCCTTCGCGCTGCTGTACCCGACGGGCGGCGCCGCGGCCGGGCCGCGGACCGGGGAGCTCCCGCTGGGTTCGGTGGAGCCCGGGGGCGAGGGCGTACGGGTGTCCCTGCTGCCCCCGTCGCCGGACGGATGCGGCGCCTTCGCCCTGGCCGCCTCGGACGCCGGGACCACGGTCTGGCAGGTGGCCGGCGGCCCCTTCGGGCAGGTCGCCCGGGTCCCGGGCCGGTGCTCGGGCGGGGTCTGGCTCGACCGGGCCGGCCGGATGCTGGCGCTGGACCGCGAGCTGGACGGCACCACCAAGGCCGTCGCGGTGGACCTGGGCCGCGGCGGCGAGGTGTCCCCGCTGCTCCAGATCGCGGAGGGCAGCGACGACCGGCTGCTGCTGGCCGACCCCGACAGCGGGCTGCTGCTGATCCGCTCGGACGCCCCGGGCGAACCGCGCCTGGGCTGGGGGGTGCTGGGCAGCTCCCTGCCGGTGCGCTTCCCGGAGTGCCTGCGCGGGGAGGCGGGGACCCCGTTCGCGGTGCAGCCGGGGCAGGCCCTGATGCCGGAGACCTGCGGGGTCGCGCTCCGGCTGGAGGACGGTGGGGGTACCCCCGGCGGCGGCTGGGGGAGGATCGGCCTGTGGCGGCCCGCCGACCGGCACGTCTTCCGCCTCGGCGCGCCCGACGGCTGGCTCGGTACGGGGCTGTGGAGCCGGGAGGGCCGGCTGCACCTCCCGTACGCCACCCCCGAGGTCCCGTGCGGGATCACCAGCCTGACCCTGCCGGTGGCCCCGCCGCCCCCGGTCAGGCTGGACCCGCTGCCGGCGGCGGCGCCGCGGCCCGTGCCGCTGCAGCAGGCTCCGCTGTAGCTCAGCGGCCCTCGAAGGCCAGGTCGCGGGCCGCGTCCAGCGCCGTGGCCACCGCGCCCAGCAGGACCGCGTCCTCCCCCAGGCTGCTGGGCGCCACCTTCGGCCGCAGCGGTGTGAGGGTGCGCAGCGTCTGCCGGACCGTGCGCAGCAGCAGGTCGGCGTTGTGGCCGACCCCGCCGCCGAGGACGACGAGGTCGGGGTCGAGGACGGCGGAGACCGCCGCCACGGTGTGGGCGAGGCGTTCCCCTTCGAGTTCCACCGCCCGGGCGGCGGCCGCGTCTCCCGCCCGGGCGGCGTCGAAGACGTCCTTGGCGGTGAGGGGCCCGGTCATCCCGTGGGCGCGGGCCGTCTGGACCACGGCCTCGGCCGAGACGGCGTCCTCCATGCTGTCGGCCTCGGGCTCCGGCTCCCGGCGGCCCGCCCACGGCAGGAAGCCGATCTCGCCGGCCCCGCCGTGCGCCCCGGTGAACAGCCGGCCCTCGTTGACGATGCCCATGCCGAGGCCGGTCCCGATCATGACGTAGACGAAGAGCCGGCTGCCCGCGCCGACGCCGTACGTGTACTCGCCGAGCGCCGCGAGGTTGGCGTCGTTCTGGACGGCGACGGGCAGGCCGAGCCCGTCGCGGATCCGGTCGAGCAGCCCCGGGCGGCCCCAGCCGGGCAGTTGCTGGGCGTACCGGACCCGGCGCTCGTCCTCGTCGTAGACGCCGGGCGTGCCGACGACGGCCTGGGTGACCTTGCCCGGGTCCAGTGCGGAGTCGGCGACGAGCCCGCGGGCGGCGGACACGGCGAGGTCGGCCATGCTGTTCGCGGTGCGGGCCTGGTTGCGGACGTCGGAGCGGGCGACGACGGTGCCGTCGAGGTCGGCCAGCGCGACGCGCAGCCAGCTCCGGCCGATGTCGAGCCCGAGGGCGTAGCCGGCCGTCGGATCGGGGGCGTACAGCACGGCGATCCGGCCCCGCTCGGGTGCGTGCGTACCGGCCTCGCGGACCAGGCCGGCCTGTTCGAGGGCGGCGAGCGCGCTGGAGACGGTGGGCTTGGACAGCCCCGTCTCGCGGGCGAGCTGCGCCCGCGAGGCCGCCCCGCCGGACCGCAGCCGGTCCCACAGCAGCCGCTCGTTGGCGCTGCGCTGCCGTTGGGGGTTCCAGGGCTGCTCGGCGCCCTCGTCACTGCTGGTCATCAGACCATTCTCGCGCAGCGGGGAGCACCGGCACCGCTCTCCGGGAGACGGAAGGAGTGTCAAGGAATTCTTGACAACTCGACCGTGTCAAGGTTTCCTTGACGCATGTCGATCTTGAATTCAAAGGCCCGGCACCGGGTCGCCTTTCCCACCGCTGCACCCATGGCCGCCGCGCTGCCGCTCGCCGTGAGCCTGCCCGCCATGGCGGTGGTTTTCGGCGACCGGCTCGGCACCGCCGCCACCGTCGCCCTGATCGTCCTGGGCCTCGTACTCATCGCCTGCACGGCCGGCCCGGCCGCCCGAACGGCGGCCCGTGACGCCGAGCAGATGCGCCGCGACGAGGAAGTCCTCGACGCCCTCGAACCCCTTGCGGGACTGCGCCGATGAACGACGGACCCCTGCTCCACCCTGCGGAGATGGACCGGATCCGGGAAGGGATCGCCGCAGCCGTCCTCGGCGCGCCCGACGGACTGGCCGACTCGCTCGAGCACGACGCACACGGCTACCTGCGCCTGGTGGACGCCTCGCGCGTCGGAGCCGAGGAGGCGAGCCGGCTGCTGCGCGAGGCCGTCCAGGGCGCCAGGGCCGCCGGCCACAGCTGGGACACGGTGGGCCGCGTCCTGGGAGTGAGTCGCCAGGCCGCCCAGCAGCGCTTCTCGGACAAGACCGCGGGCTCGTCGTCGCCGCCCGCCGAGGGACCGAACGCCCCGAAGCGCCGCACCCTCAGCGGATTGACCGCGTTCAACGAGATGGCCGCCCTGGACGAGGCCGGCCGCGACGGCTGGCACATGGTCGGCTACGGCCCCTTCTTCCACGAGGTGGAAGCGTCCACCCACCCCTGGGAGCACTGCCGGGTGACGCTCCCCTCCCTCGCGCGACACCGGCGGATGGAATCCGAAGGCTGGATCCCGGTCGGCGCCGGCTGGTTCCCGTGGCGGTACTACAAGCGGCCCCTCCGCCCCGCCGACTAGTCGTGCTTGAGGCTCAGGACCTCCACCGCGGCGAACGTCTCGTTCGCCGGGCGGGAGTCGTAGTGCGCGGTGAGCAGCTCGTCCAGCTCCTCGTAGGAGAAGGCCTCCTTGCCCGTGTCGAACTTCGCGGCCACCTTCGGGCGTTCCATCACGACCACGATCCCGCCGTGCACGACGAACAGCTGCCCGTTGGCCTTCGCCGAGGCCGGCGAGGCCAGGTAGCCGACCAGCGGCGAGACGTGCTCGGGGGCCAGCGGGTCGAGCCTGCCCTCCTCCGGGACCTGGAAGCCCGCGAAGACGTCCTCCGTCATCCGGGTCCGGGCGCGCGGGCAGATGGCGTTGGCCGTCACCCCGTACTTGGCGAGGGCCAGGGCGGTCGAGGTCGTCAGGCCCACGATGCCGCCCTTGGCCGCCGCGTAGTTCGGCTGGCCGGCCGAGCCGCCGAGGAAGGCCTCGGAGGAGGTGTTGACGATCCGGCCGTAGACCGGCCCGCCCGCCGCCTTCGAGCGTTCGCGCCAGTGCACGGAGGCGAAGTGGGTGGTGTTGAAGTGGCCCTTGAGGTGGACCCGGATGACCGAGTCCCACTCCTCCTCCGACATGGAGAAGACCATCCGGTCGCGCAGGATGCCCGCGTTGTTGACCAGGATGTCGAGCTTCCCGAAGCTGCTGACCGCCAGCTCGACCAGCTCGCGCGCCTGCGCGAAGTCGGCCACGTCGCCGAGGTGCGCCACCGCCTGCCCGCCGGCGGCGCGGATCTCGGCGGCCACCTCCTGCGCCGGGGCGGCCGAGGCCTCCCCGGAGCCGTCGCGTCCGCTCTGGCCGAAGTCGTTGACGACCACGCTCGCGCCGAGCCGCGCGAGCTCGATCGCCTCGGCCCGGCCGAGCCCGCGGCCGGCGCCGGTGACGATGGCGCAGAGCCCCTCAAGTGGCAGTGACATCTGGCGGATTCCTCTCAGAGTTCGATGCAGGTGCGCAGGGCGACACCCGTACGCATCTGGTCGAGGGCGTCGTTGATCTCGGCGAGGTGCACCCGGTGCGTGATCAGGCCCGCCAGGTCCACCCGGCCCGCCCGCCACAGCGCGATGGTGCGCTCGTACGAGCGGAGCACGTCCCCGCCTCCGTACATCGACGGCAGGATCTTCTTCTCGTCGAAGAACAGCGAGAACATGTTGATCGAGTAGTTGTCGTCGAGCGCGCCCGCGCCGACCACGACGACGGAGCCGCCGCGCCGGGTCATCTCGTACGCGGTCTGCGTGGTCGCGGACTTGCCGACGACCTCGAAGACGTAGTCGAAGCCCTCACCGGCCGTGATCCGGTTCTTGGCGTCGGCGAAGGCCTCCGGTGCGACCCCTTCTGTCGCACCGAAGCGCAGCGCCGCCTCGCGCCGCGAGGCGACCGGGTCCACGGCGATGATCTGCGCCGCGCCCTGCACCTTGGCGCCCTGGATGACGGAGATGCCGACGCCGCCGCAGCCGATGACGGCGACGCAGGACCCGGCCTCGACCTTGGCGGTGTTGATGGCCGCGCCGAGGCCGGTGGTCACCCCGCAGCCGATCAGCGCGGCGATGTCGTACGGCAGGTCGTCGGGGATCGGGATGGCGCACGCGGCGGGCACCACCATCTCCTCGGCGAAGGTGCCGGTGCCGGCGAAGCCGAAGATGTCCCCGCCGCCCGCGCGGCGGAAGTTGGGCGTGGCCACGTTCGCGAAGGACTCCAGGCACAGGTGGCCCTGGCCGCGCTTGCAGGCGGGGCAGTGCCCGCACGGCGGCAGCCAGCAGACGAGGACCCGGTCGCCGATGGCGTGGGTGGTGACCCCGTCGCCGACGTCGACGATCTCGCCCGAGCCCTCGTGGCCGGGTATGAAGGGTGCGGGCTGCGGCAGCACGCCGCTCATCGCGGAGAGGTCCGAGTGGCACAGGCCGGTGGCCTTGATGCGGATCTTGACCTTGCCGGGGCCGAAGCCCGCGGTCTCCATGTCCTCGACGACTTCGAGCTTGTCCTGGCCTATCTCGCTCTGCAGTGCTGCGCGCACGGTGCGGCTCCTTGTGTGTCGCGAAGGTCGGGCGTTACGCGTGTTCGACGACGGTGTCGGCGAGGACCGGCGCGTCGTCCCGTTCGACTGCGGTCACCGAGACCCGGACCTGCCCCGGCTCCTCCCACATCCGGATCCGCAGGGTCTCGCCCGGGAAGACGATCCCGGCGAAGCGCGTGCGGTAGGCGCGGACCCGCGAGACGTCCCCGCCCAGCGCCGTGTCGACGACGGCCTTGAGGGTCATCCCGTACGAGCACAGGCCGTGCAGGATCGGCCGGTCGAAGCCGGCCAGCTTGGCGAACTCGGGGTCGGCATGCAGGGGGTTCCAGTCGCCGGAGAGCCGGTACAGGAGCGCCTGCTCCTCGCGGATGTGCCGCTCCTCGACCCGGTCGGGCGCCCGCTCGGGCAGCTCGGTCTTGACGGAGGGTCCGCGGTCGCCGCCGAACCCGCCCTCTCCGCGTACGAAGATCTGCGCGTCGCTCGTCCACAGCGGCCCGTCGGCGTCCTCGACCTCGGTGCGCAGCACGATCACGGCGGCCTTGCCCTTGTCGTAGAGGGCGGCGACCTTGGCGGAGGAGGTGGCGCTGCCCTTGACGGGGATGGGCCGGTGCAGCTCGATGGACTGGCCGCCGTGCAGGACGTGGGCGAGGTTGACCTCGATCCCGGGGGCGGCGAGGCCGCCCATCATGGCCATCCCGGCGCCGGCGACGGTCGCGAAGCTGGGGAGTACGTGGAGTTTGGACTCGAGGGTGTAGCGCAGCTCGTCGGGGTCGGTGGCGGGGCGGCCGGCGCCGAGGCCGAGGTGGTAGAGCTGGATGTCCTTGTGGTCCCAGGCGATGTTCCCCTGGCGGGGGTCCGCGGCGAGGGCCCTGGCGGCATCGATCGGCATTGAGGATGCTGCTCCTTGTTCGGTTCTTCGTTCGGTTCTTCGGTTCCCATTGCGTGGAAGACCTCGGTGCGGCCGTCCGCACCGTCGGCCGCACCGAGGTCGTTTGCGGGACCGGTTCGGTTCTAGAACGCGTTCTAGGATCGAGCGGTGAGGAATGTATAACGCACGCCCCAGCAGTTGGGAAGACTCCTGACCTAGCGTCAGACCCCGTTTGGCCGAGGCGTGTTGCCGGAGCACCCGAGGGCGGGGCCCTAGGCTGCGGGGGTGGACGAGATGCCCCGGAATTTCCGTACGACGAGGTCTTTGCGGGTCCTGCTGGCGGGGGGTCCGGGCACGTCGGCCGACGCGCTCGCGGTCCTGCTCGGGCTGGAGCCGGACCTTGACGTGATCGCCCTGGTCGCACCCGGTGCGGACCCGGGCGCGGCGGCCCTGACGGCCTGCCCGGCCGTGGCGCTGGTGGACGCGGACCGGCCGGACGTGTTCGCGGAGGTGGCGGCCGTGTGCGGCGGGGCCCCGGAGTGCCGGGTGCTGCTGCTGGCCGGGTCGGCCCGGCCGGGCCTGGTCGAGGGGGCGCTCGCCTCGGGGGCGGCCGGGGTGGTGCTGCGGGACGGCCCTCCCGGGGCGCTGGCCGACGCCGTCCGCCGCGCCGTGACGGGCGAGGCGGTCACGGACCCGGCGTTCGAGCCGTGACGGGCCGGGCGGAAGGCCTTTCTCGGCCACCGAATTGACGGGTTCCGCCGCAGCGCCGGTCCGCGTACCGGACCAGTATGAGCCTCCCGCTACCTGGTTTCCTGGAGGAATCATGCGCGTATCCGCACTACCCGCCGCTCTCGTGCTGGTGGCCGCCGCGCTCGCCGCAGGAGCGGCTCCGGCCGCTGCCGACACCGCGGGGCCGGTCCTCACGGTCGACCTGGAGGCCGGTACCGCCGCCCTCCACCACAACACCGCGAGGGTGACCTACGAGCGCGTCGACGGCGCGCTGAACTCGGTCAGGATCATCTCGGTGGAGATCGTCAGCGGCGAGCGCGACTGCGCCTGGGTGGCCTGGAACGACCCGCACAACGTGAACGACTGGTCCAACCTGACCAGCGAACCTTCCTGCAACGGCACCGGCCTGTTCGAGTCGCACGACCAGATCATCAAGGCACCTGCCGGCCACCCGCTCAAAGTGCGGCTGGCCGCCGACCACGGCTCCGACGTGGTGCACAAGGACATCGAGAAGCTCTGACTGGCGCGGAGCCGGATCCGCTCGATACCACCGGAAGGTCACCCGACCAGGGACACTGTTCGCCCTGCGCGTCCATGATCGGTTGAGATGGGGCCGAGCAAGCAGGGCCTCGGGCCCTACCAGCCCCGAGGCCCTGCAATGTCG
This sequence comes from Streptomyces sp. NBC_01296, assembly GCF_035984415.1. Classification (NCBI taxonomy): domain Bacteria; kingdom Bacillati; phylum Actinomycetota; class Actinomycetes; order Kitasatosporales; family Streptomycetaceae; genus Streptomyces; species Streptomyces sp. NBC_01296. The sequence continues at coordinate 5,945,854 of NZ_CP130720.1, read as the reverse complement.
GTGCTGCTTCAGTCCGACGAGGGGTTCGGCTTGTGTGGCCACGCCTGTTGGCCACTCCACGGCTTACCCCTGGCCGAGCACCTCAGCTTCGTAGCCAAGCAGCATCTTTTCGAAGGCCCCCGGGGCCTGCCCATAAGTCGCGGCAATGCCACTGCCCAGCGAAATCACGGCACCATGCTCGTCGATCGCAAGGAAGGCCACACCTTCCGCGCGTTCCCCGATCGGGAAAAGAGACAGAGCCAGTTCCTCGCCCCACTCAAGGAATACTTCCTCTTCGCCTTCGCATACCGACGGGTCGAGCAGGAACGGCTCCCGGGCGCACTCGACACCCGGCCCCGAGAACATGAATCGCAGTCCACCGAACTCTGCCAGAAATGCTCGTGCCGCGGTATGCGCCGCCAGCCCCCCTTCTTCCAGGGGGGCAACCCAGCCGTCTACGTCTACGGACCGTCCGGGCTCCCAGCCGGCAGCCCGGAGCTCCTCCACCACCGCAGGGGAATATTCGATACTCAAAGTCCGCGAGTCCAATGATTCCGTCGACATCGTCCAAGTGGAAGGGGTCATCCATACCTCCCACCGTCGTGAAGTCTAGTTCGAAGGCATCCTCAAGGGCCACGCAGCTGTCACACGGCCCGACTCGCCCCCCGTGGTCCTTATGTGTCACGTTTTTGCAGATCTTGACCGCAGCAACCCGTCCCACCCATTGGATTCTGGCAAGCATTGAGTGCCTGTGAGACACAGACCGGCAGTCCACACTTTCCGTGAGTTCCAGGTGCCCGGTCGCCTGCAGGCACCGAATCCAGAACTTCTTGGACGAAGGGATGAAGCGGACGCTGCTCGCCGCTGCTGGTGGCCGAGTACACCCGGCCGTTGGCGAGCTCCAGTGACTCAGCGACCTTCGGACGAGACCGAGACGTGAAGTTCTTCTTGTCCAGCGAGGTCTTATCGGCCAGCTCCCTGGCCGCTTCCAGGACTCCGCTCCCATCCGACGAATCAGCCCCGGATGCACCACCCTCGCCTGCTGGCGCCTTGGACGTACCTGCGCCCGGCCCGCTCGGTGCTGCCGCCCCGGGGGCGTTTTCGTGCGGGGTTTCCTTCGTTGACGGGGTCGGGACGTCGTCATCGAGGAGCTTCTTCAGGGGCGCGGCGCTGCCTTCGGCTGCCTCTGCTGCTGCCCTGGCCGCACGGAATGCCTTGACCGCCTTGAATGCTCCGACGCCGTCTACGAGCACCGAGCCGATGACACCTGTCCAGAAGCCCTCCTGGTACTTCTCCGAGCTCGGGTCGGTACCGGAGAGCTCGGCGGCCGGATTGTCGCCCCAGAGGTTGGGGACTTCGAAGTCGCCGCCCTCCGAGCCCGTCCAGTCGTTGAAGGTCTCGTTGTCGCCGTTCCAGATGTCTACGCAGTTGTCGAGGGCCCAGCCGCCCGGGTTGAGCCAGGCCTCGTTGGCACCGCCAAAGACTCCGTCGATAGCCCCGACGCTGGACAGACTGAGGCCGGTGGCCGTGTCCGTGGGCTGGCCCAGGTATCCGCGGTTCCGTCCGGGCGGGCCCCTGCCGGTGTCAGCGCCGCAGCAGGGTCACCACCGCCGCTCCGCCCAGGCCTATGTTGTGGGCCAGGCCGACCCGGGCCTGCGGGACCTGGCGGGGGCCGGCCTGGCCCCGTAGCTGCCAGACCAGTTCCGCCGCCTGCGCCAGCCCCGTCGCTCCCAGCGGGTGGCCCTTCGAGATCAGGCCCCCGGAGGGGTTCACCACCCACCGCCCGCCGTACGTGGTCGCACCCGACTCCACCAGCTTCCCGGCGGCGCCCTCCCCGCACATGCCCAGCGCCTCGTACGTCAGCAGCTCGTTGATCGAGAAGCAGTCGTGCAGCTCGATCACGTCCACGTCCTCGATCCCGAGCCCGGACGCCGAGAACACCTGGCGCCCCGCCGCCTCCGTCATCGGCTTGCCGACCACGTCGATGCACGAGCCGGAGGCGAACGAGGACTCCATGTCCGTCGTCATCGCCTGCGCGACGATCTCCACCGCCTTGTCGTGCAGCCCGTGCCGCACGACGAACCGCTCGGACACCACCACCGCGGCCGCCGCCCCGTCCGAGGTCGGCGAGCACTGGAGCTTCGTCAGCGGCGCGTGGATCGGCTTGGCCCCCAGGATCTCGGCCACCGTGTACACGTCCTGGAACTGCGCGTTCGGGTTGTTCGCCGAGTGCCGGTGGTTCTTCGCCCCGACCGCCGCCAGCTGCGCGGCCGTGGTCCCGTACCGCTCCATGTGCTCGCGGGCCGCGTTCCCGAAGATCTGCGCGGTCGGCGGGGACATCTCGAACCCGTGCCCGGCGGCCATGATCCCGTAGTGCCGGGCGACCGGAGAGGTCTTGAAGTCGGAGCCCGCGTCGGCGCCGCCGCCCAGCGCCCCCTTCTTCATCTTCTCGAAGCCCAGCGCCAGCACGCAGTCGCTGATCCCGCCCTCCACGAACTGCCGCGCCATCATCAGCGCCGTCGACCCCGTCGCGCAGTTGTTGTTCACGTTGTAGACCGGGACCCCGGTCAGCCCCAGTTCGTACGCGGCCCGCTGGCCGGCCGTGGAGGCCTGGAAGCAGTACCCCACCGGCACCTGTTCCACCTGGTCGTACGCGATCCCCGCGTCCGCCAGCGCCGCCGTCCCCGCCTCCTTCGCCATGTCCCAGTACTGCCAGTCCCTCGACTCCGGCTTCTCGAACTTCGTCATGCCGACGCCCACGATGTACGACTTCATGCCCGACTACTCCTAGTCCCTGGGGAGGCCGAGGATGCGCTCGGCGACGACGTTGAGCTGGACCTGTGTGGTGCCCCCGGCGATGGTCAGGCAGCGGGACATGAGCATCCCGTGCACCGCTCGCTCCCCCGCCCCCTCCCGTACCGCGCCCGCCGGGCCCAGCAGTTCGAGCGCGAGCTCGGCGGTCCGCTGCTGGTGCGGGGTCTGGACGAGCTTGCGTACGGACGCACCCGCGCCAGGCTCCAGCCCCGACACCTGCTGGAGCGTGGTGCGCAGCCCGATGCAGGCCAGGGCGTGCGCCTCGGCGGCGAGCGCCCCGATCCGCGCCCGGTACGCGCCGTCGAGTTCGGCCGAGCGGGCGATCAGCGCTTCCAGTCCGGTGTCGAAGGTCATCTGGTCGGCCATGTGGACCCGCTCGTTGCCGAGCGTGTTGCGGGCGACCTTCCACCCGCCGTCGGGGGCGCCGACGAGGGAGTCCGCGGGCAGCAGGACGTCGTCGAACCAGACCTCGTTGAAGAGGGCCTCGCCGGTGATCTCCTTGAGCGGGCGCACGTCGATCCCCGGGGTGTTCCTCATGTCGACGACGAAGTAGCCGAGCCCCTTGTGCTTGGGGGCGGCCGGGTCGGTCCGGGCCAGCAGGATCCCGAAGTCGGCGCTGTGCGCGGAACTCGTCCACACCTTCTGTCCGTTGACCTTCCAGGAGCCGTCCGCCGTCCGCTCCGCCCTGGTCCGCAGCGAGGCCAGGTCCGAGCCCGCCCCCGGCTCGGAGAACAGCTGGCACCAGGTGACGTCCCCGCGCAGGGTCGCCGGCAGGTACCGCTCCCGCTGCGCGTCGGTCCCGTACGCGAGCAGCGAGGGCACGACCCAGGTGGCGATCCCGAGGTCGCTGAGCCTGACCCCGGCCGCGCGCAGTTCCTGCTGGACGACGAGCTGCTCGACGGGCCCGGCGCCGAGCCCGTAGGGCGGCGGCAGGTACGGGGCCGCGTACCCGGTGGGAGCCAGGATCCGCCGGGCGGCCGCCGGGTCGAGTCCGCGCGCGTCCTCGATGGCGGTACGGGCCTTCGCGCGGTGGGCCTCCGCCTCCGCGGGCAGTTCCAGGCGCAGCTCGCGCCGGGCTCCGGCGGCGGCCAGCCGGACGGCCCGTACGCGGTGCCCGTCCCCGGGCCCGAGGAGCTGGCGGGCGACGACGGCCCGGCGGAGGTGGAGGTGGGCGTCGTGCTCCCAGGTGAAGCCGATCCCGCCGAGGACCTGGATGCAGTCCTTGGCGCAGGAGTAGGCGGCATCGAGGGCGCTCCCGGCGGCCAGCGCGGCCACGAGCGAGCGCACCGGGGCCGGCTCGTCCATCACCCGGGCGGCGTCCCAGGCCAGCGCGCGGGCCTGTTCGAGGCGCACCAGCATGTCGGCGCACAGGTGCTTGACGCCCTGGAACTGCCCGATGGGCCGGCCGAACTGCTCGCGCACCTTGGCGTACTCGGCGGCGGTGTGCAGCGCCCAGGCGGCGGTGCCGCAGGCGTCGGCGGCGAACAGGGCGCAGGCCAGGTCCCGCACCAGGGCCGCGTCCAGGCCGAGCAGGCGGCCGGATGGCACGCTGACGGCGCGGGCCCGTACCTCGGCGGTGGGCCGGGTCGGGTCGGCGCTCTCGTGCGTACGGATGTCCAGTGCGGCGGCGTCCACGGCGAACCAGCAGGTGCCGTGCGCGGCCTCGGCGGCGAGCAGCACGAGGTCGGCCTCGCCGGCGCCGAGCACCGGGGGTGCGTCGCCGTCGAGCAGGTATCCGCCGCCCGGGTCGGCGACGGCGACCAGGGTCCCCGGGCCGAGGGCAACCGCGCCGACCCGCCCGCCCAGGGGCTCGGACCCGGCCCGGTCGAGCAGTACGGAGGCCAGCGCGCTCGGCAGGAACGCCCCGGGCAGCGCGGCCCGGGCGGCCTCCTCGACGACGACGGCCAGGTCGAGCAGGGTGCCGCCCTCCAGGTGCGGCTCGAGCAGCCCCTGCGCGGCCATGGCGTCCCAGTAGGCGGGCCGCACCCCGGTCTGCGGCGGGGTGTCGAGCAGCTTGCGCACCTCCTCGGGCGGCACGGCCCGCGCCGCCCAGCCGCGTACGGCCTCGGCCAACTCCCGTTGTTCCCCAGTGATTCCGATGCCCATGCGCGGCAGGCTAGAACACGTTCCATTCCGACGGAAGCCCAGAACGAGAACGTGTTCTTCTTCGGTGGGACGCACCCCGCGGCAGAGGGAGGCGTTGCCGCACGGGCCCGCTCGGCGTGATGAACTGCCTTCTGCCGTTGACCAAGAGGGGGAGACATGACTGCCGAGACTCCGTCCGCACAAACGCCCGACCCGGCAACTGCCGCAACTGCCGCGCCGGATCGCGGCGAACAGGAGCGACGGGCAGCGAGCCGCATCGAGGGGTGGTCGATCGCGTGGATGCTGCTGGCCCTGATGATCTGGGGCTGGTTCGCCTTCCTCATGCTCGCCGACTACGGCCCCGAGTTCGACCACAGAGCCATCTGCCGGGGCCCGCTGGTCGGCCCGCTGTCCAACGACCGACAGTGCCGCGACGAGCTGCACCAGTGGCCCGCGCTGCTGGGCGTCCTCGCCCTGGCGGCACTGGCGACCGTTGTTGCCGCGGCGACGACGGTGTACGCCAAAGTCCTGTTCCGCCTGGCCCACCGCGAGGGGCCCGGCGCGCAGCCGCAGGAGTGAGCCTGCGGCTCAGCGCGCGACGGCCGCCAGCGCGGCCCGGGCGATCTCCTTCGCCTCGCTCTCGCAGGTCGCGGCGGGATGCTGCGGGCCGCCGAGGGCCACCCTCACCAGGAGGTTGCCGTCGCTCGCGCCCAGCGCACAGGTCTGCTCGGTCATCGGGGTCGACCAGCGCGCGCCGTCCCCCACGCCGAGACCGGTCTCGGGCCGCCCGGTGCCCAGGTTGAACCGCGTGCGCTCCGTCCCGCTGCCCGGGACACGGCCGCTGCGCTCCACGGACCAGCTGACGGTCGCGTGCGGCGGCGGCTTCTTCTCGCCGGCGGAGTCGTCGAAGGCCGCCACCCAGTCACAGGCCACGTGCGACTTCACGGGTGAATCGCTGTCGCCGGCCTCGCGCATTTCCTGCTGCGGCAGCGCCAGCTTCCCGGCCGCCTCCGTGCAGAGCGGCACGCTCAGATACCGGTCCGCTGCGACCGGCGGCGGCTCCTCCAGCGCGCGCAACCCGTACGTCACCCCGGCCCAGGCCGCCACGAGAACGCCCGCGGCCAGCAGCAGGTTCCGCGGGCGCAGGCGCAGCCGCCGGCCGCGCGGCGCGTGGGCCCGCTCCGGGCGGACCGCCGCCGCGGTCGCGGTCGCCGCGTCCGGATCCACGTCCGGATCCACGGCGCGGCCCCCGCCCGCGCCGGCCGTGCCGTCCGGGTCCCGGAGCAGCCCGTCGATCTCCTCCTGCTGGGCGGCGGCCAGCCGCTCGACCGCGGGCGGCCACCGCGTGCTGTCGGCCGCGCCGGTCAGGCCCAGGATCTCGGCCGGGGACGGCCGGGCCGCCGGGTCCTTGGCCAGGCACCGGGCGACGAGCCCGCGCAGGCCCGGCGGGAGGCCGAGGAGGTCGGGTTCGGTGTGCACGACGTTGTACAGGGTCAGTACGACCGTCGCCGCCGCGAAGGGACTGCGCCCCGTCGCGGCCAGCACCAGGACGGACCCGAGGGAGAACACGTCGCTCGCCGGGGTCAGTTCACGGCCCTCGGCCTGCTCCGGCGACATGAACGCGGGCGAGCCGATCACCGTCCCGGCCCGCGTCAGCTCGGTGACCTCGCCGGGCCGGGTCACCCGCGCGATCCCGAAGTCGATCACCCGCACCCCGTCCCGGGCGAGCAGCACGTTGTCGGGCTTGAGGTCCCGGTGCACCAGCCCCGCCCGGTGGATCTCGGCGAGGGCCGTCGCCAGCCCGGCGGCGAGCCTGCGCACCGCCTCCTCGGGCAGCGCCCCGGCGCTCTCCACCGCGGCCCCCAGCGAGGGCCCGGCCACGAACACCGAGGCCAGCCACGGCGCGTCCGCGTCCGCGTCGGCATCCAGGACCGCGGCCGTGAAGGCGCCGGACACCTTCCGCGAGGCGGCCACCTCCCGCCGGAACCGCACCCGGAAGCCGTCGTCGTCGGCGAACCGGGCGTGCACCTGCTTGACGGCGACGAGCCGCCCGTCCGGTGCGGCGCCGAGCAGCACGCGGCCCATACCGCCCCGGCCGAGCTCGGCGAGCAGCCGGTACGGTCCCGCCGTGGCCGGATCGGCCTCCTTGAGCGGTCTCATCGGCTCCCCACCGACTCCACGACCGAGGCTGCGAGCTCCCGCGTGACGGCCGCACACGTGTCGGTCGGGTAGCGGGGGCCCGTCACCGAGACGTGGAGCGTCATGTTGACGTCCCGTACGTACAGCCGGCAGTTCGGAAACCTGTCGTCCTTGGGCGGCGGCTGCCACAGACCCTCGTCGGCGAACCCGAGGTCGATGTCACGCCGGGTCTTGCCGGGTTCGTTGAAGATCTCAAGGCGGTGCTTCGCCCGCTCGGCCCCGGTGCCCTCGCCCTTGCCGGTCGCGAAGAACGTCCACTCCGCTTCGATCTCGTCACCGGTCCGGTTGGTCCAGGTGCAGCGGGCATAGGCCGAGCCGGACTGCTCGACCGGCCCGAACCCGGCCGGCTGGTCGAAACCGGACGGCACGCGCACCTTGTCCCGGACCTGTTCACAGGACGGGGGCATCGCCGGGTACTTGTCCTTCTTCTGCGCCAGCCCTGCCGACCGGACATCCGATATGAATTCGCGGTAGGTGTCCACGAGGTACGACCGCCCCACGGTCAGCCCGGCCACGGCCACGACGCCCGCCGCGGCAACCGCCACGATCAACGGCCGGGGCCAGCGGCGACGCCACCAGGGGACCGCTTCGGGAGTCGTTTCGGGAGCCGTTTCGGGACCCGTGGCCCGGCGCAGCAGCGCGCCCATCACGACCAGCTGGTCGTGGATCAGCGTGTTCACCGCCTCCGGCCACGGCCGCGCCGACGGCGTCAGCCCGCCGACTCTGCTCAGCAGCTCGCGCGGGGTCGGCCGGTCGGCCGGATCCTTGGCCAGGCACCACGCGATGACCTCGCGCAGGCGGGGCGGCACCTCGCTCAGGTCCGGTTCGGCGTGCACGACCTCGTGCAGGATCCGCGGCACCGAGCTCCTGGCGAACGGCGGCTTCCCCGTACAGGCCATGACGAGGGTCGCGCCGAGCGAGAACACGTCGGAGGCCGGGGTGAGCTCCTGCCCCAGGACCTGCTCGGGCGACATGTACGCGGGCGAGCCCACGAGCGAGCCGTCGTGCGTGATCCGCGTCTGGTCGCCGACCGCCCGCACGATGCCGAAGTCGATGACCCGTACGCCGTCCTCGGCGAGCAGGACGTTGGACGGCTTGAGGTCCCGGTGGATCAGCCCCGCCCGGTGTACGTCGGCCAGGGCGTGCGCGAGCCCGGCGGCCAGCCGGCGCACCGCCTCCTCGGGCAGCGGCCCGGCGGTCTCCACGGCCCGGCTCAGCGAGGGCCCCGGCACGAACTGCGAGGCGAGCCACGGAACCTCTGCGTCGGGATCGGCGTCGATCACGGCCGCGGTGTAGCCGCCGGCCACCCGCCGCGAGGCATCCACCTCACGGCGGAACCGCGCCCGGAACCCCTCGTCCTCGGCCAGCTCGGCATGCACCTGCTTGACCGCGACGTACCGCCCGTCCGGCCCCACCCCCAGCACCACCCGGCCCATCCCGCCCTGGCCGAGTACGGAGACCGTCCGGAACGGCCCTATGTGCTGCTCCACTCCTAGAGGGCGCCGACGAACGCAGCGAAGGCGGCGGGGCTCACGGTGAAGGCGGGGCCTTCGGGGTTCTTGGAATCCCGGACGGCGATCCGGCAGGGCTGGGCCGCAACCTCGACGCAATCGCCGCCGGTGTCTCCGCTGTACGAGGCCTTGCGCCAGGCGGCGGTGCCGAGGGGGGCGCACTCGACACACTGGCCACCTGTGTCACCGCTGTACGAGGACTTACGCCACCTTGAGCCCGTCAGGTTCTGGTTGGTGCCCATAACGCTCCTCCATTACGCGGGCGATCCGCGCCGCCGAGTCCTCCACGGAGAGCGCGGCGGCCTGCAAGTGATCGTAACGGAGCGAACCCTCCCTGAGAGCTTGCGGATTGGCCGTCATATGGCCCTGGACAAAGTCCTCGGTATAGACAATGTCCGGGTCGTCCTCGAACCGCAGGAGGTTGAACGAGCCCATCAGCCCCGTATGGGCGCCCGCCTCGAAGGGCAGGATCTGCACCTTCACCCACTCCCGCCTCCGCAGGTCCAACAAATGGGCGAGTTGGTTCCGCATGACCTCCCGGCCACCGATCTCCTGATAGAGCACGGCTTCGCTCATCACCACCCACATCAGTGGCGGGTTAGCGCGGTCCAGGATGCGCTGCCGCTCGATCCGGGCGGCCACCTTGGCATCGAGATCCTCCCCACTCCGCACCCCCAGCACGGCCCGCGCATACGCCTCCGTCTGCAGCAGGCCATCCACCAGCTGCGCTTGGTACGAGTAGATGTACGCCGCTTTCGCCTCCATCTCCGCGTACGGCTGGAACCAGTGCGGCAGCTGACTCCTCAGCACCAGCCCCACCAGCCGCGAGAGTTCCCCTCCCGTCCCCAGCGCCGCGTCGACCCGCTCCGAGAAGTCCCGCGTCGGGACTTTCCTCGCCGTCTCGATCTGCCCGATCAGCGAGGCCGTGCAGAACACGATGTCCCCGAGCTGCCACTGTTTCAGCTTGGCCTCCTCCCGCAGCCGACGCAGTTCCGCGCCGTAGTAGTCCAGCGGGGACGCGCTGGGATCGAGATCGCGGATGTTGACCATGAGGCGGTCACCCCCAAGTACACGCCTTGCGGCGTTCGTTTCGGTCCGTAGCCGAGCGTAACCACACCACCGCACCCTGGTGACGTGAATCACGCAACTGAGCACTCAGCAACCGGACTTGGCGAGAGCTACCGCATGGGCTTCACCGTGAGTGAGCACTCCGCCCGGCACATACGGCGCATCCTGCGGATCTACCTGGCCAGTTGGGGCCTGGCCGGGCTGACCCACGCCGCCGAGCTGGCGCTGACCGAGCTCGTCTCGAATGTCGTCCGGCACGTTCCCGGCCGGGCCTGCTCGGTGCTCATCCTGTGCGGGCCGGGCGGGCTGCGGGTCGAGGTGACGGACGACTGCCCGAGCCCGGTGCGCATGGTGCACGGCGAGGGCGGCGGGGAGCTGGCCGACGGCGGGCGCGGGCTGCGTCTGGTCGGGGCCGTGACCGACCGCTGGGGCGCCGAGCCGACGGCCACCGGGAAAACGGTGTGGTTCGAATGCGACCCGCCCGGCACCGAACCGCGACGGGCCAGTACCGGCCAAGTCCGGAAATCGCTCTAGATCGCCTCGGTACCAAATGATCCAATCTGGGGCGTTAACGCCGACCCCATTTCACTTCAGGAAGGAAATCGCCCGTGAATTGCGTGACGTACGTGGACCTGCACCGGCAAGTCTCCTTGGACATCGAGGCGGAATTGGAGACCGCACTCTTACGACTGGCCCCGACCTCGGGTGCGGGCGCCGCCAAGAGCGCGGTGAGCAGACTCCTCCGGCATCAAAAACTGAGGCATCCCCTGTCCGTGCTCCCGATGATGGTGCACGCCATCGAGACGGGGGATCCCGGACCGGCCGTCCCGCTGTCCGCCGTGCACGTGCTGTGGTGGACCTCGGCCTGCTACCTCGACGACCTGGCCGACGGGCACGGTACGACCGCTTCCGACAGCCTGAGCCAGAACGAGGCGCTGCTGGCCTCGGTGCTCAGCGGGGCGGTGCTGCCGATCCAGATCATCCGGTCCCTCCCGGTGTCGGCGGCGGTCCAGGTCGCGCTGACGGCCGAGATCGCGACCGGCTGGGTGGTGGGCACCGAGGGGCAGCTGACCGACATCGACGGAGATGCCGACGGCGCCACCCGGAACTCGGTGGTCGAGGCCTACCGCGGGAAATCCGGCGGGCCGTTCTCGATGATCACGGCGATGGCGGCGATATTGTCGGGCGCGAGTGACGAAAGAGTAGAACTGTGGCGGGAGTTCGGCTACATATTCGGCATCCTGTGGCAGTTGTTCAACGACCAGGAAGACATCCTGTCCGGCCGCAATGAGGACCTCCTCAACGGGACGGTCACTTATCTCCTCACCTGCGTCCTCGAAGAAGCCGGCACGCCCGGGGCCCGGGAGGACGTCCTCGGCTGGTGCGCCGCCGCGCGGAATTCCGAGGAGGCGCGCGCTGAGCTGACCCGCCTCCTCCTCGCGCCGGCGGTGCTCGACCAATACACCGCGGACCTCGACGCGTTCCGCGCCGAGGCGCACCGCCTGCTCACCACCCTGGACGGCGACGCGCACCACGTACCGGGCATGCGGCATCTCGTGGACCACGCGGCGCAGATGCTCCTGCAGACACACCTCGTCCCGGCCGCCGTGTAGGCCACCGCCCTCGCCTTGGACGCCTTGTCCGTCCAGTAGGCCCTCGGGCGGGCACTGGCGGTCGCCGTTGCGCTCGCCACCGCTCCCGCCGCTCAGGCCGCAGAACGTCCGAGCGGCGCCACCGCCGGCGCCCAGGCCGGTCCCCTCAGCCTCGACAACCTCTTGTCCCTCGGCTTCCTCGCTCCGACGCTCCGGGACGCGAAGCGCCAGGTATCCGGGCTCACATCCGGACTCTCACCGGCCCCGGCCAATGCCGTCGGCCTGGGCCGCCTCCTCAAGTAGAGAAGCGGGAGACCGGTGGCGGTCCCGCCGGGATCGCCACCGGTGGCGACGCTCACCTCGCCGCACACTCCTGAGCCGCGTGCCCGGGTTCAGGGCGCGTTCAGGCCGAAGTGCTGTGTGGCGGTGTTGCTGGCGCCGGGGCTCTTGATGTTGTTGTTGACGTTGATGTTGTTGAACATCGGGAGAACGCCGCTGAGGTCGATCGGCAGGATCGACCCGGTGCCTCCCCCGGTGTCTGCGCCGGCCTGGTCGTAGGTGATGGTCACCGTGGCCGGGCCACCGCCGAGTCCGGAGGTACCGCCCACCGGGACGCGGCTGGACCCGCCACCGCCGCCACCGGGCCCATACGCCCCACTCTCGATGCTGTTGCAGCCGCCGCCTCCGAACCAGCCGGCTCCGCCGCCTCCGCCGCTGTAACCACCTCCGCCGTTGCCGCCGGTACCACTGCCGCCGGGGGTGCCCGGTGTGGCGGGGAGAGCGGGGCATGACGCTCCACCCGCGCCGGGGGTCGTCTGAGTTCCTCCGCCTCCTCCGCCGCCTCCGCCGCCCACCCCTCCCCTGAGCCCGTTCTGCCCTGCGGCACCGGTGGCGGTGATGGTCAGCTGGGTGACGCCGGACGGGACGGTGAAGGGCTGGTTGGCGCCGGAGGGGAAGGTGACGGTCACGGGCGCCGCCTCGGCGGGGGTGGCCAGAGGCACCACCAACGCCGCCGGCAGCGCCGCCGTGGCGAGCACGAGGGCGCTGCGCCGGACCGGATGCCGCACCCGTTCGGCACCCGACCGGGGGTCCGGGGCTCGCCCCGGGAACGGTGAAAGGGCGGGGCGGGGAGACGGCCCCGCGCAGCGGCACCCCACCCCCACCCCGGAGGGCCCCGGCATGGTGCCCTACCAGCCGGTAAGGCACCATGGGCCGCCCAGCCCACCGCAACACGCCCCACCCCCTCGGAGGAACACATGGCCACCCCCAAGCCGGAGACCCTCGCCGCCTTCGAGGCCGCCAAGGGGTTCATGCCCGTGGGCGAGGGCCTGGCCCTGTACGAGGCCGCCACCGCGGCAGCCGCACTGGGGCTGCCCCTCCTGGAGGTCGGCACGTACTGCGGCCGCTCCACCATCCTGCTGGCCGACGCCGCCCGCGAGGCCGGCGTGGCCGCCATGACGGTCGACCACCACCGCGGCAGCGAGGAGCAGCAGCCCGGCTGGGAGTACCACGACCCGACCGTGGTGGACCCGGAGGTCGGACTGATGGACACCCTCCCGACCTTCCGCCGCACCCTCCACCGGGCGGGCCTCGAGGACCACGTCATCGCGATCGTGGGCCGCTCCCCGCAGGTCGCCGCGGCCTGGGGCGGCAAGCTCGGCCTGGTCTTCATCGACGGCGGCCACACCGACGAGCACGCCACGGGCGACTACGAGGGCTGGGCCCCGCACGTCGCCGAGGGCGGCACGCTCGTCATCCACGACGTGTTCCCGGATCCGGCCGACGGCGGCCAGGCCCCGTACCGGATCTACCGGCGCGCCCTCGCCTCCGGCGCCTTCGAGGAGATCTCGGTCACCGACTCCCTCCGCGTCCTGCGCCGCACCGCCCCGGGTATCTGAGGCCGCCGCGGCCCGGCCCGGCCGGCGCTCCGGGCCGGTGGTACGGACCCGGGGGCGGGCAGGCCGGCGGCGCGCCAGGGTCAGGACATCCGGACACATAACCGGATAACCCCACCACGCCCCCGGATGGCCCACGGTCCGCGCCGGCGGCCGGTGGCCGGATTAGCATCGCGACGTGCCCTACGACGACAGTCCCCCATCCCCCGAGTCCGCCTCCTCGGTCAGCCCGGAGCGGCGGTGGTTCGCACGCCGCTCCGGCCTCGCCGTCGCAGCCGCCGTGCTCGCCCCGACCGCCCTGGCGGGGTGGGTCCTCGTACAGGTGACGACCGGGGCGGGGGCGGACGACGCCCGCCCGCCGCGGATCGTGATGCCGGCCGCCTCCCCCACGGACGCCGCGGCGGCGACCCCGAGCTCCGCCCCTGCCGAGGACCCCGCCAAGGACCCCGCCAAGAGCCCTGCCAAGGGCCCGCTCGCCGGCAAGACCGTGGTCATCGACCCCGGCCACAACACCGGCAACTTCAAGCACACCTCCGAGATCGACAAGAAGGTCGACATCGGAACCAACCGCAAGGAGTGCGACACCACCGGCACCACCACCAACTCCGGCTACATGGAAGCCGAGTTCACCCTCGACGTGTCCCGCCGGCTGCGGACCGTCCTGGAGGCCAAGGGCCTGAAGGTGGCCCTCACCCACGAGGCCGACCGCCCCTTCGGCCCCTGCATCGACGAGCGCGCCCGCATCGGCAACGAGGCCACCGCCGCCGCCGTGGTCTCGGTCCACGCGGACGGCGTCTCCGAGGGCAACCGCGGCTACCACATCATCCTCCCGGCCAAGGTCAAGGGCGGCGCAGCGGACACCGCCAAGATCGTCGGCCCCTCACGGGACCTCGGCGAGCGGATCGCCTCGAACTTCGCCCGCACCACCGGCTCCGCCCCCGCCAACTACCTCGGCAGCGGTACCGGATTGGTCGTCCGCGACGATCTCGGCGGACTCAATCTCTCGACACAGCCCAAGGTGTTCATCGAATGCGGCAACATGCGTGACGCCAAGGACGCGGCGCTGCTGACGAGTCCGGAGTGGCGGCAGAAGGCGGCCCAGGGCATCGCGGACGGCATCGTCGGCTTCTTGGGCGGGTAGTCCCACCGGGACAGCCTGCCGCCCCGATCCTCTCGGCCGCGGGGAACCTCCGTACCATGGTCCCGCCCGCCCCGCTCCTGCGCGTGCGACCGCGGCACCACGAGACGACCGAGACCGAGAAGGACACCTAAGACGTGAACATCCGCTCCCTCACTCGAGGCGACGGCGTGGTGATCGGAGCAGCGGCGCTGCTGTTCATCGCCTCGTTCCTCGATTTCTACTCCGCGACCGGCCTCGACCTGCCGAGCGTGTGGGACACCGACGTCTACCGTCTGGCGCTTCCCACCATCTTCCTGCTCGGCTTCATCGCGGCCGGCCTGATCATCGCGGCCCGCTTCCAGCCGGAGACCCGAAAGCTCGCGGGCCTGCCCCTGGCCGCGTGGGGGACGGTTCTCGCGGTCGCGGCCGCCTGGTCCTCCCTGTGGTCCCTGATCACCAGCCCGCGCGGCGCCGACCTCGGCGCGGGCTGCATCATCGCCTTCCTGGCCACCCTCGCGCTGGCCGGTGTGGCCGTCGCGGGCAGCAAGATCCCGGCGCTCGCCGGCGCGCTGGTGCCGGAGGCCAAGCCCGTCGCCCCCGCGCCGTACGGGGCCCAGCCCCAGCCCGGCACCGGGTACGGCTACCCGGGCGCCCAGCAGGCCCAGCCGTACGGGGCCACCCCGCAGCCGGCCCCGCCGTACGGCGGCACCCCGACCCCGGCTCCGGCCCCGGCGCCGGCGCCGCAGGACCAGGCGCCCGCCCCGGCGGGGGACTTCACCCCGTTCTGGTTCGCGGTGCCGGTGGCCCGCCCCCTCTTCCCCGAGGACGGCTCCCCCACCCCGATCGCCGAACTCGCTCCGGGCACCTGGTACCTGGCGGTGGACCAGCGCGGCCCCGCCACGCTGATCGCCCAGACCCAGGACGGCCGCCGCGGCGTCCTGAACGACACCTCGGGCATCCAGCGCGGCTGACCCCGCGCCCGACGGCCGGTGCAGCGCCCCGACGGCCCCCCGCCCTTCCGGGCGGGGGGCCGTTGCCCTACAGTCACCTGACGCATCGTCAGATACGGCTGTGGCGCGGCACGCACGGCGCCACCACGGCATCGCGGAGGGGACGTACATGCGCCTCGGACTCGCACTCGGCTACTGGGGCCGCGGCCCCGACCCGGCCCACCTCGACCTCGCCACCGAGGCCGAGAGCCTCGGCTACGACTCGGTGTGGACCGCCGAGGCCTGGGGTTCGGACGCCTTCACCCCGCTCACCTGGATCGCCGCGCACACCTCGCGGATCCGCCTCGGGACCGCCATCGCCCAGATGGCCGCCCGCTCCCCCACCGCCACCGCCATGCACGCCCTGACCCTGGACCACCTCTCCGGCGGCCGGATGATGCTGGGCCTGGGTCTCTCCGGCCCCCAGGTGGTCGAGGGCTGGTACGGGCGCCCCTTCCCCTCGAGCCCGCTCACCGCGACCCGCGAGTACGTCGACGTCGTCCGCCAGGTGCTGCGCCGCGAGGCCCCCGTCACGCTCGACGGCCGCTTCCACCAGCACCCGTACCGCGGGGAGGACGGCACCGGCATCGGCAAACCGCTGAGGCCCATCACCCACCCGCTGCGCGCGGACCTGCCGCTCCTGCTGGGCGCGGAGGGCCCGAAGAACATCGCCCAGACGACCCGGATCGCGGACGGCTGGCTTCCCCTGTACTGGTCGCCGACCCGCACGGACGTCTACCGGGCCTCGCTCACCGACCTGCCCGAAGGGTTCATGATCGCCCCGATGGCCCGGGCCAAGGTCTGCGACGACGTGGCCGAGGGGCTGCTGCCCGTCAAGGCGATGCTCGGCTTCTACATCGGCGGGATGGGCCACGCGGCCCGCAACTTCCACGCCGATCTGATGGCGCGGATGGGCTACGAGAAGGAGGCCCACCGCATCCAGGAGCTGTTCCTCGCCGGGCGCCGGGAGGAGGCGGTGCTCGCCGTGCCGGACGCGTTCGCGGACGAGATCTCCCTGATCGGGCCGCGCGAGCGGATCGCCGAACGCCTCGAGCTGTGGCGGGGGGGCCCGGTCACCGACCTGCTCCTGACGGCCCCGGACCCGCACACCCTGCGCGTCCTGGCGGAGCTCAACGCCTAAGGCGCGTCCGTCTCCGCCTGCGGGACGGCCTCCAGCAGCTCCTGCAGGTCCAGTGGCATGACGGCGATCTCGATGCTGCCGCCGCCCTCGCCGGTCCCGCCGTCCCCGCCGGTCCCGTACGTGCAGGCCACGATCCGCGATCCGGGATTGATGGACATGCCCTCCTTCACGGACGGCGCCCGCACCCCGGTGGCCCGGCCGCCGGGCAGCGGTACGGGCTCACCGCGCCGGGGCACCCAGCGGGCCCCGCCGGGGCCGGGGAACACCCGGCCCATCCGCCAGCGGCCCGCGCCGGCCGGGTGCCGGGCCATGCACGGGATCCCGTCCGGGCTCCCGGCGGCGACCCGTTGCCGGTGTCTGCGCCGGACGAGCCATCCGACGCCGACGGCGGCGGCCGCGAGGGCCAGGAACTCGATCATCCGCCCATTGAAACAGGCGGGCAGACCGGCAGGCCGGACGGGCGGCGCTGCCCGGCCGGCCTGCGGCGTGAGAAGGGCCTATCCGCCGTTCAGCTGGGAGAGGCTCGGGACCTTGTCGGTCACCGTGGCGCCCGCACCCTGGCCCGCGTCCTTGACGCCGTTGATGACGCCCTCGAACGAGCTGATGTCGGCATCGCCCGCATCGCCCTTGCGCAGCTTGGAGCCCAGGCCCTTGAGGGACGCGATGCCCGCCGTCAGCGGGGCCACCGCCTTCGACAGCAGCGGGTCGCCCTTGGCGTTGTCCGCCGCCGCCTTCAGCCGGTTGTACGCGAAGGCGCCTGCGAGGCCCGCCTTGATGAGCGCGAACGTACGGCCCTTGGCGCCCTTCTTGAACTTGCCCGCGCGGTACGGCTTGATGATCCACTGGTACGTGGCCCCGGCCGCGAGCCCCGCGTTGGCGACGAAGCGCGCCTTGGAGAACTTCTGCTTTTCCGCGGAGGTGCTGGGCGTGGGCTCGGCGGCGGGCACCTCGTCGGTGACCTCCCGCGCGGCCACCGCCTCTGCGGCGAACACCTGCGCGGCGAGCGCCTCGTCGACAACCGCCTGCTGCGCGGCCACGGATACGGGGACCGCCTCGCGCTGGCCCCTGCTGCCGGCGGCGCTGCTGCTGCTGCACGCGGTGCCTCCTGCAACCAGCGCGGTGGACACGAGCAGCGCCGTGAGGGCGCGGCGGAGCCGGGAAGTTCCGGGTATGGACACGCTGGGTATGGACTCGCTGGGTTTGGACACGTTGACCTCCGGGGAGTGAGGTGTCTCCCGCAGAGTCACCCGGGCCCCGGCGATCCGCCACTTGGGGGACCCGTTCGGGTTTGCTTCGCCCAGTCGGGGCAAGACGCGCAGCATGCGCACACACACCCGAGTACACGCCCGCGGAGGCGTTCAGGCCGGCCGGGTCGTCGCTGCGGTGGCGGACGTGCTGGCCTTCGTGATCGCCTTGTGGATCCTGCTGTATTTCCTCGACGCCAACCGGGGCAACGGCCTCGTGGAGTTCGTCCACGACGCCGCCACCTGGCTGGCCGGCTGGTCCTACGACCTGTTCACCTTCGACCGGGAGTGGGTCCAGGTGGTGGTGGGCTACGGCGTGGCGGCCGTGGCGTACCTCGTCATCGGCCACCTCGTCGCGGGCCGGCTCTACCGCCAGTGACCGCGAGTTCCCATACGGGCAGGCCTCCGTCCGCGGCGGCCTGCCCCCTTCTTGCCCGCAGCGCGCAGCGCGCGGCCCGGCCTACCGGCAGCAGTCCGGCTCGAGTCCGGACGGCAGCTCCAGCCCCCCGAACACCGTCCCGGTGGCCTCGTCGCCGCCCAGCGCGGCCACGGCGAGCAGCAGCGACCCGGCCGTCCAGGTCGTCTGCTCGACCGGCCACACCGCCTTGTCCTCGAAGACGTAGCCCGTCCAGTACATGCCGTTGTCGGCGCGCAGGTGCGTGATGGAGCGCAGGATGTCCAGCGCCCGGTCCGACTCGCCCGTCGCCCACAGGGCCAGGGCGAGCTCGCAGGACTCCCCGCCCGTCACCCACGGGTTCGGCAGGACGCAGCGCACTCCGAGGTCCGGGACGACGAACTCGTCCCAGCGCTCGTCGATCCGCGCCCTGGCGTCCGCGCCGGTGAGCGCGCCGCCCAGCACCGGGTAGTACCAGTCCATCGAGTACCGGGACTTGTCCAGGAACCGCTCCGGGTGCCGCCGGATCGCGTGCCCGAGGGCACCCGCCGCCAGCTCCCAGTCCGGCTGGGACTCCTCGCGGTGCTCGGCGATCGCCAGCGCGCACCGCAGCGCCTGGTGGATCGAGGAGGAGCCGGTGAGCAGCGCGTCCGTGACGGGGCTGCCGTCGGCCTCCCGCTTCCAGCCGATCTCGCCGCCCGGCTGCTGGAGCCCGAGCACGAACTCGGTCGCCGCGTAGACGACGGGCCACATGCGGTCCAGGAACGGGTCGTCGCCGGTGGCCAGGTAGTGGTGCCAGACGCCGACGGCTATGTACGCGACGAAGTTGCTCTCCCGGCTCGCGTCCTGCGGCTCGGCGGTGTCCACCCCGTCCGGCCGGTCGGCGTACGCCGCGTACCAGGAGCCGTCGGCGTTCTGGTGGCGGGCCAGCCAGTCGTAGGCCCGCTCCGCCGCCTCGTGCTCGCCGGCCGCGTCCAGGGCCATCGCGGCCTCGGTGTGGTCCCACGGGTCGAGGTGGTGCCCGCGGAACCACGGGATGGCCCCGTCGGAGCGCTGCGCGGCGAGGATGCCGGCCACCGTCCCGGCGGCCTCCTCGGCGGTCAGCACCCCGTCCAGGACCAGGCGTTCGGTGCGCCCGGGCGAGCTCACTTCGCTGCGCCGACGGGAAGGTGCGGCTTCGTCGCGTACGCCACGAAGCTCTTGCCGATGAGCGGGTTGAGCGCCTGCTCCGCGAGCCGTGTGGCCAGCGGCTTCTTCATGATGTCCCAGACCAGCAGCTTGTGGTACGCCTTCACCGGCAGCACCTGGTCGTTGTCCACGCCGAAGGCGCACTTGAGCCACCAGTACGGGGAGTGCAGCCCGTGGGCGTGGTGCGTGCCGTACGGCTTGAGGCCCGCGGCCTTCATCTTGCCGAGCAGCTCGTCGGCCTTGTAGATGCGGATGTGGCCGCCCTCGACCTCGTGGTACGCGTCGGAGAGCGCCCAGCAGATCTTCTCCGGGCCGTAGCGCGGCACGGTGATGGCGATGCGGCCGCCGGGCTTGAGGACGCGGACCATCTCGGCGAGCACGCCCTTGTCGTCGGGGATGTGCTCCATCACCTCGGAGATGATGACGACGTCGAAGGAGTCGTCGGGGAAGGGCAGGGCCAGCGCGTCGCCCTCCATGGCCGTGGCGGTGGCGCCGGCCGGGGCCTCACCGGCCTCCTTCATGGCGGCGAACCACTTGGCGACCTCGCGGATCTCCTCGCCGTTGCGGTCGACTGCGACCACCTGGGCGCCGCGCCGGTAGCACTCGAAGGCGTGCCGGCCGGCGCCGCAGCCCAGATCGAGCACACGGTCGCCTGCGGCGAGCGGGAACCGGGAGAAATCGACGGTCAGCACGGGGTCCTGCCTTCGCGGTCGCGGGGGTGTTCGGGGGTGGTGTGGAAAAGGCGGAAGGTCACCGCGCGCGGCGGGCGCGGCCGGCTGCCTGCTCGATGGCGGCGCGGTAGTGCGCGGCGGTGCCCTCGGCGGCTCTGGCCCAGGTGAACCGGGCCAGCACCCGCTCGCGTCCGGCGGCGCCCAGGCGGGCCCGCAGCTGCGCGTCGCCCAGCAGCCGGCCCAGTGCGGCGGCCAGCGCACCCGCGTCGCCGGGCGGCACCGCGAGGCAGGTCTCGCCGTCGGGGCCCGCGACCTCGGGGATCGCGCCGCCGGTGGTGGCGACCAGCGGGGTGCCGGTGGCCATGGCCTCGGCGGCGGGCAGCGAAAAGCCCTCGTACAGCGAGGGCACGCAGGCGATCTGCGCGCTGCGCACCAGGTCGACGAGCTCGGCGTCGGTGATGCCCTTGACGAAGCGGACGGCGTCCTGGAGCCCGTACGTCTCGATCGCGCGGGCGACCGGCCCCCGCTCGGCACGCTTGCCGACGACGACGAGGTGCGCGTCGGGCTGCTCGGTGCGCAGCTTCGCGAGCGCCTCGACGAGGTGCACGAGGCCCTTGAGCGGGACGTCGGCGCTGGAGGTGGTGACGATCCGCCCCGGCACCTCGGCGACGGACGCGTCGGGCGACCACAGGTCGGTGTCGGCGCCGATGTGGACGACGTGGATGCGCTCGTCCCGCACGCCCAGGTGCTCGGCGATCTCCTGCCGGGAGGAGCCGGAGACGGTCAGCACGGAGGGCAGCCGGCGGGCGACCCGTCCCTGCATCCGCGTGAAGGCGTACCAGCGCCGGACGGAGAGCCGCTTCTTGCGGTCCTTGGCGGCTTCGAGGTCGAGCTTGCGGTCCACGGTGATGGGGTGGTGGATGGTGGTGACCAGCGGCGCGCCGAGGTCGGCCAGCAGGCCGTAGCCGAGCGTCTGGTTGTCGTGGATGACGTCGAACTCGCCCGCGCGGGCGGCGAGGTGGCGCCGGGCCCGCAGCGAGAAGGTCAGCGGCTCGGGGAAGCCGCCGGTCCACATGGTGGCGACCTCGAGCGCGTCGATCCAGTCCCGGTACTCGTCGCGCTTCGGCGTGCGGAACGGGTCGGGCTGCCGGTACAGGTCGAGGCTCGGCAGTTCGGTGAGCGTGGCGCCGGTGTCGAGGACCGGATACGGCTGCGCGCCGATGACCTCGACGGAGTGCCCCAGCCTCACGAGCTCCCGCGAGAGGTGCCGGACGTAGACGCCCTGGCCGCCGCAGAACGGGTTCCCCTTATAGGTGAGGAGTGCGATGCGCAACGGGCGGTCGCCGTCGGTGGCGGAACCCGCGAAAGGGCTCGCCACCATGGCCTCAGCGGTCACTCTCGGCCCCCTTCTCCCTGCACTTTCGCCGGAGCGTAACCGCTCGCATAATGTAGAACAAGTTTCAGACTTGATCCGTCGAAGACCATTGAATCTACCGGCCGGAAACCACACCGTAAGAGGCGGAGCAGGTGATTCACGCCACGGCTCCGGCGCCTGACATGCTGGCTGTCGATCACCGGCCGATCGCCTGCCGATCACGATGTGAACAGCCCGGAAATCAGCACCGCAACGACACGGAACGCCATGGAACGGGACAGATGACAGCGGATGCGAAAGCCCTCGCCACGACGGCGTCCCCTCCCCTGACGGAGCGCCAGGAGGCGCGCCGCCGCCGGATCCTGCACGCCAGCGCCCAGCTGGCCAGCCGGGGCGGTTTCGACGCCGTCCAGATGCGGGAGGTCGCGGAGGCGGCCGGGGTCGCGCTGGGCACCCTGTACCGGTACTTCCCGTCCAAGGTGCACCTGCTCGTCGCGACGATGCAGGACCAGCTCCAGCACATGCACACGACGCTCCGCAAGCGGCCCCCGGCGGGCGAGGACCCGGCCGCGCGGGTCGCGGAGACGCTGATGCGGGCCTTCCGCGCGCTGCAGCGGGAGCCGCAGCTCGCCGATGCGATGGTCCGCGCCCTGACGTTCGCGGACCGGAGCGTGAGCCCCGAGGTGGACACGGTGTCCCGGCTGACCACGGCGATCATCCTGGACGCGATGGGCCTGGACGCCCCGCCGACGGCGGAGCAGCTCTCCGCGGTCCGGGTGATCGAGCACACCTGGCACTCGGCACTGATCACCTGGCTCTCGGGCCGCGCCTCGATCGCCCAGGTCAAGATCGACATCGAGACGGTCTGCCGCCTGATCGACATGACGGCGCCGCCGGCTGCCGGCGGGGCCGGCGGGGCTGCCGGGACCGCGCGAAAGGCCTGATCCCGCCGTACGCGCGCAGCGGCCCGGCGGCGGCAGGTGTCCGCCGCCGGGCCGGGCCGCCGCCCGGCGCTTGTGCGGTCATTCCTCCGGGGGGAACACGGCCTCGCCGGTGGCCGCCAGGGTGATCATGATGGCCTCCACCGGGCAGCCTTCCGCCGCCGTCAGGACCGGCTCGTTCGCGTCCGTCTCCGGATCCCGCGGATGCGACTGGCGCGCGGAGTCCAGGACGAAGCCGTCCGGCGCGTGGTTCACGCACATCCCCGAGCCGATGCAGACCCCCCGGTCCACCTCGACCTGCCAGCGGTCACCCATCAGGCACCCGCCGCGTAGCCCGCCGGCAGGTGGATCATCTTGTGCTCCAGGTACTCGCTCAGCCCCTCGGGCCCGAACTCCCGCCCCACGCCGCTGTTCTTGTAGCCGCCGAACGGCCCCAGCATGTCCAGGCTGAAGGTGTTCACGTTGAACGTGCCCGTCCGCACCTGCCGCGCGAAGTCGATGCCGTGCTCGACGTCCCCCGTCCAGACGCTGCCGCTCAGTCCGAACTCCGAGTCGTTGGCGACCCGCACCGCCTCCGCCTCGTCCCCGTACGGGATCAGGCAGACGACCGGTCCGAAGATCTCCTCGCGGGCGATCCGCATCGAGTTGTCCACGTCCCCGAACAGCGTCGGCTCCACGTACCAGCCCCGCTCCAGCCCGGCCGGGCGGCCGCCGCCCGCCAGGACCTTCGCGCCCTCCTCCTGGCCGATCCGGATGTAGTCCAGCGACCGCTGCTGCTGCCGCCTGGCCACCAGCGGCCCGAGCTGCGTCGCCGGGTCCAGCGGGTCGCCGACCACCAGCGCGCCGGCCGCGGCCGCGAGCGCCTCGGCGACCTCCTCGTACCGGCTGCGCGGCGCGAGGACCCGGGTCTGGGCCACGCAGGCCTGCCCGTTGTTCATCCAGGCCGCCGGGACGATGCCGGCGATGGTGGACTCGAGGTCGGCGTCCGGCAGGATCACGGCGGCGGACTTGCCGCCGAGTTCGAGCGTGACCCGGGTCAGGTTGCGGGCGGCGACCTCCATCACGCGCCGGCCGGCCGCGACCGAGCCGGTGAACGCCACCTTGTCGACGCCGGGGTGGCCGACCAGGTACTCGCTGACCTCCCGGTCGGCGGGCAGGATCGACAGCACGCCCTCCGGCAGCCCGGCCTCCCGCGCGATGTCGGCGAGGATGTACGAGTCCAGCGGCGACTCGGGGGACGGCTTGAGGATCACCGTCGACCCGGTCAGCAGCGCCGGAGCGAGCTTGGCGGCGGCCACGAACTGCGGCACGTTCCACGGTATGACGGCCGCGACCACGCCCACCGGCTCCCTGCGCACCAGGATCGGCCCGAGCACCCCCTGGCGGTGCTCCTCGTACGGGTAGGCGCGCGCGACCTGGATCGCGGCGTCGTAGACCATCATCGGGCCGAGCGCCTGCGCGAGGACGCTCCAGGAGTACGGGGACCCGTTCTGGGAGCTGATCGACCGGGCGATCTCCTCGTGCCGGACGGCGATCGCGTCCTTGATCCGGGTGACGACGGCGATCCGCTCGTCCAGGGACATCCGGGGCCAGGGGCCCTCGTCGAAGGCCCGGCGGGCGACGGCGACGGCGCGGTCCACGTCCGCGCGGGAGGCGTGCGGGACGCTGCCGATGACCTGCTCGGTGTGGGGGGAGACGATCTCGATCGTGTCGGTGCCCAGCGGATCCGTCCACTCCCCGCCGATGAACAGGTGTCCGTGTTCCACGAGCTCGGTCATGGCTGCTGCCTCCTGCGGCTTGGCGTTCCCGAACTGATACCAGTTCTAGTTCTAGGAGTCCACGGCCAGGACGGAACGGCCCGGAAGATCCAACGGAGGGTTACGACTAGTCAGAACGGGCCGCAGATGGTCGACTTGGGCGACTACTGCAACACGTTCTCGTTGAGAGTGAGCCGGGCGGCGCAGACGCGGCCGGGCGCAGACAGGGAGCCCTCATGCCGCAGGACACGCCGCCGCAGGCCGCACCGCCCGCCGAACCCGGGGCCACGCCCCCCGTCACCCCGGCCGTCACCCCGCACGTCACCGACCACGGCGGCGGCGTCCACGGCATCAAGGTCCCGATCCCCGACAACCCGCTCGGCCACACCCTCGTCCACGTCCTCGACACCGGCCGCGGCCCCGTCCTCGTCGACACCGGCTGGGACGACCCCGAGTCCTGGGGCACCCTCGTCGCCGGCCTCGCCGCCCTCGGCATCCCGGTCGCCGACGTCCACGGCGTGCTCATCACCCACCACCACCCCGACCACCACGGCCTGTCCGGCCGGGTCCGCGAGGCCTCCGGCGCCTGGATCGCGATGCACGCCGCCGACACCGAGGTCGTCGTACGGACCCGCTCCACCGAGCCCGGCACCTGGTTCGACTACATGAGCGAGAAGCTGGCCACCGCCGGAGCCCCCGAGGAGCACGTCGCCCCCCTGCGGGCGGCCCGCGCGAGCGGCCGCATCCGCACCCTGCCGGGCCTGCGGGCCGCCGTCCCCGACCGGGAGATCGTCCCCGGCGAGCTGCTCCCCCTCGCCGGGCGGCGGCTGCGCGCCATCTGGACCCCCGGGCACACCCCCGGCCACGTCTGCCTGCACCTGGAGGAACAGCACCCGGCGAACCTCCCCGGCAACGGCCGCCTCTTCTCCGGGGACCACCTGCTGCCCGGGATCTCCCCACACATCGGCCTCTACGAGGACCCGTCGTCCGAGCTGGTCACCGACCCCCTCGGCGACTACCTCGACTCCCTCGAGCGGATCGGCCGACTCGACCCCGCCGAGGTGCTCCCCGCCCACCAGCACGCCTTCACCGACGCCCCGGCCCGGGTCCGCGAGCTGCTGCGCCACCACGAGGACCGGCTGACCGGGCTGTGGGAGCTGCTGGCCGAGCCGCTGACCCCGTGGGCGCTGGCGCAGCGCATGGAGTGGAACCGGCCCTGGGAGCAGATCCCGTACGGCTCCCGCAACATCGCCGTCTCCGAAGCGGAGGCCCATCTGCGGCGGCTGGTGAAGCAGGGCCGGGCCGAGGCGGTCCCGGGCAGCGACCCGGTCACCTACCGCGCACTGTGACGGCGCCAAGCCCTCCGGTAAGGGGTGCTACGGGCCGACGCCACCCTGCCGGATTGCTACGGGCCGGTACAGTGAGCCCGTCGTCCACCCTTCCGTACGGGAAGAAGCCGGTGAAATTCCGGCGCTGACCCGCAACCGTGACCCGCCCCGGCCCCGCCGGGCGGGGAGCCGGACCGCCCCGTACGCGAGGTGCGCGGCGCGCGCCGCCGGAGCCCCCGGCGGCCGGCACCGTCGAGGTAAACGGAGCCGGAGCCCGGCGCCCTGTGCGCGCCTGCCTCCTGCTCCCCAGCACGAGAGGCACCCGCCCCCATGAACGTCCGCCGCAGCGCCGCCGCGCTCGCCGCCTCCGCCGTGCTCTGCGTGGGCGCCGCCCCCGCAGCCCTCGCCGCGCCCTCCCCCTCCACCCCGCCGGTCCCGGTGATCCCGTCCGGGCTGTACGGCAAGAACGACCCGACGTACGACGGTGTGTGGCGGCAGTCCTTCGCGCTGCTGGCCCAGCAGACGGTCGGCGTCAAGCCGGCCAAGGAGGCCGTCGCCTGGCTCGTCGGCCAGCAGTGCGCGAACGGCGGCTTCGCCTCCTTCCGCGCGGACGCGGGCGCTGCCTGCGACGAGAAGACGATGTTCGACACGAACGCCACCGCGATGGCCGTGCAGGCGCTGAAGGCGCTGGGCGGCCAGGACGCGGCGGTGAAGAAGGGCGTGGACTGGCTGAAGTCCGTCCAGAACGAGGACGGCGGCTGGGCCTTCGTCCCCGGCACCCCCAGCGAGGGCAACTCCACCTCCCTCGTGATCGGCGCGCTGGCCGTGGCGGGCGAGACGCCGGCCGAGGTGAGGTCGAAGGCCGGCAAGTCCGCGTACGAGGGCCTGCTCGCCTTCCAGCTGGGCTGCGCCACCGAGCCCGCCGCCGACCGGGGTTCCTTCGGGTACCAGCCGGCCGACGGCAAGCTCCCGGCCAACGCCGATGCCACGGCCGCCGCGGTCCTGGCCGGCCTCGGTCAGGGAACGCTCGTGCCCCCCGCCTCGACGGACACCCCCGCGACCGCGCTGGCCTGCCCGGCGGGCGCCACCGACCCGGCGACCGCCGCCCAGGGTGCGGCCGGCTACCTGGCCGAGACGCTGAAGCAGGACGGCCACCTCACGGCCGTCACCCCCGGCGCCGACCAGCCGACCGCGGACACCGGCAACACCGCCGACG
Source organism: Streptomyces sp. NBC_01296 (assembly GCF_035984415.1). Lineage (NCBI taxonomy): Bacteria > Bacillati > Actinomycetota > Actinomycetes > Kitasatosporales > Streptomycetaceae > Streptomyces > Streptomyces sp. NBC_01296. The sequence continues at coordinate 5,919,347 of NZ_CP130720.1, read as the reverse complement.
CGGTGATCGCGCTGGCCGCGGCCGGGCACACGCAGTCGGCGGCGGGCGCGCTGGAGTGGCTGAAGGCCAACTCGGCGCAGTGGGCCAACGGCAGCCCGGCCGCGCTCGCCACCCTGGTGCTGGTCGCACACGCGACGGGCACGGACCCGAAGTCGTTCGGCGGCACGGACCTGGTGACGGCCCTGAACGCAACGGGCCCGGCCCCGCAGACGGGTGAGGCCGCGGAGAAGCCCAAGGAGGACAAGGCTTCGGACTCGAACCGGAACGTGTGGTGGATCGTGGGCGCGGGCCTGGCGGCCGGCATGGGCATCGGCGTCCTGCTGAGCGGCCGCCGGAAGAAGAACCAGCTCTGATGCGTCGCCGCAGCCTGACCCCGCGGGCCCTCGCGTTCGGCATCCTCCTCACCCTCCTGGCGGCCTCGCCCGCGCTGGCGGCGGGCTACCGCTACTGGTCGTTCTGGGAGGGTTCGGGAGGCCAGTGGCAGTACGCCACGCAGGGCCCCTCGACGGCCCGACCGGCGGACGGCGCGGTCCTGGGCTTCCGCTTCGCGGTGAGTCAGGACGCGGCGGCCGAGGCGGCGAAGCCGCGCGCGGCGGCCGACTTCGCGTCGGTCTGCGCGGCCACTCCGGCCGCGGAGGGCCGCAAGCGGATCGCCGTGGTCATCGACTCCGGCGTCCCGGCGGACGCCCCGGCGGGCGACTCCCCGCCGCAGGACACCCCGCGCACGGCCTGCGCCCAGGTCGCCCCGGACGCCACGGCGGCCGAGGCCCTGGCAGCGGTGGCCAAGCCGCTCCGCTACAACAGCGCGGCGCTGCTGTGCGCGGTGTCGGGCTACCCGAAGCAGGGCTGCGGCGAACCGATCGCCGGCGCGGAAGAAAAGCCGCAGGCGAACGCGACGCCGAAGCCGTCGGCGCAGGCCGAGCCCGAGGACGGCGGCCCGTCGACGTCCCTGCTGGTCGGCCTGGCGGCGGTGGCCACCCTGGCGGCAGCCGCGGTCTGGCAATCCCGCCGCCGCCGATGACACCACCCACCACCCCCGGCTCACCCGAGTCCCCCCGCCCGGCGGAGCCCGCGGACGCGGCGGTGGCCGGCGTGCGCGGGGCCGGGAGGGTCACCGGGGCCGGTGGGTACGGCGGCCTTCGGCAGGCCACGGCGGGCGGTGCGGGTACGGTCCGCCCCCGCCGGCCCGCGGACGAAGGGGTGACACCGCCCGGGCCCGGGCGGGCCGGGGCGGGTGGTCCCGGGTCGGGGCCGACGTACGAGAAAAGCCGGATCCGCCGCGTGGCGGCGCCGCAGGCCCGTCGGGGGAACGCCCTGCACGCGGGAGCGTGGTGGCTCTGGGCGCTCGGCCTGGCCACGGCCGCCTCCCGCACCACCAATCCCCTGCTCCTCGGCCTGATCGTCGGCGTGGCCGGCTACGTCGTGGCCGCCCGCCGGACCTCCGCCCCCTGGGCGCGTTCCTACGGCGCCTTCCTCAAGCTCGGCCTCTTCGTCATCGGGCTCCGCCTCCTCTTCTCCGTGGTGCTCGGCTCCCCGATCCCCGGCGCGCACGTCCTGCTCACCCTCCCCGAGCTCCCGCTCCCCGCCTGGGCGGCCCAAGGCATCCGCATCGGCGGCCGCGTCACTGCCGAGCAGCTCGTCTTCGCCTTCTACGACGGCGCCAAGCTGGCCGCCCTCCTCGTCTGCGTCGGCGCCGCGAACGCCCTCGCCAATCCGGCGCGGCTGCTGAAATCCCTCCCGGCCGCCCTCTACGAGGCCGGTGTCGCCGTCGTCGTCGCCATGACCTTCGCGCCGAACATGGTCGCCGACGTCGCCCGCCTGCGGACCGCCCGCCGCCTGCGCGGCCGCCCCACCGGCGGCGTCAAGGCGATCCTGCAGATCGGCCTGCCCGTCCTGGAGGGCGCCCTCGAGCGCTCCGTCGCCGTCGCCGCCTCGATGGACGCCCGCGGCTACGGCCGCAGCGCGCAGGTCCCGCCCGCCGTCCGGCACACCACCAACGTCCTCACCCTCGGGGGCCTGCTCGGCATGTGCGCCGGCACGTACGGGCTGCTCGCCGCCGAGGGCGCCGTGTACGGGCTGCCGGTCCTGCTCATCGGCCTCGTCCTGGCCCTCGCGGGGCTGCGCCTGGGCGGGCGGCGCAGCATCCGGACCCGCTACCGGCCGGACCGCTGGGGGTGGCGTGCGTGGCTGGTCGCCGGGTCGGGTGCGGCGGTCGCGGCCGTCCTCGTCCGTGCCGCGGCCGTGGACCCGGACGCCCTCCTCCCCGGCGTCGTCCCCCTGGTCGCCCCCACGCTCCCGCTGTGGCCGGCGGCGGCGATCCTGATCGGCCTGCTCCCCGCCTTCGTGGCGCCCGTACCTCCGAAGGAAACAGCACTGTGATCCGCTTCGAGCAGGTGTCGGTCACGTACGACGGCGCCGCGCAGCCCACCCTGTGCGATGCCGATCTGGTGATCCCGGAGGGCGAGCTCACGCTCCTGGTCGGCCCGTCGGGCGTCGGCAAGTCGACCCTCCTCGGTGCGGTCTCCGGCCTGGTCCCGCATTTCACCGGGGGCACGCTGCGGGGCCGCGTCACCGTCGCCGGCCGCGACACCCGCACCCACATGCCGCGCGAGCTCGCCGATGTCGTGGGCACGGTCGGCCAGGACCCGCTCGCGCACTTCGTGACGGACGTGGTCGAGGACGAGCTCGCCTACGGCATGGAGTCCCTCGGCCTGGCCCCGGCCGTCATGCGCCGCCGGGTCGAGGAGACCCTGGACCTGCTGGGCCTGAACGAACTGCGCGACCGCCCCATCGCCACCCTCTCCGGCGGCCAGCAGCAAAGGGTCGCGATCGGCTCGGTCCTGACCCCGCACCCCAAGGTCCTGGTCCTGGACGAGCCCACGTCGGCGCTGGACCCGGCGGCGGCCGAGGAGGTCCTGGCGGTCCTCCAGCGCCTGGTCCACGACCTGGGCACGACGGTCCTGCTGGCGGAGCACCGCCTGGAACGCGTCGTCCAGTACGCGGACCGGATCCTCCTCCTCCCGGCCCCTGGCGCGGCGCCGGTCCTCGGCAGCCCGTCCTCGATCATGGCGGTCTCCCCGGTCCACCCCCCGGTGGTGGCCCTGGGCCGCCTGGCGAACTGGTCCCCCCTCCCCTTGTCGATCCGCGACGCCCGCCGCCGCTCCGCCCCCCTCCTCTCCCGCCTCCCCAACACAACCTCCACCCCCCAGCCCGCCCAGACCCGCCCGATGCCGCCCGCCGAGGCCCAGCCGACATCGCCCACCCCAGCCCGCCCGGTGCCGCCCGCCCAGGCCCAGCCGGTATCGCCTACCCCCCAGCCCGCCCAGGCCCAGCCGGTATCGCCCACCCCCCAGCCCGCCCAGGCCGCGCCGCACCACCCAGCCCCGCCGGCGTTTGAGGCGCGGGGTCTGGGGCGGAGCCCCAGGATCGGGAAGGGGCGGGGTGGGGAAGAAGCCCCGCGCAGCGGCCCCGCCCCCCGCCCCGGCATCCTGGCCCGCCTGCTCCGCCGGAGCGAGCCGTCCCCCGGCCCCGCCACCGGTACCGGAACCGGCAGCGCGACAGCGGCCGAAGCCGGTACGGGCACAGGCACAGGCACACACACCGCCACCGCCCATCCGGCCCCCGTGGCCAAGGCAACCGCCCTCTCCCTCCGCCGCGGCCGCGCCGAAGTCCTCCACGGCATCGACCTCTCCGTGGCCCCCGGCGAGACCATCGCCCTCATGGGCCGCAACGGCGCCGGCAAGTCCACCCTCCTCGCCACCCTCATCGGCACGCTCGCCCCCACCACCGGCACGGTGACCGTCGGCGGTCGCACCCCCCACCGCACCGCCCCGCAGGAGATGGTCCGGCGCGTGGGCCTCGTCCCGCAGGAACCCCGCGACCTCCTCTACGCGGACACCGTGGCCGCCGAGTGCTCCGCCGCCGACGCCGACGCCGGCGCGGCCCCCGGCACCTGCCGGGAGCTCGTCTCCGCCCTGCTTCCGGACGTCCCCGACGACACCCACCCCCGGGACCTCTCCGAGGGCCAGCGCCTGGCCCTCGCCCTGGCCCTCGTACTCACCGGCCGCCCCGCGCTGCTCCTGCTCGACGAGCCCACCCGCGGTCTGGACTACGCCGCCAAGGCCCGCCTGATCGAGATCCTGCGCGGCCTCGCCGCCGACGGGCACGCCATCGTCCTCGCCACCCACGACGTGGAGCTCGCCGCCGAGCTGGCCCACCGGGTGGTGATCCTGGCCGGCGGCGAGATCGTCGCGGACGGCCCGACCGCCGAGGTCGTCGTGTCGTCCCCGGCCTTCGCCCCCCAGGTGGCCAAGATCCTGGCCCCGGGCCACTGGCTCACGGTGACCCAGGTCGCGAATGCCCTGGCCGAGACCGAAGCCGAAACCCAGACCGAAGCCCAGACCGAGGCCGAGGCCACATGAGCACCCCCTCCCGCCCCCTCCGCATCGGCCCCCGCGCCGCCGCCGCACTGCTCCTCGTCACCCTCATCGGCATCGCGGCCTTCGCCTGGCCCCTCCTCGCCGACCGCCAGTCCGGCCTCGCCCACTCCCAGGACGCCCCCTGGCTCTTCGCGGCGCTGCTCCCCCTCCTCGTCGCCGTCGTCGTCGCGACCATCGCCGACCAGGGCATGGACGCCAAGGCGGTGGCGATGCTCGGCGTCCTCGCCGCGGTGGGGGCCGCCCTCAGACCCCTGGGCGCCGGCACGGCCGGCCTGGAGCCGATGTTCTTCCTGATGGTGCTCAGCGGCCGCGTCCTCGGCCCGGGCTTCGGCTTCGTCCTCGGCTCGGTCACGATGTTCGCCTCCGCCCTGCTCACGGGCGGGGTCGGGCCGTGGATGCCGTTCCAGATGCTGGCGATGGGCTGGTTCTCGCTGGGCGCCGGGCTGCTGCCCGGCGCGGTGGGGGTCCCCCCTGCTCGAGCGAAGCCGAGAGCTTGGGGGAGGATCCGGGGCCGGGCGGAGCTGCTGATGCTGGCGGCGTACGGCTTCGTGGGCTCGTTCGCGTACGGCACGATCATGAACCTGCAGGGCTGGGTGCTCCTGCAGGGCATGGGCCAGGGCATCTCCTTCCACCCGGGGGATCCGGTCACCGCCAACCTGGCCCGCTTCCTGGCGTACTGCGCGGCGACGTCGCTGGGCTGGGACCTGGGCCGGGCCGCGCTGACCGTCGTACTGACCCTCGCGGTCGGCGGCACGCTGCTGAAGGCGCTGCGGCGGGCGGTGCGAAAAGCGGCGTTCGAGGCGCCCGTTTCCTTCGGTTCGGGTTGAAAGTGGCCCGGCGCACACACCATTTCGTGTAACGAACCACCACAGAAGGTGACATTCGAGCCTTGTCCCGGTGACTCACCCCATAGGACCCACGTCACATACGACGCGGGGTAGTAGCCCTCACGGACCTCCCCCCACGACCCGGAAACCGGCCCTCGCCTGCAAGAACGCCAACACCCCCGCCGCAAGCCCGCCGGCCCCCGGCTGCGAGGGCGGCTAGTAATCGGGGTCGTTGCCAGAGCCTCGGGGACCTGTCTAACTGGTGTTGTCGCCACGGCGGCCCGGGGCCTTCGCCCCCCGCCCGACGAACCCCTCTCCTCTGCGTGAGTGGCTCACGCATGTCCTCGGCATGCGGCGACCGCCCTTGTCCCCTGCGGAAGGTTTCATCCGTGTCCCACGTCATCCGTCGCATCGCCGCCTCCAAGAAGGCCCTCGCCGGCTCCATCGTCGCCCTGGGCGTCGCCGGCACCATGCTCGCCACGGTCCCCGCTCAGGCGGCCCCGATGAGCGCCAAGGCGATCGCACACCAGATGATCAAGGACCCGGCCCAGTTCGCCGCCTTCGACAAGATCATTTCCCACGAGAGCGGCTGGGACCACACCGCCACGAACGCCTCCTCGGGTGCCTACGGCCTGGCCCAGGCCCTGCCGGCCTCGAAGATGGCCTCCGCGGGTGCGGACTGGAAGACCAACCCGGCCACCCAGATCAAGTGGGGCCTGGACTACATGAACTCCCGCTACGGCAGCCCCGTCGGCGCCTGGAACTTCTGGCAGGCCAACCACTGGTACTAAGCCACCAGTGAGCGCTTTGCCGCACGAGCAGTGCGAAGGCCCCGGTGGCCGGACCTCCCCAGGTCCGGCCACCGGGGCCTTCTGTTTCCCATCCCACAGGGTTCAGTGCACGCCGCGCGCGCTCACAGCCGCTGGATGATCGTCCCGGTCGCCAGCGCGCCTCCCGCGCACATGGTGATCAGCGCGAATTCCTTGTCGCGGCGCTCGAGCTCGTGCAGCGCGGTGGTGATCAGCCGGGCTCCGGTCGCGCCGACGGGGTGGCCGAGTGCGATGCCGCCGCCGTTGACGTTGACCTTCTCCAGGTCCTGCTCGAAGACCTGGGCCCAGCTGAGGACGACCGAGGCGAAGGCCTCGTTGATCTCGACCAGGTCGATGTCCCTGAGGGACATCCCGGCCTTGCCGAGCACGGCCCGCGTCGCGTCGATCGGCCCGTCGAGGTGGTAGTGCGGGTCGGCGCCGACCAGGGTCTGGGCGACGATCCGGGCGCGCGGCCTGAGCTTGAGCGCGCGGGCCATCTTCCGCGAGGCCCACATCACGGCGGCGGCCCCGTCGGATATCTGCGAGGAGTTCCCGGCGGTGTGCACGGCGGTCGGCATGACCGGCTTGAGCCGGGCCAGCGCCTCCATGCTCGTGTCGCGCAGCCCCTCGTCGCGGTCGACCAGCCGCCACATTCCCTGCCCGGCGGCCTGCTCCTCCTCCGTCGTCGGGACCTGGACGGCGAAGGTCTCCCGCTTGAACCGCTCCTCGGCCCATGCGGTGGCGGCCCGCTCCTGGGAGAGCAGCCCGAGCCGGTCGACGTCCTCCCGGGTCAGGCCCCGGTGGCGGGCGATCCGCTCGGCGGCCTCGAACTGGTTGGGGAGGTCGACGTTCCACTCGTCCGGGAACGGCTTGCCGGGGCCGTGCTTGGAGCCGGACCCCAGCGGCACCCGGCTCATCGCCTCGACGCCGCAGGCGATGCCGATGTCCATGACACCGCCGGAGATCATGTTGGCGACCATGTGGTTGGCCTGCTGGGAGCTGCCGCACTGGCAGTCCACGGTGGTCGCGGCGGTCTCGTACGGCAGGCCCATGGCGAGCCACGCGTTGCGCGCCGGGTTCATGGACTGCTCACCGGCGTGGGTGACGGTGCCGCCGACGATCTGCTCGACGCAGTCGGGCTGGATTCCGGTCCGGGCGAGGAGTTCGCGGTACGTCTCGCCGAGCAGGTAGGCGGGATGGAGGTTGGCGAGCGCGCCCCCGCGCTTGCCGATGGGGGTGCGTACGGCTTCGACGATGACGGGTTCCGCGGCCATGAGCTCGTCCTCTCCTGCACTGTGCCGGCGCGGCGGGCCGTCCCGGCGCCCCGCCCGAACTAGTACGCGTTCTAGTTCTCCTCGCAGTCTTATGACCCGGAGGCCCGGCACGCAAGGGTCTTGCACGCGGCTTACACGGATTCCACACGCAACAGTTGGCGCGAGGACCCTTGTCACTTCTGGAACTCGTTACTACCTTCAAGCCAACTTCTGATGGGCCGTCAGACTTTGGAGTCGCCCGATGCCCTGTCCCGCGCTGCCCGAAGGCTTCGACGCCACCGACCCCGACCTCCTCCAGGACCGGGTCCCGTTCCCCGAGTTCGCGCAGCTGCGGCAGACCGCACCCGTGTGGTGGTGCCCCCAGCAGCGCGGCATCACCGGATTCGACGACGAGGGCTACTGGGTCGTGACCCGGCACGCGGACGTCAAGTACGTATCCACGCACCCGGAGTTGTTCTCCTCCACCACCAATACGGCGATCATCCGCTTCAACGAGCACATCCAGCGCGAACAGATAGATGCCCAGCGCTTGATCATGCTGAACATGGACCCGCCGGAACACACCCGCGTACGCCAGATCGTGCAGCGCGGTTTCACCCCGCGGGCCATCCGCGGCCTGGAGGAGGCCCTGCGCGACCGGGCCCGGAAGATCGTCGAGCAGGCGCTGGAGGCCTCGGCCGACGGCAGCTTCGACTTCGTGACGCAGGTCGCGTGCGAGCTCCCGCTGCAGGCCATCGCCGAACTGATCGGCGTACCGCAGGAGGACCGCCTGCGCATCTTCGACTGGTCGAACAAGATGATCGCGTACGACGACCCCGAGTACGCGATCACCGAGGAGGTCGGCTCCAACGCGGCCATGGAGCTCATCGGCTACGCCATGAACCTCTCCGCCGCCCGCAAGGAGTGCCCGGCCAAGGACATCGTCACGCAGCTGGTGGCGGCCGAGGGCCAGGGCAACCTGGGCTCCGACGAGTTCGGCTTCTTCGTGCTGCTCCTGGCGGTCGCCGGCAACGAGACCACGCGCAACGCCATCAGCCACGGCATGCACGCCTTCCTGACCCACCCCGACCAGTGGGAGCTGTACAAGGCGACCCGGCCGGCGACGGCCGCCGAGGAGATCGTCCGCTGGGCCACCCCGGTGGTGTCGTTCCAGCGCACCGCCACCCAGGACACCGAACTGGGCGGGCAGAAGATCAAGGCGGGCGACCGGGTGGGGCTGTTCTACTCCTCCGCCAACCACGACCCCGAGGTCTTCACCGACCCCGACCGCTTCGACATCACCCGCGATCCGAACCCGCACCTGGGCTTCGGCGGCGGCGGCCCGCACTTCTGCCTCGGCAAGTCCCTGGCCATCATGGAGATCGACCTGATCTTCAACGCGCTGGCCGACACCCTGCCCGACCTGCGCCTGACCGGCGAGGAACCGCGCCGGCTGCGGGCCGCCTGGCTCAACGGCATCAAGGAGCTCCGGGTCAGCCACGGTTGAGCACGTGTCCGCGGCCGTACCGGTTCCACGGCGGCAGGGGCCGCTCCTCCCACGCCCCGGCCCCTGCCGTCGCCTGGAATGCCGCCGAGGGCGCGCCCGGCGTACGGGCGGGGCGCATCGGGGGCGCACGTATGCCGGATTGTTGACTTCCGGACCATTGTCCTGAGACCGGTGGGGCGTCACACTGCGCGGATGAACCTTCACGCTGCCGATACAGACACCGCTCACCGGGTGGATGCCCGCTGGCAGCGGCTGCCCACGACGTGGCGGCTGATCCAGGAGCGCGGCGGGCCCGAGACGCTCTGCCGCGGTGTCATCGAGCTCATCGAGGCCGCCTCCGCGCAGCCGCAGCTGCGTCGGCTGTACCCGTTCACCCGCCAGTGGACCCTGTGGTTCAGCTCCCGCACCCGCCACCCCTTCGAGGTGGAGGCACCGGCCGTCGAGCCCACGCCCGACGGCCGCTTCCGGGTGCGCAGCCCCAGCCTGACCACCGTCATCGCCGAGACCGACACCGCCGAGGCCGCCATCGCGCTCGTCGTGGACCGGCTCTCCTCGGGCGGCGCGGCGGGCCACTGATCGCCCCGGGTGGCGCAGGGGCCGCCGACGGCGGATCCTGACAGGACGCGGCGATCCACCGAAGGGGTGCCGGGGCGGGCACACGGCCTGCCCCGGCACCCCTTCGGCCGCCCCTGTGGCACCCCTTCGGCCGCCCCTGTGGCACCCCTTCGCGCTGCGGAACCCGCCCGTCGGGCGCGGCTGCTCAGCGCGCGCTGCTCAGGCGCAGTTGCTCAGGCGCGGTTGCTCAGGCGCGGCTGCGCGTGGCGGCGCCCACGCGCTCCGGCTCGCGCGGCCGCGGCACGCTCAGCCCGGCCGGCAGGGCGGCGCCGCGCGGCCCCGACAGGACGTACACGAGCCCGAACCCGGCGCTGATGACGACCGCGCCGCCGACCGCGTCGAGCACCCAGTGGTTGGCGGTGGCGACGATCGCGCACACCGTGATCAGCGGGTGCAGCGCCCCGAGGAGCTTCTGCCAGCCCTTCGGCGCGAGCGTGATGATCACGATCCCGCACCACAGCGACCAGCCGAAGTGCAGCGAGGGCATCGCCGCGTACTGGTTGGAGATCGCGGTCATCGCCCCGTACTGCGGGTGGGCCAGATCCTGCGGCCCGTGCACGGTGTCGATGAAGCCGAGCGCGGGCATCAGCCGCGGCGGCGCCAGCGGGTACAGCCAGAAGCCGACGAGCGCGAGGACGGTGCCCAGGCCCAGGGAGGCGCGGGCCCAGCGGTAGTCGCCCGGCCTGCGCCAGTACAGGACCGCCAGGATCGTCAGCGGCACCACGAAGTGGAACGACGTGTAGTAGAAGTTGAAGAACTTCTCCAGCCAGGGCAGGTTCACGACGGCGTGGTTGACGGCGTGCTCGATGTCGATGCCCAGCGCCCGCTCGACGGCGTGGATCTGACTCCCGTGCCCCTCGGCGACGCTGCGGCTGCTCGGCGCGGCGGCCCGGATGTGCGAGTACAGCGAGTACCCCACCCGTATCAGCAGCAGCTCCAGCAACAGGTTCGGGCGCGAGAGCACGCGCCGCCAGAACGGCATCAGCGGCACCCGCGACCACCGGGCGGCGGCCGGCCGGCCGTACGCCGTCGCGACGGGCTCGCGCCAGTACGGCGAGGAACGCGGCAGGAACGGCACCGCGCAGGCCGCCGCCAGCGCGGCGAGGAGCAGCACGTTGTCCCGTACGGGGGCCAGCGCGGCCAGGTTGGGCAGCAGCACGTCGCTGGGCAGCGTCATGGCGAGCACCACGGCCACCGGCCACACGGGCCGGTCCGCCGCCCGCTTGCCGACCTTGCCGGCCACCGCGAGCAGCACCCACAGCAGCTGGTGGCGCCAGCCGGTCGGCGCCACGGCGACGGCCACGCAGCCGGTGACGGCCACCGCGAGCAGCAGCTGGCCGTCGCGGGCGTAGCGGGCCGCGCGGCGCAGGCCGACCCAGGCGATCCCGGCCGCGAGGGCCACGTACAGCAGGATCTCGAGGGGGCCGCTCAGGCCGAGCCGCAGCAGCGCGCCGTGCACGGACTGGTTGGCGAGGCTGTCGGGGGCGTCGCCGAGGCCGGTGCCGGCCAGGTGGTGGACCCAGTACGTCCAGGAGTCGCGGGGCAGGGCCGCCCAGGACAACGCGGTGGCTCCGGCGAACGTCACGGCGGCGGTCTTGGCGGTGGGGCGGCGGCCGGTCAGCCACAGCAGCGGCGCGAACAGCAGCAGGGCCGGCTGGAGCGCGGCGGCGAGACCGACGAGGAAGCCGGCCGGGCGCTCGCCGGGCACCCGGAACACGGCCAGCAGCACCAGCAGCACGGGCAGGACGGCGGTCTGGCCCGGCGAGGCGGCCGCCCGGACGGGCAGCGACACCATCATCAGCCCGACCAGCACGGGCGCGGCGAGCAGCGCGGTGCGCCGCGGCACGGGATCGGGCAGACCGCGCGCGGCGACCAGCCCGACGGCGGCGACGAACAGCAGCGTCACACAGGTCCAGGCCACCTCCAGGGAGGGCGCCGCAAGACCGAGGAACGGCCTCAGGACCATCCCGGCGAAGGGGGTCCCGGTGAACTGGCCGCCGTCGTAGAGCGAGCCGGGAAAACTGCTGGGGAGCTGGAACTCGCTGAGCCACTCGCCCGGTGGCACGCGCAGCACTGCGGCGGCCTGTCTGACGGCGAGGACACCGGCCAGCGCCCACAGGAGGAACCGTGCCGCCCCCAGCCTGCCGCTACCGCCTATGACCCCGGCATGTCCGTTCGCACCACCGTGCTCTGCCGCGTTAGCCACGCCTCGCCGGCCTCCCGCCCTGTTGACCGCAACCTTGACTTCGCCTGGCTGCCGCGTTTCATGCACCACTTGATTACCTGGGAGGACGATATCCCGCACGCGATCCCTAGGATGGCGGGCATGAGCATCGTGAAGATCAACGCACTGGCCGTGCCCGCCGAGCAGCGGGAAGTACTGGAGCAGCGGTTCGCCTCGCGGGCGGGCGCCGTGGAGGGTTCGGACGGGTTCGAGTGGTTCGAGCTGCTGCGTCCCGTCGAGGGGACCGACCAGTACCTGGTGTACACGCGGTGGCGCTCGGAGGAGGACTTCCAGGCGTGGATGGAGGGGCCCATGAAGGCGGCGCACCAAGGCGGCGGCGCGGGTTCCGGTGAGCGGCCGAAGCCGGCGGCCTCCGGTTCGACGGTGTGGTCGTTCGAGGTCGTGCAGCAGGCGGCGCCGAAGCCGCAGGGCTGAGTCCGGGGCGGGACGAGGAGGCCGGAACGGCTGGAACGGTCGGCTGGATCAGCCCCAGAAGCGGTCCTCCTCGTCGATGTCCTGCGTGCACTGGTCGACGTCGGTGATCTTCCCGCCGACGATCGTGAAGAAGAGGCCGCCCTGGATCTCGATCCCGTGGTCGCCGCGGTCGCCGCGCGCCGTGTGGAAGGTCATGGCGTGGCCGCGCCCGTCGACCAGCACCGAGTGCAGATCGACCTGGAAGGTGCCGTTCGTCTCCTCGCCGAACCGCCGGTACAGGTCGAGGACGGCTTCACGGCCCTTGTGGTGCCCCGAGAGCGGGTTGCTGCCGGGCACGTGGTGGATGACGTCGGCCGTCATCAGCGTGCCCAGCGTCTCCATGTCGCCCTTGCCGAAGGCCTCGTAACCGCGGCGGATCAGGGCAGCGTCAGGGTGCTCGGACATGGCGTCTCACGCCCTCCGTGTGAGTGATATGCATCTTTTCCTATCATCGGCCCGTACCTGTGGATATTCCACGCGGCGAGACGCGTACGGACTCCACAATGGCGCCATGAACATCAACAGCACGAGCAGCAGCTCCACCGCCCCCGCCCTCCGCGAGGCGGGCGACTGGACCGTCGTCGCCGAGCACTTCGCCACCGCCGACGCCACCGCGCTGCGCCGCGCGTACTACGCGGAGGTCGCCGGCCGGTACTGGGAACGGTCCGTCACCGAGGCCGAGATCGACGCGGGCCTGCGGGACGACCCGGACGACGGGCTGGTCCCGCCGACGGGCCAGTTCGCGGTCGGCCGGCTGGACGGCAGGCCCCTGGCCTGCGGCGGCATACGACTGCTCGACCCCATCACCGCCGAGCTCACCAGGGTGTACGTGGACCCCCGCGCCCGCGGCACCGGCGGCGGGGCGGCGCTGCTCGCCGTCTTGGAGGACGAGGCCCGCGCGCTGGGCGCCGAGCGGGTCCGGCTCGACACCCGGTCGGACCTGGTCGAGGCCCGGGCGTTGTACACGCGGCACGGGTACGCGGAGATACCGGCGTACAACGCGGGCCGGTATGCGGAGCACTGGTTCGAGAAGCCCCTGGTCTGAGCCCGGTCGGCGGACGCCCGGAACGAGGCTGCCTCAGCCGGAGACGGGCGCGAGGTCCGCACCCCTGGACGCCGTATCCGCATCTAGGCAGGAGTCGATCGGCACAGTGAACGGTCGGAGCAGGACTGCTCGGCGCTCAGCGCGCGGAACTCGGTGGGGCTGATCCCGTACGCATCGCGGAAGGAGCGGCTGAAGACCACCGGGCCGCTGAAGCCCCACCGGGCGGCGATGGCCCGCACGGGACGGGCGGCGAGATCACGGCACCCGAGGTCGGCGCGGCACTGCTCCAGGCGGCGTCGGCGGATCCGGGCCTGGACGCTCTCCTTGCGGCCGTGGAAGAGCTGGTGGAGGCTGCGCACCGAGATGTGGTGGTGGGCGGCGATGACCGAAGGGTTCAGCTCCGGGTCGCCGAGGTTGTGCTCGATGAACGCATGGATCCGCTGCAAGAGGGCCTGCTCCCGGACCTCGAAGGGCAGATGGTCCTCGGAGTCCAGGTGCTGGGCCAGGCAGGCCGCCACGAGGTCGAGGGCGACCGCGCCCATGCGTCGTAGGTCTTCCGGCTCGCATTCGGCGCCGTGATCCTCGAGCGCCGTCATGAACGACGCCAGGATCGCCGCCACTCCGCGGTCGCCCGGTATGCGGCCGGCGAGCAACCGGTCGAGACGTTGCGTGCGCAGCGGCATGACGACCCGGGGAAGCATCAGGACCGTCGCCCGCACCTGGCCGCCCTCGGCGAGCATCTCGTTGTCGGAGGGCCGCGAGGTGTCCCAGAGCATGAGGTCCCCGGGTCCGACGGTGGACTCGTTCCGGTGCTGGGACATCCGCGTGGCACCCTTCCGCAGCAGCGCCAGCTGGTACTGCTCCGGATCACCGCGCCGGATCAGCGCGGGGGTGCGCCGCGAACGCAGTGGCGAGAGGGCAAACCTCGCGACACGGAGTTCCCCCAGGTCCAGTACGGCGGCCTCGCCCTGGAAGTCAGCGGGCCGCTCGCTGCTGAGCGCGGCGGGCATCACCTCACGCGAGATGACGTCGGCGTACCAGTCGAACCGCTCCCCCGCGGGCACCCCGCCCGACGACACCACTGACCACATCCTGCGCCCCCTTGCTCAAACGTCCCGAGGGACCCAAGAATGCACGGGCACGTGGGCAGGACACCTGTATTTCGTCAGGCGGCGTGGTCCCGGCGCGGCGCGGAGTCATAGGGCTCCTCGGCGTCGGATCCGCAGAGCTCGGCATTGATCTCCTTGACCAGCTTGACCAGGTCGGTCGGGCGGTCAGGGCCCCACCAGTCGCCGAGCAGCTCGGCGAGCGACTCCTCGCGGGCCTCGGCCAGCTTCTCGGCGTACTCCCGCCCGCGGTGAGTCAGGACGAGCGGCAGTCCATCCCGTACGGCGAGTCCGCGCTCCTCGATCTGGCGGGCGGCGTCCGTGATCACCTTCAGCGGCACGGTGGTCCGTTCCGCGAGCATCGCGGGTTCGGTCGAGCCGTACTTCTTGATCCGCAGCAGCAGCCAGCTGGACGCGGGCAGCAGGTCGAAGCCGGCCTTCTCGGTGATCTTCTCGTAGACGTGGCGGCGGCCCTCACGGGTCCCGAGGACCGTCAGCGCGCGGGCGACCTCGTCGCGGGAGGAGCGGTGGACGGGGTTGGAGGCGAGGGTCTCGGTGACATCGGGCGCGGTGACCGAGCCGCGGAGCACGTCCTCCTTCAAGAACCAGGCGATGACGAAGGCGACGAGGACGACGGGCACGGCGTAGAGGAAGACGTCGGTGATGGAGGAGGCGTACGCGTCGAGCACCCGCGACTGCACCGCGGCGGGCAGCCGTGCGATGGCCCGCGGATCGGCCTCCACCAGCGCGGCCGAACCGGGCGGCACCGGAAGCCCGGTGAAGGCAGTGGCGAGCTTGCCGTCGAGCCGGTTGGTGAACACCGTGCCGAAGATCGCGACGCCGAAGGAGGCGCCGATGGAGCGGAAGAACGTGGCGCCCGAGGTGGCGACGCCGAGATCGGCGTAGCTGACGGCGTTCTGCACGACCAGCACCAGCACCTGCATGACCAGACCCAGCCCGGTACCGAAGACGAAGAAGTAGATGCTCATCTCCCAGGTGCCGCTGGTGCGCTCCAGCTGGTGCAGCAGGAGCAGCCCGATCGCGGTCACGCCCGTGCCCGCGATCGGGAAGACCTTCCACCGTCCGGTGCGGCTGACGATCTGACCGGACGCGGTGGAGGAGATCAGCATGCCGAGCACCATCGGCAGCATGTGGACGCCGGACAGGGTGGGCGAGACGCCCTGGACCACTTGGAGGAAGGTCGGCAGGTAGACCATCGCGCCGAACATCGCGAAACCGACGACGAAGCTGATCACCGAGCAGAGGGTGAAGGTGCGGATCCTGAACAGTCCCAGCGGCAGGACGGGTTCGACGGCCCGCCGCTCGACGAACAGGAACACGGCGAGCAGGACGGCGCCGAGCACGGCCAGGCCGATGATCCGGTCCGAGCCCCAGCCCCAGGTGCCGCCGAGGGAGGCGACGAGCACGAGGCAGGTGGCGACGCAGGCGATGAGGAACGTGCCGAGGTAGTCGATGGTGTGCTTCAGCCGCCGCACGGGGATGTGCAGGACCGCGGCGATGACGACGAGCGCGACGAGACCGATGGGGAGGTTGATGTAGAAGACCCAGCGCCAGGACAGGTTGTCGACGAACAGGCCGCCCAGCAGCGGTCCGAGGACACTGGTCGCCCCGAAGACGGCGCCGAAGAGGCCTTGGTACTTGCCGCGCTCGCGGGGCGGGACGATGTCGCCGACGATCGCCATCGACAGCACGATGAGTCCGCCGCCGCCCAGGCCCTGCAGGGCGCGGAACCCGATGAGCTGCGGCATGTCCTGGGCGAGCCCGCACAGCGCCGATCCGATGAGGAAGAGCACGATGGCGCCCTGGAACAGCTTCTTGCGTCCGTACTGGTCGCCGAGCTTTCCCCACAGCGGCGTGGCGGCGGTGGCGGCCAGCATGTACGCGGTGACGACCCAGGACAGGTGAGCCATCCCGCCCAGCTCGCTGACGATCGTCGGCAGGGCCGTGGAGACGATGGTCTGGTCGAGGGCGGCGATCAGCAGGCCGAGCAGCAGCGCGCCGATGGAGACGAGAACCTCGCGGGAGGCGTGTTCGGCGGCCGGGCCGGACTTCTGCGGGTGGGGAGCGGGGTCCGCGTCGTCCGTGGTCACGTCCTGAGCCATCCGTTCCTCCTCGGGCCGGATCAACATGTCCATCCTGAGCGGTGTGGCCGGTTATGGCCTCTCGGGCGGGTTGGGCAGGCCCCGGAGGGTCTGCATAATCGCAGGCAATGGCCAGGGAGGGATTCCAGTGAGCGCTGAGCGCTGTCCAGAATGCGGCGCCGTGGGCGTCGACTGCGGGTGCGTGTCGGTGGCCGGTTTCGAGCCACTGCGCATCCGGCCGTACGTGACGCTTCCCGACCCCGGCCAGTCCGACGACCCGCCGCCCCCGCATCCGGTGCGGGGCGTGGTGGCCGGTCCCGCGGGCGGGTACGCCCGTCCCGCCGAGGCGCCGCCGGGGGACGACACCCCGGCGTACGGGATACCCGTGTCCGCCTGGCCCGACGCGCCGCCGCAGGCACTCTGGCCTGCCGAGACGGTCCAGCTCGGGGCGGCCGTCCCGGCAGCCGGGACGAGGGGCGGGGGGAGAAGGGGAGGGGGCCCCGAGAAGCGGACCGGCCCGTCCCGCCGACGCCGGCTCCCGACGGTCCTGGCCGGCGCCGGCACCGTGGTCGCCATCGGCACGGCGGCCCTGGCGCTGGGGATGCTCCCGCGCTCCGGTGACAGCGACACCGTCCTGCTCGACGCCAAGCCGTCCGCGCCCGCCGCGAGCCTGGCTCCGGCCGGCCCGACGCAGTCGGCCGCCACGAGCAGCCCGTCCCGCTCGGCCTCGGCCTCGGCTTCGCCGTCAGCGAGCGCCTCCAAGTCGGCATCCCCCTCCGCCTCGCCCACCGCCTCCCGCAGCGCGGCACCCGCATCCCCGACCCCGTCGGCGAGCCCGAGCAGCAGCAAGCCGAGCGCCCCGGCGCCACCCCCGCCCGCGCCGACGCTGCGGTACGGGGATTCGGGCACGGAGGTGGAGAAGATGCAGCGGCTCCTGGCGGGGCAGGGCGTGTACCGGGGGCGGATCAACGGCAGGTTCGACGACCGCACGGAGAAGGCCGTCTCGGATTTCCAGTGGCGCAACGAGATCTGGGACGACCCTGACGGTGTCTACGGTCCGCAGACCCGTCGGGCCCTGGAGGGCACGGGCTGATTCGGGGCGGAGTGGCGCGGACCGCCCGATGTTTTGTATCGTGTGGAAACAAAGTGGTTCCGCCCGCATTCCCTGACCGGTGGGCGGAACCGCTTGTTCTCTTTCCCGCCCCGTCTGGAGCACCGCCGATGTCGGCCAGCACCACCACCGCACCCGCCGTCCTCACCGCCAAGGCCCTGCTCCTGGACATGGACGGCACCATCGTCAACTCCGACGCGGTGGTCGAGCGCTGCTGGCGCGACTGGGCGGTGTCCCACGGGCTGGATCCGCAGGAGGCCCTCAAGGTGGTTCACGGCCGCCAGGGCTACGCCACGATGGCCATCCTCCTGCCGGAGCGCCCGATGGAGCTCAATTACGCCGAGAACACCGTGATGCTCGCCCGCGAGACCGCCGACACCGACGGCGTGGTCCCGGTCGGCGGAGCCGCGGAGTTCATGGCGGCGATCGGCGGGCTGCCGCACGCCCTGGTCACCTCCGCCGACGCGGCCCTGGCCACGGCCCGGATGGCCGCCGCCGCCCTGCCGATGCCCGCGGTACGGGTCACGGCCGAGTCGGTCGGGGCCAGCAAGCCCGACCCCGAGGGCTTCCTCAAGGGCGCCGCCGAACTGGGCGTGGACCCCGCTGACTGCATCGTCTTCGAGGACTCCGCGGCAGGCATCGCCGCGGGCCTGGCTGCGGGCATGCGCGTGATCGGCATAGGCCCCCGCGCCGCGGCCCACGCCCCGACGGCCCACGTCCCCGACCTCACGGCGATCCGCGTGACGACCACCCCGGACGGCTCGATCCACCTGACGCTGACGCCGACGCCGAAGGCCTGAGGGCCGCAGCCGCCCGGCCGGCGACGGAGGGGCGGGCGGGACCTCGGGGCGGGGGTGCGCGCACTCCGCACCGAAGGCCGGCCGGGACCGCCGGGTCGGGTCCGCGGCACTTCCGGCTGGGAAGGTTGGCCGGGACCTCGGGGCGGGGTCCGTGCACTCCGCGCCGGAAAGGCCGGCCGGGACCTTCGGGGCTGGGTCCTTGCACTCCGCACCGGGAAGACCGGCCGGGAGCTTCGGTGCGAGGTCCGCAAACTCGGCGTCACAAGGGCCGGCCGGGATGCCGGGGGGCGGGGGGCGGGGGGCGGGGTCCGCGCACTCCGCGTCGGGAGAGCGTCCGGGGGCGTCCCGGCCAGCCCCCTACTGCTACTGCCCCACCCGCCCGTCGATCCGCTCGCGCAGGAAATCGGCATGGCCGTTGTGGCGGGCGTATTCCTCGATCATGTGGACCAGGACCTCCCGGAGCTCCATCGGCTCTCCGCCGCCGTCGCCCACGACACCCAAGTCCGGGGCTTCGGCCACCAGCTGTTCCGCGAAGGTGATCTCGGCCCGCCAGGTGGCCCACGCGTCCGCGACCACCGCCGGGTCAGCCACCGCCTCCGTGAAGTCCGCCGCGGGATCCTCCGCCGAGCGGTAGTGCCGTCGTACGTCCTCGCCCGCCATCACCTGGCGGAACCAGTACTGCTCCACCCCCGCCAGGTGCCGTACGAGCCCCAGCAGGGAGAGGTTCGACGGCTCCACCGAGCGGCGGGCCATCGCCTCGGCGTCGAGTCCCGCGCACTTCAGCTCCAGCGTCAGCCGCTGGTCGCGCAGGTAACCGGCGAGGACGGCGCGTTCGCCCTGGAAGCCGCCATCGGTGCGGATGTCCTCGTCGGGGTGGACGAACATGTTGGACCAGCCAAAACGCCGATCGGGCTCGAACCCGGACGCGGACGCGGAGTCAGTGCTATCGATCACGCCCGCGAGCGTGCCCCGTACGTCCGCCTCCCGCAACGGGATATCCCCGCGCCCGGCCGGCAGCCCAGTCCGACCCCTGTCCACCCCCGCCCGCACTCCCGTCAGCCCGCGATGGCCTCGTACAGCGAGAACGCGGCCAGCGCCGCCATCACGCCCGCCGCGACCTTCGTGATCAGGCGCAGCGGCACGTACTTCATGAGGGTCTTCCCGCCCAGGATTCCGATGCCCGCGACCGCCCACAGGGCGAGGACGGCGCCCAGGCCGACCGAGACGGGGCTGTCGTAGCGCGCCGCGAGGTTGGCGGTCATGATCTGGGTCAGGTCACCGAACTCGGCCACGAGGATCAGCATGAATCCGGCCCCGGAGACCTTCCAGAAGGACTGGTCGGCAGGTGCCTTGACCTCCTCGTCCCCGTCGCTCTTCTTCAGGAGCAGCATGGCCGCGCCCGCCAGGAAGAGGACACCGACGACGCCCTGGACGAGCCGGTGCGGGAGCAGGGTGAGCACGCTGCCTGCGGCGATGGCGAGTGCGACGTGTACGGCGAAGGCGGCGGCGACCCCGGCGAAGACGTACGAGGCGCGGTAGCGGGTGCCGAGCATCAGGCCGGCGAGAGCGGTCTTGTCGGGGAGTTCCGCGAGGAAGACGACTCCGAAGGCGATCGCCGTGACGGTGATGCTGAAGGTGCTGCTAAACACGGGGGCGGAACCTCAATCGGTCGGGCAGGACGCCATCGATACCGAGAGACCTGGGGTGTTTCAGGCGTCGCTTCGGCTCGGCGGCGCCCTGACTGCGTCCACGCACCCGCGTGTGGACGGGTGCAGATGAACAAGAACAGGACACTGCGGCCGAAGGTCTCGCTGGCCGACCGCTGCATGCGGCCTGCCTCCGGGCGCCGGCTGGAGTGACCCAGCAGTATGTCGACGGTCCGGCGAAGAGCTACTCCCCTTCTGCTCCCCACAGAATACGCGACGGCCCCGCCGCCCGAAATAGGCCCTTGGTCCCGTCTCGACTCCACACCGCTCGCCGCCCCCGGCCGCACCCGCCCCACCTCCACCCCGCTTCCACCCCACCCCCACCACCCCCGCCGCCCCCACCTGGAAGAACAACTTCCGCTTAATCCCTGGGAGTTACCCGCGCACGCACATGACGTGCTCATGTCGCAAGCCTGTAACCTTGCGCCCGCCGCCACGCAATCTGGCGCCGCCACCATGGCCGCGCCCCTCCGGGGCCGACCGGCCACACCCCCCACCCAGGGAGCCCCCTCATGGCCCTCAAGACCCCCATATCCACTGTCTACGCGCGTCGAATCGGCATGTTCGCGTCAGCCGCCACGCTCGCCGCCCTCACCTCCCTCGTAAGCGCGCCCGCCGCCCAGGCCGCCCCGCCCACCCCCATCAGCGCCGCGGCCGCCCGCTCCTACCTCGCCACGGTCACCCCGAAGACCGAAGGCTCTCTCAGCGGCTACAGCCGCAGCCTCTTCCCGCACTGGAGCACCGTCTCCGGAACCTGCAACACCCGCGAGACGGTCCTCAAGCGCGACGGCGTCAACGTCGTCACCGACTCGGCCTGCGCTTCCGTGAGCGGCAGCTGGTACTCCGAGTACGACGGCGCCACCTGGACCGCCGCCGGCGACCTCGACATCGACCACGTCGTCCCGCTCGCCGAGGCCTGGCGCTCCGGGGCCAGCTCCTGGACCACCGCCCAGCGCCAGCAGTTCGCCAACGACCTCACCCGCCCGCAGCTCATCGCGGTCACCGACAACGTCAACCAGGCCAAGGGCGACCTCGACCCGGGCAAGTGGCTGCCGCCGCGGACCGCCTACCGCTGCACCTACGCCCGCATGTGGGTCCAGGTGAAGCAGTACTGGGCCCTGAGCATGGACTCCGGCGAGAAGACGGCCCTGGTGAACATCCTCAACGGCTGCTGATCCGCCGACGGGGCGAGGCCGAACCGGAGGCGGACCCGAAGACCGAACCGAAGGCCGAACCGAAGACCGATCCGAAGGCCGAACCGGCCGCTTGACCGGTCACCCGACCGGTCGCCTGACCGGCCGCTCGACCGGCCACCGACCTCGCCACCGACCATTCACCCGGCCTTTCCCCCGCCAGGGGGAGGCCACGCTCCCCCTCCCCGTCGTACCGTGATCGAAGGGGCTACGGAGGAGGGGGAGTTGCATGGCCGGATTGCGTCTGGGGCCGCTGCTTCGCTATGTCGACTGGGACACGGGCGGTTCGGCCACGATATGGGTCGAGGCCGACCGCCCGTGCACGGCCGAAGTGCGCTGCGCCGACGGGGCCGCCGGCAGCGTGCGCACCTTCCAGGTCGCCGGGCACCACTACGCCCTGGTGCCCGTGACCGGCCTGACCCCGGGGAGCACCACGGCGTACGAGGTGCTGCTCGACGGCGTGCAGGTCTGGCCGCCGGCGGGCACGGCCTTCCCGCCGAGCACGATCACCACGCCCGCCGTCGCGGCGGCCGGGCGGCCGGCCCCGGGGCTGCGGGTGACGTTCGGGTCCTGCCGGCAGGCCGCGCCGCCGGCCGGCCGGCACGGGCCGCACGGTCCGGATGCCCTGGACACCCTCGCGGCGCGGCTGGCCGCCGATCCGGACGAGGTGCGGCCGGATGTGCTGCTCCTGCTGGGCGACCAGGTGTACGCGGACCAGCTGTCCCGGGAGACCAGACAGTGGATCGCGGCCCGGCGGGATCTGCGGGATGCGCCCGGCGCGCAGGTCGCGGACTACGAGGAGTACACGCGGCTCTACTACGAGTCCTGGCTCGACCCGAAGATCCGCTGGCTGCTCTCCACCGTCCCCAGCCTGCAGATATTCGACGACCACGATGTCGTGGACGACTGGAACACCAGCGCGGCCTGGCTGGCGCAGATGCGGGCGACGCCGTGGTGGCAGGAGCGGGTGCTCAGCGGGCTGATGTCGTACTGGGTGTACCAGCACCTGGGGAATCTCTCGCCGGCCGAGCTCGCCGCCGACCCGCTGTACGAGGCCGTACGCAAGACCCCGGACGGTACGGATGCGCTGCGGGCCTTCGCCGCCGCGGCGGATGCCGATCCGGGCTCGGTGCGCTGGAGCTATCGGCGCGACTTCGGCCGGTCGCGGCTGCTCATGGTGGATACGCGGGCGGCGCGGGTGCTGGCCGAGGACGGGCGGGCCATGCTCGATCCGGCGGAGCAGCAGTGGCTCCGCGACAACGCCCTTGCCGGGCACGGCGGTTACGACCACCTCCTCATCGGTTCTTCGCTGCCGTGGCTGATGCCGCCGCTGATACATGACGCGGAGGTGTGGAATGCCGCGCTGTGCCGTGGTGAGCGGGGGTCGCGGTGGGCGCGGATCGGGGAGGATCTGCGGCGGCGCAGCGATCTGGAGCACTGGGCGGCGTTCCCGGCCTCGTTCGCGGTGCTCAGCGATCTGATCGAGGAGGTCGGGACGGGGCCGCGGGCGCCGGCGACGGTGTGCGTGCTGTCCGGGGACGTGCATCACGCGTACGTGGCCGAGCCCCGAATACCCAGTACGGCGCGGGTGTTCCAGTTGACGTGCTCGCCGGTGCACAACTCGATCCACACGGTGGTGAAGTGGGGCTTCCGGCTGGGCTGGTCGCGGGCGGGGCGGTGGCTGGGGCGCGGGTTCTCGCGGCACGGGCGGACGGGGCGTCCGCCACTGAGTTGGCGTCGTACGGGTGGGCCGTGGTTCGGGAACCAGCTGATGACGCTGGCGCTGGCGGGCCGGTCGGCCCGGCTGCGCCTGGACCAGGCGCACAAAGCCGGCAAGGGACAGCAGCGGGCCCGGCTGGTGACGGTGCTGGACCGCGAGCTGACGGCGGCGGACTGAGACGGACGGAGGGGGCTGACACACTGTGGGCCGGGAGGCCCCCGGGCGTACGGCGCACCAACGCCAGGCGTACGCTGTATGGCTGTCAAGCCGCTCCTGCCGCTCCCCCGCGACGTCGCGGCGCTTCATGCCGAAGCACGTCAATCGGACTGGGGAGTCCCGCTTTGTTTGAGACTCTGGGGTCGCTGACCACGAGCCCATGGATCTACGCCGTGGTGGCGCTGTCCGTCGTGCTCGACGTCTTCCTGCCGGTGCTGCCGAGCGGGGTTCTGGTGATCACTGCTGCGGCGGCTGCGGCAGCCGCCGGGGCGGCCGGGCCGGTGCCGGTTCCGGCGCAGGTGCCGGACATCCTGGCGCTGCTGGTCATCGCCGCGACCTCGTCGGTACTGGGTGACATGGCCGCGTTCCGGCTGGCCCGGCGCGGCGGGGCCCGGCTGGACCGCGCCATCGCCCGGTCCCGCCGCCTCACCCAGGCCCAGGAACACCTGGGCGCGGCCCTGGCCCGCGGCGGCGGCGCCCTCGTGGTGATCGCGCGCTTCGCCCCGGCCGGCCGCTCGGTGGTCTCCCTGGGTGCGGGCAAGACCCACCGCAAGCTCATGGAGTTCCTGCCCTGGTCTGTGCTGGCCGGCATGGCCTGGGCCGGGTACAGCGTGGCCCTGGGCTACTTCGGCACCCAGTGGCTCGGCGCCGCCTGGCTCGGCACGGCGGTCTCCGTGATCGCCCTCTTCGCCGCGGGGGCCCTGGCGGCCTTCGTCGTCCGCCGCCCCGCCCCGACAGCGGCGTAGCCCGCAGCCCTCAGCCCGCAGCCCTCTCGTACCGGTTCCCCCGGGCGGAGCAGCGGCTCACCCGTTCACCCGGCCCCGATCGCCGCCCCGGGCCCGGGCTCCTAGCGTCCACAACACGGTGCGCATCCGAATCCGCGTCACATCCGTGGCCTGGCCGTGCCGTTTCGAGGAGCCCGAGGAGTTCTCTCCATGCCCGCCAAGCCGCTCGCCCAGCTGCCGAACCGCCGCCTCCTTGCAAGGGTCGCGGCCGCGACCCTCGTCCTCGCCGCGGCCACTCCCCTCACGATCGCCTACGCGGCCTCGCCCTCTGCCGGAGTCTCCCCCACCGCAGTCGCCCCCGGCGGCCGGGTCAGCCTGAACGTCACCGGCTGCGGGACCAAGACCGGCCTTGCCTCGTCCACCGCCTTCGGCGACGTACGGCTGACGCCGGGCAACCTCGAGGCCACCAACCTCTTCGGCAACGCCACCGTCTTCAGCAACGCCAACGCCGGCGCGCATTCCGTCACCTTCGAGTGCGGCGGCGCGGGCGGTCAGCGCGTCACCGTCTCCCTCCAGGTCACCACCGGCGCGGCACGCGGCGGGCTGGGCGGCAGCATCGGCGCGATGAGCTCCGGCCAGATCGCCCTGGGCGGCACGATGGCCGCAGGCGCACTGGGCACCGGCGTCTGGGTCCTGCGCCGCCGCTCCCGCATGTCGTGACCCCGGGGCGGGTCGAACCTAGGCGGTGACGGCGGCGGTGGCGGTGGCCGCCACCGCGCCTCTGACCTGCAGCCCGTCCAGCAGGTCCCGCGTCGCCTCGGCAATCGCCTCCACGGCGGCCTCGAAGACCTCCTGATTGTGCGCGGCGGGCGCCCGGAACCCGGACACCTTCCGTACGTACTGCAGCGCGGCGGCGCGGATCTCCTCCTCGGTGGCCTTCTCGGGGATGGCGGGCGGGCGCAGAGTCTTGATGGAACGGCACATACCCCCACTATCCCGCTACTGGGGCAGCTCGGCCCCGGACAGTTTCATGATCAAACCAGCTTGCAGCCGCGCCCGCAGCACAGGATCCGCGACCTCGTCGAGCAGCTCGACGGCCTGCTGCATGGCGGCGGCGGCCCGCCGGTCCTCACGCAGGGAGGCGGTCTGATCGGCCATGTGCCTGAGCGCGATGTCGGCCCGCCGGTGAAACAGCTGCCCGACGAGCGTGACGACGACGCCGACCGAGCTCATGACCACGCCGAGGTAGAGATCCCCACTGCTCTCGGCCTTCCACACGGCCAGCGCCACCCCGAGCAGCAGTATGGCGGCGCCGGCCCCGGCAAACCGCTGGCTGGTGGCGAAGCTGCTGCGCGCCTGCGTCAGCCCGTACGCGTAGTACTCCACGAGCACGGTGGTGAACTCGGCGTCCCCGTGCCCCTCCCGCCCGGCCGGCATCCCCCCGACATCGGCGTACTTCGGATCCCCCCCAACCTCCGCTGGCCCCGCCACCCGCGCCAGCAACCGCGCCCGCTCATCATCCCGCCGCCGCTCGAACCCGTCTCTAGCCATGCGGTCCAAAGCGACGTACGCCACGCCGCCGGCCACGACTGCCAGCAACGCGACACCCCCCACCACCCACTCGCCCATCCCCCGACGATCGCCGGGCCCTCAACAACCCGTCAAGGCTCCCGTAACGACGAACTACCCGGTCACGTCAGGACGTTGCCCGCGATCCGGCCACGTGCCGGTGCGCGACCCGTACGCCCGGCCCCTTTGCGTGTCCCACCCCGAGCCCACACCGTGGGGAGGATGCAGCTCGGGCATTCTGACGGCGCAGGGGAGGGCGACGCATGGCGAGTTCGGTATCACTCTGGGCCGGGGAATCGTTCGGAGCCGTGACCGGCGGCCGGCCGAGACGATCCCGACCTGCCTCATGGAAGCCCACGCAAGGGCGCGTCACGCCCATGAACAGGTCCGCCCGCGCGGGCAGCCCGGCGACGAACTCCACGCAGCTCAGTACGAGACGCCCGCCGCCCGTCTGGCACCGATCGACGGGGCGGCTTGCATACGGCTGCAGGGCCGGACGGTGACCCACGCTACGTGCCGCGCACGATGACAAAAGGCCCCCAACCAAGATCGGTTGGGGGACTTGTACTGGTGGGCGTGGACGGTTTCGAACCGCCGACATCTGCTTTGTAAGAGCAGCGCTCTACCCCTGAGCTACACACCCGTGGACGAGTGGACAGCCTACATGGCAGCCGCACCCCCCACGCAAACCCGCATCCGTGGGAGAGAATGGACCGGGGCATGGCGGAGGCGGTACGGGAGAGGGATTGTGACGACGGCATCCCGGCGGTGGTTCGGCGGGCGGGACGAGAGTCGGCGGGCGGATGCGCAGGCGGCGAAGGATGCTGCCGCGGCCGCGTTCTACGAGCTGGACACCGCGCAGCGGGATCTGCGGATCTCCATGGAGACCATCGCGGCCGCCGACGGGTCTCCCGCGGCGCGGCAGGCCGGGGAGGGGTTCGCCGCGCTCGGGCAGCGGATCGACCAGGTCAGCCATGTGTACATCGAGGCCGTCGACGCGCACGACCTTGACCGGGTGGACCTCGAGGGGTCCGTCGCCTCCCGGGCGCGGGAGCAGCTGACGCGGGCGCGGGACGAGCTCGTGCGGGTCAAGGGCGAGCTCGACCGGTTCGCGCAGGGGCTGCAGCCGCTGCTGGACAAGGCCGAGACGCAGCTGGCGCGGGTGGCGCCCGCCCGGGAGCGGGCCAGGGCCGCGCTGCTCGCGGCGAGCACGGCGCTGGACGACGTGCGCGGCAAGGGGATGCGGGCCGACGAGTTCGCTGCGCGGCTGGCCGCGCTGGGGCCGGAGCTGACCCTGCTGAACCAGGGCGCCGCGCAGCACGGGGTGCAGGAGACCGTCCAGCGCGCGGACCGGATCCTGCGGGACGCGGAGGCCATACGGGCCGAGGTCGCGCGGCTCCCGGAGCGGGCCGCGGAGATCGACCGGCGCCTGGTGAGCCTGCGGACCCGCGCGCAGGCGCTGCGCAACCGGGCGGACCGGGTCGATCCGGTCCTCAGTGAGCTGCGCCGGCGGTTCAGTGCCGCGTGCTGGCAGGACCTGCAGCAGGTGCCGGACCAGGCCGTACGGGACGTGGCGCGGGCCGAGGAGCAGCTGAGGGAGGCCGCACGGGCGCGGGAGGAGCAGCGTTGGGCGGACGTCGGGGCGCTGGTCGAGGCGGTCCGGGGTGCGCTGGACGCGACCGACGAGGCGGTGTCGGCCGCGCAGGACCGGCTGTCGCGGCTGGAGGCGGTCGCGCGGGACCCGCAGGCGGAGGTGCAGCGGACCCGGTTCGCGATCCGGGATGCGCAGCGGCTGGCGATGGAGGGCCGCAGTGTGCCCGATCCGCGGCATGCGGGGCCGCTGGACGGGGCGGTGGCGCGGATGGAGCGGGCGCTCGCCGCGCTGGAGGAGCGGCACCCCGACTACTGGCACTTCCTCCAGGAGATGGAGCAGGTGCGCGCGGACGTGGGGCGGGTCGTCTCCGACATCCGAGGCGGACGCGGGAGCGGCTGAGGTCCGCGCCCGCCCCGCCCCGCCCCGCCCCGCCCCGGTGACGACACTGCCCCGCCCCGGTCCCGCCACCGGTCCCGCCCCGCCCCGCCCCGCCCGCGCTTGTCGCAGCGGGGGTGCGGGCGGATGCTGGAAGGTGGCTGGAAGAGGAGGGCGTGATGGCTGCCCACGTTTCGCATACGTCTCGTGCGTCCGGCGCACCCCGCGCGAGCGCACCCCCCGTGACCGCACCGCACGCGGCCTACGGGTGTCACGAACCCCATGAGCACTACGCGCCGTACGTGTCCCATGCGCCGATCGAGCTCCCCGCACCGCACGTCCCCTATCTGGTGCGGCGCGTCGCGCATCCCGTCAATGCCCGGCTCGACGAGCACCTGCCCTCCGACCACAAGCTCAGCAAGGTGTACCGGGTGGGCGCAGGCCTGACGGGTCTGCTGCTGGTCGTCTTCGGGATCCTCGGGCTCATCGACCAGATCGGCTTCTTCGACACCGGCGGCGACCGGGTGCTCGCGCTGAACACCAACGGCGCGCTGAGCGTCCTGTCGATCTGCATCGGGCTGCTGCTCTTCGTCGGGATGGTGATCGGCGGGAACTTCGCCTCCACCCTCAACATCGTGCTGGGGCTGGCCTTCATTGCCAGCGGGTTCGTGAACCTGGCCCTGCTGGACACCGGCCTCAACTTCCTGGCCTTCCAGATCCAGAACGTGCTGTTCAGCTTCGTCGTCGGCGTGATGCTGATGTGGTTCGGGATGTACGGGCGGGTGGGCAGCGCCCTGCCGCACGACAATCCGTACTGGCGCGCCCGCAACCCCGAGCAGGCCGCACGCGAGGACCGGGCACGCGCCGCCGCCCTGCACGGGATCTGAGATCTGAGACTGCGGCGGCGAGCCGAGGCCCTGGCGGGACTCCGAGGCCCTGGCGGCGGGCCCGAGGCCCTGGCCGGGCTCCGAGGCTGTGGCGGGGTCGTCCCGCTCTGTAGCCTTGGGCCATGCCTCGTTACGAATTCCGCTGCCGGACCTGCGACGACACCTTTGAGGTCAGCCGGCCCATGGCCGAGTCGTCCGCTCCCGCCGACTGCCCCGCCGGGCACGCCGACACCGTCAAGCTGCTGTCCGCCGTCGCCGTGGGCGGGACCAGCAGCGCCCCCGCCCCCTCCGGCGGGGGCTGCTGCGGCGGTGGGGGCTGCTGCTGACCCGGCGCTGCCGCGCTACCGGCGCTTGCGCGACAGGGTGATGCCGTCCGAGATCGCCAGCAGGACCGACTCCATGCGCGAGTCGGCCGCGACGTGGTCGTTGTAGGCGCGCACCCCCGCCGCCGCGCCCTGGGCGGACTCGTCCAGGACCGTGCCGTGGTACAGCGTGTTGTCCGTGACGATCAGCCCGCCCGGGCGCAGCCGCGGAACGAGCTCCTCCCAGTACGCGATCTGGCTTTCCTTGTCCGCGTCCACGTACGCCATGTCGATGTGCGGCTCCTGCGGCATGGCGCGCAGGGTGTCCAGCGCCGGGGCGATGCGCAGGTCGATCCGGTCGGCGACGCCCGCCGCCTCCCACGCCTCACGGCCGTACGCGGTCCACTCCTCCGAGACGTCGCAGGCGACGAGCCTGCCGTCCGCCGGCAGTGCCTGCGCCATCGACAGGGTCGAGAAACCGGTGAAGGTGCCGATCTCGACGATGTGCCGGGCGCCCGTCAGCCGGACCAGGAAGGCCAGCAGCGGGCCCTGCTCCTCCGCCGACTGCATGCCGGCCACGTCCGGGAACTTCCCGTACGTCGTCGCCACCAGCCCCCGCTGGATCTCGTCCAGTGGGGGGTTGTGGTCGAGCATGTAGCGGTACAGCTCGTCAGTGATCTTGGTGCTGTTGCCCTTGGTCATGCACCCAGTGTGCCGAGTTCACCGCCCGGCCGGACCCCCTCCTGGGCAACCGCCCGGGCGAAGGCGCGCACGATTTCCTCGCCCGCCAGGACGCCCGCCGTGGCCAGGGGCGTGACCGTCGGTGCGGTCCAGCCCGCGTCGGCCAGCTCGCCGTGGCCCGGGCGCCAGGCCGCGTCCGCCGCGAGCAGCAGGTCCGCGTCCAGCAGGGAGTCGCCGGCGGCGAGGGTCGTGGACGCACCGGTACGGCGGGCCACCTCGTGCATGGCCGCGCTCTTCGTCAGCGGGCGCGGCACGGCGTAGATCTTGCGGCCCTGGAGGGAGACCGTCCAGCCGCGCCCGTCGGCCCATTCCGCCAGCGCCTTGACCCACTCCTCCGGGACCAGGGCGCGTTCGACGACCAGGTACGCGAACAGGTCCTCCGCGACCCGCGCCTTGCGCAGCCACGCCGGGTCCGCCGTGGCCAGCAGGTGCCCGTGCACCTCCTCCAGCGGGGCGCACTCCTCCGCAAGCCGCGCCGCCACCTGGCGCCGCCAGTCCCGGTCCGGGACCCCGTCGACCAGCAGCTGCCCGCCGTTGGCGCAGATCGCGTACTGCGCCGGGCGCCCGGGGAAGCGGATGCGCTGGTACTGCTTGCGCGTACGGGTCGTGGTCGGGACGAAGACCACCGCGGGATCGGCGGTCAGCTCGGCCAGCAGCACCGCGGCCGCCTCCGTCATGAACGACAGCGGCTTGCTCTCGTGCACCTCGACGCACAGCAGCCGCGGGGCCACCGGGTCGGGCATGGTCAGGCCGAGCGCGGCCGCCGAGTAGATGAGCGTGCGGTCGAGATCACTGGCTACCAGGACAGTCACTTGGAGGCCACAGCCTTTCCGTCGGCGCCCGTGGCGCCGCGCGTGAAACGGGGATGGATGAGTCCTACACACGTGTAAGGCAGCCCGTCGACCTCTTCCACCGGCACGCCCCGCTGCTCGGCGAGCAGCCGTACGTGGTCCAGGTCGGCCCCGGCGCCGCGCTGCGCCAGGATCTTCCACGGCACGCGCCGCAGCAGCACCCGCGTCGTCTCGCCGACGCCGGGCTTGACCAGGTTCACGTCGTGGATGCCGTACTCCTCGCTGATCCGCTCGACCGCCGCCCAGCCTTCCCAGGTGGGTGTGCGGTCCGCGGCGAGGAGCTCCTTGACCTCGGCGTCGACGGTCTCGGCCACCTCGTCGAAGCGGGCGGCGACGGCGTCGATGAAGCCGGTGGAGACATCGGCTCCGGCGAGCTCGCGGTAGAACTTCGCGCCGTGGAAGTCGGCGGGCCCGACCAGATCGGACCTGAGCACCGTACGCGAGATCAGTCCGGAAACGGTGGAGTTGAGGCAGGCGGAGGGGATCAGGAAGTCCTCGCGGGTGCCGTACGTGCGCACGCAGGAGCCCGGATCGGCGAGGACCACGATCTCCGGATCGAAGCCCGGGAACTCCCGAAGAGCCGCCGACAGCTCGCGCGTGATGGCGCCCTTGCCCGTCCAGCCGTCCACGAAGACCACGTCGGCGGGGTCGTGGTGGGCGGCCAGCCAGCGCAGCGCGTTGGGGTCGATGCCGCGGCCGCGCACGATGGAGACGGCGTAGTGCGGCAGGTCCAGGCCGTGCCGGGCCTGGGCCCAGCGGCGCATGAGGACGCCGACGGGGGTGCCGGCGCGGGCGAGCGAGACGAGGACCGGTGAGGGGGACCGCTCGGCGAGGACCGTCTCGGTGACCGTGCCGACGGCCCGGGCCATGCGGGCGGCGGACGCGGCCAGCGCGCTCCGGTACAGCTCCTGGTACTGGGGGGACGGCTGGTACTCGACGGGCAGCGATTCGGCGTAGTGCGCACCGCCCGCCTGGATGGCCTCCTCGCGCTCCTCGGTCGGGGCCTCGAGCGCCACGTCGGAGAGGTCCTGGAGCAGCCAGCCGCAGTCCTCGGCGGCGTACGAGGAGAAGGCGGGTCCGCGCAGGGGCTCGGGCAGGATCGGCTCGGGCATGATCGGCTCCCGCCGGTTGGAGGAAACGTCGGGGGTGTACGAGGGGATCACCGCGAGCAGGACCCGGCCCGCGTGCGCGGCCAGGCGCGCGAGGAGCCCGTCGGGGGCGTGCAGCGCGCCGGTGTCCCCGTGGCTGTCGACGACGGCGACGACGGTGTCGAAGCCGGCGCCCGCGACGTTGTACGCGTACCGGTCGCCGGGCCCGTCGGCGGGAAGGTCGTGGGCGGGGAAGACGAGCCGGGTGCGGATGGCGTAGCCGGGGTCGTCGACGGCGAGCA
Organism: Streptomyces sp. NBC_01296; assembly: GCF_035984415.1. Taxonomy (NCBI): domain Bacteria; kingdom Bacillati; phylum Actinomycetota; class Actinomycetes; order Kitasatosporales; family Streptomycetaceae; genus Streptomyces; species Streptomyces sp. NBC_01296. Next base: position 5,887,766 of record NZ_CP130720.1, on the reverse strand, counting down.
CGGGCGAGCGGGTGGTGGTCGAGAACCGGACCTCGGCCGCGGCGCCCGACTCCTCCAGGGCCCGCGCGAGGCGCAGCGGCGCGTACATCAGCTCCTCGTTGCCGAGTACGAGGACCTTCCCGGGCTCGGCTCCGAGTGCGTCGGCGAGCTGCCGGGCCAGCGCGGGCAGGGCGGCCTCGAGCCGGGCCCGGTGCTCGGGGGTGAACCCGTGCCGACCGCCGTCGGGGACCCCGTCGGGCCAGTCCAGTACGACCTGCCCGACCGGGGCGGCGGCCGGAGCCGGAGCGGCCGCGGAAGAGCCCGCGCCTTGCTCCTCGTACTGCTCGACCAGCGCCTGCCCCTTGGCCAGGACCCCCTCGGGGAGGTGCACCGTGCCGGAGGCCAGGGCTATCAGGTCGACGCGCGCGCCGAGCTCGGCGGCGAAGGCGGTGAGCCGGTCGCGGTCGGCCGGGGAGCGCATGTCGACGAGGGCGACGACCACGTAGTGCCCGCGGGGGTGGCGGGCGTGCAGGTCGCGGATGGTGTTCAGGACCGTGTTGCCGGTGGAGAACTCGTCGTCGACGAGGACCAGCGGCCCGCTGCCGGCCAGCAGCTTCGGGTCCTGCGGCAGCAGCAGGTGCGAGGTGGCGTGCGAGTGGGCCTCCTCGAACCCGCCGGCGGGCTCCACACCCGGCACGGGGCGGCGGGTGGAATGCAGGTAGGGGGCCGCCCCGAGGCCGTCGGCCACGCAGTGGCCCAGCCCCGTCGCGGTCTCGGCGTACCCGAGGACCACCGCGGAGGCGGCATCGTCGCCCAGCAGGGCGCGGACCCGCTCGCCGAGTCCGTGTCCGGCGGCGTAGACGGCCTCCGGGGACTGCGGGACGTGCTTGCCCAGCACCTGCGAGACCAGCAGGTGGGCCCGCTTCGGGTTGCGCCGCAGCGCCAGCCCGAGCAGCCCCTCCAGCCGTGGCGATCCCGGGTCGCCGGCCTCCTCCAGGCGTACGCCCAGCCGGTCCGCGACCCAGGTTCCCGACCACACCGCGTCGATCGTCTTGCCTCTCTCCGTGTTCAAGCCGTTCATGTTTTTCGAGGAACTCGAGGGGTTCGAGGGCGGGCTCACACCTGGAGCCCCGCCGTGAGCAGGTCGACGAAGCCGACCTCCTCCTTCGCCACACCGAAGACCTCGGCGCGCAGCATGGTGCGCTCGGCCCAGGCCCGGTGGGGCTTCACTTCGTTCATCTTGTTCGTGTAGGCGGAGCGCATGACTCCACCCCCGCCGCGCTCGGGGCGCAGGATGTCCTGGGCGTCGCTGAACTCCTCGTGGGAGACCACCGACAGTGCGTGGACGGGTGTGACGTGGGCGGGGTGGATGCAGGTCTTGCCGAGGAGTCCGTTGGCCCGGTCGAGTTCGATCTCGCGCAGCAGCCCGTCGAGGTCGTGCTCGATGAGGGTGGTGCGCAGCTCTTCGGCACCTTCCTGGAGGAAGGGGCTGCGGCGCAGCTGGGGCTTGAACAGGCGCTGCTGGCTGCGGAAGTACTCCCAGACGGGTCCGGTCACCGTGAAGCCGGTGCCGTCGGCGCGGCTGAGCACGTTCACCACGTCGGCGATCACTCCGGCGACGATCTGGACGTCGTAGGCGGTCATGTCCGGGGTGCGGCGCAGTCCGTAGACCGAGCAGAAGTCGGTGACGCCCAGGCGCAGGGCCAGGACGCGGTCGCGGTACCGGTTGACGGTGCGGGAGATGCCGGCGAGGGCTTCGACGCGGGTTTCGAGGTGGAGGAGGTCGGGGGTCTCCAGGACGGGCATCGCGTACAGCGGGTGCTGTCCGCTTTCCGCCTCGGCCTGGGCGACGGCGTCGAGAAAGGCGGTTCCGCGGTTCTCGGTGAACTTGGGGAGTACGAATCCGGCCAGTCTTCGTGCGGAGCCGCCGAGGCGGTGCACGAGGTCGGGTATCTGCTCGGGGGTGCGGACCCGGATGAAGAGGAGCGGGAGCTCCCCGCCGTCGGCGTCGAGGGCGGCGAACTGCCGGACGAGGTTGTCCTCTGCGTCCGCGACCTCGGCATCGCTGATGGAATCCTCCAGGCAGAGGACCATGGAGACGACTCCGCGGCCGGCCTGCTTGTGGACGTCCGCGGCGAGGTGGGGGCGGGTGGCGGGGCTGTAGAGGGTGGCTCCGAGGGCGGCGGCCAGAATGCGGGCGGGCGAGGCGGCGGTGAACTCGGCCGGCTCCTGGTGGAAGAGGTCCTTACGGACGGTGGGCGATACGTGCCCAAAGTGACGCATGTGCTTCCCCCGTACTGCCTCGGCGGCCCAACTGGCGTGGCCGGTAATAGTACGTACGAATATGAGTCAAGAGTTCCTCAAGCACATGAAGTTCAGGTAACCCTCTTGCACCATGCCCAGGTCTTTCGTCCGGGACAAGGCCCTGCGGGGGGCCGCGTTGTTCCGCGCCGCCCCGGGAGGGCAGGATGACGGGCATGACGCACGCGATGCAGAAGGGCTCGAACATCCCGGTGACCGCCGTGGCGGTCCGGGCGGTGCTGCGCTGGACCGGCGGCCCCGAGGTGCCGGACGTCGATGCCTCGGCGCTGCTCGTGGGCCCGGACGGGCGCGTGCGCTCGGACGAGGACTTCGTGTTCTACAACCAGCCCCGGCACCCCTCGGGATCCGTCTGGCGGCTCGGCAAGAAGCAGCTCGGCGACGGGATCACCGATGCCGTGCAGGCGGACCTGCGTGCGGTGCCGCCGGTCGTGGACCGGGTCCTGGTGGTGGCCTCGGCCGAGGACGTGCCGTTCGAGCGGGTCCGGGACCTGCGGATCCTGCTGTACGACGCCACGGCGACCGGTGGCTCCGAGCCGCTGGCCTACTTCGACGTACAGCCCGAGACCGGCGCCGAGACGGCCCTGATCTGCGGGGAGCTGTACCGCCGCGGTGACGGGTGGAAGTTCCGCGCACTGGGCGAGGGCTACTCGAACGGCCTCGTCGGGCTGGCGACCGACCACGGGATCTCCGTCGACGAGAACGCCGCCGAGGCCTCGTCCGGAGCGGCTCCCGCCGCCGGGCCGACCGCCGAGCAGACGGCCGCGATGCGCCCGCCGACCCCGCCGGCGCCGCTGACGCAGGCCCCGCCGGCCGCGCAGCCGGCGTACGGGTACCCGCAGCCGGTGTCCCCGGCGCCGGTGCCGGCGCCGGGCGGCGACCCGACGTTCCGGCTTCCGGTGCAGGGCCCGCAGTTCATCCGCCGCTGACGCCCGCCTGACCGGGACCCCGCCCGGGGCCCCGGTCAGCCCCGGTCAGCCCTCGGACAGGGACCCGGTCAGGCCTTGGTGCTCTTGTAGCCCCGCCCCCACTGCAGGCCCCACCCGTACAGCCGGTCCAGCTCGGCCTGGAACCCGTACACGAACTTCACCTCGCGCCGCACGATCAGCTCGCCCTTGACGTGCTCCAGGCTGAGCACCGCGCAGGAGCGGGCCTGCGGCTGGCGCTCCTCCAGCGGGATCTCGATTCGCGGCCCGGTGATCGGGTACAGGGTGACCATGGCGTGCGTCCGGTCGAAGGCCGGGGTCTGGTCGTAGATGTAGACGAACACCAGCAGCCGCTTGATCTCGTCGGCGTGGTCGAGGTTGACGAAGACCGTCTCCCCGGAGGGCGCCCCGAACCTGTCGTCGCCGCTGAGCTTCACGTACGGCGGGCTGTTGATGTCGCCGTGCAGGTTGCCCAGCGGCTGGACGACGCCCCGGGTGCCGTCGGCCAGCTCGTAGAGGCAGCCGAGGTCCAGGTCGACGTTGACCATGCCCTGGGTGTGCGCCTGCACCATGTCGGGCTTGAACAGCTTGAACGGGTGGCGCAGAAGCCGGCCGCCCTCGCTGCCGCTGCGGCCGCCGATGTCCGAGCTGCGCATGCGCCAGGACAGGTTGACCCGGAGGTTGCCGTGGACCGCCCCCTGTTTGGTGAGCGACACCGTCGGATGCCGCTTGGTCAGCTCGATCGCCGCCGAAGCGCCGCCCGAGTCGAACTGCAGGGCCCGGCTGCCCCTGATCCCGTCGAAGAATCCCATTCCCCTACCCCCCTCATGCTGTGCGGACAGCGCTGTGCGGACAGCGCTTTGCGGACAGCGCGGCCTACGCGGACGGGGCGGCCGGGAAGGTCCGCAGACCAGCCCGGCCGCCCCGCAGATGGAGCGTTCCGCATTACCGCCGTGATCATGCCTCGGCGGCGGAACCCTCCAGTTCCAAGCGCTTGTTGCGGCGCACCGAGGACCAGAAGGACCAGGCGATGAGCAGCACGCCGACGAGGCCGGTGATGACCTCGTGGATCTCGTACTGGATGGTGACGAGCAGGATCACGGCGAGCGCGCCGATGGCGTAGTGCGCGCCGTGCTCCAGGTAGACGTAGTCGTCGAGGGTGCCCTGGCGGACCAGGTAGACCGTGAGCGACCGGACGTACATGGCACCGATGCCGAGGCCGAGGGCCATCAGCACGATGTCGTTGGTGATGGCGAAGGCGCCGATGACCCCGTCGAAGGAGAAGGAGGCGTCGAGGACTTCGAGGTAGAGGAACATGAAGAAGGCTGCCTTGCCGGCCATGGCGACGGCCGAGACGGGATTGCCGCTCTTCTTGGCCGCTTCCTCGGCCTCGTGCTCGGCCTCTTCCTCTTCTTCGAGGCGGTTCTCGAAGTATCCGGAGAGACCGCCGACGATCATGTAGGTGATCAGGCCGGCGATGCCGGAGACCAGGACGGTCTGCGCCTTGTCCACGTGCGCCCCGCCGTGCTGGTGGGCGTTGGCGGCGAAGGTCGCGGAGGTGATCAGCAGGGCGATCAGCGCGATGCACGCCGACAGCATGTCGATCTTGCCCAGCTTGGCGAGCGGGCGTTCCAGCCACGCGAGCCACTTGATGTCCCGGTCCTCGAAGATGAAGTCGAGGAAGATCATCAGCAGGAACATGCCGCCGAAGGCCGCGATCGCCGGGTGGGCGTCCGTGACCAGCTGCTGGTACATGTCCTTGTCGTTCAGCGCCAGGTCGACGGCCTCGATGGGGCCGATGCCTGCGGTGACCGCGACGATCACGACGGGGAAGACCAGGCGCATGCCGAACACAGCGATGAGCACGCCGATCGTGAGGAAGATCTTCTGCCAGAAGGCGTTCATCTTCTTCAGGATTCCGGCGTTGACCACCGCGTTGTCGAAGGACAGCGAGATCTCAAGGATGGACAGGATCGCGACGATCCCGAGTCCGGTCATTCCCCCGTAGAACCCCGCTGCGACCAGACCGAGCGCAGTGACTGCGAACGACCAGCCGAAGGTTTTGAGAACCACTGGCACCCCATCGTCTTGTACGGCTTTACGAAACGTTGACCCCGAAGTCTAGAGCGATGCCCCGGAGCCCCGACGCGTACCCCTGCCCCACCGCTCGGAACTTCCATTCGCCGCCGTACCGGTAGACCTCGCCGAAGATCATCGCGGTCTCGCTGGAGGCGTCCTCGGTGAGGTCGTAACGCGCCAGTTCCTGGCCGTCCGATTCGTTCACCACGCGGATGAAGGCATTGCTGACCTGGCCGAAGCTCTGGCGGCGGGCCTCCGCCTCGTGGATCGAGACCGGGAAGACGATCTTGTCGACCTCGACCGGCACCTTGGTCAGGTCGATGATGATCGATTCGTCGTCGCCCTCACCCTCGCCGGTGAGGTTGTCCCCCGTGTGTTCGACGGAGCCCTCGGGGCTCTTCAGATTGTTGTAGAAGACGAAGTACGCGTCCCCCAGGACCCGGCCGTCGCGGCACAGCAGCGCGCTGGCGTCGAGGTCGAAATCGGCCCCCGTGGTCGAGCGCGCGTCCCAACCGAGACCGACCAGGACCCGGGTGAGGTTCGGTGCGGCCTTGGACAGGGAGACGTTGCCCCCCTTGGCGAGTGTGACGCCCATGTTGTGGTCCTCCCCGGACGACGTGGTGATCGCGGCGCGCCCGCATGGCGGGCCGGCGGTGAAGCCCGGCCGGTGATCTCGGCCGGTGGATCGTTGTAAAGCGCGTCCGGCGCCGTACACACAGTGCACGGCGCCGGACGGGTGACTGCTGGCAGGCTCAGACGTTGACGCCGAAGTCCTGGGCGATGCCGCGCAGGCCGGAGGCGTAGCCCTGGCCGATGGCGCGGAACTTCCACTCCGCACCGTTGCGGTACAGCTCGCCGAAGACCATGGCGGTCTCGGTCGAGGCGTCCTCGGAGAGGTCGTAGCGGGCGAGCTCGGAGTTGTCGGCCTGGTTCACGACGCGGATGTAGGCGTTGCGGACCTGGCCGAAGCTCTGCTGGCGGCTCTCGGCCTCGTAGATCGAGACCGGGAAGACGATCTTGGCGACATCGGCCGGGACACCGGCCAGGTTCACCTTGATGGCCTCGTCGTCGCCCTCGCCCTCACCGGTGGTGTTGTCACCGGTGTGCTCGACCGAGCCGTCCGGGCTCTTCAGGTTGTTGAAGAACACGAAGTTCGAGTCGTTGGCGACCTTGCCCTGGTCGTTGGTCAGGATCGCGCTGGCGTCGAGGTCGAAGTCGACGCCGGTGGTGGTGCGAGCGTCCCAGCCCAGACCGACGATGACCGCCGTCAGATTCGGCGCGGCCTTGGTCAGCGAGACGTTTCCGCCCTTGCTGAGGCTGACTCCCACGGGTCCTCCATTGGGTTCATGTGTGGGGCGGCGCCCCGTCGTGCGGTTTCTACCGGGATCAACGTTTCGATCCTAGTGACGGGTTCCCGCCTGCCGGCGTCTTTCCCGGTGAACAGTTGCCGGAACCCGCTGGAAGTGCACCAAGTGCCCGAGGTTCCCGACGGGGCTCAGAGGCTGTCGAGGGCCTTGATGTACTCGTTCAGGTCACGCGCGTCGGGCAGGCCGTTGACGACCGTCCAGCGCACGATGCCGTCCTTGTCGATGATGAAGGTGCCGCGGACCGCGCAGCCCTTCTGCTCGTCGAAGACGCCGTACGCGCGGGAGGTCTCGCCGTGCGGCCAGAAGTCCGACAGCAGCGGGTAGTCCAGGTTCTCCTGCTCGCCGAAGACCCGCAGGGTCGGCACGGAGTCGTTGGAGACCGCGAGGAGCTGGACGTCCTCGTTCTGGAACCGCGGCAGCTGGTCGCGCAGCTCGCACAGCTCGCCGGTGCAGACACCGGTGAAGGCGAACGGGTAGAAGAGCAGCACCACGGCCTTCTCGCCGCGGAAGTCGGAGAGCCGCACGGTGGCGCCGTGGTTGTCCTTGAGCTCGAAGTCCGGGGCCTTGCTGCCGACCTCGATCGCCATCTCTCGCATCCCTTCGTTCCTGCATCCCTGCATTGGGCTGTTCGGGTGGGCCCAGCCTATGGGGATCAGGTGCCCGCAACGCACGCACCCCGCCGACCGGGTGGGAATCCGGTCGGCGGGGTGCCTGTCCGCTTGGCTGCGGGCGCGGTTCAGCGCTTGGTCTTGGCCGCGGTCTTGGGCGTCACCAGCTTCGTGGACGTCCACTGCTTGCCGACGGGCAGGCCCTTGGCGAGGGAGAGGCCGGCGGTCTCGGCGGCCTCGCTGATGTCGCTGGCCTCGACGAAGCCGTCACGGCCCGTCTTGGGGGTCAGCAGCAGGATCAGTGCGCCGTCCTCGACCAGCTCGGTCGCGTCGACCAGGGCGTCCGTCAGATCGCCGTCCTCGTCGCGGAACCACAGCAACACCGCGTCGGCGACGTCGTCGTAGTCCTCGTCTGCGAGCTCGCTGACGAGCTTCTCGACGGCATCACGGAATTCCTGATCGACGTCCTCGTCGTAGCCGATCTCCTGGACCACCTGTTCGGACTGGAAACCCAGCCGGGCGGCCAGGCTCTCCGCGTGGTCCGCGGTCGCGCTCACGGGGTGCCTCCTGCTCATGTTCGGTGAATGTCTTCGGCGGCGCGCGTACGCGCAGCATTGGGCGTAGTCCACACGGGCGCGGCGGATCGCGCAAGTACCCGGCCGCCGAGACCGTCGAAACGGTGACGATTACGGCCGTCTCGCCGCAACTTTCAGCCTTCCCGCACGCACGTCTGGTGATTCATCCCACACCATTCCAGCTCATTCGGCATCATCGGCGACGCTAGACGGCTTTCCTACCAGTTTGAGGGACGAACGGCCTTACGAACCCTCTGATCATCTTGGGCGTAGGGTTGCCGTTTGGCCGGACCGGCCGCCGACTGCGCCCCGAATCGCCGCGGACTCCGGTGATTACCCAGTGGTACAGGTGACGATTCCGACCAAGAGTAAGACGATGGGAGGCGGCGAAACCCCATGGCACGACTCCCCTGACAGCGAAGGAACAGCGTGGCTTCCGCATCCGATCGCAATCCGATCATCATTGGCGGCCTGCCGAGCCAGGTCCCGGACTTCGATCCGGAGGAGACGCAGGAGTGGCTCGACTCCCTGGACGCCGCCGTCGACGAGCGGGGCCGTGAGCGCGCCCGCTATCTGATGCTGCGGCTGATCGAGCGGGCCCGCGAGAAGCGCGTGGCCGTGCCCGAGATGCGCAGCACGGACTACGTCAACACGATCGCCACCAAGGACGAGCCGTTCTTCCCCGGCAACGAGGAGATCGAGCGCAAGGTCCTGAACGCCACCCGGTGGAACGCGGCCGTCATGGTCTCGCGCGCCCAGCGTCCGGGGATCGGCGTCGGCGGCCACATCGCCACGTTCGCCTCCTCCGCCTCCCTCTACGACGTGGGCTTCAACCACTTCTTCCGGGGCAAGGACGAGGGCGACGGCGGCGACCAGATCTTCTTCCAGGGCCATGCCTCGCCCGGCATCTACGCGCGCGCCTACCTCCTGGACCGGCTCTCCGAGCAGCAGCTCGACGCGTTCCGGCAGGAGAAGTCGAAGGCCCCGTACGGCCTGTCCAGCTACCCGCACCCGCGGCTGATGCCGGACTTCTGGGAGTTCCCGACCGTCTCGATGGGCCTCGGCCCGCTCGGCGCGATCTACCAGGCCCGGATGAACCGGTACATGGAGGCGCGCGGGATCGCCGACACCTCGAAGTCACACGTTTGGGCGTATCTCGGCGACGGCGAGATGGACGAGCCGGAGTCGCTCGGCCAGCTGTCGATCGCGGCGCGCGAGGGCCTGGACAACCTGACCTTCGTCGTGAACTGCAACCTGCAGCGGCTCGACGGCCCGGTGCGCGGCAACGGCAAGATCATCCAGGAGCTGGAGTCGCAGTTCCGCGGCGCCGGCTGGAACGTCATCAAGCTGATCTGGGACCGCTCCTGGGACCCGCTGCTGGCGCAGGACCGCGACGGCATCCTGGTCAACAGGATGAACTCGACGCCGGACGGACAGTTCCAGACGTACGCCACCGAGACGGGCGCGTACATCCGCGACCACTTCTTCGGCGACGACCAGCGGCTGCGGGCGATGGTCGAGAACATGAGCGACCAGCAGCTGCTGCACCTGGGCCGCGGCGGCCACGACCACAAGAAGATCTACGCGGCGTACGCGGCGGCCAAGGCGCACAAGGGCCAGCCGACGGTGATCCTGGCGCAGACGGTCAAGGGCTGGACGCTCGGCCCGAACTTCGAGGGCCGCAACGCGACGCACCAGATGAAGAAGCTGACGGTCGACGACCTCAAGCGCTTCCGCGACCGCCTGCACATCCCGATCACGGACGCGCAGCTGGAGGACGGCGCCCCGCCCTACTACCACCCGGGCCCGGGCTCGCCGGAGATCCAGTACATGCACGACCGCCGCAGCTCGCTGGGCGGCTACGTGCCGACCCGCGTGGTGCGCGCGAAGCCGCTGCAGCTGCCGGACGACAAGGCGTACGCGGCGGCCAAGAAGGGCTCGGGCCAGCAGTCGATCGCCACGACGATGGCGTTCGTGCGCATCCTGAAGGACCTGATGCGGGACAAGGAGATCGGCAGGCGCTTCGTGCTGATCGCCCCGGACGAGTACCGCACCTTCGGCATGGACGCGTTCTTCCCGAGCGCCAAGATCTACAACCCGCTGGGCCAGCAGTACGAGGCGGTCGACCGCGACCTGCTGCTCGCGTACAAGGAGTCGCCGACCGGCCAGATGCTGCACGACGGCATCTCGGAGGCGGGCTGCACGGCCTCGCTGATCGCCGCGGGTTCGGCGTACGCGACGCACGGCGAGCCGCTGATCCCGGTCTACGTCTTCTACTCGATGTTCGGTTTCCAGCGCACGGGTGACCAGTTCTGGCAGATGGCCGATCAGCTGGCGCGCGGTTTCGTCCTGGGTGCGACCGCCGGCCGGACCACCCTGACGGGTGAGGGCCTGCAGCACGCCGACGGCCACTCCCAGCTGCTGGCGTCGACGAACCCGGGTTGCGTGGCGTACGACCCGGCGTACGGGTACGAGATCGCGCACATCGTCAAGGACGGCCTGCGGCGGATGTACGGGCCCGAGTCCGAGGACGTCTTCTACTACCTGACCGTCTACAACGAGCCGATCCAGCACCCGGCCGAGCCGGCCGGTGTCGACGTGGACGGGATCCTCAAGGGCATCCACCGGGTGTCCACGGGCTCGGCGGGCTCCATCGGGGCGCAGATCATGGCCTCGGGCGTGGCGGTGCCGTGGGCGCTGGAGGCCCAGCGGATCCTGGCCGAGGAGTGGAACGTCCGGGCGGACGTCTGGTCGGCGACCTCCTGGAACGAGCTGCGCCGTGAGGCCGTCGAGGTGGAGGAGCACAACCTGCTCCACCCGGAGGAGGAGCAGCGCGTCCCGTACGTGACGCGGAAGCTGTCGGGTGCGGAGGGACCGTTCGTGGCGGTCTCGGACTGGATGCGGTCCGTGCCGGACCAGATCTCGCGGTGGGTGCCCGGCGCGTACACCTCGCTGGGTGCGGACGGCTTCGGCTTCGCGGACACGCGCGGCGCGGCCCGGCGCTTCTTCCACATCGACGCGCAGTCGGTGGTGCTGGCGGTGCTCACCGAGCTGGCCAAGGAGGGCAAGATCGACCGTTCCGCGCTGAAGCAGGCCGTGGACCGGTACCGGCTGCTGGACGTCTCGGCGGCCGACCCGGGCGCCGCGGGTGGCGACGCGTAGCGCTGCGCTGGGGCGGACGGCCGACGGCGGCGGGCCGGGGTGTGCGGGAGCGCGCCCCGGCCCGCTTCCGTTGCCCCTGCCTCTGCGGCACTGCGCCGGCCCGTTCTGCTTTACCTGTTCCTTACGATGCTCCGTATGAAGGAACCCTCCCGCCAGCTGCGGTGGGAGCGGCGGAGCCAGACCCCGCTGCTCGTGCTCGCCGTGGCCTTCACCGTCGCCTACGCCGTGCCGATCGTCGCGCCCGACGCGGATGCGGTCGTGCACCGGGCGTGCACGGTCACCGAGTGGGTGGTGTGGGGGGCCTTCGCCGCCGACTACCTGATGAGGCTGGGCCTGTCGACGGCGAAGAAGGCGTTCGTGCGGACCCACTGGCTGGACCTGGGCGCGGTGCTGCTGCCGATGCTCCAGCCGCTGCGGCTGCTGCGGCTGGTGTCCACGCTGCTGCTGGTGGGCCGGCGGGCCCGGATGGCCCCGCAGATCCGGCTGACCACGTACGTGGCGGGGGCGGTGGTCGGGCTGCTGATGTTCGGCTCGCTCGCCGTGCTGAGCGTGGAGCGGGACGCGCCCGACGGCAACATCAAGAACCTGGGCGATGCCGTGTGGTGGAGCTTCACCACCATGACGACCGTCGGGTACGGGGACCACTCCCCCACCACCGGGCTCGGCCGGGTGCTCGCGGTGGGGCTGATGCTGTCGGGGATCGCCCTGCTCGGTGTGGTCACCGCCAACATCGCGGCCTGGTTCATCTCCCGTTTCGAGCGCGACGACCGGGTGGAGCGGGCGCAGACCGCCGCGATCGCCGAACTGGCCGCGGAGGTACGGGCGCTGCGCGCCGAGATCGGGCGCCTCGGCGGGGCGGCCGCCCCGGGCGCGGGAGCCGACGTACCGGCCCGGGTGCCCGAAGCGGCCCCGGCGGCGGGCGGCGCTAGCGTTCCCACACCTTGAAGGCCCTGACCAGGTAGAGCGATTGGGGCAGCTGGACCCCGTCGCCCGGGTAGGTCTGGAACTCGCCGGTCTCGGCGCATTCGGCCGACTGGTAGGTGGTCACCGGCCGCCCGGTGCGGTTGACCAGCGACTGGGCGCTGGTCCCGGCGGGCAGTGCCGTACAGCTGTTGATGTCCATGGTGCTCAGCTCGTGGGCGTGGCGGGTGCCCTTGAACTCCGGCTTCGCCCACAGGCACAGCTGCCCGGCGGCGCAGGCGGGGGCCTTGCCCGGCGGCGGGCCGGCGGCGTGTGCGGTGCCTGCCGTGCTCGGGACGAACGCGGCGAGGGCCAGGACGGTCGCGGCGAGGACGGTGGTGGACCGTGCGGGTGAACTCGTACGCATGACAGGTCAACTCCTTGTGGACCAGGGCTCCCCGGACTGGTTCCGGAGCGCCTCGGACCCCACGCTGACCTGCGAGGACGGCCGTGCGGAAGGGGCCGCGGGCGGGTCCACCCTGATAGGCGACGGCCCCGCCGGAACCGCCCCCCGGCGCTCTCGTGCGGACGCGGTTGACGCCGGTGCGGTGAGCTGCGGGGAGCGGGGCGGCGGCGCCTGCTCCCGGCTGTCCCCGATCGGGTTGCCGGCCGGGGCGGCCGTGCGGGCCGCGGCCCTCACCAACGGGTTAACGGGACGGTGGCCGCCAGGTCCGTCACGGGTAACCTGACCGCTCACTCGGCGTCGGATTCGGCATGCGGAGCATGCGGGAAGGACACCCCCGGTGAGGACCGACGAGCGGCCGGCGGCGGCGCCCGGGCTGCGCGAACGCAAGAAGCGGCGCACCCGGGACGCGCTGCTGCGCGCCGCCCTGCTCCTCTTCGTCGCGCAGGGGTACGAGCACACCACCGTCGACGAGATCACCGACGCCGTGGACGTCTCCCAGCGGACCTTCTTCCGGTACTTCGCCAACAAGGAGGAGGCCGCCTTCGCCGTCCAGGACCTGGTCGAGTCGCACTTCGTCGCCGCGCTGCGCTCCCGGCCGCCCGCCGAGGGGCCGCTCGAGGCGCTGCGGGGCGCCGTGCTCGGCGCCTGGGACACCCTCGACGAGGCCCTCTGCGACGTGGTCCCGGTCGACCTGTACATGCGCACGTACCGGCTCATCGAGTCGACCCCGGCGCTGCTCGCCGTCCACCTGCGCCGCTCCACCGGGCTCGAGGAGCGGATCGCCCGGCTGATCGCCGAGCGTGAGGGGCTGGACGTGGACAGCGACCCGCGGCCGCGGCTGGCGGTCGCCGCGTTCTACGGAGTGATGAGGGTCACCGGGCGTCTGTGGGGGCAGGGAGAGGACGCCAGCGTGGCCTCGATCCGGCGGATGACCGAGGCCTGCCTTGACCAGATCGGCCCCGCGCTCGCCGCGGAGTGGCGCTGAACATCCGTACGGGGTCGCACGGTCGGCCGTGAACCCGGTCACCCTGGGCGCCGCGCCCGGATCCGGTCTCCTACGCTGGTCCCAGTGAACCTGCCCGGCCTCGCCCACTCCACCGCCTTCGGCGCCGACCCGCGCCCCGCCGCCCTGCGCACCCTGCTCGCGCTCGCGGTGGTCTTCATCATGCTGGCGACCACCGGCTGGACCGCCGTGCACCGGCCCGACGCCGGGACCTCCCTGCGCGCCGCCGCCCTCGCCTCCTGGTCCACGGCCCGGATCGACGGCCGCCCGGTGCCGCCCGCCGATGCCCCCGTACGGACCGTGGCCCGGTTCTTCGCCGAGCTCGACGGATCCCAGCGGGCCCGGCTCGCCGAGGGGTACCCCCTGGTCGTCGGGAACCTCGACGGGGCGCCGGCCGCGCTGCGCTACCGGGCCAACCTGCGCGGCCTGGAGCAGGCCGAGCGCGTGGAGGAGGCCCGCAGCCGGGACGTCAGCCTCACCCCGGCAGACCGCACCACGGCCGGCCGGCGCTCCCACCGCTTCGAGTCCCTGGCCCTGCCGGGCCGGCAGATCCTCGCCTTCGACCCGACCGGCGGCGGCCGCGTCGCCGAGGTGTTCGGCGACCTGGACGGGGCCGACCGGGTCTCGGTGATCGTCCCCGGCGTCGACACCGACGTGCTCACCTTCGAGCGCACCCAGCGCCGCCTCATCGCGCCCGTCGGCATGGCGCAGTCGCTGTACGAGGCCCAGCGCACGCAGGCTCCCGGCAGCCGGACCGCCGTCATCGCCTGGGCCGGCTACACCGCTCCCACCGGGGTCGGCATGGACGCGGCGACCGGCCGGATGGCGATGGACGGGGCCGTACGGCTGGAGTCCCTGGCCGCTGCGCTGCCCGGCGACGCGAGCGTGGCGCTGTTCTGCCACAGCTACGGCTCGGTGGTGTGCGGGGTCGCCGCGCACGCGCTGCCGAAGCGGGTGACGGACGTGGTGGTGGCGGGCAGTCCCGGGATGCGCGCGGGGTCGGCGGCCGAGCTGCACACGTCGGCGCGGGTGTGGGCGACGCGGGACGCCGGGGACTGGATCGCGGACGTACCGCACCTGGAGGTCGGCGGGGTCGGCCACGGGGCGGACCCGGTGTCGCCGGACTTCGGATCGCGGCTGCTGTCCTCGGCCGGGGCGAAGCTCCACACCGGCTATTTCGAGCCAGGTACGGGATCCCTGGACAACTTCGCCAAAATCGGAACCGGCGCGTTCGGTTCCGTGGTGTGCGCGACCGGCGACGATGCGTGCCGCCGTGGAATTTCCGGGACAGACGGGGACTGACACGTGTAGAGCCTCGGAAAACGGGCTCTGCATCGAGGGGGACGCGCGGGGGTACGTCCCCTTACGATGTGCCGCATGGGTGACGTACTGGCCGGAAACCATGCCGTCTGGGAGTTCGACTCGGACTCGGTGCTCATCCGCTTCGCACGGGGGATAAGAACGCCGAGGAGTCCGAGACTCCTGCACGCCCTCGGGGCGCGGCGGATCCCCTTCGAGGCGTTGTCGGGGGTGAGCGTGAACGCGACCGGGTCCGGGGGGAAACGGGACGCGGTGGTTCTGCACGCCGTGCCGCGGGCGGGCGCGGATCCGCTGATGGAGGCCGCCGCCGGGCAGCTGCGCGCGGTCTGCGATCCGTACCGGCTGGTGCTGCCCGGGGACCGGGCCGCGCAGGCGGCCGAGTTCGCGGACGCCGTACGGGCCCGGCTGGGCCCGGATGCCGCCGATCCGGCGGAACGTTTCCTTGTCGAGGTGCCGCAGCCGCCGCTGCAGCTGAAGGCGTACGACGCGCGGCTGGGCTTCGACGGCTCGGCCGTCACCTTCCACTGGTCGCGCACGGGCGCCACGAGCACCAAGTGGAAGGCGGGCGACCAGCGTTACCCGCTGTCCGCGCTGACCGGCGTCGAGTGGAGCTCGCCGGAGGCGCCGGGCGGCCACCTGCGGCTGCTCCGGCGGGACGCCACCGGCGACCCGCGGCCCGACCACGACCTGGCGGCCGCGGTGTTCGGCGTCGGATACGGGGCGGTGCACGAGTCGCTGCCGTTCGCGGCGGCCGTCCTCGCCGCCCTGCGCGGCCGCACCCCGGTGGCGGCGGTCCCGGCGGCCCGCACGGACGAACGCCTGCACCACCTGAGCGAGCTGTACAGCGCGGGCCTGCTGACGGACGCGGAGTACGCCGCCCTGCGCGACCGCTTCGCCGCCGACGCCTGACCTCCGCCCGCCACCGCGCCGGGACCCCGGCGCGGTGGCTGCGGCCTAGCCCTCGCGGGCCGCCGACGTCGAGCTCATGTCCGGGTAGCGGTCGCCCGCGACCTGGGCGGCGATCGGCTCCAGCAGCGCCAGCTCCGCCGGCGTCAGGGTGATCCGGGTCGCCCCGGTGTTCTCCGCGAGGCGGCTCGGCTTGCGGGTGCCGGGGATCGGGACGACCGTCAGCCCGTGCACCTGCGCCTGCTGGTGCACCCAGGCCAGCGCGATCTGCGCCGGGGTCGCCCCGTGCGCCTGCGCGATCTGCCGCACCGGCTCCAGCAGCGCCGCGTTGGCCTTGGCGTTGTCGCCGGTGAAACGGGGCTGGAAGGCGCGGAAGTCGCCCGCCGACAGCTCCGCCGCGTCCTTGAACGCGCCGGTCAGGAAACCGCGCCCGAGCGGGGAGTACGGCACGAAGGCCACGCCCAGCTCCGCCGCCGCGCCCACCGCGCTGCGCTCCACGTCCCGGCTGAACAGCGACCACTCCGACTGGAGCGCCGCGATCGGGTGCACCGCGTACGCCTCGCGCAGCTCGGCGCCGGTGACCTCGCTGAGCCCCAGGTGGCGCACCTTCCCCTCCTGCACCAGCTCGGCCATCGCACCCACCGACTCGGCGAACGGCACGGCCGGGTCGCGCCGGTGCATGTAGTAGAGGTCGATCACCTCGGTCCCCAGCCGCCGCAGGCTGTCCTCCACGGCCCCGCGGATGTACGCGCGGTCGTTGCGGATCCCCCGGTACTGCGCGTCGTCGGTGCGCTCGATGGCGAACTTGGTGGCGAGGGTGATCCCGTCCCGGTGCGCCGCCACGAACGGCGCGAGGAACTCCTCGTTGCGGCCCCGCCCGTAGACGTCCGCGGTGTCGAAGAGGGTGACCCCGGCGGCCAGGGCCGCGTCCAGGGTCTCGCGGGCCACTGCCTCGTCGGTGTCCCCGTAGAACTCGCTCATGCCCATGCAGCCGAGACCCTGGACACCGACCCGCGGGCCGCCCTTGCCGAGTTCGACCTGCTCGATGGTGGTGTTCTTCGTCATTGCTCTTTCGCCTTCCCCGCGGTCGTGACCGTGGCATACATGCCGATCTTGAAGTCCAGTACGGCGAGCGCGTCGGTCAGCTCCGTTATGC
Source organism: Streptomyces sp. NBC_01296 (assembly GCF_035984415.1). Taxonomy (NCBI): domain Bacteria; kingdom Bacillati; phylum Actinomycetota; class Actinomycetes; order Kitasatosporales; family Streptomycetaceae; genus Streptomyces; species Streptomyces sp. NBC_01296. The sequence goes on along the minus strand of NZ_CP130720.1, from coordinate 5,871,000 downwards.
GCGTGCGCACCTCGCGCCGCGTCTGCTCCAGCAGTTCGCGGCGCCGGTCGACGGTGTGCTCGCCCTCGCGCACGAGTTCCGCGTAGCGGACCATGTCGGCCACCGACATCCCGGTGGCGCGCAGCTTGCCCACGAAGGCCAGCCAGTGGAGGTCCTTGTCCGTGAACCGGCGCTGTCCCGAGTGGGAGCGGTCCACGTGCGGCATCAGGCCGATCCGCTCGTACCAGCGCAGGGTGTGCTGGGTCAGACCGGTCCGGGCCTCGACCTCGCTGATCGTGTACCGCGTCTGCGTCAGGCTCATGGCGACCACGCTAAAACCTTGGAGTGCACTCCAAGCAAGTAGGCTCGGCCGCATGGAGAGCGTGGAAACCCTGCAGAGTCTGCGGATCATCGAGAACTGGCCGGTTCCGACCGCCGCGGCGGCCGTCGTACGCGCCGACGGGAGCCTGGCCGGCTCCCACGGGCCCGTCGACCACCGCTTCGCGCTGGCCTCGGTGACCAAGCCGCTCGCCGCGTACGCCGCGCTCGTCGCGTACGAGGAGGGGGCGGTCGAGCTGGACGAGCCGGCCGGACCCGAGGGCTCGACGGTCCGTCACCTGCTCGCCCACACCAGCGGGCTGGCCTTCGACGAGCACCGCGCGATGGCGGCGCCCGGCACGCGCCGGCTGTACTCGAACGCCGGTTTCGAGGTGCTCGGCGACCACATCACGAAGGCCACCGGCATCCCCTTCTCGGAGTACGTGCACCAGGCGGTGTTCGAGCCGCTCGGCATGGCGTCGACGACGCTGGAGGGCTCGCCGGCCAAGGACGGCGTCTCGACCGTCTGCGACCTGGTCCGCTTCGCGGCGGAACTCCAGGCGCCCCGGCTGCTCGACGTCCGTACGGTCGCGGAAGCCACCTCCGTCGTCCACCCCGGCCTCAAGGGCGTGCTCCCGGGGTACGGGATCCAGTCCCCCAACGACTGGGGGCTGGGCCTGGAGATCCGCGACGGCAAGGCCCCGCACTGGACCGGCGCCACGTCCTCGGCCCGCACGTTCGGCCACTTCGGGCAGGCCGGCACCTTCCTGTGGGTGGACCCGGACGCGCGCGCCGCGTGTGTCGCGCTGGCCGACCGCGCCTTCGGCCCGTGGGCCGTGGAGGCCTGGCCTCCGTTCACCGACGCGGTCCTCGCCGAACTCGCCGGCCGCTGACCGCCGCCCGCTGACCGCCGGTCGCCAACCCCCTAGGGCAGCTCCCAGATCAGCAGCTCCCCCGGGGATCCGGCGACGATCTCCAGGCCCGGCTCGCCGGTGATCCGCGCCGCGTCCCCGGGCCCGAGCTCCTCCCCGTCCAGGCGCAGGTCCCCGCGGACCACGTGCAGGTAGACCCGCTCCGCCGCCGGTACGGCGAGCCGCTCGCCCGCGCCGGGCCTGCGCACGTGCAGGACGGCGCCGGCCGCGGGGACCTCGTACGGGGCGTCGTCGCGGATCCCGCGGACGAGCGTGTACGAGGGCTCCCCGCCGGAGGCGAGGGGCGCGAGCCACGTCTGCACGAAGCGCAGCGGCACCGCGCCGTCGTTGCGCTCGATGTGCCGGGCGCCGGATCCGGCGCCGAGGTGCTGCACGTCGCCCGGCCGGACCACGGTGCTCTCGCCGGTGCTGCCCTTGTGCGTGAGCTCGCCCTGGACGACCCACGTCACGATCTCGGTGTGGCTGTGCGGGTGCTCGTCGAAGCCGGCGCCCGGGGCGAGGGTCTCCTCGTTGCAGGCCAGGACCGGGCCGAAGCGCACGTTGTCCGGGTCGTAGAACCGGCCGAAGGAGAAGGCGTGCAAGGTGGTGATCCCGCTGTCCGGATCCCCGCCCCCGTACCGGTCGGCCCCGCGGCGTACGTCAATCATGGGGGTCACCGTAGCCCCCCCGGCGGAAGGCCGCCGTGGGACCGGACTCCGCGCCGCCGTCCCGATAAGGCAGTCTTGTCCCGTGCCCCAAGCCGAACGTGAGCATTCCCCCGCGCATCCCGCTCCCGCCCATCCGCACGCCGCGACGCTGCGCCGACTGGAGAAGTCCTCCGGCCGGCTCGCCGCCAACGCGATCGCCCGCATGGACGAGACCCTGCCGTGGTACCGGGCGATGCCCCCGGAGAACCGGTCCTGGATCGGCCTGGTCGCCCAGGCCGGCATCGCCGCGTTCACGGAGTGGTTCCGGCACCCGGAGACCCCGCAGGCGATCTCGACGGACGTCTTCGGGACGGCTCCGCGCGAGCTGACCCGGGCGATCACGCTGCGCCAGACCGTGGAGATGGTCCGTACGACGATCGAGGTCATGGAGGCCGCGATCGAGGAGGTCGCGGCCCCGGGCGACGAGTCGATCCTGCGCGAGGCGCTGCTGGTGTACGCCCGGGAGATCGCGTTCGCGACGGCCCAGGTGTACGCGCAGGCCGCCGAGGCGCGCGGGGCGTGGGACGCCCGCCTGGAGTCCCTCGTCGTGAACGCGGTGCTGTCCGGCGAGGCCGACGAGGGCGCGCTGTCGCGGGCCGCGGCGCTGGGCTGGAACTCGCCGGAGCACGTGTGCGTGGTGCTGGGCACCGCGCCGGAGGGCGACAGCGAGCTGACGGTCGAGGCGATCAGGCGCGCGGCCCGGCACCACAAGCTGCAGGTCCTCACCGGTGTGCTCGGTGACCGCCTGGTCGTGATCGCGGGCGGCAGCGACAACCCGATCCAGGTGGCGAAGTCGCTGATCGGGCCGTTCGCGGCGGGTCCGGTGGTGGCCGGTCCGGTGGTTCCGGACCTGCTGAACGCCACCAAGTCCGCGCAGGCCGCGGCGGCCGGGCTGAAGGCGTGCACGGCCTGGCAGGACGCCCCGCGGCCGGTGCTTGCGGACGATCTCCTGCCCGAGCGAGCGATCGCCTCGGATCCCTCCGCCCGGGAGCAGTTGGTGGAGGAGATCTACAGACCGCTGGAAGAGGCGGGGTCGGCGCTGCTGGAGACGCTGAGCGTGTATCTGGAACAGGCGAGCAGCCTGGAAGGGGCGGCACGGATGTTGTTCGTGCACCCGAACACGGTGCGCTACCGGCTGCGACGTGTGACCGACGTCACCGGCTGGTCACCCTCCGATGTCCGCTCCGCGTTCACACTGCGGATCGCCTTGATCCTCGGGCGTCTGGCCGACGGCGATCCGCAGTCCTAGACTTTTGTCGGACATCAACAATTACCCCGACGGTTCTTCGTCCCTGTCCCCACGGGCGGGCGGGACCATCCACAAGAGAGAGTGTGAGGGTGCTCGTACTCGTCGCTCCCGGCCAAGGCGCACAGACGCCCGGCTTCCTGACTCCCTGGCTCGACCTTCCCGGCGCCGCTGACCGCGTCGCCGAGTGGTCCGACGCCATCGGGCTCGACCTTGCCCACTACGGCACGAAGGCCGATGCGGACGAGATCCGCGACACGGCGGTGGCCCAGCCGCTGCTGGTGGCCGCCGGTCTGCTGTCCGCTTCGGCGCTCACCGCGACGCTCGAGAAGGGCCGTGCGGCCTTCGGCGCCGTCGCGGGCCACAGCGTCGGCGAGATCACCGCCGCCGCGTACGCCGGTGTGCTGTCCGACGCGGACGCGCTGTCGTTCGTACGGACCCGCGGCCTGGCCATGGCCGAGGCCGCCGCCGTCACCGAGACGGGCATGGCCGCGGTGCTCGGCGGCGACCAGGACGTGGTCGTCGCACACCTGGAGAAGCTGGGGCTGACCCCGGCGAACATCAACGGTGCCGGCCAGATCGCGGCTGCGGGCACGATGGAGCAGATCGAGGCCCTGGTGGCCGAGAAGCCCGAGGGCTCCATGAAGGTCGTCGCCCTCAAGGTCGCGGGCGCCTTCCACACGCACCACATGGCTCCTGCGGTCGCCACGCTGGAGAAGGCCGCGCAGGCCCTCGCCCCGGCCGACCCGGAGCTGACGTACGTCTCGAACAAGGACGGCCACGTCGTCACCGCGGGCGCCGACGTCGTCGCCCGCCTGGTCGGCCAGGTCGCGAACCCGGTCCGCTGGGACCTGTGCATGGAGCGGTTCCGCGAGCTGGGCGTCACCGGGATCATCGAGCTCAGCCCGGGTGGCACTCTGACGGGTCTGGCCAAGCGTGCGCTCAAGGGCGTTCCGAACGTGGCCCTGAAGACGCCGGACGATCTCGAAAAGGCCGCGGCACTCGTCGCCGAGCACGCGGCCTGAGAGAAGGAGCCCACACAGCATGTCGAAGATCAAGCCTGCCAAGGGCTCCCCGTACGCCCGCATCCTCGGCGTCGGCGGCTACCGTCCGATCCGCGTGGTCTCCAACGAGGTCATCCTCGAGACGATCGACTCGTCGGACGAGTGGATCCGCTCCCGCTCCGGCATCGCGACCCGGCACTGGGCCTCGCCCCAGGAGACGGTCGCCGCGATGTCGGTGGAGGCCGCCGGCAAGGCACTGGCCGATGCGGGCGTCTCGCCGGAGCAGATCGGTGCCGTGATCGTCTCGACGGTCTCGCACTTCAAGCAGACCCCGGCCGTCGCGACCGAGATCGCGCACCGGGTCGGAGCGATCAAGCCCGCCGCGTTCGACATCTCCGCGGGCTGCGCCGGCTTCGGGTACGGACTGACCCTCGCCAAGGGCCTCGTGGTGGAAGGTTCCGCCCAGTACGTCCTCGTCATCGGCGTGGAGCGGCTGTCGGACCTGACCGACCTGGAGGACCGCACGACGGCCTTCCTGTTCGGCGACGGCGCCGGCGCCGTGATCGTCGGCCCCTCGGACGAGCCGGCCATAGGCCCCACGGTGTGGGGTTCCGAGGGCGACAAGTCCGAGACGATCAAGCAGACCGTGCCGTGGGACGAGTACCGCAGCACGGACAGCGACCAGAAGTTCCCGGCCATCACGCAGGAGGGTCAGGCGGTCTTCCGCTGGGCCGTCTTCGAGATGGCCAAGGTGGCCCAGCAGGCGCTCGACGCGGCCGGGATCACCGCCGAAGACCTGGACGTCTTCATCCCGCACCAGGCAAACATGCGGATCATCGACTCGATGGTGAAGACTCTGAAGCTGCCGGAGCACGTCACGGTCGCCCGTGACGTGGAGACCACCGGCAACACGTCGGCCGCCTCGATCCCGCTCGCTATGGAGCGGCTCCTGGCGACCGGAGCGGCGAAGAGCGGCGACACCGCGCTCGTCATCGGCTTCGGGGCGGGACTCGTCTACGCCGCGACGGTCGTTACCCTCCCCTAGGGCCCGGGATCCACATCCCGACCCTGCTTCACCCCAGTTAGCTATAGAAGGAGCGCCACATGGCCGCCACGCAGGAAGAGATCATCGAGGGTCTCGCGGAGATCGTCAACGAGATCGCCGGCATCCCCGTCGAGGACGTCGAGTTCGGGAAGTCCTTCACCGACGACCTGGACGTCGACTCGCTCTCCATGGTCGAGGTCGTCGTCGCCGCCGAAGAGCGCTTCGACGTCAAGATCCCGGACGAGGACGTCAAGAACCTCAAGACGGTCGGCGACGCCGCGGACTACATCCTGAAGCACCAGGCCTGAGCCTGACGAGCGTTTGTCGCCACCCTGCGGTGGCGCCGTGACAATTCAGCACCCCCTGAGACGTGGAGAAAGAATTCCTGTGAGCCCGACCAATCGCACCGTGGTCGTCACCGGTATCGGCGCAACCACTCCGCTGGGTGGCGACAGCGCTTCGACCTGGGAAGGTCTGCTCGCCGGTCGTTCCGGCGTCAAGCCCCTCGAGGGCGAGCGCTTCGCCGAACTCCCGGTTCGTATCGCCGCCCCGGTCGCCGTGGACCCGAGTGAGGTCCTGCCGCGCCCGCTGGCCCGCAAGCTGGACCGCTCGGCCCAGTTCGCCGTCATCGCCGCCCGTGAGGCGTGGGCCGACGCCGGCTACACCGCCCCGGCGGGCGAGGACGCGGCCATCATGCCCGAACGCCTGGGCACCGTGATCGCCTCCGGTATCGGCGGCGTCACCACCCTGCTCGACCAGTACGACGTACTGAAGGAAAAGGGTGTGCGCCGGGTCTCCCCGCACACCGTCCCCATGCTCATGCCGAACGGCCCGTCGGCCAACGTCGGCCTGGAGGTCAACGCCCAGGCGGGCGTGCACACTCCGGTCAGCGCGTGCGCCTCGGGCGCCGAGGCCATCGGCTACGCCGTCGAGATGATCCGTACCGGCCGCGCCGACGTGGTCGTCGCGGGCGGCACCGAGGCGGCGATCCACCCGCTGCCGATCGCCGCTTTCGCCAACATGATGGCGATGTCCAAGAACAACGACAACCCGCAGCAGGCCTCCCGCCCGTACGACAAGGCCCGCGACGGCTTCGTCCTCGGCGAGGGCGCGGGCGTCGTCATCCTGGAGTCCGCCGAGCACGCCGCCGCGCGCGGCGCCCGGGTCTACTGCGAGGTGCTGGGCCAGGGCCTGTCCGCGGACAGCCACCACATCGCGCAGCCGGAGCCGACCGGCCGCGGTGTCGCGGCCGCGGTGCAGAACCTGCTGGACAACACGGGTCTCGACCCGGCCGAGCTGGTCCACCTGAACGCGCACGCCACGTCGACCCCGCAGGGTGACACGGCCGAGCTGAAGGCCCTGCGCAAGGTCCTGGGCGACGACCTCGACCACATCGCGATCTCCGCGACGAAGTCGATGACCGGTCACCTGCTGGGCGGCGCCGGCGGTATCGAGACCGTCGCGACCGTACTCGCGCTGTACCACCGGATCGCCCCGGCGACCATCAACGTCGACGAGCTCGACGAGGACATCGACGCGGACATCGTCGTCGGCGAGCCGCGCAAGCTGCCGGCCGAGGGCCCGATCTCCGCGATCAACAACTCGTTCGGCTTCGGCGGCCACAACGTGACCCTCGCCTTCCGCAGCGTCTGATCGACGAGCAGTACGTACGAAAGGGCCCGCCCGGCACTCGCCGGGCGGGCCCTTTCCGTATGCCCCGAGTCTCAGACGACCTGGTGGAGCCAGCGGACCGGGGCGCCCTCGCCCGCGTAGCGGAAGGGCTCCAGCTCGTCGTCCCAGGGCTTGCCGAGCAGTTTGGCGATCTCCGCCTCCAGGTCGGTCTCGCCGCGCGCGGACCGGGCGAGGGCGGCGCGCAGCCGGTCCTCGGGGATCAGGATGTCGCCGTGCATGCCGGTGACGGCGTGGAAGATGCCGAGTTCCGGGGTGGAGCTGTAGCGCTCGCCCTCGGCGGTCGGGCAGGGTTCCGCGGTCACCTCGAAGCGCAGCAGGTGCCAGCCGCGCAGCGCGGAGGCGAGCTTCGACGCGGTGCCCGCTTCGGCCTGCCAGGAGAACTCGGCTCTCCAGGTGCCCGGGGAGGCGGGCTGCCTGATCCAGTCGAGGTTCACCCGCACCCCGAGCACGCCCGCAACAGCCCATTCCACGTGCGGGCAGAGCGCGCGCGGTGCGGAATGCACGTACAGAACTCCACGTGTCGTCACCGGGACCTCCAGTGTGGGACGAGGTCGGGAATAAACTCCAGAAAACGGACAGTATGTGACGTGATGTAATGTAACGGAAATTATTTGACAATGCGCTACGGGACCTGCGGCCGAAACGCCACGGGAAAAAGCTACCGTGCGCCAGGGGTCATGGTGTGACGTACGGTCGGTCCGAGGCTGCCAAACACCGAGCATTCACTCAGCAGGACGCCCCCGGAGGACGTGGGGCGACGAGGAGGGGACCACCCGATGTGCACCACCGCCCTGCGCCGCCGCGCGCGCCGGACTCTCGCGGGCGCGGGCGTGGCGACGGCCCTCCTGGCCGGGGTGTTGACCGGGTGTCAGTCGGGCGGGTCGGCCACGGAGGGTGAGCGGGGAGCGCAGGCCGGGCCGCGCTGGAACACCGCACCCTCGTCGATCGCCGCCGTCGGCGACTCCATCACACGGGGTTTCGACGCCTGTTCGGTGCTGGCGGACTGCCCGGAGGTGTCCTGGGCCACTGGCAGCGATCCCGCCGTCCACTCCCTCGCCACCCGGCTGCTCGGGGAGGCCGAGGTGCCCGCGCGCAGCTGGAACTACGCGGTGACGGGCTCTCGGATGGCGGACCTGGCCGGTCAGCTGGCCTCGGCCGCGGAGCACAAGCCCGACCTGGTCACGGTGATGGTGGGCTCGAACGACGCCTGCCGCCCGTCGGCTTCGTCGATGACACCGGTGGCGGATTTCCGGGCCGGTTTCGAGAAGGCCCTCGCCGGTCTGCGGGCGGCCTCCCCCGCGTCCCAGGTGTACGTCTCCAGCGTGCCGGACCTGCAGCGCCTGTGGGAGCAGGGCAAGGACAGCCCGATGGTGCGGCAGATCTGGAAGCTGGGGATCTGTCAGTCGATGCTGGCGGATCCGCTGTCGGGGGCCTCCGGGGCGACGGCCCGGCGCGAGCAGGTGCGGGCGCGGGTGGTCGAGTACAACGAGGTGCTCCGCGAGGTCTGCAAGAAGGACGCGCTGTGCCGCTACGACGGCGGAGCGGTGTTCCAGTACCCCTTCGCCGCCGACCAGTTGAGCCGCTGGGACTGGTTCCACCCGGGCAAGGACGGGCAGGCCCGGCTCGCGGAGCTGGCGCACCGCCAGGTGACGGCGGCCGAGCCGCCGCGCTGACGTGGGACATGGGGACCGGGGGCGGGTGTCAGGGCCCGCCCCCGGTCCGGTTCATGGGTGTTTTCCGGCCACCCCTGGAGGTTCTAGATCTCCAGGGTCGCCGTCAGCCGCGTGTCGCCGTGGGCGTGGCTCGCGCGGACCTCGTACGCACCGCCGATCCGCTGCCAGCCGCGGGCTTCCTCGTCCCAGATCTCGAAGGCCCGGGCGGGCAGGGCGATCTCGGCCTCGACGCTCTCGCCGGGGCCCGCCTCGACGCCCGCGAACGCGGCCAGCCAGCTCGCCGGACGCTCCGCGGCGTCGGGCGTGGCGGCGGGGGCGAGGTAGACCTGGACGACCTCGCGGCCGGGCCGGCTGCCGGTGTTGGTGACGCGGACCCGGGCCGTGGTGGCGGTGACCTCCAGGGACTCGTACGCCCAGTCGGTGTAGCCGAGGCCGTGCCCGAACGGGAAGGCGGGGGCGATGCCCTGCTGCTCGTACGCCCGGTACCCGATGAAGAGGCCCTCGGTGTACTCCAGGCGCCCCACGGTCGGGATCACCTCGGTGACGGGCGCATCGGCGAACCGCGCGGGCCAGGTGGTGGGCAGCCGCCCGCCCGGCTCCGCGTGCCCGAGGAGTACGTCGGCCAGCGCGGCCCCGCCCTCCTGCCCGGGGAACCAGGTCAGCAGTACGGCGGCCACCTCGTCCCGCCACGGCAGTTCCACCGGGGATCCGGCGTTGACGACGACCACGGTGTTCGGGTTGGCGGTGGCGACGGCCCGCACGAGGTCGTCCTGACGGCCCGGCAGGGCGAGGTCGCGCCGGTCGAAGCCCTCGGACTCCACGCGTTCGGTGGTGGCGACGACCACGACGGCGGTGTCGGCGGCCCGGGCGGCCGCGACGGCCTCGGCGATCAGCTCGTCGGCGTCGCGCCGCGGGCCGAGGTGGAGCAGCGAGAACATGATCGCCTTGAGCGGCAGGGTGCTGGTGTCGGGGACCTGGAAGGTCAGCGAGACCTCGACGGCCCGGCCCTCGGTGAGATCGATGCGGGCGCGCTCGCTGGGGGCGCCGAAGAAGGCCTCGAACGGGTCTGCCTCGTTGCCCATCGCCTGGACGCCCTCCCAGCGGGTCTCGCCGTCGACGGCGAGGGCGAAGGCGCCGAGTCCGCGGGTGCCGAAGGTGTGCTCGCCGCTCTCGCGCGGCACGAACGTACCCGTGACCTCGATGCTCGCCATGGTCTCGTACGAGACGCCCGCGGGCAGGTCGTCGCCGATCCACTGGACCTGGCCGGTCGGCAGGCTGCCCTCGCCGAGGACGGCGCCGGAGGCGTCGCGGCAGATGGCCCGGAGCTCGAAGCCCTTGTCGGCGGGGCCGGCTTCCTCACTGGGGTCGGCTCCGACGGTGAAGGTCAGGGCCCCTTCCGGGAGGGCGGCGGTCAGGCCGTCCAGCGGGGAGACGATCCGCTCGGGGAACACGGTGGCCGAGCCGCCGCCGAGAACGCGGGCGCCCTGGGCGGCGGCGCCGATCAGGGCGACGCTGCGGCCGGAGGCGGCGTCCAGCGGGAGGGTCCCGTTCTCGTTGCGCACGAGGACGAAGCCGCGGGCGGCGAGCTCCCGGGCCAGCGCCTGGCCGTCGATCGGGGCCGGGGTCTCGGTGACGGCGGCGGGGGCGCCCTCCAGGATCCCGACGCGGGCGGCGAGGCGCAGGACGTTGCGCACGGCCTCGTCCACGGCGGACTCGGGGACCTCGCCGGCCCGGACGGCCTCGGCGAGGGCGGGCCCGTAGACGGTCTGCGGTCCGGGCATGGCGACGTCGAGGCCGCCGAGGATGTCGCCGGTGGTGGAGCGGGCGGCCATCCAGTCGGAGACGTTGTACCCGTCGAAGCCCCATTCGCCGCGCAGGACTTCGTTCACGAGGTAGCGGTGCTCGCTCATCGTCGTGCCGTTGACCTGGTTGTACGCCGTCATGACGCCCCAGGGGTGGGCGTTCGCGACGATGGCTTCGAAGGGGGCCAGGTACAGCTCGCGCAGCGGGCGCGGGGCGATGACGCTGTCGACGGTGAACCGCTCGGTCTCGGCGTCGTTGCCGACGAAGTGCTTGACGGTGGTGCCGACGCCGCCGTCCTGGACGCCCTTCACGTAGCCGGCGCCGATGGCGCCGGTGAGGTACGGGTCCTCGGAGTAGCACTCGAAGTGCCGGCCGCCGAGCGGGGAGCGGTGCAGGTTGACGGTGGGGGCCAGCAGGACGTGGACGCCCTTGCGGCGGGCCTCCTGGGCGAGGAGGAGGCCGGCGCGGCGGGCGAGCGCGGGGTCCCAGGCGGCGGCGAGCGCGGTCGGGGAGGGCAGGGCGATCGAGGGGTCGTCGGCGGTCCAGCGCACGCCGCGGACCCCGATGGGGCCGTCGGACATGACGAGGGATTCGAGCCCGATCCCGGGGACGGCGGGCAGGGACCACATGTCCTGGCCGGCCAGCAGTCGGGCCTTGGTGTCGAGGTCGAGTTTGCCGAGCGCCGCCTCTACGGCGTCGTTGCGGACCTGATCGGCATCGGTCACGGCCGTGCCTCCTCGTTGAGTGCGTGCGGGTGCATGCGTGCGGGTGCATGCGGCGGGGTGTGGTGCGGGTGCCGCGGGGGTGTCCCCCATCGTGGACCCGATGCCAGTAGAGCGGTAGGGTTCGTAATGTGTTCGTGATATTCCGATAACGTACGGAGGGCGCCGCCGACGAGGCGGGGCACGGCGTGAACGGGAGAGGTGCCGGGGCGATGGCCAGGGCGAGAAGCGAGGAGCGGCGCGGCGACATCGTGCGCGCGGCGGTCGAGGTGATCGCGGAGCGCGGCTACCGCGGTGCGTCGCTGGGCGCGGTGGCCGAACGCGTCGGCCTGACCCAGCAGGGGCTGCTGCACTACTTCCCGACCAAGGAGGCGCTGCTGGTCGCGGTGCTGGAGGAGCGCGACCGCTGGGACACCGGCGGCGGCTCGCGCGCCTCGGCCGGCGCCTGGCGCCTGGACCTGCTGGCCTCGCTGGTGGAGTACAACGCCATGCGCCCCGGCATCGTGCAGACCTTCTCGGCGCTGCTGGGCGAGAGCGTCACCGACGGGCATCCGGCGCGGGAGTTCTTCACCGAGCGCTACGCCCAGGTGCGCGCCGAGATGACGCAGGTGCTGCGCGCCGAGTTCGGCGACCGGCTGCCCTCGGGCCTCACCCCGGAGCAGGCGGCCCCGCTGCTGACCGCGGTCATGGACGGCCTCCAGTACCAGTGGCTGCTCGCCCCGGAATCGGTGGACATGCCGGCCGCCTTCCGCGCGTTCCTGACCCTGCTGCGGGGGCCGGAAGCGGGCTGACCGCAGACGGGACGTTGACGACACTCGCTAGGGGCGGCCCAGGAGCGGGTCGTGGACTGCGCAGGGCGGGCGCCGGGCCGGGGCGGGGACCCGGTAGTAGACCCGGTCGCGCAGGCGTCCCGTCCAGGGGTCCAGCTCCGAGCGCCGCTTGACCAGGAGATGGCGGCTGCTGCCCGCCCGCAGGTGGGTGCGGTAGGCGTCGAGCAGCGGGTCCGCGGGGCCGAGGAAATCCCGGATCTGATCCTCCACCAGGCAGAACGGGCAGTGCGGTCCGGGCAGGAGGTGGAACTGGCGGCCCTCGGGGCGGGCGTCGTCGGCGAAGGCGGTGAGGGCGAGCGAGCCGCTGAACATCACGCACACGCCCATCACCTGGGGGCCGGGGGCGTTCGCCGCCTGCCGGACCAGACCGTGGAAGGCTTCGGCGTCGACCCGCTGGATCCGGGCCGCCAGGGTCCGCATCGCCGCGAACAGGCTGTGGACGGCGGCCACCACGGAAACGAGGGCGACCGCGACCGCGCCCCGGGGCGGGCCGGTGGCCGCGAGCAGCCACAGCACGCCCGCGTTCAGGACGGCCATGAGGAGCACCGCCACCCGCAGTCCCGCCCCGCTCGTGCGGACCACGCGGTACGACACGACCAGGAAGGCGCCGGCGAGGACCGGGCGGATCCAGTCGGGCATCAGCCGATCCTCCGTCAACTCCGGTGAGCAATCGGGCCGTTACAGCATCGCCCCGGCCCCGCTCCCACGTCGACCCCCGGGTGGACGTGGGAGGGCCGGCCGGGCTGGCATCCTGGACCCGTGAAGATCGCCGCAGCCCAGCTCACCTGCATCCCTGCCGACATACCCGCCAACACGGAGCGGAGCGTCAGCCTCGCGGTGGCGGCCCGGGAGCAGGGCGCCGAGCTCGTCGTGTTCCCCGAGTTCACCCTCACCGGCTACGAGCTGGAGGCCATGGCCGCCGACCCCGGCCTGTGGATGGCGGACGCCGACGACCCCCGCCTGGATCCGCTGCGCTCCGCCGGCATCGCCGTCGCCGTCAATGTCGCGCTGCGCACCGACGGGCCGCTGCCCGCCATCGCGACCCTGGTCTACGGCGCGGACGGCCGGCATGTGACGACGTACGCCAAGCAGCACCTGTACGGGCACGAGCAGGGCGGCTTCGCGGCCGGCGGGAGCCAGGGCCGCTTCGAGCTCGGCGGGATCCGCTTCTCCCTCGGCGTCTGCTACGACAACCACTTCGCGCAGCTCACCGGCCGCGCGGCGGCGGACGGCTGCCGGGTGCACCTGGCGAGCTCCCTGTACGGGAGCGGCGAGGGGATCCGGGAGCGGGCCACCGTGTACCCCAAGATCGCCGAGGAGCACGGCCTGTACGTCGTCCTCGGCAACCACGTGGGGCCGGCGGGCCCGTGGACCGGCTGCGGCCGCGCCGCGGTCTGGGCCCCGGGCGGCGCGCTGCTGGCCGAGGCGGACGACCGTACGCCCGGCGTGGTGACCGCCGAGGTCGGCGCCTGACGGCCCGACGGACGGCGCCGCCACCCCGGGTCGACCGGGGTCAGCCGATCGCGGGCACCTTCGAGTGCCGTCCCGAGCGCGTGCCGTCGTTCCGCTCCGCGGGATCCTGCGCCGGATCCGGCTCGCGGTCCCGCACCAGCGCCGGCAGCACCAGGGCGAACGCCGCCGCCGTGTACACGCCGGTCCACAGCATCCAGCCGCCGGGCGGGGCCCAGTGCGCCGAGAACGGCACCCAGGAGCCGCTGGTGCCGACCGCGAAGCGCCGCAGCGTCCAGAAGAACGCCGCAGCGTTCGCCAGCGCGAGCCCGGCCGCGCCGAAGCCGACCAGCCTGCGCCACGGGAACCCCTGCTCGGGCGCCCGGCTCGCGCAGATCAGCACCGCCATCAGCGGCAGGCCCACGGCGAACGGCAGCAGGTAGCGGCCCTGCCAGACCATGCCGAGCTGCTCCGCCTGCGAGGCCTGGGCGACCACGGGCACCACCACGATCGCCACCAGCATGCCGATCAGCGCCACCGCCTCGCGCAGCCGGCCGTACGCCAGCCCCAGCGCGGTGAGCACCGCGATCACGCCGAGCCAGACCAGCCAGGTGAAGGCGGGTGCCGGGGTGTCCAGCCAGCCGAAGTAGCCGAGCATCTGGTGGACGTACGTCTCGGCGTTGCCGAAGGTCTGCCGGGCGGCTTCCCTGGCGGTGAGCGTCTTGGGCGTGTTGATCACCGAGTTGTCGGGGTGCGCCCCGGCCCAGAGCAGCGCACCGGCCGTGGCCGCGCCGAGCAGCGCCGTCCAGACCCACAGGGCCTTGCGGCGCAGCACCGAGCGCAGGACGCCGCGGTGCGCGAGCAGCAGGCCGAAGAAGACCGCACCGGCGAACCAGATCAGCCCGAGCGGGCGGATGTTGATCAGCACCAGCCCGCCGATGCCGACCCGGGCCAGCCGCCGGTTCAGCAGCCGTGCATCGGGGGACATCAGGATGGACAGCAGGGCGGTCCACACGAGGATGCCGGCGGCGATCTCACCGCCGCTGGGGTTGACCATGCCGGCCATGTACAGGCTCATCGGCGTGGCCGCGGTGAACACGCCGAGCAGCGCCACCGAGCGCCGGCGCCGCCACTCCGCGGCGGTGACGACGGCACTGGCCAGCAGGGCCGAGCAGAGCGCGGCCGACATCAGCCGCATCAGGTACAGCCCGTGCGGGCCCTTGACCAGCAGGCTCGGCCAGCCGGTCGCCAGGTAGTACGCCGGGTGGTAGCGGCCGGCCGCGGTGGTGACCTGGACGGTCTTCTCCGAGTGCCCGAACTCCGGGGCGCAGGAGGCGGGCGTCTCCTCGTGCCAGGCGTAGCACTCGTGCTGCTTGGGGAGCTGCTTGTACCACTCCGGGAGCTGCACCCCGGTCTCGGCGAACTTGCCCTCGATGCCCGCCACCATGTGCGGAACCATCACCTCGGGGCCGCCGATCTGGCCCCGGGCGACGGCGGCCGCACGGATGAAGTGGGCGTGCTCGTCGGGCGAGCCGCCGAGCGGGGTGGCTGCGGACCAGGAGGCCGCGAGCGTGAAGAACAGCGCGAAGGCGATGGCCCAGAGCCGCTTGGGGGTCCGGGCCGACCAGTCGGCCAGGCGCGTCAGTGCGGAGATCATCGCTTCCTTCTGATCATCGGACGTAGCTCAGCCAGCTCTGGTCGCCGTCCTTGGAGCACTCGCCCTTGGGCGCGAACTTCGGGCACTTCCCGTCCTGCTGCCGGATGGTGTGCGACACCCAGGGCAGGATCCGGTAGGTGCCGTCCTGGGCCGGCATGTAGCGGTCGGACATCGAGGAGGAGACCGTGCCGAGCAGCAGCAGGAGGGCGCAGAGGGTTCCGATCACGGCTCCCTCGCGGCCGGGGAACCCGGTACGGCCCGTGGCGGGCGCGGATGCGTCGGACTCCGGAGCGGATGCCCCGGACGCGGTGCGCCGCTCGGCCAGCTTCAACGAGACCAGGTGCGCCACCAGCGCGCACAGGATCAGACCGCAGTAGAGCAGCTGGTTGTTGGTGCGCGTGTACAGCTGGACCGTCTGCGTCTCGTACATGTGCGAGGCGATGTACATGCGCATCACCCACGCGCTGATGAACATCGCGGCGATGGTCACGACCAGCGGCTTGCGCAGGCCCAGCCAGATCGCGGCGCCCAGGCAGAGGAAGGTCACGAGGGCGAACAGCCCGACCCCGCCGAACTCCCCCGGCGGCGGCCAGTCGCCCACCTTGCCGGGCATGTCCGTACGCCACATCAGGTAGTAGGCCGGGTCGGTGAAGTTGTCGAAGCGGAAGTTGTAGTCCTTGGTGGTCTGCCCTTCCTTCAGCATGACCATCAGGTAGCGCCCGGCCACCACGAGGAAGGCCGCCAGGGTCGTGCCCATGAAGGCCGCGCCCTTGAGGCGTCCCGTCTTCCACGGGAAGTACAGCAGGGCGGCGAACAGCACGCCGGCCGCACTCCACAGGAACCAGCCCGAGTACGTGAGGAACAGCACGCCCAGCAGCACGCCGAACCCGGCGCCCTTGAGCAGCAGCGGCCGCCAGCCCTCCGTGCCGCTGCGGCGCAGCGCCACCACCATCGCCACCAGCACCGGGACCAGCAGCACGAGCACGGTCTGGCTGTACGGCTTGTACGAGTCGATCAGCGCGAACGCGGGCACAACGCCGAAGGCGAGCGCCCGGACCGGGCTCAGCAGCATCCGCCAGGCGAGGTAGACCAGCGGACCGAAGGCGGCGGCGCCGAGGATCTGCAGGTCCTTGAAGGCGTACGCGGTGTTGCCGCCGTGGAACCACTCGGCGTAGTAGCCGAGGGTGTAGAGCGGCATCGGCGGGTAGACCGGCGAGCCCGAGGGCTGCCCGTTCGCGACGGCGTGGGCCCATTCGACGATCCGGCCGCTGTCGCCGTTGAGGCCGAACATCGGCCACGGCGTGCCCAGCAGCGCGACGACGGCGCCCGCCGCGACGAAACCGCTGGCCAGGCCGGCGAGGGCGGCGGCGGCCAGGCGCGTGGCGAGGTCGAAGTGGCGCCCGCCGCGCAGCCGCATCGCCAGCACCACGGCGCCGATGAAGAGGAGTCCGATCAGCGCGAACCGCAGCTGGATCGCGGCCAGGCCGCTGACCTGCGCGATCCGGTTGAGCGGGTTCAGCTTCAGGCCGCGTGCCAGCAGCGGGAGGACCAGTGCCGCGGCGAACGCCACGGCGGCTTCCAGCAGCAGGAGCCCGCCGCGGGAGCGCAGTGCGCGCCGCGGGGCCGGGTCCGAGGATCCGGAGCTGCCGGGGGCGTGTGGGGCCGGTCCGCTCGGGGGGCTCGGCCGCACGGCCGCCGACCCCTCGGTACTGACTGTCACTGACGGTGTCCCTACTGCTGGTCGGTACTCGGCGCGACGGCCGGTCGTCGTTCTCGGCAAGCCACTGCCCGAGCTCCGGGCCCACAGGTCCGCGGAGCGGACGAGGGCGGCGGACTCAAGGACGGTGTGGGACAGCCTCGGCTCTTGCCGCCACGCATACTATCGGGCCGCCTCTGGCGGGCGGGGGTCCCGGGACGGCGGCCGTGACCGCCCGGGAACCGCCCGAGACCGCCCGAGACCGCCCGGGAACCGCCCCGGGACCGCCCACGGCCCGGCGCAGGAAGGCGCAGGTCAGTCGAGGACCCCGAATCCGGCGAGCAGGAAGAGCAGCACCCAGCCGCCCAACGACAGCCAGCCGAGCACCAGGCCGATCGTCGCGGGCCCGGCGCCCTCGTCGCCGCGCGCGCGGATCTGCGCCTTGGCGATGTGGCCGGTGATCACGGCGCCCAGGCCCGCGGCGCCGAGCGTCGGCAGGCTGAGCACGCCCAGCGCGAGCGAGGTGATCGCCATCCCGTTGACCGGGCGGGGCGGCAGGGGCATGGGCAGCGGCCCCGGCACCGGCCCGTAGGCGGGCGGCAGCACCGGCACCGCGGCACCGAACGGGGCCACCATCGGCCCGGCCGGCAGGTCCGCGACCAGCTGCGCGAGCTGCCCGTACGTCTGCGCCTTGTACGCCTCGTCGAAGCGCTGCCCGTACTCCTCGCGGGAGAGCCGGCCCTCCGCGTAGGCGGCCTTGAGCACGTCCACCGTCCGGTCGCGGTCGGTGTGCGAGGCGCGCATCGCGGACTGCGGGGTGGGCGCGGGCTGCCACGGCTGCCCGTACGACTGCTGCTGCGGGCGGACCGGGTACGGCTGCCCCCACGGCTGTTCTGCCATCCGGCCACCTCCGAAGCCCCTGCGCGCGGTGCGCGTCCGTCCAGGATGGAGGACGAACGGGCACCGGCGATAGTTGCGGTGCCCGCGGCCCGATGGCTGTGACGAGACCGATGCCCGTGCCGCGGGCGGCGGATGCGACGGCGGATGTGATGAGGTGGCGGGCATGACCGACTTCGAGACGATCACGGTTCCGGCCCACCTGTGCGGATATCCCGGGGTGGCCTTCGGCGGCTATGTGGCCGGGGTGCTGGCCACCCGGGCCGCCGCGAAGACCGTACGGGTGGACTTCCGCCGGCCGGTGCCCACGGACGCCCCGGTCCGGCTCGCCCCGACCGCCGAAGGCGGCGTGCAGCTGGTGGACGGCGAGCTCCTGCTGGCGGCGGCCACCCCCGCCGATCCGGCCGTCGAGGCCCCCGAGCCGCCGTCCTGGGAGCAGGCGCAGACGGCGGCCGACGCCTACCGGGCGGCTCCCCCGGACGGGATGGTCGACTGCTTCGGCTGCGGTCTGCACCGCACGCCCGCCACGGGCCTGCGCCTGCACTGCGGCCGGGTGCCCGGCAGCGCCCTGGTGGCCGCCGCCTGGACCCCCGGCCCCGAACTCGGCGGCGCGGACGGACTGCTGCCGCCCGAGCTGGTGTGGGGCGCGCTGGACTGCCCGGGCAACGCGGCCGGCCGGCTGCTCGACGACCGGCGGGCCGGTGCGGTCACGGCCGCCCTGACCGCGCGGCTGCTGCGGCCGGTCCCGGTCGGCGCGGGCCTCGTCTCGTACGCCTGGCTGCTCGGCAGCGAGGGCCGTAAATACCGCGTGGGCACGGCCCTGGCCACCGCCGCAGGCGATCTCTGCGCCGTCGGCGAGGCCCTGTGGGTGGAACCCCGCGTCACGACCTAGGTGTCTTGTCGGTCAGACCGGGCTCGCGGCGTCCGGCACGCAGGCGAGGACACGGTCGGCGCGATCACCCTGCTGAAGCGGTGGCCCCGCGGGACCGGCGATCCACGGGCGAGCGGTCTACGAGTACGCGGGCGGCGGCGGTCCGAAACCTCCGGCCGCACCCCCGGCCGGAGCCTGCGCGCCCCCGGAGGCGGCCGCGGCGGTGTCGGTCTTCGGGTCGGCGGCCGGGGCCTCGTCCTCCCCGGTCAGGTCCCGGACCATCAGCGTCGCCCCGGCCACCGCGCCCGGCATCAGGAACACCGCCACCAGCGGCACCAGGAACGCCAGCACCAGCGGGACGCCGAAGCCGAGCACCAGCATCCGCCGCGACCGCAGCAGGACGAGCCGGTCGGCGAGTTCGACCTCGCGCCGCTGCAGCGCGACGGCGGTGAGCTCCTCGGCGAGGAAGAACCCGGACACGCAGAACCCGATCGCCGGGATCACGGTCTGCCCGATCACCGGGATGAACCCGAGCGCGAAGAGCAGGACCCCGTACAGCAGCACCCGGACCAGCACCTTCAGGCTGTCCCGGGCCGAGATCCACAGCTCCCGCCAGAGCGGGAGCCCGGACTCCGGGGCGTCGCCGCCCTCGCTGCGGTCGACCTGCTCCGAGAGGGACTCGTAGAACGGCTGGCCGATCAGCAGGGTCACGGCGGTGAAGGTGATGACCGCGACGAAGAGCCCGAGGCAGAAGACCAGGCCGGTGAGGAAGCCCCGGAACAGCCCGAGCCACGGCGAGGACCAGCCGTCGGCGAAGGGGGTGGCCCAGGCGGTCAGGTCGTCGGCGCCGTAGCCGAGCCCGACCAGTGCGCCGGCGTACAGCACCAGCGAGACCAGCCCCGGCAGCAGGCCGAAGCCCAGCCAGCGGCCGTGTCGCAGTACCCATCTCTGTCCGGCCAGCAGATAGCCGAATCCCCCCGCAAGATCACGCATGGGTCCAGTTTAGGACCGGCCGCACACGGCGAAGGCCGCACCCCGGGGTCGGGGTGCGGCCTTCGCGGAGCGCGAGCCGGATCAGACGGCGAGCTCGACCGTGATGTTGCCGCGGGTCGCCTTGGAGTACGGGCAGACCTGGTGGGCCTTCTCGATCAGGTCCTTGGCGGTGGCGGCGTCCACGTTCGGGATCACGGCGGAGATCTTGACGATGATGCCGAAGCCCTCGTCGTTCTTGCCGATGCCGACCTCGGCGGTGACGGTGGAACCGGAGATGTCCGCGTTCTCGTTGCGGGCGACGACGCCGAGGGCGCCCTGGAAGCAGGCGCTGTAGCCGGCGGCGAACAGCTGCTCCGGGTTGGTGCCGGCGCCGCTGCCGCCCATCTCCTTCGGCGGGTTCACGACGACGTCGAGCTGGCCGTCGTTGGTCGCGACGCGGCCGTCACGGCCGTTCTCGGCGGTGGCGACAGCGGTGTAGAGAACGTCGGTCTGCTGGATGGACATGTAAAGAGATCCTCCTGGTAATCGCCGTGACTCGCGCCCACGATCACGACGGTGTGCAGTGAGCCTAACCGGTGAAAGAAACGATCATCTTTCCGGTGTTGTCGCCGCGCAGCATGCCGAGGAAGGCCTCGGCCGCGTTCTCCACGCCCTCGACCACGGTCTCGTCGGCCACGAGCTCGCCGGAGCGCAGCCAGCCGGCGACGTCCTGGACGAACTGCGGCTGGAGCCCCGCGTGGTCGCTGACCAGGATGCCCTGCAGGCGCAGCCGCTTGCCGATGACCAGGGCCAGGTTGCGCGGGCCGGGGGTGGGCTCGGTGGCGTTGTACTGGGCGATCGCCCCGCACAGGGTGGCCCGGCCGTACACGTTCAGGGAGGAGATGGCGGCCTCGAGGTGGTCTCCGCCGACGTTGTCGAAGTAGACGTCGATGCCCTCGGGGGCGGCCTCCCTCAGCTGCTCGCCGACGGGGCCGTTCTTGTAGTTGAAGGCGGAGTCGAAGCCGTACTTCTCCGTGAGGAGCGTCACCTTCTCGTCCGAGCCGGCCGAGCCGATCACTCGAGCGGCGCCCTTGATCTTCGCGAACTGGCCGACGAGGCTGCCGACCGCGCCGGCCGCGCCGGAGACGAAGACGGAGTCGCCCTCCTTGAAGGAGGCCACCTCGAAGAGGCCGGCGTAGGCGGTCAGGCCCGGCATGCCGAGCACGCCGAGGTAGGCGGAGAGCGGCGCGAGCGAGGCGTCGACCTTGGTGGCGTGCTGGGCGGGCACGTCGGCGTACTCGCGCCAGCCCAGGCCGTGCAGCACGTGGTCGCCGACCTCGAAGCCCTCGGCGGCGGAGGCCACGACCTCGCCGACCGCGCCGCCGTCCATCGGCTTGTCCAGCTGGAAGGGCGGGACGTAGGACTTCACGTCGTTCATCCGGCCGCGCATGTAGGGGTCCACGGACATGTGCAGGTTGCGCACCAGGATCCGGCCGGGGGCCGGAGCCGCGACCTCGACCTCGCGCAGGGCGAAGTCCTCGGCTACGGGCCAGCCCTGCGGGCGGCGGACGAGGTGCCACTCGCGGCTGACGGCGGGGATCTGAGACATGGGACGCTCCCGAATCGAGGAATCGACGAATACTTCAGTACCTGAAACAACCATGCGCCTGGATATTTCATGTTGTCAAGTAAATGGGTACTCTGGATCCATGCCCAGTCGTCGCGCAGATCCCCTGACCCTTGAGGTTGTCGAGCTCATCGGTACCGTCGTGGCCCGCTACCACGAGGAGTACGAGCACGCGGCAGCCAGCCACCAGCTCACCGGCGCCCAGGCCCGGGTGCTGAACCTGCTGTCCCTGGAGCCGATGCCGATGCGGCGGATCGCGCAGCAGCTGAAGTGCGAGCCCTCGAACATCACGGGCATCGTGGACCGGCTGGAATCGCGCGGCCTGGTCGAGCGCAGGCCGGACCCGGCCGACCGCCGGGTCAAGCTGGCCGCGCCGACGCAGGAGGGCCTGCAGACCGCGGACCGGCTGCGCGAGTCGCTGGACTTCGCGCGCGAACCGCTGGCCGGGCTGTCCACGGCCGAGCGGGCGGTCCTGCGGGACCTGCTCAAGCGGATGCTGGGCTGAGCGTCCGGTCGCTCAGCAGAAGACCCAGAGGAAGCAGCCCTTGGTCGGAGTGGGGCTCGGGCTCGGCGTCGGGGACGGCGGCTGCGCCGTCCCGGAAGCGCTCGGCGAGGGCTTCCCCGACTGACCGGGCTTTACGGACGGCCCGTGCCCGGTGACACCCTTCGTCGGCCCCGTCTTGCCCGATGCGGAGGCCGACGCCGACGGACCCGGCTCCGGCGTCCCCTCGGCAGACGCCCCGGGTCCGGCCGACTGCGTTCCGCCCGCGGCCGCCTTCGCGGCCCCCGAGGCCTTCACCGGCTTCAGCGCCGCAGGCGCGCCGGGAGTCCCTTTGCCGCTCGGCAGCGGAGCCGGGTCCTGCGGGCCGTTCCCGTCGGTGAGCACCACCTCGGCGGCCCGGTCGGTCTTCTGCCCCTCGGTGATGATCCGGGCCAGCGAGACCGTGCCGCCGATCGCCAGCACCAGGCCCAGCCCGACCGTCAGCATGGTCCGGCGGCGCCGGCGGTGCGTGGCGCGGCGGCGCGCACCGGCCCGGCCGCTGTGCGCTCCGGACAGCACGACGATCGAGTCCGCGAACGGGTCGGCGGGCTCCTCCGACCGTGCGGAGCCGTACGGGGCCGCGGGCACGGGAGGCCCACCGGCGGCGGCGGGCGGCAGGTACTCGGCAGGGGTTCCGCACCCGGCGCACGCCAGGGCGCCGTTGAGGTGCCTCCGGCAGGCGTGGCAGTAGTCCATGACGTCCGCACGCTACGTGGTCCCACGCAACATCCGTATCGCGGGTTCGTGGAGGTCCTGTGTGGAATCGTGGCCTCCATGACTGCGTCAGCGCCCTCGGGGCCCTTCGGTCCGGCCGCCTTCCAGCTGGTGCTGCTGCGCCGGATGGCGGACTTCCGGCCGGACCTCGCGGAGGAGGCGCGGCGGCGGCTGGGCGCCTCGCTCGCCGAGCAGCGGGAGGCGAACAAGCGCTGGCAGGCGATGGTCCGCTCGCCCCGCGCACGGGGGGCGCTGGCCCGCTACCGCTCGGTGCTCGGCCCGCCGGAGTCCACCGCCGCCCGCACCATCGGCGATCTGGAGTGCGAGGCCCTGCTGTGGCCGGTGCCGCTCTGGCCGGACCTGCGCTTCGAGGTGCTGGCCGCGCCGGACGGGGCGGTGTGGAACGAGTGGCTGGTCCGGGCCCCGGGCGCGCAGGGGCCCGTACTGGAGACGCCCGAGGACCTGCGGCCCTGGTCGGCCACGGTGGACGAGGTGGCGCGGGCCTTCGCCCCGGTGCGCCCGCTGGAGGGCACCGCGCCGACCCGCTGGCGGCTCGCCTTCACCGCGCAGGGCCGGCCGTGCGTGGCGGAGTTCACGTACGGCCTGCTCCAGCGGGTCGCCGTCGACGGCGTCGAGGTCTGAGCGGCGGGGTCCGGGCCGCGAGCCCTACGAGGCGAGGAAGGACCGGACGCCCGCCGAGGTGGCGTCGTCCCCGAGCAGGTCGTTGTGCCGGAGGCAGCCGACCGGCGTGTTGGTCGCCCCGGCGAGCGGGACGCTGTCGTCCGGGTTGATGACCTCGTCGCAGTTCGACCAGAAGGTCGCGTACTTCACCGCGCCCGGGGTCTCGTCCCCCGCGTTCAGGTTCTTCACGACGTACGAACCGGGCGTCATGTCCCGGCACGCCTGGTCCCACAGGGCGCAGGCCCACGCGGTGGAGGTGCCGTGGTTGGGTCCGGCCAGCGAGACCCAGTGGTCCACGGTCTCGGCGCCCCCGCCGAACTTCACGTACCAGCGGCCGACGAGCGAGCCGAAGGAGTGCGCCACGATGTCGACCCCGGCGGCGCCGGTCTGCCGGCGGACCTGGTCGACGTACGCGCCGAGCTGCCCGGCCAGCACCTCGTTGACGGACCGGTGCGTGTCGTAACCCCAGGAGAAGAGCTCCGAGTCGGTGTACCCGGCGGCGCGCAGGTCCTCGCGCAGGCCGCCCCAGACGCCCGGGTCGGCGTTGTAGCCGTGGACGAAGACCACCGGGTTGTGCGGCGGCACAGCGGCGGCGGCCTGTGCCGGGAGGGGCGCGAGGAGCGCCAGGCAGAGCGTCAGGAGCGCCAACAGTCTCTGGCGGGGCGTCAGCATGGGGACCCCTTTACCTTGTTACGCGCGAGTAGCGCGGACGGTGCGGGCATCGTGGTGCCTGTCGGTACAGAAATCCACCCCCGTGCAGCACCCCTCACCCCGTGCGCCACACCCGGCCGGAGCAGCCCAACGGGCGATATGCCCCATTCGCCCGAGAAGATATGAAGTGCAGCCGGCAACCGCCGGTCTTCTTGCGTCAGCGCTCTCGGGAGGATCTGCCGTGACCGTCAGTCTTGAGCAGTTGCGCCGCTGCCACGTCGCCGTCGACCTGGGAGCAGCCAGGACCCGTGTGTACGTCAAGGGCGCCGGCCTGGTCGTCGACGAGCCCAGCGTGGCCGCCGTGAACACCCGCACCGGTGCGCTCATCGCGGTCGGGTCCTTCGCCGAACGGATGACGGGCCGCACGCCCGACTACATCCGGGTCGTACGCCCCGTCTCCGGCGGCACCGTCGTCGACATCGAGATGGCCCAGCGGATGCTGCGCCACCTGCTCGGCGAGAAGCTGCGGCGCGCCCTGCGCCGCAAGCCCCGGCTGCGGGCCGCCGCCTGCACCCCGCACGACGCCGACCCGCTCGCCCAGCGGGCCGCCGTGGAGACGATGGTCGGGCTCGGGGCCCGGCGCGTCGAACTCGTCGACACCCTGATCGCGGCGGCCGTCGGCTGCGGCCTGCCCGTGGAGCAGCCGACCGCGACGATGATCATGGTGTGCGGGGCCGCCGCCACCCAGATCGCCGTCCTCTCCCTCGGCTCGATCGTCACCGCCCAGCGGATCCCCGTCGGCGGCGAGGCCATCGACCACGCCGTCGTCCAGCACCTGCGCCACGCGCACGAGCTGATGCTGCCGAGCCAGGCCGTCCGCCCGCTCCAGGTCGCCCTGCACGGCAACGGCATCACCGGCGGGGGCCCCACCTCCACCCTCATCCACGGCCGTGACGTGGCCACCGGACTGGCCCGCTCCGTCCACGTCGACACCGCCGCCGTACGGGACGCCATCCACACCCCGCTGACCGCCGTGCTCGACGGCATCGGCAAGGTGCTGCGCGACTGCCCGCCGGACCTGGTCGCCGACCTGACGGACCGGGGGATCATGATGGTGGGAGGCAGCGCCCTGCTGCCGGGCCTGGACCAGATGCTGCGCGATGCCACCGGCATGCCCGTCGCCATCGCGGAACGGCCGGACGTGTGCGCCGTGCTCGGTCTCGGCATGATGCTCGAAGGGAAGATCGCCCCGATGGTCCTCAACCCGCTGGCCGAATGACGAACGCGGCGCCCGGGCCGTCCGGGCCGGACGGTTCGGCCGCTCCGGACGGTTCGGCCGGTCCGGACGCTGTCGGGCAACAGACCCGGCTGCCCGTACTCCTGGAGGCGGTGCTCAGCGTCGGCTCCGAACTGGAGCGGCAGACCACCCTCCAGCACATCGTGGACTCGGCGACCGAGCTGTGCACGGCCCGGTACGGAGCGCTCGGGGTCGTCGACCCCGAGCGCCTGCGGCTGACCGAGCTCTACACGGCCGGGCTGAGCGAGGCGGAACGCGCCGCGATCCCCCACCTGCCCGACGGGCGTTCGGGCCTGATCGGCGCGCTGGTCACCGATCCGCGCCCGCTGATGCTGGAGGACCTGTCGAAGGACCCGCGCTCGGCGGGGTTCCCGCCGGGCCATCCCCCCATGCACAGCTTCCTGGGCGTCCCGATCCGGGTCCACAACGAGGTCTTCGGCAACCTCTACCTCACCGAGAAGGCGGGCGGCGGCCCCTTCACCGAGGAGGACCTCGCCCTCGTACGCGTCCTGGCCTCGCAGGCGGGGATAGCGATCGGCAACGCCCGCCTGTACGAGACCGCGCGCCGCCGGGAACGCTGGATCGAGGGCGCCGCCGCCGTCACCACGACCCTGCTGGCGGGCCGGCCGGCCATGGACGCGCTGATGTGCGTGGCGGAACGGGCCCGGCTGCTCGCGGACGCGGCGGCCGGAGTGGTCCTCCAGCCGACTCCCGAGGGCGGTATGGAGATCGTGGCCGCCTCCACGCACGGGGACCCCGGGGACCTGGTCGGGACGGCGATCGCCCCCGGTTCGCCGGTGCTGGAACAACTCCTCGGCGGGGAACCGGTCTTCATAGAGGACTCGGCCACCGACCCCCGGATGACCACGCACGTCCGTGAGCGCTTCGGCCCGAGCATGATGCTCCCGCTCCAGAGCGGCGGCCAGCTGATCGGCACCCTCGCGCTGCCGCGCGCC
The DNA here is from genome assembly GCF_035984415.1 of Streptomyces sp. NBC_01296. Taxonomy (NCBI): domain Bacteria; kingdom Bacillati; phylum Actinomycetota; class Actinomycetes; order Kitasatosporales; family Streptomycetaceae; genus Streptomyces; species Streptomyces sp. NBC_01296. The sequence continues at coordinate 5,845,061 of NZ_CP130720.1, read as the reverse complement.
CGGGGCGGGCGCCCGTACGACGCCGTCGACCGGCTGCTGGCCTCGCAGTTCGCCTCCCAGGCCGCGCTGGCCCTCGTACTGGCGGACGCACAGCACGACCGCGAGCAGCTGGCGGTCTACGAGGACCGCGACCGGATCGCACGGGACCTGCACGATCTGGTGGTCCAGCGGCTGTTCGCGACGGAGATGATGCTGGAGAGCACGAAGAAGCGGTCGGCGGCCGCGCCGTCCGGGGACACGGTGGGCGACGAACTCGGCCGGGCGGTGGACGAACTCGACTCCACCATCCAGGAGGTCCGCACCGCGATCTTCGCCCTCCAGCAGCCGCCGACGGATGCCCCGACGACGTTCCGCGGCCGGGTCCTGCGCGAAACGGGCGGGGCGGCGGTCCTGCTGGGCTTCCAGCCGTCGGTCCGCTTCGCGGGCGCGGTGGACGCCCTGCTCCGCGAGCCGGCGGCCGGCGACCTCCTCTCGGCCCTGCGCGGCGCCCTGGCCGCGGCCCACCGCCGCTCGGAGGTCACCTCGATCCAGGTCGAGGTGGACGCCACCCCGACCCGGGCCCGCCTGAAGGTCACGGACGACGGCCGCACGGAGTCGGGCGCACGGGGGACGACCCTGCGCTGGGAGTCGGCGCTGTAGCGATGCCGGGCGGACCAGGGTCGGGCCCCCTAGATCCCTGCCGGCCGGTGGGCTGCCGCTGCCCGCAGGGCGATCCGGGTGCTGGACTGGGCCACCCCGGCCTCCCGCTTGAGCCGGCGCAGCAGCGCGTCGAGCGCGGCGGGATCGGCGGCCCGGGCCCGTACGAGGTAGTCGTACTCCCCCGTCACGTGCACCACTTCCGTGATCCCGGGAAGCGTGACGACCCGCTCCTCGAACTCGTCGTTGGAGGTGTCCTGCCGCAGGCTCAGATCGATGAAGACCACGAGCCCGCCCCGGGTGTCGGCGGCCGGATCCACGATGACGGTGAACCCGCGGATCACCCCGTCCCGCCGCATCCGGCGCACCCGGTCGGCGGTGGCGTTGGCACTGAGTCCGACGCGGACGCCGAGATCGCGGTACGAGATCCGCGCATCCTGCTGCAGGATGCCGAGGATTTCCCTGTCGAGGCGGTCCATACCGCGATTCTCGCAGTCAGGGCCGATATGCGCCGCTGCGCGGATGCCCCACCCCTCACCCTCCCGTTCCATGAGCGAATTCCTCTCCCCGGCCTTGTCGGGCGCGGTCGCGGGCCTGGGCGTGGCGATGCCGATGGGTGCGATGAGCGTGCTGCTGCTCCAGGAGGCGATGCGGAACCGCCGCACGGCGATGGCCGCGGCGGCGGGCATCGCCACGGTCGACCTCGCCTACGCGGCCCTGGCCACCGCACTGGGCCCCTGGGTGGCCTCCCACGTCACCCCGGTCGAGGCCTGGATCCGCCTGGCCTCGGCGGCGATCCTCCTCGCGATCGCGGCCCACGGCCTCCACCGCTCCGCGGCGTCAACCCCACCACCACGCGCGCCACTGCACCCGGGCCCCACCTCAGCCCCACCACCACCCACGCCCCGATCCCCGGGACACGGCCCCACCCCTTCGCCCCCGTCACCGCTTCAGGCCCCGGGCCTGGGGCGAAGCCCCCACCCTTCAGACCCGTCACCGCTCCAGGCGCCGGGCCTGGGGCACAGCCCCGAGGTTTCAGCCTCGCCGGCGTTTGAGGCGCGGGGGCTGGGGCGGAGCCCCGGTTTCGGGAAGGGGCGGGGTGGGGAACTGCCGCCCGCAAGGCCCGAACCCACCGACCGGCCTGGCCCTCTGCCCGCACCGGAACCCCTGGCCGGAGCCGTGGCAGGCCCGGGGACCAGCCCCTGGGCCGGGGCAGGGCCAGGGTCGACGTTCGGGCGGTTCGTCGGGCTCACCGCCGTCAATCCCACCACCGCCCTCTACTTCGCCGCCCTCACCACCGCCCAGGCCTCCACCCTCACCACCCCCACCACCGCCGCCGCCTTCCTCGTCGGCGTCGCCGCCGCCTCGCTCCTCTGGCAGCAGACCCTCGTCGTCCTCGGCGCCTTCGCCGGCCGCAAGGTCTCCCCCGCCGCCCGCGCCTGGACCTTCCGCCTCGGCTACGGCCTCGTCGCGGCCTACGCCCTGAAGATCGCCCTCCCCCTCCCCCACCTGACATGACCGCCCCCACCGGAGGTGCCCGGCCCCGCCCGCACGGGACCGGCCCGACAGGACCCGCCCCGCCCAGCGTGACCGGCCCCGCCCGCACGGGACCGGCTCCGCCCAACGGCACCAACCCCGCCCAACGTCACCCTCCCCGCCCGACAACCACCCCCTAGGGTGATTCCGTGACGACGACCCGACTCTCGGCCCGCGCAGCCATCGCCTCCGTGACCGACCCCGGCAGCTTCACCGAACTCCCCGCCCCCCACCGGGAGTCGGCCCCCAACGGCCCCCTCACCTGGGCCGGATACGACGACTCCCGCGCCCGCGCCGCCGCGCGGACCGGCGAAGAGGAGTCCGTCGTCACCGGCACCGCCCTCATCGGCGGCCGCCAAGCCGCCCTGATCTCCTTCGAGTTCGGCTTCCTCGGCGGTTCCCTCGGCGAACGCACCGGAGATCGGCTCGAAGCCGCCTACACCTACGCTCGCGCACACCGCCTCCCCCTCGTGTCCCTGATCGCCACCGGCGGCTCCCGCATGCAGGAGGGCATGCTCGCGCTGACCCAACTCCAGCGCGTGGCCCGCCAGTCCGTGCTCACCCGCGCCGCCGGACTCCCGCAGATCGCCGTCCTCCGCGATCCCACCACCGGCGGCGGCTGGGCCACCCTCGGCGCCGGGGCGGACGTCGTGCTCGCGCTCCCGGGTGCGCAGGTCGGCTTCGCGGGCTCCCGGGTCCGGCCGGCGGACGCGGACCCGGCGGCGTACACCGCCGAGGGCCAGTACGCCGCCGGGCACGTCGACGCCGTCGTCCCCGCCCCCGAGCTGCCCGCGACCCTGGCCGGCTGGCTCCGCCTCCTGGCCGCGCCCCGCCCCGCCGAGCCCGCCCAGCCGGCCGAGCCGCCGGCGGCGCTGTCGGACGTACCGCCCCCGGCCGGCGGCTGGGACGCCGTACTGCAGGCCCGCCACCCGGACCGGCCGCGCGCCGAGGCGTACCTGGACGCGTACTTCGCCCTCCGCCTCCCCCTCTGGGGGGACCGGGCGGGCGGCACGGACCCCGGGATGCTGTGCGGATTCGGGCTGCGGGAGGGGCGGGCCGTCGCGTACGCCGCCCAGTGCGGCACGGCGACCCGCCCGGCGGGCTACCGTACGGCGGCCCGCGTGATCCGCCTCGCGGACCGCCTCGGCATTCCCGTGCTCACCCTGGTGGACACCCCCGGCGCGGCCAACGACGCCGCGGCGGAACACGCGGGCGCCGGCGCGGCCATCGCGGACACCTTCGCGGCGGTCGCGGCGGCCGGGGTCCCGGTGACCACCCTCCTGATCGGCGAGGGGGGCTCGGGCGGCGCCCTTGCGCTCGCCGCGCCGGGGAACACCTGGGTCACCCCGGACAGCTACTTCTCGGTGATCGCCCCCGAACTGGCGGCGGCCATCCTCAAGCGCCCCCCGTCCGAGGCGCCGTCCACGGCGGACCAGCTCCGCATCCGCCCCCAGGACCTGGTCGCCCTCGGCGTCGCACGCGGCGTGGTCGGGCCCGCGGTCGGACCCGCCTGAGCTTCGGCGGATACAGCGTGGTGACGGCCCGCGGACTCACCCCGGAGGAACGCGTCGGACGGGTGCACGGAGACCGCGCTCGGCCCCCAGCACACGGCCCTTACGGGACCGAGTGGGACTCCATCGGCCAGCCCGGCCGGTGCGACGACCGGTCGTACGCGGTCGCCTACGGGAGCCGGACGGGCGAATTCGGCGGGCCCACGCCCGTTCACGTCCGCCCGGATCGTGCGAACCGTGCCGGACTGGTCCCCACGTACCGCCCGAAGTGCCGCGTCAGATGCGCCTGGTCGTAGAACCCTGCAGCCACGGCCGCCGCGGCCGGAGGCATCCCGGCCAGCAGCAGCCGCCGCGCCCGGGCCACCCGCCGCCCGGTCAGGTACGCGTGCGGCGGCAGCCCGTACGCCTTCCGGAAGCTGCGGATCAGGTGCGTGGGATGTACGTGTCCCAGCACCGCCGACGCCTCCTCCAGGGCGATCCCCTCGACCACCCGCGCGTCGAGCAGTTCGCGCAGCCGTACGGCGAGCCCCGCGCGCCGCGCCCCGCCCCGCGCCCCGCCCCGCGCGCCGCCGGAGGCGGCCCCCCGGCCCGCCAGCCGGATCCACAGCCGCTCCCGCACGAAAGCCAGCCGCGATTGCGCCTCGAAGCCCTCGGCCGGTGACCGCTGCGAGCCCAGCGCGAGGTGCAGCCCGTGTACGCGCTCCAGCAACGCCCGGTCGAACAGGAGCGGCGTGTCGACGGCGGCGCCGGCCAGTCGCTCCGGGAGGACGGAGGTGTCGAGGTAGAGCACCCGCTTGCGGAATCCGGCCTCGGTGACGGTCCGTCCGTCGTGCGCGACCCCGGGCGGCAGCAGGACCACCGCGTCCGAGACGCCGACGCCGTGCCGCTCCCGGTCGAGCGCGAAGTCGACGCGGCCGCCGTCCAGGATCATCAGCGCCCAGGTGTCGTGGATGTGGGCCGGGTACGCGTGGTCGGTGAACCGGGCGTGGAAGACCTCGGCGATGCCTGCCACCCCCGGCCGCCAGGCGGAGACGGTGCTGCGCGGACGGATCGCGGCCATGCCAGGAACGTACAAGACGGCCCCCGCCCCCTCCGGCAGCCTCTCCCCATGACCACGCACCCGATGCACCCCGTGAACATCGCGCGGAAGCTGTCCGCGTTCGACGAGCAGTGGGCCCCGCGCCGCATCGCCCGGATCAACGACTACGAGGTCAAGGCCGCCAAGCTCCAGGGCGAGTTCGTGTGGCACACCCACGAGGACACCGACGAGCTGTTCCTCGTCGTCAGCGGGACCCTCACGATCCGCCTCCGCGACGGAGACGTGGTCGTCGGCCCCGGCGAGCTGTACGTCGTCCCGCGCGGGGTCGAGCACTGCCCGGCGGCGGACGAAGAGGTCTCGATCCTGCTGTTCGAGCCGGTCGGCACGGCCAACACGGGCGATGCGGGCGGCGAGCGCACCCGGGAGCCGGTCGACGCCTGAGCCGTCCCGGGGCCTGAGGCGTCAGGCCCCACGCGTCAGGCGGCACGCATCGCGCCTCACCCATCACCCATCACCCATCACGCATCACGCCTGCGGCGACCTCGCGTCGTACCGGGCGAACCCGCGCCAGCGCAGGGCCAGCAGGACCAGCACCAGGACGCAGCCGAGCCCGCCGCCCGTGATCGCCATGGTCGGGGAGGTCCGGTCGGCGACGGTCCCGGCGAGGAAGTCCCCGAGCCGGGGCCCGCCCGCGACGACCACGATGAACACGCCCTGGAGGCGGCCGCGCATCTCGTCCGGGGTCGCGGCCTGCATCATCGTGGACCGGAACACCATGGAGATGGTGTCGGCGCAGCCGGCCAGGGCCAGGAAGAACAGCCCGAGCCACAGGTTCCGGGTGAGTCCGAAGACGGCGATGGCCAGCCCCCATGCGGCCACGGAGATCAGGATGGCCAGCCCGTGCCGGCGGATGCGGCCCAGCCAGCCGGAGAACAGCCCGCCCAGCAGCGCCCCGACGGCCGGCGCGGCCACCAGCAGGCCGACGGTCTTGGCGTCGCCGCCGTACCAGAGCACGGCGATGGCCGGGAACAGCGCCTTGGGCTGGGCCAGCACCATGGCGGCCATGTCGGAGAAGAAGGTCATCCGGATGTTCGGCCGCGTCCCGAGGAAGCGCAGCCCGTCCAGTACCGAGGCCCGCCCCCGCTTGCCGCCCTCCCGCTCGGGCAGCATCGCGGGCAGCCGCCACACCGCGTAGAGGGCGGCGCAGAACGTGACGGCGTCGATCAGGTACGCGGACTGGTAGCCCCACCAGCCGACGATGAGCCCGCCGAGCACCGGGCCGATCATCGTCCCCGAGGTCATCGTCACCGAGTTCAGCGCGTTGGCGGCGGGCAGCTGCTCGGCCGGCAGCAGCCGCGGGATCATCGCGGAGCGGGCGGGCCCGTTGAGGGCGCCGCAGACCGCCTGGAGCGCGACGACCGTGTACAGCAGCCAGACCCGGTGGTAGTCGAGCAGCGCGGCGCCGGCGAGCGCGATCGACAGGGCCGTCAGGCCGAGGGAGCTGTACAGGCCGAGCTTGCGCCGGTCCACGGTGTCGGCGATGGCGCCGCCGTAGAGCCCGAAGACGACGAGCGGGACGAGGGAGAAGAGTCCGACGAGCCCGACCGAGAAGCTGGACCGGGTGATGTCGTAGACCTGGAGCGAGATCGCGAGGGCGGTCATCGCCTGGCCCATCCAGGAGATGGTGCTGCCGACCCACAGCCGCCGGTAGTCCGCGGACGTGCGCAGCGGGGTCAGGTCCGCGAAGATCCGCGTCGCGCGTCGGGCGGGGGTGGGGGCGGGCGTGGGGGTGCTCGTACCGGTCACAGCGGATGATAACCGGCGGCCGTTCGGCGGCCCCAGGCATTAATCGGACGGGAGCCGGGCCCGGCTCCCGGCTGGACGGTCGGCACGCCGTCCCCACACCCCGTCCCCGCACCCCGGCCGCACCCCGGCCGGTCCACGCACGCGCACCAGTCGCCCCACCCGGATCCGCGGTCTCAGGCCGGGGCGGTCCTTGCCGGTAACTCGCCACCGTCGCAGGACATTTGACTGAATCGACGTGCGCTCCTCGCCTCGTGTTCAGCTCATGATGAAAAGACTCGTATGTCCAGGGAGGCGTAGTGATCGAACCTGGCAACAGCACCACGAGCACCGGCAGCGCGGACAACGGCGTCCACGCGACCCCTCTCACGGCCCCGCTGACCGTCGGTGTCGAGGAGGAGTTCCTCCTCGTCGACGCCCGCACCTTCCGGGTGGTCCCGGCCGCCCCGCTCGTCCTGGCCACCGCCGCGGGCCTGCCCCACGAAGTGCACCCCGAGGGCACCCGCTACCAGGTGGAGATCTCCACCCCGGTCGCCGATTCGGCGCCCGCACTGCGCGAGGAGCTCGCCACCCTGCGGCGTACCCTCGCCCGGGCCGCCCGCGCCCACGGCTGCCGGCTGCTGGCCGCGCCCTCGCCGGTCGTGGCCGTGGAAGGCCCCCTGCACCTGACCGACGACGAGCCGCGCCAGCGCGAGCAGCACCGCCGCTTCGGCGCGCTCACCGACACCCTCGTCAGCTGCGGCCGCCACATCCACGTCGGCACCTTCGACGTGGACACGGCAGTGGCGGTCTCGAACCGGGTCAGACCATGGCTGCCCACGCTGATCGCGCTGGCCGCCAACTCGCCGTTCTGGGGCGGCCGTGACACCGGTCACGCCAGCTGGCGGGCGATGGCCTGGTCGGGCTGGCCCTCGGCGGGCCTGCCCCCGCACTTCACGTCCACGGCCCACTTCCGGCGCTCGGTGCAGACCCTGCTCGGCTCCGGGGCGGCCCTGGACACGAAGATGGTCTATTGGGACCTCCGCCCGTCCGGGCACTGGCCGACGCTCGAGATCCGGGCGCCCGACATGTCCCCGGACATCGACACGGCGATCCTCCAGGCCGAGCTGGTCCGGGCCCTGGTGGCGACCCTCCTGCGGGACATCGCGGAGCAGCGGCCCGAACCGGTGCTGCGGGACGACGTACTGCACCTCGCGCGCTGGCGGGCGGCCCACGACGGGCTGGAGGGCTTCGGGCTCGACCCGTACACGGGGGCCGAACTCCCGGCGGCGGACCTGGCGGAGGCCCTGCTGGACCTGGTCGCCCCGGAACTGGCGGCGTCGGGCGAGCTCGACCACGCGGCCAAGACCCTGGGAGGCCTCTTGCGCGACGGCTCGGGCGCCCACCGCCAACGCGCGGCATTCGCCCGCCGGGGCGACCTGACGGACGTCCTCCGCCACCTGGCAGACGAAACGGAGAACTTCTAGCCCCGCGGCGGAATCCACCCCCGAAATACACCGAAGCCGCAGGCGGGAACCTCTCCGCCTGCGGCCGGGCCGACCGGCTGGGGATCCCTCCCGGGCTTCAGGGCCGCGAGGCGGCTGACAGCGGCGGACGGAGGTACGCGCCGGTGTACGCGGCGTTCGGCGACCCCAGGCCGGTGGTGTTGTCGAATCCCTTCGATGCCCGGAGGCGGGCCGCGCCTTCGCCGTCCCTTCCGGTGGTCGCGAGGTAGGTGGACACCGGGCCGGTCTCGTTGGACTGGTCCTCGTACCGGTTCGCGGTCCATGCCACGGGGCGGTCGGCGCCCAGAGGGGTGTCCGTGACGTCGGTGATCGCGCCCGACCCGTGCAGAAGGTACAGAGCCGGGTTCGCGAAGCCCAGAGGCCGCCCGTTACCCGCCTGCTGCACCAGGGCCTGCATCCCCGCGAACAGGGGGCAGGACAGGCTCGTACCGCCCGAGCGCCGTTCTCCGTAGCGCAGGTCCTTGCCGTCGGCCGTGGCGGCGGATTCACCGACGAGCATGCCGGTCAGTGGATCGGCCACCAGCGCGATGTCGGGAACGACGCGCATGCCACGCTTCCCGGTCGCCCCTCCGGGGAGTGCCTTGCTCAGCACTTCGGGCACGACGGGGGCCTGGTACCAGGGCTGTTCGTACATGATGCTGGTCCCGCCTCCCGTTCCCCCGGTCCAGTCCCGCGGGTAGTCACCCGGCGGTACGTCCCTCCAGGTCCTGCCGTCGGCTTTGGCGTCGGTGCGGTACTGGCCCCAGCTCGTCTCGTAGGCGTAAGCGCCGTCGGCGCCGACGGCAAGGGACGTGCCGCCCACGGCAGTGACCAACGGGTCCGAGGCCGGGTAGTCGACCTGGAGCCGCCGGGACCTGCTGGCGCGCCCGGGGCCGGTGGCAGGGTCCTCGTAGCCGGCATCACCGGACGCGACGTAGAAGCCGATCCCTTCGATGGCCCCCTGTTCGAAGACGCTGTGCGAGATGAGGCGTTCCTGCACCCCGTAGCCGTCCGTGGTCTCGCCCCACGAGCAGCTGACGATGTCCGCCAGATGCAGGTCGACCACCTTCAGCAGGGCTTCGTTGAATGCGCTCGGGGTGCAGTTGCGCGCACCGATGTACACGATGTCCGCCTCGGGCGCCATGCCGTGCACGGCTTGGACGTCCTTCGTCTGCTCCCCGTACCAGGTGTTCGCGGAGCAGGTATCCAGCTGGTCCCAGCTCTGGCTGTTGACTTCCCGGTACTGGCCCGGGCGCAGCGGTTCGCCGTGATCGCGCGAGTACCGCTCCAGGTCGGCCGCCATGGTGGGTGAGGCGTAGGCGTTGACGACGGCGACGGTGACACCCTTGCCCGTCAGCTCGGGCTTGTTGACGCCGTAGGCGTCCCGGAGCTGCTCGGGGGTGTAGCCGCACGGAGCCCAGGCCAGCTCACGGCCGTCGGCGCCGGTGAACCCGCTGGGGTTTTCCTTGCCCACGGCGCTGCAGGGTCCCGGCGCGTTGGGCTGAGGGCCCGGTGGCGGGAGTGCCGGGACGGACGGGGGAGCCGTGGTCAGCCGGTCGAGTCCGGTCACCGTCATGACGGCGGAGGCGAGCTCGCGCGGGATCGTGGGCGTCCGTGCGGGTGCGATACCGCTCCGGCCGTGATCGCCGTAGGTGTGGAAGGACACGGCGAGCGCGTTCTCCATCGTACCCACCGGCCCGGAGACGCTGATGTAGTGCGCTGTCGTCTCGGTGGTCTTCAGCCCGTTCTTCCCGGCCCAGGCGGTCACCAGCTGCGACTGCCCGGCGGAGGGGCCGAAGCGCTCTTGGAACTCCGCCGGTGTGAGGAAGTGACGGTAGAGGGGGTCCCCCGGCGTGGAGACCGACTGCGCATAGCGCGTGGCGGCCTTCGGATCGCGCCCCGCCAGCCAGATGCGCGCTTCGACCTTCCCCTCCTTGGCGGCCTCACCACGGTCGGAGTCGGACATCGCCCAGGCAGGCCGTGCGATCGGCACGGGCGTTCTCGCTTCTCCCGACCCGGCGAGTCCCCCTGGTCCCAGGACCACCGCGCCCGTGACCAGCGGCAGGGCGATCGCGCCGGCGAGGCTGGCCGGCTTCCACCATCGGTTACGCATGTCGGCCGGCCTCCAGAGGTTCGAGCTGCTTCTCGTCGGGGCGGGAGCCCCGCAGGAACATCGATGCGTAGGTGCCTCCGCGGAGGAGGAGCTCGTCGTGGCTCCCGCGCTCGGCGATCCTGCCGCCGTCGAGCACGACGATCTCGTCGGCGTCCCGGGTGGTGGAGAGGCGGTGCGCGATGGTGATCACCGTGCGCCCGGCGGCGAGGGTGTCCAGGGCCCGCTGAACGGACCGCTCGGTCTGGCTGTCCAGCGCACTGGTCGCTTCGTCCAGCACCAGGACGGGCGGATTGCGGAGCAGGGTCCTGGCTATGGCTATCCGCTGGCGCTCCCCGCCCGACATCCGCAGCCCTCGTTGGCCGACCACCGTGTCGTAGCCGTCGGGAAGTCCCTCGATCAGATGGTGGATCTGTGCGGCTTTCGCCGCGTCGACGAGCTCCTGGTCGGTGGCTTCCGGTTTGGCGAAGCGGAGGTTGTCGGCGATCGACGCGTGAAAGAGATAGGTCTCCTGGGACACGACTCCGATGCTCGAAGTGAGGGTGTGCGAACCGAGCTCCCGGAGGTCCACACCGTCGAGGGTGATACGGCCGCCGGTGACGTCGTACAACCGGGCGACGAGGTAACCGATGGTGGTCTTCCCGGCGCCCGTCTCACCGACGACGGCCAGGCTGCCGCCTGCCGGGACGGCTATGTCGATTCCGCTCAGCGTCGGTGCGTCGCCGTAGGAGAAGTCGACTGCCTCGAAACGGATGTTCCCCTGCACGTTTGTCAGTTGAACCGGATCTTCCGGTTCGGTGATCGTCTTGGGCAGGTCCAGATATTCGAAGATGCGCTCGAACAGGGCCAAGGACCCCTGGAAGGCCACGCCGACGCCCAGCAACGACAGGGTCGGGCCGAAGAGCCCCTGCTGCAGGGAGACGAATGCGATCAGGGTGCCGAGCGAAATGGCGGCGTGGCCATGAGCTGCGGTCATTCCGCTCGACCAGTAGATCAGGACCGGCATCAACGACATGATCGTCTGGATGACCGACTGGCGCCATCGGCCCGCCATGCTGGACTGCACCTGCAGGTCGCAGAGGGCTTGTGACTCGGCAATGAAATCCTCGGACAATTCCTTGGACCGGCCCATGGTGCGACTGAGCAGGATGCCGCTCACCGACAGGCGCTCTTCCACCATCGACGACATCGAGGCCATCTGTCGCTGCCGCCGGCGGACGAAGATGCGCCGGAGTTCACCCACCCGTCGGCTGATCAGGACGAACAGAGGGAGCACGGAAAAGGAGAGCAGGGCCAGGCGCCAGTCCATAATCAGGAGGGCGATGGCACTCGCGATGACGGTCGTCAGGCTGGAGACCAGCGAACTGACGGTCGAGGTCACCGTCGCCTGCATGGCGCCGATGTCGTTCGCGATTCGCGACTGCACCTCACCGGTCCGCGTCCTGGTGAAGAACGCAAGCGGGAGTTCCTGGAGGTGCGAGTAGATCTGTGACCGCAGATCGTGCATGACCCGCTGACCGACCGAGGTCGATATATATGACTCCAGGACGGATATCGCACTGCCCGTAATGGAGGCCAGCGACATTCCGAGCGCGAGCGCCGAAAGCAGCCCCGTACGCCCTTGAGGAAGGGCCGTATCGAAGAGCTCCCGCACCATCAACGGAACCGTCAGCGCGATGACGGACGCACCGGCGATGAGGGCGACAACAATGAAAAGCCGACCACGGTAGGGCCGAAAGAGGCGGACGATACGGCGCACCGGGGTCCGGGTAGGCTTTTCCAGGAGAAAATCCTGCCTCATGCGCCTACCTCGCCTGCCAGTTCATTTGCATACCACCAGATCAGCTTGTTGATGCCATAGATTCCGGGCGCCTCCTCTTCGAGGAGATGCATTTCGACCAGCCATTCAAGAGAATCGGAAATGTCATCCGCGCTCAGGCCTCCCGCAGGAAACAGCGCCGCCACCCGGTCGAATTCAAAATGCGCTGCATCCAGCCGGGCCAGACCAACGAAAACCTCGCCGACCGCCGGCGGGAGGCTTCGGTAGGACCAGGACAGGAGCGCCCGCACACTGGAATGCGGATCGCCGGGAGCATCGAAGGCGCTGAGGGGAGTTCTTCTGGACGAAAGCCGGGCGGCGAGGCCCGTCGGGCAGATGCACTGCTGGCGCCGGACGCGTTCGGCCATGAGACGGATGGCCAGCGGGCTCCGGTCGCAGAGGGCCAGCAACGCGTCGACCTCGTTCCGGCAGTGGGAACGCGCCGCTCCGGCCATCGACTCGAACAACTCAAGTGCCTCCCCGTCGGACAGGTAGCCGACCCGGTGACGGTGCACGCCATTGCGTACGACCAGTCCGGTCATGGCGTTCCTGCTGGTGATGAGGACACGGCAGTGCGGCGCGTCGGTCAGCAGCGGGCGCACCTGCTCCACCGTGGCGGCATTGTCGAGGACGATCAGTGAGCGGCGGTCGGCGAGCGAGGCGCGGAACATGGCCGAGCACTCTTCGAGGGTCAACGGAATCTGGTGATCCGGAACCCCGAGGGCCCGCAGGAGCCTGCGGAGCACGTGCTCGGGGCTCAGAGCCGGCCGCGCGTCGAATCCTCGTAAATCTGCGTACAGGACTTCGTCGGAGAAACTCGCTGCATTGTCGTGCGCCCAGCGCAGGGCAATCGCAGATTTACCCGCTCCGGGGCCGCCGGCCAATAGGGCGACAGTGGCCGCTCCATCGGAATCACAGAGGCGCGCGTCCAGCCAGGCCAGCACCTCACGGCGCCCCACGAAACCGGCCGGCCCGGGCGGCAGGTGGACGAGACCGGGCTGCGTGCCGCCGTGTCGCCTGTCAGGGCCGTGGAAGCGGTCGCGTGAATAGTAGCTTCGCGCCTGAGGTCGCATGTAGACCGATCCGATCAGTTCGGCGGTGGCGCCCTCACTGAGTCCCATGCCTTCGGCCACGAGCTTGAGCGACTGGCGGTACGGTCGGCGCGTCGAGCCGCGCTCGATATCACGAATCGCCCGGACGCTCAAACCAGAATTCTCCGCCAGCTGCTCCTGAGTCAGTCCCGATTCCACCCGCAGCCGTTTGATATCCATGCCTATATCCCCCATGAATATTCACGCTACACGGATACCCTCGACTGAATGGTCAATTTCAGGCAAAACTGCAGGTGGGCAGCCTGGAGCGTCCGGACGGGCCCGGGGCGACCGGCCCGTAGGGCCGGCCGCCTAGCTGATGCACACGGTCGACGGCAGGCGCCGGAAGGGCGTCAGAAGGTGAGGAGTCCCTCGCGGAGGAAAGTCTGCAGCAGGAGCATGCGGCCGGGCTGGTCCAGGCAGCCCGGCAGGTCGGCGGCACTGAACTCACCGCCCGGGTGCCCTGCGAGCCAGCGCACTTCGCGCTCGACCTGCCGCGGCAGGGCCACGGACTTGTTGTGGAACGCCACGGTCACCTGGGTGTCGGTGACAGCCGTGTGCGAGACGACTCCCGGCCGGCGTCGTACCGGCGTGGAAGGCGTCAGATCGCGGACACGCTCCAGGTCGAGCAGATGTCCGCCGAGAGAGGGCGAGTTGACCGACACGGCCTGCGTCACGGTCTCCTCGATCACCCGCTCCGCGGACAGCCCGTCCTGGAGGACTCCCACGAGCTGCCGCAAGCTCTCCACGGCAGCGCGCTGGAGGTCCTCGTCACGGGCGAAGCCGGCCGGAACGCCCTGCCGGAACCGGACGTCCTCGTCGAAGAGCTTCTCCATCGCGCTCTGCAGGACGTTCGCCCAGCGGAGCGAATGAACACCGATGGTCAGGTGGACGGACGCCTCGTCGTTCGACGTGGCCGCGTGCACCACACCACGGGGGAGGTAGAGGAAGTCCCCGCGCTTCAGGGTGAGTTCCTGCTCGGGCACCGCATCACCCCCGATCTCGTCCCCGAACTTCGGCCGTCCGGCCAACGGCAGCTCGTAGGGAGCGCCGTAGAGCCGCCACTGCTTGCTGCCGTGGACCTGCGCCACGAGGACGTCGTGGGTGTCGTAGTGGGGCTTGAAGCCCTGCGCCTTGCCCGCGGGTGTCAGGTAGACGTTGACCTGGAACCCCGCGCTGAGCTCGGCCCCAAGTGCGTGGGTCAGCCGCTGGAGCGGCGCCCATCGGTCGTCGAGGGAGTTCAGGACGATCGTGGATCCCCGCCGGTAGTGGTCGTAGATCGCTTCCAGCGTGTTGGCGCGGCCATGAGGTCCCCGCTGCGCCATCGCCTCGATCGGCGTCTCCTCGCCGTTCACCACGACGCGGATGGTCTCGAAGCCGGGACCGGCCATCATCAGGAGCTGGTCCACGTCGTCGAGCGTGAGCAGGTCGCTGTAGTAGTCCGGAGCATCCCGCTCGATGTGGAGGGGCTTCTGCTCCCAGTGATCGCAGAGGAACGCCTTGGGTTCCACCGGGTCGATCAGGCGGGACAGACCGAAGACGGCTTCCGGCGACTTTTCGTGACTGCTCATTTTCTTCCATCCTTCTTTTCGTCGCCCCGGGGTACCGCCCGGGCGTGGTGTTCCAGCAGCTTGCGAACGGTCACGTCGTAGGCGAGTCGTTCCAGGCGTTGTACGTCGAGTGCGAAAAGGCGGTTCATGTGCATGTGGACGACCGACCGGAAAACCCCCTCAGCGGCGGCCTCCGGAAGCGGGGCTCCGTCGGGCGTGGTCTGCCGGAGCCTGCGCAGTACGGCAAGGATTTCCCTGGAGGCGGTGTGCTCTGCGAGGAAGACGTCGAGCGATTTCCGCACGTCCCGGAAGTACGCTCCGTATCTGCTCCCCAGCCGTCCGCCCTTCTCCCGCGGGCTGACCCGACGGCGCAGGACGTCGACCAGCTGCTCTTCGCTCGGCGAATCGCCGTAGAAACCCCGGACCCAGTCAAGGAGAGCGGATGCGGCATGAAAGAGCCGAAGTTCCTCCGAGGGCGATGCCGCCAGCAGATCGCTGACCAGGTCGCTGTCGATGCCGAACAGTTCTTCGGCCAGGGCGATCCCTTGCAGGCCGCCGTATCGCGCGGTTTCCGGCACATAGCGGTCCGTACACGCTCTGCTGACGAGCCCCTGGTCCTGGAGCTCTCTGCCGAGCCCTTCCAGTTCCATGAAGACGGCCGCACGGTCTTCTCGACGCACAGGGCGTACGCGGATGCGGACGTGATGTCCGCCTTCGCCGTATCGGACGAAGAACCAGCTCGACGCTTGTCCCCGTGAGCGCAGACCGTCGACTCGGCTTCTTGCCCGCACGATGACCGAGTCCGCGGTGAAACTGCTGCAGTAGTACTTCCAGTAGACCCACTCGTCCCCTGGAACAGGAGCGGTGGACACCATACGTCCGTGTGTACTCGCCGGCCTCGGCCCATTCAATGGAATGCAGACCTCCGCCACATGGCGGCCGCGCGGGCTGCTGACGGCCGGGCTCTCCACTTGGGGCACCTCGCTGAATTCGAGGCGCCCCCGTCCGGCTGCCTTCTCGACGACGGCTTTCACGGCCCGCGGGGAGTCGAGGTTGACGGCCAGTACGCGGTCGCCCGTGCCGCAGCCGACCCATTGCCGGTCACCCAACCCCGGCAGCAGGTCACGTAGGACCGGTCTCGGGTCTCCCGCCGCGAGGAGGCGCCGGGCACCTTCGGTCCCCACGGTCCAGCGTTCCGGGCGGACGATGACCCGGCCGCAGGTCACACGTGGCAAGTGGGAGAGCGCGGACAGCCCACCCCAGCGCCACCCCACCGAGCGGACGCCGCTGAGATGGGCCAGGAGGCGAAACCGCGGGTCGTTTCCCCGGAAGTCCACGGAGTGCGTCGAGTTGAGCTCCAGGACCACCCGTCGGCCCGAAGCCCCCTCGCGCAGGGCGAAGCCGCTCTCGCCGAGGCTCAACCGTAGCGAGCCAAGGTCCAGCGTGCCGCCCTCCGCGCCCTTCAGGGCAAGCGTCCGGGCATGCACGGCAGGCCGGTGGAGAACGTTCCCGATCCGTCCCCCCGGGGTGTGCACCAGCTCGGCGATGATCGGATCGTCATCGTCTTGGCCCGCGGCGGCGAGCCACCGGTGCAGGGCCTGCTCACGTTCCGGTCGCGACACGGCAAACCTGGCCAGCGACGCCAGGGGCGCGCGCTCCTGCCCGCTGAGCAGGACGGCGTCGAAGGCGTTCTCGTGGTTGTCCAGCAGCGCCGCCTGAACCGACCTGGCCACCCCGCGCTCTGCTGCCGCGTGTGCCGCCATGTCGTACGGCCGGCCCGTCTCGCGCCAGTGATCGTAGGCACGCAGGGCCGCCTCAGGCACACGCCTCTCGCCGGTGGAGGTCCTCGGCCCGACGACTCCGGCCCTGCTCGCCAGCGCCGAACCTGCAGAAAAGGTCGTCTCCATGAGGCCGGAACGGAAGTCCAGCACCTCTCCCAGAGGGACCTCACCGCCCTCGTAACGCCGTTGGAATGCCGTCCGGAAATCAGCGAGAGGATCCTGCTCGGGAAAGAGGATCTGGAGGCTGCGCAGGGTCCGGTCGAGCGACTCGACCAGTTCGCCCTCGACATTCCCCTGAGTCGTCGTGAGGTCCAGATCGATATGGAACCTGGCCTTTTCGGGTATCTCCGCCATGCCGGGAATTCCGCACGCTTCCCATGCGGCATTCAGGTGACCGGTGGACGCCTGCCCGGTCGGCCGCAGACCGCAGACCGCCGAAACTAGACGCTCCAGAGAATCCGCCGCTTCCGATGCGCCGCGGCTGCGGAGAACACGCAGTGCGAGCTCGTGCGGTTCGTGGCCGGGTTCGAGCAGCCGAGGACTTCTCCATCCCGTGGCAGAGGTGACCACGGCCTCAAGCGCCGCCATGTCGATCCGTACGAAAACCTGGTGGGCTGCGCGGTCCGCGAGCGACAGCGAGCGACTCTCGGCGGTGTGCACGAACGCGGTTCCGGCCAGCAGGCCGAACGGCGTGGCACGACTCGCCATCCTGGTCGCGTACCGTTCCACCGCCGCGCTCACGTTGCGGCCCGAACCGGTGGTAAGCGCGGTACCGGCCGCCAGGCCGATCGCCTGTTCGATGAATTCATCAGCCAGGCGATCGGCCCCGAAAGCCGGCCCTGAAATCTCGTCGACGCTCAGGCTGGCTGCCCGGAGGAGTGCGACGGTTGACTTCATGGCCTCGGCTTCCTGTTCTTGCTGGTCAATACGCGGCGAACGGGACGGATTTACCAGTCCCGGTCGTCCACGCCGTCCTCGTTCCAGTGGGCGAGGGAGAAGTCCTTGCCACCCCGGTCGGCATCGTTCGGCGTCACAACACCGGTCGGGTAAGCGATTTCGATGCTCGAAGCATCGAGCGAGTACTCATCAGCCATGAGTGCTCCCCCTTCTGAATGGCGGCCGCAAGCGAATCCCACGGCCCTTTTCGATCTTGATTCTGTTCTCCGGGCCACCACGTCGCCAGGCACTCCGACAGGCAGACTCTCCGGCAAGGTCACCGGTGGGGAGCGGCGATGCTGCCGGAGCCCACAGGCAGTGCCGAACTCTGCCGGCGGCACGGCACGGCCAGCCCTCAGTGGCAGCCGCGGCTGCGGTCGTGGGGAGCCACCGGTTGGCCGGGACGGCGGCGGATCGCCACCGGCGCCGTCATGCGATCGCCTGGCGCTGCCGGAGGTCGCGGGTGACGAAGGCGGCCCGCCGGCCGACGGTGCGCGCGCACCTGGCCGCGGTCAGCCGCGCGCTGTCGGCTCCAAGTGACGATCACCGCAGTGGTCACCCCTGCGGGCATCGCCCAGCGGGTTCTCTTTGTCTCCGGCGATCCGCGCCCGGGGCGCAATAGCTTCGGTCCCGAGGCCGCGTACATCCGGGAGGCTCTCGCCGGAAGCTACGTCCAGGTGACGGAGATGGCGTCTGTTGGGCTTGCCGAGATCTGTCCCGCCCTGGATGTCCACGCCCCGGCCGCCGTGCACATCGCGGCGCACAGCTCCTTCGGCGGGATTCACCTCACGCAGGATGGCGGGAACCTCTGCATCGCCCATGAAGCCTTCTGCGCGCAGATCGCACGAGTCCGCTTCCCGCCCCGTCTCGCTGTGCTGAACTTCTGTGACTCCACCACGCTGGCCGCCGAGATCGCCCGGACGGCAAGAACAGTGATCAGCCGGCCTCACGCCTTGAGCGACCGACAGGCCCAGACATTCACACGGCAGCTCCATAGGTCGCTGGCCGCTCGGCGATCCGTAGGTGACAGCTGCAAGGATGCGGAAAGCCGCACCGGCCGGCCCTCAGCCAGATCTCCCGCCTCCTGTACTGCACGGCGAGGCGATGGCCCATGTCTTCTGATGTGACGCTGAGTGCGTGGTGCCCGCGACCGGCTCAGGTGCGGATGTCCCGCTGCTGCACGTCCTTGAGGACACTCGCCACGGCTGCGAAGTCGTTGTCCACGTGGAGCACAGTGTGGCCGTGGTGGACCGCGGTCGCGCACACCAACAGGTCGATCGGCCCGGCGGCGCGGTGCTGGCCGCGCTGGGTGAGCTTGTACTGGGCAGTGTCCACCCAGCGCCACGCGTTCTTCGGCACCGCGGACAGTGGACACAACGCGTCCAACTCCTCGGCCAGGTCATCCCTGTGGGGCGGGCTGGTGGCCGAGTACAGGAACTCGGTCCTCGTGGGCTCGCAGACACGGAACACCCCGGCGGCGATATGCCCCTCCCAGGGCTGCAGCGCCCCGGGAGTGCGGAACAGAAACCACAGCGCAGAAGTGTCGAGCAGGTACGAGATCACTCGAAGGCCGCCCGCCGCGCCTGCTTGGCAGCGTCGTATGCGGCAGCGGCCTGCTCGAACTCGCCCCGCGCCCCACGGGCAGCCAGCTTCTCCGCGGCCTCCAGCCGCCGCACCCGGTTCACGTAGTCCCTCAAGGCCGCGTTGACCGTCTCCTTCTTCGTCGTGACGCCCATCAACCGCATGGCCTCAGCCAGCGCCTCGTCATCGAGATCAATCTGGGTCACCGACACAGTAACCACCTCCCTGATGGCAATGTATGCATCCACGATACATCGCCAACATTCGCTGCGGCAGGGAACGAGGAATCCCCGCCGCCGATGAGGACGGAGGCCTGGTTGGTTCCAGACGTGCGACGGGCCATCAGTGGCGCGTTCGAGATAGAGGTCAATCAGGCGAAGATCATCCCGGCCCACCCGACCACAGGGTCCAACTCGGGCATCTGACGGCTAAGCCACCCCGCTCGCAGTGGGCCTGATCCTGCAGTTGAGACTTGCCTCAACCGGACGGCACTTCAGGCCATTTGGGCTGCGTCCGCTATGACGGACATCAACGTCCACAGGACGTCCTGTCGATCATGAAGCCTTGATCGACAGGAGCCGTCAGGATCCCCGGAGCTTCCGGTCCTGCCAGCCAAGACGCTGGTCAGAACGTTTCTGCACATCTAGCGTGTGGTGGGGCGGGTGGGACTCGAACCCACGGCCGACGGATTATGAGTCCGCTGCTCTAACCGGCTGAGCTACCGCCCCTTCACGGCGTGGCGCGTACATGTGTGCGCGCCGTCTGCCGCAGCATAGCCGCTCATACGATCTCCTGCCTCGGATGCCTCGCATGATCGGCTTCGCCTGCTGAGGGAGACCGTTCTGAGGGCTGCCCGGTTCCAGGACCAGGGCAAAAAGAAAGAGGACCCGCACGAGGTCCTCTTCTTTCACGCTCCCCCGACTGGACTCGAACCAGTAACCTGCCGGTTAACAGCCGGCTGCTCTGCCAATTGAGCTACAGGGGACTGCGCTCCCCCGACTGGACTCGAACCAGTAACCTGCCGGTTAACAGCCGGCTGCTCTGCCAATTGAGCTACAGGGGATTGCTGCAGTGCGCCGAACAGCCCACCTCCGGCCTTGCCGGGGGGCGAGCGCCCGTTGCGAGTCATAGATTAGCGCAAGCAGGGGGGTGCTCCGCCAATCGGTATCGCCAGCCGGCCGGGCACCACACGACGAAGGGTGGCAGGCATGCGGTACAAGGTCACGTTCGTGGTCGGACTGGCCCTCGGGTACGTGCTCGGAACGCGCGCAGGGCGCGAGCGCTACGAGCAGATGAAGAAGTCCGCGCGGGAGATCGCGCAGAACCCGGCGGTGCGCAACGCCGCCGAGTCCGCCGGTCAGACGGGCCGCACGTACGCCGGGAAGGCCTTCGCCGCCGTGAGCGACAAGGTCGGCAGCGCGGTCCCCGCCTCCCTGGCCGGGCGGGTACGGGGTCTGCGCGACCGGTCCGGCGGCGGCTCCGAGGACGACTGGGGCACCAGCAACACCTGAGCCGGAAGGTTCCCCCCGGAGCCGACCGGGATCCGGCGCCTCCGGGCGGCGGATCCCGGCCCGGCGTGCGGCAGAATTCTCCGCATGGGGATAGTCGCCGGGCTGGACAGTTCTTCCGCCTTCACTCGCATCGTCGTCTGTGACACCGACACGGGTGCCGTGCTGCGCCAGGGGTACGCACCCCATCCACAGCCCGCGGGTGATCCCGAGAGCGTCCACCCCCACGAGACCGACCCGCAGGCCTGGCTGCTCTCCCTCGGCGAGGCCGCCGGCGGCGGGCTCCTCGAAGGGGTCCAGGCCATAGGGGTCTCCGCGCAGCAGCACGGACTGCTGGCCCTGGACCAGCAGGGCGCCCTCGTACGTCCGGCCCTGGTCGGCAACGACAAGCGCGGCCAGGTCGCCGCCGCCGACCTGATCGAGGCGCTCGGCGGCCGGCACGCCTGGGCCGAGGCCGTCGGATCCGTCCCGCACTCCGCGCAGCCGGTGGCGAAGCTGGCCTGGCTGGCCCGCGCCGAGCCGGAGGCGGCCCGGCGGGTGGCCGTGCTGATGTCCGCGCACGACTGGCTGGTCTGGCAGCTGCTGGGCCGGCCCGCCCGGCGGACCACCGACCGGGGTGGCGCCTCGGGCACCGGGTACTGGTCGGCGGCCACCGGTTCGTACCGCCCCGACCTGGTCGAGCTGGCGCTCGGGCACATGGCGCTGCTGCCCGAGGTGCTCGGGCCGGCCGAGGCCGCCGGGATGACCCCGGAGGGGCTGCTGATATCCGCCGGCACCGGGGAGACCATGGCCGCCGCGCTCGGGCTGGGCCTCGGCCCCGGCGACGCGGTGGTCTCGCTGGGCGCCTCCGGTTCGGTGATGGCCGTGCACCGCGAGGCACTGTCGGAGCCGGGCGGGCTGATCACCTCGCTGGCCGACGCCGGCGGCATGCACCTGCCGGTGGTGAACACCTCCAATGCCGTACGGGCGCTGCGCGGCACCGCCGAGCTGCTGGGCACCGATCTCGAGGGGCTGTCCGCGCTCGCGATGAAGTCGACGCCGGGCGCGCACGGCCTCGTACTCCTGCCGTACCTGGAGGGTGAGCGCACGCCCAACCTGCCGCACAGCGCCGGGACCCTGTCCGGGCTGCGGCGCGACTCGATGAAGCCGGAGCACCTGGCCCGGGCCGCGTTCGAGGGCATGCTGTGCGGGCTGGTCGACGCGCTCGACGTGCTGCGTCGGCGCGGGGTGGAGATCCGCCGGGTGTTCCTGCTGGGCGCGGCGGCCGAGCTGCCCGCCGTACAGGCCGCAGCTCCCGGGCTGTTCGGCACGCAGATCGTCGTTCCGGCGCCGGCCGACTACGCGGCGCTCGGCGCGGCGCGCCAGGCGGCCTGGGCGCTCGGGGTGCAGCAGGGCACGCTGGCCCCGCACACCCCGCCGGTGTGGCCGGGCCCGGCGGCTCAGGTCTTCGAGCCGGGCGAGGAGTACCCGGCCTGGCAGGCGGTGCGCCAGCAGTACATCGCGACGCGGGAGCAGATCCACCCCGGGGCGTTCCAGGGGTAGGGCCCGTCCTCCCCTCGGGCGCTGGACCTACTGCCGTCGCAGTAGGACCCGCGGGCGGTCTACTCCTTTTGACCGGCCTTTGCGAAAACCGGTGGGGATCGGAGCCGGGGTGGCCGAAGATGGGGTGAACCCCACGAACTGCCGACCGGAGCCTGCGCGTGCTCATACGACTTCTGCGGACCCATCTGAGTCCGTACCGGAAACCGATCGCCCTCCTGGTCCTGCTGCAACTGCTGCAGACCAGTGCGAGCCTCTACCTCCCCACCCTGAACGCCGACATCATCGACAACGGTGTCGTCAGCGGGGACACCGGCTACATCCTGCGCTCCGGCGCCCTGATGCTCGGCGTCTCCCTCGTCCAGCTCGGGTGCAACGTCGGCGCCGTCTACTTCGGCGCCCGTACCGCGGCCGCCGTCGGCCGCGACATCCGTGCGTCCGTCTTCGACCGGGTGCAGAGCTTCTCCGCGCGGGAGCTCGGACAGTTCGGCGCGCCCTCGCTGATCACCCGTACGACGAACGACGTGCAGCAGATCCAGATGCTGGTGCTGATGACCTTCACGCTGATGGTCTCCGCGCCGATCATGTGCATCGGCGGCATCGCCATGGCGCTCTCGCTCGACGTGAAGCTGTCGGGCGTCCTGCTGGCCGTGGTCCCCGTCCTCGGCCTGTCGGTCGGCGCGATCGTCTTCAGGACGCGGCCGCTGTTCCGGAAGATGCAGGTCCGCCTGGACACCGTGAACCGGGTGCTGCGCGAGCAGATCACCGGCAACCGCGTCATCCGCGCGTTCGTCCGCGACGACTACGAGAAGGATCGGTTCCGCGAGGCCAACGCGGACCTGACCGGGGTCTCCCTCGCGGCCGGCAAGCTGCTCGCCCTGATGTTCCCGACCGTGATCGTCGTCGTGAACATCTCCAGCGTCGCCGTCATCTGGTTCGGCGCGATGCGCATCGACAGCGGCGGCATGGAGATCGGCCAGCTGACGGCCTTCCTCGCCTACCTGATGCAGATCGTCATGTCCGTGATGATGGCCACCTTCATGTTCATGATGGTGCCGCGCGCCGAGGTCTGCGCCGAGCGTGTCCAGGAGGTCCTGGACACCGAGTCCAGCGTGGTCCCGCCCGTCGACCCGGTGCGGGGGCTCCTCACCCGCGGGCAACTGGAGCTGCGCGGCGCCGACTTCCGCTACCCGGGCGCCGAGGCCCCGGTGCTGCGCGGGGTGGACCTGGTGGCCCGCCCCGGCGAGACCACGGCGGTGATCGGCTCCACCGGCAGCGGCAAGTCCACGCTGCTGGGCCTGGTGCCGCGGCTGTTCGACGCGACCGGCGGCCACGTGCTGGTCGACGGGGAGGACGTACGCCGCATCGAGCCGGAGCTGCTGGCCAAGACGGTCGGCATGGTCCCGCAGAAGCCGTACCTCTTCTCCGGAACCGTCGCCTCCAACCTGCGGTACGGGCGTCCCGACGCCACCGACGAGGAGCTGTGGCACGCGCTCGAGGTGGCGCAGGCCAGGGACTTCGTGGCCGAGCTGGAGGGCGGTCTGGACGCGCCCGTCACCCAGGGCGGAACGAACGTCTCCGGAGGCCAGCGCCAGCGCCTGGCCATCGCCCGCACGCTGGTGCAGAGCCCGGAGATCTACCTCTTCGACGACTCCTTCTCGGCCCTGGACTACGCGACGGACGCGGCGCTGCGCGCGGCGCTCGCCCGTGAGACCGAGGACGCGACGGTGGTCATCGTCGCGCAGCGGGTCTCCACGATCCGCGACGCCGACCGGATCATCGTGCTGGACGAGGGCCAGGTCGTCGGCGAGGGGCGCCACCACGAGCTGATGGCCGACAACGAGACCTACCGGGAGATCGTGCTCTCCCAGCTGACGGAGGCGGAGGCCGCATGAGCGGGCCCGGAGGACGGATGATGATGGGGCCGGCCGAGCGGTCCCTGGATTTCAAGAGCTCGGGCAAACGGCTGCTGCGCCAGATCGCGCACGACCGGACCAAGCTGTGGGGCATGGTCGTCGCCGTCGTCGGCAGCGTCGGCTGCTCGGTCATCGGCCCGAAGATCCTCGGCGAGGCCACCGACCTGGTGTTCGCGGGGATCGTCGGCCGGCAGATGCCGGCCGGGATCACCAAGCAACAGGCGCTGGACGGGCTGCGCGCCAAGGGCGAGGGCGGCATGGCGGACATGCTGTCCGGCACCGACTTCACCCCCGGCGAGGGCATCGACTTCGGTGCCGTCGGGGTCGTGGCGATCTGGGCGCTGGTGGTCTTCACCCTCGCCGGCCTGCTGATGCTGGTCGCGACGCGGCTGTCGAACCACATCATGAACGGCACCGTGTACCGGATGCGCGAGGAGCTGCAGGGGAAGCTGTCGCGGCTGCCGCTGTCGTACTTCGACCGGCAAAAGCGCGGTGAGGTGCTCAGCCGGGCCACCAACGACATCGACAACATCGGGCAGACGCTGCAGCAGACGATGGGTCAGCTGCTCAACTCGCTGCTGACGATCGTCGGCGTGCTGGCGATGATGCTCTGGATCTCTCCGCTGCTGGCGCTGGTCGCCCTGCTGACCATTCCCGTCTCGGTCTTCGTCGCGGCGAAGATCGGCAAGAAGTCGCAGCCGCAGTTCGTGGCGCAGTGGAAGTCCACGGGCGCGCTCAACGCGCACATCGAGGAGATGTACTCGGGCCACGCGCTGGTCAAGGTCTTCGGCCGGCAGAAGGAGTCCGCGGCGCTCTTCGCCGAGCAGAACGAGGCGCTGTACCGGGCCTCGTTCAAGGCGCAGCTGGTCAGCGGGATCATGCAGCCGGTGATGTTCTTCATCTCGAACATCAACTACGTGCTGGTGGCGGTCGTCGGCGGTCTGCGGGTGGCCTCGGGCACCCTGTCGATCGGTGACGTGCAGGCCTTCATCCAGTACTCGCGCCAGTTCTCGATGCCGCTGACGCAGGTCGCGTCGATGGCGAACCTGGTGCAGTCCGGTGTCGCCTCGGCGGAGCGGGTGTACGAGCTGCTCGACGCGCAGGAGCAGGAGCCGGACACCGCGGTGCCGGAGCGGCCGGAGCAGCTTCGGGGCCAGGTCACGCTCGACAAGGTGGCCTTCCGGTACGAGCCGGACAAGCCGCTGATCGAGAACCTGTCGCTGACCGTCGAGCCCGGCCACACGGTCGCGATCGTCGGCCCGACGGGCGCCGGCAAGACCACGCTGGTCAACCTGCTGATGCGGTTCTACGAGGTCACGGGCGGCGAGATCGCCCTCGACGGGGTGGACATCGCGAAGATGACCCGCGAGGAACTGCGCAGCGGGATCGGCATGGTGCTCCAGGACACGTGGCTGTTCGGCGGCACCATCGCGGAGAACATCGCCTACGGTGCTTCGCGCGAGGTCACGCGCGCCGAGATCGAGGAGGCGGCGCGGGCCGCCCACGCGGACCGGTTCGTCCGCACCCTGCCGGACGGCTACGACACCGTGCTGGACGACGAGGGCGCGGGCGTCAGCGCGGGCGAGAAGCAGCTGATCACCATCGCCCGGGCGTTCCTGTCGGACCCGGTGATCCTGGTGCTCGACGAGGCGACGAGCTCGGTGGACACCCGTACCGAGGTGCTGATCCAGAAGGCGATGGCCCGCCTCGCGCACGGCCGTACGTCCTTCGTGATCGCGCACCGGCTGTCCACGATCCGCGATGCGGACGTGATCCTGGTGATGGAGAACGGCTCGATCGTGGAGCAGGGCACGCACGAGGAGCTGCTGGCGGCGGACGGCGCGTACGCGCGGCTGTACGCGGCGCAGTTCGCGCAGGCGGTGGCCGAGGTCGATTAGACGGCCAGGCGTCGGCCGGTCCGGCTGCGGTGTGTTGGCCAGGGGTGCCCTCTCGTCAGGGGGGCACCCCTTCTCCGTACCGCTCTCAGTCCAGGTAGCCGCGGAGCTGGTCGGCGAAGGCGTGGTCGCGCAGCTTGTTGAGCGTCTTGGACTCGATCTGCCGGATCCGCTCGCGCGTCACGCCGAAGATCCGCCCGATCTCCTCCAGGGTGCGGGGCCGGCCGTCGGCCAGGCCGTAGCGCAGCTGCACGACCTTGCGCTCGCGCTCGCCGAGGGTCGACAGCACGGCTTCCAGGTGCTCGCGGAGCAGGAAGAACGCGGCGGACTCCATGGGCGAGGCCGCGTCCCCGTCCTCGATCAGATCGCCGAGGGCGACATCGTCCTCCTCGCCGACCGGAGCGTGCAGCGAGACCGGCTCCTGGGCGAGGCGCAGCACCTCCAGGACCCGCTCGGGGGTCAGCTCGAGGTGGACGGCGACCTCTTCGGCGGTGGGCTCGTACCCGCGTTCCTGGAGCATGCGGCGCTGTACGCGCACGACGCGGTTGATCAGCTCCACGACGTGCACGGGCACGCGGATGGTGCGGGCCTGGTCGGCGAGGGCCCGCGACATGGCCTGCCGGATCCACCAGGTGGCGTAGGTGGAGAACTTGTACCCGCGGGCGTAGTCGAACTTCTCAACGGCCCGAATGAGCCCGAGGTTCCCCTCCTGCACGAGGTCGAGCATGGTGAGCCCGCGGCCCACGTAGCGCTTCGCGACGGAGACGACGAGCCGCAGGTTCGACTCGATCAGGCGCCTCTTGGCCATCCGCCCCATGACGACGAGCTTGTCGAGGTCGAGGGCGAGCCGCAGGTCGAGGTCGGGGGTGTTGCCCAGTTTCTCCTCGGCGAAGAGTCCGGCTTCGACGCGGCGCGCGAGCTCGACCTCCTCGGCGGCGGAGAGCAGCGGGATCCTGCCTATCTCGCGCAGGTACTGGCGGAACAGGTCGGCGGAAGGGCCCGCTCCGCCGGTGTCGGCGCGCCGGCGCGGCTCGGGCACCTGCTCGATCAGCTCCAGTACCTCGGGCTCTTCGGGCTCCTCGTCCACGGCGTCGGCCTCGGGCTCTTCACCCGCAGTGGCCTCGGTGTCATGGACGGGCGGGCTCACGTTGACGGTCAGGATCTGGGTCTGCACGGGGGCGACCTCCAGGGCTCCGAGGACGGGGGCACCGCACCTCAGTGTGGGGTACGACACATCACTGCCACGAGGGGCGTGCGAGCACTTTCTGAGTCCGGTGCGTGACCGGATGGTTACCCCCCGCCGGGAATCCCGATGCGGATCGGACGCATGTCCGAGAAGATCGATGCCGTGTCTGAGTACGAAACCCATGTGACGGTGCGCTGCCCGGACCCGGAGGAGCTGGCGCGGCTCGAAGCGTGGGCCCGGGGGCGGGGGTTGAAGGTCACGCACATCCTGCTGGCGCGCGGCCGGATGGTGTCGCAGCCGATGCTGACGCTGCGGGACCGCACGGGCCACGAGGCCCTGGTGCCCCGGCTGCGGGCGGCGGGCTTCGATCCGGTGCGCGTGAAGGTGGAGACGGTCCCGTGGACCACGGACCGGCCGGGCCCCGGCGGCGGCTACTTCGAGCACCACCTGAAGCTGCTGCTGCCGGCCGGGTTCGACCGGTGCGCCCTGGAGGCCCTGGTGACCCCGCACGGGGCGCACCTGTCGTGGAACGCGCGCCGCTGCCTGCCCGAAGGGCGCCACGAGCGCTTCGTGACCCAGCGGTGGCGGGGCACGGCGGCGGGGGCGGGGGCGGCCTGCGACGCGCTGGCCGCCGCGCTCGGCTCGGTGGGGTACGAAATCCGCTCGGAGGAGCGGGAGTTCGTGCTGTACGACAGCAACCTGTCGGTGGACGACGGCTGGATCGACGAAGGGGCGACGGCATGACCGGGACGAGCGCGCAGGACGCGGCGAGGGACGACTGGAGGCGACGCCAGTACGACCTGCCGCGCACTTCCACGGCCGGCCTGGACACGGCGGGCTCCGAGTCCCGGGTCTTCGACCCCGCGCTCAAGCACTTCGCGGACGGCTACCGGATCACGGACTCGGCCGTGGACGGCGCGCTGCGGCCCGCCTGGCGGGCCGCCCGCCGCAGCGCGCTCGACGTGGTGGCGCGGGGCGTCGCCCGGTCGGGCTGGGCGGACTCACTGGTCCTGCGCGGCAGCATGCTCATGGCCGGGTGGTTCGGAGCGGCGGCGCGGGAGCCGCACGACCTGGACTTCGTGGTGGTCCCCCGGGACTGGGCGATCGAGGAGCCGCGCACGGGGCAGCTGTTGGCGGCCGTCGCTCAGTCGGCGGAGCGGTCCGCCGCCGAACAGGGCGGGCTGGTGATGCCGGCCGCCGGGGCGGTCTCCGAGGACATCTGGACGTACGAGCGCGTCCCCGGGCGGCGCCTGGTCCTGCCCTGGTCGGCCCCGGGCCTGCCGGGGGGCCAGGTCCAGCTGGACTTCGTCTTCAACGAGCGCCTCCCGGCGGAGCCGGAGCCGGCCGACGTCGCGGGCGTGCGCCTGCGGGCGGCCACGCCGGAGCTGTCGCTGGCCTGGAAGCTGGTCTGGCTGGCCACGGACATGTACCCGCAGGGCAAGGACCTGTACGACGCGGTCCTGCTCGCCGAGCGCTGCACGGCCCCGTACGAGCTGATCCACACGGTCTTCCGGGAGTCGGGCGAGTACACCCCCCTGACCCTGGAGGCTTTCTCCGAGGTCAAGTGGGCCGACTGGGACGCCTTCCGCGCCGACTACCCGGGGATCTCCGGCTCCGCCGCGTCCCATGCCGAGCGGCTGCTGACCGCGCTGGGGCCGACCTTCGACCGATGGAGGTGACCAGCGGTCAGGCGGGCTCCACGCGGACCGCGCAGACCTTGAACTCCGGCATCCGGGACACCGGGTCCAGGGCCGGGTTGGTCAGGGAGTTGGCGCGGCCCTCGCCCGGCCAGTGGAACGGCATGAAGACCGTGTCCGCGCGGATGGAGTCCGTGATGCGGGCCGGGGCCACGGCGCGGCCGCGGCGGGAGACGACCGCGAGCGGGGCTCCCTCGACCACGCCGATACGGGACGCGAGGCGCGGGTGGAGTTCCACGAAGGGCCCGGGAGCGGCCGCGTTCAGCTCGTCCACGCGGCGGGTCTGGGCGCCCGACTGGTACTGGGCGACCACGCGGCCGGTGGTGAGCAGGACGGGGTACTCGGCGTCCGGGATCTCGGCCGCGTCGCGGTGGGAGACGGGGACGAAGCGGGCCCGGCCGTCGTCGGTGGCGAACCGGTCGAGGAAGAGGCGCGGGGTGCCGGCGTGGGAGTCGTCCGGGCAGGGCCAGAAGACGCCCTGTTCGGCCTCGATGCGGGCGTAGGAGATGCCCGAGTAGTCCGCCGGGCCGCCGGCCGAGGCGCGCCGCAGCTCGTCGAAGACCTCCTCGGGGGCGGTGGGGAAGCCCTTCTCGATGCCGAGGCGGGCGGCCAGCCCGTGCAGGACCTCCAGGTCGGTGCGCACTCCCGGCGGCGGGGTCAGGGCGCGGCGGCGCAGCAGGACGCGGCCCTCCAGGTTGGTGGTGGTGCCGGTCTCCTCCGCCCACTGGGTGACGGGGAGGACCACATCGGCGAGGGCCGCCGTCTCGGAGAGGACCACGTCCGCGACCGCCAGGAAGTCCAGGGAGCGGATCCGGTCCTCGATGTGGACGGCGTGGGGGGCCGAGACCACCGGGTTGGAGCCCATGAGGAGGAGGGCCTTCACCTCCGTGCCGAGGGCGTCGAGGAGTTCGTACGCACTGCGGCCGGGAGCGGGCAGGCTGTCGGGGTCGATGCCCCAGACCTCGGCTACGTGCGCCCGCGCCGCCGGGTCGGTGAGCTTGCGGTAGCCGGGGAGCTGGTCGGCCTTCTGGCCGTGTTCGCGGCCGCCCTGGCCGTTGCCCTGGCCGGTGAGGCAGCCGTACCCGGAGAGCGGGCGGCCTGCGCGGCCGGTGGCCAGGCACAGGTTGATCCACGCGCCGACGGTGTCGGTGCCCTTGGACTGCTGCTCGGGCCCGCGGGCGGTCAGGACCATCGCGGAGGACGGCGCGCAGAACAGGGCGACGGCCTCGCGGAGTTTCGGGACGGGCACGCCGGTGATCCGCTCCACCAGCTCCGGCCAGTGCGCCATCGCCGCGGCCCGGGCCTCCTCCCAGCCGGTGGTGCGCGCGGCGATGAACTCCTCGTCGGTGCGGCCTTCGGCGACGACGAGGTGCAGCAGGCCCAGTGCGAGGGCGAGGTCCGTGCCGGGGCGGGGGGCGAGGTGCAGGTCGGCCTGCTCGGCGGTGCGGGTCCGGCGCGGGTCGATGACGATCAGCGTGCCGCCGTTGGCCTTGAGCTCGGTGAGGTAGCGCAGGGCGGGCGGCATGGTCTCGGCCAGGTTCGAGCCGACGAGGACGACGCAGCCGGTCCGCGGGATGTCCTCCAGGGGGAAGGGGAGTCCGCGGTCGAGTCCGAAGGCCCGCTGGTGGGCGGCTGCGGCCGAGGACATGCAGAAGCGGCCGTTGTAGTCGATCTGCGAGGTCCGCAGGGCGACGCGGGCGAACTTGCCGAGCGCGTAGGCCTTCTCGTTGGTCAGCCCGCCGCCGCCGAACACGCCGACTGCGTCGGGCCCATGCGTACGGCCCGTGCGGGCGAGGCCCTCGGCGACGGTGGCGAGGGCCTCCTCCCAGGTGGCCGGCTCCAGCCGTCCGGCGTGGGTGCGGACGAGCGGCCCGGTCAGGCGCACCCGGGAGGAGAGCACGGCAGGGGCGGTGCGCCCCTTGCCGCACAGCGCACCCCGGTTCACGGGGAAATCCGCCCGCTCCTCCACCACGACGCTCGCGCCGCCCGGCTCAGGGCGGAGGGACATGCCGCACTGCAGCGCGCAGTACGGGCAGTGCGTGGCGGTGGCGGAGTCCGGGGTGTGCATACCGTCCAGCCTGCGGCGGCGGTGTTACGCGAGCCGCCGCTTCCGGTTACACCTCCCGTACAGGCGCCTCAGCGGGCCCGCGGACGCCCGGTGAGGCCCCGCCGGTCACCCGCGCGGGCCGCCGGCGCCCGGTCGACACCCACCGCCGCCTCCCACCCGCCTCCCGGCGGAGCCGGCGGCGGCCCGTGGGGGCCCGTGGGGGCCGGTGGGGGCCGGTGGGGGCCGGTGCTACCGGCCGGTGAGGGTCCGGACGGTCAGCCCGGCGGTCCAGCCGCCGTCCACCGCGAGTTCGGCGCCGGTCATGTACGCGGCGGCGTCGGACAGGAGGAAGGCGACCGCCGCGGCTATCTCCTCCGGGGCGCCCACGCGGCCCATCGGGGCGCCGGGGAAGTTGCCCTCGCCCGGCTGGATGCCGACCGGGGCGGTCATCGGGGTCAGCGTCATGCCCGGGTGCACCGAGTTGACGCGGATCCTCGCCTCGGCGAGCTCGACCGCGCCGATCTTCGACAGGCCGCGCACGCCCCACTTGGAGGCCCCGTACCCGGCGGTGAGCGCCAGGCCGGTGAGCCCGGCCGCGGACGAGATGTTGACGATGGAGCCGCCGTCGTTCGCCCGCAGCAGCGGTATTGCGGTCTTGATGCCGATGAAGGTGCCGACCAGGTTGATCTCGACGACCTGGCGGAAGTGTTCGACGCTCTCGTGCTCCAGAAGCTGCCCGGTGGCTATGCCGGCGTTGTTCACGAGCCCGTCGATCCGGCCGAACTCGGCCACCGCGTGGTCGAGGGCGGCCTGCCAGTCGGCCTCGCTCGTGACGTCGTGCCGCAGGAACCGCGCCGCGCCGCCCAGCTTCCCGGCCGTCTCCGCGCCCTCCGCCTCCAGCACGTCGGTGATCAGCACGCGGCCGCCGCCGTCCACGACGGCCTGCGCCGCCGCCGCGCCCAGCCCCCGGGCTCCCCCGGTGATGACGACGGCCTTGCCGCTCAGATCCACAACAGCCACGGTTCCACACCCCTGACAGCGAGACGGACACGCCCGTATATGACTAATCGGCATAGACAGCCGACGGCGCGTCAGTTTGCCAGAGCGCCCAGGGCCCGCGACACCCCCGGTTCCTTCGGCCCCATGAACCGCGGTTCCGGCTTGAAGGCCGCGTCCAGCGCCGCCTTGCCGGCCGCGAAGACCTCGCGCGTGCCGCCGTAGTACCAGGTCGAGTCGTGCTCGTCGTCGACCCCGACCCCGTACGCCTCCACGCCCGCCGCATCGCACAGCGCGACGGCCCGGCGTATGTGGAAGCCCTGGCTGATCAGCACGGCCCGCTTCACCCCGAAGATCTCCTTGGCCCGGACACAGGAGTCCCACGTGTCGAAGCCGGCGTAGTCGCTGACGATCCGGTCCCCCGGCACCCCGTGGGCGGTCAGGTACGTGCGCATCGCGTCGGGCTCGTCGTACTCGGTGCGGCTGTTGTCCCCGGTGACGAGCACGACCTTGGCCTTGCCGGTGCGGTACAGCTCGGCCGCCGCATCGAGCCGTCTGGCCAGATACGGGGTCGGCCGCCCGTTCCACAGCCCCGCCCCGAACACCATCGCCACCTCGGTGGCCGGCGCATCGGCCGTGCTCCGCAGCCGGTCCGCGGCCACCGCATGCGTCCATGCCGAGGGCAGCAGCGCCAGCACGAACGCGGCCGCCACCGCCTGGACGGCCCGCCGGCGCCCCGCCACCGTCCCCGTCCAACCCGGCATCAGCTTCAGCTTCATGGTCGATCCCCCCGTTGCGCCACACGTCGTTCGCACACATTGACGATCTACGACCGGCCCCCAGTTCCCCCTCCCCCGCCTTTCACTCGGACGAATGAGCGGGTGAGCACCCGGAAAACACCCGTCACCCCCGCGCAACGCCCACGCAACCTCCGGCCCGCAGGATCGGTTCATGACGGAGCTGGTGCACCCTCCCGAGTCCCTGTCCCTCCCCTTTCCCCCCGCCACGGCCACGGAGCTGCTGACCCGGATCACCACCCAACTCGGCATGCAGCTCAGCGGACTGCGCCCATGGCACACCGCGGGGGGCCGGTCCGACGGAGTCCGCCCATGCAGCCCACCCTCGTCGCCGTCGCCCACGGCAGCCGCGACCCCCGCGCTCTCCCCACCGTCCTGGCCCTCCTCGACCGGATCCGCGAGCTCCGCCCCCGACTCGACGTCCGGCTCGGACACGTCGAGCTGAACCGGCCGCTGCTCGGCGAGACCCTCGCGGACGCCACCGGCGCGGCCGTGCTCGTCCCGCTGCTCCTCGGCCGCGGCCACCACGTCAAGCGGGACCTGCCCGCGGCGGCCGCCCGCGCCGCCCACCTGGACGCCCGCGTCGCCGCCCCGCTCGGCCCGCATCCCCTGCTGGTCGAGGCTCTGTACGAGCGCCTCCTCGAGGCGGGCTGGGCCCCCGGCGCGAGTACGGCCGTCGTACTCGCCGCCGCCGGCTCCCGGGACCCGGACTCGGCGGCCGACACCCGCCGCACCGCCGCCCTGCTCTCCGAACGCCTCGGCGGCGCGGCCGTCGTACCGGCCTACGCGTCCGCCGCGGCCCCCACCGTCCCCGACGCCCTCCGCGCCCTCGCCGCCCGCGGCCACCACCGGGTCGCGGTGGCCTCGTACTTCACCGCCCCCGGCCGCTTCGCCGCGCAGAGCGCCGCCGCCGCGCCCGGCCCGGCGGCCGCCCCGCTCGGCGACCACCCGGCCCTGGCCCGTCTCGTACTCCAGCGCTACGACGAGGCGCTGGCCCGGCAGCAGAGCTCCCCGGCCGCCCCGGGCGCCCTGAAACTGGCCACCGCGTAAAGACCGCGTTGGCGCGGATTGCTCAGATTGGTCGCATTGTCGGTGCTTCCGGTTACCGTCTGAGCATGGAAGGCATGGAAGGCACCGCCAGCGCACCCGTCCGTCACCTCGACCCGAACGGCCCTTACGACGCTTCCGACACCGAGCGCTGGGCCGCCGAGCCCGACAAAAGGCCCGGCCGGACCGCCTTCCAGCGCGACCGGGCCCGTGTCCTGCACTCCGCCGCGCTGCGCCGCCTCGCCGGGAAGACCCAGGTGGTCACCCCCGGCAGCCGCTCGTACGACTGGGACGCCAGCCCCCGCACCCGGCTGACGCACTCCCTCGAGTGCGCCCAGGTCGGCCGCGAGCTCGGCGCGGCCCTCGGCTGCGATCCCGACCTCGTCGAGGCCGCCTGCCTCTCGCACGACATGGGCCACCCGCCCTTCGGGCACAACGGCGAGGAGGCGCTGAACGAGTTCGCCAAGGACTGCGGCGGCTTCGAGGGCAACGCCCAGTCGCTGCGCCTGCTGACCCGCCTGGAGCCGAAGCGGTTCGTGCCCGACCCGGCCACCGGCGAGCTCGTCAGCGTCGGGCTCAACCTCACCCGGGCCTGCCTGGACGCCGCCACGAAGTACCCGTGGGCCCGCGGCGGCCACCCCACCGACCCCGACTCGGTCAAGTTCGGCGCGTACGACGACGACCTGCCGGTCTTCGAGTGGCTGCGGCGCGGCGCGCCCGCGGACCGCAAGTGCTTCGAGGCCCAGGTGATGGACTGGTCGGACGACGTCGCGTACTCCGTCCACGACTTCGAGGACGGGCTGCACGCCGGGCACCTCGACCCCAACCTCCTCTTCGCCGAACCCGAGCGCACCGCCATCTGGCGGGTCGCGATCGGCCGGTACGTGCCGGCCGACACCGAGCCGGAGGAGCTGCGGGGCGCCCTCGACCGGCTGATGGAGCAGGAGTGGTGGCCGCACGGGTACGACGGTTCCGCCGTCGCCCAGGCCCGCCTCAAGGACGCCACCAGCCAGCTGATCGGCCGGTTCTGCCTGGCCGCCGAGGGCGCCACCCGCGAGGCGTACGGCTCCGGCCGGCTGACCCGGTACGCGGCCGAGCTGGTCGTCCCGCGCGAGGCGCGCAACGAGTGCGCGGTCCTCAAGGCCGTCGCCGACCTGTACGTGATGCAGCGCGACGAGCAGGAGCGGCTGCGCGCCGACCAGCGCATCGTCCTGGCCGAACTCGCCGAGGCGCTCAGCGCCCGCGCACCCGAGGGACTGGACCCGCAGTTCCGGGCGATCTTCGACACCGCGCCCGACGACAAGGCCCGCAAACGCGCGGTCATCGACCAGATCGCGGCGCTCACGGACGCCTCTGCGCGCTCCCTGCACGCCCGGCTCACGCGGCGCACGCGCCGGTCCGAAGGGTGAGCCGATCGGGCCACTCCCCCTTCACGCGGCAGGCTCAGTGCGGGACGCTCGCATGTGGTCGCATGTGGCGGAGAGGTTATGAGGAGGCATCAGGTGGTCGACGCACACCGGACATTCGTCATCGTCGGCGCAGGGCTCGCCGGAGCTAAGGCGGCCGAAACGCTGAGGTCCGAGGGGTTCACGGGGCGGGTGATCCTGATCGGCGACGAGCGCGACCATCCCTACGAACGGCCCCCGCTGTCCAAGGGGTACCTCCAGGGCAAGGAGGAGCGCGACAGCGTCTTCGTCCACGAGCCGTCCTGGTACGCCCGGTCCGACATCGAGCTGCACCTCGGCCAGCCCGCGGTCCACCTGGACCGGGAGGCCAGGAAGGTGGTCCTCGGCGACGGCACGGCGCTGCACTACGACAAGCTGCTGCTGGCCACCGGGGCCGAACCGCGCCGCCTCGACATCCCGGGCACGGGACTCGCCGGGGTGCACCACCTGCGCCGGCTCGCCCACGCCGAGCGGCTGAAGGGCGTCCTGGCCACCCTGGGCCGGGACAACGGCCATCTGCTGATCGCGGGGGCCGGCTGGATCGGCCTGGAGGTCGCCGCCGCGGCCCGCGGGTACGGGGCCGAGGTCACGGTGGTCGAGCCGCTGGCCACCCCGCTGCACGCGGTGCTCGGCCCGGAGGTCGGCCGGCTCTTCGGGGACCTGCACGCCGAGCACGGGGTCCGCTTCCACTTCGGTGCGCGGCTCACCGAGATCGTCGGGCACGACGGCATGGTGCTCGCGGCCCGGACCGACGACGGGGAGGAGCATCCGGCGCACGCCGTGCTCGCGGCGATCGGGGCCGCGCCGCGGACCGCGCTCGCCGAGACCTCCGGGCTGGCCCTGGTCGACCGGCAGCACGGCGGCGGCATCGCCGTGGACGCCTCGCTGCGGACCAGCGATCCGCACGTGTTCGCCGCCGGGGACGTGGCCGCCGCGCACCATCCGCTGCTCGGGACCCGGCTGCGGGTGGAGCACTGGGCGAACGCGCTCAACGGCGGCCCCGCCGCGGCGCGGGCGATGCTGGGGCAGGAGGTGTCGTACGACCGGGTGCCGTACTTCTTCTCCGACCAGTACGACGTGGGCCTCGAGTACTCCGGGTACGCCCCGGTGGGCGGCTACGACCAGGTGCTGATCCGCGGCGACGTGGCCAAACGGGAGTTCATCGCGTTCTGGCTGTCGGAGGGGCGGGTGCTGGCCGGAATGAACGTGAATGTGTGGGATGTCACCGAGCACATCCAGGCCCTGATCCGGTCGAAGGCGCAGGTCAACCGCGAGGCACTGGCGGACCCGTCGATTCCGCTTGACTCCCTGCTGCCGGCCGAGGGGGCCTGACGGGTTTGTCGGCGCCCGGCCGTAGACTTCACGGGTGGCAGGACGGATCAACGACGACGACGTGAAGGCGGTACGGGACGCGGTCCCGATCGACGCCGTGGTCTCCGACTACCTCCAACTGCGCAACGCGGGCGGCGGCAACCTCAAGGGCCTCTGCCCCTTCCACGACGAGAAGTCCCCGTCCTTCCAGGTCAGCCCCAGCAAGGGTCTCTACCACTGCTTCGGCTGCCAGGCGGGCGGGGACACCCTCGACTTCATCATGAAGATCGACCACCTGTCGTTCTCGGAGGCGGTCGAGCGCCTCGCGGGGCAGGCCGGCATCACCCTGCGGTACGAGGAGGGCGGCTACACCGCCGGCACCAGCGGCCGCGGCGAGCGCATCCGGCTCGTCGAGGCGCACAAGGCGGCCGCCCAGTTCTACGTCGAGCAGCTGGGCAGCGCCGAGGCGGAGATCGGCCGCAGGTTCCTCGCGGAGCGCGGCTTCGACCAGGCCGCCGCCGAGCACTTCAGCGTCGGGTACAGCCCGGCCGGCTGGGACCACCTGACCCGCTTCCTGCGCGGCAAGGGCTTCAGCGACAAGGAGCTGATCACCTCCGGCCTGGCCCAGGACAGCCGCAGCGGCAAGCCCATCGACCGCTTCCGCGGCCGGCTGATGTGGCCGATCCGCGACATCAGCGGCGAGGTGGTCGGCTTCGGCGCGCGCAAGCTGCGCGACGACGACAACGGGCCGAAGTACCTGAACACCCCCGAGACGGCGATCTACAAGAAGTCCCAGGTGCTGTACGGCATCGACCTGGCGAAGAAGGAGATCGCGAAGACCTCGCGGGCCGTGGTGGTCGAGGGCTACACGGACGTGATGGCCTGCCACATGGCCGGGGTCACGACCGCGATCGCGACCTGCGGCACCGCCTTCGGCGGCGACCACATCAAGATCCTGCGCCGCCTGCTGATGGACAACGCGACGGCCGAGGTGATCTTCACCTTCGACGGGGACGCGGCGGGCCAGAAGGCCGCGCTGCGCGCCTTCGAGGACGACCAGAAGTTCGCCGCCGAAACCTCCATCACCATCGCCCCCGGCGGCATGGACCCGTGCGACCTGCGCCTGGCGCAGGGGGACGCCGCGGTGTCCGGCCTGGTGGAGGCGCGGACCCCGCTGTTCGAGTTCGCGCTGCGGCACATCGTGGCCCGGCACAACCTGGAGAACCCGGCGGGCCGGGCGGCCGCGCTGGACGAGGCGGCCCCGGTCGTCGCCAACATCAAGAACATCGCGATCCAGCACGAGTCGGCGGTCCAGCTCGCGGGGATGCTCGGCATCCGGGACGAGCAGTTCGTCGTCAAGCGGGTCGCGCAGCTGGCGCGCTGGGCGCGCGATCGGGGCAACCAGCCCGGCGGGCAGCAGCAGGGCCGCGGCCGGTCCTCGCAGTCGTCGCACGAGGCTGCGCCCTCCGCCCCGGCGGCGGGCGGACCGGCGCTGAACCTGCGCAGCCCGGCGCACCGCACCGAGCGCGAGCTGCTCAAGCTGGCGCTGCAGCGGCCGGCCCTGGTCTCGCCGGCCTTCGACGCGTACGGGACGGACGAGTTCACCGCCCCGCCGTACGCGGCGGTCCGCGAGGCCATCCAGGCCGCGGGCGGCGCCTCGCTGGGCACCGACGACTACCTGGCCCGGGTCCGCGACGCCGCGCCGAACGACACGGTCCGCGCGCTCGTCACCGAGCTGGCGGTCGAGGCCATCCACGCCAAGACGGTGGACGAGGTGTACGCGGGGGTCCAGCTGGTCCAGGTCCGGCTGCGCGCGGTCGACCGCCGGGTGCACGAGATCCAGGGCACGATGTCGCGCCTGGGCCCCCAGGCCCCGCCGGAGCAACTGGCGGCGGTCCAGGAGGAGCTCTGGGTGCTCCAGCAGTACGGCCAGCGCCTGCGCAACCGCGGCGCCGAGGGTCTGTAGAGGCTAGCGCCGCCCGAACCAGTCGCCGCCCGGTATCTCGGTGCCGGACTCGCGCAGCCGGCGGGCCAGCAGCGGGGCCGCCAGGTAGACCCACGCGGGGATCCGGATGCCGTCCGGGCGGACCGCGTCCCGGCGGACCCGGTCGTACACGTTCAGCGGCCGGTCGGGACCGTGGTACTCCTCCAGCCGGTCCAGTTCGGCCAGCAGCCTCCCGTACGCGCCGGGCGCCGGGGTGACCAGCTCGCCGACGATCTCCGATCCCGGGTGCTGGACGGCGTACGGGTAGCCGGGACCGTCGTAGAGGAGCGCGTCCGGGAGCCGCGCGGGCTCCTCGGCGGCCGTGCGGCCCCGCAGGAACAGGGCGTGGTTGACCTCCCCCGGGCGCAGGGTGCCGTAGACGAAGAAGGGGAGCTCGGCGGTCATCCGGCCGTCACCTCCTCCGCGACCCACGCCAGGTAGTCCGCGCTGCCCCGCACCACCGGGGTGGCGATGATCTCCGGCGTGTCGTACGGGTGCCCGGCGGTCAGCCGCGCTTCCAGGGCCGGGTAGGCGGCCGTGGTGGTCTTGAACAGCACCTGCCATTCCTGGGAGGTCTCCAGCGCGTCCTTCCAGTGGTGGACGGAGGTCACCGGCCCGGAGATCTGCGCGCAGGCGGCCAGCCGCGCCTCCACCGCACCGCGGGCGACCGCCGCGGCCGCCTCCGCCGAGTCCACCGTGGTCAGGACGGTGAGCACCCCGAGCTCCGGATCCAACGGCGTCGGTGGCGGCGACGGCGACGGCCGATCGGCTGATGTCACGGGAGCCCTCCCTCGGTTACGGCGGACAGCGCGCGGTCCGGGACCTTGGCCCCGAGTCTGCCTGCGCCCTTCCACCGTACGCACCGCTGTTGCACAACCTCTCGGTGGCCGTGACCGTCGCCGTCTACCGTCGGTTTGCCCTCCGGGACCCCCTTTGGCTCGAACCCCTTTGGCCCCTCATGAAGAGACCCACCCGACAGCTCACCGCCGTCCTCCTGTGCGCCTGCACCTACGCACTCGCCGTCGGCGGCTGCGCCGCACCCGGAGGGCTCGGCGCCGGTGAGCCGCGCCGCCCGTCTCCGCCCAGCCGCTGACGGGGCTGCACCCGCGGCCGAGCTGCTGCCGGCGGGGCGGCCGACGGAGCTGGTCCGGGACCGCGTCGCGGCGCTGCGGACGCTGACCGAGGACCTGCTGGAGGTCGCGCGGCTGGACGCGCGCCGGGAGGAGGCGCAGTTGGGGGTGCACGTGCTGGGTCCGCTGGTCGCGGCGATCACCCGGCGGGCGGGGGTGGCGGCGGAGGTGGTCGGGGCGGACTGCCCGGCCCCGGTCCGTACGGACGTCCGCCGCCAGGAGCGGCCAGGCGCAGGTGATCGGCGCGCAGGTGACCCTGTCCCGGCCCCGACGGGCGCGGCGGCGACGGTGACGCTTCCTGCGGGATGAGTCCCACCCGGGCCCGGGCCTCGTGCGCACCCCCGCCCGGGCCCGGCCTCACCCGGACGGGGTGGGTCACCTGAACGGCCGAAGCAAGGGGCCGTGACCTGCGGCAAGGGTCGCCCGCCGAGCAAATCTGACGGAACTTCAGCAGGCGGGTCGCGGTCCGGCCGGGTTTCCTCGGGAACACGACCCCGCGTCTCCAGGAGTCTCCATGCGCCGACGCACCGCCCACGTGCTCACCGCCACCGCGCTGACCGCCGCCGCGTTCACGGGCCCGGTCGCGGGCGCGGTGGCCGCCGCGGAACTCGGCACGGCGGGCTTCGCGCCCGGCGACTTCGCGAAGCTGGAGGTGTGGCCGAAATCCGCCCTCCCCGGGGCGAGCGTCACCGTGAACACCACCGCGTGCGGCCCGGGCAGCCATGCCGACGGCGATGCCACCACCGTCGGCGGGGGCCGCTTCAAGCTGATGCCCGGCACCCACAAAGAGGTGGTCATCGGGCAGTTCCAGATCGCCCGCGGCACCCGCCCGGGCACCTACAACATCGGCGCGACCTGCGCCGACGGCAAGTTCGCCACCGGCGACCTGGTCGTCACCGAACGCGGCCCGCAGGGCCACGTCCACACCGGGGTGGGTGGCGGGACGACCACCACCGTCAACCCCACCAAGATCACGGCGGGAGCGGCCGTGCTGGCCGCGGCCGCCGTCGGCGGTACCTGGCTCCTGCGTCGCCGGGCGAGCGGCACGCGGAGCTGACGGGCGCCCACCGCGGCTGCGGCCGCGGTCCGACCGGTACCGTCCCCCGTCGCCCGCCCCGCGAGGTCCCCCCGTTCGCGGGGCCGGGCGACGGCCTGCCACACGGAACACGGACCCGGAACACAGCCAGGGGGCACCCATGGGCAGAGGCCAGGCCGGCCGCGGCGGGCTCGTCGCGCTCACCGCCTGTGTCGGCATCTGGCTCGTCGGCAGCGGATCCGGCCAGTCCGTCGGGCCCCCGCTGCCCTCCCCCGCAGAGGCGCTGAGCGGCCGGGCGAGCTACCCCGGCAGCATCGACCCGCTCCCCGGATCCCCGCCGACCCGGATCCGGATCCCGTCGATCCGGGTCGACGCCCCGCTGACCGGGCTGGGCCTGGGGCGCGACGGCAGCATCGAGGTGCCCCCGCCCGCGCGCCGCGACCTGGCGGGCTGGTACCGGGACGGCACCACCCCCGGCGCCGTCGGCACCGCCGTCGTCGTCGGGCACGTCGACCACGCCGACGGCCCGGCGGTCTTCTACCACCTGGGTGCACTGCACCGCGGAGCCGCGATCGAGGTGCCGCGCGAGGACGGACGCACGGCCGTGTTCACCGTCCACGCGGTCGAGGTCTACGACGCCGAGCACTTTCCCGACACCCGTGTGTACGGGCCCTCGCCGCGGGCCGAGCTCCGGGTGATCACCTGCGGCGGGGGCTTCTCGCCGCGTACCGGCTACCGGGGCAACGTGGTCGTCTTCGCCCACCTGACCGGCACGTACTAGCAGGCAGCGGCGAGCGGGGACCGGTCGGACCGGTCAGCCCCACTGCTCCAGACCGAGCTTGATCACCAGCGCGCCCACCACGGTCAGCAGCACGCCGCGGACGAACCCGCTCCCCTTCTTCAGCGCCATCCGGGCCCCGATCATGCCGCCGGCCAGGTTGAACACCGCCATCAGCGCGGCCAGCTGCCACAGCACCATGCCCTGGTACGCGAACATCGCGAGCGCCCCGGCGTTCGTACAGCAGTTGACGATCTTGGCGGTGGCGGAGGCGGTGACCAGGTCGAGGTGGAGCAGCGCGGTGAGGGCGAGCACCAGGAAGGTGCCGGTGCCGGGCCCGATGAGCCCGTCGTAGAAGCCGATGCCGAGGCCGGCGAGCCCGATGGCGAGGAGCACCCGCTGCCGGCTGACGGGCGCGGCCGAGGGTGCGGTTCCGAAGCCCGGCTTGAAGATCACGACGCCCGCGACGATCACGAGCACTCCCATGATCAGCGGGCGGAGGGCGTCCTTGCTGATCCCGCCGGCCAGCGCGGCGCCGCCCATGGAGCCGGCGAGCGCGGCCAGGCCGATCCGGACGGCGAGCTTCACGTCCACCGGGGCCTTGCGTACGTACGTCACCGCCGCGCCCGTGGTGCCGACGATGGCCACGGCCTTGTTGGTGCCGAGCACGGCGGCGGGGTGGGCGTTCGGCAGGCCGAGGAGCAGGGCGGGCAGGAGCAGCAGCCCGCCGCCGCCCACCACCGCGTCGATCCAGCCGGCC
Organism: Streptomyces sp. NBC_01296; assembly: GCF_035984415.1. Classification (NCBI taxonomy): domain Bacteria; kingdom Bacillati; phylum Actinomycetota; class Actinomycetes; order Kitasatosporales; family Streptomycetaceae; genus Streptomyces; species Streptomyces sp. NBC_01296. Next base: position 5,803,112 of record NZ_CP130720.1, on the reverse strand, counting down.
GCGGCTGCGGCCACGCACAGCACGATGATCATCGTCATTGATATGTCAGGCACGCCCACGACCCTATGAAGCCGATCGGTGCAGGACCCATCAATCCCCGGAAACTTGCGCAAAGGTTGAGCTTTCCCGGGCCGGTACCCGGTCCGGAGCCACCGGAGCCGCCGGGTCCACCGTCGCCGTCAGCACGGTCGCGGCCAGCACACCGGCCAGCCCCAGCCCGGCCGCGAGCCGGCGCGGCTTGCGGCGGCGGGCCTGCGCCCTGCGGGCCGGCGGAACGGGAGCGGGAACGAGAGCGGGAGCGGGAGCGGGAGCGGCGAATGCAACGGCCCCGACCGGTACGGACAGGGGAACGTGCAGCGGATGGCGCATGGCGCGGCGGCCTCTCGGATGCAGGTCGGGGTCAGAAGCTGAAGCACTCGGAATGGATGCGTGCGGCCGGCACCCCGGCCCGCAGCAGCGCGCTCTGCGTGACCTCGGCCATCCCCGGCGGCCCGCAGAGGTACACGTCGTGCCCGGCCAGGTCCGGCACCAGCGCGAGCAGCGCCTGCGGGGCCAGCGGATCTCCCCCAGCTTCCGCTGGGAGGTGCCCCAGGCGTCCGAGGGCCCGAGCAGGTAGTGCAGCCCGGCCTGCCGCTCGGCGGCGATGGCCTCCAGCTCGGACCGCAGTACGAGGTGCTCCTCGGCCCCGGCCCGGTAGAGCAGGGTGATCTCCCCCGGCCCGCCGGGCAGCGTCTCGAACAGCGCCCGCATCGGGGTGATGCCGACCCCGCCCGCGATCAGCAGCACCTTGGGCCGGGTCCGCCGGGCGGCTGTGAGCGCACCGAACGGCCCGGTGGCGATGACCCTGGTCCCGGGCCGCAGCCGGCGGATCCGGCGGGAGTGCCCGCCGAGCGCCTTCACGGTGATCCGCAGGGCGCGGCCCTGGACCGGCGCGGACAGCGAGAACGGCAGGGCGGTGTGCCACAGGCGGCGCTGCAGGAACCGCCAGCGCAGGAACTGGCCCGGCTCCGCGCGCAGTTCCGCCAGGTGCTCCCCGTACACGACGACGGAGACCACCCCGGGCCCCTCGACCCGCACCTCGCCCACCCGCAGCGCATGCCGCAGGGCCTGCCGTACGGGGACCACGGCCCGGTACCAGAGCAGCAGGACGGCGACGGTGGCGTGGGCGAGGGCCCAGAACCAGCCGGCCAGGGCGAGATCGGGCCCGGCGAGCTGGTGGCCGAAGGCCAGGGAGGCGGCGAGATGGACGAGGAGGTGGACCCCGCGCCAGGTTTCGTGGCTGACCCGGCGGCGTACGGCCCGGGCGGAGCTCACCCCGACGGCGGCCAGCAGGGCCGTCCCGGCGAAAGCGGCGGCCACCGCGGGGTAGCCGAACAGCTCCCGGACGGCGGAGACCACGTCGACGCCCTGGTGGGCGGCGTATCCGCACAGGGCGAAGAGCGCGTGCCCGAAGCAGAACAGCAACACGTGCCGGCCGCCCAGGGCGTGCCAGCGGGCGAGCCGGTCGGCGCCGACCCCGTGCTCGACGGCGGGCACCCGGGCCATCAGGAAGAGCAGCACCAGCACCCCGTACCCGGCGAGCAGGCCGGTCAGGTGGGCGGCGGTCGCGAACAGCGCGTCGAGCCGGGCGGAGGGACGCACCTGGGCCGCCCAGAGCAGCGCCACCACCCCCGCCCCGCCCAGCATCCCGCCCCTGACCCCCATCGCCGCATCTCGCATGCGGATCACGCTGAGGGCCGCCCGAGGGCCGCTGACCTGCCCGAACCGATCCTTAAACCGCCCTTGAGGGACGCCTCACCGACCCTTAACCCGGGCGCTGAGGTGCGCGTTCCGTCCGGGTAACAACGGCGATGCGGCGGGGAAACAGCGGCCGCGCACGCTCATGCCATGACATCGGAGCAGCAGCGTGTGGTGGTGATCGGCGGCGGCCTCGCGGGCCTGCGGCTCGCTGCGCGGCTGGGCGCGGGCGCAGGCACAAGCGCAGGTGCCGGTGGCGGTACGGATGTGACGGTCCTCGGCGAGGAGTCGCACGTCCCGTACAACCGGGTCCTGCTGGCGGACGTGCTCGCGGGCCGGTACGCACCGGAGGTGACCGCCCTCCCGGCTCCCGGGCGGGCGCTGCGGCGCGGTGTCCGGGCGGTTCGCATCGACCGCGCCGACCGGACGGTCCGCTGCGACGACGGCAGCACGGAGCGGTACGACACGCTGGTCCTGGCCACGGGCTCCAACGCGGTCCTCCCGCCGCTGCGCGGGCTGTTCGAACCGGAGGGCCGGGAACTGCCCGACGGGGTCCACGCGTTCCGCACCATGGACGACTGCCTGGCCCTGTCGGCCGCCGTGGCCGTACGGGAGGGCGTGCGCGCGGTGGTGATCGGCGGCGGCCTCCTCGGCGTCTCGGCGGCCCGCGCCCTGGCCGAACGCGGCGCCCAGGTGGTCCTGGCCCAGCAGGGCGAACGGCTGATGGAACGCCAGCTGGACGCGGACGCCTCGGCGCTGCTGCACACCCACCTGACCGCCCTCGGCATCGAGATCCACACGGAATGCCGGGTCCGCGGCCTGACGACCACGCAGGACACCGGCCGACGGCAGGTCACCGGGGTGGAGTTCGCCGACGGGTACCGGCTCGATGCCGATGTCGTCGTGCTCGCCTGCGGCGTGCGGCCCCGGACCGGGCTCGCGCTCGCCGCCGGGCTCGAGGTCCGCACCGGGATCGTCGTGGACGACCGGCTGCGGACCGGCGACCCCCGCATCCACGCCATCGGCGACTGCGCCGAGCACGCCGGCCGGGTGTACGGCCTCGCGGGCCCCGCGCTGGAGCAGGCCGACGCCCTCGCCGCGCAGCTCACCGGCGCCACGGGCACCACCGCCGCCGCCCCCGCTTACACCGGAACCCGCGCCCTCACCCGCCTCACCCTCACCACCCCCGGGGGCGCCGGAGCCGGCACCGGGCCCCTCGATCTCGCCGCCTTCGGCGAGACCACCCCGCTCCCCGGCGACGACGTGGTCCGCCTCGCCGACGCCACCCGCCGGACCTACCGGAAGGTCGTCGTCCGCGGCGACCGCCTCGTCGGCGGCGTCCTCCTCGGCGAACTCTCCAGTGTGGGCGCCCTCGCCCGCAGCTGGGAGGACGCGGAGGACCTGACCGACCTGTTCCACCTGCTCACCGACGACGGAGGCTCCTGATCATGGCCGCAGCCACGCCCACGCCCACTCCCGCCATCGTGCTCATCGGCCACGGCATGGTCGGCCAGCGCTACCTCGAGGCACTCGCCGAGCGCGGGGCCACGGCCACGCACCGGATCACCGTGCTCTGTGAGGAGCCCCGGCCGGCCTACGACCGGGTGCACCTCACCTCGTACTTCTCCGGAAGCACCCCCGAGGACCTCTCCCTCACCCCCGCCGGCTTCATGGAGCAGCACGGGATCGAGCTGCACCTCGGCGACCCCGCCGAGTCCATCGACCGCGACGCCCGTACCGTCACCTCCCGCTCCGGGCAGGTGTTCCCGTACGACGTACTCGTCCTGGCGACCGGCAGCTACCCCTTCGTGCCGCCCGTCCCCGGCAAGGACGCCCCCGGCTGCTTCGTCTACCGCACCATCGAGGACCTGTTCGCGATCGAGGAGTACGCGAAGACCCGGACCCGCGGCGCGGTCGTCGGCGGCGGGCTCCTCGGGCTGGAGGCGGCCGGCGCCCTCAAGGGTCTCGGCCTCGCCACCCGCGTCGTGGAGTTCGCCCCGCGCCTGATGCCTGTCCAGGTCGACGACGGCGGCGGCGCGGCGCTGCTGCGCACCATCGAGTCGATGGGGCTGACGGTCCACACCGGCGTCGGCACCCAGGAGGTCGTCATCGGCGAGGACGGCCACGTCAGCGGGATGCGGCTCTCCGACGGCTCCACCGTCGACACCGACCTCGTCGTCTTCTCCGCCGGGGTCCGCCCCCGCGACCAGCTCGCCCGCGACGCGGGCCTGACCGTCGGCGAGCGCGGCGGCATCGGCGTCGACGCCCGCTGCCGCACCTCCGACCCGCGCGTCTACGCCATCGGCGAGTGCGCGCTGGCCACCGACGGCCGCGTCTACGGACTGGTCGCCCCCGGCTACGAGATGGCCGAAACCGCCGCCGAGGACCTCCTGGGCCGCGACAAGGAGTTCACCGGCGCCGACCTCTCCACCAAGCTGAAGCTGCTCGGTGTGGACGTGGCCTCCTTCGGCGACGCCCACGGCGCCACCGAGGGCAGCCTCGACGTCGTCTACTCCGACTCCCGCTCCGGCGTCTACAAGAAGCTGGTCGTCTCCCCCGACGGGGTGCTGCTCGGCGGGGTCCTGGTCGGCGACGCCGACTCGTACGGCCTGCTGCGCCCGCTCACCGGCAGCGTCCCGCCCGTCAGCCCCGACCAGCTGGTCCTGCCCGCCGGCCTCGGCGCGCCCGTGGCGCTCGGCCCCTCCGCGCTCCCCGACTCCGCGGTGATCTGCTCCTGCCACAACGTCACCAAGAAGGCGATCACCGCCTGCGCCACGCTCCCCGAGGTCAAGCAGTGCACGAAGGCGGGCACCGGCTGCGGCAGCTGCCTCAAGGTGATCGGCCAGCTGCTGCCCGCGCCCACGGACAAAGGGCTGTGCGACTGCTTCCCCTTCACCCGCGCGGAGCTCTACGAGATCGTCCGTACCCGTCGGCTGACCTCGTACGAGCAGCTCCTCGACGGCCACGGCCGGGAGGCGGCCCGCGGCGGAGACGGCTGCGAGGTCTGCAAGCCGACCGTCGGCTCGATCATCGCCTCGCTCGCCCCCACCCTCGGCGCGAGCGGATACGTCCTCGACGGGGAGCAGGCCGCCCTCCAGGACACCAACGACCACTTCCTCGCGAACCTGCAGCGCAACGGCTCGTACTCGGTCGTCCCGCGCATCCCCGGCGGCGAGATCACCCCCGACAAGCTCATCGTGATCGGCGAGGTCGCCCGCGACTTCGGGCTCTACACGAAGATCACCGGCGGCCAGCGCATCGACCTCTTCGGCGCCAGCGTCGACCAGCTCCCGCGGATCTGGGCCCGGCTCGTCGAGGCCGGGTTCGAGTCCGGCCACGCGTACGGGAAGGCGCTGCGCACGGTGAAGTCCTGCGTCGGCCAGACCTGGTGCCGGTACGGGGTCCAGGACAGCGTGCGGATGGCCATCGACCTGGAGCTGCGCTACCGGGGCCTGCGCGCCCCGCACAAGCTCAAGTCGGCGGTGTCCGGCTGTGCGCGCGAGTGCGCGGAGGCTCAGAGCAAGGACTTCGGGGTGATCGCGACGGCTACCGGCTGGAACCTGTACGTCGGCGGGAACGGCGGGGCCACCCCGCGCCACGCGGACCTGCTGGCCCAGGACCTGTCCGACGCCGAACTGGTCCGGCTCATCGACCGGTTCCTGATGTTCTACATCCGCACGGCGGACCGGCTGGAGCGCACCTCGACCTGGCTGGACCGGCTGGAGGGCGGCCTGGACCACCTGCGGGACGTGGTCGTGCACGACTCCCTCGGGCTGTGCGCGGAGCTGGAGTCTCTGATGGCCGACCACGTGTCGCACTACCGCGACGAATGGGCCGAGACGCTGCAGGACCCGGAGCGGCTGCGCCGGTTCGTGTCCTTCGTCAACGCGCCGGGCGCCCCCGACCCGACGGTGAAGTTCGTCCCCGAACGCGACCAGGTCAAGCCCGACCTGACCATTCTCAACATCCGGCCGCTCGAGGCCGTGGGAGGCACGCGATGACCGTGGAACTGCACGTGGCCGAAGGCTGGCTGACGGTGTGCGAGCTGTCCGACCTGACCCCCGGGCGGGGGGTGGCGGTCCTGTTGCCCGACGGGAGCCAGGCCGCGGTGTTCATCGGCCGCTCGGGCGGGATGTACGCCATCGACAACCAGGACCCGTTCACCGGGGCGGCCGTGCTCTCGCGGGGGCTGGTCGGGTGCATCGACGGCAAGCCGTTCGTGGCCTCGCCGCTGCTGAAGCAGCGCTTCGACCTCGCCACGGGGCGCTGCCTGGACGACGAGGAGGCGGCGGTCCGGACCTATCCGGTGCGGACCGCCGTGACCTCCGCCGCGGTGGCGTAGCGAGGGAGCGACGGGCTCGGCGGGGGCGCGGCGGGGCGTCAGCCCTGGACGGCCGCCGGGTCCATCCAGACGTACTCCCAGACGTGGCCCTCCAGGTCCTCGAAGGCGCGGCCGTACATGAAGCCGAGGTCCTGGGCCGGGCGGGGCTCGGTGCCGCCCGCCGCGAGGGCGGCGTCGACCACCTCGTCGACCTTCTCCCGGCTGTCCGCGCTCAGGGCGAGCATGACCTCGGTGCTCTTGGTGGCGTCCGCCACCTCCTTGGTGGCGAAGTCCTTGAACCGGGCCTCGGTCATCAGCATCGCGAAGATCGTGTCGCTGATGACGAGGCAGCCGGTCGACTCGTCGCTGAACTGGGGGTTGAAGGAGTAGCCGAGCTTGCCCCAGAACGCCTTGGCGGCATCGATGTCCTTGACCGGCAGGTTGACGAAGATCATGGTGGGCATCTCGGTTCCTCTTCTCTCGTGCGGTGTGCTTTCGAGAGGTAGACCAGGGGTGCCGGGAAAACTCATCGCTCCCGCGAAAACTTTTCCGAAGATCTCCGCGGGGCCGCAGGGCGAGGCCCGTCGTAGCAGGTCAGGCCGTGGAGCGGAGCTCCAGCGCGGCCAGCGGTACGAACCCGCAGGCGTCCTGCCTCCGGAGCAGCGCGGGGTCCGGCCCGGCCAGCCGCCGGTGCAGGGCCAGCGCGATCCGCTCGCCGGTCTCCTTCGCCCGCTCCGCGGTCGGCCCCCGGTGCAGGCCGTCGACGGTGGCGTGCCACAGCTGCACCCAGCGCCCGAAGTCCTCGGCGGTCAGCGCCCGCGCCGCGTGCAGGGCGGCGTGCGGGGCGAAGGCGTCGCGCCGGTAGTCGGCCGTGCGGAACAGGGCCCGCTCCCAGAAGTCGGTGATCCGGGACAGGTGGACCTCGAGGTCCGTCCCGGCGATCTCGGTGAAGAACGGACCGATGCGCCGGTCGGCGAAGGCGGCGGTGTAGAAGCGGCGCAGCACGACGGCGAGGTCGGCGCGGCCGGAGATGTCGTTGTCCGCGGCGAACTGGTTCATTGCTTCACCATCCTCGCCGAAGCGGCGTCTCTCCAGGGCGGAAAGTCCCGCGGTTCGTCACTTCGTGCATGATCACCCCGACGGCGGCGCTCGCACGGGCCCCGGACCGCGATGCGCGGTCCGGGGCCCGTGCGGGCTACGAGGCCACCGCGCCGCCCTTGAGGAGCGCGGCCCCCAGCGGGGTGACCGTGTGCAGGACGGCGTTGCCCCGGCGCAGGGTGGTGACCAGGCCCGCCTCGCGCATCACGCAGGCGTGCTGGCTCGCGGAGGCCAGCGAGACCCCGGCCCGGCGGGCCAGCTCGCTGGTGGTGGCACCGTCGCCTATGGCCCGCAGCACCACCGAGCGGGTGTGCCCGACGAGCTTGCCCAGCGTGCGCTGGCGCTGCTCCTCCAGGGGCCGAATCGATTCGCCTCCGGTGGGCGCAGAGGCCAGCTGCGCGGCGGCCGGGTAGACCAGCACCGGGGGCAGCTCCGGGTCGTGCAGGGTCACGGCGGTCTTCCGGCAGAAGAACGACGGCTGGAGCAGCAGCCCGCGCCCCCGCAGCCGTACGTCGCGGTCCACGGGGTAGTCGCACTCCAGGACCGGAGCCCGCCAGCGCAGCATCGGCGGCAGCGAGGCCAGCAGCTCGTCGGCGCCGCCGTCGAGCAGGGCCCGGCCGCGCGCCGCCCGCTCGGCCTCGATCTGGGCCTGGATGTGCGTCCAGTACGGTTCCACGGCCGCCCGGTGGTAGCCGCGCAGCTCGCCCAGCAGCCGCGGCAGGTGCTTGGTGCCGCCGTCCATGAAGTCCCGCAGCCGCCGCGGGACCAAGGCGTCGGCGCCTCCGCTCACGGCCGAGGGCATGCCGAACGCGGCTCCCACGCCCGTGCCCGCGCCCAGCAGCGTCAGCTCGCGCCGCATCCGCTCGGGGCGGATCCCGCGCAGGGCGTCGAGTCCCACGTCCCACCCGTACTGCCCCTCCACAGGGGTCAGGAAATCGGGAAAATACCCGCGACTCGGTATGAGCGCACCGAGCAAACGTGTTTCACTATTCAACCTGCTCCGGGTTTCCGTACGCCATTCACCGAAGAGCCGGGCATCGCGCCGGTCTCTTAAGCGGTGAAAACTCAGAATCGTTTCCCACAACGCATCGGGACGCCCTGCCATCCGTACGCGTGCCAGGTCCACTCCAGTGAAATGGATACGCAGCACCGAACCCCCACCTGTGCAACCGCAATCCCCCCGCCCCATGAGTATGCATGCCGTCACACGACGTCACCACGCCCTTTCGGCCACAGTTGAAACCCCTTTCGGCGGGGGCGTGACAACCGAAATCCTGTACTCCGCCAGGCACACTCCGGTGCGACCGAAACGCTCCGTGAAGGCCGTGGGGGGCTTTGCGGGGCCTGGCGGTCGGTCGCACCGGGAAGCGCCGACGTGCCTGGCAGATTGCCGGCAGGCGGTGGACGGGTGGGGATCCGTCCACCGCCTGCTGGCGTAAAGATTTGTTGAACAACAAAAATGGGCGCGTCCGCCCTCGGGGGTCAGGGAACCCGGGGGCGGACGCGCAGTCAGCGGGCCCTGTCAGGGCCGTGGAGGGGTCAGCGGCTGTCGCTGCCCTTCGCCTCGGCGGCGGCGCGGCCGGCCTCCAGGCGCGCCACCGGAATCCGGAACGGCGAGCAGGAGACGTAGTCGAGACCGACCTCGTGGAAGAAGTGGACGGACTCCGGGTCGCCGCCGTGCTCGCCGCAGACGCCGAGCTTGAGGTCGGGGCGGGTCTCCCGGCCGGCCTGGACCGCGCTGCGGACCAGCGCGCCGACACCGTCCTTGTCGATGGTCTCGAACGGCGAGACCCCGAAGATGCCCTTCTCCAGGTACGCGGTGAAGAAGCTGGCCTCGACGTCGTCGCGGGAGAAGCCCCACACCGTCTGGGTCAGGTCGTTCGTGCCGAAGGAGAAGAACTGCGCGGCCTCGGCGATCTGCCCGGCCGTGAGGGCGGCACGGGGCAGCTCGATCATCGTGCCGATGGTCAGCTTGAGGCTGGTGCCGGTCGCGGCCTCGACCTCGGCGATGACCGCGTCGGCCTCCTCGCGGACGATCTCCAGCTCCTGGACGGTGCCCACGAGCGGGACCATGATCTCGGCGCGCGGGTCGCCCTTGGCGTTCTTGCGCTCGGCGGCGGCCTCGGCGATCGCCCGGACCTGCATGGCGAACAGACCGGGGATGACCAGGCCGAGGCGGACACCGCGCAGACCCAGCATCGGGTTCTGCTCGTGCAGCTTGTGCACGGCCTGGAGCAGGCGCAGGTCGTTCTCGTTGGCGTCCTTGCGGGCCTCGGCGAGGGCGACGCGCACCGACAGCTCGGTGATGTCGGGCAGGAACTCGTGCAGCGGCGGGTCGAGGAGGCGGACGGTGACGGGCAGGCCGTCCATCGCCTCGAACAGCTCGACGAAGTCCTTCTTCTGCAGCGGCAGGAGGGCACTCAGTGCCTCCTCGCGCTCCTTGTCGGTGTCCGCGAGGATCAGGTGCTCGACCAGCTCGCGGCGCTCACCGAGGAACATGTGCTCGGTGCGGCACAGGCCGATGCCCTGCGCGCCGAAGCGGCGGGCGCGCAGCGCGTCCTCGGCGTTGTCGGCGTTGGCACGCACCCGCAGCCGGCGGACGCGGTCCGCGTACGCCATGATCCGGTGCACGGCGGCGACCAGTTCGTCGGCGTCGTCGGCGCCGGCGTGCATGCGGCCCTCGAAGTACTCGACGACCGGGGAGGGTACGACGGGTACCTCGCCGAGGTAGACCTTGCCGGTGGAGCCGTCGATGGAGACGACGTCGCCCTCTTCGACGACCGTTCCGCCGACCGTCATCCGGCGGCGCTTGGTGTCGACCTCGAGGTCCTCGGCGCCGCAGACGCAGGTCTTGCCCATGCCGCGGGCGACAACGGCGGCGTGGGAGGTCTTGCCGCCGCGCGAGGTCAGGATGCCCTCGGAGGCGATCATGCCGTCCAGGTCGTCCGGGTTGGTCTCGCGGCGGATCAGGATGACCTTCTCGCCGGAGCGGGACCACTTGACGGCCGTGTACGAGTCGAAGACGGCCTTGCCGACGGCCGCGCCCGGGGAGGCGGCGATGCCGCGGCCGAGCAGGGTGGTCGTGGCGGTCTCGTCGAAGCGCGGGAACATCAGCTGCGCGAGCTGGGCGCCGTTGACGCGCTGCAGCGCCTCGGCCTCGTCGATCAGGCCCTGGTCGACGAGCTGGGTGGCGATGCGGAAGGCGGCGCCGGCGGTGCGCTTGCCGACGCGGGTCTGCAGCATCCACAGCTGGCCGCGCTCGATGGTGAACTCGATGTCGCAGAGATCCTTGTAGTGGGTCTCCAGCGTCGTCATGATCGTCATGAGCTGGTCGTACGAGGCCTTGTCGATCGCCTCGAGGTCCGCCAGCGGGACGGTGTTGCGGATGCCCGCGACGACGTCCTCGCCCTGGGCGTTCTGCAGGTAGTCGCCGTAGACGCCCGCGTGGCCGCTGGCCGGGTCGCGGGTGAAGGCGACGCCGGTGCCGGAGTCGGGGCCGAGGTTGCCGAAGACCATGGAGCAGATGTTGACCGCGGTGCCCAGGTCGCTCGGGATGCGCTCCTGGCGGCGGTAGAGCTTGGCGCGGTCGGTGTTCCACGAGTTGAAGACCGCCTCGACGGCGAGGTCCAGCTGCTCGCGGGCGTCCTGCGGGAACTCGCGGCCGGCCTGCTTGGCGACGATCTTCTTGAAGCGGGTGACCAGCTTCTTCAGGTCGGCGGCGTCGAGGTCGGTGTCGACGGTGACCTTCTTGGCGGCCTTGGCCTCGTCGAGGGCTTCCTCGAAGAGCTCGCCCTCGACCCCGAGGACGGTCTTGCCGAACATCTGGATGAGGCGGCGGTACGAGTCCCACGCGAAGCGCTCGTTGCCGGCCTGGGAGGCGAGGCCGACGACGGACTCGTCGGAGAGGCCGATGTTGAGGACCGTGTCCATCATGCCGGGCATGGAGAACTTGGCACCGGAGCGCACGGAGACCAGCAGCGGGTCGTCCGACTGGCCGAGCTTCTTGCCCATCTTCGCCTCGAGGGCGGCCAGGTGGGCGCTGACCTCGTCGCGCAGCGCGGCCGGGGCCTCACCGCTGGCGAGGTAGACCTTGCAGGCCTCGGTGGTGATGGTGAAGCCGGGAGGGACCGGCAGACCCAGGTTGGTCATCTCGGCGAGGTTGGCCCCCTTGCCGCCGAGAAGGTCCTTGAGGTCGCGGTTTCCCTCGGTGAAGTCGTAGACGAACTTCTGATCTTTGTTTTCCGACACGGGTCTCGACTCCTCGAGGACTCGGTGGCTGCCCTGACGGCCAGGAACATACCCAGATCGAAGGCTTCTGGGTACGTCCACTTGGTCGTCATACGGCCGTAACCACTCGTGCGCCAGCAGATCGAAAGTAACCGACGAGTAGCCAGAACCTACGAAGAGCGTTCACCTCCCGAAGGATCAAGGGCCTCCTGAGGCTTGTTTCCGCTCGGATGAGCGATCATCGATACATTTGCGTTCAAGTCTTGAACAAACAAAGGGTGGCACCCAGTGCCACCCTTTGGAAGTCTTACCCGTGATTTTCGCGCTCATGTGAGCGCAACCCCACCCATGCGTGGCGTATGTCACGCCGCTGGTGGCATAATTTGTCAGCTGTTTCTCAGCCTCCGGACGTGTCCAGTTCGGCGTCCTCACTGACCCCGGCACAGTCGTACGGATCCTTCAGCCAGCCGTCCGGCAGGACAACCCGGTTGTTTCCGGACGTCCGGCCGCGCGGGCCGTCCGCGCTGTCGGGCCACGGCTGGTCCAGGTCGAGCTCGCTCAGATGAGCATCCAGCTCGGCCAGGGACGAGGTGATCGCCAGCTTCTTCCGCATCTCGGAACCCACCGAGAAGCCCTTGAGGTACCAGGCCACGTGCTTACGGAAGTCGATCACCCCGCGCGCCTCGTCGCCGATCCATTCACCCAGCAGCTCGGCGTGCCGGTGCATGGTGGCCGCGACCTCGCGCAGCGTGGGCTTGTGGAAGTCTTCGGGGCGCCCCTCGAAGGCCGCCACCAGGTCGTTGAACAGCCACGGGCGGCCCAGGCAGCCGCGTCCGACGACCACGCCGTCGCAGCCGGTCTCGCGGACCATGCGCAGCGCGTCCTCGGCGCACCAGATGTCGCCGTTGCCGAGCACGGGGATCTCCGGCACGTGCTCCTTGAGCCGCGCGATGGCGTCCCAGTCGGCGGTGCCGCCGTAGTGCTGGGCCGTGGTGCGCCCGTGCAGGGCGATGGCGGTGACGCCCTCCTCGACGGCGATCCGGCCGGCGTCCAGGTAGGTGAGGTGGTCGTCGTTGATGCCCTTGCGCATCTTCATGGTGACCGGCAGGTCGCCGGCGCCCGCGACGGCCTCGCGCAGGATCGCGCGCAGCAGGTTCCGCTTGTACGGGAGCGCGGAGCCGCCGCCCTTGCGGGTCACCTTGGGGACCGGGCAGCCGAAGTTCAGGTCGATGTGGTCGGCCCGGTCCTCTTCGACGATCATGCGGACCGCCTTGCCGACCGTCGCCGGGTCGACTCCGTACAGCTGGATCGAACGAGGCTTCTCGGTCTCGTCGAAGTGGATCAGCTGCATGGTCTTCTCGTTGCGCTCGACCAGGGCGCGGGTCGTGATCATCTCGCTCACGAACAGCCCCTTGCCGCCGCTGAACTCGCGGCAGAGGGTACGGAACGGGGCATTGGTGATGCCGGCCATGGGGGCGAGCACCACGGGGGGCTGCACGGTGTGCGGGCCGATCGCGAGCGGCGGGGGGAGCGTGGTCATCCCCCCATTGTCGCCCAGCCGAACCGCAGCACGCATTTCTTTAGTTAGGCGTACTATCGTAAGCATGTCGGAGTCGAGTCACCGCCAGAGGCTGCTGGTCCTGGCGATCTGCTGCATGAGCCTGCTCATCGTCAGCCTCGACGTGACCGTCCTCAACGTCGCCCTGCCCTCGATGCGCCGCGAGCTGGACGCCTCCGTCGCCGGTATGCAGTGGACGATCGACGCGTACACGCTGGTCCTGGCCTCGCTGCTGATGCTGGCGGGCTCCACGGCGGATCGGATCGGGCGCCGCAAGGTCTTCGCCGCGGGCCTCGTCGTCTTCACGGCGGGTTCGCTGCTCTGCTCGCTCGCGCCGACCCTGGAGTGGCTGATCGCCTTCCGGATGGTCCAGGCCGTGGGTGGCTCGATGCTCAACCCGGTCGCCATGTCGATCATCACCAACACCTTCACCGCGCCGCGCGAACGGGCCCGCGCCATCGGCGTCTGGGGCGCGGTGGTCGGCATCTCCATGGCCGTGGGCCCGCTGATCGGCGGACTGCTCGTGGATTCGGTCGGCTGGCGCTCCATCTTCTGGATCAACCTCCCGGTCGGGCTGCTGGCCCTGGCACTGGCCCTGCGGTTCGTCCCGGAGTCGCGGGCCGGGCGTCCGCGCCGCCCGGACCCGGTGGGCCAGCTGCTGGTCATGGCCCTGCTGGGGTCCGTGACGTACGGGATCATCGAGGCGCCGGCCGCCGGCTGGAACTCGCCGGTCGTCCTCGGGTGCACGGCCCTGGCCGTCGCCTCGCTGGCGGGGCTGCTGTTCCACGAGCCGCGGCGGGCGGAGCCGCTGATCGACCCGCGGTTCTTCCGGAGCGCTCCGTTCAGCGGCGCGACGGTGATAGCGATCAGCGCCTTCGCCGCGCTGTCCGGGTTCCTCTTCCTGAACACCCTGTACCTGCAGGACGTACGGGGGCTCAGCGCGCTCGACGCCGGGCTCTACATGCTGCCGATGGCGCTGCTCACCTTCCTCTGCGCACCGCTGTCGGGCCGACTGGTCGGCAATCGGGGGCCGCGGCCGTCGCTGCTGATAGCGGGGACGGCGATGGCGGCGAGCGGGGTGCTGTTCGCGGCCTTCTCGGCGCAGACCTCGACGCCGCTGCTGTTCACCGCGTACGTGCTGTTCGGGCTGGGCTTCGGCATGGTGAACGCGCCCATCACCAACACCGCGGTCTCCGGGATGCCCCGGGCCCAGGCGGGGGTCGCGGCCGCGGTGGCCTCCACGAGCAGGCAGACCGGCGGGACGCTGGGCGTGGCCGTGATCGGCGCGGTCCTGGCGGCCGGGACGGCGAGCGGCGCCGATTTCATCGAGGCGACCCGGCCGGCCTGGTGGATCATCACGGGCTGCGGGCTGCTCGCACTCGTCGTGGGCGCCGTGACCAGTGGCCCGTGGGCCATGGGGACCGCGGCGCGGACCGCCCGGAAGCTGGAGCAGACGGCCACGGCATCCTCGCGGACGGCCGGAGCTCCGCCGCGCGGCTGACGGCCGGGCGGGCGCGCGGCCGACGACCGGGCGGCCGACGGCCGGGCGGGCCGCCTATTCGCCGCAGTTGAAGTCGTCGGCGTTCGAGTCGATGCGGGCCAGCAGGCCGCGCAGTGCGTCCCGGTCCTGCTGCGAGAGCGCGGCGAACAGGGAGAGCTCGACCTCGTCGAGGGCGGAGTTCGTCTTGGCGAGCGCGGCCGATCCGGCCTCGGTGATGGCCACGTTGTGGCGGCGGCGGTCGGCCGGATCCCGGCGGCGCAGGGCGAGCCCCTCGCCCTCCAGATCGTTGAGGATGCCGACCAGCACGCTCGGGTCCACCTCGAGCTGTTCGGCGAGTGTCCGCTGGCTGACGGGGCCGCCCTCCAGACGCATCAGCGTCATCGCGTGCCGCGGGGTGAGCCCGGCCGCGCTGAGCGCCTTCTTCATACGGGTCTCGGTGATCGAGCCGTGCCAGGCCAGCAGCAGGCCCAGCCGCTGCGGTGGGTGCGGAGACTCCTGAGCTGCCGTCATATCAGACATCGTAACAACCGGGGAATGGTTGCGGAGATTGGATCGTTGATGCTATTCAATGATTTAACACCCCCGATCGTTGGAGCACCTCATGTTCATTGCGTACGCCGTCACCGCCGGCCTGCTCGCACTCGTCCTGGTCGCGTCCGCCACGCTCACGCTCCAGCGCAACGACGCGATCGTGGCGAGCATGCAGAAGGTCCGGGTCCCGGACGCCTGGCTGCCCCGGCTGGCCACCCTGAAGGCGGCCGGGGCGATAGGCCTGGTCGCAGGCCTTTGGGTGACTCCGCTCGGCGTGGCCGCGGCCGTCGGCGTGACCCTCTACTTCATCGGTGCGGTCATCAGCCACCTGCGCGTGAAGGACTTCGAACTGGCCCCGGCGGCCACCCTCGCCCTGGTCGCGGCGGCGGCGCTCGCCCTGCGGGTGGCGGCGTAGCCACCCTGACGGGTGACAGATATTGAAATCTGTCACCCGTCATGCCATGGTTGTTCCATGACCAAGAACGAGAACACCCGCACCCTCGGCTCGACCGGCCCCTCCGTCTTCCCCCTGGGACTGGGCTGCATGGGCATGTCCGCCCTGTACGGGGAGGCCGACCGCACCGAGTCGATCGCGACCCTCCACGCCTACCTGGACTCCGTCCCCGACGGCGCGGGTGCGCTGCTCGACACCGGCGACTTCTACGGCATGGGGCACAACGAGATGCTCATCGGCGAGGCCCTGCGCGCCGCCCCCGCCGCGGCCCGCGAGCAGGCTCTGGTCAGCGTGAAGTTCGGCGCCCTGCGCACCGTCGAGGGCGGTTTCACCGGCTACGACGGCCGCCCCGAGGCCGTCAAGAACTTCCTGGCCTACTCGCTCCAGCGCCTCGGCCGGGACCACATCGACATCTACCGGATCGCCCGTGTCGACCCGGAGGTCCCGATCGAGGAGACCGTCAGCGCCATCGCCGAGGCCGTCGAAGCGGGGCACGTGCGGCACATCGGCCTCTCCGAGGTCGGCGCGGACACGCTGCGCAGAGCCGCGGCCGTGGCCCCGATCGCCGACCTCCAGATCGAGTACTCGCTGATCTCCCGCGGCATCGAGGAGGAGATCTTGCCGACCGCCCGCGAGCTGGGCATCGGTGTCACGGCGTACGGGGTGCTGAGCCGCGGTCTGATCAGCGGGCACTTCAGCCGCGACCGGGAGCTGGCGCCGGGCGACTTCCGCGGGATGAGCCCCCGCTTCCAGGGCGAGAACCTGCAGCGCAACCTCGACCTGGTCGACGCCCTGCGCAAGGTCGCGGAGGGCAAGGGGGTCAGCGTCGCCCAGACCGCCATCGCCTGGGTGCTCTCGCGCGGCGAGGACATCGTGCCGCTGGTGGGCGCCCGCCGCCGGGACCGGCTGTCCGAGGCACTGGGTGCCATGGACGTGGAGCTGACCCCTGAAGACCTGGCGGCCATCGAGGAGGCGGTCCCGGCGGGAGCCGCGGCCGGCGAGCGCTACCCGGCAGCGCAGATGGCCCACCTCGACAGCGAGCACTGAGCGGGCGGTACGGTCGTACTCATGCCCCCCGCTGCTGCCGCGCCCCTGACACCTGAGCGCATCCTCGAGACCACCGAGGAGGTGCTGCGCCGCTACGGCCCCACCAAGGCCACCGTGGTGGACGTGGCCCGCGCCCTGGGCGTCAGCCACGGCAGCGTGTACCGGCACTTCCCGTCGAAGGCGGCGCTGCGCGAGGCCGTCACGGACCGCTGGCTCGCCAAGAGCGTCGTCCGCCTGGAGGAGATCGCCTCCGCCCCCGGCGCGGCCGCGCCCTCCAAGCTGGAGACATGGCTGGAGGCGCTCTTCGAGGCCAAGCGGCACAAGGCGGGTGACGACCCGGAGCTGTTCGCGACGTACACGGTGCTGCTCTCCGAGAACAGCGGCGTCGTGGACCACCACCTGAGCCAGCTGATCGACCAGTTGGGCCGGATCATCTCCGAGGGCGTCGAGGCGGGCTCGCTCAGTGCGCCCGACGTGCCGGCCGCCGCCCGGGCGGTGTTCGACGCCACCGGCCGTTTCCACGATCCGCAGTACGCGGCCGACTGGCTCTCGCCCACGATCATCACGGAGTTCGAGGCCGTCACCGCCCTCGTGATCCGGGGCCTGCGCGCCTGATCGGGATCGGGGCGGCCACGCACGACACCGTCCGGAACCAGACACTCCGGACAGCTTGATGATCATTTTGGGCGAGGCGGCTTGTCCGTGCCCCGTCAAATTCCATACGGTCCCCTTACCGCACTTCATCAGGCACGTTTCAGGGGGAACCTTGTCCGCTCAACTTACTCAGGCAGTGCAGCCCGGACCTCCGGCCCGTTCGGGTGGCACCGCCGCCCTCGGCTGGATTCTGACCATCGGCCTCGACGTGGCCGCGCCGATCATCACGTACAACCAGCTGCGCGACCACGGCTGGAGCGAGTTCTCCGCGATGCTGGTCAGCGGCGCCTGGCCCGTGCTCGACACCGCCATCAGCGTGGCCTGGCGCCGCAAGGTCGACGAGTTCGCCATCATCACCCTGGTGTTCGTGGCGATCACTGCCACCGTCTCGCTGATCGGCGCCCACTCCGCCCGGGCCCTGCTGATCAAGGACTCCGGGGTGACCGGGCTGTTCGGGGCGCTCTGCCTGGCGACCCTGCTCGCCCCGCGTCCGCTGATGTTCTACTTCAGCCGGAAGTTCGCCACCGACGGCACGCCCGAGAGCACCGCCTGGTGGAACGGCCTGTGGCAGTACGAGGGCTTCCGCCGGACGATGACCGTCATGACCACGGTGTGGGGCGTGACGTACCTCGCCGAGGCCGGGCTGCGGATCGCCCTGGCGTACGCGCTGCCCACCGACACGATGGTGATCATCAGCCCGATCATGATCTACGCGGTGCTCGGCATGCTGGGCGCGTGGACCGCGTTCTACGGCAAGCGCTCGAAGGCCGAGGGTGAGCGGCGCGCCGCCGCAGCGGCCGAGGCCGAGGCCCAGACCCAGGCCGCCTGAGCGGAGGCGGAGAAAACGACGGTGGCCCGGTACGCATGATGCGCACCGGGCCACCGGCCGTTTCAGCCCGGCCGTTTCAGCCCGGCCGGGGCAGAAGGCCTAGCAGCCGAGCAGGCGGCTGCCGAGGTAGCTCTGGATCTGGTCCAGGGAGACGCGCTCCTGCTTCATCGTGTCGCGCTCGCGCACGGTCACCGCGTTGTCGTCCAGGGTGTCGAAGTCGACGGTGACGCAGAACGGCGTACCGATCTCGTCCTGGCGGCGGTAGCGGCGGCCGATGGCGCCCGCGTCGTCGAACTCGATGTTCCAGAACTTGCGCAGGTCGGCGGCGAGGCCCTTGGCCTTCGGCGACAGCTGCGCGTTGCGGGACAGCGGCAGCACGGCGACCTTGACCGGGGCCAGGCGCGGGTCGAAGCGCATCACGGTGCGCTTCTCCATGACGCCCTTGGCGTTCGGGGCCTCGTCCTCGTTGAACGCGTCGAGCATGAAGGCGAGCATGGCGCGGTTGACACCGGCCGCCGGCTCGATGACGTACGGGGTGTACTTCTCCTTGGTCTCCTGGTCGAAGTAGACCAGGTCCTGGCCGGAGGCGGCGGAGTGGGCCTTGAGGTCGAAGTCGGTGCGGTTGGCCACGCCTTCGAGCTCGGAGAACTCACTGCCACCGAAGTTGAAGCGGTACTCGATGTCGGCGGTGCGCTTCGAGTAGTGGGACAGCTTCTCCTTCGGGTGGTCGTACCAGCGGATGTTCTCCTCGCGGATGCCGAGGTCGCGGTACCAGTTCCACCGCTCCTGCATCCAGTACTCCTGCCACTGCTCGTCCTCGCCCGGCTTGACGAAGAACTCCATCTCCATCTGCTCGAACTCGCGGGTGCGGAAGATGAAGTTGCCGGGGGTGATCTCGTTGCGGAAGGACTTGCCCATCTGCGCGATGCCGAACGGGGGCTTCTTGCGCGAGGCGGTCTGCACCTGGGCGAAGTTGGTGAAGATGCCCTGGGCGGTCTCGGGGCGCAGGTACGCCTTGGAGCCGGTGTCCTGGGTCGGGCCGAGGTGGGTCTCCAGCATGCCGGAGAACTGCTTCGGCTCGGTGAACTGGCCCTTCACACCGCAGTTGGGGCAGTTGATGTCGGCGAGACCGTTGGCGGGCAGGCGGCCGTGCTTGGCCTCGTACGCCTCTTCCAGGTGGTCTGCGCGGTGGCGCTTGTGGCAGGAGGTGCACTCGGTCAGCGGGTCCGAGAAGGTCGCGACATGGCCGGAGGCCACCCAGACCTCGGGGGCCAGGATCACGGAGGAGTCGATGCCGACGATGTCCTCACGCCCGGTGACCATCGCCTTCCACCACTGGCGCTTGATGTTCTCCTTGAGCTCGACACCGAGCGGGCCGTAGTCCCAGGCGGCCTTGGTGCCGCCGTAGATCTCACTGCACGGGAAAACGAAGCCACGGCGCTTGCTCAGGCTGACGATGGTTTCGATCTTGTCGGCGGCCACGGTGCTCTCTTCATTACGAGGACGAACGGCGAAGACTCAAGGTTACCGGCGCCCGCACCCCCCCTTTCAAATCGGGACCCCTTCCGCGGCCCGGCCCCCGGGCTCCCCACCAGGGTTTTTGACAACCGTTTCCATTTTTGATGAAAATGGATGTCATGAACGTACGACGCCTCATACCCGCAGCCGCCCTCGCCGGAGCCGTCGCCCTCGGCGCCACGGCCCTCACCGCCTGCTCCGGAGCCTCGGCCGCCGGGGGCGGCAAGGACGGCAAGCTCGGCGTCATGGCGTCGTTCTACCCGATGCAGTTCCTGGCCGAACAGATCGGCAAGGACCACGTGAAGGCCGCCACCCTGACCAAGCCGGGCGTGGAACCGCACGACCTGGAGATCACCCCGAAGCAGACCGGGCAGCTCGGCGAGTCCGACGTGGTCCTCTACCTCAAGGGCCTGCAGCCCGCCGTCGACAAGGCCGTCGCCCAGTCCGGCGTGAAGCACATAGTCGACGCCGCCGCCCTCACGAAGCTCGAGGTCCACGGCTCCTCCGGCCACGACCACGCCCACGAGGGCGAGGGCGAGGAGGGCCACGGCCACGGCGAGGCCGGCGAGGACCCGCACATCTGGCTCGACCCGGTGAAGTACGCCGAGGTCGCCAAGGGCGTCGGCGCGGCCCTGGAGAAGGCCGACCCCGACCACGCGGCCGACTACCGCAAGAACACCGACGAGCTGGTCGGCAAGCTGACCGCGCTCGATGCGGAGTTCAAGGACGGCCTGAAGAACACCGCGTCCAAGACCTTCATCACCACGCACTCCGCCTTCGGCTACCTCGCCGAGCGCTACGGCCTCGACCAGGAGGGCATCTCCGGCGTCGACCCCGAGTCCGAGCCGAGCCCGGCCCGGATGAAGGAACTCCAGGCCGTCGCGAAGAAGGACAATGTCTCGACGGTGTTCTTCGAGAGCCTGGCCAGCGACAAGACGGCCAAGACGCTCGCCGCGGACACGGGCCTGAAGACCGACGTCCTCGACCCGCTCGAGGGAATCACCGACAAGTCCCAGGGCGCTGACTACCTCGAGGTCATGCGGTCCAATCTGAAGAACCTGCAGAAGGCGCTCGGTAGCAAGTAATGGCAGTAACGGAGGCGCGTGCCATGGAGTCCCAGCCCGCCGAGGCAGCGGACCAGCCCGTCATATCCCTGCGCGGGGCCACCGCCTCGCTCGGCTCGCGCCCCGTGCTGCGCGGGGTCGACCTCACCGTCCGGCGCGGCGAGGTCGTCGCCCTGCTCGGCGCCAACGGCTCCGGCAAGTCCACGGCCGTGCGCGCCGTCGTCGGCCAGGTCCCGCTGTCCGACGGCGAGCTGGCGTTGTTCGGCACCGACTTCAAGCGCTTCCGCGCCTGGTCGCGCATCGGGTACGTCCCGCAGCGCACCACCGCCGCCAGCGGCGTCCCGGCCACCGTCCGCGAGGTCGTCTCCTCCGGCCGGCTCGCCCGCTCCCGCTTCGGCATCCTCCGTAAAGCCGACAAGGCGGCCGTCGAGCGGGCCCTGGCCCTCGTCGACATGGGCCCGTACGCCGACGCCTCCGTCAACGCCCTCTCCGGCGGCCAGCACCAGCGCGTGCTGATCGCGCGGGCGCTCGCCGTGGAACCCGAACTGCTGATCATGGACGAGCCGATGGCCGGCGTGGACCTCGCCAACCAGGAGGTCCTCGCGAACGCCCTGCGCGAGCAGGTCGCCGCCGGCACGACCGTCCTGCTCGTCCTGCACGAGCTGGGCCCGCTGGAGCCGCTGATCGACCGCGCCGTCGTCCTGCGCGACGGCTGCGTCGTCCACGACGGCGCGCCCCCGGAGGCCGTGGGCCAGCACGCCCTGCCCGGCCACGACCACGTACACCCCCACGCGGCGCACGACGCCGAGCCGCTCCGGACGGGACTGCTGAGCTGATGGACCTCCTCACCTACGCCTTCATGCAGCGGGCCCTCCTCGCGGCCGTCCTGGTCGGCGTCACCGCCCCGGCGATCGGCACGTACCTCGTGCAGCGCCGCCAGGCCGTCATGGGCGACGGCATCGGACACGTGGCCATGACCGGTGTCGCGCTCGGCTTCCTGCTCAACACGAGCCCGGTGTGGATGGCGACCCTGGTCGCGGTCATCGGCGCGGTCGGCATGGAGCTGATCCGCTCCCGCGGCAAAACCAGCGGCGACATCGCGCTCGCCATGCTGTTCTACGGCGGCCTGGCCGGCGGCGTGATGATCATCAACCTGGCGCCGGGCGGTTCCACGGCCAATCTGACCAGCTACCTCTTCGGCTCGATCACCACGGTCTCCGCCGAGGACGTCACCGCGGTCGTGATCCTCGCGGCGTTCGTGATCGCCGTCACCCTCGGCCTGCGCCGCCAGCTGTTCGCCGTCTGCCAGGACGAGGAGTTCGCCCGGGTCACCGGCCTGCCGGTGCGCTTCCTGAACCTGCTGATCGCGGTCACCGCCGCCGTCACCGTCACCGTGGCCATGCGGATCGTCGGCCTGCTGCTGGTCAGCGCCATGATGGTGATCCCGGTCGCGGCGGCGCAGCGCGTCACCCGCGGGTTCACCGCCACCCTGTCGGTGGCCATGGTGATCGGCGTGCTGGTCTCGCTCTCCGGCACGGTCGCGACGTACTACATCGACGCCCCCTCCGGCGGCACCATCGTGCTGCTCGCCATCGGCGTCTTCATGGTGATGACCGCACTGTCCACCCCGCTGGCCCGGCGCCGGGCGAATGCGGCCCGCGCCGCCGAAGAGGTCTGCACGCGCGATGATGTGAAGGTCTGAGAGAGTCGGCCGCCTGGCACAATGGGCCGAGGCCGATACGAGGAGGAACCGGTGGCGACTGCGCCTGGCGAGATGAATACCGCGCCAGTACGAGGACGATCCACCCGGCAGCGGGCAGCCGTGGCGGCGGCGCTGGACCAGGTGGACGAGTTCCGCAGCGCCCAGGAGCTGCACGACATGCTCAAGCACCGCGGTGACTCCGTCGGCCTGACGACCGTGTACCGCACCCTCCAGTCGCTCGCCGACGCCGGCGAGGTCGACGTGCTGCGCACCAGCGACGGCGAGTCGGTCTACCGGCGCTGCTCCACCGGGGACCACCACCATCACCTGGTCTGCCGCAAGTGCGGCAAGGCCGTCGAGGTGGAGGGTCCTGCGGTGGAGAAGTGGGCGGAGTCGATCGCGGCGGAGCACGGCTTCGTGAACGTCGCCCACACCGTGGAGATCTTCGGCACCTGCGCCGACTGCGCAGCCGCGGCCGCCGGCCAGGCCCCCGCCTAGAGCCTCTGCAGGTTGCGGTCGAGGACCGCCCGGAGGCGGTCGATGTCCGCCGGGTCCGCGGCCCCGCGCTTGGGCAGGATCGTCATCGCCACCGCCCGCTTGGCGACGCTGAGCGTGACGAAGGTGTCGGCCGTCTCCGTGTACAGCGGCTGCGCGGCCCAGTTGATGCGCGTCTGCGTGTCGGCGGTGCTCACCTGCAGGCCGGTGGCGTCCACCACCGCCGTGGTCTCGCCCGCCTTCGCCAGCAGCCCCGCGAAGGCCCGCGCCGTGAGCTGCGGGCCGAGCAGCGCGAGTACGAGCATCAGGAGCCCGGCCCCGGCCGTGACCAGCGGCTTGACGAGGGGGCCGTCGCCCATCAGCGCCAGCCCCCCGAAGCCCAGCAGCAGCGCCCCGAAGCCGACCGTCAGCGTCCGCTTGCGGCGCCCCGCGGGCACCCGGGCGTCACGCGCCCGGAGCGCCTGCGCGACGTCCGCCGTGGTGATCCGGTAGACGAGCCGTACCGGCACCTGTTCCCCGTCCATGTCCATGACAGCGGACCCTATAGCCGCGGCACATCCCCCGCGACGGTCTTTCGCACGGGGCCGACCGCACCCGCGGTCAGGACCGGCCCGGCTCCGCCTGGTTCGGGACGGCGCCGCCGAAGCGGCGGTCGCGCTGGGCGTACTCCAGGCAGGCCGCCCACAGGTTGCGGCGGTCGAAGTCCGGCCACAGCACGTCCTGGAAGACCATCTCGGCGTACGCGCTCTGCCAGAGCAGGTAGTTGGAGGTGCGCTGCTCGCCGCTCGGCCGCAGGAACAGGTCCACGTCCGGCATGTCCGGGTAGTACATGTACTTCGCGAAGGTCTTCTCGTTGACCTTCGACGGGTCCAGCCGGCCCGCGGCCACGTCCCGCGCGATCGCCTGCGCCGCGTCCGCGATCTCCGCACGGCCGCCGTAGTTCACGCAGAAGTACAAGGTCATCGCGTCGTTGTCGACGGTCTGCTCCTGGGCGACCTGGAGCTCCTGGACGACCGACTTCCACATCTTCGGCATGCGGCCGACCCAGCGGATGCGGATGCCCAGCTCGTTCATCTCGTCGCGGCGGCGCCGGATGACGTCGCGGTTGAAGTTCATCAGGAAGCGGACCTCGTCGGGCGAGCGCTTCCAGTTCTCCGTCGAGAAGGCGTACAGGGAGAGGTTCTTGACGCCCATCTCCAGGCAGCCCTTGAGCACGTCGAGTACGACGCCCTCGCCGACCTTGTGGCCCTCGGTGCGCGGCAGGCCGCGCTCCTTGGCCCAGCGGCCGTTGCCGTCCATGACCACCGCGACGTGGTTCGGGACGAGCTCGCCGGGGATCTTCGGCGGGCGCTCACCGGACGGGTGCGGCTCGGGAACCTTGTACTCCCGGCGAGAGCGTCCCAGAATCCCGCGTCGTGCCATGTGCCCAGCTCCTATTTCTCGACGTATCGCAGGGAGCGTAGCCCGCGCTCCAGATGCCAGTGCAAATAGGCGGAGACCAGCCCGCTGCCCTCCCGCACGTACCGCGCCTCGCAGGCGTCCGCATGCCCCCAGTCGCCCGTCAGCAGCGCACTGAGCAGGGCGATGGACTCAGACGAGGGTACGACGCTGCCGGCCACCCGGCAGTCCCCGCAGACGACCCCGCCCGCGGCGACGGAGAAGTGCCGGTTGGGGCCGTGGATCCCGCACTTCGCGCAGTCCGTGAAGCTGGGCGCGTAGCCGTTGACGGCGAGCGAGCGCAGCAGGAACGCGTCGAGGATGAGGTTCGGCTCGTGCTCCCCGCGCGAGAGCGTGCGCAGGGCGCCGATCAGCAGCAGGTACTGCTGTACGGCGGGCTCGCCCTCGTTCTCGGTGAACCGCTCGGCGGTCTCCAGCATCGCGGTGCCGGCGGTGTAGCGGCCGTAGTCGATGACGATGCCGTTGCCGTACGGAGCGATGATCTCGGTCTGGGTGCACAGTGGGAGGCTGCGGCCGATCAGCTCGCTGCCCCGGGCGAAGAACTGCACGTCGGCGTGGGAGAAAGGTTCCAGCCCGGCGCCGAACTTGGACTTCGTCCGGCGCACCCCGCGGGCCACGGCCCGCACCCGTCCGTGGCCCCGGGTCAGCAGCGTGATGATGCGGTCCGCCTCACCCAGCTTCTGGGTGCGCAGCACGATGCCGTCGTCGCGGAACAGACTCATGCGCCCATTGTCGCCTGTGCCGGGACGGCGGAAGGCCCTCCGTCCGGACCCGGGTCCGGACGGAGGGCCTTCCGCCCTTGGGAGGGTCAGGAGGCGGGCGCGGCCTCGTCGTCCGCGTCCGCCTTCGGTGCTCCGGCGGCGACGGCGGTCACGGCGGCGCCGACCGTGGCCTCGGCCACCGTCTCGGCCTCACCCGCCGCCTTCGCCTCGGGCGCCGCATCCGGTGCGGCCGCCGCCTGGGCGGGCAGCTCGGCCTGGGGGGTCTGGTGCGCATCGTCCTTGGCCAGGCCGTTGAAGATCAGGTTGAGCACGATCGCGGCCGTGGCACCGAGCGTCACACCGCTGTTGAGCAGCGAGGACAGGTCCGCGTTCATGTGGTCCTTGAAGAGCACCGGGACGGTCGCGGGGAGCAGCGCGAAGGCCAGGGAGACACCCACGACCAGCGCGTTCTTCTCCTCCTTGAGGTCGACCTTGGCCAGGGTCTGGATGCCCGCAAGGGCCACCATCGCGAACATCACCGTCGCCGCGCCGCCGAGCACCCCGTGCGGGACCGCGGCCACGATCGCGGCGGCCTTCGGGATCAGCCCGAGCACGATCATGAAGACGCCCGCGGCGACCACGACGAACCGGCTCTTGACCTTGGTCATGCGGACCAGGCCGACGTTCTCGGCGAAGGCCACGTACGGGAAGGAGTTGAGGACACCGCCGAGGGCGGTCGCGGCGCCGTCGGCGCGCAGCGCGCGGGCCACGGTCTCGCTGTCGATCTCCTTGCCGACGATGTCGCCGACGGCGTAGGTGTCACCGGTGGTCTCGACCATGGTGATCAGCATGACGATGAGCATCAGCAGGATCGGGAACCAGGCGAACTTCGGTGCTCCGTAGTGGAACGGGGTGGTGATGCCGATCCAGTTCGAGTTGCTCACGTCGCCGAACTTGGCGTCGCCGAGCAGGAAGGCGACGGCGGTGCCGCCGACCAGGCCGAGCAGGATGGAGATGCTCGAGAGGAAGGGCTTGCCGAGCTTCATCAGGACGAGGATGAAGAGCATCGTGCCGCCGGCGTACGCGAAGTTCTTCGGGTCGCCGAAGCCGGGGCTGCCGACGCCGCCCGCGGCGTCGTTGAGGCCGACGGGGATCAGCACGATGCCGAGGACGGTGATCACCGTGCCGGTGACGACCGGCGGGAAGAGCCGCATGACCGTACGGAAGGCCTTGGGGGGCAGCCAGGCGAAGGCGAAGGTGGCGATGCCGGCCGTGATGACCGCGCCGTAGATGACCAGCAGGCCAGCCGTCCCGCCGCCGGCTCCGAGCCCGATGGCGATCATCGGGGAGACCGCGGTGAAGGTGACGCCCTGGATGAGCGGCAGGCGCGCGCCGATCCGGCCGACGCCGAACGCCTGGATGATCGAGGCGATACCGCAGGTGAACAGGTCGGCGTTGATCAGGTAGACCAACTGCTCGGTGGTCAGGCCGAGGGCACCGCCCACGATGATCGGGACGATCACCGCACCGGCGTAGAACGCGAGTACGTGCTGGAAGCCGTACAGCGCGAGCTTGGGGAGGGGGAGCACCTCGTCGACCGGGTGCGTGCTGGGCTCTCCGCTTTCGGTGAGCCGGGCGGCGACACGTGCCATCTCTGCCTTGCCCTTCAAGAGGTAGGTAAACGAGAGGAATCTGGTTATCCCTGGGCGAAGTGGGTCGGTATCCCGTTGATCCGCCAGGGTTGTCAGTGCGTTCACGTGAATCGAAGCCCCGCTGTGTTACTGGCGGCGTCTCGTCGTGTGACCGGAATTGAACGCCTGTGGGGGTGCTCACAGATATCGTGGACTTCCACAAAGTGTTGACGCCTGGGGATGTCAGATCTGTAGGTATCTCCAGTGGCGGATGTCTCCGCAAGGGCGTAAAGCCGGTGGCCTCGAAGCCCGTCCGTGCAGGTCACAGGTCCGTACGGGTGTCCAATGGGCGGACGGCCGGGGCCGGAACGCACGAATCCCCCCTTCACGCAGCGTGTGAAGGGGGGCGGTTTCAGTCGCACGAGGCCGGATCGTTACCCCGGCGAAGGCGTTCCGAGGCCGTTCCGAGGCCGTACCGAGGCCGTTTCGGTCACGTTCACGGCGCCCGGACCGCCGACAGCAGCCGGGTCACGTCGTCGGAAGCCATTCGCAGCGCGGCGCCCACCGTGGCGAGCACCTCGCGCTCGGCGGGGGTGTACGGGCCGTCCGCGAGGGCGATCCGGGCGCCCTGCAGCAGGATCGATTCGCGCCCGGGCGCGGCCAGGTGCGGAGCCAGCGGTTCCAGCGCCTCGTGGAGCTCTATCGCCAGCGCGGCGCCGCAGCATTCGGGGCCGTCGTACAGACCGAGCCGGCCCTCGTCGGTGGCGAGCGCCTCCACCAGGGACTCCAGCTGCTCCTCCGTGCAGTCCTGGAAGCCCGCCGCCCGTACGGCCGACACGGCGGCCTCCAGAGCGCCGCGCGAGGCGGTTCCGCCCGCCGCGAGGACGGCGAGCGTCACGGTGTGCGCGGCGTCGCGCAGGAGCGCCGAGAAGCGGGTGGTGGTCAGGTGGTCGAGGACCTCGGTCTCGAAGCGCTCGCGGCAGCCCTGGCACTCGATGACGGGCCCGGCCGCTCCGCGCGGCAGCAGCGGGACGCCGAGGACCGTGAACCGGCGGCGCCCGGTGCGCCTGCGGTAGTTGCGGTCGCCACCGCAGTCGGGGCAGAAGAACTCCCCGTCGCCCACGGTGCTCCAGGTGGTACGGATGCCCCAGACCGTCAGCTTCCGGCCGTCCCCACCCCGAACTGGCAGCACGTCGCACCTCCGTCACTCCCCCGTGGCCCTGCGGGCACGGGCGGGAACCCCAGGCAGCTTCGCCGGGTTGGCGTGATGTTAGCCACATCGGTGAGGATGCGTCAGTCGTGTGACAAGACAACATGTCCCGCCGCCCGCAGTTGGCCGGTCTGCATCCCTGCCGCTGCGCCCGCGGACGTCGCGTTTTGCCTACGCTCGCCCGCGTGAACAACAAATCCTGTCTGGTCACGGGCGCGGCGAGCGGGATCGGCCGGGCCACCGCCCGGCTGCTGGCCCGCTCCGGCGCCCTCGTGACCGCGGCTGACATCAATGGCCCCGGCGTCGGGGAACTGCGTACGGAACTGGCCGCCGAGGGGTACGACATCACGACCGTGGCCGGTGACGTCGCCGATCCGGAGGCCAACCGCGCGATGGTCGAGGCCGCGCTCGGGGCGTACGGACGGCTCGACGTCGCCGTGGCGAACGCCGGAGTGCTCCCTCTTTCGGATGTACGGGAGACCGGCCCGGACGACTGGGACCGGGTCATGGCGATCGACGGTCGGGGGATGTTCCTGACCTGCAAGTACGCCATCGAGGCGATGCTGGCGCAGCCGGACCCCGGCGGGGCGCTGGTCTGCGTGTCCTCGGTGTCGGGGGTGGCCGGGCAGGCCCGGCAGGCGGCGTACGGGCCGGCGAAGTTCGTGGCGTCGGGGCTGACCAAGCACCTGGCGGTGGAGTGGGCGGCGCACGGGATCCGGGTCAACGCGGTGGCCCCCGGCACCATCCGTACGGAGCGGGTGCTGGCGCTCAAGGACGAGCCGGGCGGCCCCGAGTACCTGGCGGAGGTCTCCGCGGCCCATCCGATGGGCCGGCTCGGCGAGCCGGAGGAGGTGGCCCGGGTCATCGCCTTCCTGGCCTCCGACGCGGCCTCGTTCGTGACGGGCGCGATCCTGCCGGTGGACGGCGGCTACCTGGCCCGCTGAATCCGGGAACGACGCAACCCCGCCCCTCCGCAGGGAGGGGCGGGGTTCACGTGCGAACGGTCAGCGGCCCGCGCGGTTGACGGCGGAGATGACCGCCTTCAGGGAGGCGCGGGTGGTGTTGGCGTCGATGCCGATGCCCCACAGGACGCGGCCGTCGATCACGCACTCGATGTACGAGGCGGCCACGGCGGAGGCGCCCTCGCTCATCGTGTGCTCGGTGTAGTCCAGCAGGCGGGCGTCGACGCCGATGCCGGCCAGGGCGTCGAAGAAGGCCGAGATCGGGCCGTTGCCGGTGCCGGTCAGGACCGCTTCCACGCCGTCCACGACCGCCTCGACGGTCAGTGTGTCCGTACCGTCCTTGTCGGTGGCCGTCGAGCCCGAGCGCAGCTGGATGCGGCCCCACGGGTTCTCGGGGTTGGGCAGGTACTCGTCGGCGAACACGTCCCAGATCGCCTTCGGCGTGACCTCGCCGCCCTCGGCGTCGGTCTTGGCCTGGATGATCCGCGAGAACTCGATCTGCATGCGGCGCGGCAGGTCCAGCTTGTGGTCGTTCTTCAGGACGTACGCGATGCCGCCCTTGCCGGACTGCGAGTTGACGCGGATGACCGCCTCGTAGGAGCGGCCGACGTCCTTCGGGTCGATCGGCAGGTACGGGACCGCCCACTCGATGTCGTCGACGGTCTTGCCGGCGGCGGCCGCGTCGGCCTCCATGGCGTCGAAGCCCTTCTTGATGGCGTCCTGGTGGGAGCCGGAGAAGGCGGTGTAGACCAGGTCGCCCGCGTAGGGGTGGCGCGGGTGGACCTCCATCTGGTTGCAGTACTCGCTGGTGCGGCGGATCTCGTCGATCTGCGAGAAGTCGATCTGCGGGTCGATGCCCTGGGAGAACAGGTTCATGCCCAGCGTGATCAGGTCGACGTTGCCGGTGCGCTCGCCCTGCCCGAACAGGCAGCCCTCGATGCGGTCGGCGCCGGCCATCAGGGCCAGCTCGGCGGCGGCGACGGCGGTGCCGCGGTCGTTGTGCGGGTGCACGGAGATGCAGATGTGCTCGCGGCGGGTCAGGTTGCGGGCCATCCACTCGAAGCGGTCCGCGTGGGTGGAGGGCGTCGAACGCTCCACGGTGGCGGGCAGGTTCAGGATGATCTCGCGGCCCTCGGACGGCTGCCACACGTCGCAGACGGCCTCGCAGACCTCCAGGGCGAAGTCCAGCTCGGTGTCCGTGAAGATCTCCGGGCTGTACTGGTATCCGAAGGTGGTCTCCGGGCCCAGCAGCTTGTCGGCGTACTCCATGACCAGGCGGGTGCCGTCGACGGCGATCTGCTTGATCTGCTCCTTGGAGCCGCGGAAGACGACCCGGCGGAAGGTGGGCGCGGTCGCGTTGTACAGGTGCACGGTGGCGCGCTTGGCGCCGATCAGCGACTCGACGGTCCGCTCGATCAGGTCCTCGCGGGCCTGGGTCAGGACGGAGATGGTGACGTCGTCCGGGATCGCGCCCTCTTCGATGATGGAGCGTACGAAGGCGAAGTCGGTCTCGCCGGAGGACGGGAAGCCGACCTCGATCTCCTTGTAGCCCATGCGCACCAGCAGGTCGAACATCTCGCGCTTGCGGGCGGGGGTCATCGGGTCGATCAGCGACTGGTTGCCGTCGCGCAGGTCGGTGGAGAGCCAGCGGGGGGCCTCGGTGACGCGGGCGTCCGGCCAGGTGCGGTCCGCGATGTCGACCTGCTCGTACCGGCCGTACTTGTGGATCGGCATCCCGGAGGTCTTCTGGGTGTGGGTCGCGTTCGTGATGGGCGTGGGGCGACCGACAAAAGGCTGCTGGCTCATGGCGTTGGGCTCCTCGCGTGTCCGCGTGTAGTTCGCTGGGACGGCCGACGGCGGTCGTAAGAACCGCAACACCAAACTCCGCGGGGAGGGGGTCGGCCTACGACTACAGGCCCTCGCCGCGGCAGCTAAGGAGAAGCAGCCCGAAACGCATGATGGGCCGAGCCTAACCGAGGCGCCCCGTAACGCGAGGGCCTGTTTCAGTATGCAAGACCCCGGTGTCCGATTTATACCGAATGTGGGGTCCGTCTCGTTCCTCCGCTACAGGTCCGGTCGAACCGTCAACGCGGCGCGACGGCTTTCAGACAACTGAATGAATCATGGTTGCAGGTAGTGACACCGCGATGACCCGCTGCCACATTGCCGGGATGGATGCCTCCCACGCTCACCGCCACCCCGTCTTCTGCACGGTGGTCCCGCCCCACCTGCTCGACAAGATCGCCCAGTCCGAGGACACCCGGCGCGCCGACGCCGCCCAGCGCACCCTCGAGCAGGACTCCCTCCTGCGCACCCGGCGCCGGGTCACCACCGTCCGCGGGATCGCTCCTGCGCTGGGGACGCCCGTCTCCGACGAGCCCCGCCGGACGATCTACGACACCCAGCACCGCACCCGGCTGCCCGGGAAGAAGGTGCGCGGCGAGGGCGACGCGGCGTCCAAGGACGCCACCGTCAACCGCGCGTACGCGGGGCTCGGCGCCACGTACGAGCTGTTCCTGAAGGGCTTCGGCCGACACTCGATCGACGATTCCGGGCTGGCGCTGGACGCGAGCGTCCATTACGGCGTGGACTACAACAACGCCTTCTGGGACGGGCAGCAGATGGTCTTCGGCGACGGGGACGGGGACCTCTTCCTCGACTTCACCGTGTCGGTGGACGTCATCGGCCACGAACTCACGCACGGGGTCACCCAGTACACGGCGAACCTGGAGTACCACGGCCAGTCGGGCGCGCTGAACGAGTCGATGTCCGACGTCTTCGGCTCGCTGATCAAGCAGTACTGCCTCGACCAGACGGCCGAGGACGCGGACTGGCTGATCGGCGCCGGACTGCTCGGCCCGAACGTCGGCGGGGTCGCGCTGCGCTCGATGAAGGCGCCGGGCACGGCGTACGACGACGACGAGCTCGGCAAGGACCCGCAGCCGGCGACGATGGACGACTACGTGGACACCGCGCGGGACAACGGCGGGGTGCACATCAACTCCGGGATCCCGAACCACGCGTTCTACCTCGTGGCCACCGAACTCGGCGGCAAGGCGTGGGAGCGGGCCGGGCGGATCTGGTACGACACGCTGACGGGCGGCGAGCTGGCCTCGGACGCGGACTTCAAGGACTTCGCCCGGCTGTCGGTGGCCGCCGCGGTGGCCCGGTACGGGGACGGCGGCGCGGAGCACCAGGCGCTGCAGAAGGCGTGGTCGACGGTCGGGCTCGGCTAGCCGGCCCTCGCGGGGTAGAAAGGCGGGCATGCGGATTCTGGTGGTGCGGACGGGCGGCTTCGCGGGCATCGAGCGCCGGGCCGAGGTGGACACCTCGGGCCGGCCCGACGAGGACGAATGGCGGGCCCTGGCCCAGCTGGCGCTGCGGCCCGTCCCGGCCGCGCCCGGGTCGGACCGGATCCGGGACGGGTTCTCGTACCGGATCACCGTCGACGGACGGACGGTCTCCTGCCAGGAGCCGAACCTGTCGGAGGCGCAGCGGACGCTGATCTCCCGGCTGCTGAAGGAAGGCGCCTGAGCCGGGCGCCTTCGCCTTCGGACGGATGGCCGAAACCAGCCCCCGGCCGTCACGGGCGCCCCGCCCGGTTTGCCGGATCGGCAACAAGGTTTGCCCGGCGGGCGTGGGCGGGCGCAGCATCGGTCGCATCGGCACCCGTACCGGAAGAGGAAGCCATGACCGAGCACGCGCACGCGCACACGCACCCCCACCACTCCCCCGCAGCCGGGGCCTCGGCGGGCGAGGAGTTCTGGGACGGCCGCTACGGCGAGAGCGACCGCATCTGGAGCGGCGAGGCCAACGCCATGCTGGTGCACGAGGTGTCCGGGCTCGCCCCCGGGCGGGCCCTGGACCTGGGCTGCGGGGAGGGCGCCGACGCCGTCTGGCTGGCCCGCCGCGGATGGGCCGTCACCGGGACCGACATCTCCGGGGTCGCCCTCGGCCGGGCCGCCGAGCACGCGGCGGACGCCGGGGTCGCGGACCGCGCCACCTGGGCGCGGCACGACCTGACCGAGTCGTTCCCGGAGGGGGAGTTCGACCTCGTCTCGGCCTGCTTCCTGCACAACTACGGGGACTTCCCCCGCGACCGCGTCCTGCGCAGCGCCGCCGCGGCCGTGGCCCCCGGCGGCACCCTGCTGGTCGTCGGGCACGCGGGCTGGGCGCCGTGGCAGGAGGACCGCGAGGAGGCCCACTTCCCGACGCCGCAGGAGGTCCTCGCGCAGCTGGAGCCGGTCACGGCGGGCTGGGAGGTCCTGCGGGCCGAGGAGACCGAACGGATCCAGAACCAGCCCGACGGCACGCCCGGGACCCGCACGGACAACGTGGTGCGGCTGCGCCGGCCCGCGTAAACGGGCCGGCCCGGCCCCCTGCCGGGGTGCCGGGCCGAGCCGCCGGACGAGGTCTCCCCCGGCTACCGCCGGACGGAGCGCGTGAAGAGGATCAGAAGCCGAGCTTGCGCAGCTGCTTGGGGTCGCGCTGCCAGTCCTTCGCGACCTTCACGTGCAGGTCGAGGAAGACCGGGGTGCCGAGCAGCGCCTCGATGTGCTTGCGCGACTTCATCCCGACCTCCTTCAGCCGGGAGCCCTTCGGGCCGATGATGATGCCCTTCTGGCTCGGCCGCTCGATGTAGACGTTCGCGTGGATGTCCAGCAGCGGGCGGTCCGCCGGGCGGTTCTCCCGCGGGATCATCTCCTCGACGACCACGGCGATGGAGTGCGGGAGCTCGTCCCGTACGCCCTCCAGCGCGGCCTCCCGGATCAGCTCCGCGACCATCACCATCTCGGGCTCGTCGGTGAGGTCGCCCTCCGGGTACAGCGGCGGGCTCTCGGGCAGCAGCGGCGCGATCAGGTCGGCCAGCAGCTGGACCTGGGTGTCGCCGACCGCCGAGACGGGGACGATCTCGGCCCACTCGAAGCCGAGCTCCGCGCTGAGCTGGTGGACGGCGAGGAGCTGCTCGGCCAGCTGCTTGGACTCGACGAGGTCGGTCTTCGTGATGATGGCGATCTTGGGGGTCTTCTTGATCCCCGCGAGCTCCTTCGCGATGAACTTGTCGCCGGGGCCGAGCTTCTGGTCGGCGGGCAGGCAGAAGCCGATGACGTCGACCTCGGCCCAGGTGGTCCGTACGACGTCGTTCAGCCGCTCGCCGAGGAGGGTCCGCGGCTTGTGCAGACCGGGCGTGTCGACCAGTACGAGCTGGGCGTCGGGGCGGTGCACGATGCCGCGGACGGTGTGGCGGGTGGTCTGCGGCCGGTTGGAGGTGATCGCGACCTTGGTGCCCACGAGTGCGTTGGTCAGGGTCGACTTCCCCGCGTTGGGGCGGCCGACGAAGCAGGCGAAGCCCGCACGGTGCGGGCTGGTGGACTCGGGGGAACGATCGCTCATACGGGCCATTCTCCCCGATGCGGGTCCCAGCGCCGACCAGGCTGCCGCGACGAGGGCCGGGGCGCCCGCGAGGACGGCCGCCGGCGGGGGCCGGGGCGCCCGCGAGGACGGCCGTCGGCGGGGGCCGGGCGGAGTAGGACGTGGCGGCCCGGGCGCGGCTCCCGCGGCCTCGGCGCGCACCGTGACCTCGGCCCGTTCGACGGCGGGCGGGTGCTCCCACCTCGTGCTCAGCCGGACTTCCTGGCCGGGCAGCAGCCCGGCGGGGAGAAGGCCCCGCGCAGCGGGACCTGCGGAGCGGGACCCGCGGAGCGGGGCGGCTCACGAGAAGGTCAGGGTCAGGACCGCCCGGTACGCGCCCGGCGGGGTGTACGGGGGGAGCGTCAGGGCGACCGTCGCGTCGATCGTGAACGTCCCGCCGACCGGCTCCGCGTCCGGCGCGGACGCGAGCACCGCGCCCTCCGGCCCGACCACCCCCGCCCTGCCCGCCACGCACCGGCTCGGGCTGCCCTCCGCGGCCGTGCACGACGGGGTCCAGCTCAGCGAGGCCCCCGGGATCACGGCCCCGCCCGGGCCGGTGAAGTCCGTGACCTTGCCGGTCAGCGTCCACCCCGCCGGTCCGCCCCGCGCGTCCTTGACCGTGACCGTGCCGATCCGGCCGGGGGCCGCGCCGCCTTCCCCGTACGGGACCGCACCCAGCGCGATCGACGCGCCCGCCTGGGTCATCGACAGCGCGCCGGGCTCGACCACCGCCGTCACCTTCTGCGCGCCCGCAGGCGCAGCCGCGAGCACCGTGTACGCCGTCGGCCCCGAGCCCTCCTGCGCCGACCACGCCGTGCCCTCGTACGCGACCACCGCCGTCGTCGCCCTGTCCGTGACCGCAAGCTCCGCCAGGACCTCGCCCCGCTCGTCCGCCGTGACGGCCACCCGGTCCACGGTCTCGGCGGCGCCCGCCCGGCCGGTCACCGTCACGGCCGCGCCCGGGGCGAAGCCGACGCCGGTGACCTTGACCTTGGCTCCCGGCTTCCCGTAGGCCGTGCCCAGCGCGACCGACCGCAGGTTGGCCCGGGGCAGCGGGGTCGCGGTGAGCCGTTCGGACACCGGCGCACCGGTGACGGCGCAGGCGGTGTCCAGGTCCAGCAGGTGGCCGGTGTGCAGCATGTAGCCGCCCGGGGCCAGGGTGATCCCGCCGGGCGCGGTGACGGTGAACGTGCCGGTCATGGTGACGGCGGGCAGGCCTGCACCCGCCTGGACAGGATCGTTCCGCTTCGCCCCCACGACGGTGACCTCACCGCTCTGCGCACCCCCCAGCAGGATCCGCCCGGTCGGGGTCAGCACATCGGCCGGGAGTTCGGCGCCGAGCGGGTTCACGGCGGGCGTCCGGGCCACCTGGTACGTCACGGTGACCGTGTCGCCGACCTTCGGCGCCGGGTCGTCGACGGTGATCCGGGCCGTGGTCGGCCCGTCGGCGGGCGGGAGTCCGGCCTCCTGCGGCGGCAGGCAGTGCGTCGGGAACTCCACCTGCCCGGACGGCGTCTCCCCTTCCGCCGCGGCAGGCGCGCTCAGTGCACCCCCGGCCGTGGCCGCGAGCACCGCCATGCCGACGGCCACCGACCATCTCCTGCTGCCCGCCCGTGTTCGCACGGCCCGCCCCCTGGGTTCCCTCGCGCCGACAGGGGGCCATTCACGAGCGGGCGGCGGGAGAAGTCAATGCACGGACCCGGCATCAACTGATGGCCCATCAGGAGATGGCAGGCTCCCCCTGCCCACCGGCCGCGCGGAACGTGCGCCGGTACGCCGTCGGGCTCACCCCCAGCGCCGCCTGCACGTGCTTGCGCAGCGACTGCGCCGTCCCGAACCCGGTCTCCCGCGCGACCTGTTCCATCGGCAGATCCGTCCGCTCCAGCAGCCACCGGGCCCGTTCCACCCGCTGGCCGACGATCCACTCGCCGGGGCTGACCCCGGACTCCTCCCGGAACCGGCGCGTGAACGTCCGTACCGACATGGCCTCCTGGCGGGCCAGGTCGACCAGCCGCACCGGCTCGTGCAGCCGGTCCAGCACCCACGCGCGGGCGGCCGCGGTGCTGGCCTGCTGCGGCTGCGGCACCGGGCGGTCGATGAACTGGGCCTGCCCGCCGTCCCGGTGGGGCGGTACGACGGTCCGCCGGGCCACGTCGTTCGCGACGGCCGCGCCGTGGTCGCGGCGCACGATGTGCAGGCACAGGTCGATGCCGGCGGCGACCCCGGCCGAGGTCAGCACGTCCCCGTCGTCGGTGTAGAGCACGCCGGCGTCCACCCGTACGGCCGGGAAGAGCCGCTGGAAGTGCTCGGCGTGGGCCCAGTGCGTGGTGGCGGGGCGGCCGTCCAGGAATCCGGCCGCGGCCAGGACGTACCCGCCCGTGCAGATGGAGACGAGCCGCGTGCCGGGCCGGATGTGCCCGAGCGCCGCGGCGAGCTCGTCGCTCAGCCTGCCCTCCTCGTACACCGGCCCCAGCTCGTACGAGGCGGGCACCACCACGGTGTCGGCCGTGGCCAGCAGCTCGGGGCCGTGCTCGACCTGGACCGCGAAATCGGCGTCGGTGCGCACCGGCCCGGGGGCGAGGGCGCAGGTGAGGATCTCGTACAGCGGCTGCCCGGCAGGACCCTTGGCGCGGCCGAAGATCCGGTGCGGGATGCCCAGCTCGAAGGGCAGCAGCCCGGTGAGCGCGAGGACGACGACACGGTGAGGGGCCATGGCCCAATCATATCGAAGGGTGTCAGTCAGGCCACTGTCGTACGGGGCCCTGCAGGCCGGAAGCTTTCTGCGTGACGCAGACAGCCCCCAACCCCGCCCCCGCCCCCACCGGCCCGGCCCCGACCGCCCCCGGACGCATCCACCGCGCCTGGTTCGTCGCGGCCGTCGCCTTCGTGACGATCATCGGCGCCGCCGCCTTCGCCTCCCTGCCCGGACTGCTCATCGAGCCGCTGCACGAGGAGTTCGACTGGTCGCGCGGCACGATCGGCTTCGCCGTCTCGGTGAACCTCGCGCTGTACGGACTCACCGCACCCTTCGCCGCCGCCCTGATGGACCGCTTCGGCATCCGCAAGGTGGTGGCCCTGGCCCTGCTGGTCATATCCGGCGGCACCGTCGCCACCTTGTGGATGACGGCGTCCTGGCAGCTGGTGCTGTTCTGGGGCGTGCTGGTGGGCCTGGGCAGCGGCTCCATGGCCCTGGCCTTCGCGGCGACCGTGACCAACCGCTGGTTCACCGCCCGGCGCGGGCTCGTCACCGGCATCCTGACCGCGGCCGGGGCCTCCGGTCAGCTGATCTTCCTGCCGCTGCTGTCCTGGCTGGTGGAGCACCACGGCTGGCGTCCGGCGGCGGTGACGGTCTCACTGGCGGCCCTGGCCGTCGTCCCGTTCGTGTGGCTGCTGCTGCGCGACCACCCGGCGGACATGGGACTCGCGCCGTACGGGGGCACGTACGCGCAGCGACCCGCCCCGGTGACGGGCGCGGCGCGGCGGACGGTGGCGGTGCTGTTCAAGGCGGCCCGCACCGGCCCGTTCTGGCTGCTGGCGGGCACCTTCGCGATCTGCGGGGCCTCGACGAACGGGCTGGTCAAGACCCACTTCGTACCGGCGGCCCACGATCACGGCATGCCGGTGACGGCGGCCGCGGGACTGCTCGCGGTGGTCGGCGTCTTCGACGTGATCGGCACCGTCGCCTCCGGCTGGTTCACGGACCGCTTCGAGGCGCGCCGCCTGCTGGCGGTGTACTACGCCCTGCGCGGGATCTCGCTGCTGTTCCTGCCGATGCTGCTGGCGCCGTCCGTGCACCCGCCGATGGTCTTCTTCATCGTCTTCTACGGGCTGGACTGGGTCGCGACCGTCCCGCCGACCATCGCGCTGTGCCGCGAGCACTACGGCGAGGACAGCGCGATCGTCTTCGGCTGGGTCCTGGCCTCGCACCAGGTGGGCGCGGCGTTGGTGGCCTTCCTGGGCGGCCTGGCCCGCGACGCCTTCGGCTCGTACGACCTGGTCTGGTACGCCTCGGGCGCGCTGTGCGCGATGGCCGCGCTGATGGCCATGGTGATCCGCCGCCGCGCCCATGATCCACTCACTGCGTGACGACACTGACGCAGCGCGCCTTCGAGGCGATCGGCCGGTTCAACGAAGCTCACCCGTGGGACCACAACGCCCACTACCACCGTTGGATACTGCGGCAGCTGCCCGGGCGGTTCGACAGGGCGCTCGACGTGGGCTCGGGCAGCGGGGACCTGGCCCGGCTCCTGGCCGGCCGGGCCGGGGCGGTGGACGCCGTCGACGCCGATGCGGCGATCGTCGCCCGGGCCC
The DNA here is from genome assembly GCF_035984415.1 of Streptomyces sp. NBC_01296. Classification (NCBI taxonomy): domain Bacteria; kingdom Bacillati; phylum Actinomycetota; class Actinomycetes; order Kitasatosporales; family Streptomycetaceae; genus Streptomyces; species Streptomyces sp. NBC_01296. The sequence goes on along the minus strand of NZ_CP130720.1, from coordinate 5,764,691 downwards.
GACAGCTGACCGCGCAGGACGCCCCGGTGGCGTTCTCCGTGGGGGACGCGCTGACGGAGCCCCCGCCGGGGCCGTACGACGTCATCACCTGTCTCGCCACGATCCACCACCTGCCGTTCGGCGAGGCCCTGCGGCTCTTCCGCCGCCACCTGGCACCGGGCGGAACCCTGGTCGTCGTCGGTCTCGCGCAGGCCCAGACCCCGGGCGACCACCTGCTCGGCGCGGCCGCGATCCCGCTCAACGCCGCACTGGGCTGGATCAAGAACAAGGGGCGTACGGCTCCCCGGCCGCCGTCCATGACCGCACCGACCCGCCCGGCGGGCATGGGCTTCCGGGCCGTCGTCCGCGAGGCCGGGGCCGTACTGCCGGGCGCGCGGCTGCGCCGGAGGCTGTTCTGGCGCTACACCCTGGTCTGGCGCGCAGTCTGACCGGCAGGCCCCGCCGGGTCAGGCGCCTGCCGGGGTGGCGGACTTGAGGGTGCCGTCCGGGCCGGCCAGCAGGACCGGGGTGTCCGGGCCGCCGAGGTCGCGGACCGCCGCGCGGTCGGCGTCGGCCACCACATCCGCCGAGCTGACCACGGCCGCTGCCTCCAGGGACTCGGCCCCGCTCGCCACCGCCATCGCGACCGCCGTCTGCAGCGCGCTCAGCTTCAGGGACTCGAGCTCCACCGTCCCGGCGACGTACGTACGGCCCGTCTCGTCCCGCACCGCCGCACCCTCGGGCACCCCGTTGCGGGCCCGGGCGCTGCGCGCCAGCGTGATGATCTTGCTGTCCTCGGGGTTGGTCCCGGTGGTGTCGGTCATGGACGAAAGCATAGGGAGCGTCTCGGCGGGGCCGCACAACCGCCCCTGCCCTGACACTCCCCATGCCGCCCCCGCGTCCCCGCGTCCCCGCGGGATCCGCCCTCACGGTCGGTCGAGCCGCAGCCGCTCCGCCCTCGGCAGGCCCGCGACCACCAGGTCGTACGAGTCCTCGATCAGCTCCCGCACCAGCGCCTCGGGCAGAGCGCCGACCGTCACCGTGTTCCAGTGCCGCTTGTTCATGTGCCAGCCCGGCACGATCGCCTCGTGCTCCGCCCGCAGCCGCACCGCCAGCTCCGGTTCGCACTTGAGGTTGACCTTCAGCGGGTCGCCGTCCAGCGCGGTCAGCGCGAACATCTTCCCCAGCACCTTGAACACCGAGGTCTCGGGCGTGAAGGGGAACTCCTCCACCGCCGCGTTGAAACCCAGACAGAACGCGCGCAGCTCCGCCGGCGTCATTCGCCCTCCTCGCCCTCGCCCGCCGCCGGGGCCAGCGGCTCCACCAGTACCGTCACGATCTTGTTCCGCCGGCCCGCCGGGGACTCGGCCGTCAGCCGCAGCGGCCGCCCGTCCGGCAGTTCCACGAGCGCCGAGGCGCCCGCGATCGGCACCCGGCCGAGCGCCTTCGCCAGCAGCCCGCCGACCGTCTCCACGTCCTCGTCGTCGTAGTCCTCGACCTTGAACAGCTCACCGAGGTCGGTGATGTCGAGCCGCGCCGTCACCCGGTAGCGGTCCTCGCCCAGGTCCTCGACGGGCGCGAGTTCGCGGTCGTACTCGTCGGTGATCTCGCCGACGATCTCCTCGAGGATGTCCTCGATGGTGACGATGCCCGCCGTGCCGCCGTACTCGTCGATGACCACGGCCACGTGGTTGCGCACCTGCTGCATCTCCCGCAGCAGATCGCCCGCGTTCTTGGTGTCCGGGACGAACACCGCCGGCCGCATCGCCGTCGTGACCAGGTCGGCCTCCGCCTCACGGCTGATGTGCGTCTTGCGGACCAGGTCCTTCAGGTACACGATGCCGACGATGTCGTCCTCGTTCTCCCCGGTCACCGGGATGCGCGAGAAGCCCGACCGCAGCGCCAGCGTCGTCGCCTGACGGACCGTCTTGTACCGCTCGATGCAGACCAGGTCGGTGCGCGGCACCATCACCTCGCGCACGAGGGTGTCGCCGAGCTCGAAGACCTGGTGCACCATCCGGCGCTCCTCGTCCTCGATCAGCGACTCCTTCTCCGCGAGGTCGACCATCGCGCGCAGCTCGGCCTCGGAGGCGAACGGCCCCTTGCGGAAGCCCTTTCCGGGCGTGAGCGCGTTGCCGATGAGGATCAGCAGCTGCGGGATGGGCCCCATGACGCGGGCGAGCGGGACCAGGACGTACGAGGCCGCCGTCGCCGTGTTGAGGGGGTGCTGGCGGCCGATGGTGCGCGGGGAGACGCCGACGGCCACGAAGGACACGAGCACCATCACCGCGATCGCGATGAGCAGCGCCTTCCAGTTGTCGCCGAACTCGTCGAGGCAGACGTACGTGACGAGCACGCCGGCCGCCATCTCGCAGGTGACCCGCACGAGCAGCGCCACGTTGAGGTAGCGGGTCGGGTCGGCGGCGACCTGCGCGAGCTTCGCGCTGCCGCGCCGGCCCTCCCGTACGGCCTGCTCGGCGCGGAAGCTCGAGATCCGGGCGATCCCGGACTCGGCGCACGCCGCGAACCAGGCCACCACCACCAGCAGCACCGCGCCGGTGATCAGCTGCGGGGCGGTCACGAGACGGTCGGGGCCGGGGACGGACCGGTCATGCCGCGCTCACCGCGCCAGCCGTCGACGATGGCCGCCTGGAGGCCGAACATCTCGGCCTTCTCGTCCGGCTCCTCGTGGTCGTACCCGAGCAGGTGCAGCACCCCGTGGACGGTCAGGAGCTGGAGCTCCTCGTCCATGGAGTGCTGCGTCGGGGCGTCCTCGCCCTGCTTCTTCGCCACCTCGGGGCAGAGCACGATGTCACCGAGGAGCCCCTGCGGGGGCTCCTCGTCGTCCTTCGTCGGCGGACGGAGCTCGTCCATCGGGAAGGACATGACGTCGGTGGGTCCGGGCAGGTCCATCCACTGGATGTGGAGCTGCTCCATTGCGTCCTCGTCGATGACGATGACGGAGAGCTCGGACAGCGGGTGGATCCGCATCCGGGTGAGTGCGTAGCGGGCGATGTCGAGGATCGCCCGCTCGTCGACCTCGGTTCCGGACTCGTTGTTGACGTCGATCGACATGGTGCGCTGGGTTCTACTTCCGCTGGTAGCCGTTCCGGGACTGCTGGGCGTCCTGGCTGTCGTCGTACTTCTCGTACGCATCGACGATACGGCCGACCAGCTTGTGCCGGACGACATCCTCGGACGTGAGCCGCGAGAAGTGGATGTCGGGAACCCCTTCGAGGATCGTCTGGACCTGGCGCAGGCCCGACTTGGTGCCGCCGGGAAGGTCGACCTGCGTGACGTCACCGGTGATGACGATCTTCGAATCGAAGCCGAGCCGGGTCAGGAACATCTTCATCTGTTCCGGGCTCGTGTTCTGCGCCTCGTCGAGGACGACGAACGCCTCGTTGAGCGTGCGGCCGCGCATGTACGCCAGCGGGGCCACCTCGATGGTCCCGGCGGCCATGAGCCGCGGGATCGAGTCCGGGTCGATCATGTCGTGCAGCGCGTCGTACAGCGGGCGCAGGTACGGGTCGATCTTGTCGAAGAGCGTGCCGGGCAGGAAGCCGAGCCGCTCTCCGGCCTCGACGGCGGGGCGGGTCAGGATGATCCGGCTGACCTGCTTGGACTGCAGGGCCTGGACCGCCTTGGCCATGGCGAGGTAGGTCTTGCCGGTACCGGCGGGGCCGATGCCGAACACGATCGTGTTCTTGTCGATCGCGTCGACGTACCGCTTCTGGTTGAGGGTCTTGGGCCGGATGGTGCGGCCTCGGCTGGAGAGGATGTTCTGCGTGAGCACCTCTGCGGGCGTCTCGTCCGGGCCGTTGCCGTTGCCGCTCGCCTTGAGCATGGCGATCGAGCGTTCCACTGCGTCCTCCGTCATCGGCTGCCCGGTGCGGAGCACCAGCATCATCTCGTCGAACAGGCGCTGGATCAGGGCGACTTCCGTCGCATCGCCGACCGCGCTGACCTGATTGCCCCGAACATGGATGTCGGCCTTCGGGAAGGCCTTCTCGATCACGCGCAACAGGGCGTCACCAGAGCCGAGCACCGCAACCATAGGGTGCCTGGCCGGAACGGTGAAGTGGGCTCGCGCCTGCCCCGGCGCCGGTGTCTGGGCTGTGGGTGTCTGAGTCATGGGCCGGCACTGTGGCCTGCACATACCTCCCGCTGAGGGGCCTCGCCGATCGACGACCTCCGGAGTACCAAGGGTACGACTCCGCCGCGCCATCCCCGAGGGGTTTTCCGGCGCCCTCGCAGCCCCTCCCGAAGCCCCGCCCGCCGGACACCGCCTACACCGAGTGGCGGAAGCCGATGGTCGGGACGGCTCTGCGGCGGGAGGCCGGCTCGGTGCCCGGCGGGACCAGCGCGTCCAGGAAGCCGTAGCGCGGCCGCAGGGCCTCGGGGGCCGCGCGCCACCAGTGGGCCACCTCCGGCCAGCCCGGGGCCGACAGCGAGCCGCCGAACTCCTGGACCGACAGGGCCGCCGTCAGGCCCGCGAAGGCCAGCCGGTCCGCCAGCGGCCACCCCGCCAGGGCTCCGGTGACGAAGCCCGCGACGAAGACGTCCCCCGCCCCCGTCGGGTCCAGCGCGTCCACCGTGATCCCGGGGACCTCCGCCTCCTCGGCGGTCCGCCCGTCCACCGCGTACGCGCCTTCCGGGCCCATCGTCACCACCGCGAGCGGCACCTTCTGCGCCAGCGCCCGCGCCGCCGCCCTCGGACAGTCGGTCCGCGTGTACCGCATGGCCTCCCCCGCGTTCGGCAGGAAGGCCTCGCAGTGCTCCAGGTCCGGCAGGTCCCCCAGGTCCCAGCGCCCGCTCTCGTCCCACCCCACGTCCGCGAAGATCCGCGATCCGCGCCGCGCCGCCTCCGCGATCCACGGGTCCGTCCGCCCCGGGCCCAGCGAGGCCACGGCCGCCCGGGTGCGCGGCGGGCACTGCGGGAACGGCCCGGGGGCCGCCGGGGGCGGGGCCTCGTGGCCGTGCGAGACCATCGTGCGCTCGCCCTCGTACGCCATCGAGACCGTGACCGGGCTGTGCCAGCCGGGGATGGTCCGCGACATCGACAGGTCGATGCCCTCGCCCTGCTCGAGCGCGTCCCAGCAGTACTCGCCGTAGTGGTCGTCGCCGAACGCCGCGGCCAGCGAGGTCCGCAGGCCGAGCCGGGCCAGCGCGGTGGCCATGTTGGCCACTCCCCCGGGGCTGGAGCCCATGCCGCGCGCCCAGGACTCCGTACCGCGGACCGGGGCCGAGTCGAGGCCGGTGAAAATGATGTCGAGGAAGACCGTGCCGGTCAGGAACACGTCGCACCACGGTTCCTGGGGGTCCCGCAGCGGACCGAGCGGGTCCACGGCCGGGGTGAGACTGGTGCTGCTGTCCCGACTGGTCACGGTGTACTCCCCGGTTGATGCGAAGGGTCGTTTCTGCATGCGGGCATGCGGTGGAAAGCTGCCAACCCTGCCCTCCCCCGGCAGGCCCAAACACAGTGTGTCGCAGATCACGATCGGGTCGCTCTTCTCCGCATCGTGAACCACTTGATAGACAAAGGCGCCGCGGCTCCGCGGATCCTCTCGCCGCACCTGCGCACCACCGGGAACAGCCGTGTCCGACAACACCTCCGCGCCGCCCGCCGCCTGGCCCCTGGTGGCCCTCTTCACGGCCGGCTACCTCGCCCCCTACCTGCTTCCCACCGTCGTCGGACGGCTCGACGCCCATCTCCCGCTGAGTCCCGCGCAGGCGGGGCTCGTCGGCACGGCCCTGCTGCTCGGCTCCGCCACGGCCGGACTCGCCCTGGCCTCCCGCATCCCCCGCCACGGGCAGCGCCCGCTGGCCCGGCTCGGACTGCTGCTCGCCGCCCTCGGCTACGGCACGGCGGCCGCGACCACGCTGCTCCCGCTGGTGGTCGCGGGCGTGGTGGTCGGCGGCTTCGGCTCCGGCACCGCGACCGCCGTGGCCGCCTCCGGGATCGCCGGGCAGCGCGATCCGCACCGCACCTCATCCCTCGGGCTGCTGTCGGTCTCGGCGACCGCGGGGGCCCTGTACCTGACCCTGCCGCGCCTCGGCGGCGGGCACGCACTGCCGTTCGCGGCCATCGCCCTGGTCGCGGCCCTGGCCTGGCCGGCGACCGGCCGCCTCGGCGGGCCCACCCGCCCGGGTCCCGCCGTACGGGGCGCCGGGCGGCTGCCGTACCCGCGCGCCGGGGCGGTGCTGGCCGGCTGCCTGCTGCTCTGGTCGCTGACCCAGGAGGCCCTGTGGGGCGTCAGCGGCCGGATCGGCGCCGAGCAGGCGGGCCTGCCCGAGGCCACGCTCGGCGTCGTCTTCGCGGTGGCGCTGGGGGCGGGCCTGCTCGGGGTCACGGCCGCCTCCGCGTTCGGGGCCCGGCTGGGGCGGGCGGTCCCGATCGGCGCGGGCACGGCGGCCATCGCCGGCTGCGTGGTGCTGACCGCCTCCGCGGACGGGCTCGCCGGGTTCGCCGCCGGGGAGATCCTGTGGAACGCGGTCTACCCGGTCGTCCTCTCGTACGTGATCGGCCTCGCGGCGGCCCTGGACACGCGCGGCCGCTGGGCGGTGCTCGCCGGCTCCGCCTCCTCGCTGGGCACGGCCTGCGGGCCCGTGGCCGGCAGCCTGCTCGCCGAGGGGTTCGGCTTCCGGGGCATGGGGCTCGTACTGGGCGCGCTGCTGCTGGTGATTGCCGGACCGATGACCGCGGTCGCGCTGCGCGCCGGCGGGCGCGGACCGGTCCCGGCCGAGGAGCCGGTCCGCCGCGGCGGCGCCCCGGCCACGGCGGTCCGGCCCGACCCCGCGCCCGGACCGCCCGTCCGCGTACGCCGCACCCCGCGCCGGGTGCTGCTGCTCTCCCCGGCGGCCCGCCGCTCCCGGAACCAGGAACGGGCCGAGGTCCCGGAGACCTCCGGGACCTCTGGGACCTCCGGGACCTAGCCGCGCTTCGGCAGGGGGACCCGTACGAGGTCGGCGGCGATCGTCAGTTCGCCCTCGAAGCCGGCCGCGCGGGCCTGGCGTTCGAACTCCTGCGGGTCCGTGTAGCGCTGCGAGAAGTGCGTCAGCACCAGGTGCCGTACGCCCGCGTCGCGCGCGACCCGGGCCGCCTGGCCTGCGGTGAGGTGCCCGTGGTCGGTGGCCAGCGCCTCGTCCTCGTCGAGGAACGTGGACTCGATCACCAGCATGTCGCAGCCCGCGGCGAGCGCGTCCACGCCGGGGCACAGCCGGGTGTCCATGACGAAGGCGAAGCTCTGCCCGGGCCTGGGCTCGCTGACCTCGTCCAGGGTGACGCCGTAGAGCTGCCCCTCGCGCTGGATCCGGCCCACGTCGGGTCCCTTGATCCCGTGGTGCGCGAGCCACTCCGGCACCATCCGGCGTCCGTCGGGCTCGGTGAGCCGGTAGCCGAAGGACTCGACCGGGTGCGAGAGCAGGCGGGCCTCGAGGGTGTACGAGGGCCCCTGGGCCAGCGTCCCGTCCTCGGCCACGGGTTCCTCGCGGAGCGGGACGGTCTCCCGGTAGGCGGTGGCGTACCGCAGCCGTTCGAAGAACTTCTGCCCGGAGGCCGGGTAGTGCGCGGTGACGGGGTGCGGGACCCGGTCCAGGTTGATGCGCTGGATCACCCCGGCGAGGCCGAGGCTGTGGTCACCGTGGAAGTGGGTGATGCAGATCCGGTTGATGTCGTGCGCGGCCACCCCGGCGCGGAGCATCTGGCGCTGGGTGCCCTCGCCCGGGTCGAAGAGGATGCCCTCGCCGTCCCAGCGCAGGAGGTAGCCGTTGTGGTTGCGGTGGCGGGTGGGCACCTGACTGGCGGTACCCAGCACCACGAACTCTCGTACGGACACGGTCTATCCGGGGGGCCACTGGAGGCCGCGCCCGCCGAGGACGTGCGCGTGCGCGTGGAACACCGTCTGGCCGGCGCCGGCGCCGGTGTTGAACACGATCCGGTAGCCGTGCCCGTCGATCTTCTCCTCGGCGGCGATCTCGCCGGCCACGCGCAGCACGTCGGCGGCGACGGCCGGTTCGGCGGCGGCGAGCGAGGCGGCGTCCGCGTAGTGCACGCGCGGGATCACGAGGACGTGCGTGGGCGCCTGCGGGTTGATGTCCCGGAAGGCGAACGTCGTCTCGGTCTCCCGGACCACGGTCGCCGGGATGTTCCCCGCGACGATCTTGCAGAACAGGCAGTCCGCCTGCGGTTCCCCGGCCATTGCTCCGCCTTCCGTGACAGTGGCGTTGACGGGCCGTCGACGCCGACGTTGATCAGCTCCGGCATCGTAACCGGCGCCGTCGGCGGCCTCGTACGCGTTTTCAGGACCAGCGGCCGGTGCGCGCCAGCAGGACCGCCGTCGCCGCGGTGCCGGCGGTCGAGGTGCGCAGGACCGAGGAGCCCAGGCGGTAGGGGTGGGCGCCGGCTTCCGCGAAGACGGCCAGCTCCTCCGGGGAGACCCCGCCCTCCGGTCCGACGACCAGGACGACGGAGCCCCCGGCCGGGAGCTCGGCCGTGGCCAGGGCCCCCGAGGGCGCGTCCCGGTCCTCGTGGAGGACCATCGCCAGATCGGCGCCGGCCAGCAGCGCCGCGACCTGCTTCGTGGACATGGCCTCCGCCACCTCCGGGAAGCGGACCCGGCGGGACTGCTTGCCCGCCTCCCGGGCCGTGGCCCGCCACTTGGCCAGGGACTTGGCTCCGCGGTCGCCGCGCCACTGCGTGATGCAGCGCGAGGCCTGCCAGGGGACGATCGCGTCCACGCCGGTCTCGGTCATGGTCTCGACGGCGAGCTCGCCGCGGTCCCCCTTGGGCAGGGCCTGGACGACGGTGATCCGGACGGCCGGCTCCGGCTCCTCCTCGATGGCGTGCAGGTCCGTGACGACCAGCCGGTCCTTGCCCTCGGCGGCCTTGACCACGCCCTCCGTCCAGTGGCCGCGCCCGTCGGTGAGGACCACGCCCTCGCCCGGGTTCAGCCGTTTCACGGAGACCGCGTGCCGGCCCTCCGGGCCGTCGAGCACGAACTCCGGCCCCGCGGGGACCTCTTCGACCACGAACACGGGGGCGGTCATGACGTACTCCTCTTCTGCATTGCCTTCAACGCGCTCTGGGCCTCGGCCAGTTCGGCCGCCAGCACCTCCACCAGCTCCCCCGCGGGCAGCGCCCGCGCCAGCCGGTGCCCCTGGCCCGCCCACAGGGCCATGCCCTGCGGGTCCCCGGCCGCGGCGGCGGCCTTGCGCAGCCCGGAGGTCATGTGGTGGATCTGCGGGTACGCGGCCGGGGCGTACGGCCCGTGCTCCCGCATGAACCGGTTCACCAGGCCCCGGGCCGGCCGCCCCGAAAATGCCCTGGTCAGCTCCGTATGGGCGAACAGGGGGTCCGTCAGCGCCTTCTTGTGCAGCGGGTGCGCGCCCGATTCGGGGCAGGCCAGGAACGCGGTGCCGAGCTGCGCCGCCTCCGCGCCCGCCGCCAGCAGCGCGGCGATCTGCGAGCCGCGCATCAGGCCGCCGGCCGCGATGATCGGGAGGGCCACGGCCTCCCGTACCTGCGCCACCAGCGCGAGCAGGCCCACACCCGCCGTGCCGTCGGCCTGCGGGTCGTCGCGGTACGTGCCCTGGTGGCCGCCGGCCTCCACGCCCTGGACGCAGACGGAGTCGGCGCCCGCGGCCTGGGCGGCGCGGGCCTCGTCGACCGAGGTGACGGTGACGATCGAGTACGTGCCCGCCTTGCGCAAGGCGGCGAGGACCACGGGCGCGGGGCAGCCGAAGGTGAACGAGACCACGGGAACGGGGTCTTCGAGGAGGATCGCGAGCTTGGCGTCGTAGCCGTCGTCGCTGGTGCCGATGATGTCCTCGTCGGCCAGGGAGATCTCGTACCAGCTGGCCTCGCCGGCCAGCTGCCCGCGGTACGCCTCCACCGCGGCCGGGTCCACGTACCCCGTCTGCGGCATGAAGAGGTTCACGCCGAACGGGCGCCGGGTGAGCGCGCGCAGCCGTTTGATCTCCTGGTACATCCCGTCGGCGGTCTTGTAGCCGCCGGCCAGGAAGCCCAGCCCGCCCGCCTCGCACACGGCGGCGGCGAGCGGCGGACAGGAGGCGCCGCCCGCCATGGGAGCCTGCACGATCGGGTACGGGGAGAGACCGTTCGGTGCGGAGGACATGCACTGCATCGTGCCATGTCCCGCTCACCGGGCCGAATCACGGCATTCGCCTGGCATAGTCCGCTTCAGCGGGCGCGTCCGGATCAATGCGGCGAGCCCGGTCCGGGGCATCCCCGGACCGGGCTTCGTCACGTGCTCCGACAAGGGAGGTGTCCGGTCAGCGGCCGTTGAAGGCGTCCTTCAGGCGGCTGAACAGGCCCTGCTGACCCGGCGCGAACTGGCCCATGGGCCGCTCCTCGCCGCGCAGCTTGGCGAGCTGGCGCAGCAGCTCCTCCTGCTGGGGGTCCAGCTTGCCCGGGGTGGTGACCTCGACGTGGACGATCAGGTCGCCGCGGCCGCCGCCGCGCAGGTGCGTGACGCCGCGCCCGTGCAGCGGGATCGACTGGCCCGACCCGGTGCCGGGGCGGATGTCGATCTCCTCCATGCCGTCCAGCGTCTCCAGCGGGCACTTGGTGCCGAGGGCCGCGGCCGTCATGGGGATGGTCACCGTGCAGTGCAGGTCGTCCCCGCGCCGCTGGAAGGTCGGGTGCGACAGCTCGTGGATCTCCACGTACAGGTCGCCGGCGGGGCCGCCGCCGGGGCCGACCTCGCCCTCGCCCGCGAGCTGGATCCGGGTGCCGTTCTCGACGCCCGCCGGGATCTTGACCGTGAGGCTGCGGCGGGAGCGGACCCGGCCGTCGCCCGCGCACTCGGGGCACGGGGTCGGGACCACGGTGCCGAAGCCCTGGCACTGGGGGCAGGGGCGCGAGGTCATGACCTGGCCCAGGAAGGACCGGGTGACCTGCGACACCTCACCGCGGCCGCGGCACATGTCACACGTCTGCGCCGAGGTGCCGGGGGCGGCACCCTCTCCGGAGCAGGTGGTGCAGACGACGGCCGTGTCGACCTGGATGTCCTTGGTCGTGCCGAAGGCGGCCTCGTCCAGCTCCAGGTCGAGGCGGATCATGGCGTCCTGGCCGCGGCGGGTCCGCGAGCGCGGTCCGCGCTGCGAGGCCTGGCCGAAGAAGGCGTCCATGATGTCGGAGAAGTTGCCGAAGCCGCCCGCTCCGAAGCCGCCCGCGCCGCCGCCGCCCGAGGAGGACAGCGGGTCGCCGCCGAGGTCGTAGACCTGCTTCTTCTGCGGGTCCGAGAGCACCTCGTAGGCCGCGTTGATCTCCTTGAAGCGCTCCTGCGTCTTCGGGTCCGGATTCACGTCCGGGTGGAGTTCGCGCGCCAGGCGACGGAAGGCCTTCTTGATCTCGTCCTGCGATGCGTCGCGGCGCACGCCGAGAACGGCGTAGTAGTCCGTGGCCACTTACGACTCCGCCAGGATCTGTCCGACGTAACGTGCCACTGCGCGTACCGCTCCCATCGTTCCGGGGTAGTCCATGCGGGTCGGTCCGACCACGCCGAGTTTGGCGACTGCTTCGCCGCCCGAACCGTAGCCGACCGAGACGACGGACGTGGAGTTCAGTCCCTCGTATGCATTCTCATGCCCGATCCGTACGGCCATTCCCGACTCACTGGCCTCACCGAGCAGCTTGAGGAGCACGACCTGCTCCTCCAGCGCCTCGAGCACCGGCCTGATCGTCAGGGGAAAATCGTGTCCGAAGCGCGTGAGATTGGCGGTTCCGCCGATCATCAACCGCTCCTCGGCCTCCTCGACCAGCGTCTCCAGCAGGGTCGCGAGCACGGTCGACACCGTGCTGCGGTCATCCGGCTCGAACGACTCCGGCAGGTCCTGCACGAGCTGCGGCACGTCCGTGAACCGGCGGCCGACGACCCGGCTGTTGAGCCGCGCCCGCAGATCTGCGAGCGAGGTCTCGCCGAACGGAGTCTGGCAGTCCACGAGCCGCTGCTCGACCCGTCCTGTATCGGTGATCAGCACGAGCATGAGCCGGGCCGGAGCGAGCGACAGCAGCTCGACGTGCCGGACCGTCGACCGGGTCAGGCTCGGGTACTGGACGACGGCGACCTGCCGGGTGAGCTGCGCGAGCAGGCGCACCGTACGGCCGACCACGTCGTCGAGGTCGACGGCCCCGTCGAGGAAGTTCTGGATGGCCCGGCGCTCGGGCGTCGACAGCGGCTTGACCCCCGCCAGCTTGTCGACGAAGAGCCGGTAGCCCTTGTCCGTGGGGATCCGGCCGGCGCTGGTGTGGGGCTGCGCGATGTAGCCCTCCTCCTCCAGCACGGCCATGTCGTTGCGCACGGTGGCGGGCGAGACGCCGAGCCGGTGCCGCTCGGTGAGCGCCTTGGAGCCGACCGGCTCCTCCGTCCCGACGTAGTCCTGGACGATGGCGCGCAGCACCTCGAGTCTGCGTTCGCTGAGCATCGCGCACACCTCCAGCTGGTCGTCGTCGCTCGTCGTGGTCGGTTTCATCTGCTTCGTTGGCACTCCGGGCGTTCGAGTGCCAGAGATCCCCCGGCCAGTGTACGGCCGGGTAGTCAGGCCCTGGCAAGGGCGGCCCGCCAGGGTAGCGTCGCGGCATGGACGTGCGTTGGGAAGAGGCGGGCTGGGAGCGGCTGACCGGACGGACCGGACGGCGACGACTCCCGGTGTGGGACTGCACGGTGGGACTGGTGGTGGGGGACGAGTCGGTACTCCTGATCGATCCGGGCTCGTGCGTGCGCGAAGGCGCGCAGCTGCGGGCCGAGGCGGAGCGGCTGACCGGCCGGCGCGTGACGCATATCGCATTCACGCACGGCCATTTCGATCACGTACTGGGCGTGGCCGCGTTCGCCGGGGCCGAGGTGTACGGGGCGGTCGGGCTGGACTCGGAGCTGTCGACGGGCCGGGAGGAGCTGCGCGGCGACGCGGTCCGGCAGGGGCTGTCGGAGGCCGAGGCCGCCGAGGCGGTGGGCCTGCTGGCGGTGCCGAGGCATTCCGTCTCGGGCGAATGGACCCTGGAGCTGGGCGGGCTGCAGGTGCTGCTGGCCAACGTCGGGCCCGGGCACACCCGGTACGACCTTGCGGTGTTCGTGCCGGGCGAGCGCGAGACGGTGTTCTGCGGGGACCTCGTCGAGGAGTCGGGGGAACCCCAGGCGGGCAGTGACGCGGTGCCGTCGCAGTGGCCGGCGGCGCTGGACCGGCTGCTGTCGCTGGGCGGGGACGACGCACTGTACGTACCGGGTCACGGAGCGGTGGTCGACGCGGACTTCGTGCGTGCGCAACGCGCCACACTGGCCGCCCGTTTCGGCGTGTCGGAGGCGTGAGCGGCGCGCCTCTCCTAGTGTCGGCCGGATGCGCGAGTACTCCCCCGACCTGACCCCGCAGTGGAAGCGCCCCAAGGCCGTACCGGAGGTGGCGGCGGAGCCGGACCTGGTGGTCGAGGTGGCCGGTACGGACTTCTGCGGAGCGGTGGTGGCCTGCGAGGCGGGCACGGTGACCCTGGAGGACCGCTTCGGCAAGCGGCGGGTGTTCCCGCTGGATCCGCGGGGGTTCCTGCTGGAGGGCGCCGTGGTGACCCTGACCCGCCCCTCACGGGCCCCTGCGGCGCCTTTGCGCACCGCGTCGGGCTCGGTGGCCGTCCCGGGGGCGCGCGCCCGTGTGGCGCGCGCCGGGCGGATCTACGTCGAGGGCCGGCACGACGCGGAGCTGGTGGAGCGGGTCTGGGGCGACGACCTGCGGATCGAGGGCGTGGTGGTGGAGTACCTGGAGGGCATCGACGACCTCCCCGCGGTGGTCGCGGACTTCGCCCCGACGGCCGACGCCCGCCTGGGCGTCCTGGTGGACCACCTGGTCCCGGGTTCGAAGGAGTCCCGTATCGCGGCGTCGGTGACCTCGTCGGACGTCCTGATCGTCGGCCACCCGTACGTGGACGTCTGGCAGGCGGTGAAGCCGTCCGCGCTGGGCATCGCCGCGTGGCCGGTGATCCCGCCGGGCCAGGACTGGAAGACAGGCGTCTGCAGGGCGCTGGGCTGGTCGGAGAACACCGGCGCCGCCTGGCAGCACATCCTGTCCCGCGTGAGGTCCTACAAGGACCTGGAGCCGGTCCTGCTGGGCCGCGTGGAGGAACTGATCGACTTCGTCACGGCACCGGCTTGAGCTACCGCAAGGTGCCGAACTCCTCGGTGTCGAGGGTGAGGCCGAGGACATCGAGCGGGACCGGTTCACCGAACTTGCTGGTCCGCTCGGTTCGGTAGTCGGCCTCCTCCCCCGCACCAAAGGGTTCGGTGAGCACGACGCACTTGGCCTGGAACGGATCAATGATCAAGTACGTGGGGATGCCGCCCGCGGCGTAGATGGAACGCTTCGTCACGTAGTCGCGCAGCTTGCTGGTCTTGGAGACGACCTCCACCGCCATCGCCAGGGCTGAGGCGGGCACAAGACGGCCTGACTCCGGCGCTGCCTCGACCGGCAGGACCACGAGGTCCGGCTGCGGCTCGGACGGCTCTGCGGGAAGGCCCACGTCCTGCGTCTGGAGTGGATACCAGCGTTCCACGGGGATCTGCCGCTGAACGAACATGACGATCAGGTTGTGGACGACGTCCGGCCCCGCCATCATCACGATTTCCCCCCGGAGGAGCTCGACCTTGACCCCCTCGGGAGCCTCGAAGCTCTCGAAGTACTCGGCCATCCGGCGATCGTCCACAGCGGTCATCTCCGTGCCCTCCACTTCTGTCGCCGGTCCTGCGACAGAAGACTATGAACAGGCTAGGCCGCACCTGCCCGCATGCGCAGCGATTCACTCCGTGGAGTGATCAATCCACCAGATCGCGTACCACCGCGTCCGCCAGGAGGCGCCCGCGCAGGGTCAGGACGGCGCGGCCGGCCTCGTACGGGGCCGGGGCCAGGAGCCCGTCGGACAGGGCGCGGCGGGAGGCCGCGAGGCCGGCCGGGGCCAGCAGGGACAGCGGGACGCCGTCCACCAGGCGCAGCTCCAGCAGGATCCGCTCCACCCGGCGGTCCTCCTCGGAGAGGAGCTCGCGGCCCGCGCCCGGGGAGCGGCCCTCGGCCAGCGCCGCCGCGTACGCACCCGGGTGCTTCACGTTCCACCAGCGGACCCCGCCCACGTGCGAGTGGGCCCCGGGGCCCGCGCCCCACCAGTCGGCCCCGCGCCAGTACAGCTCGTTGTGCAGGCAGCGCCCGGCCTCGGAGGTGGCCCAGTTCGAGACCTCGTACCAGTCGTACCCGGCCTGCGCCATGACCTCGTCGGCGATCAGGTACCGGTCGGCGTGCACGTCGTCGTCCGTCATCGGGACCTCGCCCCGCCGGATCCGGCGCGCCAGCTGCGTGCCCTCCTCCACGATCAGCGCGTACGCGCTGATGTGGTCCGGGCCGGCCCCGAGCGCGGCGGCCAGCGATGCGCGCCAGTCCTCGTCGGTCTCCCCCGGGGTGCCGTAGATCAGGTCGAGGTTCACGTGCTCGAAGCCCGCCGCCCGCGCCTCCGCGACGCACGCCTCCGGCCGGCCCGGGGTGTGCGTGCGGTCGAGCACCTTCAGGACGTGCTGCTTCGCGCTCTGCATGCCGAAGGAGACCCGGTTGAAGCCCCCGGCCCGCAGCTCCGCCAGGTACTCCGGGTTCACCGACTCCGGATTGGCCTCCGTGGTGACCTCGGCGTCCTCGGCCAGCCCGAACTCGTCCCGGATCGCCGCGAGCATCCGTACGAGGTCGCCGGCGGGCAGCAGCGTCGGCGTACCGCCGCCGACGAACACCGTCCGTACGGCCCGCGGGTCGTCGCCGAGCACCTTGCGGGCGAGGCGGACCTCGTCGATCAGGGTGTCGGCGTAGTTCTCCCGGGAGGCGAGCACGCCGCCGGTGCCGCGCAGCTCGGTCGCGGTGTACGTGTTGAAGTCGCAGTACCCGCACCGCGTGGCGCAGTACGGGACGTGCAGGTAGAACCCGAGCGGCCGGTCTCCGCCGCCCGCCAGGGCATGCGACGGCAGCGAGCCGTCTTCGGGCATGGGTTCACCGTCGGGCAGTGCGGAAGGCATGCCCCCATTGTCCCGCACCTGCCGCCGCGCCCGCCCCGGCTCGCGTCACGCGAGACCGCGGCGGGCGCATCGGCGGGCGCCGCGCCCGGTGCTACGCCTCGCGCGAGCCCTCGTACATCTCGTCGATCAGGTGCTTGAACTCACGCTCGACGGCCGGCCGCTTCAGCTTCAGGCTGGGCGTGAGGTCGCCGTGCTCCACGTCGAGGTCGCGGGGCAGGATCCGGAACTTCTTGACCGTCTGCCAGCGCTGCAGGCCCTCGTTCAGGGTCTGGATGTACGTCTCGATCAGCCGGTTCGTCTCCGCCGCGGCCAGGACCTCGGCGTACGTCTTGCCCTCGAGCCCGTTCTCGGCGGCCCAGCCCATGATCGACGGCTCGTCGAGCGCGACCAGGGCGGCGCAGAAGTTCCGGTCCGCGCCGTGCACCACGATGCTCGACACGTACGGGCAGATCGCCTTGAACCGGCCCTCGATCTCGGCGGGCGCGACGTACTTGCCGTTCGAGGTCTTGATCAGGTCCTTCTTGCGGTCCGTGATGCGCAGGTAGCCGTCGGGCGAGAGCTCGCCGATGTCGCCCGTGTGCAGCCAGCCGTCCTCCTCCAGCACCTCGGCGGTCTTCTCCGGCTGCAGGTGGTAGCCCTGCATGATGCCGGGGCCGCGCAGCAGGATCTCGCCGTCGTCGGCGATGCGGACCTCGGTGCCGGGGAGCGGCTTGCCGACGGTGCCGGTGCGGTAGGCCTCGCCGGGGTTGACGAAGGAGGCGGCGCTGGACTCGGTGAGGCCGTAGCCCTCGAGGATGTGGATGCCGGCGCCGGCGAAGAAGTAGCCGATCTCGGGGGCCAGCGCGGAGGCGCCGGAGACGGCGGCGCGCAGCCGGCCGCCGAAGGCCTCGCGGAGCTTGGAGTAGACGAGCGCGTCGGCGATCTTGTGCTTGGTGGCGAGGCCGAAGGGGGCCACGGCGCTGCCGGTGCGCCGGTAGTTGTCCTGGGTGACCTTGGCGTACTCGCGGGCCACGCCGACCGACCACTGGAAGATCTTGTACTTGGCGCCGCCGCCGGCCCGGGCCTTGGCCGCGACCCCGTTGTAGACCTTCTCGAAGATGCGCGGGACGGCTGCCATGTAGGTGGGCTGGACGATCGGCAGGTTCTCGATGATCTTGTCGATCCGGCCGTCGACGGCGGTGACGTGGCCGACCTCGATCTGGCCGGAGGTCAGGACCTTGCCGAAGACGTGCGCGAGCGGCAGCCACAGGTACTGGACGTCGTCGCTGGAGATCATGCCGGTGGCGACGGTGGCCTTGGCCATGTACGACCAGTTGTCGTGCGGGAGCCGTACGCCCTTGGGGCGGCCGGTGGTGCCGGAGGTGTAGATCAGCGTGGCGAGCTGGTCGGCGGTGATGGCCGCGATCCGCTCCTTGATCGCCTCGGGGTGCTTGGCGAGGTACTCCTTGCCGCGCGCCTCCAGGTCGGCGAGGGAGAGCACCCAGCCCTCCGGGTCGCCCTCGGCCGGTACGGCGTCGGCGGACTCCAGGACCACCACGTGGGCGAGCTCGGGCAGGTCGGCGCGGCGCTCGCGTGCCTTGGCCAGCTGAGCGCCGTCCTCGGCGATCAGCACGCGGCTGGCCGAGTCGGCGAGGATGAACGCCGACTCCTCGGCGTTGGTGCTCGGGTAGATCGTGGTCACGGCACCGCCGGCGCACATGACGCCCAGGTCGGAGAGGATCCACTCGACGCGGGTGTTGGAGGCGAGCGCGACCCGCTCCTCGGACTGCAGACCGAGGTCCAGCAGGCCCGCGGCGATACCGAAGACCCGCTCGGCCGCCTGGCCCCAGCTCAGCGACTTCCAGTCGTCGGGGCCTCTGCCGCCGGCCGCCGGCACCGGGAACCGGTAGGCCTCGGCGTTCGGCGTGGCGGCGACACGCTCAAGGAAGAGTGCCGCCACGGTGGGCGGGCGGTTCTCGATCAAGGTCTGTGTGTCGCTCACGGACGTCCTCCGGACCACGCGGCAGGGCCAGTCATCCAAGGCGGTGAATGACGGCTTCCAACAGGGCTTGCAACCAGCGCTTGTAACTGGCGAGTAACCAACGGGCAGTGATCAGACTAGGGGCCCTCCGCCTGGCGCGTAAGAGCCCTTGAGACGCCGATTCATAACGAAACAGGCCCCCGCGCTGCTGCACGGGGGCCTGTTCCGTATACGGATCAAGGCGCTTCACGGCCGTTCACGGCCGCGGGCTACTTCTTCTTGCCGCCGGACTCGTCGCTGGAGAGGACGGCGATGAAGGCCTCCTGGGGCACCTCCACCGAGCCGACCATCTTCATGCGCTTCTTGCCTTCCTTCTGCTTCTCCAGCAGCTTCCGCTTACGGGAGATGTCACCGCCGTAGCACTTGGCGAGGACGTCCTTGCGGATGGCGCGGATGGTCTCGCGGGCGATGACCCGGGAGCCGATCGCGGCCTGGATCGGGATCTCGAAGGCCTGCCGCGGGATGAGCTCGCGCAGCTTGGCGACGAGGCGCACGCCGTAGGCGTAGGCGGCGTCCTTGTGCGTGACGGCGGAGAAGGCGTCGACCTTGTCGCCGTGCAGCAGGATGTCGACCTTGACCAGGCCGGAGGCCTGCTCGCCGGTGGGCTCGTAGTCCAGGGAGGCGTAACCGCGCGTCTTGGACTTCAGCTGGTCGAAGAAGTCGAAGACGATCTCGGCGAGCGGAAGGGTGTAGCGGATCTCGACGCGGTCCTCGGAGAGGTAGTCCATCCCGAGGAGGGTGCCGCGGCGCTGCTGGCAGAGTTCCATGATCGCGCCGATGAACTCGGAAGGTGCGAGCAGGGTGGCCCGTACGACCGGCTCGAAGACGTCCGAGATCTTGCCCTCGGGGAACTCGCTCGGGTTGGTGACGGTGACTTCCTTGCCGTCCTCCATGACGACGCGGTAGACCACGTTCGGCGCGGTGGCGATCAGGTCGAGGCCGAACTCGCGCTCCAGGCGCTCGCGGACCACGTCCAGGTGCAGCAGGCCCAGGAAGCCGACGCGGAAGCCGAAGCCCAGCGCCGCCGAGGTCTCCGGCTCGTAGACGAGCGCGGCGTCGTTGAGCTGGAGCTTGTCCAGGGCCTCGCGCAGGTCCGGGTACTCGGAGCCGTCGAGCGGGTAGAGGCCCGAGAAGACCATCGGCTTCGGGTCCTTGTAGCCGCCGAGGGCCTCCGTCGCGCCGTTGTGCAGGCTGGTGATGGTGTCACCGACCTTGGACTGACGGACGTCCTTCACGCCGGTGATGATGTAGCCCACCTCGCCGACGCCGATGCCGTCGGACGGGGTCATCTCCGGGGAGGAGACACCGATCTCCAGCAGCTCGTGAGTGGCGCCCGTCGACATCATCCGGATGCGCTCGCGCTTGTTGAGCTGGCCGTCGACCACACGGACGTACGTCACGACACCGCGGTACGAGTCGTAGACCGAGTCGAAGATCATCGCGCGGGCCGGGGCATCCTTGACGCCGATCGGGGCCGGGACGGTGGCGACGATCCTGTCGAGCAGGGCGTCCACGCCGACACCTGTCTTCGCGGAGACGCGCAGCACGTCCTCGGGCTGGCAGCCGACCAGGTTCGCGAGCTCCTCGGCGAACTTCTCCGGCTGGGCGGCCGGCAGGTCGATCTTGTTCAGGACCGGGACGATCGCGAGGTCCTTTTCCATCGCCAGGTACAGGTTGGCGAGGGTCTGGGCCTCGATGCCCTGGGCGGCGTCCACGAGGAGGACCGTGCCCTCGCAGGCGGCGAGGGAGCGCGAGACCTCGTACGTGAAGTCGACGTGCCCGGGGGTGTCGATCATGTTGAGGATGTGCGTCTTGCCCTGACCCTCACCCACGGTGGGCGCCCAGGGCAGTCGGACCGCCTGGGACTTGATGGTGATGCCGCGCTCACGCTCGATGTCCATGCGGTCGAGGTACTGGGCGCGCATCTGCCGCTGGTCGACGACGCCGGTGAGCTGGAGCATCCGGTCGGCGAGCGTCGACTTGCCGTGGTCGATGTGCGCGATGATGCAGAAATTGCGGATCAGCGCCGGGTCGGTACGGCTCGGCTCGGGCACGTGGCTGGGGATCGCGGGCACGCAGTGTCCTGATTCTCGGGTCGCAGTCGGAAGCGTTTCCGGCTCTCGTCGGATCTGTACGCAGGTTCCCATGGTCCCATGGACGGGGCGATGCGCTCGGTTTGGGCCGGTCGGAGCGTGCCTGGTAGCCTGGGCAGCTGTGTCTCGTATGCCCTCTCAGCTGTCGGGACACAATCCGAAGATCAAACTCTGAACCTGAAAAGGCTCTTTCGTGGCGAACATCAAGTCCCAGATCAAGCGGAACAAGACGAACGAGAAGGCGCGCCTGCGCAACAAGGCCGTCAAGTCTTCGCTCAAGACCGCGATCCGCAAGGCCCGCGAGGCCGTCCTCGCCGGTGACGTCGAGAAGGCCACCGTGGCTTCTCGCGCCGCCGCGCGTGCGCTCGACAAGGCTGTCTCGAAGGGTGTCATCCACAAGAACGCCGCCGCCAACAAGAAGTCGGCGCTGGCCACCAAGGTTGCCTCCCTCCAGGGCTGAGCTCTGATGTGATCGCCGGAACGGATCCAGCGGGCCCTCTCTCCCGCTCCTGACCGGCTCCCCGCGCCGCACACGAAGCGTTCGCCACGCGGGTGCGGCGCAACAAGAAGTACCGAAGGCCCCGGCGCCTCCCTTCCCCAGGGCGGCCCCGGGGCCTTCGCTTTCCCCAACCAAAACCCAGCACCACGGGCCAATCAGCCCCACGGACCAGCCCGGCCCCGCCGGCGTTTGAGGCGCGGGGGTTCGGGGGCGGCGCCCCCGACAGCGGTGCGGCACCCGAACGGGGTCCGGGACGGAGCCCCTGGGGGCACCTCCCAGCGGTAGCCGGGGGAGGAACGGGCGAAGGGCGGGGAACCCAGGCCGGTGGGGCCGGAGGCTAGCGACGCTGGGGCCGCGCCGCCCTGGCCACCGCCACGACCGCCTTCTCGAGCGCGTACTCGGGATCATCGCCGCCGCCCTTGACCCCGGCATCGGCCGCGGCCACGGCCCGCAGGGCCTCCGAGACCCCGTCCGCCGACCAGCCCCGCATCTGCTGACGCACCCGGTCGATCTTCCACGGCGGCATGCCCAGATCCCGTGCCAGGTCCCCCGGCCGGGCCCCCCGCGGCGCGGAGGCGAGCTTGCCGATCGCCCGGACCGCCTGCGCGAGCGCACTGGTGATCAGGACGGGCGCCACCCCGGTGGACAGCGACCACCGCAGGGCTTCGAGGGCCTCCGCCGCGCGACCCTCGACCGCCCGGTCGGCGACCGTGAAGCTGGAGGCCTCGGCCCGGCCGGTGTAGTAGCGGCCGACCACGGCCTCGTCGATCGTGCCCTCGACGTCCGCGCACAGCTGCGCTGCCGCACTCGCCAGCTCCCGCAGATCACTCCCGATCGCGTCGACCAGCGTCTGGCACGCCTCCGGGGTCGCCGACCGGCCCAGCGTGCGGAACTCGCCCCGCACGAACGCCAGCCGGTCCGCCGCCTTCGTCATCTTCGGGCAGGCGATCTCCCTGGCCCCGGCCTTGCGGGCCGCGTCCAGCAGCCCCTTGCCCTTGACGCCGCCCGCGTGCAGGAGCACGACGACGATCTCCTCGAACGGCGCCGCGAGGTACGCCTTGACCTCCTTGACCGTGTCTGCGGACAGGTCCTGCGCATTGCGTACGACCAGCACCTTGCGCTCGGAGAAGAGCGACGGGCTGGTCAGCTCGGCGAGCGTGCCGGGCTGGAGCTGCTCGGGGGCGAGGTCCCGCACGTCCGTGTCGGCGTCGACGGCCCGGGCGGCCGTCACCACCTCCCGTACGACGCGGTCGAGCAGCAGGTCCTCCTGCCCCACCGCCAGGGTGAGCGGGGCGAGCGGATCGTCGGTGGGGTTCTTCCTGGTGGCCATCGCGTCCAGCATCCCATGCCGCACTGACAGCCCCCCGCACCGCGGACCCCCTCGCCGCATACCCGAGAATGGCCGCGTGAACGTGCGACATGTACTGGTGCTGCCCGACCGCGACGCCGCCGAGGAGGTGGCTCAGGAGGCCGTCGACCGCTTCGGCCTCCCGGAGGAGCCGCAGCTGGTCCGCGACTCGCTGGCCGGCGAGGACGACGCCGAGGACGCCCAGTGGCTGGTGGTCGTCGAGGACCCGCAGGAACGGCTCGATGCCACGGTGCTGGACGGCCTCGCCGCCGAGTACGAGGGCTGGTTGGAGACCCCGTAACGCCCCGCGGACTAAGCCTTGTGCACGATCTGGATGTCCAGCGTCACTTCCACGCTCGAGCCGATCGCCGCGATCCCCTGCGCCAGCACGGACTGCCAGTTCAGGGTGAAGTCCTCGCGGTGCAGCTCGGTGGTGGCCCGGCAGGCCGCGCGCGGTTCGCCCTCCAACCCGGTGCCGAGGCCCAGGTACTCGGTGTCCAGGGTCACCGAGCGGCTGACCCCGTGCAGGGTCAGGGCGCCCGCGACGGTCCAGCGGCTGCCGCTGCGGTGGATGAACCGCTCGCTGTAGAACTCGACCGTCGAATGCCGTGCCGCGTCCAGGAAGTCGCCGGACCGCAGGTGGTCGTCCCGCAACCGCAGGCCGGTGTCGATGCTCGCCGCGTCGATGATCACGTGCATGGAGGAGTCCTCCATGCGGTCGGCTATCCGTACCGCCCCGGCGAACGTGTTGAACCGGCCGCGGATCCGGGCGAAGCCGATGTGCTGGGCCGTGAAGCCGATGGACGAATGCGTGGGGTCGAGTTCCCAGTGGCCGGGCGCCGGAAGCAGCGGCGGCTCCACGGCGTCGAGGACGATCTCCCCGGTGCCGGGCTGCTCCGGGTCCCCCACCAGCGTCGCCCCGTGGAAGGGGGCGTAGCCCTCGGCGGTGACGGAAAGCCGGTACTCGCCCTCCGGAACGGCCGCGGTGAACCCGCCGTACGGGTCGGTCTCGCCGCTGACGATGCGCCGGCCGATCGGGTCGGTCACCTCGAACTTCGCCTGTCTGACCGGCTGGTGGACGGTGTCCAGGACACGACAGCTGAGCAGCCGCGCCGTATGAGGCAGCGTCAGTGTCGCGGATGTGTGGGGACCGGCGCTTCCTGCCGTCTCCATCCCTCTTCGGCGACCGAACATGGTTGGTGCACCCCCGTGCTGTGTGGACTTGTACCGCTCTGGCGAAGACGCATTCGATCATGCTGTCGGGTTGTGGGCAAACAGAAAGCAGCTGTCCGGTATGCCCGTGTCGGCGCCGCCTCCGGCGGGAGGGGAAGGCCTGTATCCGCGGGCCGCTCCCGGCGACGGCGATCGAGCCGTCGGTATCGGTGCGCAGCACGGTCGCGCCCAGGCTCCGCAGGTGCGCGAGCGTACCCGGCGCCGGGTGCCCGTAGCGGTTGCCCGCACCGACCGGGACGATCGCGAGCCGGGGCCGGACCTTCGCCTGCAGACCGGGGTCCTGGTGTGCGGAACCGTGGTGGGCGACCTTGAGGACGTCGACCGGCCCCAGTTCCGGATGGGCCGTCAGAAGTGCCTGCTGCGAGGGCGGTTCGAGATCGCCGAGCAGGAGCAGGGTCAGGCCCGCGCCGCGGACCAGCAGGGCGACGCTGGCGTCATTGGGCCCCTCCGGCCGCGGGCCGTCGGGCGAGGGCCACAGCACCTGCCATTCCAGGGGTCCGGCCCGGCGCCGCTCCCCTGCCGCGGCCGCCACGACGGGTACGCGGGCGGTCGCCGCGGTCCGTCGCACGAACTCGGCCTGAGCGGCGGGCTCTTCCAGCGTGGTGGTCTGAATCACACCCACGGCCCGTCCCCGCAGCACCCCGGACAGGCCGCCGACGTGGTCGGCGTGAAAGTGCGTCAGCAGGAGCAGCGGCACCCGGTTCACCCCCAGGGCGCGCAGGCACGCGTCCACCGGGCCCGGTTCGGGACCGGCGTCCACCACCACGGCCGTGCCCGGGCCTGCGGCCAGTACGGCGGCGTCGCCCTGGCCCACCGCGCACTGAACGTAGCTCCAGTCGGGCGGCGGCCAGCGGGTGAGCGTACGGGTCAGCTGCGGCGGCCGCAGCACGGCCAGGAGCAGCAGCACGGCCAGGGCGGAGCACACCCACGGCCGGTGCCGGATCCGTGCGCCGACCGCCACGACGGCCAGGGTGGCGACGGCCAGCAGCAGTCCCCCGGTGAGCCCGCCCGGCCAGGCCAGCTCCGCCCCCGGCAGCCCCGCCCCGGCCCGCGCCACGGCGGCGATCCACCCGGCCGGCAACCCCGCGCAGCGGGCGAGCTGCTCCGCGACGGGCAGGGACAGCGGCGCCGTCGCGAGCGCCGCGAAGCCGAGCACGGTCGCCGGACCCGCCGCGAGCTCGGCGAGCAGATTGCAGGGCACCGCCACCAGGCTCACCCGGGCCGAGAGCACGACGACCACCGGCGCGCAGACCGCTTGCGCGGCCGCGGCTGCACCCAGCGCCTCGGCGAACCGGGGCCGCATCCCGCGCCGCTGCAGGGCCTCGCTCCAGCGCGGGCCGAGCGTGAGCAGGGACCCGGTGGCCAGGACCGAGAGCAGGAAGCCGGGGCTGCGGGCCAGCCACGGGTCGTGGAGCACGAGCAGCAGGGCGGCGGCCGCCAGGGCGGGGATCAGGGATCTGCGCCGCCCGGTGGCGATGGCCAGCAGGGTGACCGTCCCGCAGGCCGCGGCCCGCAGCACGCTCGGCTCCGGCCGGCACACCACCACGAAAGCCAGCGTCAGCGCCGTACCGCACAGGGCCGTCGCCCGCAGGGACAGCCCGAGGCGGGGTGCGAGCCCGCCCCGCTCGGCGCGCTGCGCGGCGGCGGGCGGGCCGATGAGCAGGAACAGCACGACGGTCAGGTTGGCCCCGGACACCGCCAGCAGGTGCAGCAGGTCGGTGGACCGGAACGCCGCCTCCAGGTCGGGCGGCACCCGGGAGGTGTCCCCGACCACCAGACCCGGCAGCAGGGCCCGGGCGTCCGGGGCGAGCCCCTCGGTGGCCTTGCGCAGCCCGGCCCGCAGCCTCCCGGCGAGCCGCTGGACGGTGTCGGGGCCGCCGGTCACCCGGGGCGGGGTGTCCCCGGCGGGCCGCAGCAGCGCCACGGCCCGCTCCCCGCCCCGGCCCGGCGCCAGCCGGGCGACGACCTCCACCCGGGTGGAGGGCTGCAGCCGGGCCCACTGCGGATGCCCGGCCAGTACCCGTACGGGGGTTTCGACGCGGGTCTGCTTCCCGTCGGGTCCGGTCACCCGGGTCGCCACCGCATCCAGGACGACCACGGGCGGGCCGCTCCCGCTGCGTGCGGTCCGCGGGTCGGAACCGACGGTGAGCTCGGCGAGGACCCGGGCGTGCTCCCCGGCCAGGCCCACGACCGGCCCGGCCCGCGCCTCGGCCCGCTGGAGGCCCGCCACCCCGGCCCCGGCGGCCGCGCAGAGCAGGACGGCGGCCGCGGCCGTGCCGACCCGCCACAGCGACTCCGGACGCCGGCACCCGGCCAGGAGCAGCAGCCCCGCGCCGAGGACCGCGAGCCCGGCCCCGGCGGCGGCCCAGCCGGGCGGTGCGTCGAGGGCGAGGGCGGCCGCCGCCCAGGCGGCCAGCGCCGGTACCGCAAGGCGCAGATCCAGCGGGCCCGCGCCCTCGGGGCGGTTCACGGCCGGACCAGCTTGCGCAGGTCGGCGAAGCGGCGCTCGCCGATGCCGTCGACCTGCCGGAGCTCCTCCACCGAGCGGAAGCCGCCGCGGGCGGTCCGGAACTCCACGATGTGCTGCGCCAGGACCGGGCCGACCCCGGGCAGGCCGTCCAGCTGCTCCACCGTGGCCGCGGCGAGGCTCAGCGGGCCGGCAGCGGAGCCGGGTCCGGCACCGGAACCCGGCCCGCCCGCAGCGGGCTGCGCCGGGGCGCCCACCACCACCTGCTCGCCGTCGAGCAGGACCCGGGCCCGGTTGAGCCCGGTGGTGTCCGTACCGGGCCGCACTCCCCCGGCGGCGGCCAGCGCGTCCTCGACCCGCGAGCCGGCGGGCAGCCGCCGTACACCGGGGTCGCGGACCTTGCCGCTGACGTCCACCACGATCCGCGTCCCGGCGCCCCCGGCGGCGACGGGAGGTCCGGGGCTCGGCGCCGGCGCCGGTGGTGTCGCCGGGGTGACCACCGAGGGCGCGGTCACGGGCTCCGGCTGGGCCGCCCAGTACTGCCGGGCGCCGAAGGCGACCGCGGCGACCAGCACCACCGCGACGGCGGCCACCGTGCGCGGCTCCACCCCGCACCGGGCCTGCAGCCACACCGGCAGCCGCTCCCGGACGGCGAGCCGGAGCGCGGCTCCGCCGGACAGCGGGGTCTCCTCGGGCGGCGGATCGGCCACGGACCGGATCCCGGACCCCGGACTCGACACCGCTTCCGGAGGCGGTGCCTCCGCTGGCGGCGCCTCTCGTAGCCGCACCTTTGGCGGCGGGGCCTCGGGCGGCGGGGCCTGCGGCGGCCCGCTGCCGCCGAGCAGGGCCTCGGCCCGGCGGCGCACCGCCGCGGGCTCGGGGTGGGGCGGGCGGGCGCGGCCCCGGCGGTGGCGCAGCCGCCCGTCGGAGAAACGGGAACGGCCGGGTCCGCTGGTGGCTCCGGAAGGATGCGGGATACGTGTGCGAAGAGTCATGACACGACGGTAGGGACGAATCCCGGCCTCGGTCCGGATTTATCAATTCCGGTGGATATCCCGATCGTTGTGGATAACCGAGCCACCCGTTCCGGTGATCAGCGGGGCGAGACGACCGCCGCGAGCAGCCCCGGCCCCGTGTGCGCGCCGATCACCGCGCCGACCTCGCTGACGTGCAGCTCGACCAGGCCGGGGATGCGCTCACGAAGCCGTTGCGCGAGCTTCTCGGCCCGCTCCGGCGCCGCGAGGTGGTGCACGGCCACGTCGACGCTGCCCGCCCCGGCCCGCTCGACGGCCAGCTCCTCGAGGCGGGCGATGGCCTTGGAGGCCGTACGGACCTTCTCCAGCATCTCGATCCGCCCGCCCTCCAGCGTGAGCAGCGGCTTGACGGCGAGGGCCGAGCCCAGGAGGGCCTGGGCGGCCCCGATGCGGCCTCCGCGGCGCAGGTAGTCGAGGGTGTCCACGTAGAAGTACGCCGACATGTCCGCGGCCCGCTTCTCGGCGGCGGCCACGGCCTCGTCCACGG
Organism: Streptomyces sp. NBC_01296; assembly: GCF_035984415.1. Taxonomy (NCBI): domain Bacteria; kingdom Bacillati; phylum Actinomycetota; class Actinomycetes; order Kitasatosporales; family Streptomycetaceae; genus Streptomyces; species Streptomyces sp. NBC_01296. The sequence goes on along the minus strand of NZ_CP130720.1, from coordinate 5,737,482 downwards.
AACCGCCGGCTTCGGCCGCCTCTGCGGCGGCGAGGGCGCAGAACCCGAGGGCCATGGCGACCATGCCGGTGTCGACGACGCGGACGGGGACCGGGGCGGTCTTGGCGGCGACCACGGCGGCGTCGTAGGTGCCGGAGAACTCGGCGGACAGGTGCAGGCTGACGATGCCGGTCGCGCCGGCCTCTGCGGCCGCCCTGTAGGCCCGTACGAACTCCTCCGGGCTGGGGCGGGAGGTGGTGACCGACCGCCGCTTCTGCAGCGCCAGGGCAAGGCTGCGCGCCGAGATCTCGGTGCCCTCCTCGAGGGCCTCGTCGCCGAGCACCACGGTCAGCGGGACGGAGGTGATTCCGTGCCGCGACATGGCCGGTTGGGGCAGGTAGGCCGTGGAATCGGTGACGATCGCGACATGGCGGGACATGAGCCGGAGGTTACCGCCAGTGGGGGTGGGACGGCAGCCCAGCCCCTGGCCGGGGGTGCACGGGGCGGCTGCTGCGCCGCCGCTCCGGCCCCGCGCGGCGCGCGGGCGGCATCCCACTCGCCCACCCGTTCGAGGAGCGCATGGGGGCAGCTCCGTAGCCGCCCCAGCGCCGTCGGCGTCCGCACCACCGCGCATCCGGCCGACCGCAGCTCAGCGCCCGCCCGGGTCGGCGCGGCCCGCAGCCCACGCGGGCGCCCGCCGGGTCCGCCGGGTCCGCCGCGCCCGCCCGGAAGCGGCCCGCCCCGGGGCGGCCAACACCCCCGCACTCGCCCGCTCAGGGCCCGTGGCTCAGGTCGTCGCCTCAGGCCGCGGCGTCTTCTGCCACGGGTGGCGGGTCGGCGGGGCCGACGGGTTCAGGGCCGCCGGCTGCGGGTCCTGGGGGCGCCCGGGGCGCCCGGCCGGGGCCTCCGGGGCCCGCCCGGACCCCGTCGGCGCCTGCTGGGCGTCCCACGCCGCTGCCGCCGCCGCGAGGTCGTCCACCGATTCGCGGGACCAGTCCCGCAGCGCCCCCGATTCGACCTCGATCTGCTCCGACAGCGTCGACAGGTCGTCCTCCGCGAAGCGCCGAGCCCGGTCGCGGGCCGCCCACCGCAGCGAGTCCGCGGCCTGCGTGATCTTGGCCGTCCGCTCCTTCAGCTCCGGCAGCATCCCGCCGATCCGCCCCCGGTCCGGCTCCTGCTCCAGCCGCTTCAGCTCGTCGTCCAGCTCGTGCCCGTGCGCGCTCAGCCGCTCGAACAGGCCGATCGACTCCTTCAGCGAGGCATCCGTCTGAACCCCCTGGTACAGCGCCTGCTGCGTGGCCCGCATCGACGTCCGCAGCTCCAGCCGCAGCTGCGCCAGCGCCCCGGCCACGCCCACCTGCCCGAAGCTCTTCGCCTTCAGCGCGGTGTCCTCCACGGTCCGGCGGGCCTGCGTGAGGGTGCGGTCCACGCCGCGCTTCGCCGCGCCGACCACCTTCACCGTGGCCCAAGCGCCCAGCCCCAGGAAGGCGAACAGCACCAACAGGGCAAAGATGATGATCAACGCGCCCGCCTCCATGAGAGGCTCCCTTCCCCTGCCGATACCGTCCCCTCCACGGTAAACGCCACGGGCAGGCCAGGGGTTCCAAACGAACCCCCAACCTGCCCGTACGGGAACACCCCTAGATCAACCGGATCGACCGGATCGGCTCAGCCCGACCGGATCAGGGGCGGCGCCTCAGACGACGATGTTCACCAGCTTCGGCGCGCGCACGATCACCTTGCGGATCTCGGCCCCGCCCAGCGCCGCCACGACCGCCTCGTCGGCCAGCGCCAGCTGCTCCAGGTCACCCTCGGAGATCGTCGGCGGCACCTCCAGGCGGGCCTTGACCTTGCCCTTGATCTGGACCACGCAGGTCACGCTCTCGTCCACGACGTACGCCGGGTCCGCGACCGGGAAGTCCCGGTGGACCACCGAGTCGCTGTGGCCCAGGCGGTGCCACAGCTCCTCCGCGATGTGCGGGGCCAGCGGGGCGATCAGCAGGACCAGCCGCTCCGCGACCGAGCGCTCCAGCGGGCGCCCCGCCTTGGTCAGCGCGTTGTTCAGCTCGGTGATCTTCGCGATGGCGGTGTTGAAGCGCAGCCCCGCCATGTCGGCGCCGGCCCCGTCGATCGCCTTGTGCAGCGCGCGCAGGGTGGCCTCGCCCGGCTCGCCGTCCACGACGGTGACCGCGCCGGACTCCTCGTCCACGATGTTGCGCCACAGGCGCTGCAGCAGCCGGTACTGGCCCACCACGGCCCGGGTGTCCCACGGACGCGAGACGTCCAGCGGGCCCATCGCCATCTCGTACAGGCGCAGGGTGTCCGCGCCGTACTCCTCGCAGATCTCGTCCGGCGTGACGGCGTTCTTCAGGGACTTGCCCATCTTGCCGTGCTCGCGCTTGACCGGCTCGCCCTGGAAGAAGTACCCGCCGTCGCGCTCCTCGACCTCGGCCGCCGGGACGTACACACCGCGCGCGTCGGTGTAGGCGTACGCCTGGATCATGCCCTGGTTGAACAGCTTGTGGAACGGCTCGGCCGAGGAGACGTGCCCCAGGTCGAACAGGACCTTCGACCAGAAGCGCGCGTACAGCAGGTGCAGCACCGCGTGCTCGGCGCCGCCGACGTACAGGTCGACACCACCGTGCGGCGCGCCCTCGCGCGGCCCCATCCAGTACTGCTCGACCTCCGGGTCGACCAGCGCGGACCCGTTGTGCGGGTCCAGGTAGCGCAGCTCGTACCAGCAGGAACCGGCCCAGTTGGGCATGGTGTTGGTCTCGCGGCGGTACGGGCGCACGCCGCGCCCGTCGCCCAGGTCCAGCTCGACGTTGACCCACTCTTCGTTCCGGGACAGCGGGGTCTCCGGCTTGGAGGTGGCGTCGTCCGGCTCGAACGTGCGCGGCGAGTAGTCCTCGACCTCGGGCAGTTCCAGCGGCAGCATCGACTCGGGCAGCGCGTGCGCGACGCCGTCCTCGTCGTAGACGATCGGGAAGGGCTCGCCCCAGTAGCGCTGGCGGCTGAACAGCCAGTCGCGCAGGCGGAAGTTGACGGTGCCCTCGCCGATGCCCTGCTCGGCCAGCCACGCGGTGATGGCGGCCTTCGCCTCGACGACGCCCAGGCCGTCCAGGGAGACGCCCTCGCCCGTCGAGTTCACGATGGTGCCGTCGTACGAGGAGAACGCGTCGTCCCACTCGGCCGGGTCGGCGTCGCGGTCGTCCGAGGGCTCCACGACGCAGCGCATCGGCAGCTCGAAGGCGCGCGCGAACTCGAAGTCGCGGCCGTCGTGCGCCGGGACGGCCATGATCGCGCCGGTGCCGTAGCCCATCAGCACGTAGTCCGCGATGAAGACGGGGACCTGGTCGCCGCTGACCGGGTTGACCGCGTACGCGCCGGTGAAGACACCGGTCTTGTCCTTGGCCTCGGCCTGGCGCTCGACGTCCGACTTCCCGGCGGCCTGCTTGCGGTACGCGTCGACGGCCTCGCCGGGGGTCGCGGCGCCGCCGGTCCACACCTGGCGCGTGCCCTCGGGCCACTCGGCGGGGACGATCTTCTCGACCAGCTCGTGCTCGGGCGCCAGCACCATGTAGGTGGCGCCGAACAGGGTGTCGGGACGCGTGGTGAACACCGTGACGGCGTCGTCGCCGACCGCGAAGTCGACGCGCGCGCCCTCGCTGCGGCCGATCCAGTTCCGCTGCTGCAGCTTGATGGCCTCGGGCCAGTCCAGGGCGTCCAGGTCGTCCAGCAGCCGGTCGGCGTACGCGGTGATCCGCATGTTCCACTGGCTCAGCTTGGCCTTGAAGACCGGGAAGTTGCCGCGCTCGGAGCGGCCGTCCGCGGTGACCTCCTCGTTGGCCAGTACGGTGCCCAGCCCGGGGCACCAGTTCACGGGCGCGTCCGAGGCGTACGCCAGCCGGTACTCGTTCAGCACGCCGGCGCGCTCGCCCGCGGTCAGGTCGGCCCAGGCGCGGCCCCCGGGGACCTCACGGGAGCCGTCCTCGAAGGCGGCGACCAGCTCGGCGATCGGGCGGGCCTTGGCCGCGTCCGCGTCGTACCAGGAGTTGTAGACCTGCAGGAAGATCCACTGGGTCCACTTGTAGTAGTCCGGGTCGATCGTCGCGAACGAGCGGCGCTTGTCGTGGCCCAGGCCCAGCCGGCGCAGCTGGACCTTCATGTTCTCGATGTTCGCCTCGGTGGAGACGCGCGGGTGCGTGCCGGTCTGCACGGCGTACTGCTCCGCCGGCAGGCCGAAGGCGTCGAATCCCAGGGTGTGCAGGACGTTGTGGCCGGTCATCCGCTGGTGGCGGGCGAAGACGTCGGTGGCGATGTACCCCAGCGGGTGACCGACGTGCAGGCCAGCACCGGACGGGTACGGGAACATGTCCATGATGAACTTCTTGGGCCGCGCGACGACCGTCGCGTCCCCGGCCAGGTCACCGGTCGGGTTCGGCGCCTCGTAGGTGCCCTGCGCGTCCCATACGTCCTGCCAGCGTGCCTCGATGTCGGCGGCCATGGCAGCCGTGTAACGGTGCGCCTCGGCCGCCTCGGGGGCCGGGGTGTTCGTCTCGCTCATGATTTCTGAAGCTCCATCGATCGTCTCTGCCGTCTCTGCCTGCCCAAACGAAAAAACCCCTCGCACAGGAGGGGGCGCCGCGCCGATGCCGACCGTCTCGAAGGGTCGGCACTGATCAGCGCGGCTCGGTAAGCAGAAGGCGTACGGCACGCATGGCGCCAGGGTACCGCAGCGGGTCCGGCGGCCGCTCGACCGTTCCGCACAACGAGAAGCGGGCCACCCGATCCGGGTGGCCCGCTTCTCTTGTGTGGAGCTAAGGAGAATTGAACTCCTGACCTCCTGCATGCCATGCAGGCGCTCTACCAACTGAGCTATAGCCCCTTGTTTCTCTGCCGCCGGGCCCCTGCTCGGTTTCCCTGGCCGGTTCCCCCTGGCGACATCGAGAACATTACACGGTCATGGCCCAGGTCCAAAAATCGATTTCCGGGCGTTCGGCTTCGCCCGGTTCATCCCGTTCCGGACGCTGTTCCAGACCCTGCTCCTCATCCCTGTTCCGCGCCGCGGTCCTAGGCTCTGGCGAACTGGTAGAACCGCTTGAGCGTGCAGTGCTCGTCGAGCAGCCGACCGTAGATCGGCTCCCCCTCCAGCTCGCGGTACGTCTCGATCGGGTCGCCTTTTATGATCAGCGCCCGCGCGCATTCCTCGCACCAGTACTGGTAGTCGGGGTTGACCGGGTCCATGTCCCGCACGATCGGCGTGCCGTTGTTGCACCAGTCGCACCGCCGCCGGTGTGCACCCATCCGTCAGCGACTCCCTCCCGCATCGGGCCGTCGACTCCCCCCTCCGGCGGTCCGATTCTGCCACGCGGGTACGGGGCAGGTCAGCAGGCGCCGAAGGAACAAACGGAAGGATCCCGCCCCCTGTTGGGGACGGGATCCTGATTGTGGAGCTAAGGAGAATTGAACTCCTGACCTCCTGCATGCCATGCAGGCGCTCTACCAACTGAGCTATAGCCCCGCTCTCCGCCGCGCTCCCCCCGTTTCCGGTGTTCTGCGCTGCGAACAAGAAGAACTCTAGCCTGCGACCAGCCGGAAAGTGAAATCCGGGTGGGAGCCGCCCTGAGGCGGGCTCAGTCGTCGTCGCCGAGCACCGGTTCCGGCAGCGTGCCGGCGTTGTGCTCCATCAGACGCCAGCCGCGCGCGCCCTCGCCGAGGACGGACCAGCAGCAGTTGGAGAGCCCGCCCAGGCTCTCCCAGTCGTACGCCTCCAGGCCCAGCAGACGGCCGATGGTCGTACGGATGGTCCCGCCGTGGCTGACCACGACGAGCGTGCCGCCCTCCGGCAGCCGGCCGGCGTGCTCGAGCACCACCGGCGCCGCCCGGTCGGCGACCTCGGTCTCCAGTTCGCCTCCGCCGCGGCGGACGGGCTCGCCGCGCTTCCACGCCGCGTACTGCTCGCCGTACTTCTCGATGATCTCGTCGTGCGTGAGGCCCTGCCACTCACCGGCGTACGTCTCGCGCAGCGCGGGGTCGCGGGTCACGGCCAGGCCCGTGACGGCGGCCAGCTCACCGGCCGTGGCGGCGGCCCGCTTCAGGTCGGAGGCCACGATGGCGTCCGGCTGCAGCGAGGCGAGCAGCCGGGCGGCGCGGCGCGCCTGCGCCACACCCGTCTCGGTCAGCTCGATGTCCGTGGAGCCCTGGAAGCGGCGCTCCAGGTTCCACGAGGTCTGGCCGTGTCGCCACAGGACGATCTTCCGGCCGGTCTTCCCGGTGGCGGTCGCGCTCAGAACAGATCACCGTCCAGGTCGTCGTCGCCCGCCGCCTCGCGCAGCTTGGCGTGCTCCTCCGCCTTGCCCTTGGTGAGCTTGGCGTCCTCGGGCAGCTCGATCTCGGGGCAGTCCTTCCACAGGCGCTCCAGCGCGTAGAAGACCCGCTCCTCGCTGTGCTGCACGTGGACGACGATGTCGATGTAGTCGAGCAGGATCCAGCGGGCGTCGCGGTCGCCCTCGCGGCGCACCGGCTTGGCGCCGAGCTCCTTGAGGAGGCGCTCCTCGATCTCGTCGACGATCGACTTGACCTGGCGGTCGTTGGGCGCCGAGGCGAGCAGGAAGGCATCGGTGATCGACAGCACGTCGCTGACGTCGTACGCGATGATGTCGTGCGCGAGCCGGTCGGCCGCGGCCTGGGCGGCGGCGGTGATGAGCTCGATGGAGCGGTCCGTGGCGGTCACTGGCCATGCTTTCGGGTTGGCGGGCAGATCCTTACAAGGGTCTCATGTACCGCCGACCCCGCCCGCGCGCAGCGTCCCGCGCGGGCCGGGGCACCGCCCGGGGGCCTGGTCAGGCCCGGGTCAGGACGGTTTGTAGTCCTTGCCCAGGATCACCACGACGTCGGCGTTCACGACGTTCTCGCCCTTCTTCACGACGGTCTCCGGCAGGCCCAGCGTCTTGGCGACCTCGACCGCCTTGGCCCGCTGCGCGTCGTCCTGGTACGTGATCTGCGTGGCGGGCTGGGTCTTGTCGGCCTTGCCGCCGTCCACGAAGGTGTAGCCGCCGTTCAGCAGGGCCGCCTTCGCCGCGACCTGCGTCTTGTCGTCGCCGGTGGCGTCCTTGAGCCCGACGCGCGGCGCGGTGCCGGCCTGGGCCGCCGTGAAGCTGCCGCCGAGCACGTCCTTGACGACGTTCTTGTTGGCGTCGTCGGTGAGCGTGCCGTCCGGCTTCACCGCGAGGACGTCCGTGCGGTAGCCGTCGGTGCCCTCCTTGGCGTGCTCGCCGAGCCTGGCCAGCAGGGCGCCGAGGGCCTGGGCGTTCAGGGAGGGGTCGAGGATCTGGCCCATGCTCTCGACGGTGACGGTCGCCGACTTCGGGTCGCCGGGGATCTTGCGCAGGACGCCGTAGAGGACCTTGCCGAGGCGGTCCAGCTGCTTGGCCTCGGGCTCGCCCTGGGCGCGGTGGGTGGCGTAGGCGACGGCCATCGCACCGCTGAGGTGCTGCTTCTGTCCCTGGGCCACGGCCGGGGTCTTGGCGGCGTCGTCGGCGGGGACCGCGGTGTCGGTGTCGGTCTCGATGCCGCCGACCAGCTCGACCAGGTTCTCCAGGAAGGGGGTGTCCAGGCGCCAGGTGCCGCCGATGTGGGTGCCGAGCACCGAGTCGAGGGAGTCCCGTACGCCCACGCCGCCGTCCTCGACCGCCTTGCCGAGGCCCACGGCGGTGCCGTCGTCCTTGGGGACGCCCAGCGTGTTCGGCAGCAGGACGGTGGCGCCCTTCTTGGTGGTGACGTTGTCGACGAGCAGCGCCGTGGAGGTGCCGCCCTTCTTGGTGTTGTGCAGGTGGACGACGATCATGTCGCGCTTCTGCGGTCCGGCGGCCGCCGCGGAGTCCTTCTTCTGCCCGGGGCCGTCGAGGAACGGCAGCTTGCCCGCGTACCAGAGGTAGCCGACGCCGCCGACGACGAAGAGGGCGAGGACGACGATCAGGGCGACCACCCGGTTGCGGCCTCGGCGGCGGGCCTCCTCGCGGCGCTCGGTCCGGCTCTCGGTGAACTTGAGCCAGTCGATGACGTCCTCGGAGTCCTCGTCCGGCTGGTCGATGAACGCGAACTGTTCGGTGCGGTAGTCGGGGGCTTCCTGCCCGTCCTCCTCGGCCCGGCGCGGTTCGGGGACCTGGGCGGGGCGCGGGGGCTGCGGCGCGGCCGCGGGGGCCGGGGCGGGGGGCTCGGGGGCGGCCTGCTGCGGGATCCACTGCTGGGGCTGCTGCGTGTCGTACCCGTAGGCGGGCGCCTGGGTGTACTCCTGCTGCCCGTAGTCCGGGGAGGCCGGCTGCTGCTGCGGCTGCTGGTAGTACGCCTGTCCGCCGTAGCCCTGGCGGTCGTAGCCGTACTGCTGTTCGTACGCCTGCTCGTACTGGGCGGGCTGCGCGGGCACCTGGCCGTACACCGGCCGCCCGTACGCGTCGTAGCCGATGAGCTGCTGCTCCTGTGCTGCGCCCGAATCGTACCGGTCGTACGGATCCTGTCGGTCGTTCACCGCGGGGCCCCTCTCTCCGGAAGCTCAGGCTCCCCGGTACAGCTCACGCTTGTCGATGTAGCGCACCACACCGTCGGGCACCAAATACCAGACAGGATCCCCCTGGGCGACCCGTGCGCGGCAGTCCGTGGAGGAAATCGCCAGCGCGGGCACCTGCACCAGCGAGACGCCGTCCTCGGGGAGCCCGTCGTCGGTGAGCACGTGGCCCGGCCGGGTCACTCCGATGAAGTGGGCGAGCGAGAAGAGCTCGTCGGCGTTGCGCCAGGTCAGGATCTGGGCGAGGGCGTCGGCGCCGGTGATGAAGAACAGGTCGGCGTCTTCGTTGAGCGCGCTCAGGTCCCGCAGGGTGTCGATCGTGTACGTCGGCCCGCCGCGGTCGATGTCGATGCGGCTCACCGAGAACTGGGGGTTCGAGGCCGTCGCGATGACCGTCATCAGATAGCGGTCCTCGGCGGGGGACACGGCGCGCTGCGACTTCTGCCACGGCTGGCCGGTCGGTACGAACACCACCTCGTCGAGGTGGAACAGGGCGGCCACTTCACTGGCGGCCACCAGGTGTCCGTGGTGGATCGGGTCGAATGTCCCGCCCATCACGCCGAGCCGGCGCTTGACCGGGCCGGTAGGCATCTCCTGCTCTCCCATGAGCGCAGAGCCTACTGGCCCGGCGGAGCGGTGCGGACCCGCATTCGAGCGTGTGCGCGAGCGCGGGTTCAGCGGTCGCGGTTCAGGCGCGTGGTCACCCAGAGCATCAGCAGCAGGATGCCCAGCGCCGCGCCACCGGTCAGGAACGGGTTCAGGCTGTCGTGGTTGCCGCCGTGCTGCTCGGCGCCCTCCGACGCGAGAACGACCAGGTTGTGGGCGGTGGTGGAGAGGCTCATCAGGCAGATACCTATCGAGTCGGGGAGCGAGCGGAGACTTCGCTCACATCGTATGCGGGGGCCTGGGGCACGCTCACGCCGACTCAGGCGTTGGAGAGGATAGACGCAGAAGCGACAGGCCGATCAAGGGGGAGGGCGTTATGACGGAGACCGGGTTCGAGAAGGTGCCGGCGCGGGACCGCAGGAGGTTTCCCGGCATTTCCTCGCGCGCGTACGAGCACCCGGCGGACCGCTCGGCGCTGGTGGCGCTGCGCAAGCTGAGCGGGTTCGACACCGTGTTCAAGGCCCTGAGCGGGCTGCTTCCGGAGCGGAGCCTGCGCCTGCTCTTCCTGTCGGAGTCCGTCCGGGTGGGCGAGACGCAGTTCCCGCACTTGTACGAGATGCTGCGCGACGCCTGTTACATCCTGGACCTGGAGAGGGTCCCGCAGATGTACGTGCAGCAGGACCCGAAGCCGAACGCCATGTGCATCGGGCTGGACGAGCCGATCATCGTGGTGACGACGGGCCTGGTCGAGCTGCTCGACGAGGAGGAGATGCGGGCGGTCGTGGGCCACGAGGTGGGCCATGCCCTGTCGGGACACGCGGTGTACCGCACGATCCTGCTGTTCCTCACAGGTCTGGCGATGAAGGTGGCGTGGATCCCGCTGGGCAATGTGGCGATCATGGCGATCGTGACCGCGCTGCGGGAGTGGTTCCGCAAGTCGGAGCTGTCGGCGGACCGGGCCGGACTGCTGGTCGGGCAGGACGTGAACGCGTCGATGCGGGGCCTGATGAAGATCGCGGGCGGCAACCACCTCCACGAGATGAACGTGGACTCCTTCCTGGCCCAGGCCGAGGAGTACGAGTCGAGCGGCGATCTGCGCGACTCCGTGCTGAAGATCCTCAACGTGCTGCCGCGGACGCATCCCTTCACCACCGTGCGGGCGGCCGAGCTGAAGAAGTGGTCGCAGAACCGGGACTACCAGCGGATCATGGACGGCCACTACCCGAGGCGGGACGAGGACAAGGACACCTCGGTCACGGACTCCTTCCGGGAGTCGGCCTCGCACTACGCGGACGCGGTGCGCAGCAGCAAGGACCCGCTGTTCAAGCTGGTCGGCGACATCGCGGGCGGCGCGGCCGACGTCGGCGGCAAGCTGCGCGACAAGTTCACGGGCGCGGCCGGCGGCGGTCCGGGCTCGGGCACCGAGAACAAGGGCGGCCCTGCTACGGAGCAGGGCTGACGGGGGCGGCCTCGGCGGCCGTGGGCGGCGCCAGTACCCCGCACAGCCCGGCGGTGCGCCGCGGGGTGCCGCTGGCGTACGGGTCGCTCGCGGCCGGGCCGACCGTGGTGGGTCCCGCCCCGGCCAGGACCGGGCGGAAGCCTTCGGCGGGATCGGTGGAGCAGTCCTGCGGACCGGCCATCACGTAGGCCGAGACCAGTTCCGCCCGCCGGGCCGCGAGGTCTTCCCGGTCGAAGCGCAGCCGCAGCTCGCGCCGGACGGTGAAGAGCGAGGCGCCGTCGGCCGCGGCCGGGGATCCGGTGGCGGGGCGCACGGCGTACACGAAGGCGTGGTCGGTGGTCACCTCGAGCACGTCCGCGGAGACCTCCTCGAAGGCGAGGGTCCCGCTCACCCGGACCCGGGTGTCGGCCACGGCGGCCGTGGCCGGGTCGAAGCGGACCAGCCAGCCGGTGGAGGCGTGCCGGCCGTCGCCGGAGGGCGAGGTCATGCTGCGGTCGAACTGCGCCAGCTGGTCGGGGTCGAGCAGGACGCGCACGGGCCGGGTGGCGGCGCCGGCCAGTACGTCGGGGTCCAGCGAGGACTGCACCAGGTAGTCCTTGGCGATGGACAGGGCGGTGACGACCTGCCCTTCGGTGAAATGGTGGGTGCGGCGCACGGCCGGCAGGGTGATCCCGGCCGCCCCGACGCGGTACTCGGCCGCCGGGCTCTTCGCGTACAGGTCGACGGGCCGTCCTCCGGGCACGGCGGTGCTCGGCGCGAGGGGCACGACCGTACTGCTCAGCGGATCGGTCCGGCGGGTGGACGGAGGTACGGCCGGGTTGCTCAGGCCCATGTAGACGGCCGCGGCGAAGGCCACGGCGATGAGCAGTACCAGCAGCATGCCCTGGCGGGCTCCCCGGCCGGGCGTGCTGGTCCGGGACCGGGAGGAGCCGCCGCCGGACCAGATGGACCGACTGCGGACGGCCCGCGCATGCTCGCCCATCCGCTCCTGGGCGGAGAACTCCTGCAGCCGGGCAGCCCGGACGAAGTCCTCGTCGAACACGACCGATCGGTACTCGTCCGACCGGAACTCCTCGTCGCCCCCGCCGATGCCCTCGGGGGTGCCGTCGGGTGGATCTCCTGGCACGGCCATTGCTTCTCCCCGCTGTCCCCGCTTCAGAGAAGCCCCCAGCTCCGGCGAACGCGAGTGGGGTCGTACCTTCAGGGTTGGCGGCCGACGGGGTACATAAACGCTCCGGCGCCGCTGACTTCCGTCAGCGGGGTGCTGGCGGGCGCGGGAGCGTGGTCCGCGTCGCTCGAGGCGCCGCGGTAGACGGCGCTGAAGGCGAGGGCGACCATGCCGAGGCCCATCACGAAGGCGAGCACCCAGGCGACCGGGCGCAGCCAGGGCGAGCGGCCCCGGTAGGGGCGCAGGGCGCCGCCGTAGGCCCCGTACGGGCCCTCCGCGTAGCCGGGGCCGTATTCCCAGCCGGGTTCGTCGATGCCGTACCCGTCGGGGCGGCCGTAGCCGTAGCCGTCGTAGTCGTCGTCGGAGGTCCAGCCGCCGGCGACGGCGCGGGCGGCTTCCGCCTCCGCGCGCGCCCGGTCTGCGGCCCGCTGGCGCTCTGCGGCGCTCGGTTCATGGATCTCGGCGTTCCGGACGAAGTCCTCGTCGAACACCACGGAGGCGAAGTCCTGATCCGCGCCTCCGCGGTCGTCGTTGTCGGGCTCCCCGTCGTCCGGGATCTTGCCCCCCACGTCGTCCGGCACAGCAACAGCCTAGACCTGGGGGGCTGCTTTGGGCAGGGTGTCCGCCGAAATCCGGCCACCCGGTGTTCGGGGTCCGACTACCGAACGTGACCGTCGCCGGTGACGATGTACTTGGTGGAGGTGAGCTCCGGGAGGCCCATCGGGCCGCGGGCGTGCAGTTTCTGCGTGGAGATCCCGATCTCGGCGCCGAAGCCGAACTGACCACCGTCGGTGAACCGGGTGGAGGCATTTACGGCGACCGTGGTCGAGTCGACCAGCTGGGTGAAGCGGCGGGCGGCGGCCTGCGAGGTGGTGACGATCGCCTCGGTGTGGCCGGAGGTCCAGCGGCGGATGTGGGCGACGGCGTCGTCGAGGGAGTCCACGACGCCGGCGGCGATGTCGTAGGAGAGGTACTCGGCGGCCCAGTCCTCGTCGGTGGCGGGGAGCGCGGTGGCCTTGGAGTTCTCGGCGGCCGCGAGGACCCGGGCGTCGCCGTGGACGGTGACGCCGGCGTCGGCGAGGGCGTCGAGGGCGCGCGGCAGGAAGGCGTCGGCGATGTCGCGGTGGACGAGGAGCGTCTCGGCGGAGTTGCAGACGGAGGGCCGCTGCGCCTTGGAGTTGACGAGGATGTCCACGGCCATGTCGAGGTCGGCCTGGGCGTCCACGTAGACGTGGCAGTTGCCGGTACCGGTCTCGATGACCGGGACGATGGACTCCTCGACGACGGTCTTGATGAGGGAGGCGCCGCCGCGCGGGATGAGGACGTCGACGAGGCCGCGGGCGCGCATCAGCTCGCGGACGGAGTCGCGGGACTCGCCGGGGACCAGCTGGATCGCGTCGGCGGGCAGGCCCGTGCTCTCGACGGCGTCGCGGAGGATGGCGACGAGGGCCGTGTTGGAGGCGTAGGCGGAGGAGCTGCCGCGCAGCAGGACCGCGTTGCCGGACTTGAGGCAGAGGGCGGCGGCGTCGACGGTGACGTTGGGGCGGGCCTCGTAGATGATGCCGACGACGCCGAGCGGGACGCGGATCTGACGCAGGTCGATCCCGTTGGGGAGGGTCGAGCCGCGGACGACCTCGCCGACGGGGTCGGGGAGGGCCGCGACGTCGCGCACGTCGGAGGCGATGGCCGCGATGCGGTCCGGGGTGAGGGTGAGGCGGTCGATGACGGTCTCGCTGGTGCCGGCGGCGCGGGCCTTGTCGGTGTCGACGGCGTTGGCGGCGACGATCTCGGCCGTACGGGCCTCCAGGGCGTCCGCGATGGCCAGCAGCGCGGTGTCCTTGGCGGACCGCGGGAGGGGGGCGATGGCCGCGGCGGCGGTGCGGGCGGCTTGCGCGGTGGCGATCACGGGCGAGACGGGGGCGTCGAGCGAGGTCATGCCGCCCAGGGTAATCCCCGGCCCGGCCGGGACCGACGGGGTTCCACCCCGCGAGACGCCCGGGGGCGCGGGCTCGCGGCGCCTGCGCCTGCGCCTGCGCCTGCGCCTGCGCCGAGCCTTCGGTCCGCTGGGCCGGGCTCCGTCCGGCGGGCCTGAGCCGTGGGCGCCTCCGCCGAGGCCTCCGGCCGGTGGGCCGGACCTCCACCCCGGGGCGCCTCCGCGAGGCTTCGGGCCCGTGCGCCGGGGCAACGCCCGGCGGCGGCCGGGCAGACTCCGTCCGGCGGGGCTGGGCGGTGGGCCCGCCGCCGTCGGCCCGGCACTGGCCGCGGGTGCAGGTGGTCGGCCCTGTGGGGCTTGTCCCCTACCCGCCCTTCCACCGTTCTTCGGGCTCCGCCCGGACCCGAAAGACCCGGGGCTCCGCCCCGGACCCCGGGCCTCAAACGCCGGCGGGGCCGGGTTGGGGCCGAAGCCGCCCCTGGTCCCGCCCGGCCATCGCCGGACGGAGTTCGGCGCAGCAACCCGAAGCCGGGGAGGCCCGCCAGGGCCGAGCCGTGCGAGGGGTGCGTCGAGACGGCGAGGGGCGCATCAATAGGGGTGGACGCCTACGGGGTGCGCCGGGGGTGGGCCGTAGCCTTCCGCCACGCGGAGGTGGTACGTCGCGCGGTCGATGACCTCCAGGCCGACGATCTCCCACGGCGGGAGCTGCGCCGAGGAGCGGTGTTCGCCCCACAGGCGCAGGGCGACGGCCGCGGCGTCGTGGAGGTCGCGGGCCTCCTCCCAGTACCGGATCTCCGCATGGTCGTCGGCGTACCGGCTGGTCAGGAGGAAGGGGTGGTCGTGGGCCAGCTGTTCCAGCCCGCGTCGGACCTCCGACAGCGGCGCCGGCTTGCCCGAGACGCTCAGGGTGACGTGCCAGAGGCGGGAGGCTTCGTCCTGCTCGCCGTCCCCGCCGCCGCTGATGCTGGTCAGCGCTCGTCTCACCAGCCCGCCTCCTGTCTGCGCCATGCCTGTCCGCCCCTCACAGTTGACCAGTCCCCGGCCCGCCGCGCGGCGGTTTTACCTAACCTCAGCCCTGCAGCAGGACCAGATCGTCGCGGTGTACGACCTCGCGCTCGTACTCCGGGCCGAGTTCCTTCGCAAGCTCCCGGGTGGAGCGGCCGAGGAGCTGCGGGAGTTCCTTGGCGTCGAAGTTGACCAGCCCGCGGGCCACGGCGCGGCCGTCGGGCGCGCGCAGTTCCACGGGGTCGCCGGCGACGAACTCTCCCTCGACGGCGGCGATCCCGGCGGGCAGCAGGGAGCTGCCGCGCTCGGTCACCGCGCGTACGGCGCCCTCGTCCAGGACCAAGTGCCCCTGCGGGGTCGAGGCGTGCTGCAGCCATAGCAGCCGGTCCGCCGAGCGCCGGCCGGTGGCGTGGAAGTGCGTACCGGTCGGCCGCCCGGCCAGGGCGTCCGCGGCCTGGCTCGCCGAGGTGAGGACGACCGGGATGCCGGCCGCCGCCGCGATCCGCGCCGCCTCGACCTTGGTGACCATGCCGCCGGTGCCCACGCCGGCCTTGCCGGCGCTGCCGATCGAGACGTGCGCGATGTCCTCGGGGCCGCGCACCTCGTCGATGCGGGTGGTACCGGGGAGCGACGGGTCGCCGTCGTACAGGCCGTCCACATCGGACAGGAGAACGAGGAGGTCGGCGCGGACCAGGTGGGCGACGAGGGCCGCGAGCCGGTCGTTGTCGCCGAAGCGGATCTCGTCCGTGGCGACGGTGTCGTTCTCGTTGACCACGGGCAGGGCGCCCATGGCCAGGAGCTGGTCCAGGGTCCGGTACGCGTTGCGGTAGTGGGCGCGCCGGCTGGTGTCGTCGCTGGTCAGCAGTACCTGGCCGACGCGGACCCCGTACCGGGCGAAGGAGGCGGTGTACCGGGCGACCAGCAGCCCCTGCCCGACGCTGGCGGCGGCCTGCTGCCGGGCCAGGTCCGTGGGGCGGCGGCGCAGTCCGAGCGGGGAGAGTCCGGCGGCGATGGCCCCGCTGGAGACGAGGACGATCTCCTTCTCCCCGCCGCTGCGGGCCTTGGCCAGTACGTCGACCAGGGCGTCCACCCGATCGGCGTCGAGTCCGCCGGCCGCGGTGGTCAAAGAGGAGGATCCGACCTTGACCACGATCCTGCGGGCGTCCACGACACCTTGCCTAGCCGCTGACACGTCTGTCCCCTTGCCCCTTGCCGGTACGTCTGCCACCTCAATCTACGGGGTGCCCCCGAGCGGCCGCTCAGGGGTTTCAGACGGTGGACTCAGCCCGCGGACCCGCTGCGGGCCGGCTCCGGGTTCTCCGTCTGTGCGGCGGCGCCCGGGACCAGGATCTTGCGGGACAGCAGGTAGGTGAACGGGATGGCCACGACGGCGGCGACGAGCGGGGCGATCCGGGTGTCGAGCCCGGCCCAGGTCACCAGGGCGTAGAGCCCGGCGGACTGGATCACGTAGTTCGTGACGTTCGTCAGGGGGAAGAGGAGGAACTTCTTCCAGGTGGGCTTGGTCCGGTAGGTGAAGTAGGTGTTCATGAAGAACGAGCCGACCATCGCCAGCAGGAAGGCGAGGGTGTAGGCGAGGAAGTACGGCATCCACGGGTGCAGCAGCAGGTAGATGGCGAAGAAGGTGCCGGTGTTGACCGCGCCGACGAGGCCGAAGCGGAAGATCTGGCCCAGCTGGGTGCGCATGGTTCAGCGCACCTCGCGCTCGGCGGAGACCGTCAGGCGCGAGGCGGACAGGCCGCCGCGTTCGCGTTCCGGCTGGACCCGGGTGGTGTCGGGCCGGGCCTGCGCGTCCGCGCCGTGCGCCTCCTTGACCAGGAAGTGCGGGCGGCGCTTGGTCTCGTAGTAGATGCGGCCGATGTACTCGCCGATCAGACCCAGCATGATCATCTGAACGCCGCCGATGCCGGTGATGATCGCGACGAGGGTGACGTAACCGGGCGAGTCGATGCCGTTGGTCATCGCGCTGACGGCGACGTAGACGGCGTACAGGACGGTCAGCGCCACCAGGGACACGCCCGCCCAGATGCCGATGCGCAGCGGCCGGTTGTTGAAGGAGATCAGCCCGTCCATGGCGTAGTTCAGCAGGGAGCCGAACTTCCACTTCGTCTCGCCGGCCTCGCGCTGGGCGTTGCGGTAGTCGAAGTGGACGGTGTCGAAGCCGATCCAGGAGAAGAGGCCCTTGGAGAAGCGGTTGTACTCCGGCAGCGACAGCAGCGCGTCCACGGCTGGCCGGGACAGCAGGCGGAAGTCGCCGACGCCGTCGGTGAGCTCCACGTCGACCCAGCGGTTGACGCCCCGGTAGTAGAGGCGGCTGAGCGCGGAACGGACCTTCTTGTCGCCCTCGCGGGTGCGGCGGGCGATGATCTGGTCGTGGCCCTGCCGGTAGTAGTCGAGCATGGTGGCGATCAGCTCCGGCGGGTGCTGGAGATCGGCGTCCATGATCACGACGGCGTCGCCGGTGGCCTCGCGCAGACCGGCGAGCATGCCGGCCTCCTTGCCGAAGTTGCGGCTGAAGGAGACGTACCGGGTACGGTCACCGTGTTCGGCGGCGATCTTGCGGAGCTTGGCGAGGGTCCCGTCGCGGCTGCCGTCGTCGACGTAGCAGACCTCGTACTCGACGGGCAGGGAGTCCAGGACCCTGCGGATCTCCACGTCGAAGCTGTCGATCACGGCTTCTTCGTTGTAGCAAGGGACGACTACGGACAGCTTCGTCATGAACACTTCCTGCTGGGTCCGAACGGGTGATTGTCGGCGACCGGACCCGCCACACACCTCTTCCTTAGAAGTATGCACGCCGAGGGTCGGCCTGCCGGATCCGAGCGCGGCACACGGTAGCTTTGACGGGTTAAGCGGAATGGAACGAAGGGATCGAGGTGCACGTGCCTGACGTCTCCGTGGTCGTCATCGTCTACAACGACGCAGAGCGTCTGCCGACAGCAGTCCAGTCGGTTTTGGACCAGACCCTGCACGGGGTCGAAGTCGTGATCGTCGACGACTGCAGCAAGGACCGGTCGTACGCGATCGCCCAGGAGCTCGAAGTTGCGCACCCGGGCAGAGTGCGCGCCTTCCGGCTGCCCGAGAACAGCGGCGGCTGCGGCGCCCCGCGCAACCACGGCATCCAGCAGGCCACCGGCACGTACGTCATGTTCCTGGACAGCGACGACGTGCTGGAACGAAACGCCTGCCGGAACATGCTGGCCGCGGCCGAGCGGACCGGCTCAGACCTGGTCTCCGGCATGTGCGTGCGCGTGCACCTGGACAACCGGTGGGGCAAGACCACCGAGTGGTACCCGTGGATCTACTCCCGCACCCGCACGCTGGAGTCGATCACCGAGGACCCCGACCTGCTGGTCTACGACACCCTCTCCACGAACAAGTGCTACCGGCGCGCGTTCCTGCTGGAGCAGGGCCTGGAGTTCCCGGTCGGCATCCACTACGAGGACCTGCTGTTCTCGGCGCAGGCCTATGTCGCCGCCCGCCGCATCACGCTGATCCCGAACCACGTCTACTACTGGAACGTGGTCGAGAAGGCCGCGGCGAAGTCGATCAGCAACCGGCGCCACGAGATCGCGAACTTCGTCCACCGGATGGAGATCCACCGCCGCGTCGACGAGCTGCTCGCCGCCAAGGGCTACACGGACATCAAGTCCGCGAAGGACGCCAAGTTCCTCAAGCACGACCTGGTGCTGCACCTGCGCGACCTGCCCCTGCTGGGCGATGCGTACCGCCAGGAGTTCGCCCGCCTCGCCAACGGCTACCTGGCCGGCATCGACCCGGCCGCGTACGAGCACGTCACGTACCTCCAGGCGATCTGCGCCTACCTGCTGGGCAAGGAGGACTGGGACAACCTGCTCCCGGCCGCCGACGCCATGACCAACAAGGGCCGGCTGTCCTCGCCGCTCGCTGAGCGCGACGGGCGCATCTACTGGTGCGCGCAGCACATCGACGACCCCGACGGCGCCGAGGCCGCCGAGGCCCGCCGGATACTGGACGTCACCGAGCAGGGCTTCCACACCACCCCGCTCACCTCCCTCGCGCTGGGCAACCGGCTCACCTCGTACGAGGACGACGGGCGCGGCACCGTCACGCTCTCGGGCTCCGTGGTGAACCCGCTGGGCCGGATCAGCCCGGAAGCGGAACTGGGCGCCACGCTGGAGTTCCGGGCCCGCCGGCAGATCGGCGTGCGCTCCTTCAGCTTCCCGGTGGCAACCGTGCGCCATGCCGGTGACACGATCGAGTGGACCGCCACGGCCGACATCGCCGGCACCGTCCGCCCCCTCGGCATCATCGACGCCGTCTGGGACGTCCGCCTGAAGCTGACCGCCGGCGGCGAGCGCCTGACCACCCGCGTCTCCGTCGGCGCGGTCGACCTGGAGTCGGCGGCCCGCCTGCGCGTGCGCCCGCGGCTGACCCGGCTGGTCTCGGACCGCTTCGAGCCGGAGGTGACCAAGAAGGGGAACCTCTCCTACGTCCTGACGGCCGAGGGCGCCGCCGCCGTCCGCACCCAGACGCTCATCAGCAGCGCGATGCACGGCAAGGCCGCCGGCGTGGTCAAGCGGGGCCTGCGCAAGGCCCTGCGGGCCCGCCGCAACCTCGGCTCGGGCGAGCAGAAGGTGAAGGTCTACCACGAGGTCTTCTCGAAGCTGCCGATCAAGAAGGGCACGGTCGTCTTCGAGAGCCACATGGGCAAGCAGTACAGCGACAGCCCGAAGGCGATCTACGAGGAGATGGTCCGCCAGGGCGTCCCGTTCGAGGCGATCTGGTCGTACGCGGGCGGCAAGCCGACCGGCTTCCCCAAGGAAGCCACCCTGGTGCGCCGCTGGAGCTGGCCCTACCTGCGCGCGCTGGCGCAGGCCGAGTTCTGGGTCGACAACCAGGGCTTCCCCCTGGCCCTGACCAAGCGCGAGGGAACCACGTACATCCAGACCTGGCACGGCTCCGCGCTCAAGCGCATGGGCTTCCACGAGCCCCGCACCAAGGCGCAGGGCAAGGCCGGCCAGGACAAGTTCCAGGCGGCCGTCAACCGCTTCGACCACTTCCTGATCCGCTCCGAGCACGACGCCCGCACCCTCGCCAAGGGCTTCCGGCTGCGCGACGAGGTGCTGCTGCGCACCGGCTACCCGCGCAACGACGCCCTGGTCGAGGCGCACCGCGCCGAGACGCAGAGCGGGGAGCGCGTGCGCGGGCCGCTCGCGGCCGAGCTGGGCATCGACCCGGAGAAGAAGGTGCTCCTGTACGCGCCGACCTTCCGGGCGAGCGCGGACGGCGCGGTGGAGGGCTTCGAGTTCCCCTTCGACGTGGAGGAGTTCGCGGAGCGGCTCGGCGACCGCTTCACGCTGCTGGTGCGCACGCACTACCTCAACAGCGTCTCGCTGCCGCCGTCGGTCGAGGGCCGGGTCGTCGACGTGTCCCGGCACCACGACATCACCCCGCTGCTGGCCCTCGCCGACGGTCTGATCACCGACTACTCGTCCGTGATGTTCGACTACTCGGTGCTGGACCGGCCGATGCTGTTCTTCGCGTACGACTACGAGAAGTACGCGACCGACATCCGCGGCACGTACTTCGACCTGAAGGAGAAGGCCCCCGGCCCGGTGGTGGCCACGGCCGACGAACTCCTCCAGGCGCTCGCCGCCTTCGACGAGGCGGACGCCAAGTACGCGGAGGCGCGGCAGCGCTTCCTCACCGAGTTCGGCGAGTACGACCGCGGGGACGCGGCCCGCCAGATCGTCGAGAAGTTCTTCACCAGGAGCGGCAAGTGAGCCAGCAGACCGCCGAGTCCGGCGCGCGCGACGAACAGCCTGGCGGCCGTGACGTCTTCATCGTCTCCAACAGCGTCGACGAGCTCGGCGGCGTGACGACCTGGTCGCACCAGATGGCCCGGCTGTTCACCGACCGCGGGCACCGCGTGCACATCGTCGGCATCGCCCCGGTCGCCGAGGAGATCCGGCAGAAGCTGCCGCAGGACCTGCCGTACGCGATGACCACCCTGTACGACGCCCACCCGCCGAAGGCCCGCCGCCTGCGCGGGATCAAGGGCCGGCTGAACGCCCCCGAGCGGCGCCGCCAGGCGGCCCGGCGGGCGAAGATGCGGGCCAAGGCGGAGACGCTGAACGAGCTGTTCCGTGCGGCCCGCCCCGGGGCCGTCGTGATCGTCACTCAGGTCTGGGCGATGGAGTGGGTGGCGCTCGCCGACACCAAGGGGCTCGGCGTCATCGGCATGAGCCACGAGTCGTTCGAGGCCAGCCAGAAGTCCACCCGCGGCGAGCGGGTCCGCCGGTACTACCCCGAGGTCGACCGGCTGCTGGTGCTGACCCCCGAGGACGCGGACCTGTGGATCCGGGCCGGCATGGAGAACGTGGGCAGCATGCCGAACCCGCTGCCGTTCATGCCGGACTCCCCCGCCCCGCGCACGGAGAAGGTCGTCACCAGCGTCGGCCGCCTCGCCTTCGAAAAGGGCATGGACCTGCTGCTCGACGCGTGGGCGGAAGCCTCCCCGCAGCACCCCGACTGGGTCCTGCGGATCTACGGGGCGGGCGTGGAGGAGCCGGCGCTGCGGGCGCACGCGGCCGCACTGGGGCTGGACGCCTCCGTGGAGTGGAGGGGCAGCACCGACGACGTGCTGGGCGCGCTGCGCGGGGCCTCGGTCTTCGCACAGGCCTCACGGGCCGAGGGCTTCCCGATCACCCTGCTCGAGGCGATGGCGGCGGGCCTGCCGGTGGCCGCCTTCGACTGCGCGCCGGGCGTACGGGAGATCGTCGAGCACGGCGAGGACGGGCTGCTGGCCCGGCTGGGCAACACGATGGAGCTGGCCGGGCACCTCGACGTGCTGATGTCGGACCGCGAGCTGCGCGACCGGCTCGGCGACAACGCCTTCCGCAGCGTGCAGCGCTACTCCAGCGCCGAGATCACCGACCGCTGGGAAGAGCTCTTCACGTTTTTGGAACGCTGAGCCTTGGAGCGCTGAGCCCGCGTACGCAGCAAGAAGCCGCCCGCCCCGGAACGCATCCGGGGCGGGCGGCTTCGTACTGTTCGCTGCGGCGCTGGGGCTCAGCGCTCGACGTGCGGCAGTTCGCCCTTGCGGTTGGCCTCCCAGCCCGCCCAGGCCGAGGTGATCATCTCGCGGACGTCGTGCTTGGCCTTCCAGCCCAGCTCCGCGGCGATCTTGTCGGCCGAGGCCACGACCTTCGCCGGGTCGCCGGGGCGCCGCGGGACGACGACGGGCTCGTGGGTGTGCCCGGTGCCCTCGTTCAGCAGCTCCGCCATCTCCCGTACGGAGACGCCCTCGCCGCGGCCGATGTTGACGGTGAGGTCCTTGTAGTCCCCGGTCGCGCCCCACTCGACGAGCTTGCGGGCCGCCACCACGTGGGCCTCGGCGAGGTCCTCGACGTGGATGTAGTCGCGGATGCAGGTGCCGTCCGGCGTCGCGTAGTCGTCGCCGAAGATACGGGCGCCCTCACCCTTGTCGAAGCGCTCGAAGACCATCGGGACCAGGTTGTAGACCCCGGTGTCCGCGAGCTCGGGGGCGGCCGCGCCCGCCACGTTGAAGTAGCGCAGGCAGGCGGTGGAGATGCCGTGCGCCTTGCCGGCGGCGCGGACCAGCCACTCGCCGGCCAGCTTCGTCTCGCCGTACGGGCTCAGCGGCGCGCACGGGGTCTCCTCGGTGACGAGCTCCACGTCGGGCATGCCGTACACGGAGGCGGAGGAGGAGAACAGGAAGTTGCGGACGCCGGCCTCGGCCACCGCGCCCAGCAGGACCTGCAGGCCCTCCACGTTCTCGTGGTAGTAGAACAGCGGCTTCTCGACGGACTCGCCGACCTGCTTCTTGCCCGCCAGGTGCACCACACCGGTGATCTTGTAGCGCCGGATGGTCTCGTCCAGGTTCAGCCGGTCCAGGACCGAGCCGATCACCAGCGGGACGCCCTCCGGGACGCGGTCCTCGTTGCCCGTGGAGAGGTCGTCGAAGACGACGACCTTCTCACCTGCGGCGAGCATCGCGCGGACGACGTGGGAGCCGATGTAGCCGGCGCCACCAGTGATCAGAAAAGTCATGCGTATCTCCCTGAGGTCCCCGGACCGGGTCCGGGGTCCTGTCCGAAATCTCGGGCGACCTTGCGATCGCCGCCTGTCTTCACTCCGATCCGCGGCCTGCCCGGGCCCGGTGGAGACGGTTGCGTACGAGGCTCAGCGCGCCCGCGGCACCCGGCGCGAGCCGCAAGGCCAGCGACCCTCCGCCCGTGCGGAACGGCTGCGCCAGCAGAACACCGTACCTGCTGCTGGGCAGCGCCCGGCGGTGCAGGAGGTCGTCGAGGGGGCGCGGGGAGGTGACCAGGGAGCTCCCGTCGGCGAACTCCACGCCCACCTGGACCCCCCAGGCCTGCATGCCGCGGCGGCCCTGGCGGCGCCCGGCGGCGGCCACGCCGGTGAGCCGGAACGGCAGCGCGGCGGTCCAGCCGTCACTGTCGGCGGCGGGGCGCAGCTCCACCGGCCGGTCGAGGACGGGTTCCCCGCCCGAGCGGGGTACGAAGCGCAGCCGGGCGGTGCGGGGTCCGGCCTCGGCGAGGCGCCCGTACAGGTCGCGCACCCGGATCCGGAGCCGGCCGGCGCCGACCGGTTCGGCGTCGATGCTGACGGGCAGGTCGGCGACCGCCAGTGCGGCCAGCCCGTCCAGGACCACCGGGAGCTCCTCGCTCCACACGGGCAGCCCGCCCGGGCCGGTCGCGTACGGGGGCAGCAGCCGCGGCGGCTCGGCGGCGAAGCGGGTGAGCCGCTCGACGTCGGCGGGCGGGGCCGGGGTCGCCCGCAGCAGCCGGACGATCCAGCGGGCGTGCGCCCCGGCGGCCTCGATCGCGGCCTCGTCGAACCCGGCGAGGTAGTCGCGGGTCAGCGTCCACCAGGCGGCCTGGTACTCGGGGTCCTTGCCGAGCTCGCGCAGGTACATGCGCAGGTCGTACTCCAGGAACTTCACCTGGCAGGCGAGGCCCAGCTGCGGGGAGGAGTCGGTGATGATCCGGCAGGCCGTGCGGTGGGCCTCGATCCGCGAGCGCCAGTTGCCGACGTCCTTGCGGTCCAGGGAGATCGACACCTGGGCGGCACTGCGGCGCACGTGCCAGACGTAGACGAGGTCGCCGATGACGGCGATGCGGGGCGCGGCGGCCAGCACGCGCGCGGTGAAGACGAAGTCCTCGTAGACGAAGCGGCCGTCGGGAAAGCGGATCGCGTGCTTTTCCAGGAAGGACCGGTCGTACAGCTTGTTGACGCAGAGGGTGTCGCGGACGAGCTCGGGCCGCTCCGCGGGCCGCTCGATCACATCGCCCGCGGTGTACAGCCCGGGCATCCAGGGCACGTCGTGGTACTGCGGCAGCTCACGGCGTACGCACGCGCCGACGGTCACCGGCGCGCGGTGCTCCTCGGCGGCGCGCACGAGGGCGTCGGCCGCCCCCGGGGGCAGGACGTCGTCGCTGTCGAGGAAGAGGACGTACGGCGAGGTCGCACGCGCGATCCCGTCGTTGCGCGGGGTACCGCATCCGCCGCTGTTCTCCGTGCGGTGCACGACCTTGAGGCGGGGATGGACGGCGGCCAGCTCGTCCAGCGCCCGTGCGGTGCCGTCGGACGAGGCGTCGTTCACGGCGATCACCTCGGCGACGACCGGGCCCTGGGCGAGAGCCGAGGCCACGGCCTCGCCCACGAGCACGGCGTCGTTGTACGCGATCACCACGACGGAAACGCTGGGAGTGTTGGTGCTGCTCACCCACTGGATCCTAGGCGACCGGGGTAAACATCACTTCAACTCCGCCCTCCGGGGTACGAAAACGGCAAAGCAGCAGATCAGAAGGGCCGGAATTCGTCGTACTCCTGCTGCGCCGAGTCCCCGCGCTTGGCTTCCTTGTCCTTGCGGCGGGTGGTGGCCGGACGCGGAGCCTCCAGGCGGTGGTCCTCGCCGCGGCGGCCCAGCATCTCGGCGCCGGCCATCATGGTCGGCTCCCAGTCGAAGACGACGGAGTTCTCGTCGGAGCCGATGGCCACGCCGTCGCCGGCGCGGGCGCCGGCCTTCTTGAGCGCCTCCTCGACACCGAGGCGGTTGAGACGGTCCGCGAGGTAGCCGACGGCCTCGTCGTTGTTGAAGTCGGTCTGGCGGACCCAGCGCTCGGGCTTCTCGCCGCGCACGAGGTAGACGTCCTCGACCTCGTCGTAGGTGACGGTGAAGCCGGAGTCGTCGACGGCCTTCGGGCGGATGACGATACGGGTCGCCTCCTCCTTCGGCTTGCGGGCGCGGGCCTTGGCGATGCCCTCGGCGAGGAAGTAGGAGAGCTCCTTCAGACCGGTACGGGCGACCGCGGAGACCTCGAAGACCTTGTAGCCGCGGGCCTCCAGGTCCGGGCGGACCATGTCGGCGAGCACCTGGCCGTCCGGGATGTCGACCTTGTTGAGGACGACGAGGCGCGGACGCTTCTCCAGGCCGCCGCCGTAGAGCCTGAGCTCCTCCTCGATGAGGTCGAGGTCGGCGATCGGGTCGCGGTCGGACTCCAGCGTGGCGGTGTCCAGGACGTGCACCAGCACCGAGCAGCGCTCGACGTGGCGCAGGAACTCCAGGCCGAGGCCACGGCCCTGGCTGGCGCCGGGGATCAGGCCCGGGACGTCGGCGATCGTGTAGACGGTCGAGCCGGCGGTGACGACGCCCAGGTTCGGGACGAGGGTGGTGAAGGGGTAGTCCGCGATCTTCGGCTTGGCCGAGGACAGCACCGAGATCAGCGAGGACTTGCCGGCGCTCGGGAAGCCGACCAGCGCCACGTCGGCGACGGTCTTGAGCTCCAGGACGATGTCGCCGGTGGTGCCGGGGACGCCGAGGAGCGCGAAGCCGGGGGCCTTGCGGCGGGCCGAGGAGAGCGCGGCGTTGCCGAGGCCGCCGCGGCCGCCCTCGCCGGCGACGTAGGTGGTGCCCTGGCCGACGAGGTCGGCGAGGACGTTGCCCTCCTTGTCGAGGACGACGGTGCCGTCCGGCACGGGCAGGATCAGGTCCTGACCGTCCTTGCCGGAGCGGTTGTCGCCGGCGCCGGGCTGGCCGTTGGTGGCCTTGCGGTGGGGGCTGTGGTGGTAGTCCAGCAGGGTGGTGATCGCTTGCTCCACCACCAGGATGACGTCGCCGCCACGGCCGCCGTTTCCGCCGTCGGGGCCGCCCAGCGGCTTGAACTTCTCCCGGTGAACGGAGGCGCAGCCGTGGCCCCCGTTACCCGCGGCGACATGCAGCTCGACGCGGTCCACGAAGGTGGTCATGGTTGTTCCTCCAGATACATACGGGAATGTCCCGGGCAGGCCTTGCTGCCCATTAAACGTGCCTAAGCGTTCCTATGTGCCAACGCGCCGAGGGCGGACCTCTCTTCCCGGCTTGCGCCGGAAAGAGCTGAGATCCGCCCTCGGGAAGTTACGTACCGCTGATCAGCAGGAGCTGGATCAGGCAGCCGGAACGATGTTGACGACCTTGCGGCCACGGTGCGTGCCGAACTGCACGGCACCGGCCTGCAGCGCGAACAGCGTGTCGTCGCCACCACGGCCGACACCCGAACCCGGGTGGAAGTGGGTGCCGCGCTGGCGGACGAGGATCTCACCAGCGGAAACGACCTGACCGCCGAAGCGCTTCACGCCGAGCCGCTGAGCGTTGGAATCGCGCCCGTTCCGGGTGGACGATGCGCCCTTCTTGTGTGCCATGTCTCAGTCCCTCTTACTTCGCAGCCGTGGGGATACCGGTGACCTTGATCGCCGTGTACTGCTGGCGGTGACCCTGGCGACGGCGGTAGCCGGTCTTGTTCTTGTAGCGCAGGATGTCGATCTTGGCGCCCTTGTGGTGGTCCACGATCTCGGCCTGGACCTTGATCCCGGCCAGCACCCACGGGTCGCTGGTCACGGCGTCGCCGTCGACAACGAGCAGGGTCGAGAGCTCGACCGTGTCGCCAACCTTGGCAGTGGAAATCTTGTCAACCTCAACGATGTCACCAACAGCAACCTTGTGCTGGCGACCACCGCTGCGCACGATGGCGTACACGCGGATCTCTCTCTCACTCGGGACGGATGCTCCTGAAGCCAGCCGCTCAGACGGGCCTGGGGCCCGTACGGATCCGGATTGGACGAGCGGCCTCTCCTGCGGGCGGTGCCCGGCCGGAGGAAGGTGCTCAGGAGCGCGACGCGCACTAGACGCAATCATCTAGGACATGCCGACGGTCTAGGTTACGGGGCCGGTTCCGGAGGGTCAAACCGGGCCCCGCACGGCCGTGGGCCCCGCCTCTCGGCGGGGCCCACGGCGTGCAGCGGATCAGGCTTCGGTCGGAGCCGAGACGGACGGCTGCGACTGCTGCTCGGCAGCCGCGGTCTTCTTCGTCGCCCGCTTCGCCACGGTCTTCTTGGCCGTCGCCTTCTTCGCGACGGTCTTCTTGGCGGCCGTCGCCTTCTTGGCGGCGGTGGCCTTCTTCGCCGGGGCCTTCTTGGCGGCCGTCTTGCGGACCGCCTTCTTGGCCGCCGGGGCGGCCTCCTCGGCCTCTGCGGCCTCCGCTGCCTCGGCCGGGGCCGGGGCGGCCTCGGGCTCGGCGGCGGCGGTCTCGACGACCAGGACGGCAGCCTCCGCCGCGCCTGCCGGGGAACCGGCGGGTGCGGTGGCCTTGCGGGTGGCACGCCGACGCGGACGGGCCGGTGCGGCCTCCGCCACGGGGGCCTGCGCGGCCGGCGCCTCGGCGACCGGCTCGGGCTCCGCCTCCACGACGGGCTCGGGGGCGGCCGGGACGACCGGCTCGGGCTCCGGGGCGGCCTCGGCCGCAGCCGGGGCACCCGCCGGGGCCGTGGCCTTGCGGGTGGCACGGCGACGGGTACGGCCCTTGGGCGCGGCCTCGACCGTCTCGGCGGCCTCCACGGCCTCCGCGACGACCTCGGCGGCCGGCTCCAGCACCGTGTCGGCCGGCTCGGTCACCGGAGCGGCCTCGACGACCGGCTCCACGACGTCCTCGACCACGGGCTCGGCCACGGGGGCCGGCGCCGGGGCGGCCGCACCGCGCGGGGCACCCGCCGGAGCGGTCGCCTTGCGGGTGGCACGACGACGGTTGCGACGGCCGCTCAGGCCGGCCGCGGCCTCCGCCTCCGCCGGGCTGCCGTAGAGCTCCTCGTCCGCGACGAACGCCGGCTCGGGCAGCGCCACCGGCGCTGCGAGCTCGGCGGCCACCTCGGCCTCGGTCTCGGCTTCGAGGACCTCGACGGTCTCGACACCCTCGATCTCGTGGTCGTGCTCGTGACCGCGGCCGCCGCGACGCTTGGCGCGCTTGCCGTTGCCACCGCCGCCGACCGCGGTCGGAATCTCCATGTGCACGATCACACCGCGCCCGTTGCAGTGGACACAGGTCTCGGAGAAGGACTCCAGCAGGCCCTGGCCCACCCGCTTGCGGGTCATCTGGACCAGGCCCAGCGAGGTCACCTCGGCGACCTGGTGCTTCGTACGGTCACGGCCCAGGCACTCCAGCATCCGCCGCAGGACCAGGTCGCGGTTGGACTCCAGGACCATGTCGATGAAGTCGATGACGACGATGCCGCCGAGGTCACGCAGCCGCAGCTGGCGCACGATCTCCTCGGCCGCCTCCAGGTTGTTCCTGGTGACGGTCTCTTCGAGGTTGCCGCCCTGACCGGTGAACTTGCCGGTGTTGACGTCGATGACGATCATCGCCTCGGTCTTGTCGATCACGAGGGAACCGCCCGAGGGCAGCCACACCTTGCGGTCGAGCGCCTTGGCGAGCTGCTCGTCGATCCGGTACGTCGCGAAGACGTCGACCTCGGAGGTCCAGCGCGACAGCCGGTCGGCCAGGTCCGGGGCCACGTGGTTCACGTAGCCGTGGATGGTCTCCCAGGCGGTGTCACCGCTGACGATGACCTTCGAGAAGTCCTCGTTGAAGATGTCGCGCACGACGCGGACGGTCATGTCCGGCTCGCCGTACAGCAGGCTCGGCGAAGAGGTCGAGATCTGCTTCGACTTCTTCTGGATGTCCTCCCACTGGGCCTGCAGGCGCTCGACGTCGCGGCGCAGCTCGTCCTCGCTCGCGCCCTCGGCGGCGGTGCGCACGATGACGCCCGCGTCCTCGGGGACGATCTTCTTGAGGATGGTCTTCAGGCGCGCGCGCTCGGTGTCGGGCAGCTTGCGGCTGATACCGGTCATCGAGCCCTCGGGCACGTAGACCAGGTAGCGGCCGGGCAGCGAGACCTGGCTGGTCAGGCGGGCGCCCTTGTGGCCGATCGGGTCCTTGGTGACCTGCACCAGGACCGACTGGCCGGACTTGAGGGCGGACTCGATGCGGCGCGGCCCGTTGGCCATGCCGAGCGCCTCGAAGTTGACCTCGCCGGCGTACAGGACGGCGTTGCGGCCCTTGCCGATGTCGATGAAGGCGGCCTCCATCGACGGCAGCACGTTCTGGACCTTGCCCAGGTAGACGTTGCCGACGTACGAGGTGGCTTCTTCCTTGTTGACGTAGTGCTCGACGAGCACGTTGTCCTCGAGGACGCCGATCTGGGTGCGCTCGCCGGCCTGGCGGACGACCATGACGCGCTCGACGGCCTCACGGCGGGCCAGGAACTCGGCCTCGGTGATGATCGGCACGCGGCGGCGGCCCTGCTCGCGGCCCTCGCGGCGGCGCTGCTTCTTCGCCTCCAGACGGGTCGAGCCCTTGATGGACTGCACCTCGTCGGACGGCTCGGCCTTCTCGCGCGCCGGGCGCGGCTCGCGGACCTTGACGACGGTGCGTACGCCGTCGTCCTCGCCCGCTTCGCCCTCGGCCGTGGCATCGGCGGGCTCACCGCTGCGGCGGCGACGGCGACGGCGACGACGGCTGGAGCTGGAGCCCAGGGCGCCGCTCTCCTCGTCGTCCTCCTCGGTGGAGTCCTCTTCCTCGCCCGTCTCCTGCTCGGCGGCCTCCGCCTCGGCCTCGTCCTCGGCAGACTCGTCCAGGTCGGCGGCCTCGCCGCGGCGACGGCGGCGGCCGCCACGACGGCGGCGGCGGGAGGGGCGCTCGCCGCTCTCGTCACCCTCTTCGAACTCGGCAGCCTCTTCGTCGAGCTCGGCGGCCTCGGCCTCGTCCTCGATGCGCTCCACGTCGGCCAGGGACACCGGCGCGGACTCGGCGGCCGGGGCGGCCTCGACCGCACCGCGGCCACGGCGCCGGCGACGGCCGGTCGGCTGCGGGGCGGGGGCCTGGACGGTCTCGGCTTCGGCCTCGAGTTCGTCCTCCTCCTCGACCTCTTCCGCCTCGACGGCTGCGGCGGCGGCCGCGGCGGCCATGGCGGCGGTCTCCGGGGTCTGGAACATCGGCTCGGTGAAGACCGGGGCCTGGAACACGGCCACGGCGGGGCGCGCGGCGCGACGGCCACGAGCCGGGGCGGCGGGCTCCTCCTCGGCGGCGGGCTCGACCGGGGCGGCCTGGGTGGCCGGAGCGGCGGAGGCCGCGGAGCGGGTGGCGCGGCGGCGGCCGCCGCGCTTCGGGGAGTCCACGGCGTCGGCGACGGTGACGGTGGCCTTGGGAGCGGCCTCCTCCACGACGGGCTCGGCGGCGGGCGCCTCGGGGGCGGCGACGGCGCGGGTGGCACGGCGGCGGGCACGCGGCGCGGGAGCCACAGCCTCCTCGACCACCGGAGCAGCCGGAGCAGCAGCCTCGACGACGACCTCGGCGGCAGCCGGAGCCTCAGGAGCGGCCACGGCACGGGTGGCACGACGACGGGCACGCGGCGCGGGAGCCACAGCCTCCTCGACCACCGGAGCAGCCGGAGCAGCAGCCTCGACGACGACCTCAGCGGCAGCCGGAGCCTCAGGAGCGGCCACGGCACGGGTGGCACGACGACGGGCACGCGGCGCGGGAGCCACAGCCTCCTCGGCGGCCGGGGCGACGGCCGGGGCGACCTCGGCGGCAGGGGCCTCGGCGGCGGCCGGAGCCTCAGGAGCGGCCACGGCACGGGTGGCACGACGACGGGCACGCGGCGCGGGAGCCACAGCCTCCTCGGCGGCCGGGGCGACGGCCGGGGCGACCTCGGCGGCAGGGGCCTCGGCGGCGGCCGCGGCGCGGGTCGCGCGGCGGCGGGTACGGGCCGGGGCGGCGGCCGGAGCGGCCTCCTCGACGGCGGCGGCGGGGGCGGCCGGAGCGGCCTCGGTCACCTCGGCGGCCGGGGTGGCGGCCTCGCCGGGCGGGCCGGCGGGCCGCGACGCTGCACGGCGACGCCTGCGCGGAGGCAGGTTGTCGCTCGGGCTGCCACTGTCGGCGCCACCGGTGGTGTTGTTGGTTTCGTTGTTGAGCATGCGGGCGGTTCTCCCGTCACGCTCCCGGGCGCCGCGGCTGACTTCCGGTCCGGCACGGCCCCGCGCGATCAGCGCGGAACCGGCCTCCGGGGCGCGTTCGCCACACGGGAGCTGTAGTCCATGGCCGCCGGTTCCGTACGTGTTGTCCGTACGGCCTGGCGGAAGTCTTCAGGTCATTGCGCGGCCCGACCCAGGTGGCTCCCGAGTGCCAGGGCTGCGCGACGACGACGATCCCTACGCGGCGGGACCTTCCGGCGCCTTCGCGTCGGCGGCTACGGCGGCCGTGGGTGGGGCGGCCGTGACAGCCTCGCGGTCGGGCGCGAGCGGGTCGGTCACCGTGCCGGACTCCTCGTCGAAGAGCCCCTGCGCCAGCCTGGTCACCGCTGCGGGGACCGGCGGCGCCAGGTCGGCCACAGCTCGGAGACCGGACAGGACGTCGTCGGGTCGCACGGCAGGTGTCAGATGCCGAACAACCAGCCGCAGTATCGCACAGGCATTGTCCAGCGGCCTATCAGCCGGGGCAGGAACCGCCTCGAGGCTCACTACGGCTCCGCGGGTGTCGAAGCTGCGCATGCCGTTCTTGGTGCGGCGCTGCACCTCGACCTCCTCGGCGGCGAGGAAGGCCTCGACGGCGCGCTCGGCGTCGGCGACCTCCACGCCCTCCAGCCGCAGCTCCCACACGGAGGCCGTCAGCCGGTCGGCGAGCCCGGAGGTACGGGCCTCGACGGCTTCGATGATGTCGAGGCCGAGCGGCATCGACTCGTCGAGCAGCTCGCGGAGCTTGTCGGGGTCGCGGGGCTCGGCGAGAGCGATCTCGAGGTACTCGGCCTCGCTGCCGGTGCCGGTCGGCGCGGCGTTCGCGTACGAGACGCGGGGGTGCGGGGTGAAGCCCGCCGAGTACGCCATGGGCACCTCGGCGCGGCGCAGGGCCCGCTCGAACGCGCGCTGGAAGTCTCGGTGGCTGGTGAACCGGAGGCGCCCGCGCTTGGTGTAGCGCAGTCGGATGCGCTGCACCACCGGTGCGGGGGGTGGGCCTTCGGGCTGTCGCTTGCCCAGTGGTTCTTCTCCTTGTGCGGGGCTCCGCGGCTCGCGCGTCGCCCTGAGGTCTGGTGAGCCGGCCGGCCACACCGTGCCCTCCGGCTCACCCCTGCTTCTGTTCGTGCAGGGAGATCTCGGGGGCGGGCGCGTTTGTGCCTGCGGCTGTCGTACTACCCAGAGTACGCGCCCGTGACCTCGCCGGTTCCCGGCCGGGGACCCCGAACAGCACCTTTCGCACGTCGGCCCGGACCTCGCGGACGGTGGCGCGGACGGTGCGCCACACCTCCCGTACGACATGTCCGACCGGCTTCAGCACGTGCCGGTACACCTGCGACACGGGCCGGCCCACGAGCACCCACCCGACCAGCCGGACCCCGCGCCACACGGCCCGCACGATCCGCCCGGCGACGTGCCAGGCCCAGACGAGCGCCTGCCCGAGGGGCACGAGCACGTACGCGTACACCCCGACCCCTACGGGCCGCAGCAGATACCGGTAGACCACGGAGCCGAGGACGGCCAGTCCCTGCCCGACCGGGGTGAGCACGTACCGGTGGAAAACCGCAGCCACCCAAGCGAGCCCCCGCCCGACGGGTGCGAGCACGTACCGCCACAGCCCCACCCAGGGCCAGACGAACAGGGTCATGCAGAGTGCCCATGCGAGCCACATCACGCCCTTGGCCAGCGGGGCGAGCAGATACCGCATCCCGCCGCGCCCGATCCAGGACAGCGCCTCACCGAGCGGGCGCAGGAGGTACGCGTACAGGGCCCGCCCGACGGGAGCGACGAGATGCTCGTACACCGGCCGGAGCACATACCGCCCCAACCCGACCCAGGGCCAGACGAACACCAGCTTGAGCAGCACGGTCAGCACCCAGCCGATCCCGCGCAGCACCGGCTGGAGGACGTACACGGAGAAGGGACCCAGCACATGCCGCTGAACGGCCTGCCCGAACGCGACGAGCAGATCCCAAACCACCCGTACGGGCAGTACGACGATCAACGCCACGATCTTGACGGGCACCCGGACGACCCCCACGAGGCAGCCCTCGCCACTCCCCCCGTCCCGCGGCTTCTCAAGTTCCATACCCGTAAGGACACCCGGAGCCCCCCAACCGTTGCGACGGGAAGCCTCCGGTCGGTCGGCGACCGCCCGCACCGCAGAAACGCCGATGTCCCCCCGTCTTGCGACAGGGGGACATCCGCACCGACTCACGCCTTCTGGGGACCGCCGCCCACCACGCTCAGCGGGAGCAGCTTCTGGCCCGTCGGGCCGATCTGGATGTGCGTGTCCATCTGCGGGCACACGCCGCAGTCGAAGCACGGGGTCCAGCGGCAGTCCTCGACCTCGGTTTCGTCGAGGGCGTCCTGCCAGTCCTCCCAGAGCCAGTCCTTGTCGAGACCGGAGTCCAGGTGGTCCCAGGGGAGGACCTCCTCATACGTGCGCTCGCGCGTCGTGTACCAGGCCACGTCCACGCCGTGGGCCGGCAGCGTCTTCTCCGCGGCCTCCATCCAGCGGTCGTACGAGAAGTGCTCGCGCCAGCCGTCGAAGCGGCCGCCCGACTCGTACACGGCGCGGATCACGTCGCCGATGCGGCGGTCGCCGCGCGAGAGGAGTCCCTCGACGATGCCCGGCTTGCCGTCGTGGTAGCGGAAGCCGATCGAGCGGCCGTACTTCTTGTCGCCGCGGAGCTTGTCCCGGAGCTTGCCCAGGCGGGCGTCCGTCTCCTCGGCCGACAGCTGCGGCGCCCACTGGAACGGGGTGTGCGGCTTCGGCACGAACCCGCCGATCGACACCGTGCAGCGGATGTCGTTCTGGCCGGAGACCTCGCGGCCCTTGGCGATGACGTTGACCGCCATGTCGCCGATCTGGAGCACGTCCTCGTCGGTCTCGGTCGGCAGGCCGACCATGAAGTAGAGCTTCACCTGGCGCCAGCCGTTGCCGTACGCGGTGGCCACCGTCCGGATCAGGTCCTCTTCCGAGACCATCTTGTTGATGACCTTGCGCATGCGCTCGGAGCCGCCCTCGGGGGCGAAGGTCAGACCGGAGCGGCGACCGTTGCGGGTCAGCTCGTTCGCCAGGTCCACGTTGAACGCGTCCACGCGGGTCGACGGCAGGGACAGGCCCACCTTGTCGTCCGTGTAGCGGTCCGCGAGGCCCTTGGCGATCTCGGCGATCTCGGTGTGGTCCGCGGAGGACAGCGAGAGGAGGCCGACCTCCTCGAAGCCGGTGGCCTTCAGGCCCTTCTCGACCATCTCGCCGATGCCGGTGATGCTTCGCTCCCGCACGGGGCGCGTGATCATGCCGGCCTGGCAGAAACGGCAGCCGCGGGTGCAGCCGCGGAAGATCTCGACGGACATCCGCTCGTGGACGGTCTCGGCGAGCGGGACCAGCGGCTGCTTGGGGTACGGCCACTCGTCGAGGTCCATGACCGTGTGCTTGGACACGCGGTACGGGACGCCCGACTTGTTCGGCGCGACGCGCGCGATGCGCCCGTCGGGCAGGTAGTCGACGTCGTAGAAGCCCGGCACGTAGACCTGGCCGGTCTTGGCGAGGCGGAAGAGGACCTCTTCGCGCCCGCCCGGACGGCCCTCGGCCTTCCACGTGCGGATGATCTCGGTCATGTCGAGAACGGCCTGCTCGCCGTCGCCGATGACCGCGCAGTCGATGAACTCCGCGATCGGCTCGGGGTTGAAGGCCGCGTGCCCGCCCGCGAGGACGATGGGGTGGTCGACCGTACGGTTCCTGGCCTCCAGCGGGATGCCCGCCAGGTCCAGGGCCGTCAGCATGTTCGTGTAGCCCAGCTCCGTGGAGAAGGACAGGCCGAACACGTCGAAGGCACCCACGGGGCGGTGGCTGTCCACGGTGAACTGCGGCACCTTGTGCTCGCGCATCAGCTCTTCGAGGTCGGGCCACACGCTGTACGTGCGCTCCGCCAGCACGCCTTCGCGCTCGTTCAGCACCTCGTACAGGATCATGACGCCCTGGTTGGGCAGCCCGACCTCGTACGCGTCCGGGTACATGAGCGCCCAGCGGACGTCACACGAATCCCACGGCTTGACGGTGGAGTTGAGCTCACCGCCGACGTACTGGATGGGCTTCTGCACATGCGGGAGCAGAGCTTCGAGCTGTGGGAAGACCGACTCGGACATCACGCGACTTTCGTGAAGCGGGCAGGGGGCGACTCTCAAGCGTAACCCGAGGCGCAGCCGCCCCCTGCCGCCAAGATCACCGCCTAGGTGGCGAGGTCCGCCCGGAGCGCGGGATCGCAGGCCTGCGCCCATACGTCCGGAAGTTCCCGCTCGCGCCGCTCGGCCAGGGCTTCCTCGCGGGCGTAGAGCACGCCCCAGGTGAAGGCGGACTCTCCCGCTCCGGCGGCTTGTACGCCGAGGCCGTGCAGGGCCTCGCGGGCGACGACGCTGTCCTGGTGGTCGCCGAGCAGGGTCTGGACCGACTTCATGGCCTTGGCCAGCTGTTTTGCCGGTCTGCCGAGCGCGGGTGCGGCCGCCTCCGCCGCGTAGCGGGCGCGTTTGGCGGCCTTGCGGGCTTCGTGGAGGGCCAGGTCGCGCTCGTGGCCCGGTTCCAGGTCGAGGGCGCCCGCGACGCGGGTGGCGAGCCGCCCGTAGTCGCGCAGGGCGGACGTGGGCAGGGCCCGGGCGGCGGGCTTGGCCGCGCCGGGGAGCAGGGGCGGGTCGGCCAGCAGGGCGTCGAGGGCGTCGAGCAGGGCGGCGTACCGCTTGCCGTCGAGGGCGGCGAGGGCGCGGCGCCGGGTTCCCGAGCGGCGGGCGTTGTTCCAGACCCGCAGGCGGCCGCGGACGGGTCCGAGCAGGAGGGTGCGGGGGAGCTCCGCGATGTGGGTCTGGATGCGCTCGGACAGGACTTCCTGGTCGCGGTCGAGGCCGAGCTCGGCGGCCAGCCAGCGCAGCTCTTCGCCGAGGGGGTCGGTGGCGGTGCGGTCGAGGACCTTGCGGTGGGTCTTGAAGGCGCTGCGCATGCGGCGGCAGGCGACCCGCATCTGGTGGACGGAGTCGGGCAGGTTGCGGCGGACGGCGGGGTCCTGGGCTACGAGGGCGTCGCGCTGTTCGCGCAGGTACGAGAGGACGTGCGCGCCCGCGGTGTCCTCGGCGGGGGCGGGCTCGGGCCGGGGCGGCGGTGCGGTGCCGGTCTCGGTGAGGGCGCGGGCGAGTTTGGAGGGGGCGTCGGAGACGTGGAGTCCGGCTTTGCGGAACTTCTTCTCGACGGCGTCGAGGAGGGCGGGGTCGACGCCGTCGGCGAGTTCGACCTCGACCTCGGTCCACGCTGCGGCGGCCTCGTCGCGCTCGGCGCGGACGTCGTCGGTGGAGAGTTCGGCGAGGAGGGTGCCGTCGGCGTCGAGGAGGTGGGTGATGCGGCGCGAGGAGAGCAGCCGGACCTGGGGTTCCAGGGGGGTGTCGCGGACGCGGGAGCGGACGAGGGCGGCGAGGGAGCGGGGGACGGTGTCGCTGAGGGGGGCGGCGACCTCGTCGCGGACGCCCGGGGAGACGGGCAGTTTGAGGTGCCAGCCGGCGTCGGCGCCGCCGGTACGGCGTCTGAGGGTGAGGCCGTCGGCGGCGAGCCGCTGGTCGGGGGTGTCGTAGTAGACCGCGTCGAGGTCGACGGTGCCCCGGTCGGCAACGGCCGCGATCGCGGCCGTGCCGGTCAGGTCCGGGACTCCGCGGCGCGCGGCCTTGCTCGTCGTGAACTCGAATTTGCGCTCGATCTCGCGTTTCGTGTCCGCCATGGATCGAATTTAGTCCTGAACGGATCACGACGGCAGGGTGAACGGCGAATCGGTTGCGGAATGCGGCCGAAGATCGGCCCCCGCTAGGCCGACATCGGCCGTTGCACCCTGATCGACTGCAGCAGTCCGACCGCCACCCACACCGCGAACATGGACGAGCCTCCGTAGGAGACGAACGGCAGCGGCAGCCCCGCCACCGGCATGATCCCGAGCGTCATCCCGATGTTCTCGAACGCCTGGAAGGAGAACCAGGCGATGATCCCGGCGCACACGATCGTCCCGTACAGCTCGGTGGTCTCGCGGGCGATCATGCAGGCCCGCCAGAGGATGATGCCGAGCAGGACCAGGATCAGCCCGGCGCCGAGGAAGCCCAGCTCCTCCCCCGCCACCGTGAAGACGAAGTCGGTCTGCTGCTCGGGCACGAACTGGCCGGTGGTCTGGGAGCCCTTGAAGAGCCCGGAGCCGGTCAGCCCGCCGGAGCCGATCGCGATGCGCGCCTGGTTGGTGTTGTAGCCGACGCCGGCGGGGTCGAGGTCGGGGTTGGCGAAGGCCGCGAAACGGTTGATCTGGTACTCGTCGAGCACGCCGAGCTGCCAGATCAGGACAGCCCCGGCCGCACCGGAGCCCATCAGCCCCAGCACCCAGCGGTTGGAGGCCCCGGAGGCGAGCAGGACGCCGAGCACGATGATGACCATGACCATGACGGAGCCGAGGTCGGGCATCAGCATGACGATGCCCATCGGCGCGGCGGCCAGGCACAGCGCCTTGACCACGGTGCGGTGGTCGGGGTGGGTGAGGTCGCCCGCGTCCACCCGGGTGGCCAGCAGCATGGCCATGACCAGGATGATCGTGATCTTCACGAACTCGGAGGGCTGCAGCGAGAAGCCGCCGCCGATCACGATCCACGCGTGGGCGCCGTTGATGGTGGCGCCGAGCGGGGTGAGCACGGCGAGGATGAGCACCAGGGAGAGCCCGTACAGGACCGGCACGGCGCCGCGCAGGGTGCGGTGGCCGAGCCAGATGGTGCCGATCATCAGGACGAGCCCGATGCCGGTGTTCAGGGCGTGCCGGACCAGGAAGTAGTACGGGTCGCCCTGGTTGAGCTGGGTGCGGTTGCGGGTCGCCGACCACACCAGCAGGGCGCCGATGAAGGACAGCGCGAGCGCCGACAGGAGTATCGGCCAGTCGAGCCGGCGCAGCACCGAGTCGCGCGAGGTCAGCTTGGCCATCGCGCCGCGCTCGGGCGCGTACCGGGATACGGAGAACTTGTTGGCGGTCTGCATCGGGTCTCAGTCCTGCCGCGCGACGGGCGGGGCGGGGGGACCGGCGAGCGCGGGCACCGGTTCCTCCGGGGACGGGGGCACGTACGGCTTGATGTCGGGGGCGACGATGGAGCCGTCGGGCTGGATCGTGGGCAGCTTGGCCTCCGGCTTGAGCAGAAAGGCCTTGTTGACGTCCTGTTTGCCGGCCATGTCGAGACCGTAGATGGCGTTGTAGACGTTGCGGACGGCGGGGCCGGAAGCACCGGAACCGGTACCGCCCTGGGAGATCGTCATCACGATCGTGAAGTCCTCGGTGTACGTGGCGAACCACGAGGTGGTCTGCTTGCCGTAGACCTCGGCGGTACCGGTCTTGGCGTGCATGGGGATCTGCTTCTGCGGCCAGCCGCCGAAGCGCCAGGCGGCGGTGCCGCGGGTGGCGACGCCCTCCAGGGCGGCGCCGATCTTGCGGCGGGTGACCTCGGTCATGGGCAGCTTGCCGTGGGCCTGCGGCGGGATCGGCTCGGTGTGCTTGCCGTCGGCGCTGATGACGGCCTTGCCGATGGTCGGGTTCCACATGGTGCCGCCGTTGGAGATGGCGGCGTAGATGGTGGCCATCTGGATCGGGGTGACCAGGGTGTCGCCCTGGCCGATGGAGTAGTTGATGGCGTCACCGGCGCGCATGAGGTTGCCCTCGAGGCAGTTCTCGTAGGACAGCAGCTCGACGTAGGTGCCGCCCTTCTTCCCGGTCTTGCACCACATGTCCTTGTTGGCTTCCCAGAACTTCTGCTTCCACCGGCGGTCGGGGACCCGGCCCTTCTCCTCGCCCGGCAGGTCCACATGGGTCTCGGCGCCGAGGCCGAACTGGTGGGCGGTCTTGTAGAAGATCTCGGCCGGGGTCTTCTTCGGGTGGAGCCCGCCGTCCTTGATCCACTGCTGGTGGCCGAGGGCGTAGAACACGGTGTCGCAGGAGACTTCGAGGGCCCGGCCGAGGGTGATGGAGCCGTGGCCCTGGGACTCGAAGTTCTTGAAGACCTGGCCGCCGATCGCGTAGGAGCTCGGGCAGGGGTAGTTCCCGTCGAAGTCGTACCCGGCGTTGACCGCGGCCGCGGTGGGGATGACCTTGAAGATGGAGCCCGGGGCGGCCTGGCCCTGGATCGCCCGGTTCATCAGCGGGACGTTGGACTCCTTGGCGGTGAGCCGCGCGTAGTCCTTGCCGGAGATGCCGCCGACCCAGATGTTCGGGTCGTACGTCGGGTTGGAGGCCATGGCCACGACGCGGCCCGTCTTGGACTCGAGGACGACGATGGCGCCGGCGTCGGCCTTGTACGGGACGCCGGTGTTGCGGTCGATCTGCTTGCGGGCCTCGATCATGGCCGCGTTCAGCTCGAACTCGGCGACGCCCTGGACACGGGCGTCGAGGCTGGTCACGAGGTGGGCGCCGGGGATGGACGGGTCGTTCTTGGCCTGGCCCATGACGCGGCCGAGGTTGTCGACCTCGTAGCGGGTGACGCCGGACTTGCCGCGCAGGGTCCTGTCGTACGTGCGTTCCAGGCCGAAGCGGCCGACCTGGTCGGAGCGCAGCAGGGGCGAGTTGGTGTTCTTGGCCTTCTGGATCTCGTCGTCGGTGACCGGGGAGAGGTAGCCGAGCACCTGGCCGGTGTTGGCGCCGCCGGGCGCGGGGTAGCGGCGTACGGCGGTCGGCTCGGCGGTGATGCCGGGGAACTCCTCGGGGCGCTCGCGGATCTGCAGGGCCTGCTGGGTGGTGGCCTCGGTGGTGACCGGGATGGGCTGGTAGGGGGATCCGTTCCAGCAGGGCTTGGGCGTCTGGGAGTCGCAGACGCGGACCTTGTTCATGACGTCCTGCGGCTTCATGTCCAGTACGTCGGAGAGCCGGGTCAGGACGTCCTTGCCCTTGTCCTTCATCTTCATCAGCGCCGTGCGGCTGGCGGAGACGACCAGGCGGGTCTCGTTGTCGGCGAGGGGGACGCCGCGGGCGTCCAGGATCGAGCCGCGGACGGCCGGCTGGACGACCTGCTGGACGTGGTTGCTCTTGGCCTCGTGGTAGTACTCGGCGCCGTTGCGGACCTGGAGATACCACAGGCGCCCGCCGAGGGTGAAGAGGAAGGAGAGGACGAGCACCTGGAGGATGACGAGCCGGATCTGCACCCGGGAGGTGCGGCCGGTCTCGGGAACGTTGGTCACGGGAGCTCCCCCCTCACAGCTTCTTGATGCTCTTCACACTCTTGATTCCCTTGACGCCCTTTATCCGGCCGGCCTTGTTGGCGCGGCTGCGCGCGGTCTTGAGGCGCAGGCCGCCGCGCTGGCTGCCGATGCGCAGGCCGGTGCCGCCGGAGAGCCAGCCGGAGGACACGTCGGCGGCCTTGGCCTGTCCGCCGTTCGCCTCGACGGCCATCGGGTCGCTCTCGGCGCGCCGGGCCAGCGCCATGATGAACGGCACGGTGAACGGGGCGAGCAGCAGGTCGTAGAGGGTGGCGGTGAACAGCAGCCCGGTGAGCCCGACGTGGCGCGCCGCGGTGTCGCCGACGAGGGCGCCCACGCCGGCGTAGAGCAGCGTGGAGCCGATGGCGGCGGCGACGACGGTCATCATCGGGCCCCAGGCGGAGCGGAACCGCCCGGAGTCGGGGCGGGCCAGGCCGGCGGCGTACCCGATGACGCAGAGCACGAGCGCGTACCGCCCGGCGGCGTGGTCGGCGGGCGGGGCCAGGTCGGCGAGGAGGCCCGCGGCGAAGCCGATGAGCGCGCCGCTGAGGTGCCCGTAGACGAGGGCGAGGGCGACGACGGTGAGCAGGACCAGGTCGGGTACGGCGCCGGGCAGTTGCAGCCGGCCCAGGACCGAGACCTGGACGACGAGGGCGACCACGATGAGCGTGGCCGAGAGCAGGATCCGGTTGAAGCGCATGGGGGCAGTCAGCTCCTACTCGTCGGCCGGCTTGCCGGGCACACTGGCGGACGGGGACGGGGTGACCGTGACGGTGACCGTCGGGGTGGGCTTCACCTCGGGCTTGGGGGGCAGCACGGCGTCGCGCGGGTCCTCGCGGGGCGGCATGACGACGACGCCGACGATGTCCAGGCGCGAGAAGCCGACGAACGGGCGGACCCAGATGGTGCGGGTCAGGTCGCCGCGCGAGGGGTCGACCTTGACCACCTCGCCGATCGGGACGCCGGGCACGAACGGCTTGTTGCCGCGGGAGCCGAACGTGACGAGCCGGTCGCCGGGGTTGACCTTGGCCTTGCCGTTGAGCATCTGCACGGACAGGGCGCGGTCGCCCTGCCCGGTGGCGAAGCCGAGCTCGCCGGTCTTCTCCAGGCGGGTTCCCACCGTGAAGTCGGGGTCGTTGGCGAGGACGACGGTGGCGGTGTCGGGGCCGACGGTGGCGACCCGGCCGACGAGCCCTTCCCCGTTGAGGACGGTCATGTCGCGTTCGATGCCGTCCTTGCTGCCGGCGTCGATGGTGACGGTCCAGGAGAAGCCCTGGGCCGCTCCTATGGCGATGACTTCGGCGCCCTTGATGCCGTACTGACCGGCGCCGGCCCGCTTGAGCATCTCGTCGAGCTCGCGGATGCGGCTGCGGGTCTGGTCGTCGCTGCCCAGCTTGGCCTTCAGCGCCGCGTTCTCGCGCTCCAGCGTGGCGATGCGGTTGTGGCGCTCGCCGGAGTCCCGTACCGCCCCTATGGCGTTGGCGACCGGATCGACCGCGGTCGCCACGCCTTCCTCGACCGGGCCGAAGACCGCTGCGGCGGCCTGCCGGGCGCCGTCGACCGGTGACTCCTCGCCTGCCCTGATGTCCACCGTGATCAATGCGAACGCGATGGCGATCATGAGCACCAGGAGCAGCCGGCTTTCTCGTGTGTCCCTCACGTGCGGCGGCCGTGCCTTCCTCGTCGGATTCTTCTTCGTCTGTATATCAACGATCCGCCGCACGGGCGCGGCAGCACCCGTACGGCGGATCCTTGTGTTCCGCATGGCCCCCGGACGGGGGTCTGTATCAGCGCCGGGGCTGGGCGTCCAGGACCTGCTGGAGCGCCTCGAACTCCTCCACGCACTTGCCGGAGCCGAGCGCCACGGAGTCGAGCGGGTCCTCGGCGATGTGGATCGGCATGCCCGTCTCACGGCGCAGCCGCTCGTCGAGCCCGCGCAGCAGGGCGCCGCCGCCGGTCAGGACGATGCCGCGGTCCATGATGTCGCCGGAGAGCTCCGGCGGGCACTTGTCGAGGGTCGTCTTGACCGCGTCGACGATGGCGTTGACCGGCTCCTCGATGGCCTTGCGGACCTCGGCCGCGGAGATCACGACCGTCTTGGGCAGGCCCGAGACCAGGTCCCGGCCGCGGATCTCGGTGTGCTCGTCCTTGTCGAGGTCGTAGGCCGACCCGATGGTGATCTTGATCTGCTCGGCGGTCCGCTCACCGAGGAGGAGCGAGTACTCCTTCTTGATGTGCTGGATGATCGCGTTGTCGAGCTCGTCGCCGGCCACCCGGATGGACTGCGCCGTGACGATTCCGCCGAGGGAGATGACGGCGACCTCGGTGGTACCGCCGCCGATGTCCACGACCATGTTGCCGGTGGCCTCGTGGACGGGCAGGCCCGAGCCGATGGCGGCGGCCATGGGCTCCTCGATGATGTGCACCTGGCGGGCGCCGGCCTGCGTGGACGCCTCGATGACGGCGCGCCGCTCCACTCCCGTGATGCCGGAGGGTACGCAGACCACGACGCGCGGACGGGCCAGGTAGCGGCGCTTGTGGATCTTGAGGATGAAGTACCGGAGCATACGCTCGGTGATCTCGAAGTCGGCGATGACGCCGTCCTTGAGGGGCCTTACGGCGACGATGTTGCCGGGCGTCCGGCCGATCATCTTCTTCGCCTCGGAGCCGACCGCCAGGATGCCGCCGGTGTTCGTGTTGATGGCGACCACGGACGGCTCGTTCAGGACGATCCCCCGGCCCCTCACGTACACCAGCGTGTTGGCGGTCCCGAGGTCGATCGCCATGTCACGGCCGATGAACGACATGTTGTTCCCCTTGTTCCCCATGAGGAGCGTCTGGCCTTCCAGTTGATAGCGGCTGCTGTCAGGTCGGCGAGGTGGGTGTGTGGGTGGAGGCCCCATCGTAGTGCCGCAAGTATGAACACCGCGCGACGGGACTCCGGCAATCCCGCCGGAACGGAAACCCGCCCCCTATGTGGTGACGACGTGTCCTGCCCATGCGTTCCCGCAAGTGCCCGGCAATACCGAAGGGCGACCGAAATTACTTCGGTCGCCCCAGGTCATGAGCGCTATTCGGCTGATGTTACGTCAGGAAGGACTCATCCGAGGGTGGGGAAGAACAGCTTCAGCTCACGCTCGGCGGACTCCTCGGAGTCCGAGGCGTGGATGAGGTTCTCCCGGGTGATCGTGCCGAAGTCCCCCCGGATGGAGCCGGGCGCCGCGGCGATCGGGTCGGTCGGTCCGGCCAACTGGCGGACACCCTCGATCACGCGTTCCCCTTCCACCACGAGGGCCACGATCGGGCCGCTCGCCATGAAGCCCATGAGGGGCTCGTAGAACGGGCGCCCCACGTGCTCGGCGTAGTGCTGCTCCAGGATGCCCCGGTCGAGCGTACGCAGCTCCAGCGCCGGGATGCTCCAGCCGGCCTTGCGCTCGATGCGGCCGATGATCTCGCCCACCAGGCCACGCCTGACCGCGTCCGGCTTGAGCAGGACGAGCGTGCGCTGGGTCATGTTGTAACTCCTTGCGGCAAACGGGTGCGGTCACCCGAGGCTACAGGGG
Source organism: Streptomyces sp. NBC_01296 (assembly GCF_035984415.1). NCBI lineage: Bacteria > Bacillati > Actinomycetota > Actinomycetes > Kitasatosporales > Streptomycetaceae > Streptomyces > Streptomyces sp. NBC_01296. The sequence continues at coordinate 5,693,596 of NZ_CP130720.1, read as the reverse complement.
CGGGACCCGCCCGGCGCACGGGCCCGTCAGGCCTGCGCCTCGCTCTGTGCGGCCCACCGGGCCTTGATCGCGTCGATCTTGCCGCCGTAGTGCACCGAGCACCACCACAGCCCCGCGAACACCGCACCGAGGAAGAACATCATCGGCACGAAGACCCCGCTCAGGATCAGGCCGATCTGCAGGGCCCAGCCGATCTGCACCGCGCCGGGACGCGACAGCATCCCGCACAGCAGCACCGACAGCAGCATGGCGACCCCGCAGACCGTCCAGACCGTGGCCTGGGTCAGATCCGGGTTCTTCATGGCGACCAGCCCCGCGAAGCCGATCACGAAGAACTCGCCGATCAGCGTCGAAGCACACAGCGTGCGCATCCCTCAGCCCCTCTTCAGCAGCAGGCGGGCCTGGCCCACCGTGATCACGGACCCGGTCACCAGGACCCCGGCCCCTCCGTACTCCGCCTCTTCCTCCGCGAGGGTGATCGCCGCCTCCAGGGCGTCGTCCAGCCGCGGCTCCACCTGCACCCGGTCCGGCCCGAAGACCTCGACCGCGACCGCCGCCAGCTCGTCCGCGGACATCGCCCGGTGGCTCGAGTTCTCCGTGACGACGACCTCCGCGAAGATCGGCTCGAAGGCCTCCAGGACCCCCTTCACGTCCTTGCCCTCGCTCGCGGCCACGACCCCGATCAGCCGGCTGAAGCCGAACGCCTCGGTCACCGCCTCCGCCGTGACCTGCGCGCCGGCCGGGTTGTGCGCCGCGTCCAGGACCACCGTCGGGCTGCGCCGCACGACCTCCATCCGGCCCGGCGAGGTCACCGAGGCGAAGGCCCTGCGCACGGTCTCCAGGTCCAGCTCCCGCGACTGCTGCGCGCCGACGCCGAAGAAGGCCTCGACCGCCGCCAGCGCGACCGCCGCGTTGTGCGCCATGTGGGCCCCGTACAGCGGCAGGAAGATGCCGTCGTACTCGCCGCCCACGCCGCGCAGCGTCAGCATCTGCCCGCCGACCGCCACCTCGCGCGCGACGACGCCGAACTCCATGCCCTCGCGGGCCACCGTCGCATCGACCTCGACGGCCTTCTTCAGCAGCACCTGCGCCGCGTCCACCGGCTGCTGCGCCAGGATCACGGTGGCGTCCTGCTTGATGACGCCGCCCTTCTCCTGGGCGATCTCGCCGGGGGTGGCGCCGAGGCGGTCGGTGTGGTCCAGGCTGATCGGGGTGATCACCGCGACCGAGCCGTCGATCACGTTGGTCGCGTCCCAGGTGCCGCCCATGCCGACCTCGACGACGGCCGCGTCGACCGGGGCGTCCGCGAAGGCCGCGTACGCCATACCGGTGAGCACCTCGAAGAAGGACAGCCGGAACTCCTCGGCGGCGTCGACCATCTCCACGTACGGCTTGATGTCGTAGTACGTCTCGATGAAGCGCTCGGCGCTGATCGGCGCGCCGTCCAGGCTGATCCGCTCGGTGACCGACTGCACGTGCGGGCTGGTGTAGCGGCCGGTGCGCAGCTCGAAGGCGTTCAGCAGCGCCTCGATCATGCGGGCGGTGCTGGTCTTGCCGTTGGTGCCGGTGACGTGGATGGACGGGTACGCGCGCTGCGGTTCGCCGAGGACGTCCATCAAGGCGGCGATCCGGGTGACGGACGGCTCCAGCTTGGTCTCGCCCCAGCGGGTGGCGAGCTCCTGCTCCACCTCCTGCAGCGCCCTCGTCACCTCCGGGTCGAGGGGGTGCGCGGGCACCGGGTCTCCCTGGGGCGGTCCGGCCTGGGCGCGCAGGGTGCGGCTGCCGGCCTCGATCACCGCCAGGTCGGGGTCGCGGTCGGACTCTTCGGCCACGATCCGGTCGAAGACCTCGAGGGTCTCGTCGCGGTCGTCGGGTCCGTTGCTCTCGGGCTGCTGCTCACTCACGGGGCCAGTCTACGGACGGGGGGCCCGGGGACTTTCGACCCGGCCGTTTCAGGACGTTCGGCGCCCGTTGCGACCGGATCGTTATGCAAGCCTTGCGGGCAGGAGATAGGGGAACAAATGCCGCAGGCCAGCAGTAAGACGTCCGCTTCCAGCCGCGACATAGGGATCGATCTGGGGACCGCCAACACCCTGGTCTACGCCCGGGGGCACGGAATCGTCCTCAATGAGCCGTCCGTGGTCGCCGTGAAGGCGGGCACCACCACCGCGCTGGCCGTCGGGACCGAGGCCAAGGAGACCATCGGCCGCACTCCCGGCTCCATCACCGCGATCCGCCCCCTGAAGGACGGGGTCATCTGCGACTACGAGGCGGCCGAGGAGATGATCCGGCACTTCGTCCGCAAGGCCGTGCCCGGGCGGCGACCGCGCACCCGGATGGTCGTCTGCGTGCCCTCCGGGGTCACCCCGGTCGAACGGCGGGCCATCGTCCACGCCTCGACCCGGGCCGGGGCCAGGGCCGTCCACCTGATCGAGGAGCCGATGGCGGCGGCGATCGGCGCGGGCCTGCCGGTGGCCGAGCCGCGCGGCTCGATGGTGGTGGACATCGGCGGCGGCACCACCGAGGTCGCCGTCATCTCGCTCGGCGGGATCGTCACGTCCCGGTCGCTGCGGGTCGGCGGGGACCGGCTGGATGCCTCGATCATGGACTACGTACGCAAGGAGCACGGACTGCTCATCGGCGAGCGCAGCGCCGAGGACGTCAAGGTCGGCATCGGCTCCGCCTGGCCGGTGCCGGACCGGCCGGAGCTGGAGACCCGCACCTTCACGGTGCGCGGCCGCGAGCGGGTCGGCGGCATGCCGAAGACGCTCTCGCTGGGCGCGGCCGACGTACGGGCCGCGCTCGGCGAGCCGGTCGAGGCGATCATCGCCGCGGTGCGCAGCACCCTGGAGGAGTGCCCGCCCGAGCTGTCCGGCGACGTGATGGAGCACGGCATCGTCCTGACCGGCGGCGGCGCACTGCTGCCCGGCCTGGACCTGCGGACGGCCTCCGCGACCGGGATCCCGGTCTTCGTCGCCGACGCCCCGCTCGACTGCGTGGCCCTGGGCTCCGGCAGGTGCGTGGAGGACCTGGACACCCTGAACGGCCTGCTGGTCCCGGCGAAGGCCTGACCGCGGCCGTCCCCGGCTATCCGCGCGGGAGGGTGGCCACCACCGTGTACGAGTCCTCCGTGCGCGTCGCCGTCAGGGTTCCGCCCAGGCTGCGCACGCGCTCGGACATGCTCGCCGTGCCCGAGCCGGCCGAGACGGGGGCGCGCGTGGGCGTACGGGCGGGCAGGCCGTTGCTGACCGCGATCCGCAGCTGCGGGCCGTCCGCCGCGATCGACACGTCGATGGTCTCCCCACAGGCGTGCTTGGCCGCATTGGTCAGGCACTCCTGCACCACCCGGTAGACCGCGGCCTGCCGCAGCGGCGACAGCCCGTGCACCTGCGGATCCAGGGCCAGCCGCACGGGCGAACCGGCCCGCCCGCTCTCCTCCGCGAGGGCCGGCAGCCCCTCCACCCCCGGGGTCGCGGCCCGTTCCCCGCGCTGCACGATGATCTCGTTGAGCACCAGATGGGCCCGGCGCGCGGTGTCGGCCAGCTCCTCGAAGTCCTTGGCGTGCGCCGACTTGCGCGCCCGCACCGACAGCACCTCGGAGCGCACCGTCAGCAGCGTCAGCTCCCGGCCGACGAAGTCGTGGACGTCGCGGGCGACCGAGGTGCGCTCCTGCTGGACCGCCTGCAGGACGGCCGATTCGGCCCGCCGGGCGGCCAGCTCGCGCACCAGGTCGTGCCGGTAGGCGGCGATGCCGACGGCCGAGGCGAGCACCCCGATGGGCACGACCAGGCTCAGGAACGCGCTGAGGGTCCGGGCCTGCGGTTCGGGCCAGCCCGGGACGCTGAAGACGATCAGCGCGAAGGCGATGTACCCGAGGGTGGCGAGGACCGCGGGCCGGCGCCCCCGGAAGCGGCCGACCGAGTAGAGCGCGAACTGGATCAGCGTCAGCTCGTGCAGCCAGCCGATGAAGAGCAGTGCGATGAGGTACGAGACCCAGGGCACCCGGCGGCGCACCACCAGGCTCGAGCACCCGGCGGCGAGCACGACGGCCGCCATCGGGCCGCTGAGCGAGTTGTCCGCGGCGGCCAGGCCCGGCAGGTCCAGTGCCATCAGGCCGAGGCAGCTGAGTGCGGTGAGCACGTCAAGCGCCCGTGGAGACCCGGTCCAGCTCTCGGCGAGCCGGCGGCCGGTGGCCGCGGCCCGGCGGAGCACCGGGGCGACGGGCGGGACGTGCATGCCCTCCATCATCCGTGCTCGGCGAGGGGGATCGGATCGGCCAAGCGGGCCGAAAACGTGATGTCCGACACTCCGGACAACTCGGGACACAACCCGTCAGGGCGCGGGATCGGTGCCCGGGCCCGCGTAATCGGAGCCGAAACAGGACCGGATCTCCCGCTCGGAGTCCGGGCGCCCCGCGAAGTTGAGCCGGGAGTCCTCCTCCTTGGGCGCGGCCTTGGGGTCGGCATCGAAGGAGACCGACCACCAGTAGACGCCCGTCATCTTCCGCTCCCGGACGACCTGGCAGACCGCCTTGTACCAGTTGGCCTGCACTGCGGGGTTCAGCTTGCGCCGCGCATAGAAGTCGCCGGGGGCGTGGTACGCCCCGTCCATGGCGCTGATGCCCGCCTCGGCGAGCACGATCCGCGGCAGCGGGCCCTTGGTCTTCTTGTCGAGCCAGGTGTTCCAGCCGTCGACGAGCTGGTCGACGGGGGCGTCGTCGGCGACCTTGACGGGGAAGTACGCGTCGACGCCGAGCCGCTTGACCGGTACGTCGATGTGGCCGCCCACGTAGTTGTCCCAGTTGGCGTCGTAGGACACCTCGCCCTGGAACCGCTTCTCGGCCGCCGTGATCAGGCCCTTCCAGCCCGGGTGGCCCTCCATCGAGTTCAGCTCGGTGCCGATCACGAACGTGGCCGCCTGCTGCTGCTGTGCCACGTCCAGGTACGGGCCGAGCAGGGCCTCGTACGCATCGAACCAGGCCTCCTTGTCGGTCGGCTTGATGTTGCCGCGCCAGCCCGCCGGAGGAACGAGCACCGCCTCGTCCAGCGTCGGGCGGACGGTGGTGCGCAGTCCGGCCTCGTGGAAGACGCGCAGCACCGTCTCGAGGTGCTCGGGCGTCGGGGTGCTCTTGCCCGCCGCGAGCTTCGTCGAGGTGCGGCCCTCCGTGTAGAAGGGGAAGGAGACGGACACGGCGTTGGCCTTCAGCCCGACGAGGTAGTCGGCCTGCCGGCGCGCCTGCTTCTCGACGTACGCGTCGCTGTGTTCCTTCTCGTCCTCCCAGAAGATCTGGACGCCCCACTCGGGCATGCCTGCCTTCCAGGGCTTGTCCACCTTCAGCGCGGGCCCGACGGGCTCGGCCGCCTTGGGCTCCTCGGCCGCGTCGCCCGCGCCGGCGGCGGCGGGGGCGTCGCCGCCCTTGGCGCGGGTGGAGTCGTGCAGGACCAGGACCGGCTTCACGGAGCCCGACCGCCAGCGCAGCGGGTGGTCCCCGACCACGAACGGGAGGCCGATGACCAGGCAGGTCACGGTCACCGGGAGGATCGCGAGCAGGGGGACCTTGGAGCGCTTCTTCTTCTCGTCCTGGTTCTTCTGGTTCTTCTCGTTGTTCACGAGGGACTCTCGTTTTCTCACGCGGGCTTGGCTATGACGACGAACTTGTTCTCTTCGCGCTTGATGAACTTGATCAGCCCGCGCAGGCCGCCGAGCCCTTCCATGACGGAGAACACCGGGATGAGGGCGAGCACGACGATCGGCTCCCACCAGCGCCGCCTGCCGTTCGCCGAGACCAGGGCGTTGAGCCGCAGCCCCTCCCAGTACGTCCAGATGACGTACGCGAAGTTGAGCGCCCACATGATCACGACGGACTGGGCCACGGGCGAGGTGTTGAAGTCGCCGATGAGCCAGGCCACGAAGACCACGGTCGCGATGTGCTGGAGCGGGCCGAAGACCCAGGTGGCCACGCAGAGCAGCAGGAACCAGCGGTACCGGAACGGCACCGTGCGGTTGAAGCACAGCGCGACCAGGCCCCACGCCCAGCGCTCGCGCTGCTTGATGAAGTCCCTGGTGGTGGCCGGGGAGGCGCCGTAGCAGCGGCCGTTGAACCAGTCGCTGCGGCCGGGGTACTCGCGGCAGAACGCCAGGGCCAGCTGCGCGTCCTCGACGATGGCCTTCGGGCCGAAGTCCCAGCCGATGGTCGCCTCGATGGAGGCGCGGAGCAGCAACAGCTCGCCGTGCACGCCGGCGACGGGGGTGCCGAGGCCGGTGAGGGCACGGAACCGGGCGATGTCGTCGGCGGGGCGGACCGCGTCGGCGAGCCAGGTGAAGCGGTTCACGGCGTTCTCGCGCGGGTAGGCGAGGATGCCCTGCGCCATGTGCTTGCCCTCGTCGCCGTCCCGCCGCTGGCGGTTGACGAACTGGGCCATGGACGCGGCGGTGTCGGGGCCGACCCCGGTGTCGTCGTCCATGTGCAGCACCCAGATGTCGTCGAGGGCCTCGCCCTCGTCGATCCGCAGCTCGTGCGCGTAGTGGTTGGCGCGGGCCTTGAAACGCGTTCCGTTCTCCGTCTGGTACGCCTTGGGCACCGTGACCACGCGGATCAGGGGGTTCATCGCGGCCAGGCCGTCGATCTGCTCGGTCGCCTCGCAGCCCTCCTCCGTGAGCACGTCGACCCGCATCCAGGGGAAGTACGCAGGCAGGTGCTCCACGTAGCTGAGGACCGAGCGCTCCAGCGCCGGGTACGTGTCGTGGCGGCCGATGGTCGGCACGAGCACGATGAGGAAGTCCTCCTCCACCGGCGTCGGCGGGACCATCTCGTGCGACTTGCGCAGCCGGCGGCGGATCAGCACGGCGCCCTGGAGGCCGACCATGACGCCTATGCCGGGCAGCGACCAGACGACCGACAGCGTCCAGCCCAGCGGGGTCGGATTCGGCTTGAACGACCACAGGCCGAAGCCGGCGAGGAGCAGGAAGGGCAGCACGAAGGCCGCCATGCCTGGCTTCCAGTCGGCAAGGCGCTGCACCAGCTTCGCATCGCGCCGCGACGTGGGCGCGACCTCTTGTACGGGGGCGAGGGTCATGGAAGAGGTCCTTCGGGATTCCTACTACTGCTGTTGCTGCGGCGGCGACTGCCGGGGCTGCTGGGGCTGCTGGGGCCAGGCGGGCTGACTGCCGTACGGGCCGGGCCCGTAACCGGGCTGCGGCTGCCGGGGCGGGTAGGGCTGGGGCTGCTGCGGCTGCGGCTGCGGCTGCGGCTGCGGCTGCGGCTGCGGCTGCGGCTGCGGCTGCCCATAGCCCGTCTGCGGCAACTGCGGCCCGGGCTGCGCCGGGTAGGCCGGAGGGGCCCCGAACCCGTGGGACGGCTGCGGCGATTGCTGCTGGGGCACCTGCTGCGCCTGCCGGGCCTCGTTGGCCTGCTGGGTCCACGGGTTCACCGGCGGCTGCCACGCTTCGTACACCGCGAAGTCCCGCAGCAGCAGCACGATGAGCGTGCCGGTCACCAGGACACCGGCGGCGAAGGTCGCCAGCTTCAGCCCGCCCTGGACGGTCGTGGTGAAGTACTCGGCCTGCTTCTCGTCGAAGAGCGCACCCGACAGACTGCGCACCCGGTTGTAGCCCTCGATGGCGGCGCCGCCGATGACGATGCCCCGCCCGAGGGTGTTCCCCCGCAGGACCAACAGCCCGCCCGCCACATAGACGACACCCCAGTTGAGGTTGAACGTCTCTGCAGTTCCGGAGCCGTCGCCCGTGCCGTAGTACACGATGCCCTGCAGGAAGTCGGCGACGCCGACCTGCCAGAAGCAGTTGTACAAGGCCCAGAGGAGCAGGATGCCTGCCCAGCCCATGGCCACGAAGGCGGCCACACGGTGGGCGCGTGGCGTTGACGCGCTCAACTTCACTCCTATTCGGATGTTCCGTCGTGCAAGGCGAGCCATTGCACGCCCGCGGGCCCGGATTCCCGGCCGCCGGTGATCGTTTTGGGGTCGTCGTACGTCTGCTGCACATCGGCGTTCGGGTTCTTCGCCGTGAGTCCGTCGCCCCACACGGTCCACAGCACCCAGGGGGCCTTGTCGAGCGTCGTGCGCTGCGCCGCGCCCAGCGGCACGTGGAAGGACTCCGCGAGGATCCGCGGCTTGCCGTAGTCCTCGAGGCCGCGGTGCCACGTCGATGTCCAGGCGGCCGGGTCGAAGGGGTTGTCCGGCGTTCCGCTGTAGTCGTCGACCCCGACCACGTCCACGTACTCGGCGCCCGGGTAGAAGTCCCAGGGTTCGCTGCCGTGGATGCCGTCCCAGGCGGTGGGGGCCCATACGAAGATCAGGTTGTGCAGTCCGCGGGAGCCCACCAGGTAGTGGTAGAGCAACTCCCAGAGGGCGGTGTACTGCTGGGGCTTCAGCCCCGCCCACCAAAAGCTCTGCTCCCCGCCGAGCGAGTTCATCTCGTGGTACGGGCGCAGCAGTACGGGTACGTCGTACGCGGCCAGGTAGCCGAGGTGGTCCGCGAGGAACGACAGGTCCAGCAGGAGCGCCCCGTGCTCGGCGGAACCGGGGGTGAGCACCCGGTCGATCCAGCCCGGGTCCTTCGCCGAGGGCGCGCTGCGGCGCAGTGTCTGGTCGTAGCTCTTGACCGGGCTGCCCGGCCACGGCTGGTGGAACGACATCCCGACCAGGCCCGCGGGCGCTCCCCCGTTGGCCGGCAGCACGGTCTTGGTGCCGTTCCAGAGGCGTTCGGTGCCGGTCGGGTTGTACGAGCCGTCGTCCTTGCGGGGCAGGCCGTGCCAGACGGCCATGGCGAGGTCGACGACGTCGTTGGTGTAGGTCCAGAACTCGCGGCGGGCGGGCCAGGCGGCGCGCGAGTAGTCCCGGGCCTCGCCCACGCCCCAGCTTTCCTGCTGGTAGCCGGGGCCCAGGTCCAGTTCGAGGAAGGCCGGCAGCTTCCCGGTGATGTCCTGGGGCTTGCGGTAGTAGTAGCCGGGCGGTTTGGGACCGCTGTGGTCGCCGTACTCCGGGTTGTACCGCTCGTTGTGCACCTCGGCGTGCTGGCCCATGAGGGTGCCGCGGCGCCGTCCTGCCCGGGCGTCCGCCTCCAGCCCGGCCAATAACCGGTACACGGACCGGGCCCCTTTGGAGGCCTTGGGGTCCCGCGACAGCAGGTCCTTCTGGAGTGCGGCGGCGGGCGCGCGCGAAGTGCTGAAGGCCGCGACTCCGGCGAGGGCGCCGCCGGTGGCCGCGGTGGCCGCCGCGCCCAGGAGGAGATTGCGGCGCTTCAGCTCGCGGCGTAAGACCGGGCGGCCCGGCACGTCACGACCCAACACTCCGAGACCCCCCTCGGTCGACAGCCGGCCGACGATGGCCCCTGCCGATTGCACGGAACCCCCGGGGCCGCTGTCACCCTACGCGTCGGCCCCCGAGCGATGCACTCGGGGGCCGAAGGTTCACCGTATGTACGTGTGGTTCACCGTTTGTACGTGTTACGCCGCGGGCAGCGTCTCGAGCTGGGCCTGGATCCGGGCGATGTCCGCCTCGGCCTTGGCCAGCCGGCCCTTGATCTTGTCCACGACGTTGTCGGGGGCCTTGGCCAGGAAGGCCTCGTTCCCGAGCTTCGCCTCGGCCTGCTGCTTCTCCTTCTCCGCGGCCGCGAGGTCCTTGGAGAGGCGCCCCCGCTCGGCGGCGACGTCGATCGTGCCCGACAGGTCGAGTGCGACGGTGGCGCCGGCGACCGGCAGGGTGGCGGTGGCGGTGAAGCCCTCGCCCTCCGGCTGGAGGCGCAGCAGCTGGCGCACGGCCGCCTCGTGCGCGGCCAGCGCCGTACCGGTCAGGTCCAGGCGGGCCGGGACCTTCTGGCCGTCCTGGAGGCCCTGCTCCTTGCGGAACCGGCGGACCTCGGTGACGACGGCCTGGACGCGCTCGATCTCCGCCTCGGCGGCCTCGTCGCGGAAGCCGCTGTCCTTGGGCCACTCGGCGATGACGAGCGACTCGCGGCCGGTCAGCGTGGTCCACAGCGTCTCGGTGACGAAGGGGACGACCGGGTGCAGCAGCCGCAGCATGACGTCGATGACCTCGCCGAGCACGCGGCCGGAGACCTTGGCCTGCTCGCCGCCCGCGAAGAACGTCGTCTTCGACAGCTCGACGTACCAGTCGAAGACCTCGTCCCACGCGAAGTGGTACAGCGCCTCGCTGAGCTTCGAGAACTGGAAGTCCTCGTAGTACGCGTCGACCTGCGCGACCGTCTTGTTCAGGCGGGACAGGATCCAGCGGTCCGTCGCGGACAGCTGCTCGACCGGCGGCAGGTCGCCCTCGATCGTGGCGCCGTTCATCAGCGCGAAGCGCGTGGCGTTCCAGATCTTGTTGGCGAACTTGCTGGAGGCCTGGACCCAGTCCTCGCCGATCGGCACGTCGGTGCCCGGGTTGGCGCCCTTGGCCAGGGTGAAGCGGACGGCGTCGGAGCCGTACTTGTCCATCCAGTCCAGCGGGTCGACGACGTTGCCGAAGGACTTCGACATCTTCTTGCCGCGCTCGTCGCGGACCAGGCCGGTCAGCGCGATGGTCTTGAAGGGCGCCTCGCCGTCCATGGCGTACAGGCCGAACATCATCATCCGGGCGACCCAGAAGAAGATGATGTCGTGGCCGGTCACCAGGACGTCGGTGGAGTAGAACTTCGCCAGGTCCGGGGTCTTCTCCGGCCAGCCGAGCGTGGAGAACGGCCACAGGCCGGAGGAGAACCAGGTGTCGAGGACGTCCGTGTCCTGGCGCCAGCCCTCGCCGGTGGGCGCCTCGTCGTCCGGGCCGACGCAGACGATCTCGCCGTCCGGGCCGTACCAGACCGGGATCCGGTGGCCCCACCACAGCTGGCGCGAGATGCACCAGTCGTTGAGGTTGTCGACCCAGTCGAAGTAGCGCTTCGACATCTCCTCGGGGTGGATCGAGACGCGGCCGTCGCGGACGGCGTCGCCGGCGGCCTTGGCCAGCGTCTCGACCTTGACCCACCACTGCAGCGACAGGCGCGGCTCGACGGTGGTGCGGCAGCGGGAGCAGTGCCCGACGGAGTGCAGGTACGGGCGCTTCTCGGCGACGATCCGGCCCTGCTCGCGCAGCGCCCCGACGACCGCGGAGCGGGCCTCGAAGCGGTCCAGGCCGAGGAAGGGGCCGTGGACGGTGATGATGCCGTGCTCGTCCATGATCGTCATGGAGGGCAGGTCGTGGCGCTGGCCGATCGCGAAGTCGTTCGGGTCGTGCGCCGGGGTCACCTTGACGGCGCCGGTGCCGAACTCCGGGTCGACGTGCGTGTCGGCGACGACCGGGATGGTCCGGTCGGTCAGCGGCAGCTTGATCCGCTTGCCGATGAGGTGCGCGTACCGCTCGTCGTCCGGGTGGACGGCCACGGCGGTGTCACCGAGCATCGTCTCGGCGCGGGTGGTGGCGACGACGAGGGTGTCCTCGCCCTCGCCGTACTTGATCGAGACGAGCTCGCCCGCGTCCTCCTGGTACTCCACCTCGATGTCGGAGATGGCCGTGAGGCAGCGGGGGCACCAGTTGATGATGCGCTCGGCGCGGTAGATCAGCTCGTCGTCGTAGAGCTTCTTGAAGATCGTCTGGACGGCCTTGGAGAGGCCCTCGTCCATGGTGAACCGCTCGCGCGACCAGTCGACGCCGTCGCCGAGGCGGCGCATCTGGCCGAGGATCTTGCCGCCGTACTCTTCCTTCCACTGCCAGACGCGCTCGACGAACTCCTCGCGGCCCAGGTCGTGGCGGGACTTGCCCTCTTCCGCGAGCTGCTGCTCGACCTTGTTCTGGGTGGCGATACCGGCGTGGTCCATGCCGGGCAGCCACAGGGACTCGTAGCCCTGCATGCGCTTGCGGCGGGTCAGGGCGTCCATGAGCGTGTGCTGGAAGGCGTGCCCCAGGTGCAGGGAGCCGGTGACGTTCGGCGGCGGGATGACGATGGTGTACGCGGGCTTCTCGCTCGCGGGATCGGCCGTGAAGTACCCACGCTCCACCCAGCGCTCGTAGAGCTTCCCCTCTACCTCGGCCGGAGCGTACGCGGTCGGCAGTTCGGAGTTGGGGCTGCTGGGTGTCTGCGTGTTCTCGGTCACGAGGCACAGTTTAGAGCCGTAACAGTCCAGTCATGAAACCGGTAATCAGGGGGCCCGGCGCCCTGTGGGCGATGGGCTTCCGACAGGATGTCTGAAACGCATAAGGATTCCTGAAGGGGGACGCGGGCATGAGCTACAACCAGCCGGGACCGTATGGAGGCCAGCCGCCGCAGCAGCCGGGACCCTACGGAGGCCCCCCGCAGCAGCCGGGACCGTACGGGCAGCCCGCCCCGCAGCCCGGCTACGGCTACCCCCAGCAGCCCCCGCCGGGCGTGCCTCCGCAGGGCTACCCCCAGCAGCCGCCGCAGCAGCAGCCGGGCTACGGCTACCCGCAGCAGCCCCCGTACGGCGGGATAGCCCCGCAGCAGCCGAAGAAGTCCAAGGGCGGCGTGATCGTCGCCGTCGTCGTCGCGGTGGCGGTCATCGCGGGCGCCGGCTGGTACTTCACGAAGGGCGGCGGCGCCTCGGGCTCGGTCTCGTCCGCCACCAAGGGCTACAAGCTGGTCGCCCCGGAGACGGTGAACGACTTCAAGAAGGACCCGAAGTACAAGGACACGCCCCTCAGCGACAAGGACAAGACCGAAGCCGAGGCCATGGGGATCAAGAACCCCACCAAGGTGGCCCAGCAGTACCAGGCCGGCGACCCGAGCAACCCTCTGTCGGCCAAGGCCCTGAACTTCTCGGGTCTGTACGGCGACATCGCGGACCCGGAGAAGGCTGTGGACGCGTACTTCGCCACGGCCAAGCTCAACGCCGGCAAGGACAAGTCCATGTCGGTGGACCTGATCGGGAGCCCCCAAGCAGTGACTCCGTCGGGGTTCAGCGGCGCGGTGATGAAGTGCCAGGAGATGAAGTTCACCTCCACGAGCACGAGCACCACGGCCAAGGGGCCGAAGGAGTTCACGCTGCCGGTCTGCATCTGGGGTGACTACAGCACCCTGAGCGTGGTCAGCGCGACCGACCTGGCCTCTGTCCTGGCCGGCAAGACGGGCTACACCCTGGAGCAGACCTCCGAACTTGCGGCCAAGCTCTACAACACCGCCCGCGTCAAGGCCTGACCGGACGGACGGACGGCGTGGGGGCATACGCCCCGCGCCGACCTGCCCCACACGGTCAGGCCAGCCGGTAGCAAGCCGTGGAGGCGTCGTTGACCTTCACTCCGAGGTTCACCAAGGACACGTAACAGGCGTGACGGTTCAGTCCGCTCATGTCCCATGCGGCGCCGGCATTGCATGAATTCTCGACCTGCGGGCCCACGTTGTAGCCCACGTTGCGCAGGTAGACCTGGCAGTCGGCCGACGAGGCCGACGCAGGCGAAGCCGCCATGATCGGGAGGTCGGCTGCGGCGAACGTCGCGGCCAGGACGCCGACTGCACGCTTCGAAGCGCAGAGGGGCGCCCGGCCGGTGGCCGGGCGCCCCTTCGCGTGCGTCGTGACGGCTACGCCGACTTCTCCTGCGGGCCCTGGTCCTTCGGGACGATGCGGGGGACCAGCGTCGGGTTGACGTTCGAGCGGACGACGTCCGAGGTGATGACCACGCGGGCCACGTCCTTGCGGGACGGGACCTCGTACATCACCGACATCAGGACCTCTTCCATGATGGCGCGCAGGCCGCGCGCGCCCGTCTGGCGGAGGATCGCCTGGTCCGCGATGGCCTCCAGCGCCTCGCGCTCGAAGTCCAGCTCGACGCCGTCGAGTTCGAACAGCCGCTGGTACTGCTTCACCAGCGCGTTCCGCGGCTCCACCAGGATCTGCAGCAGCGCCTCGCGGTCCAGGTTGTGGACCGAGGTGATCACGGGCAGACGGCCGATGAACTCCGGGATCATCCCGAACTTCACCAGGTCCTCCGGCATGACCTCCTGGAACTGGTCGCTCGCCTCGATCTCGCGCTTCGAGCGGATCGTCGCCCCGAAGCCGATGCCCTTGGCGCCCGCACGCGACTCGATGATCTTCTCGAGGCCGGCGAAGGCGCCGCCCACGATGAAGAGCACGTTCGTCGTGTCGATCTGGATGAACTCCTGGTGCGGGTGCTTGCGGCCGCCCTGCGGCGGGACCGAGGCCGTCGTGCCCTCGAGGATCTTCAGCAGGGCCTGCTGCACGCCCTCGCCGCTCACGTCGCGCGTGATCGACGGGTTCTCGCTCTTGCGGGCGACCTTGTCGATCTCGTCGATGTAGATGATCCCGGTCTCGGCCTTCTTGACGTCGTAGTCGGCCGCCTGGATCAGCTTGAGCAGGATGTTCTCGACGTCCTCGCCGACGTACCCGGCCTCCGTCAGCGCCGTCGCGTCGGCGATGGCGAACGGGACGTTCAGCATGCGCGCGAGCGTCTGGGCGAGGAGCGTCTTGCCCGAGCCCGTCGGGCCCAGCAGCAGGATGTTGGACTTCGCGAGCTCGATCGCGTCGTCCCGGCCCTGCGCGCCGCCGTTCTCGCCGGCCTGGACCCGCTTGTAGTGGTTGTACACCGCCACCGAGAGGGCCTTCTTCGCCGGCTCCTGGCCGACGACGTAGCTCTCCAGGAACTCGTAGATCTCACGAGGCTTGGGGAGTTCCTCCCACCGGACCTCGGAGGTCTCGGCGAGCTCCTCCTCGATGATCTCGTTGCAGAGGTCGATGCACTCGTCGCAGATGTACACACCGGGTCCTGCGATGAGCTTCTTCACCTGCTTCTGGCTCTTTCCGCAGAACGAGCACTTGAGCAGGTCGCCGCCGTCACCGATGCGTGCCACGAGGTGCTTCCCCTTCGCCTGGGAGACGCTTGGTTCAGCGCTCCTGGTGCCTCATATCCGACGGTACCTTGCCGGGGGCCCCGTACGGGGCCCCCTTGACGTGGTTCACATCGCCGAATGTGACGACGTGCCCACGCCAACTGGCGGCAAGGATCAGTGGGAGTTCTTGCGGGTCGAGACGATCTGGTCGATCAGGCCGTACGCGAGCGCGTCCTCGGCCGTCAGGATCTTGTCGCGCTCGATGTCCTCGCGGATCTTCTCGATCGGCGTGGTCGAGTGCTTGGCCAGCATGGTCTCCAGCTGGTCACGCATGCGCAGGATCTCCCTGGCCGCGATCTCCAGGTCGGAGAGCTGCTCGCGGCCGGTGCCGCCCGACGGCTGGTGGATCAGCACACGGGCGTTCGGCAGCGCCATGCGCTTGCCGGGGGTGCCGGCGGCCAGCAGGACCGCGGCGGCGGAGGCCGCCTGGCCCATGCAGACCGTCTGGATGTCCGGCTTCACGAACTGCATCGTGTCGTAGATGGCCGTCAGCGCGGTGAAGGAGCCGCCGGGGCTGTTGATGTAGATCGAGATGTCGCGGTCCGGGTCCATCGACTCCAGGCACAGCAGCTGCGCCATGACGTCGTTGGCGGAGGCGTCGTCGATCTGCACGCCGAGGAAGATCACGCGCTCCTCGAAGAGCTTCGCGTACGGGTCGTACTCGCGCACGCCCTGCGAGGTGCGCTCGACGAAGCGCGGGACGACGTAGCGGTTGTCCACCGGTGCGCCGGTGTAGAGGCCGCTCGCGGGAGAGAGGTTGTTCATGTGCATCTGGGTGTTCACCATCCTGGTGGCGTTCTGCGGGCTGGGGCTTGCCGGGTGCGAGCGGGCGTACGGGGCCTCGTACGAGGCCCCGCGCGCCGGGGCCGGGATCAGGCCCCGGTGCCGCCGCCGCCCGGGACCAGCGACGCGGCGGAGATGATCTCGTCGATGAGGCCGTACCCCTTGGCCTCCTCCGCGGTGAACCAGCGGTCGCGGTCGCCGTCGCGGATGATCGCCTCCACGGTCTGGCCGGAGTGGTGGGCGGTGATCTCTGCCATGCGCTGCTTCGTGCGCAGCAGGTACTCGGCCTGGATCTTGATGTCCGAGGCGGTGCCACCGATGCCGGCGGAACCCTGGTGCATCAGGATGTCGGTGTTCGGGAGCGCGAAGCGCTTGCCCTGGGCGCCGCCGGTGAGCAGGAACTGGCCCATGGAGGCCGCCATGCCCATGCCGATGGTGACGACGTCGTTCGGGATGTACTGCATGGTGTCGTAGACCGCCATGCCCGCCGTCACCGAGCCGCCGGGGCTGTTGATGTACAGGTAGATGTCCTTATCCGGCTCCGCGGCCAGGAGGAGGAGCTGCGCCGTGATCTTGTTGGCGATGTCGTCGTCGACCTGCTGGCCGAGGAAGATGATGCGCTCGCCGAGCAGCCGGTTGTAGACATGGTCGCCGAGGCCGCCACCGATGGACGGCTCACCCGCGGCGTAAGGCTTCAGATTCGTCACGTATCCACCTGCTCGTCTCCGACGGCCACATGCCGTCTCAGCGTCTCGTTCTGGGGCGCGGACCGATCGGGGCGGCGGTGGCCGCCTGCTTCCGGGTACTCCCGTGCCCTCGTATTCATGGACCCTAACGCGCAGGTCGGACAACGCCATCCCGCTTCCCGAACTGTTCGCTCGGAGCGCAAGGTCCGCGGGCCCTTCGGGGACCGGGCGCAGGCCCTGTGGACGGCGCCGTGCACGGAGTGTGCGAAGGGCCCGTACACGGCTGCGTACGGGCCCTTCGGGGTGCTGCTCAGCGGGCGCCGCGCGGGGCGGCGCCCAGGGTGTTACTTGGCCTCGTCGGCCTGCGCCTCGGCGGCGTCGGCGTCACCGTCGACGACGGCCTCGACGGTCTCGGCGGCGGCCTCGACCTCGTCGTCCTCGTCGGAGAGGTCGACGACCTCACCGTTGGTGTCGACGACCTTGGCGGCCTCGACGACGACCGCGAGGGCCTTGCCGCGGGCGACCTCGCCGACGAGCATCGGCACCTGGCCACCCTCGACGACGGCCTGGGCGAACTGGTCGGGGGACATGCCGGAAGAAGCGGCACGGCGCATGAGGTGCTCGGTGAGCTCCTCCTGGTCGACGCCCAGCTTCTCCTTGTTGACCAGCGCGTCGAGGACGAACTGGGTCTTGATGCCCTTGATCGCCTGCTCGGAGGTCTCGGCGTCGAACTCCTCGACCGTCTTGCCCTGGAACTCCAGGTACTTCTCGATGGTCAGACCCATCTGGCCGAGCTGGTGGTGCTCCAGGTTGTGCTTGCGGGTCTGGACCTCGTCCGCGAGGAGCTTCTCGGGGATCGGCACCTCGACGAGCTCCAGCAGCTTCTCCAGGACGCGCTCCTGGGCCTGCGTGGCCTGGTCGTACTGCTTCATGTTCTCGAGGCGCTTGCGACTGTCCGCCTTGAGGTCCTCGAGGGTGTCGAACTCGCTCGCCATCTGCGCGAACTCGTCGTCCAGCTCCGGGAGCTCCTTGGCGGAGACCTTGGTGACCTTGACGGTGACCTCGGCGTCCTTGCCCTCGGCGGAGCCGCCCTTCAGCTGGGAGGTGAAGGTGGCCTCGCCACCGGCCTCCAGGCCCTTGACGGCGTCGTCGATGCCCTCGAGGAGCTCGCCCGAGCCGATGGTGTAGGAGACGTCGGAGGCGACGCCGTCCGGCAGCACCTCGCCGTCGACCTTGGCCTCGAGGTCGATGGTGACGACGTCGCCGTCCTCGGCCGCGCGCTCGACGTCCTTGGTGGACGCGAAGCGGCCGCGCAGCTGCTCGACCGACTTCTCGATGTCCTCGTCGGAAACCTCGACCGCGTCGACCTCGACCTCGATGCCGGAGTAGTCCGGGATCTCGATCTCGGGGCGGACGTCGACCTCGGCGGTGAAGGCCAGCAGCTCGCCGTCCTTCAGCTCCGTGATGTCGACCTCAGGCTGGCCCAGCGGGTTCAGGTCGGCCTCGTTGACGGCCTCGGTGTAGAACTTCGGGAGGGCGTCGTTGACGGCCTCCTCCAGCACCGCACCGCGACCGAAGCGCTGGTCGATGACCCGGGCGGGGATCTTGCCCTTGCGGAAGCCCTTCACCGTGACCTGCTGGTTGATCTTCTTGTACGCCGCGTCGAGGCTGTCCTTGAGCTCCTCGAAGGGCACCTCAACAGTGAGCCGAACCCGAGTCGGGTTCAGGGTCTCCACGGCGCTCTTCACGGTTCGGTCTCCTTGTGGCTGACTGCTTGGGGTTCTGCGTCCGCGCTGCGATTCAGCGGTTCGGCGGATTCGGCCCGGTACATCAGACACACGGGCACGCAGCTTGCATAGTAACCGCAAGCGGCAATCAGCCCACAACGCGATCTTGTGATGGCGATGCCGGTGGTCGGGGTGGCCGGATTCGAACCGACGACCTTCCGCTCCCAAAGCGGACGCGCTACCAAGCTGCGCCACACCCCGTCGGTGCGACACGTAGGGTACATGCCCGGAGACCCTCCGATGCGCGGGGTTTTGAGCGAACGTTTCCGGACG
The DNA here is from genome assembly GCF_035984415.1 of Streptomyces sp. NBC_01296. Lineage (NCBI taxonomy): Bacteria > Bacillati > Actinomycetota > Actinomycetes > Kitasatosporales > Streptomycetaceae > Streptomyces > Streptomyces sp. NBC_01296. The sequence goes on along the minus strand of NZ_CP130720.1, from coordinate 5,675,217 downwards.
CCGCACCGCGGGCGCGTAATGCGGTGTGCACTCCCCCGGCCCGACCCGCTAGGATGCTGTCCGTGCCGCGGTCCCCCGGACCTGCGGCGCACGTGTTGCGGGCGTAGCTCAATGGTAGAGCCCTAGTCTTCCAAACTAGCTACGCGGGTTCGATTCCCGTCGCCCGCTCTGAAGCACGAAGGGCCAGGTCAGAGGAAGTTTCCTCCGCCTGGCCCTTCGTCGTTCCCGGACCCCCGATCAGCTCGGCGTGCCCCCTGCGTGCCCCTTGCGCTGTGGATCTTCTTTCGTGCCCTTGGCGGCCTTGCGGCCCTTCTTCACGAGCCCGCTCAGCGCGTCGGCGATCAACCGGTCCCGGTCGGCGCTGGCGTGCTGATAGATCAGCGCGGCGCGGGCGGTGCTGTGGCCCATGCGCGTCATCAACTCCCGCGTGCTGGCCCCCGTTGACGCGGCGAGCGTGTTGCCTGTGTGCCGAAGATCATGGAAGTGCAGCCCCTTGATCCCCGCCTCACGGCAGGCCTTCTGCCACAGCCGGCTGAAATGATTCCGGCGCGGCGTCGCCCCCTTGGCCCCGATGAAGACGCGCCCGTCGACGCCGGCCTCGGCGTACAGCTTCAGGTGCTCGCGAATATCCGGAAGGATCACGCCGGGGATGGAGACGGTCCTCTTACCTGCGGCACTCTTCGGCGCCTTGATCTCCCGCTGCCCGTTGCCCAGCTCGGCGACGGCCCGCCGCACGCGCACGGTGCCGTGCTCCACATCGATGTCCCGCCGATGCAGCCCGATCAACTCGCCCCAGCGCAGTCCGAGGAATCCCGCCATGAGCACGAGGGCCCGAAAGCGCGGCTGAACCGCATCGGCCAGGTCGTAGACCTCCTTGACCGTGGCGGTCGGCCGCTCAGGAGTGTGGACGCTGCTGGCTCCCTTGACCTGACAGGGGTTCCGCCGGATCAGCTCGTCGGACACGGCAGTCCCCAGGATGGCCCGGAGCAGGGCGTAGGCCTTGGCCACGGTGGTGGGGCCGGTGCCGGCGGCCAGCTTGTCGGCACGCCAGCTCCGTACGAGCGGCGGCGAGATCTCCGCCAGGTTGACGGCGCCGAGGACCGGCTCCAGGTGGTGCTTGAGGAGCGAGCCGTAGAGCTGCCGCGTGGTGCTGGTCAGCTCGCGCTCTTTGATCCACGCGACGGCGTACGGCCCGAAGGCAACCTTCCCGGCGGCCGGATCCTGCCAGTCGCCACGGCGCATCTCGGTCTGCTTGTCGGCGAGCCAGTCGTCAGCGTCCCTTTTCGTACGGAACGTCTCGGGTGCGGGACGGAGCTGTCCGTCCGGGCCGAGGTACCGAGCCTGGTACCGGCCGGAAGGCAGCTTGCGGACCCGTCCGAACTGGCGGCGCTTTCCGGCCATCAGGCAGCCACCAGCCCACGTCGACGCGGCTCGAAGGTATTGGCGGCGATGAACGCGTACACGGCGCTCTCGGGTATCCGGACGTGCCGCCCGACCTTCACATAGGTGATCCGCCGCTCCTCGACCAGCCTGCGAGGAAACCTCACGGTGGTCCCGAGGAGCTCGGCGACCTGGACGACGGACAGGTACCGCTCATTCATGCTGCTCCCCCTTCAGAGCATCGCGGGCGGTCTCCCGGTTGAGCTGGATGTCGCGGGCGATGGTGGCGGCCAGGACCGACTCCCCCGGGCTGTGTCCGTGGCCGGCGTACTGCCATGAGGCGAGGACAAGCACGCTGTCCGGCTCGAAGTCGTCCAGGCCGCGCGCCTCTCGTTCCTGGGCGGCGCGGTAATCGGCGCGGGTCTGGCGTAAGGCCCCGAGGGTGGTCGAGTAGGCGCGCGACTTCGTGGAGAAGTGGCCGCGGAAGCCGAGCATGTGCGACCAGGCGGCGAGGCGCCGGTCCGGGTAGAGCGGGTCAAGGTCGAGGCAGGCCCCGATCAGGCGTGCGGTGTGGTCCGGCACGTCGAGGAGGACCAGGGCTTCTCGATTCCCGACGCGCCTATCGAGCGTCCCGGTGTTCTCGGCAGCCTTGGTCGCGTACTTGGCGACGTACGAGGCCACAGCCTGCTCGGTGATGTCGGAGCCGTCCCCGAACGCCTTGATCGGCCGAACGTCGAGCTGCGTACCCCAACGGAAGGTCCGGGCGGGCTGGTCTCCTGCCGCCGGCACGCTGACAGATGTGTACGAGTGAGCGGCGGCAGCATGGATCGAGGCAGTCAGAAGTTCCGTCGTGGCCCAGGCAGGCGGCGGACTGTCCGGCCCGGCGGGACCGTCGATCCGTACGACGGCGTGGAAGTGGATCGCCCCGCGCTTCTGGAACTCGGCGACCTTCCCGTACGAGAGCCGGGCCACCTCCTTGAGCTCCCGTTGGGTCAGCCCGGCGTACGCGGCGATCTCGCGTCGCAGTCGGGTGGTGAACCGCTGCCAGAGCTGTCCGGCGTGGTTGTTGAAGAGGACAGCGCCCGCGTGGTCGTACGTGCCCGGGTCGAGCGCGGTACCGAGCTCGGCGGCGTCTTCCTCATGGCGCTTGCCGCAGCGGCAGGCACGGCGGGCCGGTTGTGGACCGGGCCGAAGGACGGGGCGGTGAGGGTGGCGAAGACCCGGGGGTGTTCGCGGACGGTGGCGGGGATGTCCCGGCGTTCGTCGCCCGCGAGACCGGCCCGGATCAGGTGGTACGTGTCTCCGGCGTACGTCCAGGCACAAGCGGGACAGCGGGAGGCACGGCGGTTGCCGCAGGCGATCCGCAGTCGGCCGCCGGGCTCGTTCTGAGTGGAGTAGCGGTGCAAGGTCTCGCCGGGGCGGCTTGGCGGCCGCATGCCAGTCGCGTGCCAGATAGGGGGGCAACAAGCAGTCAACGGCGGGTCCCGCAAGGAGCCCTACGGGTCTCGCCGACACCCGTTTCCCCTGGCTGGAGCGGCACAAGAGGCTCGAAGATCGGTGATTCCCAAGCTCGTAGCGCCACGGCCTTGCCTGCCGCTAGGGTCCGCAGCATGACCAACGGCGGCGCGGCCTGCCCAGAGTGCAGCCAGACCATGAACTTCGGTGGCTTCGTGCTGTCCAAGCGGGCAGGTGACGGCCAGCGGGTCTGCCGGTCGTTGTGGAAGTGCGCCGGGCGGCATGTGTGGTGGCGCTGGGCCGATCGGCCAGACGAAGCGCTGGAGGCCTGCCCGGTACCGGAGCTATTCCGCTGACGTTCCGCGGGAGTTGAGGCACACGTGCCCTCCGCGTGTCCGATAGGACGGCAACCGGCGGGGAACCGCAGTCACGTCCGGTGCGTGGACCGAGCGCGCAAGCAGCAAGTTGGGCAGGCTCGCGGCCTATGCGTGGACTGAAGGATTCCAAGGGCACGTCCCCTCTCGCTGACCGGCAGATACCGGTGGGATGCACAGGGCCTCCGGAGCCGTGTGCGTCATATGAGAGCGGCCCCAGATTGAGTCTGGGGCCGCTTCGTTGGCTCCTGCGAGTTCTGCTAGCTGAGGTGCGCTGGGAGTCCTTCGGGGTGGTCTGGGTGGAGGAGGCGGTCGCCGCGGCTAGTAGCTACGCGGAGCGTGTCTCGGAGGGCTTCGGTCAGATCTGTTGCCAGGAGGCGGAGTTCCTGTGGGTCTGAGTCCGCGTCGGCGAGGACTTCGCGAGCGTGATCCAAGAGCTCGACCCCCAGTTCGAGCTGTATGTCTTCGGCATGGTCGGCAAGGCGGGACAGGTAGCCGGCGGTGTCGTCGGTGCTCAGGTAGCAGGGCTTGTCGTCGGGGCCCGTCCAGGGGAGGAGGCGCAGACCGTTGCTCGGCGTCATTCCGTTGGGGTCCCCTCGTCGGGCATGAGGCGGGTGGTGAAGAGGGCGTCCGCTCTGTCGCCGGGGAGGACTATGAGGGCCGCCTCGACCACGCGGCCGGCAGTGTCGATCGCCACGCGGGTGAGTGAGAGGACCGGCAGGGACGTGCTGATCCGGAGGGTCGTTGACTCTTCTTGGGTTGGGAGGCGGGCACTGAGTCGCTCTTGGATTTCGGACAGCGGTGGGCGGAGGTCTGCCATGCGCGCTCGCATCTGCTCGGGCGAGGGACAGTCGGCTGGCGCCAGGTCTCGGGGGACGTAGATGCGGGCCAGGCTGTGAGGCGCCTTCCCGTCGTGGGTCACGTAGAGGAGCTCGGTCAGCGGGCTGAGGGGCGGGACGTTCAGGAGGGCGGGCAGGTCGCCGTGCGCTTCGAGGTTCGTGGTGCGGACAGTTGCTCGGAGGGATGGGATTGGTGATGTGCCGACGCCTCCGACGTACGTGAATCTGCGGAGGGGACGGCGGACGTAGTTGCCGCTGCCGTGGATCTTCTCCACCAGGCCTTCGCCTTGGAGCAGTGCGAGGGCACTGCGCAGGGTTGGTGTGCTGACCGTGTAGCGGGTGGCGAGTTGGGCCTCGGAGGGGAGGCGTTCGCCGGCTTTGAAGTGGCCCGATGAGATCTGGTGGCGGAGGTCGTCGGCGATGGCGTGACGACGGGAAGGCATGGACCGGCTCACCACTTCCTCATCATTCGGAGGGCAATGAGTCGGCTCCTCGCGTGCATCGTCAGCGCCTCTCCCGTCTCGAAGAACAGCCGCTTTGCTCCGGCCGGGAGTTGGACGAGGTCGGATACGCGGCACGGTTGGCCGCCGATCTGGATGACGTCGCCGCGCTGGACGCTGTCTGAGGTGATCTCGATGTTCGTGGCGAGCGCGCCGCTGGGGGCCCTCACTCTTTCGCCTGCCGCGGTTCCGACGGTTCGTTCGGAGTGTGGCAGGAGCAGGCGCAGGCCTCGTAGATCACGGGGACGCCGACGGGCGACGTGGAAGGGGACGACTGGGCGCATTCGGAGTGGATGCCGATCGCGCACGCGCTCGAGTGGTAGCTCAGCCTCGCGTGCGTGGCATAGGAGAGTGCGGGGAGGTGCGGCCCACTGGCGTAGGCGTTGATGGGGCCCGTACGGTTGTGCACGCTGATCAGCTCCTATCGCTGACGGCCAGGTCCCCGGACATCGCCCGTCGCGGGGACCGCTTTGTTTACGGCGGCCCAGAGGGTGCGGCCGGTCAAGCTGCTGGCAACGAGCCCGAATCGGTCGGCCTGCGCCACCACTTCCAAGACCTCCCGCCACACTTCGGCGGGCAGCGCCCTTGCTTCTGAAGCGGGCACACAGGCCTCCGTCGCCGAATGATCATGTTGAGTGAAGCTAGTTAACTAGATTAGAGCTAGTGGACTAGATTTTCCACATGCCTGAGCAGCCGCCTTATCTCCGCATCGCCGACGTCCTGCGGCAGCGGATCGCGGAGCACGTGTGGACGGCCGGAGATCGGCTGCCGTCACGTGCCCAGATCGCAGAGGAGTGCGGTGTCGGCGAGAACGTGGTCCGCCGGGCACAGGAGCTCCTGATCTCCCAGGGCGTGCTGGAGGGGCGTGCGGGGTCCGGGACGTACGTGGCCGAGCCTCGGCAGCGTGTGCGGGTGGTCCGGTCCTCGGCGAGGGAGCAGCCGGACGGCTCACCGTTCCGATCGGACATGCGGGCGCTGGGCAAGCAAGGGAACTGGGAAAGCCGGACCGAGGCGAAGGTGCCGGCTCCGGCCGAGATCGCGGCGCGGCTTGGTATCGCCGAGGGTGACCTGTGCGTGCGTACGGTCTACGAGTTCCTTGGTGATGGTCGGCCGGTGCAGTTGTCGACGAGTTGGGAGCCGTACGAGCTGATCGGCGGGACGCTCGTCGTACTGCCGGAGGGCGGGCCGCATGCAGGGGTCGGCGTCGTGAACCGGATGGCCGCGATCGGGATCACCGTCAGCCACGCCGTCGAGCAGCCGGAGCCGCGGCAGGCGACTGCCGAGGAGGCATCGCTCCTCGGGATCCAGAAGGCCGCTCTGGTCACGCACATCCGGCGGACGTACTACAGCGACCAGGGGCAGCCCGTGGAGACAGCTGACATCGTCATCCCCGCCGCGCTGTGCGAGATCGTCTACGAGATCCCTGTCGGTCGCTAGAGCGGTCGGCGGAGGAGGGGCGGGGTACCGCCGTGGACGCGGAGCGAGAGGCTCGCATAGCCGAGGTAGCGGCGAGAGCGCGGCCCGTGTGGGCGGAGAACCACGACGGCGAGGCTCTACAGGAATTCCTGAAGGAGATCGGCTGTGGCGGCGTCGACGCGGTCATGGTGACCAGGCAGGTGGTCGGATGCAGCCTCGGCGAGGCTCAGGAGATCTTCCTCACCGCGCGCTGCCGGGCCGCAGAGCTCGCCTTCCACAATGCGTTCATGGAGGCCCTTGAGCGCTCTCAGGGCGACGCCTGACCCGCCGATCACCGTTGATCCGCCGTTCAGCGGTCAGTTTTCACCCGTCGCCGAGACACGCAGCATTTCGGCAGAGAGATCGTCCGCCGAGACCGAACGTTCCTGGGCGTGCCGAAGATCAGTTCGCGTTGGATCCTCTGAAGGTTCCTCGAGCCCGAACAGTCCGCGTAGTCCGATCAGGCAGGTTTGTCGGACTATTCGAGGGACAAGTCGATCGCACCCGACGCTGCGCTGCCCGGCCGGGGCACCACATGTCCGATCACGGGGTGCTCGCGCCGCGCTGAGAGAACGACGTTAGGGCGTACCTCTTTCCCGCATATGCGTACTGAAAGGCCAGGAGAAGCCAGATGCTCATCGAAGTAAGCAGGTTCCTACGGCGCCGCTGGCTGCCACAGGCGACAGTTGCGGTAGCGGCAGGGGCAGCCGGCCTGGCCGGAGTGGTACCAGCCGCGGCTGCCCAGGTGACCACGGTGAGCTGCAGCGCCAACCCCAACGCCCTGCAGCCCGCCATTACCGCCGCTTCGCCCGGCGACACCCTGCTGGTGAGAGGGACCTGTACCGGCCCCTTCACCATCGACAAGGACCTGACCCTGAGGGGCGTCGGTGGGGCGGTGCTCGACGGTAACCAGGCAGGCTCCACCGTCACGGTCGGCAGCGGAGCCCGGGTTCTCCTGGACCACGTGATCCTCACCCATGGCAGCGCTGCGTCCTCCGGCGGCGGCGTCGACAACGAGGGCACGTTGACGGTGAGCCACTCCACGGTGAGAGACAACACGGCGCCCTCAGGCGCGGGTGGAGGCATCCACAACCTGGGCACGCTGACGGTGGTCAGCTCCACGGTGAGGGACAACTACTCAATCGGCGCCGGCGGCGGAATCAACAACAACGGGTCCCTCACGGTGCGTGACTCCAGTGTGTTCGGCAATTCCGGAGACAATGGCGGAGGCATCTTCAATTACCTCGCCGGCCAAACAGTCACGCTGATCCGCTCGTCGGTGCACCACAACACCGCGAGAGTGAGTGACGGCGGCGGCATCCTCAACTACATGGGCGAGATGACGGTCTCCGGCTCCACGGTGTACAGCAACACTGCCCCCTTCGGCGGCGGCATCTGGAACCAAGGAACACTGACGGTGACCCGCTCCACGGTGCAACGCAATACCGCGACGGGCGGCCCCGGCAGTGGCGGCGGCATCTACAAGGCCGGCGGCTCCTTGACCCTCGACCGGTCCGTGGTTCGTAACAACACCCCGGACAACTGCGCTCCGCCCGGAAGTGTCCTGGGCTGCACAGGCTGAACACCGCCGTGCAGCCCTGGAGGCACCGCCACCCACCCGCTCCGCCGACCTTCGGACCCTGTCCACGGGGCACGCATCCGGGGTGAACGCGCCTACGGATCAGATGCTGCCCGTGCCCTAGCCGACGTGCCCCCCGCGTGCCTGGTGGGATGGCTCCGCATGGGGAGTCTCGGGGAACTGCGGGGAGGCCGGTGGGAACGTGCAGGTCAGTGGGGTGGCTGCTAGGGCAGGAGGTGCGTACGCGATCTTCCAAACTAGCTATGCGGGTTCGATTCCCGTCGCCCGCTCTGAACGACGAAGGGCCAGGTCAGAGGATGTTTCCTCTGCCTGGCCCTCTTTCGTTGCGGGTCTCAGTGGTTGACCATCGCGCAGGTGACCGTGGTCTTGCCGTCGGCCGTCTTGACGACGTACTTGCCGCCGCTCAGACCGCCGAGGTCGAACCTTCCCGACTTGTCGATGGGGACCGAGCCCGAGGTCGAGCCGGAGTAGGTCACCGTCGTGGCGGCGGGGAATCCCGTACCCCACACGTGGTACTTGCCCGCCGAATCCACCTCGACGTTGCACTTCGCGGCCGCGGGGGCCGCGGCGTGTGCGGCAACGGCGGGGCCCAGTGCGAGGGCGGGGGCAACCAACAGTGTGAGTGCTGCAAGACGACGTGTCCGGTTCATCATTCAACCTGCCTTGGACGCTGGGGGTGCGGCCGGTGAGGCGTGACGGCTCCGATACCCGCGGCAGCGGCCGCGCGGGGCGCCGAGGAGGAAGATTCGCTCCGTTACGCCGTATTAATGCCGCTTCAAGCCTATCGTCCGGCGTGCCGCACGGCATCTCGCGGATGGTCTTGACGGCGGTGTGGGGAGGTTGTGTACTCCCCGCATGTCGGGGGTGGCGGCGCAGGGGTACGTCGAGACGCGGCTGTGTCAGTACCAGGCGTGGTACGACCGCAAGGCCGTACGGAGCAAGGCCGTGCACGTGCGGATGCGGACCCTGTCGGTCGTCGCCGGGGCGCTCGTGCCCGTGCTGGTCAATCTCGACGTGCCGTTCTCCCGGGTCGCCGCCACCGTGCTCAGCCTGCTCGTGGTCGTCTCCGTGTCACTCGAGAGCGTGTACCACCACCGGGAGCAGTGGAAGAACTACCGGTCGACCGAGCAGCTGCTGGGGCACGAGCGGATCTACTTCGAGACCGGGGTCGGTCCGTACGCCGGGCTGTCCGAGGCCGATGCGTTCACGGTGCTCGTGTCCCGGGTGGAGAGGGCGATCGCCAACGAGAATTCGGCCACCCTCAACGTCATGACGCTGAGCGGCCAGGTGAACGCGGACCTGGAGTACCGGCGGGCGGCCGGCACTCCCTGAGATTCCCCTAGAGCTTGATGCCCGCGATGGTGTCGGCGAGGGAGTTGAGGAAACGGTTGACGTCCGGGGCGATCGAGCTGGACGCCAGGAAGAAGCCGAAGAGGACCGCGACGATCGCGGGGCCGGCCTTGATGTGGTTCCCGCGGACGAGCACCACCAGGATGACCGCCAACAGAACCACCACTGACAGCGAAATGGCCACTACTGATCACACCTTCGGTCGTCCCCTGGTCGGCCTGGGGCGCACGGCCGCGCGCGCCCCCACATGGACCATCCTCCCACCAACGGGCCCCGGCTATCCGCCCCGTGGCGAATCGGCGTCAGCGCTTTCCCGCCAACCGCCCGTGCGCCGGACATATTTCGGGCACGGGGCCGGGGTCATGGCGCGGTGAGGCCGAGAAGCGAGCGGACATATGCGTACTTCGCGGACAGCCGTTCCCGGGTGGGGCCGTCCAGTACGGAGAGCCGTACGGGGTCCGCGTTGTGCGCCAGGTCGGCCTCCTTCACCAGGAGGGCGCCCGGGGTGGCGAGGATCCGGGCCGCATACTCCTCCACCGGCTCGCCGGGTCGCTTGGTGACCGCCAGGACCATGTCCTTCACCGGCTGGGGCAGAGAGGCGGAATCGAGCCACTCCCGGCTGAGCGCGTCGTCCTCGACGGCGTCGTGCAGCCAGGCCGCCGCCTGCTGCTCCGCACTGCCGCCGCGGGTGCGGACTCCCTCCGCGACCGCCGCGAGGTGCTCGGCGTACGGCCGGCCGGCCTTGTCGGTCTGGCCCTCGTGCGCGGAGCGCGCCAGGGCCTCGACCTCGAGCAGGGTCAGTGGTTGCTGCTGCCGTTGCGTCATACCGTCCCCTTCTCCGCCGTACGCAGGGCCTGTGCGGCCCGGCGTACATCCGCTTGCGTGGTGCGCCAGTTGGAGAACGCTGCGCGCAGGGCAGGTGTTCCCGCGTAGACGGTGGGGGTGACGAAGACCTCCTCCTGCACCGCCTCCCGGAGGGCCGTCAGGCGGGCCGGGGTGGGGTCCTCGGCGAGGGTGAAGCAGACGACGTTCAGGCGGACCGGGGCGAGGAGGCGGAAGGCCGGGTCCTGCTCGAGTGCGGCGCCGAGGGCCCGGGCGCAGGCGATGTCCCGCTCGACGATCTCGCGGTGGCCTTCGCGGCCGTACGCGCGGAGGGTGAACCAGGCGGCGAGGGCGCGCAGCCGGTGCGAGTTCTCGGGGGTGAGGTGGACGAGGTCGGGGCGCTCGCCCAGGGGGCCGAGGTAGGCGGCGGCGTTCTGGAAGACGCGGGCCTGGAGGTCTTGGCGGCGGGTGAACTGGACGGCGCTGTCGTAGGGGACGTTCAGCCACTTGTGCAGGTCGATGCAGAGGGAGTCGGAGGCGTCGAGGCCGGCGGCGAGGTGGGCGTGCTCCGGGGAGAGGGCGGCGAAGGCGCCGAAGGCGGCGTCGGTGTGGAGCCAGAACGCGTGGCGTTCGCGGAGGGCGGCGATGGCGCGGAGGTCGTCGAAGTCCACGGTGTTGACGGTGCCGGCGTTGGCGACGACGACGGCCGGGCCGGGGGTGTCGGCGAGGGCCCGGTCGAGGGCGGCGGGGTCGACGGCCTCGCGGCCGGGGAGGGTGGGGACGGCGACGAGGGAGCTGCGGCCGAGGCCGAGGACGGAGAGGGCCTTGGCGATGGAGGAGTGCGGGGCTCCGGACAGGACGCGGACGGGGCCGAGGGCTGCCGCGCCGTCCTCGGAGGGGGAGACGCCGAGGCGTTCGCCGAGCCACTCGCGGGCGATGGCGAGGCCGGTGGTGTTGGACAGGGTGGCGCCGCTGACGAAGGTGCCGGTGTGGGCGGCGGTGAGGCCGAAGAGCGCGCGGAGCCAGGTGATCGTTTCGCGTTCGAGGTCCTGGCCGGCGCCGTCCAGGGCGGAGTTGGAGTTCTGGTCGTGGACGGCGGTCAGCCAGTCCCCGGCGAGGGCGGCGGGGGTGGCGCCGCCGGTGACGAAGCCGAGGTAGCGGGGGCCGGCGGAGGCGGAGAGGCGGGGTGCCCAGCGCTCCGCGAAGGCGGTGAGGGCCGATTCCGTGCCGGCCGCGTGCTCCGGCAGGGGCTCGGGGTCCCGCGGGGGCCCGGCGGGCGGTACGACGGGACGGGCGTCCAGGGCTCCGAGGGCGTCGGCGGCGGTACGGCGGGTGGCCTCCAGGAGGTCGGGGAGGCGGGCGAGGTCGGCGGCCAGCATGCGGTTCATGGGGGCACGGTAGGGATCCGCCGGGCGCGGCGGACCGGCCAATCGGGGGTGATTGGCCCGGCCGGGTCCCGGGGCCCGCCCCCGGGGCCCCGCGTGGTGTGCGGCGCCGCTGCGCGAGCGGCCCCGGGCTGCGCCCGGGCTTTCCGGGGCTCCGCCCCGGACCCCGCGCCTCAAACGCCGGCGAGGCTGAAGTTGCGGGTGGGGTCGTAGGGTCGGGGAATGGTGAGCTTGCGGTGGGTGGCGGGGGTTGTCGGGGGCGCCGTCTTGGCGGGGGTGGTCGTGGGGTGCGATACGCCGCCCGCGCCCGAGGCTGCGCCGGGGCCCACGTGGGCGGGGGCTGCGCCGTCCGTCCGTCCCACCCCGTCGGGGGCAGGGGCGCAGGCGGACTGTCCCGAGGGCGGGGTGCGGTTGTCCGAGGGGAACGGGGATGCAGCGATGGGGCTTCGGGTGGCGGACATCCAGCTGGTCAACTGCGGCACGCAGCCGTACGTGCTCGAGGGCTATCCGGAGATCCGGCTGCTGGACAAGAAGCGGGCCCCGGTGGAAGTCGCGGTCGTGCACGGGTCGGAGGAGATCACGTCGGCGCCGACCGGTGTGGAGGGTGCCCCGCAGAGGGTGGAGCTCCGGCCCGGCCAGGCGGCCACCCTCGCCATGGTGTGGCGGAACCTGGTGACCGACTCCACGGTGCCCGCCGCCGAGGGGTGGGTGCTGGACGTGACCCCGCAGCCCGGTGCGCCCCGCCTCCAGCTGGAGCTCCGCCACTCCGTCGATCTCGGGAACACCGGGAAGCTCGGGATCAGCCCCTGGAAGGCGGCGGCCCGGTGATCATCTGAGTCAACGGCCCCTTCGGGGGCGGGAAGACTCAGACCGCGTACGCACGGTGCGGGGACTTCCTGGACCTGTCGGCGTGGCGGCAGGGCGTGTTCGCGCTGCCGGCCGAGTGGCGGACCGTACTGCGCCGGGCTCCGTGAGTGCGGGCTCGGGCGCGGGCGGAAGCGGGAGAGCTTCGCGGTGGCTCGGCTCGACGGGTGTCCGGAGGCGCTGCGCGGGCTGGAGCTCGCCGACCACCTGGCCACCGACCACCCTCACGGTGTCCGGCACATCCGGTTCGACCCGGGGCGACCGGCCTACCTTCCTGGGCGGAGGGCCCAGCGGGCCGGGAGGGTGGTGGCGGTCAGGCCCAGGGTCAGGGCCGCCGCCGCGAAGGAGGCGTAGAGCACCGGCGGGATGTGCGGCGGCGCCCCGGTGAGGGCCTTGGCCAGCGGGAACAGCGTGGCCAGGGCGATCGCGCTGCCGAGGGTGACGCCCGCGCCGCCGATCAGGAGGGCCTCCCAGCGCAGCATCCGGAACACCTGGCGGCGCGTGGAGCCGACGAGGCGCAGCATCTGCAGCTCGCGGCGGCGGTCGAGGACGGTCATCACGAGGGTGTTGGCGGCCGCGACGGCCGCGAAGCCGCCGAGTACGGCCGCCATGGTGGTGTTGGCCCAGGCGTTGAGCTCGCGGTCCAGGTCCTGGGCCGTGGTCCAGCCCGACGCGGTCACCGCCGGGCCGAGGCCCGCCGGCACCGGGCCTCGGATCAGCAGCTCGGTGGCCCGCCCGGCCGTGGTGTGGCCGGTCAGGTCGGCCGCGGGGAGGGTGACCTGGCCGAGGCCCAGGCCGCGGGTGTAGACCGCCACGATCTCGGGAGTCGCCGCAGCCCCGTCCGGGAGGCGGAGTTCGATGCGGTCGCCGACGGCGGCGTGCGCGGAGTCGGCGAGGCTGCGGTCCACGGCCACCGTGCCGGGTCGGAGCGCGGCGAGGCTGCCCTCGCGTACGCCCAGGTCCTGGACGGTGGTGACATCGCCCGCCACGCCCTGGGCCGATGCGGACTGCAGTCGGCGTTCGCCGCCGCTGCCGGCCATCACGAGGACCGAGGTACGGGTGATCGCGACGCCGGCGCGGGCGTCGGAGGGCGGGTCGGTGATCACGTGGTCGGCGAGCAGTCCGGCCTCCTGCTGCTGCCGGGCGGCCCGTTCCTGGCTGGTCTGGAGGAAGACCAGGGTCGAGGAGAAGGCCATGGCGAGCACGATCGGAGTGATCGCGGAGGCGAGCCGGCGGGCGTGGGCCCGGGAGTTGGCGGCGGCCAGCGAGCCGGACGCCCCGCCGGCGGCGCGCAGCGGGAGGCCGAGTACGGCGGCGCAGGCGCGGGCGATCAGCGGGCCGAGCAGGGCCACGGCCAGCATGAAGAGCATGACGACGCCGAGGGCTGCGTTGGCGGCGTCCTCGCCGGAGCCGCCGGCGGCCAGACCCGCGCACACGGTCCCGCCGGCCACGGCCGCGAGGCCGAGCGGCGTACGGATCCACCCCGGGCGGAGGCGTTCGACGGCGGCCTCGGCCAGCGCCTGGCCGGGGCGGATCCGGGCGGGCCGGCGGGCGGCGGCCCAGCCGGCGAGCAGGGCGGCGACGAGGCCGATGCCGACGGCCGAGGCCAGGGGGATCCAGGAGACGGCGAGGTCGACCCCGGCCGGGATCGCGCCCTTGGCCTGGAGCTGCCCGAACCACCAGGCGGCGAGGCCGATTCCGGGTACGCAGCCCAGCGCGCCCGCGACCGGTGCGACGAGCAGGGCTTCGGTGGCGACGGTGCGGCGGATCTGCCGCGGGGTGGCTCCGACCGCGCGCAGCAGGGCGTACTCGCGGGAACGCTGCCCGACGGAGAGCGTGACCGTCCCGGCGGCGGTGAAGACGGCGACGAGGGTGGCGGTGCCGCCGAAGGAGCCGCCGAGGCCGATCAGCAACTCCTTGGCGCCCGCGAGCTGCGGGTCCACGGCGCGGGCGGCGCCGGTCAGCACCTGGGCGCGGCCGTCGACGGCGGCGCGGACCCGGGCCGGGTCGGCGTCGAACAGGACGACGGCGTCGAGTGCGCCGGGGTGCCCGCAGAGGGCGCGGGCCTCGGCGTCGGAGAACCAGACTCCGGTGCCGTCGGCGTGCCCCACGACGCGGAACTCCCGCTTCCCGACCGGGGTGTCGAGCGACACCCGGTCACCTGCGGACCCCGCGCCCGCACCCGTAGCCGTGGCCGCACCGAGCACGACCTCGTCCGCGGCCACCGGGGCCCGGCCCCGGCCGAGCCGTGCGCCGGTGAAGGCCGACGCCCCCCAACCCGAAGCCTCCACGGCAGGGCCCGCGTTCCCCCGTACGGGGAAGACCACGTCGGGGACGGCCCGCCCGAGCGGAGCCAGCCGCTCCAGCAGGGCGGCGTCGACCCGGGCCCGCTCCGGTACCCGCACGGATTCCTCGTACGAGCCTTCGCCGCTGCCCACCTGCCGGCGGATCTGCTGGTCGGCGGCCACGACGACGGGGGCCTGGGCGTACCGGGTGGGCGGGAGGCTCGCCCGAGCTCCGCTCTCCAGCAGGATGCCGCAGGCGGAGACGATGGCGACGGTCATGAGCAGGGCGATGAAGGTGCCGGCGAAGGCGGCGGGGCGGAAGCGGACCGCAGCCCGGGCCAGGCCGTTGGGGCGGAGCAGCATCAGGCGGCCGCTCCCGAGTACGCCGGGGCGGTGAGGGCGGTCATCCGGTCGGCGATGGTCGCGGCGGAGCTGTGCGGCAGCCGGTCCGCGATCAGCCCGTCGGCGAGGAAGAGCACCTGGTCGGCGTGGGCGGCGGCGGCCGGGTCGTGGGTGACCATGACGATGGTGGCGCCCATGGAGTCCACGGCGGCCCGGAGCAGCCCGAGGACCTCGGCGGCGGTGGTGGTGTCGAGGGCGCCGGTGGGCTCGTCGGCGAAGACGACGTCGGGCCGGGTGACCAGGGCCCGCGCGATGGCGACGCGCTGCTGCTGGCCGCCGGAGAGCTCGGCGGGTCGGCGCCGGCCCTTGCCCTCGAGGCCGACGCGGGCGAGCAGGTCGGCGGCCCGGGCCCGGTCCTGGCGGCCGCCGGCGAGCCGCATCGGGAGCAGCACGTTCTGCTCCACGGTGAGGGAAGGCAGCAGATTGAAGGCCTGGAAGACGAAGCCGAGGCGGCTGCGGCGCAGCTCGGTGAGCTCGTTCTCGTTCATGCCGGTGATCTCGGTGCCGCCGAGGCGGACGGATCCCGCGGTGGGCAGGTCGAGCCCGGCCGCGCACTGCAGGAAGGTGGACTTGCCGGAGCCGGAGGGCCCCATCACGGCGGTGAAGCTGCCGCGCGGCAGGCCGAGGTCGATCCCGCGCAGGGCGTGCACGGTGGCGGCCCCCCGCCCGTACTCGCGCCGTACGCCGCGCAGCTCGACGGCGGCGGTGGTGTCGTACTCCGTACCGGACCCCGTTCCGGACCCCGTGTCGTACGCCGTGCCGGACGCCGTGCCGTGCCCCGTGCCGCCGTACGCCGTCTGCCCCGTCTCGCGCTGCCGCCTGCTCCGCCGGAGCCCCATGGTGTGCCGCCTTCCGTGTCCGTCGATGACCGTGGTCTCGACGCTACGGACGGAGGTACGGGGGCGGACATGGCGCAGCCAGGCGGATCACTGGTGGGGAAAACCCCACCCCGAGCGGTCCGCGCTCAGGGCGAGCGGCGGATCAGGAGCAGCGCGCGGTCGTCGTTGACGTCCTTGGCGACCTTTTCGATCAGGTGCCAGGCCGCGCCGTCCCAGCCGGCGGCGACGTAGCGGTCGGCTTCGCCGGTGAGGCGGTCGATGCCCTCGCTGATGTCGCGGTCGGCGGTCTCGACGAGGCCGTCCGTGAAGAGCATGAGGACGTCGCCGCGGCGCAGGTTGCCGCGGGCGGGTTCGAACTCTGCGCCGTCGTAGACGCCGAGCAGCGGTCCCTCGCCGGACTTCTCCTGCCAGCGGCCGGTGCCCGCGGAGAGCTGGAGGGCCGGCAGGTGGCCGGCGGAGAGGAGTTCGTAGTCGCCGGTCTCCAGGTCCAGGACGAGGTGGATGGAGGTGGCGAAGCCCTCGTCCCAGTCCTGGCGGAGCAGGTAGCCGTTGGCGGCCGGCAGGAAGCCGTGCGGGGGCAGGGCGCCGAGCAGGCCGCCGAACGCGCCGGACAGGAGCAGGGCGCGGGAGCCGGCCTCCATGCCCTTGCCGGAGACGTCGGTCAGGACGACCTCGAGGGTCCGGCCGCCGTTCGTGCGGGCGGCGACGACGAAGTCGCCGGAGAAGGACTGGCCGCCGGCCGGGCGCAGGGCCATCTCGCGGTGCCAGCCGCGCGGCAGGGCGGGCAGCTTGCTCTGGACCCGGATGCGTTCGCGCAGGTCGAAGAGCATGGTGCCGCCGCGCCGCCAGGGCACGCCGACGCGGCTGCGGAACTGGGCGATGACCAGTCCGAAGAATCCGCAGGCGGCCACGACCAGGACCGTGCCGGGGGTGACCCGGGCGGGGCCGAGGGTGTACGGGCCGAGGACCAGGGCCTCGACGATGAGGGCCGCCGCGGAGGCCGCGTACAGCGCGAGCAGGCTCGCCGGGCGCAGCAGCAGGCCGCCCGCGACGATCGGCAGGACGAGGGCGGAGGGCGAGAACCAGACCGGCAGCATGATCGTGCCGCAGGCGATGGCGGGGACGGTCAGGAGCAGCCCGACGAAGGCGAGCCAGTCGGAGGCGTCGCCGCGGAAGTAGTCGACGGCGGATTTGCGCAGGGCGGTGCGAGCCCGGTGCGACAGCATGCGCGTCCGGGCCATGAGCGTCTCCATGCGTGCTCCGGCCATTGCTTCGGGACCCTATCCATCCTGACTGTGCACGCGCAGGGGGACCCCCGGACCCGGGGGCTCCGGCCGGTCGAAAACCCTTCGACTGTGACGGAATGCCCTGGTAAGGATGGCCGTATGGCTCTTGAGATGCGCGTATTGCAGGCTGATGAGTGGGATGTCTGGTATGACCACCTGGAACTGGCGTTCGGCGGGGTGCCGGAGTCTCCCCAGGAGCGGGAACTCTACAAGTCCCTGACCGAGGTCGGGCGCTCGCTGGGCGTCTGGGACGGCGGGACCTGCGTCGGCTCGGCCAGTGCCTTCTCGTTCCGCCTGTCGGTGCCGGGCGGCGCGGTGGTGCCGGCGGCCGGGGTGACGATGGTGGGTGTCGCGCCGACGCACCGCCGCCGGGGCATCCTCACGTCGCTGATGCGTCGCCAACTGGACGACGTCCGGGCGGGTGGCGAGCCGCTCGCCGTGCTGACGGCCTCGGAGGCGGCGATCTACGGGCGCTTCGGCTACGGCATCGCGTCGTACGCGCTGTCCCTGGCCATCGACAGCACCCGCGTACGGCTCTCGGTGCCGCCGGGGACGGACGAGGTGCGGCTGCGGCTCGTCGATCCGGAGAAGGCGCTGTCGGACTGCGAGCAGGTGTACGCGGAGCTGGTCGCGCGGCGGCCCGGCATGCCGGCGCGGCAGCCCGGCTGGGAGCGGCTGGCGCTCATGGATCCGGAGGTGATGCGCGAGGGCGCCTCGCCGCTGAAGTGCGTGGTGGCGGAGCGGGCGGACGGCGAGGTGGCCGGGTACGCCCGCTACCGGGTCAGGGCGGACTGGGAGCCGCAGGGCCCGGAGGGCAAGGTCGAGGTGGCCGATCTCGATGCGCTGGACCCGGCGGCGACGGCCGCGCTGTGGCGCTACCTCTTCGAGATCGACCTGACCTCCACCGTACGGGCCGGCAGGCGGCCGGTGGACGACCCGGTGCTCCACCTGGTCAGCGACGTCCGGCGGTCACGGCCGAGCCTGCGGGACTCGCTGCACCTGCGGCTGGTGGACCTGCCGGCGGCCCTGGAGGCGCGGACGTACGGAGCCCCGCTGGACGTGGTGATCGAGGTCGAGGACGCGTTCTGCCCGTGGAACGAGGGGCGGTGGCGGATGGTCTGCGACGCGGAGGGCGCCGCCCGCGTCACGCGCACCGCGGACCCGGCGGACCTGGAGCTGTCGGCCCGGGAGCTCGGCTCGGCGTACCTGGGCGGGATCACCTTGACCTCGCTGGGCGCGGCGGGGCTGGTGCGGGAACTGCGTCCGGGCATGTTGGTGCGGACGTCGCGCGCCTTTGCGGGCGACGTGGCTCCCTGGCTGTCGCACGGGTTCTAGTCAGCGCTGTTGGCAGCCCGGGCACCAGAAGAGGTTCCGCGCCGCCAGGTCGGCGGTGCGGACCTCGGCCGCGCAGATGTGGCAGGGCATGTTCGCCCTGCGGTAGACGTACACCTCGCCGCCGTGGTCGTCCATGCGCGGCGGGCGGCCCATGGCCTCGGGCAGGTGCTCGTCGCGGACGGTGTCGATCCGGTTGTTCCGTACGCCCTCGCGCATCAGCGCCGCCAGGTCCGCCCACATGGCGTCCCACTCACCGCGCGTGAGGTCCTTGCCCAGCCGGTACGGGTCGATGCCGTGCCGGAAGAGGACCTCGGCGCGGTAGACGTTGCCGACGCCCGCGATCACTTTCTGGTCCATGAGCAGGGCGGCGACGGTGGTGCGGGAGCGGGAGATCCGCTTCCATGCGCGGTCCGGGTCGTCGGCCGGGCGCAGCGGGTCGGGGCCGAGCCGCTCGTGTATCGCCTTCTTCTCGGCCTCGCCGATCAGTGCGCAGGCGGTGGGGCCGCGCAGATCGGCCCAGTGCTCCGCATTGAGCAGCCGCAGCCGGACCGTGTCGGTGGCCGGCGGCGCCGGGGCGGGGCCGAAGCCGAGCTTGCCGAACAGGCCGAGGTGGATGTGGATCCAGGCGTCGCCGAGTTCCAGGAACAGGTGCTTGCCGTGTGCCTCGGCGCTCTCCAGGTCCCGCCCGTTGAGCAGGGCGGCGCTCTCGGCGAAGCGGCCCTGCGGGCTGCTCACCCGGACCGGCCGCCCGGCGAAGCGCTCGGTGTGGTCCTGGGCGAGGCGGTGGATCGTATGCCCCTCGGGCACGGCTGTGCTCCTCGTTGTTTCTCGATGGGTCTCGGAAACGAAATCGCCGTGCCGCCGGATGCTCCGGCGGCACGGCGAAGCGGAAGATCAGCCCTGCGGGTGGTGGGCCGGGATCGGAGGGAGCTCACCGGTGGTCTCGTACGCGGAGAGCATCTCGATGCGGCGGGTGTGGCGCTCCTCGTCGGAGTACGGGGTCGCCAGGAAGGCCTCGATGAAGCTGACGGCCTCGTCCTGGGTGTGCATGCGGCCGCCGACGGAGATCACGTTGGCGTTGTTGTGCTCGCGGCCGAGCTTCGCGGTCTCGACGCTCCAGGCCAGGATGGCGCGGACGCCCTTGACCTTGTTCGCGGCGATCTGCTCGCCGTTGCCGGAGCCGCCGATCACGATGCCGAGGCTGTCGGCGTCCGCGGCGGTCTTCTCCGCGGCGCGCAGGCAGAACGGCGGGTAGTCGTCCACCGCGTCGTAGATGTGGGGCCCGCAGTCGACGGGCTCGTGGCCGTTGTTCTTGAGCCAGTCCACCAGGTGGTTCTTGAGCTCAAAGCCGGCATGGTCGGATCCGAGGTACACGCGCATGCGACGAGTGTGGCACGAGCGGCCCGGAAGACCCGCGGAGGGGTGTCGCGTAAGTCACTTCTAAAGCTCAAGTAAACCCAAAGAACGCAGATGGGACAGGGCGGGACCCAGGTCCTGGACTTTCATCCCAAGGCAACGATCCGGACTGAGGTCTTCCGTCCTGCGTTCATCTCAGGTTTGAATGCCGGGGCCTCGCAACCCGAGAACCTAAGGATCCGTCCATGAGCTCCACGACGACCCTTCAGAAGGAAGGCGACCCCACCGGAAACTCCGGTGAGGGCCTGCCCTCCGACGGTCTGAAGGCCGGTCTCAAGAACCGCCACCTTTCCATGATCGCCATTGGCGGCGTCATCGGCGCCGGTCTCTTCGTCGGTTCTGGTGGCGGTATCGCCAAGGCCGGCCCCGCCATCCTGATCTCGTACCTCCTCGTCGGCGCGATGGTCGTCTTCGTGATGCGGATGCTCGGCGAGATGGCCGCCGCCAGCCCGAACTCGGGCTCCTTCTCGGCGTACGCCGACCGCGCGCTCGGCCGCTGGGCCGGCTTCTCCATCGGCTGGCTGTACTGGTTCTTCTGGGTCGTCGTGCTCGCCGTGGAGGCGACCGCCGGTGCGAAGATCCTCGAAGGCTGGGTCCCGGCCGTCCCGCAGTGGGGCTGGGCCCTGATCGTGATGTTCGTCCTGACGGTCACCAACCTCGGCTCGGTCGCCTCCTACGGCGAGTTCGAGTTCTGGTTCGCCGGCATCAAGGTCGTCGCCATCGGCGCCTTCGTGATCGTCGGCATGCTCGCCGTGTTCGGCGTGCTGCCGGGTTCGGACAACCCGGGTGCGGGCTTCGCCCACCTCACCGACGCCGGCGGATTCATGCCGAACGGCTGGGGCTCCATCCTCACCGGTGTGCTGATGGTCGTCTTCTCCTTCATGGGCAGCGAGATCGTCACCCTGGCGGCCGGCGAGTCCGAGGACCCGCGCCGCGCGGTCACCAAGGCCACCAACTCGGTGATCTGGCGCATCGGCGTCTTCTACCTGGGCTCGATCTTCATCGTCCTCACCCTGCTGCCGTGGAACGACAAGTCGATCGTCGACAAGGGTTCGTACGTCGCCGCCCTGGACTCCATCGGCATCGCGCACGCCGGCCAGATCATGAACGTGATCGTCCTGACGGCCGTGCTGTCCTGCCTGAACTCGGGCATGTACACCGCCTCCCGCATGGCGTTCTCGCTGGGCGAGCGCGGTGACGCGCCCAAGATCTTCGCCAAGGTCAACAAGCGGGGCGTCCCCATGGCCGCGATCCTGGGCTCGGTGGTCTTCGGCTTCGCCGCGGTCTACTTCAACTACAGCTCCCCGGACACGGTCTTCAGCTTCCTGCTGAACTCCTCGGGTGCGATCGCGCTCTTCGTGTGGCTGGTCATCTGCCTGACCCAGCTGCGGATGCGCAAGATCCTGGTCCGCGAGGCGCCGGAGAAGCTCACGGTCAAGATGTGGCTCTTCCCGTACCTGACCTGGGCCACCGCCGGAATGATCACCTTCGTCCTGGCCTACATGGTCTACGACAAGGACAACCGCGAGACGGTCATGCTGTCGCTGCTGGTCGCCGCCGTCGTGCTGGTCATCGGCGTGGTGCGCGACATGCGCCGCAAGGCTGCCGAGCGCGTCTAGGCAGGTATGCAACCGAGCACGGCAGCCCCGGACCACGCGAAGTGGTCCGGGGCTGCCGTGCTTGCCGCGCTTGCCGTACGGGGACTACTTGCGGCCGACCAGCTTCCAGGCGGCGGGCAGCAGACCCATGGCCAGCGCCGCCTTGAGCGCGTCGCCGATCAGGAACGGGGTCAGACCCGCCGCGACGGCAGCGCCGAACGACATCCCGGTGGACAGCGCCAGGTACGGCACGCCCACCGCGTAGATCAGGGCGGAGCCCAGCGCCATCGTGGCGGCCGTACGGAGCACCGAGCGGTCGGCGCCGCGGCGGGCCAGGGCGCCCACGACGGTGGCGGCGAGCAGCATGCCGAGCACGTAGCCGAAGGAGGCGCCGCCCGCGCCGGAGGTGCCTCCCGCGAACCACGGCACGCCCGCCATGCCGACGAGTGCGTAGAGGGCGAGCGAGAGGAAGCCGCGGCGGGCACCGAAGGCGGTGCCCACCAGCAGGGCCGCGAAGGTCTGGCCGGTGACCGGGACCGGGGAGCCGGGGACGGGCACGGAGAGCTGCGCGGCGAGGCCGGTGAGCGCGGCTCCGCCGACGACGAGCGCGATGTCGCGGACGCGGCTCGCGGGCAGCAGGTCGGCGAGGACGGCGCCGGGGCGGAAGGAGACGGAAGCAGTGCTCATCAAAGGCTCCGCGGAGTGAGGGTGACGGGACGATCACCGACGCTAATGCGCGGCAGGGCGCCTCCCCACCGCCGGCCGGGACAAAGCCCTACTCGCCGGTTTGGTGGGGAGTGCACAAAGAGACCGGTTCACACCTGCGGGGCAGTGATCCGCGTCACGAGCCAGATTCAGACAACACGTCCGTTTTGCACGGAGGGGCGCCGTCCGGCGAGACTGTAGGTTCCCGCCAATCCTCTGCGGAGCCCCACCGCCGCTGCCGAGCACGAGAGTACGAGCACCCACTCATGCGCGACCGCTTGCCCACCGCACCGCCTGCCGGGCCCATCCCTCCCTCCGGGACCGAGACCCCGGCGGAACCCCTCAGCCACAGCCTCAAGCAGCGCCACCTGACCATGCTGGGTCTGGGCGGCGTGATCGGCGCCGGGCTGTTCGTCGGATCCGGCGCCGGCATCGGCATCGCCGGCCCCGCGATCATCTGCTCGTACCTGCTGGCGGGCGCCCTCGCCATGCTGGTGATGCGCGCGCTCGGCGAGATGTCGGCGGCGATGCCCGCCTCCGGCTCGTTCTCCGTGTACGCGGAGCGGGCGCTGGGCCGCTGGGCCGGTTTCTCCGCGGGCTGGCTCTACTGGTTCCTGCTGGTCGTGGTGCTGGCCGTGGAGGCCACCGGCGCGGCGAAGATCGCGAACGGCTGGCTGCCCTCGGTCGACCAGTGGGTCTGGGTGCTGATCTTCATGGTGGTCTTCACCGTCAGCAATCTGGCCGCCGTGAAGAACTTCGGCGAGTTCGAGTTCTGGTTCGCGGCCCTCAAGGTCGGCGCGATCGTGCTGTTCCTGATCCTCGGCACCCTCGCGGTCTTCGGCCTGCTGCCGGCTGCGTCCCATTACTCTGGCGACCCCATCGGCATGGCCAACCTGACCGGCCGGGGAGGCTTCTTCCCCGAGGGCTTCGGCGGAGTGGTGGCCGGCATGCTCGCCGTCATCTTCGCGTTCGGCGGCCTGGAGGTCGTCACCATCGCGGCAGCCGAGTCCGACGACCCGGCCAAGTCCGTGGCCCGCGCCGTGCGCAGCGCCGTGTGGCGCATCCTCTTCTTCTACGTCGGCTCGATGGTGGTCATCGTCACGCTGCTGCCGTGGGACTCGCTGAAGCCGGGCGAGAGCCCGTACGTCGCGGTGCTGGACTCCATCGGGATCCCGGCGGCCGGCCAGATCATGAACATCGTGGTGTTCGTGGCGCTGCTCTCCGCGCTCAACGCCAACCTGTACGGCTCCTCCCGCATGGTGTTCTCGCTGGCCGAGCGCGGCGAGGCGCCCACGGCGCTGCTGAAGGTGTCCGGCGGCGGAGTGCCGCGCCGGGCCGTGTTCGCCTCGGTGGCCTTCGGGTTCGTGTCGGTGGTGCTGAACCTGCTGTGGCCGGACACGGTCTTCCTCTACATGCTCAACGCGGTCGGCGCGGTGCTGCTGTTCGTGTGGGCGCTGATCGCGGTCTCGCAGCTGAAGCTGCGCCGCGCGCTGGAGCGGGACATGCCGGAGCGCCTCACGCTGCGGATGTGGTGCTTCCCGTACCTGACGTGGGCGGCGCTGCTCGGTATGGCGGCGGTGCTGGTGCTGATGCTGTTCGACGACTCGGCGCGGCCGCAGCTGCTGTGGTCCACGGGTGCGGCCGCGGCCGTCCTGGTGGTGGCGTGGGTGCGGGAGATCCGGGCGCGCAAGGCCGCCTGATCCCGTACCCGCCCGTGCGGGCCCCCGCGCCGTCCGACGGCGCGGGGGCCCTGTGCGTACCGGGCCGTCGGCGGGGTGCCGGGTACGGGGGCGCGGGCGTCAGGTGCGCAGGTACGAGGCGCCGTTGACGTCGAGGACGGTGCCCGAGCTCCAGGCCGCCGCGGGCGAGGCGAGGTGGAGGACCGCGGCGGCGACCTCCTCGGGGGTGCCGACCCGGCCGAAGGGGCTCTGGGCGCGGATGCGTTCGCCCTCCTCGCCGTCGAGCCGGCCGGCGACGCGCTCGGTGGCCACGAAGCCGGGCGCGACGGCCGAGACCGCGATGCCGTGCGGGGCCAGGGAGACGGCGAGGGACTGGCCGAGGGCGTGCAGGGCCGCCTTGGTGGCACCGTAGGCCGGATGGTCGGGCTCGCCCCGGAAGGCGCCGCGCGAGCCGATGTTGACGATGCGGCCCGCGCGTTGGCCGTCGATCATGCGGCGGGCGACGCAGTGCATGAGGTTGGCAGCGCCGAACAGGTTGACCGCGGCGGTGTGCTGCCAGGCCTCCTGCCAGTCGGCGTACGAGGTGGTGGGCAGCGGGTGCGGGACCATGACGGCGGCGTTGTTGACGAGTACGTCCACACCGTCGAGCGCCTCCTCGGCAGCGGCGGCCAGGTCCGCCACCTGCGCGGGGTCGGCGAGGTCGCCGGTGAGCAGGACGTGGCCGTCCCCGGGCAGCTCGGCGAGGGTCCGTTCGGCGTCCGCCCGGCGGGCGGTGCAGTGCACGGCGACCCGGTCGCCCTGCCGGGCGAAGGCGGTGGCGACGGCCCGCCCGATGCCCCGGGAGGCTCCGGTGACCAGTACGCCGCGGCCCGTCGCCGCCAATTCCCGTATGTCGTGGCCCATTCGGCCTCCTGTCCCCGTGTCCGGCGCCCTCTCTCGAGCGTACGGGGATGATCACCGGCGGTCATCCTGCTGTCCGAATAGCGGACACCTAGCGTCCGATGATCGGACACGGGTGAGACTGGGGCACTTCCTCCCGTCCACCCGCACACCGGACAGGCAACACCTCCATGAGCCAGACATCCACCGCGCCCCGCGCCCAGGACGCGCCGCCCTCGGGCGGCGCCGGATCCCCCCTCGGCAACGGCCTCAAGCAGCGCCACCTCTCGATGATCGCCCTCGGCGGTGTCATCGGCGCCGGCCTCTTCGTCGGCTCGGGCGCCGGCATCGCCGCCGCGGGTCCCTCGATCGTGATCGCGTACGCCGCGTCCGGGCTGCTCGTGATGTTCGTGATGCGGATGCTCGGCGAGATGTCCGCCGCGAATCCCGCCTCCGGCTCGTTCTCCGTGCACGCGGACCGGGCGATCGGCCCGTGGGCCGGGTTCACGGCCGGCTGGATGTTCTGGACGCTGCTGTGCGTGGGCGTGGCCATCGAGGCGATCGGCGCGGCGCACATCATGACCGGCTGGTTCCCCGGCACTCCGTCATGGATGTGGGTGCTGGCCTTCATGGCCCTGTTCTGCGGCACCAACCTGGCCGCCGTCTCCCACTTCGGCGAGTTCGAGTTCTGGTTCGCCGCCCTCAAGATCGGTGCGATCGCGCTGTTCCTGGGCCTGGGCGTGCTGGCCGTCCTCGGCCTGTTGCCCGGCACCTCCTCCCCCGGCGCCGCCAACCTGCTGCACGACGGCGGGTTCCTGCCGAACGGCATGGACGGCCTGCTGGTCGGACTGCTGGCCTCGGTCGTCGCGTACGGCGGCCTGGAGACGGTGACCATCGCGGCCGCCGAGTCCGACGACCCCGTCAAGGGCGTGGCCCGGGCGGTGAAGACCACCATGTGGCGGATCGCGATCGTCTACGTCGGCTCCATGCTGGTCATCGTCACGCTGCTGCCGTGGAACGACCCGGCGGTGACCGGGGAGGGCCCGTACGCGGCCACCCTGGACCACCTGGGCATCCCGGCCGCCGGCGAGATCATGAACGTGGTCATCCTGATCGCCCTGCTGTCGGCGATGAACGCCAACATCTACGGCTCCTCGCGGATGGCCCACTCGCTCGTCTCCCGCGGCCAGGGCCCCAAGGCGCTGGGCAAGGTCAGCGGCCGGGTGCCGCGCCGCGCGGTGCTCGTCTCCTGCGGGTTCGGCTTCGTCACCGTGCTGCTCTCGTACTGGTACCCGGACACCCTGTTCGCCTGGCTGCTGAACATGGTCGGCGGGGTCATCCTCGTCGTCTGGGGCTTCATCGCCGTCTCGCAGTTCGTGCTGCGGCGCCGGCTGGAGCGGGAGGCCCCCGAGAAGCTGGTCGTGAAGATGTGGGGCTTCCCGTACCTGACCTGGGTGGCGCTGGCCGGGGTGGCCGGGGTCCTGGTGCTGATGGTCATGGGCGAGGACACCCGGGTCCAGGTGGTGTTCACCGGCGGCCTCACCCTCGCCCTCGCGGCGACCGGCTACCTGATGCAGCGCCGGGCCGCGGCCCGGGCCTGACCGGCCCTCGTACGACGAAGGCGCTCTCCTTGCCACCGGGCACGGGGAGCGCCTTCGTCGTACCCGGGGCCCACCCGACGAGGTCAGGCAACCCTTACGTGATCACCGGAATAGATACTGCTAGCGTGCAGTTGCGCATTGATTGCAATAAGCAGTTGGCACGCCGAGGGGACCGGATAACACGCATGGCCATCTACACGCTTCCTGAGCTTCCGTACGACTACGCGGCGCTCGAGCCGGTGATCAACCCGCAGATCATCGAGCTGCACCACGACAAGCACCACGCGGCCTACGTCGCCGGCGCCAACACCACGCTGGAGCAGCTGGAGGAGGCGCGCGACAAGGAGAACTGGGGCGCGCTGAACGGCCTGGAGAAGAACCTGGCCTTCCACCTCTCCGGCCACATCCTGCACAGCATCTACTGGCACAACATGGCCAGCCCGAAGACCGGTGAGGGCGGCGGCGAGCCCGCCGCCGCGGACGGCATCGGCGAGCTCGCGGACGCCATCACCGAGTCCTTCGGCTCCTTCGCGAAGTTCAGGAAGCAGCTGACGTTCGCGTCCTCCGCCACGCAGGGCTCCGGCTGGGGCGTGCTCGCGTACGAGCCGGTCAGCGGCCGCCTGCTCGTCGAGCAGATCTACGACCACCAGGGCAACGTCGGCCAGGCCTCGGTGCCGATCCTGGTCTTCGACGCCTGGGAGCACGCCTTCTACCTGCAGTACAAGAACCAGAAGGTGGACTTCATCGAGGCCATGTGGAACGTGGTCAACTGGCAGGACGTGGCCAAGCGCTACGCCGACGCCAAGGCGAACACCCCGCTGCTGATCCCCGCCAAGGGCTGATCACGGCCCCACCGAGCCCGCCCGCCTCGTGATCGTCTTCTCAGCCTTCGCGTGCGGGCGTGTCCAGCGGAAGACCCCCGCAAGGACGTGACTTGCGGGGGTCTTCCGTACTTTCTGCGTCCCGGGAGGCCTACTCGAAGATCGGGCCCTTGGTACGGGTGCGCTTGATCTCGTAGAAGCCGGGGGTGGAGGCGACCAACAGGGTGCCGTCCCACAGCCGGGCCGCGGCCTCGCCGCGCGGGGTCGGGGTGACGACCGGCCCGAAGAAGGCCACCTCGTCGCCCTCGGCGCCGGGCACGGAGATGACCGGGGTGCCGACCTCCTGGCCGACGCGCTCGATGCCGTTGTTGTGGGAGTCGCGCAGCACCTGGTCGTACTCGTCGGAGTCGGCGTAGGCGAGCAGCTCGGCCGGCAGGCCGACCTCCTCCAGCGCCTCGGCGATGACCTCGCGGGTCGCACCCTTGTCCTCGTTGTGGATCCGGGTGCCGAGCGCGGTGTAGAGCTTGCCGGTGATCTCGTCACCGTGCTTCTGCTGGGCCGCGATGACCACACGGACCGGCGCCCAGCCCTTGGGGCCGAGGATTTCGCGGTAGCGCTCGGGCAGTTCGTCGAGCTTGTTCTCGTTGAGGACGGCGAGGCTCATCACGTGCCAGCGCACCTCGACGTCGCGGACCTTCTCGACCTCCAGCATCCAGCGGGACGTCATCCAGGCCCAGGGGCAGAGCGGGTCGAACCAGAAGTCGACCGGGGTCTTCTCTCGCACCTGGGTGTCGGCCATGTCTCTCCTCGTGTCGCTTGGGTACCGCGCGTCCTGTTCCCCCTCGCCAACCAGGCCAGGACCTTCCGCATTCCCCCGTGGGAGGATTCGATCAGGTATCGCGATCACGCACGAAGGAGTGCACGTGCCCGGAGAGAATCTGTCCCGTGACGAGGCCCGCGAGCGGGCCGAGCTGCTGTCCGTCGACGGGTACGAGGTGGTCCTCGACCTGAGTTCCGCCGTGGACGAGGCCGAACCGGCCGAAGGCCCCCGGACCTTCCGCTCGGTGACCACGATCCGCTTCCGGGCCGCGGCCCCGGGCTCGGCCTCCTTCGCGGACCTCGTCGCCCCGTCGGTGAACTCCGTCACACTCAACGGGCGCGCACTGGACCCGGCCGCCGTCTTCGACGGGGCGCGGATCACCCTGGCCGGGCTGGCCTCCGAGAACGTTCTCGTGGTGGACGCGAACTGCGCGTACAGCCGGACGGGCGAGGGCATGCACCGCTTCGTGGACCCGGAGGACGGCGAGGTCTACCTCTACACGCAGTACGAGCCGGCCGACGCCCGGCGGGTGTACGCGAACTTCGAGCAGCCCGACCTGAAGGCGCCCTACCGCTTCGAGGTGACCGCGCCGGAGGGCTGGCAGGTCTGGAGCAACGGCGCGGAGGAGTCCCGCGAGGGCCGGACGCGGCGGTTCGCCGAGACCGCGCCGATCTCCACGTACATCACGTGCGTGGTGGCGGGCCCGTACCACTACGTGACGGACACCTACACGCGCGGAGACCTGACGATCCCGCTGGGCGCGATGTGCCGCAAGGGGCTGGCGAAGCACTTCGACGCGGACGACGTCTTCCTGGTCACCAAGCAGGGCTTCGACTTCTTCCACGAGCACTTCGACTACCCGTACCCCTTCGGGAAGTACGACCAGGCCTTCGTGCCCGAGTACAACCTGGGCGCGATGGAGAACCCGGGGATGGTGACCTTCCGCGAGGAGTACATCTTCCGCGGCAAGGTGACGCGGGCCGCGTACGAGCGCCGCTGCAACACGATCCTGCACGAGATGGCCCACATGTGGTTCGGCGACCTCGTCACCATGAAGTGGTGGGACGACCTGTGGCTGAAGGAGTCCTTCGCGGACTTCATGGGCTCCTTCTCGCAGGTGGAGGCGACCCGCTTCGACCAGGCGTGGGTGACCTTCGCCAACAGCCGCAAGGCGTGGGCGTACCGGGCCGACCAGCTGCCCTCCACGCACCCGATCACGGCCGACATCCGTGACCTGGAGGACGCGAAGCTCAACTTCGACGGCATCACGTACGCCAAGGGCGCGGCGGTGCTCAAGCAGCTGGTGGCGTACGTGGGGCGGGACGCGTTCCTCGAGGGCGCGCGGCGCTACTTCAAGGCCAACGCGTACGGGAACACCACGCTGGACGACCTGCTGGCGGTGCTCGGGGAGGTCTCCGGGCGGGACATGGCCGAGTGGTCGCGGGCGTGGCTGCAGACGGCCGGCGTGAACGTGCTGACGCCGGTGGTGACGTACGACGCGGGCGGCCGGGTGACCGAGCTGGCGGTGGTCCAGGAGGGCCAGGAGCTTCGCCCCCACCGGGTCGCGGTCGGCCTGTACCGGCTGGAGGACGTCGCGCTGGTGCGCTACGCGCAGGCCGAGGCGGACGTGGCGGGGGCCTCGACGGTGGTGGCGGAGCTGGCCGGGCAGGAGCGGCCCGACCTGGTGCTCGTCAACGACGAGGACCTCACCTACTGCAAGATGCGCTTCGACGAGGGCTCGCTGGAGACCCTGCGGGTGCGGCTGGGGGACGTGGCGGATCCGCTGGCGCGGGCGCTGTGCTGGTCGGCGCTGTGGAACCTGACGCGGGACGGGCTGATGCCGGCGCGCGACTTCGTCTCGCTGGTGCTGGCCCACGCAGGCCGCGAGAGCGACGTCGGCGTGCTGCAGATGGTGCACGCGCAGGCGCTGACCGCGGTCACGCACTACGCGGCGGCCGACTGGCGCGAGCAGGGCGGCCGGATGCTGTCGGCGGTCGCGCTGCAGGAGCTGCGGCTGGCGGAGCCGGCGTCGGAGCACCAGCTGACCTGGGCCCGCTTCTTCGCGGCGAGCGCGGCGACGGAGGGCGACTTCCAGCTGCTGCTGGGGCTGCTGGACGGGTCGGCGCGGATCGACGGGCTGGACGTGGACCAGGAGCTGCGGTGGGACTTCCTGCTGCCGCTGGCCGCGCACGGCGCCGTGGACGAGGCCGCGCTGGCGGCGGAACTGGTG
This sequence comes from Streptomyces sp. NBC_01296, assembly GCF_035984415.1. Lineage (NCBI taxonomy): Bacteria > Bacillati > Actinomycetota > Actinomycetes > Kitasatosporales > Streptomycetaceae > Streptomyces > Streptomyces sp. NBC_01296. Next base: position 5,645,297 of record NZ_CP130720.1, on the reverse strand, counting down.
CGGGACGACACCGCGTCGGGCAAGCGGCACCAGGTGCGGTGCCTGGCGGCGCGGCCCTCCGAGGCGGTCAAGGACCAGGCGTGGGCGGTGGTGGTCGAATCCGACGCGCTGTCGAACGCGCTCGTGGAGGCGACGATCGCCGGTATGCAGCAGCCTTCGCAGCGGGCGCTGCTGGCGCCTTACGCGGAGCGCTACTTCGAGGTGATCGAACGGATCTGGGCGGAGCGTTCGATCCAGATCGGCATGCACGTGGTGAAGGGGCTGTACCCGTCGCTGGAGGACTCGCCGGCCACGCTGGCCGCGACGGACGCCTGGCTGTCGGCCCACGCGTCGGCTCCGCCGGCGCTGCGCCGCCTGGTGCTGGAAGCCCGTGACGACCTGGCCCGGGCCCTGCGCGCGCAGGCCTGCGACGCGGCGGCCGCTTCGGTGTAGCCGGTCCGTCGGCGGGGCCGGATCTCCGGCCCCGCCGACGGAAGCGAACGGCGGTATCGGCCTTCGAACGGCCGTACTTTAGTGCGGGCTTGTCCGGATTTGTCGACGGGAACGTAACAGGGGTTAGCGGGGCCGGGGCGAGCGGGAATCTCCGCCGCATGAACCACAACGCACCCCTCCCCCTGGCCCACCTCACCGGCACCCGCCCCCTCGTGCTGAGCCTGGCCCAGCTCCGCGAGCACGGCGTGAGCGCCTCCGACGCCGCCGCGCGGCCCTGGCGGGAGATCCTGCCGGGGGTGTTCCTGCTCCACCCGGGCGCCGCGACCAGCGAGGAGCGCCTGCACGCCGCCCTGCTGTACGCGAGCCGCCGCGGCGGCGAGGCCATGATCACCGGGCTGGCCGCCCTCGCGCTGTACGGCTTCGGCTCCGCCCCCGCACTGACGGCCCTCGCGCAGATCGACGTGCTGGTGCCCCACACCCGCCGGCTCCGCTCCGTCGCCGCCGTACGGATCGTGCGGTCGCACACCCCGCCCCGCGCGCAGCAGGTGACCGGTCTGCCCGTCGCGCCCGTGGCCCGGGCCTTGGCCGACGCCGTCGCCCAGCTCTCCGACGCGGGCACCGTACGCCGCCTGCTGAGCGAGGCCGTGCGCGCGGGGCACTGCGAACCCGCCGCCGTCGTACGGGAGCTGACGGTGGCCCGGCTGCTGAATCGCTCCCACGTGGTGGACGCCGTCGAGTCCCTGCTCGCCGAGGGCCGGGCCATCGCCGAGGACCGGCTGTACCAGCTCGTACGGGGCTACGAGCTGCCCGAGCCGGTCTGGAACGTGGAACTGCGCCTGCCCGGCGGGCCGCACCTGGGCGGGGTCGACGCGTTCTGGCCCGAGCAGGCCGTCGCCGTGGAGATCGACACCCGCGCGCCCCGGCAGGGCGAGGACGAGCAGTTCTCGGAGGCCGTCCGCAAGCGGGAGACCCTGGAGCGGCTCGGGGTGACCGTCCTGCACATCACCCCGCGCAAGCTCCGAGACTGGCCCGAGCAGCAGGCCGCGGTCGTCCGGACCGCGCTGACGGCCTCCGCCGACCGCGAGCCCGCCGCCTACCTGGTCGTACTCCCCCGGTGAGGGGCGACCGGCACGGGCCGGTCACGTACGCTCGGCGGATCTGCAGGCGGGCACGGAGGAGCGGCGGAATGGCGACAGAGGCGGCGGACCCCCGCCCGCTGACGGGCGGACCGATCGCCCTGGACCTGCTGAACACGCGCTGGACCCAGGACGGCGGCCCCGCCGACCTCTTCGCCGGGGCCTTCGGGCTGACCCGGGTCGAGGGGCTCGCGATCTGGCTGCGCACCACCGGTCTGGCCGACCGCTTCCGCGCCGACGCCGCGACCCTCGTCCACCTGCTGACCGCCCGCGAGGCGCTGGCCCGCGCCGTCGCGGACCCGGCCGACGCGAGTGCGCGCGCCCTGATCGACGCCGTCCTGGAGCACGGGCGGATCCGGATCACCCTGACCGCCGAGGGCCCGGGCGAGCGGGCCGAGTTCGACGACCCGACCTGGGGTCCGGCCTGGACGGCCGCCCGCGACTACCTGGACCTACTCGTCTCTGCGCCCGAGCGGATCCGCGAGCACTACGCGCGCACGCGCGAGCGCTGAGAAGCCGGAAGTTGTCACACCCGGTCTGAGACCGGATACCGACCCGCCTCCGCCAAGAGGTCGGGAAGTCGACAAAGCAACTCTCCAACCCCTGTGATTCGTACGAGTACGCCCCGGTACGGCCTTGATGGCACATCGCCTGAGCTGGCGGGAGTCCGCCATGGCAGGTCTCGGTCAAGACAACGCTCCCCAAAGAGCTGTCACTTGCGCAAAGCTGACCGGTCATCCGGCACCGAAATCCGGACCGTATCTTTCACTTATCCAGGGATGCTGATGACCCTCGAATCCCCCAGCTCCATATCCGGGGCCAGACGCGTTGCACGCGTCGCGGCCGCGGCCGGTCTGGTCGCCGCACTCGCGACCGCGGGCGCGATGCCCGTGTTCGCGGCCACCGGCCCCGCAGCCGGCACCCCGGGCACCGGCCCGGCCGTCAAGTCCGCCGACCAGAAGATGGGTTCGGCGGACGCCGAGCTGCTTCAGGACGCCAAGGCCAAGGGTGACGCGACCGTCACCGTCATGGTGGCCACCGCCCCCGGCCAGACCAAGCAGGTCGCGGACCAGCTCGGTGCGGTCCAGGGCGCCTCGGTCGGCCAGACGAACGACAAGCTCGGCTACGTGCGGGCCACGCTGCCCACCGGCAAGGCCGAGGCCGCGCTGAAGGCGGCCGCCAAGCTGTCCTCGGTGCACGCCATGGACCTCAAGCACGAGATCCAGCTGTCGGACCCCCGCCCGGACGGCGGCAAGGAATCGAGCTCGGCGAAGAAGACCGCCTCCGAGACCTACCCGGGGCCGGACAAGAACACCCCCGCGAAGAACCCGTACAACCCGTCCTTCGAGACCGGTGCGGTGGACTTCGTCGCCAAGAACCCGCAGGCCGACGGCCGCGGCGTGACCATCGGCATCCTGGACTCCGGCGTCGACCTCGGCCACCCGGCGCTCCAGAAGACCACCACGGGCGAGCGCAAGATCGTCGACTGGGTCACCGCGACCGACCCGATCACGGACAACGACGCCACCTGGCGCGCGCAGATCACCCCGGTCACGGCCGCGGGCGGCACCTTCAGCGCGGGCGGCCAGAGCTGGAAGGCTCCGGAGGGCTCGTACCAGTGGAGCCGGTTCAGCGAGTCGATCACCGCCACCGGTGACGCGAAGGGCGACGTCAACCGGGACGGGGACACCACCGACCGGTTCGGCATGCTCTACGACGCCGCCGCCGGCACCGTCCGCGTCGACACCGACCAGGACGGCGACTTCACGAACAACGAGCCGATGAAGCCGTACAAGGACGGCTACCAGATCGGCTACTTCGGCACGGACAACCCGGCGACCGACGTCGCCGAGCGCATCCCGTTCGTGATCCAGATCCGCAAGGACGTCCCGATGGACCCGCTCGGCGGGGACTGGGTCGGCAAGAAGGCCGACTTCGTCAACATCGGCATCATCGAGTCCGAGCACGGCACGCACGTCGCCGGCATCACCGCCGCCAACAGCCTCTTCGGCGGCAAGATGAACGGCGAGGCGCCCGGCGCGAAGATCGTCTCCTCCCGCGCCTGCTCCTGGTCCGGCGGCTGCACCAACGTCGCGCTGACCGAGGGCATGATCGACCTCGTCGTCAACCGCGGTGTGGACATCGTCAACATGTCCATCGGCGGCCTGCCGGCGCTGAACGACGGCAACAACGCCCGCGCCGAGCTCTACAAGAACCTCATCGACACCTACGGTGTCCAGCTCGTCATCTCGGCGGGCAACGAGGGCCCCGGTGTCAACACCATCGGCGACCCCGGTCTCGCGGACAAGGTCATCTCCGTGGGTGCCGCGGTCTCCAAGGAGACCTGGGCCGCCAACTACGGCTCCGGCGTGACCAAGAAGTACGACATGTTCCCGTTCTCCTCGCGCGGTCCGCGTGAGGACGGCGGCTTCACGCCGACCATCACCGCCCCCGGCGCGGCCATCAACACCACGCAGACCTGGCTGCCCGGCTCCCCGGTGAAGGAGGCCGGCTACAACCTCCCGGCCGGCTACTCGATGCTGCAGGGCACCTCGATGTCCTCGCCGCAGGCGACGGGCGCCAGCGCCCTGCTGCTCTCGGCCGCCAAGCAGCAGCACATGACGGTCACCCCGGCGAGCCTGCGCGTGGCGCTGACCAGCACCGCGAAGAAGATCGCCGACGTCCCGGCGCACGCCCAGGGCTCGGGCCTGATCAACATCGTCGACGCGTGGGAGTCCCTCCAGCGCGGCGCCAAGGCCAACGAGTTCACCGTCAAGGCCCCGGTCGACACCGCGATCGACCAGTTCCTGAAGACCCCGGGCTTCGGTACCGGCGTCTACGACCGCGAGGGCGGCCTCAAGGTCGGCCAGAAGAAGGTCTACGACGTCGTCGTCACCCGCACCACGGGCGTCAAGTACGGCACCCGGCACAACCTGACCTGGCGCAACAACGACGGCACGTTCAAGGTCGTCGGCGGCTACGACTACGTCACGCTGCCGCTGAACAAGCCGGTCACCATCAAGGTCGAGGCCAACGCGAAGTCGGCCGGCGTCCACAGCGGCATCCTGCAGCTGGACGACGAGACCACCGAGGGCATCGACAAGCAGATCCTGACCACGGTCGTCGCCTCCACGCCGCTGGCGAAGCCGTCGTTCACGATGTCGGACACCTCCTCGGTCCAGCGCAACAGCCACAAGTCGTACTTCGTGACCGTTCCGCAGGGTGCGAAGTCCCTCGAGGTCGCCCTCGGCGGTCTCGCGGCGGGCAGCCAGACGCGCTTCATCTCGATCCACCCGTACGGTGTGGGCGTCGAGGACAGCGCGACCACCATGTGCTACCCGAACTACGACAACCCGGCCAACAAGTGCCGCCCCGACCTGCGCTCGTACGAGAACCCGCAGCCGGGCGTCTGGGAGATCGAGGTCGAGTCGCGCCGTACGTCGCCGCTGCTCGACAACCCGTTCAAGCTGGACGTCAGCGTCCTCGGCGCGGCCTTCGACCCGGCGGTCAAGGTCCTGCCCGAGGTGAAGCAGGGGACCCCGGCCCCGGTCCAGTGGACCATCAAGAACGACGCCGCCGCCATCTCCGGCGGCAAGCTCCAGGGCGGCCCGCTCGGTTCCGCGAAGGTCGCCAAGCCGACCATCGCGAACGGCGAGACCCAGACGAGCACCGTCACCATCGGTGAGGGCGTCTCCCGCCTGGACGTGGCCATCGGCGGTGTCTCCGACACCGGTGCCGACCTCGACCTCACCGTCCTCAAGGACGGCGTGAAGGTCGGCTCCTCCGCCGACGGCGACTCCGAGGAGGCCGTGACCCTGCTCAACCCGGCCGCCGGCACCTACACCATCCAGGTGGACGGCTACGCCGTTCCGTCCGGGTCCACCACGTTCAACTACCGCGACGTGTACTTCTCGTCCGCCCTGGGCTCCGTCCAGGTCGACGAGGGCGCCGCGGTGAACCTCGCCAACGGTGCCTCGGCGTCCGTCACGGCGAACGTCCTCGCCTCCGCTCCGGCCCCCGAGGGCCGTCAGTTCTTCGGCGAGGTCAAGCTGCTCAACGCCCGCGGCACCGCCGCCAGCACCGGCAGCGTCCAGATCGAGAAGGTCACCCCGTAACGGATGACCGGCTGATCGCATGACGGAGGGGCGGGCGCCCGGATCGGGCGCCCGCCCCTTCGCCGTTCCCCCTTCGAGGCCGCCCGCCGGCTACTTGCCCAGCGAGCTCAGGTCCTGGGCGTACGTGCCGACCGCGTGGGCGATGACGTCCAGGTTGGTGTCGAAGGCCTTCAGGTCGAGGTTCTCCAGGGTGTCGCCCGCCCCGTGGTAGTTCGGGTCGTACGGGGCCCCGGCCGCGCCGCCGTAACGCCGGGCCTGCTCGGCGGTCTTGACGCCCTCGGCGCCGGTGAAGGTGCCGCCGGCCGGGATGCCGTTCGCGATGAACGGGCCGTAGTCCGAGCGGCCGTCGAAGTCGCTGCCCTCGTGGGGCTTGCCCTTCTTGTCGAGGAAGCCGTTGATGAGCGCCTCGATCTGCGCCGAGCCGGCCGGGCCGGCGCCCTCGCCGGTCTTGTCCGAGTCGTCGCCGTCGTAGACGAACTGGACCGGGTTGGGCGAGGCGATCATGTCGAAGTTCAGGTAGAGCGCGATGTCCTTCTTCTGCTTCTCGGACAGCTGCGCCACGTAGTGCTCGGAGCCCAGCAGACCCAGCTCCTCCGCCGACCACCAGGCGAAGCGCACCTTGTTGGCGGGCCCCTTGCCCTTCTTGTCGGCGTCCTCGTCGGCGAGCTTCAGGGCGACCTCCAGCAGACCGGCCGAGCCGGAGCCGTTGTCGTTGATGCCCGGGCCCTCGGGTACGGAGTCCAGGTGGGCGCCCAGGGTCACCACGCGGTCGGAGCGGCCGCCCCTGGTCTCGGCGATCACGTTGCGGGTGGTCTTCCTGACGTGCTCCTGGTCGAGGTCCAGGCGGACCCGCACCTCGCCCTTGGCGGCGGCCGCGGTCAGCGCCTCGCCGTCGGCCAGCGTGATGCCGGCGCTCGGGATGACCCCCTCGGCGGGCGAGGAGAACCCGCCGCGCACCGGGGTGGTGCCGCTGTGGTTGTAGACGATCACGCCGAGCGCGCCGGCCTCGGCGGCGGCCCGCTGCTTCTCCACGAAGGTGCACGCGCCCCTCTTGACCAGGGCGATCTTCCCGGCGAAGGCGCCCGCCGGGTAGTCGTCGGCGGTGCAGCCGGGGGTCTCGTCGACCCGGGCCAGGGCGAGCGGCGCGGCCAGGCCGCCGGCCGGGGTCGACGTGGTGAAGGTGAAGGCGGCGGTCGCCAGCTCGCGGGAGTCCTGGCCGAGGACGGTGGTCCGCTCCGCCTTCGTGTGCGCCTCGTAGACGTCGAAGTCCTGGTACGAGACCTGGTAGCCGGCCTTCTTCAGCGTGTCGTACACGTAGGCGGCGGAGGCGGCGTGGCCCGGCGTGCCGGCGGCGCGGTTGCCGCCGTTGGCGTCGGCGATCTGCTGGAACTTCTTCAGGTGGCGGGAGGCGCCCTTGGCGGTGACCTCCTCCACCAGTTCCTTGGCCAGCCGGCCCTCGCGCGGGTGGGCGGCCGCCGGAGTGGCGGTCAGCAGGACGGGTGCGGCGACGGCGGCGGCCGCGAGGGCGGCGAGCGCCGGTATGGACCGGCGGCGGTGGCGGATGGCGCGCACGGTGGATCTCCCCGAATCGGTGGTTCGTTCTGCGGTCGACCGTGTCCGGATAACGGTCACGACAGACCGGACGCTAACCGGCTCCGACCAGGCAAAACGGGTGTTCAGCCGCCGTGCAACACTCCCGCCACGAACTCGCCACGCGGGTTCACATCCGAGACACCGTCCGTTCCTCGGACAATGGATTGGACAAGCCTCGTGGGGTCGAACGCATGATGGCTTCACGCGCGCACGCGTCGTACGGAGCAAAAGGAGTCACCGTGAGGGTCGGAATCGTCGGAGCCACCGGTCAGGTCGGCGCAGTCATGCGCGGCATCCTCGCCGAGCGCAAGTTCCCGGTGGACGAGCTGCGGCTGTTCGCCTCGGCCCGTTCCGCGGGCTCGACCCTCGAGTGGGAGGGCAAGGAGATCACCATCGAGGACGCCTCCACGGCCGACTACTCCGGCCTGGACATCGTGCTCTTCTCCGCGGGCGGCGCCACCTCCAAGGCCCTCGCCGAGAAGGTCGCCTCCCAGGGCGCGGTCGTGATCGACAACTCCTCCGCCTGGCGCCGCGACCCCGACGTGCCGCTCGTCGTCTCCGAGGTCAACCCGCACGCGATCAAGAACCGCCCCAAGGGCATCATCGCGAACCCGAACTGCACCACCATGGCCGCGATGCCGGTGCTGCGCCCGCTGCACGACGAGGCCGGCCTGACCTCGATGGTCGCCACCACCTACCAGGCCGTCTCCGGCTCCGGCCTGGCGGGCGTGGCCGAGCTCAAGGGCCAGGCCTGTGCCGTCTCCGAGGCCGCCGACCAGCTGACCTTCGACGGCGGCGCCGTGGACTTCCCGGAGCCGGCCGTCTACAAGCGCCCCATCGCGTACAACGTGGTCCCGCTCGCGGGCAACCTCGTCGACGACGGCTCCTTCGAGACCGACGAGGAGCAGAAGCTCCGCAACGAGTCCCGCAAGATCCTGGAGATCCCGGAGCTCAAGGTCTCCGGCACCTGCGTGCGCGTGCCGGTCTTCTCCGGCCACTCCCTCCAGGTCAATGCCCGCTTCGCGAACCCGATCAGCGTGGAGCGCGCGTACGAGCTGCTGGGGGACGCCCCGGGCGTCGAGCTCTCGGAGATCCCGACCCCCCTGCAGGCGGCGGGCAAGGACGCCTCGTACGTCGGCCGCATCCGCGTCGACGAGACGGTCGAGAACGGCCTCGCGCTGTTCCTCTCGAACGACAACCTGCGCAAGGGCGCGGCGCTGAACGCGGTCCAGATCGCCGAGCTCGTCGCCGAGGAACTGCGCGGCTGAGCGTTCGACCACGCGTAGGGGGCGGCACCGGCTGGTGCCGCCCCTTACGCGTTCCCGCCGGCCGTCAGGGCCTGCGGGCCTCGAAGAGGAAGCAGCCGAACTCGGTGGCGCGGACGTGCACGAGGGCGACCTCAGGGTCGGCGAAGGCCTCCGCCAGGGCCTCCTCCAGCACCGCGTCCGGGTCCTCGCCGAGGGACAGGGAGCAGCCGCCGAGGATGCGGCCCCCGGCGCCGTAGCGGCGCGCCGTGCGCAAGGCGCCGCGGGAGGCGAAGGGGTAGCCGGGGGCCCCGGACGGGCCGCCGCAGTCGGCGGCGTGGATGAACACCGGGCCCTGCTCGTCGTACGCACCCGGGTCGGCGCCGGTCTCGGCGGCCCAGCGGCGCAGCGGCGCGTACGAGACGAGGGCGATCCGCTCCCCGGGGCTGCTGCGGCGCAGGCAGCAGCGCAGCGGGGCTCCGCCCTCGGGGTCCTCGTAGGGCAGGCAGGGCTGGCCCGCGTCGTCACGGACGCGCAGGCCGGCGAGGGCGGCGGGGGTGAGGGGGCGTACGGCGTGGAGCGCCGGTCGGGGCGCCGGATGCGTGGTCATGCCGTCCAGCGTGCACGCCCGGACCCGGCGAAGCTGGCGGAAATCGGACGCCGCGTTTCGCCCGTGGATTACTCCCGGGCGCTTGGTCTGCGCCACGTGGAAGGATGGCGGGGCAACGTCACCATCAAAGGAGATGAACGCGTGCCTGGCACGAATCTGACCCGTGAAGAGGCTCAGCAGCGGGCGAAGCTGCTCAGCGTCGACTCGTACGAGATCGACCTCGACCTGAGCGGGGCGCAGGAGGGCGGCACGTACCCCTCCGTGACCACCGTGCGCTTCGAGTCCGCCGAGGCGGGCGCGGAGACCTTCATCGACCTGGTCGCTCCGGCCGTGCACGAGGTCGTCCTGAACGGCAAGTCGCTGGACGTGGCCGAGGTCTTCCGGGACTCGCGCATCGCGCTGAACCACCTCGCGGCCGGGGCCAACGAGCTGAAGGTCGTCGCGGACTGCGCGTACACCAACACGGGCGAGGGCCTGCACCGCTTCGTCGACCCGGTCGACCAGCAGGCCTACCTGTACACCCAGTTCGAGGTGCCGGACGCGCGGCGCGTGTTCGCCAGCTTCGAGCAGCCCGACCTGAAGGCGACGTTCCGGTTCACCGTGACGGCCCCCGAGGGCTGGACGGTCATCTCGAACTCCCCGACGCCGGAGGCCGCGGACGTCAAGGACAACGTCTGGCGCTTCGAACCGACGCCGCGCATCTCCACGTACATCACGGCGCTGATCGTCGGCCCGTACCACGCGGTGCACAGCTCGTACGAGGGCCCGAACGGCCAGTCGGTGCCGCTCGGCATCTACTGCCGGCCGTCGCTCGCCGAGTTCCTGGACGCCGACGCGATCTTCGCCGTCACGCGTCAGGGCTTCGACTGGTTCCAGGAGAAGTTCGCGTACGACTACCCGTTCGCCAAGTACGACCAGCTCTTCGTCCCCGAGTTCAACGCGGGCGCGATGGAGAACGCGGGCGCGGTCACCATCCGCGACCAGTACGTCTTCCGCTCGAAGGTGACGGACGCGGCGTACGAGGGCCGCGCCGAGACGATCCTCCACGAGCTCGCGCACATGTGGTTCGGCGACCTGGTCACCATGGAGTGGTGGAACGACCTGTGGCTGAACGAGTCGTTCGCGACGTACACCTCGATCGCCTGCCAGGCGTACGCCGAGGGCACGAAGTGGCCGCACGCGTGGACGAGCTTCGCCAACTCGATGAAGACCTGGGCGTACCGGCAGGACCAGCTGCCGTCCACGCACCCGATCATGGCCGACATCCGTGACCTGGACGACGTCATGGTCAACTTCGACGGCATCACGTACGCCAAGGGCGCCTCGGTGCTCAAGCAGCTCGTCGCCTACGTGGGCACGGAGGCCTTCTTCAAGGGCGTGCAGGCGTATTTCAAGGCGCACGCGTTCGGGAACACGCGCCTGTCGGACCTGCTGGGCGCCCTCGAGGAGACCTCGGGCCGCGACCTGACCACCTGGTCGAAGGCATGGCTGGAGACGGCCGGCATCAACATCCTGCGCCCCGCGATCGAGACGGACGCGGCCGGGAACATCACCGCGTTCGCGGTCCGCCAGGAGGCCCCGGCGCTGCCCGTGGGCGCCAAGGGCGAGCCGACCCTGCGGCCGCACCGGATCGCGATCGGCCTGTACGACCTGGACGGCGGCAAGCTCGTCCGTACGGACCGGATCGAGCTGGACATCGACGGCGGGCTGACGGAGGTGCCGGAGCTGGTCGGCCGGGCCCGTCCGGCCGTGGTCCTGCTGAACGACGACGACCTGTCGTACGCCAAGGTCCGCCTGGACGAGGTCTCCCTCGCCAACGTCACCGCACACCTGGGCGACTTCACCGAGTCTCTGCCGCGGGCGCTGTGCTGGGCCTCGGCGTGGGACATGACCCGCGACGGCGAACTGGCCGCGCGCGACTACCTCGCCCTTGTCCTGTCGGGCATCGGCAAGGAGTCGGACATCGGCGTCGTCCAGTCGCTGCACCGGCAGGTGAAGCTGGCCGTCGACCTGTACGCCGACCCGGCGTGGCGGGAGCAGGGCCTGGCGACCTGGACCGAAGCGACGCTGGAGCACCTGCGCGGCGCCGAGCCGGGCAGCGACCACCAGCTGGCGTGGGCGCGCGCGTTCGCGGCCACGGCCCGCACCGAGGGGCAGCTGACCTACCTGTCCGCGCTGCTGGACGGTGCGGCGGAGATCGAGGGCCTGGTCGTCGACACCGAGCTGCGGTGGGCGTTCCTGGAGCGCCTGGTCGCCACGGGTGTGCTGGACGAGCCGGCCATCGCGGCGGAGCTGGAGCGCGACCGTACGGCGGCGGGCGAGCGCCACGCGGCCACCGCGCGGGCCGCGCGTCCGACGGCGGAGGCCAAGGCCGAGGCGTGGGCCTCGGTGGTGGACTCGGCGGACCTGCCGAACGCGGTGCAGGAGGCCGTGATCGGCGGCTTCGTCCAGACCGACCAGCGCGAGCTGCTGGCCCCGTACACCGAGAGGTACTTCGCGGTGATCAAGGGGATCTGGGAGAACCGCAGCCACGAGATCGCCCAGCAGATCGCGGTGGGCCTGTACCCGTCGCTGCAGGTCTCCCCGGAGACCCTGGCGGCGACGGACGCGTGGCTGGCCGCGGCGGAGCCGAACGCGGCCCTGCGCCGCCTGGTCTCGGAGTCCCGCTCGGGCGTGGAACGCGCCCTGAAGGCCCAGGCGGCAGACGCAGCCTCCGCCTGACCCCACCCCTGGCGGGCCCGGCCGAGCACATCCGGCCGGGCCCGCCGGGCACCGGGCTCCGCGCAGCGGGGGCGGCGCGGGTGAGGCAAGATCCGGAAGAGACGGCCTAGCGGTCCGCGGCGGCTTCGCGGAGTGCGGCCAGTGCATGCGCCACGGCCGGCGCGGACTCCGAGCCCCGGCGCGTGGCCGCGATGACGTGCCGGGTCGGGCGGTCGTGGGTCAGGACCCGCACCGTCACCCCCGAGGCCCGGCTCGACACCATGCGCGGGACCAGCGCCACGCCCATCCCGGCCTCCACCATCGCCAGGATCGCGGTCCAGCCGGATGCCGAGTGCGCCTGTTCCGGGACGAAGCCGGCCGCCTCGCAGGCGTTGCGGGCGATCTCCTGCCACGGCCCGCTGCCCCCGTAGATCCACGGATCGCCGGACAGGTCCGCCAGCCGCACGGCCGGGGCCTGCGCCAGCGGGTGGTCCGGCGGGAGGGCCACGTCCAGCGGGTCCTCCATCAGCGTCAGCCGGGTGAACCGCGGGTCCCGGGCGGTCGGGGCGTGCGCCGCCAGCGAGAGGGCCAGGTCGACCGCCCCGGCCGAGAGCAGCTCGTACGACTCCGCCGCCTCGGTCTCCCGTACCCGCACCTCCACCCCCGGGTGGCTCCGCCGCAGCGCCGCCACCGCCGGGACCACCAGCACCGGCACGGCCGTGGAGAACGCCCCGATCCGGACCTCCCCCGCGTCCCCGGCCAGGTACCCGGCCAGTTCGGCGTCCGCCCGCTCCAGCTGCGCGAACACCGCCTCCGCATGCCGCAGTACGAGCTGCGCCGCGTCCGTGAGCCGGACCCGGCGCCCCTGCGCCTCCAGCAGCGGCACCCCCAACTGCCGTGCGAGGTTGGTCAGCTGCTGCGAAACGGCCGAGGGCGTCATGTGCAGCGCCTCGGCCGTCGCGGTCACGGTCCCCCGGTCGGCCAGGGTACGCAGGATCCGCAGCTTCTTGATGTCCCACTCGGTCATGGGACCGAACCTACCGCCGCGCTCTCAGCGAGCCCGGCCTGACCGACACGGCACTCCCCAGGCTCACGCCGCCGAGGATCAGCGCCATGCAGAGCAGCTGGGCCGGGCCCGTCCGCTCTCCCAGCAGCAGGAGGCCGAGGCCGGCGACGCACACCGGCTGGAGGTAGTAGACGACGCCCGCCCGGGCCGCGCCGATGAGCGAGACGGCCTTGTTCCAGGCGAAGAAGGCGACCGCGGAGGACATGACGCCGACGTAGAGCAGCATGCCGCCGGTGCCCGCGGTGGCCTCGAAGCCGCCCTGGACGGTGACGGACACGGCGTAGGCGGGGGCCAGCATCAGCGCGCCGAGCACGAAGGTGGTGATCAGGAAGGCAAGTCCGCCGAGTTCGGCGGGCTTGCGCTTGAGCAGCGCGCTGTACGTGGCGAACGACAGGGCGGCGGCGAACATCCACAGGTCGCCGGCGCCGAAGTCGAAGCCGAGCGAGCCGTCCCCGACGAGCAGCAGCACGCCGAACGCGGCGAGCAGCAGCCCGAAGGTGCGCCGGGCGCCGAGGCGTTCGCCGCCGAGGCGGGCGTACAGCGCCATGACGACCGGCGAGGCGGCCATGATCATGCCCATATTGGAGGCGGAGGTGGTCAGTCCGGCCTGGTGCACGAGCGTGTTGTACAGGGCGACGCCGAACAGCGAGGCGAGGGCGATGAACCCGAGGTGCCGCCGGATCAGCTCCCGCTGCTGCCAGGCCTGCCGGGCCGCGAAGGGGGCGACGGCGAGGGTGGCGATGATCCAGCGCCAGAACACGGCCTGGACGGGCGGGACGGCGTCGGCCATCCCCCGGGTGGCGACGAAGCTGCCGGACCAGACGACCGTGGCGACCAGGGCGAGGAGTACGCCGAGTCCGGCGGAGCCCTTCTTCACCCGGATGCCCGGCTTGTGCTGCGCAACGGTACGGACCCGGTCCATGACGGCCACGGTGTATCTCCCCCTCGGGTGCTGGTCCGACGGTCTGTCCGTCCGACGCGGGTCTACCGTCGCACCGGGCCATCCGTCAGGTCCATCGAAATGTTTCGATCATTCTTTTCAGTAGAACTGAACGATTCGGCCGAGGCGGAAGCGGGGGCTGAGCCGGCCGCGAACAGCTGGCCCGCGACGGTGGCGCCGAAGGCGATCCCCATGCCCACCAGCTGCACGGGGGACAGCGCCTGCCCGAGGGCCGCCCAGCCGATCACGGCCGCGCTGAGCGGGGAGAGCGGGCCCAGCAGGGTGACCGAGGTGGCGGTGAGCCGGCCGATGCCGCGGAACCAGAGCCAGTACGCGATACCGGTGTTGATCAGCATCATGTAGCCGTAGCCGAGGAGGGCGTTGCCGTCGAGTGCGGGCGGCGCCCCCTCGATCAAGGCCGCGACGGGGATGATGACCAGCCCGCCCGCGGTGAGCTGCCAGCCGGCCACGGCCAGCGGGCCGACCCCGTCCGGGCGCCCCCAGCGCTTGGTCATGACCGTGCCCGCGGCCATGGAGGCGGAGGAGACGACACCGGCGACGATGCCGACGAGGTCCAGCCGGGCCTCGGCGGTCAGGACGACCATGCTCACGCCGAACGCCCCCACGACGGCGGCGAGGACGGTCCGCAGCCGCGCCCGCTCCCCCAGGACGAGGGCGGCGAGTCCGACGACGAACAGCGGGCCGGCGGAGCCGAGTACGGCCGCCACCCCACCCGGCAGCCGGTACGCGGAGAGGAACAGCAGCGGGAAGAAGGCGCCGATGTTGAGCGTGCCCAGGACGGCGGACTTCCACCACCACTGCCCGCTCGGGAGTCTGCGGGACAGGGCCGTGAGCAGCAGTCCGGCGGGCAGGGCCCGCATCACCGCGGTGAACAGGGGCCGGTCGGGCGGGAGCAGTTCGGTGGTCACGGCGTAGGTCGAGCCCCAGGAGACCGGGGCGAGTGCGGTCAGGGCGACGGTGGCGAGACGGTTCATGACGGGTGACTCCTCGGGCAGGTGAGGAACTCGGGACGGCGCGGAGCCGGACCACCGGCAGCCGGCTCGGGCAGGTGGCTCAGGCAGGCGGCTCAGGCAGCCGGGGCATGCGCCCGGGCGGCCCCGGTCCGCGCCCCGGCGGCGGCGACCACGACCGGCGGCTCCGCGTACACGGCCTCGATCGGCAGCCGCCGCTCGAGCCGGACCAGCGCCAGGGCGGCGCCGCCCGCGGCGGCCGCGAGGACGGCCCAGGGCAGGCGGCCGTCGACGGAGAGCAGGGCGGTGAAGAGGGACGGGGCCAGGGCGGTGGCCAGCGAGTACGACAGCTGGTAGGTGGCCAGGTAGCGGCCGCGTACGGCTGCCGGGGCTGCGGAGACCGACAGGGCCCCGCCGGACGGGCTGTGCACGAGCTCGCCGAGCGTGTAGACGACGACGATGACCAGCAGGGCGACCAGGGTCGCGGTCTGCCCGGGGCGCAGCGTGCCGAGCACGATCTGCCCGACGAAGGCGGCGGCGAAGAGCAGGGCGCCGAGGGCGGCCGAGCGGGTGCGGCGGGCCCTCGAGCGGCGGACCCGGCCCGCGACGAGCACGCCGATCCCGGCGCACAGGGCGGTGTTGACGGTGAACGCGGCTCCGGTGAGGGAGTCGGGCCCGTGCAGCCAGGTGGCGATGTAGAGCGGGAAGAGCACGGACAGGGCCGCGTAGCCCAGTGCGGTCAGGAAGTTGGCGGCGGTCAGCGCGAGGAAGGGCCGGTCGCGCAGGACCATCCGGTATCCGGCGGGCGGCCGCTCGGCGGCGGCGCCCTGACCGTCCCGCACCGGGCGGACCCGGCGCACGAGCAGTCCGGCGAGCGCGAAGGCCAGCGCGTTGCCCCAGGCCGTGTACGTGAAGGCGGCCGCCCCCCACAGCGCCAGCACTCCGGAGACGATCAGGGCCCCGGCGCCCATCCCGGCGTTCTGCAGGGCTCGCAGGGAGGCCTGGAGCCGGTCCCGGGCGGCGCCGCGCGCCACCTCCCCGATCAGCGACTGCTGGACGGCGGGGAAGGACCGGTCGGCCAGGGCGGTGACGAGCGCGACGGCGGCGAAGGCGGGCAGCGAGCCGGCGAACGGGTAGAGCGCGAAGCCGAGCGCCCGCAGCGCGTAGAGGACCAGGACGATCCGCCGGGCGCCGAACCGGTCGACGGCCGAGCCGGCCAGCGGCATGAACGCCAGTCCGGCCAGGCCCGTGGCGGTCATGACCACGCCGACGAGGGCGAAGGAGAGGCCGGTGACGTGGTGGAAGAAGACGAGCGAGAACGGGACGTACATGCCGATCCCGACCGCACTGACTCCGGCCGCGACGAGCAGGGACCGCTCCCCCGCCACCTTTGATTCCCCGGCCACGGCCATCGTTTCCTCCCCCAAGTAGGTTGCTGGAAAGTAGCTTACCTCTAAGCTACTTTCCGTCAAGCAACTTTCTTGCGAACGATCGGAGGAAGGCCGGATACTGCGCGTATGACCGAGGCCAACAAGGACGCCGTCGACGCGATCATCGACCAGTGGGCCGCAGTGCGGCCGGACCTGGAAACCGCCCCCATGGCCGTCTTCGGCCGCATCTACCGGGTCGCCCGGGCCATGGGTGATGCGATGGAGAAGGCCTACGCCGGCCACGGGATCTCGCGCGGCGAGTTCGACGTCGTCGGCACGCTGCGCCGCTCCGGCGCCCCGTACACGCTCTCGCCGCGCCAGCTGTCGGCCACGCTCATGCTCACGACGGGCGGCATGACCGGGCGCCTGGACAAGCTGGAGAAGGCCGGCCTGCTCTGCCGCAAGCCCGATCCGCACGACCGGCGGGGGCTGCAGGTGACGATCACCGACCGCGGGCTCGCCCTCGTCGACGAGGCCGTCGCCGCCGGCCTGGAGGTGCAGCGCGCCGCGCTCACCGGGCTCGGCGACGAGGAGGTCGCCGTCCTGACCGGCCTGCTCCGCAAGCTGATGTCCGGCGTCCCGGCGGCTTAGGAGGCATCGGAAAGCGCCCGGGCGGCGGCCGGCCGACGGCCGGAACGCACAACGGGGCGCCGGGGGTCCGCACCGACGCCGACACGGCATCGGCTTGCGGACCCCCGGCGCCCCGGAAGTCTCCGACGGGTACTACCCCCCGCGGGGTCAGCCCTGCGTCTGCGGCCTGTCCGACTTGTCGAGGACCATGACGAGGCCCGCGATGATCAGGAACAGCGCGATCGGCGTGGCCACGTACAGGCCCAGGGTCTGGGCAATGCTCAGGCCCGGACCCGGGTCGTCGCCGTCATCACGGGTCACCGCGAGCGCGGGAGACGTCATCAGCAGCATCATCAGCGTCGATCCGGCCGTGACGGCGCCGGCGCGCAGAGCGTTCTTCTTGTCCACGGTGCAAACGTAGCGAACACCTAAACGCAGCGCGCGCCCGGGGGTGCCGTACGGGCACGCGCTCCCTCCCGCACCGCGCCCAGCAGGGCGTTCGCCCGGGGCGAGGCGGTCAGCGCCTCCAGGGTCAGCGGCCGTCCCGCGGCGTCGGCGACCGGCAGCCGCCAATTGGGGTACTGGTCCCAGGTTCCCGGCAGGTTCTGCGGCCGCCGGTCCCCGACCGCGTCCGGCAGCCATACGCCGACCAGCCGGGCGGGGGTGCGCAGCAGGAAGCCGTACAGGGCCCGTACGGCGGCCTCCTCGCCCTTGGTGTCCAGGCCGAGCCCCTCCAGCACGTCCAGCCACTGGGCGGTGTCCGCGGCGTCCTGGGCCCGCTCCTGCTCCACCGCTTGGGTCAGCAGGCCGAGCCGGTCGCGCAGTTCCACATGGGCGCCGGCCAGCTTGGCGGCGGTGGGCGGCAGATCGTGGGTGGTGGCCGTCGCCAGGCAATCGGCCCGCCAGGCCACGGGGGCGAGCGGCTGCCCGTCGCCCGCCCAGTCCCGTTCGAACCAGAGCACGGAGGTGCCGAGCACCCCGCGCCGGGCCAGTGCCCGGCGGACCCCGGGCTCCACCGTCCCGAGGTCCTCGCCGATGACCAGGGCCCCGGCCCGGTGGGCCTCGAGCACCAGGACCGCGAGCATCGCCTCGCCGTCGTACGAGACGTACGCCCCGTCGGCGGGCGGGGCGCCCTCCGGGATCCACCAGAGCCGGAACAGGCCCATGACGTGGTCGATGCGCAGGGCGCCGGCGTAGCGGAACACCCCGCGCAGCAGGGCCCGCAGCGGCGCGTACCCGGTGGCCGCCAGCCGGTCGGGCCGCCACGGCGGCAGCCCCCAGTCCTGGCCGCGCGCGTTGAAGGCGTCCGGCGGGGCCCCGACGCACACGCCGTTCGCGTACAGGGGCGGGCCGGAGGTGTCCGAGCCGTTCGGGTGCACCCCGACGGCCAGGTCGTGCACGATGCCGACCGCCATCCCGGCCTCGCGGGCGGCGCTCTGGGCGGCGGCGAGCTGGGTGACCGTCAGCCAGACCAGCCAGCGGTGGAAGTCGGCCCCGCTTCCCGGGTCGTCGCCGGCGTGCCCGGCGCACCACGTGGCGTGCAGGTCCAGCTCCGCGCCCTGTTCAGAGCAGAACTCCCGGTAGGCGGATTCGCGTTCGGGCGTGCGCGGGACGGCGTACAGCAGTTCCAGGGCGGCGCGCTTGAGGGCCCAGACGGCGTCGCGGTCGATCAGCGCCCCCTTCTCCAGTACCTCGCGGCGCAGCTCGCCGCCCCGGGCGGCGAGTTCGGCGAGGGCGCCCGCATCGGAGCAGTCGGCGTACTCGGGGACGTCCTCGATCCGCAGGTGCACCGGGTCGGGGAAGCGCCGCGTGGAGGGCCGATACGGGGAGGGGTCGGTCGGGGTTCCCGGCACGGCCGCGTGCAGCGGGTTGACCTGGATGAACCCGACTCCGTGGGTGCGGCCGGCCCAGCGGGCGAGCGCGGCCAGGTCGCCGAGGTCCCCCATGCCCCAGGACTGCTCGGAGAGCAGGGAGTACAGCTGGACGAGCAGCCCGTGGGCCCGCTCGGGCGCGGCCGGGGCCCGCTCCGGGGCCACGATCAGGGTGGCGGCGCCGGTCCGGCCGTCGGGGGTCTCGGCGGTGAGCCGGTGGACGCCGAGCGGCAGTCCGGGGCCCCACGCGAGCTCCTCCCCGGTCTCCTCGGCGGCCACCCGCACCCGGGTGCCCGGCGGCAGCCCGGCGGGCTCCGGCGGTACGGGTTCCCCCTGCCAGAGCACCACCGTCCGCGGCAGCAGCCGCTCGGCCGCCTCCCGTACGGCGTCCTCGGCGCACACCCGGACGTCCTCGGCGTCGTCGGCGACGACCCCCAGCAGCCCGAGGAGTGCCCTGACGGTGGCCTCCGGGACCCGGACGGTGACGTCCTCGGCGGGCCGGTAGGTGGTGGCGATGCCGTGCAGGGCCGCGAGCCGGGCGAGGTCGTCCATGTGAATACCTGTGTCCCTGTGTCTAGTCGCCTGCGGCAGCGGCCGCGGCGGGTGGGGTCGGCTCGCTCGTCAGCGGGGCCTCGTCGGTGAGCGGGGGCTCGCTGGTCAGCGGCGCGTGGGCGGCACCGGCGAGCGGGGGCTCGCTGGTGAGGGGTCCTTCGGCGGGCCCGGCCTGCGCGGGCAGGTGGGCGAGCAGCGGGGTGCGGGGCGGGGCGGCGGGGCTGTGCGGGGTGCCGGTTGCGGTGTTCACGCGCGGTTGCTCCTTCGTCCGTACAGGGTGTGAGGGTGGGTCAGGAGTCATGGAACACCGCCGGGAACATCGCAGCCATACCCCGCGGGCAGCGCCGCAATTCCTGCGTATCCAGGTCAGAACGCCCGCCCGCATTGACACTCCGGCCGCGCGGGTGGTGGGCTCGGAGTCATTCGTACGGGCGGGTGACGACTCGGGACGGGGAGGCTCCGTGCAGCTCAGGGGCAGGAAGCGGGCGACGGCGGCGGCGGTGGCGGTCATCGGGACGCTGCTGGGCGGCGGGGTGTTCGCCGGTCCGCCCGCCGCGTTCGCGGCGCCGAGCGCGCCGGCCCTCCCGGGACCGGACCCCGCTGCCGGACCCGCCGGCGGGAACGCGGCCGGACATGCGAACGGGCCTGCCGGCGGACCTGCTGCCGGGCCCGCCGCGCCCGGATCCGACCCCGCGACGGGGCTGGCTCCTGGGCCCGCGTTCGATCCCGGCTCCGACGCTCCGCGAGCGGCCGCCGAGGGACCGGCCGTGTGGCCGCGGCCGCAGTCGATGACCGCCGACGCGGCGCGCGAGGTCCCGCTGGGCGCCGAGGCCGTGCTGGTGGCGGCGCCGGACGCCGATCCGTACGCGGTCGGGCTGGTCCGCACCGCCCTGCGCGCGGCGGGCGTACGGACCCTGCACGAACCGGCCCCCGGGGCGCCGCTGCCCGAACGGGGCACCGTCGTACGGCTGCAGGGCCCCGATGCGCAGGAGGCTCTGCGGGCGCTGGGCGCGGCCCCGGCGGCGGGGGCCGCGGAGCTGCCGAACGGGGGCTACCGGCTGGCCGTCGGCAAGGCCGCGGGCCGGGACACGGTCGCGCTGGCCGGCGTGGGGGAGGACGGGCTGTTCCACGCGGCGCAGACGCTGCGCCAGCTGCTGGCCCCGGTCGGGGCGGGCGGCGGGAAGGTGCCCGGGGTCGTGGTGCGGGACTGGCCGACCGCGCCGGTACGCGGGATCACCGAGGGGTTCTACGGGCAGCCGTGGACGCAGGACCAGCGGCTCGCACAGCTGGACTTCATGGGCCGGACCAAGCAGAACCGGCTGCTGCTCGCGCCCGGCGACGACCCGTACCGTACGACCGGCTGGCGCGAGGACTACCCGGCGGCGCAGCAGGCGGAGTTCCGGGCGCTGGCCGAGCGGGCCCGCGCCAACCGGGTGATGCTCGCCTGGGCGGTGGCCCCCGGGCAGTCGATGTGCCTGGCCTCGGCCGCCGACCGGGCGGCGCTGGCGCGCAAGCTGGACGCGATGTGGGACCTGGGCTTCCGGGCGTTCCAGGTGCAGTTCCAGGACGTCAGCTACACCGAGTGGGGCTGCCGGGCGGACCGGGTGCGGTACGGGACGGGCCCGGCGGCGGCCGCGAAGGCGCACGCGGAGGTCGCGGACGAGCTGGCGGCGCACCTCGCCGCGCGGCATCCGGGCTCGGCGCCGCTGTCGCTGATGCCGACGGAGTACCACCAGAAGGGCGCGACCGCGTACCGGACCGCCCTGGCGAGCCGGCTCGACGGGCGGGTGGAGGTCGCCTGGACGGGCGTGGGCGTGGTGCCGCGCTCGATCACCGGGAAGGAACTCGACGGGGCGCGCAGCGCCTTCGGGCAGCACCCGCTCGTCACCATGGACAACTACCCGGTCAACGACTGGGACCCGGGCCGGGTCTTCCTCGGCCCCTACACGGGCCGGGAGCCGGCGGTGGCGGGCGGCTCGGCGGCCCTGCTGGCCAATGCGATGCAGCAGGGCACCCTGGCGCGGATCCCGCTGTTCACGGCCGCCGACTTCGCGTGGAACGCGAACGGCTACCGGCCGGGCGCGTCCTGGGCGGCGGCGGTCTCCGACCTGGCCGGGCCGGACCAGGCCGCCCGCCGGTCCCTGGCCGCGCTGGCCGGGAACACGGCCTCCTCGGGCCTCGGGCACCAGGAGTCGGCGTACCTGCGCCCGCTGGTGGACGAGTTCTGGCGCAGCCGCGGCTCGGGCGACCCGGCCGCCGGCGACCGGCTGCGGGCGGCGTTCACGGCCCTGCGGGAGGCGCCCGCGCGGCTGCCCGGGCTGTCGGCCGAGGCCGGGCCGTGGCTGGCGCGGCTGTCGGCGTACGGAACGGCGGGCGAGCTGGCGGTGGATCTCCTGCGGGCCCAGTCCCGCGGGGACGGGGCGGCGGCGTGGAAGGCCTCGCAGGAACTGGCGGCGGCCCGCAAGGCACTGGCCGAGCCGGGCACCGCCCGGGTGGACCAGACCGTGCTGGACCCCTTCCTCGCGCAGGCGGCGGCGGAGGCGGACGCGTGGACGGGAGCGGCCCGCCGGCCGGGCACGGTCTCCCGGGAGCCGGACTCGTACACGGTCCGGCTGGACACGGTGCGGCCGGTGGCGGTGGTGACCGTGATGACGGATCCGCTGCCGGCGGGGGTCCGGGGCGCGGCGGTGGAGGCGCACGTGCCGGGCGAGGGCTGGCGCAAGGTCGCGGAGGCCTCGGCGTCGGGCTGGACGCAGGCGGACGTCGGCGGTCTGGGCGCGGACGCGGTGCGGCTGTCGTGGGCGGGTCCGGCTCCGGAGGTCCACCAGGTGGTGCCGTGGCTGGCTGACGGACCGTCGGCCGCGTTCGAGCTGCCGGAGACCGTGGAGGTCGAGATCGGCGGGGCCGCTCAGGTGGTGCCGGGCCGGCTGTCGGCGCTGAGCCCGGGCGGGGTCCGGGGACCGCTCTCGGCGGCGCCGCCGCAGGGGGTCGATGTGAAACTCCCTGCGGAGGCCGCTGCTCCGCGGGGCACGCAGGTCACGGTCCCGGTGTCGGTGACGGTCCCGGCGGGCACCCCGGCGGGCAGCTACCCGGTGCCGGTCACGTTCGCGGGGCAGACCCGGACGCTCACCGTCCGCGCGGTCCCGCGTACGGGCGGGCCGGACCTGTTGCGCTCGGCGCGGGCCTCGTCGTCGGGGGACGAGACCCCGGCGTTCCCGGCCTCGGCGGCGGTGGACGGCTCCCCGACCACGCGCTGGTCGTCCAAGCCGGTGGACGGCGCGTGGTGGCAGGCGGAGCTCCCGGCGGCGACCCGGATCGGCAAGCTGGTCCTGCACTGGCAGGAGGCGTACCCGTCGGCGTACCGGGTGGAGACCTCCCCGGACGGTGTCACGTGGTACCCGGCGGCGACGGTCCCGGCCTCCCGCGGCGGCCTGGAGACGGTCCGCCTGGACGCCCCGGCCCCGGCCCGCTTCGTCCGCGTCACCTGCGAGAAACGCGCGACCCGCTTCGGCTGCAGTCTCTTCGCGGCGGAGGCCTACGCGGTCACTCCGTAGCCCCGGCCCGGAGGCCGGGGCCCGGGCCCGGCGTCAGGAGGCTGCCGCGCCGATGCGGTCCAGGGCGTCCTCCGCGCCGTACGGCTGGAGGTACGGCATCCAGCGCGGGTCCCGGTGGCCCGTGCCGATGATCCGCCAGGCCAGCCCCGACGGCGGAGCCGGCTGGTGCCGCAGCCGCCAGCCCAGCTCCAGCAGGTGCCGGTCCGCCTTGACGTGGTTGCACCGCCGGCATGCGGCGACCACGTTGTCCCACACGTGCTGCCCGCCCCGGCTGCGCGGGATCACGTGGTCGACGCTCGTGGCGACCCCGCCGCAGTACATGCAGCGGCCGCCGTCCCGGGCGAACAGCGCGCGGCGGGTGAGTGGAACGGGCCCCCGGTAGGGGACCCGCACGAAGCGCTTGAGCCGGACCACGCTGGGCGCGGGGACGACTCTCGTCGCGCTGTGCAGAAAGGCGCCGGATTCCTCCAGGGAGACAGCTTTGTTCTCCAGTACGAGGACGAGCGCGCGGCGGAGCGGTACGACGCCGAGCGGCTCGTACGACGCATTGAGGACCAGGACGTGCGGCACGGACTGCCTCCTTGTACGCCGGCGGCGCGTGGCTCGCGCCGGGACGATCTGCTCTCCAGTCTCTCCTTACGGCTGGTCGAAGCGCCACCACGCGCCCGTAACGGGTCCGAGGTGTTTTCAACCACACCCGGTTCATCCCCAGGTGAGTCCGGTCTCTCCCTCGAACACGGCAACGGGGTCACACGAATGCCCCGTTAGTGTGGTTGGTCTGTCCCGCACACCCGCACGCCCTCCCCCGGACGGAGTCCGGGGGTACCCCGATCCGCGGGCAGACCGCTACACCTGGAGGTTCCCGTCGTGCCCTGGCATGCCGCCCTGCTGCCCCTGGCAGCCGACAACCCGGACCCGGCCGCTTCGGTCAAGGAAGCCCACGAGAGCGTCACGAACGCTGCCAGCTTCATCGAGGAGAACTGGGCCGGATGGCTGTACCTCAGCCTGAAGATCCTGCTGATCCTGGTGATCGCGGCAGCACTGCGCTCGCTCGTCCGCAAGTCGCTGACCAAGCTGATAACGCGGATGAACCGGGGCGCCGAGGCCGTTGAGGGCATGGCCCTGGGCGGGCTGCTCGTCAACGCGGAGCGCCGGCGGCAGCGCTCCGAGGCGATCGGTTCGGTCCTGCGTTCGGTCGCTTCGTTCCTGATCCTCGGCACGGCCGGGCTGATGGTGCTCGGCGCCCTGGGCATCAACCTCGGCCCGCTGCTCGCGAGTGCCGGTGTGGCCGGTGTGGCGATCGGTTTCGGCGCGCGGAACCTGGTGACGGACTTCCTGTCCGGCGTGTTCATGATCCTCGAGGACCAGTACGGCGTCGGCGACAAGATCGACGCGGGGGTCGCCTCCGGTGAGGTGGTCGAGGTCGGCCTGCGCGTCACCAAGCTGCGCGGGGACAACGGCGAGATCTGGTACGTCCGCAACGGCGAGATCAAGCGGATCGGCAACCTCAGCCAGGGCTGGGCCACCGCGGGCGTGACCGTCCAGGTCAAGCCGTCGGAGAGCCTCACCCGCGTCCGCGAGGTGGTCAAGCACGTCGCCGACGGCCTGGCGAAGGAGTCCCCGTGGGACGAGCGCCTGTGGGGCCCGGTGGAGGTGCTGGGCCTCGACGAGGTGCTGCTGGCGTCGATGACGGTGAAGATCTCCGCGAAGACGATGCCGGGCCAGCAGTTCGCCGTGGAGCGCGAGCTGCGCTGGCGGATCAAGGAGGCCTTCGACGACGCCGGCATCCGGATCATCGGCGGTCTGCCGGCCGCCGACGGCGAGGCGGACGAGGCCCCGGCCGACCCGTCGGCCGCCGTGGCGCCGCCCTCCGCGCTCGCCAATCCGGCCTCCCCGCAGTCCCTGGCCACCGCCCCGATCCCGGCGCCGGCCGCCGGCACCCCCCGGATCAGCAAGTAGCCCGCTCTCCCCTTCTCCCTCACCGCTGCCCCCGCAGGTTCATTTCTGCGGGGGCAGCGGCATTGACACGGCTCAAACACCGATAGGAAACTTACCTAACAGTTCCTGACCACGGCGTGAGCCGATGACGGAGAGAGCGCTCATGACCACGCCCGGAACGCCCAGCCTGCTGCGCGTCATGAACGACCGCGCGGCGCTGGACCTGCTGCTGGAGCACGGGCCCCTGTCCCGTACCCGGATCGGCCGGCTCACCGGGCTCTCCAAGCCCACCGCCTCCCAGCTGCTGGCCCGCCTCGAGGCCGCCGGGCTGGTCGTGGCCACCGGCACCGCCGGCGGCCGCCCCGGACCCAACGCCCAGCTGTACGGGGTCAACCCGCGCGCCGCCCACGTCGCCGGACTGGACGTCACCCCGAGCGGCATCGTCGCGGCCGTCGCCGATCTCACCGGCGAGGTGATCGGCAGCCACGAGCTCCCGTACGCCGAGGGCGCCGGGGCCGTCGACCGGGTCACCCGGGCCCTCGGCGGGGCCGTCAAGGACGCCGGGCTCGAGCGCTCCGCCCTCCACCGCGTCGTCATCGCCACCCCGGGATCCTTCGATCCCCACACCGGGGCGCTGCGCTACGCCGAGCACCTGCCCGGCTGGCACTCCCCCACCCTCCTCGAGGAGCTGGCGGCGGCCCTGCCGATGCCGGTCGGGTACGAGAACGACGTGAACCTCGCCGCGGTCGCCGAGCAGCGCCTCGGCGCGGCCCGCGGCCACGGGGACTTCGTCCTGCTGTGGAACGAGGAGGGCCTCGGCGCCGCCCTGGTGCTCGGCGGCCGGCTGCACCGCGGCTGGACCGGCGGCGCGGGCGAGGTCGGGTTCCTGCCCGTGCCGGGCCACCCCCTGGTCCGGCAGGTCACCCGGGTCAACTCCGGCGGCTACCAGGCACTGGCCGGCGCGGAGGCGGTGCCCGGGATGGCGGCCGCGCTGGGCATCGGGATGCCGCCCGGGACCGGGGCGGGCACGCCGGTCGGCGCGGCGGTCGCGCTGCTGGCGCAGGCCGCCGGACGTCCCGAGGGGGCGGACCTGCGGCTCCTGCAGCAGTACGCCACCGCGCTGGCCACCGGTCTCGCCGCGCTGGTCGCCGTACTGGACCCCGAGATCGTGGTCCTCTCCGGCGCGGTGACCGCCGCCGGCGGGGACGTGCTGCGCGAGCTCGTCGAGACCGAGCTCGCCGATCTCGCCCCCTCCCGGCCCCGCCTGGTGTCGGGCACGGTGCGCGAGCGGCCCGTACTGCGCGGCGCGCTGGAGAGCGCCCTCGCCGCCACCCGCGACGAGGTCTTCGACACCTCGCGCCGCTGACCGACCCCGCCCCCCGTACGTACGGCCGGCGCCTCCGGCCCCCACCGGCTCCCCCGGCATCACCGGCACCACCCGCGTCACCGAAGCGCGTCGTCGCATCCCCTGGCACACCTCCGGAAGTTCCTCCCCCAGAGAGCGAGCACCGCCATGCCCAGAAACCGCCGTCTGCCCATCGTGGCCACCGCCGTCGCCGCGATATCCGTCCTGGCCACCGCGTGTGCGGGCCAGAGCGGCAACGCGGCCGCCGACGACCCGGACAAGGAGGTCACGCTCAACTTCTGGCACGGCTGGTCCGCGCCGAGCGAGGCCAAGGCGATCGAGGAGAACATCGCCCGGTTCGAGAAGGCGCACCCGAACATCAAGGTCAAGGTCACGGGCAACATGACCGACGACAAGATCAACCAGGCGCTCCGGGCCGGCGGGGACAAGGCCCCCGACGTGGTCTCCTCCTTCACCACCGACAGCGTCGGCAAGTTCTGCAACTCCGGCGCCTTCGTCGACCTGAACCCCTTCCTCCGGAAGTCGGGCGTCGACAAGGCGAAGGTGTTCCCCAAGACCCTGCTGGAGTACACCCAGTTCAACGGCAACCAGTGCACGCTGCCGCTGCTGAACGACGCGTACGGCCTCGTCTACAACAAGGACGCCTTCAAGGCCGCGGGCATCACCGAACCGCCCAAGACCTGGAGCCGGTTCACCGAGGTCGCGCAGAAGCTGACCAAGCCCAGCGGGGACTCGTACGACCAGCTCGGCATCATGCCGACCTACCACGGCTACGAGACCACCCCCATGCGCCTGGCCGCGCAGTGGAGCCCGAAGTACTTCGGCGCCGACGGGAAGTCGAACCTGGCCAAGGACCCGGGCTTCGCGAGCATGCTGAACGCGCAGAAGGACCTGGTGGCCAAGCTCGGCGGCTACGAGAAGCTCGAGAAGTTCCGCAACACCTTCGGCGACGAGTGGAGCGCCGAGCACCCCTTCCACAAGGGCCAGGTCGCCATGCAGGTCGACGGCGAGTGGCGGGCCGCGATGGCCAAGGAGGCCGGGGTCACGTTCGAGATCGGGACCGCGCCGCTGCCGGTGCCGGACGACCAGGTCGCCGACTACGGCAAGGGCTACCTCTCCGGCACGATCATGGGCATCGCCTCGGGCAGCAAGAAGCAGAACGCCTCCTGGGAGCTGGTGAAGTACATGACCACCGACACCGAGGCGGTCGTGGCGTTCGCCAACGCCATCCACAACGTGCCCTCCACCCTGGCCGCCCTGGAGTCCCCGAACCTGCAGGTCACCCCGGAGTTCAAGACCTTCCTCGACATCGCCCGGCACCCGAAGTCGAACACCACCCCGGCCCAGGCCGACGGCGGCACCTACCAGCTGACCTTCCAGGACCTCGCGTTCGCGGTCGAGAAGGGCGACGTCGCCGACGTCCCGGCCGGCCTCGCCAAGACCGACCAGCAGATCGACACGGACATCGCGAAGGCGAAGTAGCCCCCGATGACCACCGCGATGCCGAGCACAGGCACCATCCCCACCGCACCCGCCCTGCGGGCGAAGCGCCGGCGGTCCGCCCTGCGGACCGCGGCCTTCATGTCGCCCTGGCTGATCGGGTTCGCCGTCTTCTTCGCGTACCCGCTCGTCTCCACCGTGTACTTCTCCTTCACGAAGTACGACGGCTTCCGCCCGCCCGCCTTCAACGGCGTGGACAACTGGACGTACGTCTTCACGGACTATCCGCTGTTCTGGCCGGCCATGCGCAACACCCTGTGGCTGGTCGTGGTGATGGTCGTCAGCCGGGTCGTCTTCGGCCTCGGCGTCGGCCTGCTCATCACGAAGATCAAGACGGGGGCGGGGATCTTCCGGACCCTGTTCTACCTGCCCTACCTGGCCCCGCCGGTGGCCGCGACGCTGGCCTTCGTCTTCCTGCTCAACCCCGGCACCGGCCCGGTCAACACCCTGCTCGAGGGGGTCGGCCTGCCCGCCCCCGGCTGGTTCACCGACGCCGACTGGTCCAAGCCCGCGCTGACCCTCCTCGCCCTGTGGGGGATCGGCGACCTGATGGTCATCTTCATGGCCGCGCTGCTCGACGTGCCGAAGGAGCAGTACGAGGCCGCCGAGCTGGACGGGGCCGGCGCCTGGCAGCGGTTCCGGCACATCACCCTGCCGAACATCTCGCCGATCATCCTGTTCGCGGTGGTCACCGGGGTCATCCAGGCCATGCAGTCCTACACGCAGCCCCTGGTGGCGGGGAAGGTCGCCGCGGGTGTCATCGGCGGCTCGGGCCAGCAGTTCGAGCCGGGCTACCCCGACAAGTCCACACTGACCCTCCCCCAGGTCGTCTACAACGTCGGATTCCAGCGCTTCGACTACGGCGCCGCGTGCGTCGTCGCGCTGGTCCTCTTCGCCCTCTCCATGGCCTTCACCGCACTCCTGATGCGCCGCCGTGGCGGGCTGATCGGAGCAGGTGACTGAGCATGCACCGAAACCGCAAGGCCGTCCTGCACTGGGTCGGGGTGCACGCCCTCGGCGTCGCGGCCGCCCTGTTCTTCGTCCTCCCGTTCGTCTTCCTCCTCCTGACCTCCCTGATGGGCGACCAGCAGGCGCTGACCCGCGACCTGGTGCCCGACACCTGGCAGTGGGGCAACTACGCCAAGGTCTGGCACACCCCCGGCTTCCTGACCTGGTGGCGCAACACCCTGCTGTACGCGGGGCTGGGCACGCTGCTGACCGTGGTCTCCTCGGTGCCCGTCGCGTACGCCCTCGCCAAGTTCCGCTTCCGCGGACGCCGGCTCTCGCTGCTGCTGGTGATCGCCATGATGATGCTGCCGCCGCAGGTGGTGGTCATCCCGATGTACCTCTTCTGGGCCAAGCAGCTGGACCTGTCCGGAACGCTGTGGCCGCTGATCATCCCGATGGCCTTCGGCGACGCGTTTTCCATCTTCCTGCTCCGCCAGTTCCTGCTGACCATCCCCGACGAGTACCTGGACGCGGCCAAGGTCGACGGCTGCGGCGAGGTCCGCACCCTGCTGCGCGTCGTCGTGCCGATGGCGAAGCCGGGCATCGCCGCCGTCGCGCTGTTCCAGTTCTTCTGCGCCTGGAACGACTACTTCGGCCCGCAGATCTACGCCTCGGACAACCCCGCCGCCTGGACCCTCAGTTACGGACTGGAGTCCTTCAAGGGGGCTCACCACACGAACTGGAATCTGACCATGGCCGCAACCGTGCTGGTCATGGCCCCCGTGATCGTCCTCTTCTTCTTCGCCCAGAAGGCGTTCGTCGAGGGCGTCACCCTGACCGGAGTGAAAGGCTGATGACCATGAAACTCGCAGTGGTGGGCGGCGGTTCCACCTACACCCCCGAGCTGATCGACGGATTCGCGCGGCTGCGCGACACCCTGCCGATCGGCGAGCTGGTGCTCATCGACCCCGCCACCGAGCGGCTGGAGCTGATCGGCGCGCTGGCCCGGCGGATCTTCGCCAGGCAGGGGCATCCGGGACGGATCACCACCACCGCCGATCTCGACGCGGGCGTCGAGGGCGCCGACGCGGTGCTGCTCCAGCTGCGCATCGGCGGGCAGGCGGCCCGGCTGCAGGACGAGACCTGGCCGCTGGAGTGCGGCTGCGTCGGGCAGGAGACCACCGGCGCGGGCGGGCTCGCCAAGGCGCTGCGGACGGTCCCGGTGGTGCTGGACATCGCCGAGCGGGTCCGGCGGGCCAGCCCGGACGCCTGGATCATCGACTTCACGAACCCGGTCGGGATCGTCACCCGCGCCCTGCTGCAGGCCGGGCACAAGGCGGTCGGGCTGTGCAACGTCGCCATCGGCTTCCAGCGGAAGTTCGCGGCGCTGCTGGACCTGGCCCCGGCCGACATCCACCTGGACCACGTGGGCCTCAACCACCTCACCTGGGAGCTGGGCGTGCGCAAGGGCGGCCCGGACGGCGAGGACCTGCTGCCGCGGCTGCTCGCCGAGCACGGGGAGGCCGTCGCCGCGGACCTGCGGCTGCCGCGCGCGGTACTGGACCGCCTCGGCGTCGTCCCCTCGTACTACCTGCGGTACTTCTACGCGCACGACGCGGTCGTGCGCGAGCTGGGCGGGAAGCCCTCGCGGGCCGCCGAGGTGGCCGCGATGGAGAAGGAGCTGCTCGCCCTTTACGCCGATCCGGCGCTGGACGAGAAGCCGGAACTGCTGGCCAAGCGGGGCGGGGCCTTCTACTCGGAGGCGGCCGTGGACCTGGCGGCGGCGCTGCTGGGCGACGGCGCCCCGGGCCCGGCGGCACTGCAGGTGGTCAACACGCGCAACGACGGGACGCTGCCGTTCCTCCCGGACGACGCGGTGATCGAGGTGCAGGCCCGGGTGGACCGGTCCGGCCCGGTGCCGCTGGCCGCGGCGCGGCTCGACCCGCTGTACGCCGGTCTGGTCGCGCACGTCACGGCGTACGAGGACCTGGCGCTGGACGCGGCCGTACGAGGCGGCCGCGAACGGGTCTTCAAGGCGCTGCTGGCCCACCCGCTGGTCGGCCAGTTCGAACGCGCCGAGGGGCTGACCGACCGGCTCCTCGCGCACAACAAGGAGCACCTGGCATGGGCGTGAACCCTCCCGCCCGCCCCACCCGCCCCGCCGTCCTCGCCGTCGACGCGGGCAACAGCAAGACGGACGCGGCCCTGATCGCCGCGGACGGCACGGTCCTCGGCACCGGGCGCTCCGGCGGCTTCCAGCCGCAGCGCACCGGTGTCGAGGCGGCGGTGGACGTACTGGCGCAGGCGGTCGCGGAGGCCGCCGAGGCGGCCGCGCTGCCGCTGCCGGGGCCCGGTGCGCCGTACGCCGGCCAGGTCTCGGCCTGTCTGGCCAATGCCGATCTCCCGGTGGAGGAGCGGCAGCTCGCGGCCGCGATCGGCGCGCGCGGCTGGGGCGCGGCGACCCGGGTGTTCAACGACACCTTCGCGATCCTGCGGGCCGGGCTCGCCGCGGGCGAGCCGCCGCGCGGGGTGGCGGTGGTGTGCGGGGCCGGCATCAACTGCGTGGGGATGCTCCCCGACGGGCGCACGGCCCGGTTCCCGGCGCTCGGGCAGATCTCCGGCGACTGGGGCGGCGGGGGCGGCCTGGCCGCGGAGGCCCTGTGGTGGGCGGCGCGGGCGGAGGACGGCCGCGGCGGGCCGACGGCGCTGGCGGCGGCGCTGCCGGAGCACTTCGGGCTCGCTTCGATGGCCCGGCTGATCGAGGCGCTGCACCTGGGGACCCTGGCGCAGCGGCGGACCCACGAGCTGGTGCCGGTGCTGTTCGCGGTGGCCGCGGCGGGCGATGCGGTGGCCTCGGCGATCGTGGAGCGGCAGGCGGACGAGGTGGTGGCGCTGGCGTCGGTGGCGCTGGACCGGCTGGACCTGCTGGACGAGGAGGCTCCGGTCCTGCTCGGCGGCGGGGTGCTCACGGCCGGTCACGAGCAGTTGGACGAGCGGATCGCGGCGGGGCTGGCGCGGCGGGCCCCGCGGGCCCGGGTGTCGGTGGTCGCGG
This sequence comes from Streptomyces sp. NBC_01296, assembly GCF_035984415.1. NCBI lineage: Bacteria > Bacillati > Actinomycetota > Actinomycetes > Kitasatosporales > Streptomycetaceae > Streptomyces > Streptomyces sp. NBC_01296. The sequence continues at coordinate 5,613,709 of NZ_CP130720.1, read as the reverse complement.
CCCCGCCGGTGCTGGGCGCCGGGCTGCTGGGGCTGGACGCGCTCGGGGCGCTGCCCGAGGCCCATGGAAAACTCCGTGCCCATTTCGGGTGAACCTGCCCCGCCAGGCCCCGGTTCTGGAACCGTGGCGGCCACGGAGTCGTATTCACGGTGAAGGGGTGGGGTCGGCGCGCACAGGGGGTGGATCGCCAGGATCCGGCACCGGGTGCTGTGGTTGACCGCCACTACGGCCATACTGCTGCGGAGCAGAGGACCAAGGGGGAGGTCACGGTGGCCATCACATCACGCGCGCCCGCGCCCGGCGGCGGCGCCGTGGCGCCCGCGGGTCCGCCGCAGGCGCCTCCCCGGCCCGGCAGTACGGCCTGGGCCGAGGGTGTGGAGCGGCTGCGCGCGGCCGCGACGACCGAGCCCGGCCGACTGCGGATCATCGGCGCGGCCCTGGCCGCCCTGGTCCTGCTGTTCGGCGCGGTGACCGTCCTGGAGATCTCCGGCCGGGTCGGCGCCGCGGAGGACGTGGTGGGCCGCAGCCAGCCGCTGAGCGCGGACGCGGCGAGCATCTACCGCTCGCTCGCGGACGCCGACACGGCCTCCTCCAGCGGGTTCCTGGCCGGCGGCGACGAACCGCGGGAGGTCCGCCAGCGGTACGAGAAGGACATCTCCAACGCCTCGAAGCTGCTGGTGAGCGCGGCCGCCAACACCAGGGCGGACGAGGACTCCCGTCGGCAGATCGCGCTGCTGAGCGAGCAGCTGCCCCGCTACACGGGCCTGATCGAGCAGGCCCGGGCCACGAACAAGCAGGGCCTGCCGCTGGGCGGCGCCTATCTGCGGTACGCCAACGAGCAGATGAGCACCCAGCTGCTGCCCGCCGCGCAGCGGCTGTACGAGGCGGAGACGGGCCGGCTCTACACGGACTACGACGACGCCCGCTCGCTGCCGCTGGCCTCGCTCGGTGCGGGGCTGCTCGCGCTCGCCGCGCTGGCGTGGGCGCAGCGCCGCAACTACCGTCGGACGAACCGGGTCTTCAACCACGGTCTCGTGGCGGCGACGGCCGCCTCGCTGGTGGTGCTGATGTGGCTGGCCGTGGGGCACACGGTCGCCCGGTCGGAGCTGGCGGAGGCCAGATCGGACGGGCAGGAGTCGCTGAAGGTGCTGAACGACGCGCGGATCGCCTCGCTCCAGGCGCGCGCCAGTGAGAACCTGACGCTGATCGCGCGGGGCGCCGTACTGGCCGCGGACAACAAGTCCGACAAGTACGACGTCGACTTCACGACCGAGATGAAGGAGCTGGACGCCGGGCTGGCGACGGCGCTGAAGCTCGCCGACGACAGCAGCGGGCGGGAGCCGGTCGGCCGCGCCGCGGACGGTGTCAGGCAGTGGAAGCAGCGGCACGCGGCGGCCCGGGAGACCGACTTGCGCGGCGACTACCAGGACGCCTTGCCCCAGGTCATCGGGGACAAGGACCACAAGGACAGCAGCGGGGCCTCGTTCGACACGGTGGACGCGTCCCTGGAGCAGGCAGTGGCCCATGAGCAGAAGGAGTTCACCCGGGCGGCCCGGGGCGGGCTCGGCGCGCTGGGCGGTTTGGTGACGGGTTCGGCGGCCCTCGCGGTGGTCGGCGCCGCGGCGGCGCTGCTCGGCATCGGGCGCCGGCTTTCGGAGTACAGGTGACAGCGATGCGGATACGCGTGAAGTCCCACGGCGAGGGCCACGACGGGGGCCACGACGAGGGCCACGACGGCGGAACCGGCCTGCGCCGGCTCGCGGGGCGGCTGCGCGGCTGGGGCGGGGTGAGCGCCATGGCCGCCGCGTGCGCGGTGACGGCCGCGGCCGTCCTGCTGCCGCTGGCCCATGCCACCCCGGACACCGGCCGGGGGGTCGTGGTCCGCGAGCCCGCCTCGATGGCCGCCGCCCCGGCGCCGTGGTCGCTCACCGACACCTGCCAGGACCCGGAGGCCAGCCTGCGCCCGTCCGGCGTGGACGGTCCGGCCATCGAACGGATCCGCAAGGCGGGCAAACTCGTCGCGGGCGTGGACCAGAACAGCTTCAAATGGGGCTACCGCAACCCGGTCGACGGCCGCCTCGACGGGTTCGACATCGCCCTGGTCAAGGCCATCGCGAAGGACATCCTGGGCGACGAGAACGCGGTCATCTACCGGGCCATCCCCACCAGCCAGCGCGTCCCCGCCCTCCATGACGGCCGCGTCGACGTCGTCGTGCGGACCATGACGATCAACTGCAAGCGGCTGGAGGACGTCGCCTTCTCGACGGCGTACTTCGAGGCCGGGCAGCAGGTCCTCGCCCCCAAGGGCTCGCCGATCACCGGGTACGACGCCTCTTTGAAGGGCCGCCGGATCTGCACCGCGGCCGGCTCCACGGCCGAAGCGGCGCTCAAGGCCCAGCCGTACGGCTCGGTCCCGGTCAGCGTGCCCAACCAGCTCGACTGCCTGGTCCGGCTCCAGCTGGGCGAGGTGGACGGCATCATCACGGACAACGCGCTCGCGGCCGGCCAGGCCGCGCAGGACCCGTCGGTGCGCCTCGTCGGCTCCCCGTTCACCAAGGAGTTCTACGGGGTCGCCATGAACAAGGACGCCTCCGACCTGGTGCGCCGGGTCAACAAGGTGCTGGAGAACTACCGCGCCGGCGGTGACAACAGTCCCTGGATGCAGGCCTACGTGACGCACCTCAAGCCCGTCCTGCCCGGAGTGGCCGGACCGCCCGCGCCGAAGTACCGGGACGGCTGAGGCAGGTGGCAGAGTCGGAGCCCGATGTCAGGAAAGCGGAGGCGGGGTCTTTGGAAGCGCAGTCGGCAGTGATGGACCGGGACGACGTCGACCGCGCCCTGGCCCGGCTCGGCGCGGAGCACGAGGCCGTCGAGACCTCGCTGCTCGCCCTGCAGGACCACGCCGGGCGCCGGCTGCTGGAGGGGGCCGGGCTGACCGGCGTCACCAAGGAGCGGTGGGCGGAGGCCGACGCCGCCATCACCCGGCTGTGGACGTACTTCGACGCCTACAGCGGGGCGCTGGGCGCTGCCCGGGAGATCCGCGAGCGGCGCCGCTGGCCGGGCCGCGAGGAACTGATCGAGCTGACCGAGCGGCTGCGCGGGCCCGGGGTGCTGATCGCCGGGGCCGCGGCGGAGGGCGTGGCGCTGGCGGAGCGGCTCTCGCTCGCCGAGCTGGTGTCCCGGATGAACGAGCTGTACGCGAGCTCGCTGGACGTGGTGGTGGCCGCCGACTCCGTGTGGTCGGCGCTGCCCGCCCGCATCGACCTGCTCGCGGCCGAACTGCACCGCACCCGCTCGCTGGCCCACTCGGTGGGGGTCCGCCCCGGTGAACACCCCTCGGGCGACGACCTGGAGGACATCACCGCCGAGCTGACCGGGCTGCGGGCGCAGGTGATCGCTGATCCGCTGGCGTTCTGGCAGCCGGTGGCGGGGAGTTCCGCGCCCGGCGGGGGCCGTCCGGACACCACCCGATACGACCGGGCCGCGGTCGCGCTGGAGGACGTACGCCGGGAGATCGAGGCGGTCCTGGCCGTACGGCAGGACGCCGAGCAGCGGCTGATCAGCCTGCGGGACGTGCTCTCGCGGGCCGACCGGACCCTGTCCGAGGCGCGGACCGCGCGCGGCGAGGTGCTGGCGAAAATCGCGGCTTCGGAGGTTCCGGTGGTCAGCGGGCCGCCGACGGCGCTGCAGGAGCAACTGGCCGCGGCCGCCGAGTACCGGCGCCAGGCCCGGTGGCACCGGCTCTCGCCGCTGCTGGAATCGCTGGAGGAGCGGGCCGAGGAGGAACTGCGCCGGGCCCGCGAATCGTTGACGGCAGTGACGGCTCCCTTGGCGGTACGGGCCGAACTGCGCGGGCGGCTGGACGCGTACAAGGCGAAGGTGGCCCGGCACGGGATGGCGGAGGACCCGCTGCTGATCGAGCGGTACGACACGGCCCGGCGGATGCTGTGGAGCGCGCCCTGCGATCTGCGGGCCGCCGAGCAGGCCGTGCTGCGCTACCAACAGGCGACGGCCGAGTCACTGGCACCACCGCAGCCGCAGTACCGGCCCGCGGGGCCGGGGGAGGAGGACGCATGAGTCTGGTCGGAACCGCGTGCGTTCGCCCCGGCTGCCCGGGGTCGTACGAGGACATGGGCGACGGCGAGCTGTACTGCGACACCTGCGGCCTGGCGCCGGTCGGATCCGTCGCCGCGGGTGCGGAGGAGCTGGTCTCGCCGCCGACGGGGATGACGAGCGCGGCCCGGCACGGCGACTCTCAGGGTTCACAGGGCTCGCAGGGCTCTCACGGCTCGGCCCGGTCGGGCCGGTCCGGGTCGACGTCGGCCTCCGCACGCTCCTCGCGGTCCTCGTCCTCGCGGCGCTCGGTGTCGGGCCGGCTCTCGCGCTCCCTGTCGGGGGCCCGGTCCACCCGCTCGGTGTCGGTGCGCAGTTCGGGTTCGGCGGCCGGGCCCTCGGGGCGCAGCCGGCTGGGCGCCGGGCTGGTCAACGTCCCGGAGGTACCGCGTCCGGATCCTTCGGCGGCGGTGCTGGAGAACCCGGAGGTGCCGGAGCGCAAGCGGTTCTGCTCGCGCTCGGACTGCGGGGCTCCGGTGGGCCGGGCCCGCGGGGACCGGCCGGGCCGGACCGAGGGCTTCTGCACCAAGTGCGGGCACCCGTACTCCTTCGTGCCCAAGCTGCGCGCGGGAGAGGTGGTGCACGGCCAGTACGAGGTGGCCGGGTGTCTGGCGCACGGCGGCCTCGGCTGGGTGTACCTGGCGGTGGACCGGGCCGTGTCGGACCGGTGGGTGGTGCTCAAGGGCCTGCTGGACACCGGGGACCAGGACGCGATGGCCGCGGCGATCTCGGAGCGGCGCTTCCTCGCGGAGATCGAGCACTCCAACATCGTGCGGATCTACAACTTCGTGGAGCACCTGGACCAGCGGACGGGTTCGCTGGACGGGTACATCGTCATGGAGTACGTCGGCGGCAAGTCGCTGAAGGAGATAGCGAACGAGCGGCGGCGGCCGGACGGCCGGCGCGATCCGCTGCCGGTGGAGCAGGCCTGCGCGTACGGGATCGAGGCGCTGGAGGCGCTCGGACACCTGCACAGCAGGAACCTGCTGTACTGCGACTTCAAGGTCGACAACGCGATCCAGCAGCAGGACCAGCTGAAGCTGATCGACATGGGCGCGGTGCGCCGGATGGACGACGAGGAGTCGGCCATCTACGGCACGGTCGGCTACCAGGCGCCGGAGGTGGCCGAGCTCGGCCCCTCGGTCGCCTCCGACCTGTACACGGTGGCGCGGACGCTGGCCGTCCTGACCTTCGACTTCCAGGGCTACACGAACGTGTTCGTGGATTCGCTGCCGGATCCGGAGCACATCGAGGTGTTCGGGCGGTACGAGTCCTTCTACCGGCTGCTGGTCCGGGCGACCGACCCGGATCCGGACCGGCGGTTCTCGTCCGCGCAGGAGATGGCGGACCAGCTGACGGGCGTGCTGCGGGAGGTCGTCGCCCTGCAGACGGGCCACCCCCGGCCGCAGGTCTCCACGCTCTTCGGGCCGGAGCTCCGGGTGCTGGACACCCGGCTGTTCGCCGAGGCGGCCGGGGCCGAGGTGTCCCGGCTCGGGGCGCGGACGCTGCCGGCTCCCGCGGCGGGACGCAGGCTCGGGCGCAGGCCGGGGCCGTCGGCGCTGCCGCCCGCTCCGGCGGCTGCCGTGGCCGCGGCCCCTGCGGGGACGCCGGGGGCGGCAGCCCTGTCGGCGCCGCTCGGGACCACGGCGACCCACCGGGCCGGCGGCCCGGCGGCCGGAGCGGCGGGGCCGGGTACCGTCCCGGCTCCGCGCCAGGCCCAGGTGCCGGCCGGCCGGCACGCCCCGGGGGCGGGTCCGCAGGCGCCCGGACCCGTGGCGGTGCCCCCGCCGGCCGTACGCCCCGGCGAACTGGCCGCGCTGGACGCCCGGGGCATGGCGCTGGCCCTGCCGGTGCCGCTGGTGGACGCGGGCGACCCGAACTCCGGCTTCCTGGCCGGACTGTTGGCCTCCGCACCGGGCGACCTGCTGGGCGCCCTGCGCTCGGCGCCCGCCGAGTCGGCGGAGCTGCGGCTGCGCGAGCTGCGGGCCCGCCTGGAGCTGGGCGAACTCGCCGCGGCCGGCGGCGCCCTGACCGCCCTGGAAGCCCGGCACCCGGACGACTGGCGGGTGGTGTGGGCCCGCGGGATCGCCTCGCTGGCCACCGGCGAGGACGAGATAGCGGCGCTGTCCTTCGACGCCGTCTACGACGCGTTCCCTGGCGAGACCGCGCCGAAGCTGGCGCTGGGCCTGTGCGCGGAGGTCCTGGGCCAGTTGGACAACGCCGCCGAGTACTACCGGCTGGTCTGGATCACCGACCCGGGGTTCGTGAGCGCGGCCTTCGGGCTGGCCCGCGTCCAGCTCGCCGCGGGCGACCGGTCCGGTGCGGTGCGCACGCTGGAATCCGTGCCCGAGGCATCGATCCACTACACCGCCGCACGGGTGGCGGCGGTACGGGCACGCCTGCGCGACCGGTCTCCCGAGGAGGCCCTGCTGCCGGATCTGGCGGCTGCTGCCGCGCAGGTCGAGGCCCTGGAACGGTTCGGGCTGGACGCGGTGCGCCACGAACGGCTGTCGACGGAGGTTCTGGGCTCGGCCCTGGACTGGGTACTGTCGGGTAGCCGGGGTTCCGACCCCGGTCGGACCTCGCTGCTCGGCAGTCAACTGGACGAGCGGGGCCTGCGCTTCGGCCTGGAGCGCTCGTACCGCGTACTCGCGCGGCTGGCGCAGCGGGGCGAGGACAGGATCGAACTGGTGGAGCGGGCAAACCGTTTCCGTCCCCGGACGTGGGTGTGAGTGATGTCGATGCATCGGCCGTCTGGCTGCCCCAGCTGCGCGGAGCCCCTCGAGGAGGGTGACCGTTTCTGCGGCGTCTGCGGCTCCCCCGTGTCCGCCGCGCCCCCTCCCGTGTCCCGCGACAACCCGACCCTCCCGATCCCGCCGCTCCCGGCGGGCCCGGCCGGCGGGTACGCCCTCGCGGAGCCCGCGCCCGGGTGGGGCAGTGTCGCGGCCGGTGGGGCGCCCACGCTGGTCGGGGACACCGCCGGCTGGTCCGCACCGGCGGAGCCGGCCGCCGAGCCCGGCACGGAGCCGGGCGCACGGCCGGTCCCCGAAGCCGCCGCCGCGCGGCCGGTGGCGGAGCCCGTCGCCCCGCCGGTCGCCGCGCCCGCGCCCGCGGCCGCCCCCGTACCGCCGCAGGGGTCCTCGTACGGGGCGCCCGTGCCCGCGTACGGCAGCGTGGCCGATCCGGCAGCCGGCGGCGAGATCCGCCACGACCGGCCCGGCAGCGCCCCCACCCCTCCCGAAGGGACCCCCTGGGGTGCGGCCGAAGCCGCGTACGGCGCCGCCGGCCCCGGGCACGAGGACCCGTACGCCACCGCCGCCGCGCAGGGCAGCGCTCCCGCGGCCGCCGATGGCGGGAAGACCTGCGTGGCCTGCCGGGCCGGGCGGGTCGACACCGACGGGTACTGCGAGCACTGCGGGCACGCCCAGCCGCGGGAGCGGGACCACCTCGAGGAGGAGCTCGGCAGCGTCGCCGCCGTCAGCGACCGCGGGCTGCGCCACCACCGCAACGAGGACTCGTTCGCGGTCGCGGCCACCGCCCTGCCCGACGGCTCGGCCGCCACCGTGGCCATCGTCTGCGACGGCGTCTCCTCCGCCAGCCGCCCCGACGAGGCATCGGCCGCCGCGGCCGGCGCCGCCAACGAGGCCCTGCTCGAAGCCCTCCCCCGCGGCGCCCACCCCCAGGAGGCCATGCACGACGCCATCCTGGCCGCGGCCGCCGCCGTGAACGCCCTGGCCCCGGAGGTCCAGGGCGCGCAGAACGCCCCCGCCTGCACCCTGGTCGGCGCCGTCGTCAGCGGCGGCCTGCTGACCATCGGCTGGGTCGGCGACAGCCGCGCGTACTGGGTCCCCGACGACCGCGACGCGCTGCCGCGCCGCCTCACCGAGGACGACTCGTGGGCGGCCCAGATGGTCGCGGCCGGGCTGATGGGCGAGGCCGAGGCCTACGCCGACGTCCGCGCCCACGCCATCACGGGCTGGCTCGGGGCCGACGCGTACGACCTGGAGCCGCACACCGCCACCTTCAAGCCGGACCACGCGGGCGTCGTGGTCGTCTGCACCGACGGCCTGTGGAACTACGCCGAGTCCGCCCAGGACATGGCCCAGGTACTGCCCGCGGACGCCGCCGCCCGCCCCCTGCACAGTGCGCAGGTCCTGGTGGGGCACGCCCTCGACGGGGGCGGCCACGACAACGTCACGGTCGCCCTCGTCCCGTTCGCCGCGCCGACCGGGCCGGGAACGGCGGAGGCGGGCGCCGGGGCAGCGGCGGGTGCGCCCGGGCCGGAACAGCCCCAAGCGCAAGCGGAATCGGAAACGGAAGCGGAAGCGGAAGTACGCCCTCAGGGCTGATCCACCCGCCCCGTCCCCCGTCCCTCTCCTAGGAGTCCAACCGATGGCGAACTTCGCCAAGCCGAGCGCCCCGCGCTTCAGCGTGGAGGTGTACCAGAACGAGTTCCTCCCCGAGGGCGGGCGGGACGTCCACGCCATCGTCACGGTGACGTCCACCGGCGGCGCCGCCGCCACCCGCGCGGCGGCCGCCCACGGCTCGGCCGCTGTCGTGATCATGGTGGACTGCTCGGGGTCCATGGAGTACCCGCCGGACAAGATGCGCGGCGCCCGCGAGGCCACCGCCGCCGCGATCGACACCCTGCGCGACGGCACCGCGTTCGCCGTCGTCGCCGGGACGCACGTGGCCAAGGAGGTCTACCCCGGCCAGGGCCGCCTCGCCGTCGCCGACCCGGCCACCCGGGCCCAGGCCAAGGAGGCCCTGCGGTCCCTGAGTTCGGGCGGCGGCACCGCCATCGGCACCTGGCTGCGCCTGGCCGACGGCCTGCTGCGCCAGTCCTCGGCCGCCATACGGCACGGCATCCTGCTCACCGACGGCCGCAACGAGCACGAGGACCCGGCCGTGCTCCGCGCCACCCTCGACGCCTGCGCGGGCCGCTTCACCTGCGACGCCCGCGGGGTGGGGACCGACTGGGAGGTCAAGGAGGTCACCGGCATCGCGAGCGCCCTGCTCGGCTCGGCCGACATCGTGGCCGACCCGGCGCACCTCGCCGAGGACTTCACGCGCATGATGGAGAACGTCATGGGCAAGGAGGTCGCGGACGTCGCGCTGCGCCTGTGGACCCCGGTGGGCGTGGAGATCCAGTACGTCAAGCAGGTCGCGCCCACCGTCCAGGACCTCAGCGGCCGCCGCACCGATGCGGGCCCGCGCGCCGGCGACTACCCGACCGGGTCCTGGGGCGACGAGTCCCGCGAGTACCACGTGTGCGTCCGGGTCCCGGCCGCCTCCGTCGGGCAGGAGATGCTGGCCGCCCGGGCCACGCTCCTCCTGCCCGGCGCGCCGGGCGAGCCGCCGGCCACGCTCGCGCAGGGACTGGTCCGGGCGGTGTGGACGGACGATCTGGCCGCGTCCACCGCCATCAACCCGCAGGTCGCCCACTACACGGGACAGGCGGAGCTCGCGCAGGCTATCCAACAGGGCCTGGAAGCGCGCAAACTGGGCGATGTCGACGGCGCCACGGCCAAGCTCGGCCGTGCCGTGCAGCTGGCCAGTGCCTCCGGAAACGCAGACACGGCCAAACTGCTCGCGAAGGTGGTGGATGTCGTCGATGCCGCGGCGGGTACTGTGCGGCTGAAGGCGAAGGTCGCGGATGCCGACGAGATGACCCTCGAAACGCGTTCGATCCAGACCGTCCGAGTGAAGAAGACCTGAGAGACCTGAGAAGACCTGACGCGATGACGCAGGCTGAAGGGGGAAGAGCCGCCATGCCGACCTGCCCGAACGGGCACCAGTCCGCCTCCGACGACTGGTGCGAGGTCTGCGGCCACCGCATGGCTGCCGCCACGGGTGCGCCCGCGGCGCCCTCCTACGGCTACGGCTACCCTCCCACCGCCGGTGAGCCGACCGCCCAGGCGGAGCTCTGCCCGCAGTGCCGGACCCCGCGCGAGGCCATGGCCCCGTTCTGCGAGGAGTGCCGGTACAACTTCCTGACCCGCTCGGCGACCTCGTACGCGCCGCTCGGCACGGATGCCGGAGCCGTCGGCGGGACCGGCGCCGGGGCGACCCCGCCGCCTCCGCCTCCCGCGCCGCCGGCTCCTGCCCCGGCGCAGTTCTCCCAGGACCACTTCGAGTACCAGGGCTCCCGGCCGTCCCGGGTCAACCGGCCGGCGGAGCCGCTGCAGCGCGAGGACGACTGGCTGCTGCCGCCCCCGGCGCACGAGCAGCAGCAGGCCCAGCACCAGGCCCCGCCCCAGCAGCAGTACCGGCAGCAGCCCCCGCCGCAGCAGGAGTACCGGCAGCCGGAGTACCCGCCGCAGCACGAGTACCAGCCTCAGCAGCAGCCCCAGCCCCAGCAGCCGTTCCCGCCGCAGAGCACGGGCGCCTGGAGCGCGACGATCGGCCCCGACCGCTCGTACTTCATGGCGATGATGCAGCGCAGCGGCCCCGAGGCGGCCGGGCTCAACCTGCCCGCGTACTCCCCGGAGCAGCATCTTCCGCTCTCCGGCGGCCAGATCACCATCGGCCGCCGCCGCGCCTCGACGGGCGAGTCCCCGAACATCGACCTGTCGGTGCCCCCGGAGGACCCGGGCGTCTCCCACCAGCACGCGGTGCTCGTCCAGCAGCCCGACCTCAGCTGGGCGGTGGTGGACCAGAACTCCACCAACGGCACCACCATCAACGGCGGCGAGGAGCCGATCCAGCCCTACGTCCCGGTCCCCCTCACCGACGGCGACCGGGTCCACGTGGGCGCCTGGACCACCATCACCATCCGCCGGGGCTGATCCCGAGCCGCTGCACTACTCCCCCAGGGGCCATACGTACGGGCCCTGGGGGTCGTCGAGCCAGGACCACTGGCCCTCCGCGCCGACCGTCACCCCGAACCGCTCCCGGCCCGGCCTGCCCTCGCCGCGCCACAGGTCCAGGGCCTCGCGCGGGTGGAGCGCGCCCGCCGTCAGCAAGAGCATGAACTGGAAGCGCTCGTTCTCCACCAGCTCGTACGGGAGCCCGTACGGCAGCCCGGGCGCGGTCGGCGAGGCCTTGGCCCCGCGCAGCGGGACGAAGTACGCCGGGGTGTGCAGGAAGCGGCCCTCCGCGAGGCCGGCGTCGCGGACCGTGAGCGCGATCAGCCCGGTCGACAGCGGGGCCAGGATGCGCGCCCCGGGCCGGCACTGGCCGAGCCAGGCGTGCGGGATCAGCGGCAGCGTGCACGTCACCAGGATCCGGTCGAACGGAGCCCGGGAGGGACAGCCGCGCGCCCCGTCCCCGGTGACCACGGTCGGCCGGTAGCCGAGCCGGGCCAGGTGCGCCCGCGCGGACTCGGTGATCTCCTCGTCCAGGTCCACCGTGGTGACGTGCTCGTCGCCGAGCCGGTGGCACAGCAGCGCGGCGTTGTAACCGGTGCCCGCGCCGATCTCCAGCACGTCGTCCCCGTCGCGGACGTCCAGCGCCTGCAGCATCTTCGCCATCAGGGACGGCTGGCTGCTGGAGGAGACCAGTTCGCCGTCGCGCAGCCGGGTGGCGAGCGGTCCGTCCGTGTAGACCCCGCGCAGCCAGCGGGCGCGGTGGGCCGGGTCCGGGTCCTCGCCCCACAGCCGCTCGTGGCCGGCGCCGCGGCCGGTGAAGAAGTACGGGACGAAGACGTGCCGGGGCACCGCCGCGAAGGCCGAGCGCCAGGCGGGATCCTGCAGCACTCCGGCTGCGGTCAGCTCCCGCACCTGCGCGGCGTGGGCGGCGTCCCGCAGGTCCCGCGTCTCGGCGTGGGCGGCCGGCGCGGGGCGGGCGGAGTGTGCGGCGTGTGCACCCATGGCTCCACTGTCCTGCGGCCGGGCCCGGGAGGCGAGCGGTGGCCGCGGGAGCCCGGGCCGGCGCGGGAGCCGGCGGGCGGTGAACCCGGTGGTCGTGGGAGCCGGGGTCCTAAGTCCCCGGTCCTCCGTCCGGGCGTCTGAGACGATGGTCGGGTGAATGAGATTCCGCGGGGCACGCTTCAGGAGCAGACGTTTTACGAGCAGGTCGGCGGCGAGGAGACGTTCCGCCGCCTCGTGCGGCGCTTCTACCAGGGGGTCGCGGAGGACCCGCTGCTGCGCCCGATGTACCCGGAGGAGGACCTCGGCCCCGCCGAGGAGCGGTTCGCCCTGTTCCTGATGCAGTACTGGGGCGGCCCGAACACGTACAGCGAGAACCGCGGCCACCCGCGCCTGCGGATGCGGCACGCCCCGTTCCAGGTGGACGCGGCGGCGCACGACGCGTGGCTGGGGCACATGCGCGTGGCGGTGGACGAGCTGGGCCTGGCGCCGGAGCACGAGGCGCAGCTGTGGCGGTACCTGACGTACGCCGCCGCATCGATGATCAACACCGCGGGCTAGCCGTACGGGAGCCCGTACGAGCGCCCGTACGCGGGATGCGGAACCCCGGGCGGAGTGCCCGCCCGGAGGTCAGACCGGCCGGACCTGGAGGGCGCCCAGGCCGCCGTTGCCGCCGGGCCGGCGCATCGCGATCGAGCCGTACGGGGTACGCAGCCGGAGCCAGCTACCCGAGGCCAGCAGGGCCACCGGCTCGGGGGCGCCGGGTGCGGGGGCACCGCTCGGCACGGCCGACCGGATCGGCCGCAGGAAGCCCAGGGACTGCGCGGCATGCACGGCGCGCAGCGGGAGCTCGGTGCCGCCCAGCGTCCTGGACCAGATCTCACGGCCGATGCGGTCCCGCTCGGACCGGGTCCGGTGCTGCGGGGGCAGGGCCTCGTCACGGGCCCGGAACTCGGCGACGCAGGCCGCCACGGCGGCCCGTATCTCCTCGGGGCCGGGCAGCCCGGGCAGCTGCCGCCAGCCGCCGCGGGGCGGGAGCACCCCGGTCCAGGGCGGGCCGGTGACCGGCCCGGGGACGGCGGCGCTCGCGGTGGCCTCTTCGACGGATTCCAGCAGCTCGCCGGCGGACACCGTCACGTCCAGCGGCCGGGAGACGGGCACGGCGAGCCGCACCGTGCGGATGGCCAGCACCTCGAAGGACGCCGGCCGTCCGAAGACGGCGAGCGCGCCGCCGCCCGCCTGCGCTTGCAGGCGGACCGCGGCGGCGCGGTCGTAGTGCACCAGCCGGCCCAGGAAGGCGGCGAGGTCCGCCGCCTCCCCGGAGTCGGCGAAGCGCAGCTGCTCGCTCATGCCGCCAGGCGCCCTTCGGCGGCGGCCTTGGCCTTGCCGGCCGGCTTGGCCGGCTCGTCGAGGTACTTCTCGAGGAAGTGCTTCTCCTCGGCCGTGATGCGGCGGGGCCGCCCCTCGGCGAGGTTGTACGGCACGACCACGGTCTCGGCGCGCACGTACACCGTCTCGGGTGCGTCCTCGGTCGCCTCGTCCTTGACCTCGTAGCGGATGGTCAGGGACGCGGCGCCTATCCGGGTCACCCAGGATTCGATGAGGACCGGCTCGTGACGGTGCACGAGGGGCAGCTTGTAGTCGATCTCGTGGCGGGCCACGACGGAGCCGCCCGTGAAGGACTCGCTGCCCTCCCCCGGCGCGAGGCGGAACATGAAGTCGATCCGCGCCTCCTCCAGATAGCGGAGGAAGACGACGTTGTTGACGTGCCCGAAGGCATCCATGTCCGCCCAGCGCAGGGGGCACCGGTAGTGGTGTCTGGCCATGGTTCCGGCCTCAGCCTCGCGTGAGCTTCTTGTAGGTGGCACGGTGCGGACGGGCCGCGTCCGGGCCGAGACGCTCGATCTTGTTCTTCTCGTACGACTCGAAGTTGCCCTCGAACCAGTACCACTTGGACTCGCCCTCGTACGCCAGGATGTGCGTGGCGACCCGGTCGAGGAACCAGCGGTCGTGGGAGATGACCACGGCCGCACCCGGGAATTCGAGGAGCGCGTTCTCGAGCGAGGACAGGGTCTCGACGTCGAGGTCGTTGGTGGGCTCGTCGAGGAGCAGCAGGTTGCCGCCCTCCTTGAGCGTCAGCGCCAGGTTGAGGCGGTTGCGCTCACCACCGGACAGGACGCCGGCCGGCTTCTGCTGGTCCGGGCCCTTGAAGCCGAAGGCGCTGACGTACGCGCGGGACGGCATCTCGACCTGGCCGACGTTGATGTAGTCCAGCTCGTCCGACACGACCGCCCAGAGGGTCTTCTTGGGGTCGATGTTGGCGCGGGACTGGTCGACGTAGCTGATCTTGACGGTCTCGCCGACCTTGACGGAGCCGGAGTCCGGCGCCTCCAGGCCCTGGAGCATCTTGAAGAGCGTGGTCTTGCCGGCGCCGTTCGGGCCGATGATGCCGACGATGCCGTTGCGCGGCAGCGTGAACGACAGGTCGTCGATGAGGACCTTGTCACCGAACGCCTTGGAGAGGTTGTTGACCTCGACCACGATCGAGCCCAGACGCGGGCCCGGCGGGATCTGGATCTCCTCGAAGTCCAGCTTCCGCATCTTGTCCGCCTCGGCCGCCATCTCCTCGTAGCGGGCGAGACGGGCCTTGGACTTGGTCTGGCGGCCCTTGGCGTTGGAGCGGACCCACTCCAGCTCTTCCTTGAGGCGCTTCTGGCGCTTCTCGTCCTTGCGGCCCTCGACCTTGAGGCGGGTGGCCTTCTTCTCCAGGTAGGTGGAGTAGTTGCCCTCGTAGGGGTGCGCGCGGCCGCGGTCGAGCTCGAGGATCCACTCGGCGACGTTGTTCAGGAAGTACCGGTCGTGGGTGACGGCCACGACGGCGCCCGCGTACTGCGAGAGGTGCTGCTCCAGCCAGTTCACCGACTCGGCGTCGAGGTGGTTGGTGGGCTCGTCGAGGAGGAGCAGGTCCGGGGCCTCGATCAGCAGCTTGCAGAGCGCCACGCGGCGCTTCTCGCCACCGGAGAGGGTGGTGACGGCCCAGTCGCCGGGCGGGCAGCCCAGGGCGTCCATGGCCTGCTCCAGCTGGGCGTCGAGGTCCCAGGCGTTGGAGTGGTCCAGGTCCTCCTGGAGCTTGCCCATCTCGTCGAGGAGCGCGTCCGAGTAGTCGGTCGCCATCAGCTCGGCGACCTCGTTGAAGCGCTTGAGCTTCTTCATGATGTCCGCAGCGCCGTCCTGGACGTTCTCCAGGACCGTCTTGGACTCGTCGAGCTTGGGCTCCTGCATCAGGATGCCGACGGTGAAGCCGGGCGACAGGAAGGCGTCGCCGTTGGACGGCTGCTCCAGGCCAGCCATGATCTTCAGAACGGTGGACTTACCGGCACCGTTCGGGCCGACCACACCGATCTTCGCGCCGGGCAGGAAGTTCAAGGAGACGTCATCAAGAATCACCTTGTCGCCGTGCGCCTTGCGCGTCTTGCGCATGGTGTAGATGAACTCAGCCAAGAGAAACCGTCCGGCAGATCGATGGGTGGGCAGATACACCCCATCTTGCCGTACGTCCATCCCCCGGGGGAAACCCGTATGGGCCCGGGGACCCCGGCGGGGGCGGCCCCGCGGAGGGACTTCGGGCAGGTCAGCGAAGGCGGAGGACGCCCGGGACCTGCCCCTCGAAGATCTCCGTCAGGAAGTCGAACAGCGTGGGCCCCCGGCCGGTGCGCGCCCGTGCCAGGCCGTCGGCGACGCGCTCGCGGTTCGTCGGGTGACAGCGCGTGAGGACTCCTTCGAGGTGGCGGGCCGTCTCGGGGTGGCCGAGCGCCCGCCGGGACTCCTCGTGGTCGCGCCACTCGATCACGAAGTCGCCGTCGTCAGGGGTTCCGAAGCCGCCCCGAAGACAGTCGTTGAGGGAGTCCAGGTTCCGCCCGAAATACCCCCCGGTCCCGTTGACGGCTTCCCCCAACAACACCCAGAAGTCCTCGAGCCCCCCGATCCGGCGGCCGTCGAGCACGTAGATCCTCGTCACGACCGTGAGCCTAGACGGGGGGCGGGGAGGCAGGGGCGCGCAGACAGGGGCGCGCAGTCGCCGGGAGGCGGGGAGGCGGCGCCGTGGGGGTTCCGTCAGCGGGGGCGGTAGACCGTCAGGGCGTTCGGGAGGGCGTCGAGCACCAGCGCAGCGGGGGCGTGGGCGTACTCCCCGTCGTACGCCAGCGGGGTGCCGGCGGGGATCTCCGCGACGCGCAGGCTGCGCAGGCGGGTGGCCGTGTGGACGGGGGAACGGCTCAGGGGGCCCGTGAGCGCGGCGGCGAACAGGCGCGGGCCGGGGCGGCCGCCGCCGTGCACGAGGCGGACGTCGAGCAGGCCCTCACCGAGGCTGTCGCGGCGCCGCGGGGCCGGGCCGGTGCCGTGGTAGGTGCCGTTGCCCGCGAAGAGCAGCCAGACGCTCCGGGGCCGCCCGGCCAGCCGGAGCCGTACGGGGCGCTCCGCACGCAGCACCTTCCAGGCGGCCAGGAGCGCGGCGGGCCCGCCGCCGATCCGCGGCGCCCAGTGCAGGCGGTGCCGCAGCAGCTCCGGATACGCGCCGATGCTGAAGGTGTTCAGGAAGTGGCCGGAGCGGCCGTCCTCGGGGTCGGGACCCGGGGTGAAGCGGCCCACCGCGGCGTGGACCGCGTGGCCGGCGGCGAGGGCGCGGCAGGTGTCCTCGGCCCCGGCGAGGCCGAGGTCGAGGGCGAAGTGGTTGAGCGTGCCGCCGGGGAACACGGCGAGCGGCACCCCGGCCCGCAGCGCGGCGGTGGCGGCCGCGTTGACCGTACCGTCGCCGCCGCACACCCCGAGCACGGTGGCCCGGGCGGCCGCCGCCGCCAGTTCCGCGGCCAGCTCCGGGCCGGCGCACTCGACCACCTCGGCCTTGGGCAGCCGGGCGCGCAGGACGTCGAGCCCCGCGTCGGCGGCCGTGCCCGACCCGGTGTTGACCACCACCGTGAGCCCGGCCCCGTCCGGCAGCGCGGGCGCCTCGGCGGCCGTCCGCTCGTCGCCCGGCACGACCCGCGCCTCCTCGACGCCGCGCGCGAGGCGGCGTACGGCCAGGCCCGCGGCCACGCCCAGCGCCGCCCCCGCGACCACGTCGGACGGGTAGTGCACCCCCGTGTAGACGCGGGAGAACGCCACCGACACGGCCACCGGGGCCAGCGCGGCGCCCCAGCCGGGCGCCTCGAGCGCGAGCCCGGTGGTGAAGGCGAACGCGGACGCCGAGTGCCCGGACGGGAATGAGGTGGTCGTCGGCTGTTTCACGAGCTGCCGCACCTCGGGCACGCCCTCCAGCAGCGGCCGGGGCCGGCGTACGGACCATTTGCCGATGGTGTTGACGGTCGCCGAGGCCAGCGCCAGCGAGGCGGCTCCGCGCAGCGCCGCCTTACGGGCCCCGGTCGAGCCGATGACCGCGATGGCCGCGGCGGCGGCGCCCCACAGCACCCCGTGGTTCGCGGCCCGCCCCAGTCTCGGCAGCACCCGGTCGGCCGCGGGCCAGTGCCGGCGGGCCACCCCGTCGAACAGCATCCGGTCCCACCGCGCGGCGGAGCCCCGCCAGGTCAGCTCCTGATCGGCCATTGCCTGCGCTTACCCGAAACCTCCGCCTCGGAACCAACGCCTCCGCCAACCGGCCCTCCCCGGGCGCCCGCACTCCGCGCGCCGGAGCCACCCCACGGACAACATGCCGCTCCCCCAAGGCCCCCTCCCCACGCGCATCCCGCCGCCAGGACACCGCAGCGACATCCGGGGCGTGACGCCGCCACTGGCCCCTCGCCACGGGACTCCGGCCGCCGGAGCCATCTCACCGGCAACACGCCGCTACCCCCAGGCCCCGTCCCCATGAGCAATCCGAATGAGCACCCCGAATGAGCACCCCGACTCAGGGCACCCGAGCGGCGTCATGGGCACCGTGCCGCCGCCCCTGACCTCTCCCCACCGGCATCCCGTCGCCCGGATACCCGAGGGACGTCCTCGGCACCATGCCGCCGCCCCTCGGACCCGTACCCGGGGTATGTGGATGCCCCCTTACGCCTGGTCCTCCTCGTCCAGTGGGCGCTTGCGGAGCAGGAGGACCACCAGGCCGCCCAGTACCACCAGGCCCACCGCCAGCGAGGCGATGACCGGGGTGGCGGCGGAGCTGCCGCTGGTGGCGAGCCGCTCCTCGTCCGTGGTGGACTCCGACGAAACCGCAGCCGCAGCCGCGGCCGAGGCCTGCGTCACGGCGGGCCCGTCGCCGGTCGTGACGGCCTCGGCCACCACGGGCTGCGGCCAGACCGCGTGCGCCGAGGCCGCCGCCGCGGACTCGCTGGAGCCCGCCACGATCTGCGCCTGGGACGGCACCCCGCTGGTGAAGACCCGCCCGACCGGCACCTTCGTGGAGCCCTGGACCGTGACCGAGGCCGCGCCGTCCGGGGTGCCCGCCGGCACCTCGAAGTACAGCCGGCTCCCGTTGGCCGCGGTGGTGAGCGCTCGCCCCTCGGCGTCCACCACCCGCACCCCCATCGCCACGGCCGCCGCGTCCGGGGTGACCGTCACGCTCTGCGCCCCGGTCCGCACGGTGACCGGCCCGAGGCGGGTGCCCACGGGACCCGACACGTTCTCCGGGTCCAGCCCCAGCGAGGCCGGCGGCTCCGGGAGCTTGCCCGCCGACCGCTGGAGGTAGTCGGCCAGCTTCTCCGCCGCGGGGTCGGCGGCCTCCACCTGCGCCCCGTCCGCGAGCCGCCAGATCGCGACCTGGGTTCCGGCGGCCGCGCTCTGCGCGGTCAGGGCCCCGGCCCCGGCCGCCTTGGCCAGTCCGGCGAGATCGTTCAGCTGCGGGTAGGAGTGCTCGAGGACCCAGCGGATCCGGCCCGCCTCCCCGTTCCCCTCGAGCAGGGTGCCGCTCCAGCCGCTCTCCGTGTACCGGGCCTGCGGCTGGGCGTTGCCCGCCACGCCGACCCCGTAGGTCTGGAGCATCCCGCCTCCGTCGACCCGCATCTCGTACAGCCCGGCCGGAATCTGCCGGACCGACCCGTCCTTCGCGCGCAGGACCGCCTGACCGTACGTCTTCAGCCCGTCCAGCACGGCGCTCGCGCCCTCCGGCGTCCGGGGCGCAGGCGTCCCGGAGTCGGCGGCCGCCCGCGCGGCCGGGGCGGCGGCCAGGGCCGCAGCCAGCAGCGCAGCCGCCAACGGCCGCCGCGCGCAGGCCCGTACGGCCGCAACCGAGGCAACCGCAGTCGCCGCAGTAACCGAGGTGGCAGGTCTTGCGGAAGCGACAGCAGCAGACGGCGCAGAAGGAACGGAATCAGGAGCGGAGGATGCGGGAACGGCAATCGACACAGTCTTCCCCTTCGGGCCAATGACCCAGGTGCCCGTGAGTATCGGGGAATCCTAACCGCCTCGAACACTCAGACCACCGCCGCCTTCTGAGTGGCCATCAGCGGCGGGTCCGCCTTGACGACCCGCCGGAATGCCGCCGTCCCCCGGTTCAGATCGTGGCCGACGGCGGTCGCGTCGATCTCCGCAGAGAACCACCGGTTGCCCTCTCCGTCGGGTGGATCCTCCCGTACCCGCAGCCGCCCGTGCACCACCAGCGGCTCGCCCACCGCGACGGAGCCGGCCAGGTTCACCGCGAGCGTGCGCCGCGCCCACACGGTGTAGAAGCTGGTGGTCCCGTCCGTCCAGGCGTCCTTGCGCCGGTCGAAGTACCGCGGCGTCACGGCGAACCGGAACCGCGCAGACGGCCCGTTCACCGTCTCCTTGTAGTCGATCTGCGTGGCCACATGGCCGATCAGCGTCACCGTGGTGTCGTTCATCCCGGCAGCCCTCCCCCGCATCCGTACCCGCACGGACCGTCCGCACGACCTGCACGGACCGTCCTCATGACCTGCACGGACCATCCGCACGACGTGCACAGACCATCCGCACGACCCGCACGGACCATCCGCACGAGGTACGACCCATGCTGGCGCGGCCCCCCGATTCCCGCTCCGGCCTGTGGACTACTCGCGGGTTGTGGACAACTTCGTCCCCCCTGCGGCCACCGTCGCGTACTGCTCGCGCACCTCCCGGTAGCGCAGCAGCTCCGCCGCCACCGGCTCCAGCACCCGGGCCCGCCCGCAGCCGGCCGCCGCCTGCCGCAGCCGCCGCTCCGCGTCCTGCCCGTACCGCCGCGCCGGGCCCCGGGCCGCGATCGAGCAGGCCCACTCCACCAGCGGCCCGCCGACGATGCCCGCCACCATCAGCAGCACCGGCGGCATCAGCCGCGGCTCCAGGACCCCGGCGATCTGCCCGACCAGCCACAGCCCGCCGTAGATCTGCAGCAGCGTCATCGCCGCCTGCGCCAGCACCGCCGCAGGCCACCACGCCGGCCGCGGCGGCTTGGCGCTCGGCACCGTGACCGCCGACCCCAGCGTCACCGCGATCTCGTCCAGCGACTCCGGGAGCTGTTCGGCGCCCCGCACCGCGGTCTCCCGTACCGCCTGCGCCCAGGCGTCGGGCAGCCCGTCGGCCGCCGCGTCGGCGACCGTCCGTACGGCCTGTTCCACCCGCTGGCGCGCGGTCACCTCCTCCTCGACCGGCGTCTGCGCGGTCGCAGGTCCCCGGCCGCCGATCGCCGCCAGCGCGGCCAGCCCGGCCAGGGTGCGCGGGGCGCGCCGGCCCTCGTACCACCGCCACAGCCGCAGCCAAGGGGTGCCGCACGCCTTGCCCGCATTGCGCCGCCAGGCCCGCTCGGCGGCCAGCCCGGCCGCGTACGCCCCGACCGCCTCCGCGAGCCGGTCCTCGAACTCGGCGCGCGCCGCCTCCCCGATCTCCGGCCCCGGATGGCCGTCGGCCACGTACAGCGGACGCAGGCGCATGGCGGCCCGGTCGACATCGGCGGAGATCCGCCGGGTCGCGGCGCCCTTCTCCTGGGTGAACTGTGCGAGGAGGTCGCGGAGTTCCCCGACGCCCTCGCCGGTCAGCGCCGACAGCCCGAGGACGGTGGCGCCGGGCTCGTCGTGCTCGCCGAGGGCGATGCCGTCGTCGTCCAACAGCCGTCGCAGGTCGTCCAGTACGAGGTCCGCCGACTCGCCGGGCAGCCGGTCCACCTGGTTCAGCACGACGAACGTCACCTCGGCGTGCCCGGCCAGTGGCCGCAGGTACCGCTCGTGCAGCACCGCGTCGGCGTACTTCTCCGGGTCGACCACCCACACCACCGCGTCGACGAGGGCGAGCACCCGGTCCACGTGGTCGCGGTGGGCCCCGACCGCGGAGTCCAGGTCCGGCAGGTCCACCAGGACCATCCCGCGCAGCGCCCCGGTCTCCGAGGTCTCGCGCGGCCGGCGGCGCAGCCTGCCCGGGATCTCGAGGCGGTCGAGCAGCCCGGCCGCGCCGTCCGACCAGCTGCACGCGATGGGTGCGGCGGTCGTCGGCCTGCGCAGCCCCGTTTCGGAAATCTGCACTCCGGCGAGTGAATTGAAGAGCGTGGACTTGCCGCTTCCGGTGGCACCGGCGATCGCGACGACCGTGTGCTGCAGCGACAGCCCGCGCCGCGCGGCCGCCTCGTCGAGCACCCGGCCCGCCTCGGCGAGGGTCTTTCCGTCGAGCCGGGTCCGTGAGAGCCCGACCAGCTGGCGCAGCGCCTCGAGGCGCGTGCGCAGCGCCTGGCCTTCGGGGCTGAGCGGCGGCGAGGGCGCCTTGCCCCCGTCGCTGCCGGCGCCGGAGACGGCGCGGACGAGCGCGTCGTCGCCCTCGTCCCCGCCCGTGTCGTCATCGGGGTCGAGGTCGACGTCGATCCCGCCGACGCGGCGCGAGCGTGCGATGAATCCGTCGTCCCAGCGGTCGTCGGTGCGGTCGGTCAAAGCGGTCACCGCGTCACCTCTCCTTCTGCAGTAGGGACAGCGCGGCGATCAGCTCGGCCTGCGGTTCCGGCGTCACCTCGAGCGCCTCCAGCGGGGCCAGCCGGCGGTCCCGCTCGGCGCGCAGCACCTGCTCCAGGTGCTGCGCGACCAGTTCGCCGCCCCGGTCGCGCAGCCGTACGGCGGCCTGTACGCCGATCCGCTCGGCGAGCTTCTCCCCGGCGGGCCGGGCCCGTTTGCCGCCGAGGAGGGCCGCGACCAGCAGGGCGGCGATCCCGTCGGGGTCGGGCGCGGGCTGCTTGTCGAGCCGCGCGACCTCCTCCTCGGCAAGTTCCTCCAGTACGCGCCGCCAGTGCCGTACGGCCAGGCCGATGCGTTCCGCCGCCTCCCGGTCGGGCCCGGGCAGCTGCACCGCCCCGGCGGCCGGCTCGCGCCGCCAGGCCTGGGCGATCCGCTCGTCGGCGGCGGCCACCGCGCACTGGAGCAGTGCGGCGAGCGACTCGGCGAGCGAGTCGAGCAGTTCGTCGGCGCTGGTGTCGAGGGGGTAGCCGCGCCACCGGGTCAGCGCGTCCCCGGCCAGTACGCCGCCCTGGTCGAGCCGGTTGCGGACCCGCTTGCCCTCCCTCCGGTAGGCGTCCTCCACGGCCGAGGTCAGCCGTACGGAGGCGGCGTACTGGGCGGCGACGGCGGATGCCAGCTCCGGCATCCGGCGCCCGAGGGAGTCCAGCGCGCCGAGCGCGGTGCGCCCGACGGCGTACTGCCGGGCGGCCGGGTCCTGCGCGTGGTGGGCGAGCCACGCGAAGAGCGGGGCGACGGCGCTGGCGGGCAGCAGCCCGCCCCCGCCGGCCGATTCGGGCAGCTCGGGCACCGTGAACCGCGGTACGTCGCCCAGCCCGGCCCGGGTGAGCAGGGCCCCGTACTGCCGCGAGACCTCGGCGAGCACCTGGTGCGGGACCCGGTCGAGGACGATGCTCAGGGTCGCCTTGTACTGCTTGGCGGTGCGCAGCAGGTGCCAGGGCACGGCGTCGGCGTACCGCGAGGCGGTGGTGACCATGACCCAGATGTCGGCGGCGCAGATGAGCTCGGCGGCGAGTGTCCGGTTCTCGACGACGAGGGAGTCGATGTCGGGGGCGTCGAGGATGGCGAGCCCGCGCGGGAGGCCGGCGACGGTCTCGATCCGCAGCTCGCGGGTGGCGGCGGTGTTCCCGAATCCGCGGGGGGAGCCGCGGTGGGGGGCGGGGAGCGGGTCGTCCTCGCCGGGCGGGGCCCAGACCCGCATCAGGTCGGGGAGCACCCGCATCCCGGCGAACCAGTGATGGTCATCCGGATGGCAGACGAGCACCGGGGTCCGTGTCGTGGGCCGGAGTACGCCGGCTTCACTCACTTGGCGCCCCACGAGGGAGTTGACGAGAGTGGACTTACCGGCCCCGGTGGACCCGCCGACGACGGCGAGCAGCGGCGCGTCGGGCGCCTTCAGCCGGGGTACGAGGTAGTCGTCGAGCTGCGCGAGCAGCTCGGCTCTGGTCTGGCGGGCGCGCGGGGCGCCGGGCAGGGGCAGCGGCAGACGCACGGACGCGACCCGGTCGCGCAGGGCGGACAGGGCATCGAGCAGCTGAGGCCGAACATCCAAGGTCACCACATGCGAAGAATGCCCAATTTGGGACCATTTTTGAAGCTTATACGCCCTCTGCGCGCCGACCGCGACTCCAGCGGGACCTTTTGGACACAGCGGACGAGTGGGGCGCAGGCATAACGAGTGCACAACACCAGGGGCGCCGCGGCGCAAAAGCGGTGCGAGAATCGCACCTGCCTGCGATTATCGGGACCGCTTCACCGAACCTCCACATCGTGGCACGCGGGTGAAGCAACCGGGACAAGGCGGCCGGAGCCCTATCCTTGACCCGGTCCGGACGACAGTCCCACCCCCACCACGGGGCTCCAGGCCACCACGGCCACCTTCCGGCCCCCGTAGCTCAGTGGATAGAGCAGGTGCCTTCTAAGCACTTGGCCGCAGGTTCGAGTCCTGCCGGGGGCACTCTCCCTCTCCTTGCCTGACCAGCGGAGACGCTGGTCAGGGCGCCGTCGGCGGTGGCCCGGCTGTGCGCCGGCGGTCTGCTGCGGGAATGCACGCCGTTGGGCCGGGACGGGGCGGTTTCGTGGGTTCTGGATCACATGGAGACGCCCTCGACCCATACCCTTTTCAGTCCGACGCAGGCGCACGAGGCTGCCCTGACACGGTCCAGTGCAACGGCCACGCGAAGCGGATTGTCCTGAATGAGTCCGCGTCACGGAGCCCGGCCCGTCGGCGCTGCGCCTCGGAACTGGTGCAACGTAGAGGCCTGCTGACGGCCTGAAATTACCTCGGCCCTCGGCGTCGAATTCCTGCCCCGGGCACCTGTCTCGGCGTCCCCGCGGTTCGAACACCCCTCGGCCGAGGCCCGTCGTGGGTGACCGGCAGCGGGGTCAGCTGGCGCTCATGCCCCGGTCTGGCCAGTGGGTGGATCGGGAGTGGAGGGCGTTGATCTTGCGGGATGCCTTCAGGGACAGGTGGTCGAGTCGGCCGTCGTCCACTGCGGAGGTGCGGGTGGCCTTGTTCAGGGTCAGGGTGCGGGGGAGGTCTTCCGGGTCGGGGCCGAAGGCGTAGCGGACCGTTTCCGCGTCTTCGGAGATCTTTCGGAAGTAGACGAGAGCGGCCATGGCCCCAGTGTGCCCTGGTGTGGGAGGGGGGTGGTGCGGGAAGGTGGGCGGATGGCGGACGGATCTGTGGAGCGGGCGCGGTCGTTCGGGGTGGCTGCGCGGCGGTACGGGGACCATCGGCCCTCGTATCCCGACGCGCTGGCGGATGCCCTGGAGGAGGTCTCCGGGGTGGCGCTGCGCGGGGCGCGGGTTGCCGATGTGGGGGCCGGCACCGGGATCGCCACCGGGCTGTTGTGCGCCCGCGGGGCCAACGTGGTCGGCGTCGAGCCGGGGGCGGGGATGGCCGCGGAGTTCCGGCGGCGTCACCCGCGCGTTCCGCTCGTACGCGGGGATGGGGATCGGCTGCCCTTCGCGTCGGGGTCCCTTGACCTCCTTGCGTACGCGCAGTCCTGGCACTGGACCGATCCGGCCCACTCCGGACCGGAGGCCCTGCGCGTGCTGCGACCCGGCGGGGCGCTGGCCGTCTGGTCGAACGACCCGGACGTGGGCGTCGAGTGGATCGCCGACCAGCAGGCCCGGATCGAGGAGAGGTTCGGTCCCGGTTGGTACATCAACGAACATCCCAGGTCGCAGGGCGGCTTGGAGTTCACCACCCGGCTGCTGCCTTGGTCTCGAGAAATCACGATCGACGCCCATCTTGCCAAGTTGGCGACCCACTCCCTCTTCCTGGTCGGCCGACCCGGGAGCGGTGACTTCCTCAGCGCCGAGCGGGAGCGGCTCCGAGTCCTGTTCCCCGGTGGGACGGTGAAAGAGCACTACGTCGTCGACCTGCGGATCGCGCGCGTGGGTCAGCCGAAGCGGCCCTGGACGTAGTCCGACGTGCGGGGGTCCGACGGGGTGGAGAACATCGCCTCCGTGGGGCCGTGTTCGACGATGCGGCCCGGGGTGCCCTGTTCCGCGAGGAGGAAGGCGCACTGGTCGCAAACGCGGGCCGCCTGCTGCATGTTGTGCGTGACGATCACGATCGTCACCTCCTCGGCCAGCTCCCGGATCGTCTCCTCGATACGGCGCGTCGAGGTGGGGTCCAGCGCCGAGCAGGGCTCGTCCATCAGCAGGATCTGCGGGCGAGAAGGGGGCGCGCGAGGGAGCGCAGAACCCGACCGGTCCCGCCCGACGGGGGTGCGGGCGGGACCGGAGATCAAGGGGGAACCGGGTCGATCACGGGACGGCTCAGGCGGCGGGCGCGTCCTGCGGCGCGTCCTGCGGGGAGACGCCGAAGACCTTGACGGCCTGGTAGTAGGTCCACGCGGTGCTGTCGCAGGAGCCCTTCTTCACACCCGAGTACGCCGAGCAGACCCGCTTCAGGTCCGCGTAAAGGGCATCGTCCACCCGGGACTTGTTGGCCGGAAATGTACCTGCGGCCTTGTAGTTGCGGTAGCCGAAGTCGTGGCGGGCGCAGGACGTCTGGAAGGGGAAGCCGAACGGGTTGTCGGGCGAGGTCGAGCAGTAGTCCGTCGACCAGTCGAACCCGTACGCCGCCCACTTGCCCTGGTTGCCGCGCGCCGCGATCCAGGCGTCGTAGCTGGCGGCGCTGGTCTGCGTCCAGCCGCCGAGGACCTGCGGCTTGTCGGCCGGGGCCGCCGACGCGGGCGTCGCGACGACGAGTACGGCGGCCGCGGCCGCCGATACGAGGAGAGGAGCGGGACGACGGCGCATGGCATTCCTCCAGGACGGGGGTGGGGGCCGCCCGGGGTAACCCCCGGTACGGCGTCGGGTTCCACCCTCGGGGCACGTCCTATCGCCGCCCCTTAACGCCGCTATAACGCCGCTCGCCGTGCCCTGGTGTCGGGGTGACGGGGGGTCAGTGGCGCGTCCTGGCCTTGTCCCGCAGGAGGCGTCGCTGACCGACGCAGCTCTCAGGTAGGACACGGCATCAGACTTCCGGCAGACATCAGGTTCGTCCTGAGGAGGGACGCGCACGCGAGCGCCGCCGCCGAGACTGGATCACATGAACCGCCGTCCCCTCGTCATCGCCGCCGCCACCGTGGGAGCCGTCGCCACCGCCGCCTTCGCACTCCCCAACCTCCCGCCCAACCCGTTGACCGACTCCATCAACGACCAGGTCTTCAAGGAGAAGAGCAAGCACTTCGCGACCGCCGCCGACGCGTCCACCCGCGGCGAGAAGGCCTTCACGCTGCCGTCGTGGGTGCCCAAGGACGCCACCGACATACGCATACGCGTGCGCAGCGCCGGCGAGGCCAGGCTGATCCGCTTCACGCTCGGAGCGACCCCGCTGGACGGCCCGCAGTGCACCGCGGGCACGCCGAACGACCAGGGCGGGCGGAAGCTGAGCGCCAAGTGGTGGCCGCACGGCACCCGGGCCGAAGAGCGGCCCGAGTGCCGGGACTTCTACCAGTACCAGGTCGCGGTGCGCGGCAAGCGGGTCTACGCCTGGACCGACGGAACCCCTTCGCCGGGGTCGAAGACGCAGGACGGCACCCCGCCCACGGCCCACGCACGCAGCCGCGGCTAGACGGCCCAGTCCTGGCCCCCCTGGTCGCGGGCGAGTGCGGCTGCCGTGCTCCGGGCGAAGGCCTCCGGATTGTCGAGCATGATGTTGTGCCCGCAGTCCGGAACGGGGACCACGGACACCCCGGCGGCCTGAAGGGCCTCGGACCCGGCGAGGGGCCCGTCGGCCGCGGGCAGCAGGTAGGTGCGCGGGATCTTCAGCTCCAGCAGCAGCTCGCGCATGGTCGGCGTCGTGCCGGCCGCGAGGTGTACGGCGGTGCGGTGCAGGGCCGTACGGTCCGCCAGGCGCATGGTGGACCACCAGTGCGCGCCGATCCGGTCGCGCACCTCGGCCCAGCCTCCGGCCAGGAACTCCTCTTCGGTGTAGGAGGCGATGCCGCTGCTGCCGGCGGTGCGCGGGACGACCGGCACCGGGTCCAGATTGGCGTCGACCAGCACCAGCCGGGAGACGAGGCGGGGGTGCCGGTGGGCGAGCACGATGGCCACGGCGCCGCCCATGCTGTGGGCGATCAGCTCGACGCCGGTCGCACCGGCCGCGTCCAGGGCGGCGGCCAGGGTGTCGGCATGCGCCTCGAGGGTGTACGGGAAACCCTCGGGCCGGTCGCTGTGCCCGTGCCCCAGCAGGTCGACCAGCAGCGAGCGGCGGCCCGCGAGGAGCGGGTGCACGGCGCTCGCGGCGAAGTAGGCGGGCGAGGTCGATCCCAGCCCGTGCACGTACACCCGGGCGGGTTCCTCCCCGGGCAGCTCGACCCAGCGGATCCGGTCATCCTCCGGTGTGACGGCGGCACTTCGCATCAAGGCTCCTTTGATCGGCTGACCAACTGATCGGCGAGAGGAAGAGATTAACCAGGCCGCCTCGAACGTCTGGTCTACCCTCGTCGGGTGAGTACGTACGTGAACCGACTCGGCCAGGACCTGCCGCGGACCGGCGAGGTCCCGACGGGGGCGGCCGTGACGGTGTGGTCCCTGGACACCACCCTCGACGTGGTCGGCGGCCACCGGGTCGACGAGGCCCGGGCGCTCCTGGACGCGGACGAACGGGAGCGGGCCGGGCGGCTGCTGCGGGTCGAGGACCGGCACCGGTACCTCGCCTCCCACGTGGGGCTGCGGGTGCTGCTCGGCGGCTTCCTCGGGCTCGCCCCGCAGGACGTCACCCTGGTCCGGGAGGACTGCCCGTGCTGCGACGGCCCGCACGGGCGGCCGGCGGTGGCGGGAGGCGCGGTGCAGTTCTCGCTCTCGCACAGCGGCGACCTGGCGTACCTCGCGTTCGCGGGGGCACCGGTCGGGATCGACGTGGAGGCGACCCCGAGTGCCGCGGCGGTGGCGGACGTCCTGACCAGCCTGCATCCGGCGGAGACCGCGGAGCTCTCCGCGCTGCCCGCGGCGGAGCAGCCGGGGGCGCTGGCCCGCCTGTGGTCGCGCAAGGAGGCCTACTTCAAGGGCACGGGCACCGGCCTGGCCGCGGGCCTGGCCGACCCGTACGTCGGCTCGGGCCCCGACCCGGCCCCCGTCCCCGGCTGGCACGTGACGGACCTCCCGGCCCCGCCGGGCTACGCAGCGGCGCTGGCCCTGCGCAGCTGACCCCGCCCCCCGGCCCGGGAATCCGCCCGGCCCGGGTACTCCGCCCGGCCCGGGTACTCCGCCCGCCCACCGGGATCCCCCGCCCGGCGCCGCCGTTCCGCAGCGGAAACGGCATCAGGAGGCACGGCCCGCGCGGGAGGCCGCCATCCCGCGCGCCGCCTCCGGAGCGGTTCGCCACGCCGTGGGGAAATCAAGGTCGCCGCTCGTCACGCGCCCATTATCGTGACCGCCATGGACATCCGCCCCGCCCGTACCGTCGCCGAACTCCAGGCCGCGGAGGGGCTCTTCGACGGCCCCGCCCGACTCGACTGGTCCGAGCGCTTCCTCTCCTCTCCGGGACACCTGATGCTCATCGCCTACGTCGACGACATCCCCGCCGGCATGGTCTCCGGAGTCGAGATGAGCCACCCCGACAAGGGCACCGAGATGTGCCTGTACGAGCTCTCCGTGGACGAGGGCTACCGGCGCCGCGGCATCGGCCGCGCCCTGACCGCGGCCCTCGCCGACGAGGCCAAGGCCCGCGGCTGCTACGGCATGTGGGTGGGAGTCGACACCGACAACGAGGCCGCCCTCGCCACCTACGCCTCCGCCGGCTCCCGCGACGAGGGCGTCTTCGCCCTGCGCGGCTGGCCCTTGGCGGGGTAGCGACCGTTTCGGGTCCGGCTGCCGTGCGGCGGCCGGAAGAGACGGCCGGGGCCTTCGCCACCGGGGCGGCCGGCGGGCCGCGTCCGGCCGGGATCCGCCGGATGCCGCCTCATCCGTCCGGCGGCGTGTCGTGCGCCCACTCGGCGCACCCTCCGCGCGCCCGGCCCGCACCTCGCCGAGCATCGGCCGCATGACCGCACTCACCGCGCTGCTCCCGGCCGCCGCCCTGCTGGCGGCGGCCACCGCCCTGCCGCCGCACCCCGCACCCGCCGTCGCCGATCGCGCCGAAACCGCCACCGCCCCGTACGTCGTGGTCCTCAAGGACGCCGCCTCCCGCGCCCCGACCCGCGCCCTGGCCGCCGAGGCCGCAGGCGCCGGCGACCAGGTGGGGGCCGTCTACGACACCGTCCTCAGCGGCTTCGCCGTCCGCACCACCGCAGCCCGCGCCGCCGCCCTCGCCGCCGACCCCCGGGTGGCCTCGGTGGAGCCGGACGCCGAGTTCCGGATCAGCGACGCGCAGAACCCGGCGCCGTGGCCGCTGGACCGGATCGACCAGCGCGATCTCCCGCTCGACGGCTCGTACACGTACGCGACCACCGCGCAGGGCGTCACCGCGTACGTCGTGGACACCGGTATCAACACCGGCCACCAGGAGTTCGGGGGCCGGGCCCGGGTCGGCTACAACGGCGTGTTCCTGGAGGGCTCCAGCGACTGCAACGGCCACGGCACACACGTCGCGGGCACCCTGGGCGGGGCGACGTACGGGGTCGCGAAGGGGGTCTCCCTCGTCGGCGTCAAGGTCGCCGACTGCAAGGGGTCCGCGAGCCTGACCTCCATCCTGGGCGGCCTGGAGTGGATGGTGAAGGACGCCGCCAAGGCCCCCGGCACCCCCGCCGTGGCCAACATGAGCATGGGCGGCACCCGCAGCTACTCCCTGGACGCGGCGGTGACCCGGGCCGTCGCCGCCGGGATCACCTTCACCGTCGCCGCCGGCAACTCCGCCGACGACGCCTGCACCGGCTCCCCCGCCGCCGTCCCCGCGGCGATCACCGTCGGTGCGGCCGACGCCGCGGACCAGTGGGCCCCGTTCTCCAGCTACGGCAGCTGCGTGGACCTCGCCGCGCCGGGCGTCTCCGTCACCTCGGCCTGGAAGGGCGGGGCGACCGCCCTCGCCCGCGCCTCCGGCACCTCCATGGCGGCCCCGCACGCGGCGGGCGTCGCCGCGCTGATCCTCGCGGACGGCCTCGCCGCGGGCGGCAGGGCGAAGACCCCCGCCGAGGTCTCCGCCGCGCTGGTGCAGGGCGCCGTACCGGACCACCTCACCGGGGTCCCGGCCGGCACCGCAAACCTGCTGCTGCGCGCCCCGGCGGCCGCGGGCTGACGGGCCCGCGCGGGCGGCCCCGGGCCCGCGGCCCGGCCCGGCGGCGGCCGGGCCGGCAGCCCGGCCGCCGCCCGGGTCGGCGCCCACGTCAGCCCCCTGCCCGCACCCCACCCATCCCACCCGCACCGCACCCCCGGAGACCCGGCCTGATGGGACATCAATTTCTGTGTGCTTCGGGCGAAAGCAAGTCATTGACTTCTCATCACCGCGACGCGTCAATGTCGGCCACCGCACCGGCTCGGCCTCCCCCACACAGCGGGTGGGGGGAGGGGTTCGTCTGACGAAGGAGTCGCGACCCAGTGAGTACAACGTTCCGACGAAGAATTCTGGCCGGGGCGGGCGCCCTGTCCCTCGCGCTGACGGGCGGCGTGGTGGGCCTGACCGGCACCGCCCAGGCGGCGACCGTGACCACCCCCGTCTTCGAGAACTGCGACGCCCCGGCTCCGCAGCCGGACGGTTCGGGCAACCAGAACTACACGGTCACGGTGCCCGGCACGGCCAAGGCCGGCGACGTCGTACCGATCACGATCGATCCGGGTGCGAGCCCGCTGATCCCCGGCTTCTCCGTCACGACGGTGAACACCACCAAGATCACCCTCAAGGTGGGGACGACCACCCAGGTGGTCACCAGCCCGCCCGAGACCGTCAGCGTCGTCGCCGGCACCCCGCTCGACCCGAAGGCCTTCTCCGGAACGATCAAGATCCCGGACGGCAGCGAGGGCACCGCGGTCGACATCAAGCTCGACCTGGCGGTCACCGACGCCGACCTCAGCGGTTCGGTGTTCACCACGACCTGCACCCCGGCGCCCCGGCCGAGCGCCACGCTCGGCTCGGTCGCCGTCGAGGCCCTGCCCAAGGACCCGGTCACCACCAAGCTGACGCCCAACAGCGGCAAGGCCGGCACGGCCGTCGTCGTCAGCGGCGCCAACTTCGCGGCCGGGCCGGTCACCTGCTCCGCCCTCCTCGCGGGCGCGGCCACCGGTGACACCGGCACCGGTACGGCGGACGCGACCGGCGCCGCCACCTGCAACATCACCGTCACCAAGAAGGCCGACGCCCTGAAGATCGACGGCTCGGTCACCCCGTACAAGTCCTTCGTGTACCTGGAGGACCAGGCGGGCGTGAAGAACCCGGTCGACATCGAGGTCCTCCCCGGCCCGCTGGCGCTCGGCCCGAAGGACGGCCAGCCGGCCGTCGCCTTCCCCTCGGTCACCATCAACGGCAAGGCCCAGTCGGTGGTCGGTGTGTTCAATGCCGCGACCGTCCAGGACTTCCGCGGCGGCACGCTCGGCTGGGACGTGACGGCGACCCGTACGCCGTTCCTGAACCAGACGACCGGCCACTCGATGGCGAAGGCGCAGATCGGCATCCAGCCGTCCTGCACCGTGACCAACCCGGACAGCCCGAGCACCTGCACCGCGGGCACCCCCGGCGCGATCTCCGAGACCCCGATGAAGGTGGCCTCGCAGGCCGCCGGCGGGGACGAACTGACCGGCGGTGAGTTCGCCGTCGGCGGCGCCGGGATGATCCAGCTCCCGCCGTTCATGTTCGCCGACACCTACCAGACGGTCGTCACCTTCTCGATCGCCTGACCCGGCAGGAGCAGTGCACCCAGGGTGGTGCGGCGCCACGGCGCCGCACCACCCCTTCGCCTTCCGCCCCCGCCTCCCGCCCCACCCCCGCCTCCCCGCGCCGACTGGAGAACCGCCCATGCGCCCCCGCGTCCCTGTTTCGTACGGTCCGCTCCTCGCCCTGTTGCTGCTGGTCGCGGGCCTGCTGCTGCCCGCCGCGACGGCGACGGCCGCGGACAACGGCACCTGGGGGGTGTTCCCGACGCCCCCGGCCGGCGCCGCGATGACCGACCGCGCGTACTTCTTCCACCAGGGCGCGGCCGGGACCACGGTCAGCGACAGCGTGACGATCCTGAACTCCTCCGACAAGGAGCTGACCTTCCGGGTCTTCGCCACCGACGCGGTGAACACCCCGGCCGGCGGCGCCTTCGCGCTGCTGCCGGTGGAGCAGAAGCCCAAGGACGTGGGCACGTGGCTGGCGCTGCCGCCCGAGACGGCGACCACGGTGACCGTGCCGCCCAAGGGCCGCAAGGACATCCCGTTCACGGTGAAGGTCCCCGAGGACGCGACGCCCGGCGACCACGTCGGCGGGATCGTCGCCCTCAACACCGCCGTGGAGGGCATCCGGCAGGAGGGCAAGGTCCAGGTCGGGGTGAAGCGGCAGGTCGGCTCGCGGCTGTACTTCCGGGTGCCGGGGCCGGTGACGCCGGGGCTGAGCGTGGAGAACGTGAAGGTCAGCCGGTCCGCGCCGCTGCTGCCGTGGATCAAGAAGGCCCGCGCCACGGTCTCGTACACGCTGGTCAACCGGGGCAACGTGGTCGTCGAGCCCAAGGTGGCGGTGACCGCCGAGGGACTGCTGCGCCGCACGGTGCTCGACCGGCCGGCCCGCGAGCTGAAGCTGGTGCTGCTGCCCGGCCAGCGGATCGAGCTGACCGAACCGTGGGCGGACGCACCGCAGTCGGACTGGGTGACCGTACGGATCGCGGCCGGGGCGAGCGCCTATCCGGACCTCACCTCGGCATCCGAGGCGGAGTTCGTCGCCGTGCCGTGGCCCGCCTTCGGTGCGCTGCTGGTGCCGGCGGGCGCCGCCCTCACCCTCCTGGTCCTGCGGCGCCGCCGCCGGTCCCCCGCGGAACAGGCCGAGCCCGCACCGGACTTGGCCGCAACGCACTGACGGGCAAGGGTGTCCCCCGGTGACGGCGTCCGGTCGTCACCGGCGACGGGGGAGACGAGCGATGGAACGACAGCACACCGAGACCGGCGCGGGCCTGCTGGCGCGCATCGAGCGCGCACTGGGCACCGGCGACGCCACCCACCGCGCCGGCTCCGGCTCCGGCTCCGGCTGGACCCGCCTCACGGTGCGACTCTCCGGCAGCGGCCTCACGGTGGACGTGGTCGCGGACACGAGCCGGCCACCGCGCGGGATCGCGTACCTGCTGCCCGGCGGCGGACTGAACTTCGCCGCCGACTTCTTCACCCCGGGCGGCCCGGACGACCACCACCTCACCCACCACCTGTGCCGCCGGGGCCTGCTGGTCGTCGGGGTCACCCCGCGCGAGGACGCCTCGACCGCCGCCGAGATCACCGCCGAGCAGGGGCTCGCGGCGCACCGCCGGGATCTGGCGGGGGTGGTGGGCGCGCTGGACTGCGTACTGCGGCTGCCGTACCAGTACGCAGGGCACTCGGCCGGGGCCGCGCTCGCCCTGGACGCCGCCGGGCACGACGGCTCGCCGCGGCTGCGCCGGGTGGTCGTCCTGGACACGACCGGGCCGTACACCGGCGAACTGACGCTGCGGGCGGCCGCGACGCGGGACGTGTACGCCGGCCTGCTCGCGCAGGGCACGTACGCGACCGACCCGGGCCTGGCGGCCCTGATCGCAGAGGCCGTCGCCGACCCCGCGGCGCCCTCCCCGGCCCCCTGGCCCCCGAACCCCTCGCTCCGCTTCACCCGTGCCGGGCTCGCCCACTTCGCGCTGATTCGCACGGCCGCCCTTCCGGGACCGGCGAACTGGATCTACGCCCAGGGCCACAGTGCGGGCGAGTACGCCTTCGGCGCCACCCCGGCCGAGGACCGGTTCACCCTCGCCCACACCTCGCTCGCCACCTGGCGCGCGGCCACCGCAGCCCTGGGCAGCGGGCTGATCCCGACGGCCCTGATGCGGGACCTCGCCGCGGTCTGGGCGGGCGACGAGGCGACGTACCGGATCCCCTGGGACCGCATCCGGGCCGAGGTGGTGTGGGTCAACACCGCGCTGGGCCGCGGCGACCACCCGCGCGGCGCGGACCTGATCCGCGCGGGCGGCAACGACCGCGTCGGCTTCACCGTGGTCCCCGGCTACGGCCACGGCGACGCGGTCTGGGGCCGGACGGCGGCGGCCGACGTCTGGTCCCTGTTCTGAACGCGAACTCGCCTCCCGCGTGAGGGGTGCGGGAGGCGAGCCGGTCGTGAGGCCGATCAGTCGGCCAGCCGATCAGTGGTTGCGGGGGAAGCCCAGGTCCACGCCCACCGGGGCCTCGGACGGGTCCGGCCAGCGGGTCGTGACGACCTTGCCGCGGGTGTAGAAGTGGATGCCGTCGTTCCCGTAGATGTGGTGGTCGCCGAAGAGCGAGTCCTTCCAGCCACCGAAGGAGTGGTAGCCCACCGGCACCGGGATCGGCACGTTGACGCCGACCATGCCCGCCTCGATCTCCAGCTGGAAGCGGCGGGCCGCGCCGCCGTCGCGGGTGAAGATCGCCGTGCCGTTGCCGAACGGCGAGGCGTTGATGAGCGCCACGCCCTCCTCGTAGGTCTCGGCGCGCAGCACGCACAGCACCGGCCCGAAGATCTCGTCGCGGTAGGCGTCGGAGTCGGTCCTGACGTTGTCCAGCAGCGACAGGCCGATCCAGTGGCCCTTCTCGAAGCCGCCGACCGTGTAACCCGTACCGTCCAGGACCACGTCGGCGCCCTGGTCGGCCGCGCCCTTCACGTACGAGGCGACCTTGTCGCGGTGGGCGGCGGTGATCAGCGGACCCATCTCGGAGGTCGGGTCGTTGCCCGGGCCGATCTTGATCTTCTCGGCGCGCTCGCGGATCTTCTCGACCAGCTCGTCGCCGATGGAGCCGACCGCCACGACCGCCGAGATCGCCATGCAGCGCTCACCCGCCGAGCCGTACGCGGCCGAGACCGCCGCGTCGGCGGCCGCGTCCAGGTCGGCGTCCGGCAGCACCAGCATGTGGTTCTTGGCGCCGCCCAGGGCCTGGACCCGCTTGCCGTTCGCGGAGGCGGTGGTGTGGATGTGGCGCGCGATCGGCGTGGAGCCGACGAAGGAGACGGCCGCGATGCCCGGGTGGGCGAGCAGCGCGTCGACGGCGACCTTGTCGCCGTGGACGACGTTGAGCACACCGGCCGGCAGGCCGGCCTCGGTCGCCAGCTCGGCCAGCTTGACGGCGGCCGACGGGTCCTTCTCGCTCGGCTTGAGGATGAAGGTGTTTCCGCAGGCCACGGCCAGCGGGAACATCCACATCGGCACCATCGCCGGGAAGTTGAACGGGGTGATGCCCGCGACCACGCCGAGCGGCTGGCGGATCGAGGAGACGTCCACGCGGTTCGAGACGGACGTGGACAGCTCGCCCTTGAGCTGCGTGGTGATCCCGCAGGCCAGCTCGACGATCTCCAGGCCGCGCGCGACCTCGCCCAGCGCGTCCGAGTGCACCTTGCCGTGCTCGGCGGTGATCAGCTCGGCGATGGCGTCGCGGTTGGCGTCCAGCAGCGCACGGTAGGCGAACAGCACCTTGGTGCGGGCGGCCAGCGAGGACTGGCCCCAGGTCTGGAAGGCCTCCTGGGCGACCCGTACGGCCGCGTCGACCTCGTCGGCCGACGCGAGGGCGACCTGCGTGGTGACCTCGCCGGTGGCCGGGTCGGTGACCGGGCCGTAGTTGCCCGACGCGCCCTCGACGGTCTTGCCACCGATCCAGTGGTTGACGGTCTTCATTGCCTTGCTCCTTCACAGATGGCGACGTCGCTGCGCGGCTTGCCGGTCGTACTCTTCGCGGGCCGCGGTCGCGGACGCACGGGTCGCGGTCTCGGCCACAGGAACATCCCACCACGCCTGTGCCGGGGGCGGGCCCGACACAGTGTCGGGTGTTCGGGTCTGTGCGTAGACACATGTGGGACGGTCCGCCTCACGCGCTTCGGCGAGGGCTTTCCGCAGGTCACCGATGGTGCGGGTGCGGATCACGGCCATCCCGAGGGAGGCTGCGTTGGCCGCGAGGTCCACCGGCAGGGGCGCTGCGGTGTACGAACCGTCGTCCGCCCGGAAGCGGTACGCGGTCCCGAAGCCCTCCCCGCCCACGGCCCCGGAGAGGCCGCCGATGGAGGCATAGCCGTGGTTGTCGAGGATCACCACCTTGATCGGGATCCCCTCCTGCAC
The DNA here is from genome assembly GCF_035984415.1 of Streptomyces sp. NBC_01296. NCBI lineage: Bacteria > Bacillati > Actinomycetota > Actinomycetes > Kitasatosporales > Streptomycetaceae > Streptomyces > Streptomyces sp. NBC_01296. Next base: position 5,577,196 of record NZ_CP130720.1, on the reverse strand, counting down.
GGCCGTGACGATCTCGGTCGGGTTCATCAGGTACGTCCCGTCGCCGACCAGCGCCCACACCGGGCGGCCGGGGGCGGCGAGCGCGGTGCCGATCGCCGCCGGGATCTCGTAGCCCATGCAGGAGTACCCGTACTCCACGTGGTACTGGTCGCCGGAGCGGGCCCGCCACAGCTTGTGCAGGTCCCCGGGCAGTGAGCCGGCGGCATTGATGAGGATGTCGGAGGCATCGACAACCGAGTCGAGCAGCCCGAGCACCTGGGCCTGCGTCGGGGCGGCGTCCTCGTCGGTGGCCGCGTAGGCCCGATCGACCAGCCGCTCCCAGCTCCTTTTCTTCTCTTTGTACGCCGTCTCGTACGCGGGGTCCACGCGGTACCCGGCAGCCGCGACCCGGAGGTCTTCCAGGCCCACCCGCGCATCGCAGACCAGCGGCCGGGCGGCGAGCTTGTGGGCGTCGTACGGGTCGAGGTTGAGCCCGAGGAAGCGGACGGCGGGGTTCTGGAAGAGGGTCGCCGAGGCGGTGGTGAAGTCGGTGAGCCGGGTCCCGGCGGCGATGACCAGGTCGGCGCCGCGGGCGAGCTCGTCGGCGGTGGCTGTCCCGGTGTGCCCGATCCCGCCGACATCGGCGGGGTGGTCGTACGGCAGCGCCCCCTTGCCCGCCTGCGTGCAGGCCACCGGGATCCCGGTGGCCTCGGCGAACTCCGCCAGCGCGGCCTGGGCCGCGCTGTGCCGGATCCCGCCGCCGGCGACGATCAGCGGGCGCGCGGAGCCCCGTACGGCCGCGGCGGCCCGGGCGAGCTCGTCCCGGTCGGGCCGGGGCCGGCGTACGCCCCACACGCGCTCGGCGAAGAACTCGGGCGGCCACTCGTACGCCTCGGCCTGGACGTCCTGGGGCAGCGCCAGGGTCACCGCGCCGGTCTGGACGGGGTCGGTGAGCACCCGCATGGCCTGGAGGGCGGCCGGGATCAGGGCCTCGGGGCGGGTGATCCGGTCGAAGTGGCGGGAGACGGGCCGCAGGGTGTCATTGACGGAGAGGTCGCCCGCGTACGGCACCTCGAGCTGTTGCAGCACGGGATCGGCGGGCCGGGTGGCGAAGGTGTCGCCGGGCAGGAGGAGGACGGGGATCCGGTTGATGGTGGCGAGGGCGGCCCCGGTGACGAGGTTGGTGGCGCCGGGCCCGATCGAGGTGGTGACGGCGTGGGCCGAGAGCCGCCCGCACTGGCGGGCGTACCCGACGGCGGCATGCACCATGGCCTGTTCGCTCCGCCCCTGGAGGAAGGGCATCTCCCGCGGGCCGCTCTCCAGGAGCGCCTGCCCGATGCCGGCGACGTTCCCGTGCCCGAAGATCCCCCAGGTGGCGGCGATCAGCCGGTGCCGGCGGCCGTCACGCTCGGTGTACTGGGCGGCCAGGAAGCGGACGAGGGCCTGCGCGACGGTGAGCCTCATCGGGTCTCGTCCTCCGCTCGGTAGAAGGGCAGCCGGGGGTCGGTGTCCTGGCCGGGCCAGGTGTCCCGGATCCAGTCGTGGTCGGGGTGGTCCCGGATCAGCCACTCCCGGGGCGGGCCCGGGGGCCCGGCCATGACGTTGAGGTAGTACATGTCGTGCCCGGGAGCGGCGATGGACGGGCCGTGCCAGCCGTCCGGGATGAGCACCGCGTCGCCGGTCCTCACCTCCGTGAGGATGTCGGTCTTCCCCGCCGGGGAGGGGGTGACACGCTGGTAGCCGAGGCCGGGGGTGTCCCCGTGCGGGGCGATCTCGAAGTAGTAGATCTCCTCGAGGCGGGACTCGTGGCCGGGGTGGAACTCGTCGTGCTTGTGGGGCGGGTACGAGGACCAGTTCCCGCCGGGGGTGAGGACCTCGACGGCGATGAGGCGGTCGCAGTCGAAGACGCCGGCGGCGGCGAAGTTGTTGACCTGGCGCGTGCAGTGGGCTGCGCCGCGGATCTCGACGGGGACACCCCGGGCAGCCCCGTACCGGGCGGGCAGCACGTTCTCGCACCGCGCCCCGACGAGCGCGAACCGCCCTCCGGCGACGGACCCGATCTCCGCTTCCCCGTCCCGGGGCAGGTACGCGAAGTCGCTCAGCCCGCTGAACACGCTCTCCCGCCCCCGGAGTTCGAACACCTGCGACCCGGTCCCTGCGGGGCCCCTCGGCTCCGCGCAGCGGACCGTGCACCCCCCGGCCAGCGGGAGGACGATCCACTCGTGGTCCCCGCACGCGTGCGCATACCTCTCGCCGGGTGCAAGCTCCAGCACCCGCAGCGCGGTGAACTCCATCTCGTGCGACGCGGTCACGGTCACGGCTCCAGCACCTCCTCCACTTCCTTCGCGTACGGCATCGCCGCCGAGCACGCCAGTCGCGAAGCCACGATCGCCCCCGCCGCGTTGGCGAAGCGGAGCACCCGCTCCAGATCCCAGCCCGCCAGCAGTCCGTGGCACAGCGCCCCGCCGAACGCGTCCCCCGCGCCCAGCCCGTTCACCACCTCCACCGGCACCGGCGCCGCCTGGGCCACCGTTCCGTCCCGCCGCATCGCCAGTACCCCGTCCGGCCCCCGTTTCACCACGGCCAGTTCGACCCCCGCCGCCAGCAGCGCCCGCGCAGCCGCATGCGGTTCGGACTCGCCCGTCGCGATGGCGCACTCCTGCGCGTTGCCGACCGCCACCGTGGCGAGGCCCAGCGCCTGCGCGTACGCGTCCTTCGGCTCGTCCTCCCACAGCATCGGCCTCCAGTCGAGGTCGAAGACCGTGATCCCGGACTTCGCGCGGGCTTCCAGCGCGGCCAGGGTGGCGGACCGGCTCGGCTGCGCGCTCAGGCCGGTCCCCGTCATCCAGAACACCCGTGCGGCCCGTACCGCCGCCAGGTCCAGCTCCGCCGGTTCGATCTCCAGGTCGGGGGCCTTCGGCAGCCGGTAGAAGTAGAGGGGGAAATCGTCCGGCGGGAAGATCTCGCAGAACGTGAGCGGGGTCGGGTAGCGCGCCTCCTCCCCCACCCACCGGTCGTCCACGCCGAACCCGCGCAGCTCGGCCCGCAGATAGGCGCCGAAGGGATCCGATCCGGTCTTGGTGATCACCGCCACCCGGCGGCCCAGCCGGGCCGCCGCGACGGCGACGTTGGTGGGCGAGCCGCCCAGGAACTTCCCGAAGGTGTCCGCCTCCGCCAGCGGTACGCCCGTTTTCAGCGGGTAGAGATCCACCCCGATGCGCCCCATCGTGATCAGGTCGAACGCGACATCGTCCGTGGTGGTCACAGACAGTCCTCCCACTCGTCTTGCACCCTAAGGTGGCCGTCATGACGTCCTCCCCGCCCGCGTTGACCCGTATCCGCATCGGTTCGGCTCCGGACTCCTGGGGTGTCTGGTTCCCCGACGATCCGCTGCAGACCCCGTGGGACCGATTCCTCGACGAGGTCGCCGACTCCGGGTACGAGTGGATCGAGCTCGGCCCGTACGGCTATCTCCCCACCGACCCCGCCCGCCTCGCCGAGGAGACCGCCGCACGGGGCCTGCGGGTCAGCGCCGGCACCGTCTTCACGGGACTCCATCACGGGCCCGCCGTCTGGGCGGACACCTGGGAGCACGTGTCGCGGATCGCGGCGCTCACCCAGGCCATGGGCGCGCGCCACCTCGTCGTCATTCCCTCGTTCTGGCGGGACGACAAGACCGGCGAGGTGCTGGAGGACCGCACCCTCACGCCCGCGCAATGGCGTGAACTGACCACGCAGACCGAGCGCCTGGGCCGGGAGGTCCAGGACCGGTACGGGCTGCGGATCGTCGTCCATCCGCATGCGGACACGCACATCGACACCCCGGACAACGTGGCCCGCTTCCTGGACTCCACCGACCCGGACCTGGTCTCCCTGTGCCTGGACACCGGGCACTACGCCTACTGCGGCGGCGACAGCGTGCAGGCCGTCGAGACCTTCGCCGAGCGGATCGGCTACCTCCACCTCAAGCAGGTCGACCCGCGGATCCTCGCCGAAGTCGTCGCGGAGCAGCTGCCCTTCGGGCCGGCCGTGGCCCGCGGGGTGATGTGCGAACCGCCGTCGGGGGTGCCCGCACTGGAGCCCGTACTCGCGGCCGCCCAGCGGCTCGGCGTGGACCTCTTCGCGATCGTGGAGCAGGACATGTACCCGTGCCCGCCCGACCGGCCGCTGCCGATCGCCCGCCGCACCCGCGCCTACCTGCGCTCCTGCGGCGCCCGCTGACCCCCTGGAGGGAGAACGACATGAGCACGCTGGGCATCGCCGTCATCGGGACGGGGAAGATGGGCGCCGACCACGTCCGCCGGATCGGGCGGACGGTGGGCGGGGCCCGGGTGGTGGCCGTGGCCGACCCGGACGGCGACCGGGTCAAGGCGGTCGCGGCGGCGCTGGACGGCGCGAGCGCGCACACGGATCCGGCGGCCGCGATAGCAGCACCGGGGGTGCAGGCCGTACTGATCGCCTCCCCGGGGCCGGCCCACGAGGAGGCGATCCTGCAGGCCCTGGAGCGGGAGTTGCCGGTGCTGTGCGAAAAGCCGCTGACCCCGGATCCGGCGGGGGCGCTGCGGGTGATGGAGGCGGAGCAGCGGCTGGGCCGGCGCCTGGTGCAGGTGGGGTTCATGCGGCGGTTCGACGCCGAGTACGAGCAGCTCAAGGAGCTGCTGGACGCGGGCGGGATCGGCCGGCCGCTGTTCCTGCACTGCCGGCACCGCAATGCCTCTTCGCCGTCGTTCTTCACCAGCGACATGCTGATCAGCGACTCCGTCGTGCACGAGGTCGACGCGGCGCGCTGGCTACTCGGGCAGGAGATCACGGCGGTGTCCGTGCTCTCTCCGACGCCCACCTCGGCGGCCCCCGAGGGGCTGCGCGATCCCCGGCTGGTCCTGCTGGAGACCTCGGGCGGGGTGATCGTGGACGTGGAGATCTTCGTCAACTGCGGCTTCGGCTACGAGGTCCGGTGCGAGGCGGTCGGCGAGGCGGGGAGCGCCCAGATCGGCGAGGGGCAGTCGATGGTCGTCCGGTCCGCGGGCCGCAGCTACGGGGAGATCGTGCAGGACTTCACCGTGCGCTTCGCCGATGCGTACGACCGCCAGCTGCGGCGCTGGGTGGCCGCGGCCGCGCAGGGCCGGGTGGCCGGGCCCGACGCCTGGGACGGCTACGCGGCGGCCGCGGTCTCGGCAGCGGGGCTCACTGCCGCGCACAGCGGCGTACGGACCCCGGTGGAGCTGGTGGAACGGCCGGCCCTGTACCGCTGAGCCGCATCTGTCACAGGCGTCGCCCTTGTGTCACGAATATCCGCATGACGCAGGGTTTCGGTCACAGCAACTCAACAGCCCCTCCCGCGCCTTCACCCGCCGTCGTTCTCCGGGCACAACCTGACTGATCGTCTGTGTCCACGCGTCGGCTCCCCCGACGGCTTCCAGGCCGGCCCCGCGGCGTGGACAAGGAGGTGTCGTGGATGAGCGACCGACAGCTGTGGTCGTACAAGGAGATCGCCGCCCACATCCGGGTCCAGCCGGACACGGTGCGCTCGTACCGCAAGCACGGGCTGCTCCCCGCTCCCGACCACGTGGAAGCCGGCAAGCCCTACTGGTACGCCGACACGATCCGCACCTGGGTGGCCCGCCGCCCCGGCAACCGGGGCCGCCGCGAGGACTGACCTCCACGCTCGCAGCTCCGGCTGCGGACGGGACCGCCTGGGCCCCGTCCGCCGGGGGAGCCGCCCCCAGCCGCGGCGGCTCCCCCACCCCCTAGCGGCTGCCCGCGGGTATCCGGTCCGGATCCGGCGCCTCCCCCGGCACCTGCGGCAGCGGTCCCGGCGCGGACTCCCCCTCGCTCAGCCCGAACCGCTCGTGCAGTCGCCGCAGCGGGCCCGGCGCCCACCAGGTGGCCTTCCCCGTCAGCTTCATGACCGCCGGAACCAGGAGGCTCCGTACGACCAGCGCGTCCATCAGCACGGCCAGCGCGATCCCGAGCCCCAGCATCTTGGTGTTGGTCACCCGGGAGCTGCCGATGGCCACCATCACCACCGCCAGGATCACGGCCGCCGCGGTGATCAGCCCGCCCGTGCGGACGAGTCCGGTGCGCACCGCCCCCTCGTGGTCCCCGGTCCGCTCGTACTCCTCCTTGATGCGGGATATGAGGAACACCCCGTAGTCCATGGAGAGTCCGAAGGCGATGCAGAACATCAGGACGGGCAGCGTGGTCTCGATGTCCCCGGTGGAGGTGAAGGAGAGCAGTCCGGACAGGTTGCCCTCCTGGAAGACCCACACCACCGCCCCGAACATCGCCGTCAGGCTCAGCGCGTTGAGCAATACCGCCTGGACGGGTATCAGCACGCTCCCGGTGAGCAGGAAGACCAGCAGCAGCGTGGCCAGGACCACCAGGGCCAGGGCCGCCGGCAGCTTCTGCGCTATCGCCTTCTGGGCATCGACGAGCACCGCCGCCTGCCCTGTCACCGAGGTGTCGAAGGGGGCGTCAACCCCCCGCACCTGGCCGACGAGGTCCTGGGCCCGCTGCCCCACTGCCTCGCCCTCGGTGACCACCGAGAAGTACGCGTACCCCGGCCGGGCCCCGGAGCTCACCGGCCCGTCCACCCGCACCCCGGGCAGGGCGGCCAGCCGGTCCCGGTAGTCGGCCAGGTCCGCGGGACCTGCCGCGCCCTCGGCCAGCACGGTCAGCCCGGCGCCGGGGCTGCCCGGGAAGCCGTCGCGGATCTGCTGCTGGACCAGGTGGGACGAGGCCGTCTTCGGCAGCTGCCGGTCGTCCACGGTGCCGAACTTGACCCCGAGGAAGGGCAGTCCGAGCAGGAGCAGCCCCGCCGTGGTGGCGATGGCGAACACGGGGGCCCGGCGCATCACCAGCGCGGTCGCCCGCGCCCAGCCCCGGCCGGCCTCGGCATCCGCGCCCGGCGCCCCTGCGGCCGCCCCGGCGCGCCCCCGCCGCCACAGCCGCCGCAGGTCGAGGGAGTTGACCCGCTCCCCGAGCAGCACCAGCGCCGCCGGCAGCAGGATCAGGGCCGCGGCCGCCGCGAGCAGGACCACCGCGACCCCGGCGTAGGCGAAGGACCGCAGGAAGTACATCGGGAAGAACAGCATCGCCGAAAGCGAGACGGCCACCGTCAGCGCCGAGAACAGCACCGTGCGCCCGGCGGTCCGCAGCGTGGCCCCCACGGCTGCCACCGGATCCCGCCCGGCGGCGAGCTCCTCGCGGAACCTCCGCACGATGAACAGGGCGTAGTCGATGGCGAGTCCGAGCCCGAGCGCGGTGGTCAGGTTCTGGGCGAAGACGGAGACGTCGGTGAACTCGGTGAGGCCGCGCAGCACGGCGTTGGTGCCGAGGATGGCGACGATGCCCACGCCCAGCGGCAGCAGCGCGGCGACGGCGCTGCCGAAGACGATGATGAGCAGGACGAGGGTCACCGGCAGGGCGATCACCTCGGCGCGCAGCAGGTCCTCCTGGATGGTGGTGGTCACCTCGCGCTGGACGGCGACCGGCCCCCCGAGGGAGACGCGCACCGGCCCGTGCTCGCCCCGGTAGCGCGGGGCGATCCGCTCCAGCACCGCGGCGCGGGTCTTCTCGTCGCCGAGCACCCGGGCGGCGATCAGGGCCTGCCTGCCGTCCTCGGAGCGCAGCGCGGGCAGGTGCGTGCGCCAGTACGAGCCGACTCCGGCCACCCCCTGCTCGGAGGCGAGTTGCGCGGTCAGCCGCTCGGCCTCGGCCGCGACGGCGGGATCGTCCACGCCGGCCGCCCCCGACGCCGACCCCGCGCCCACGCCGGCCCCGGCCCCGGCCCCGGCCCCGGTCCCGGCGTCCACCAGCAGGAGCAGGTTGGGCTGGGAGCCGGGGAACTCGCGCTCGAGGACCTTGGAGGCGTAGGTGGACCGGGCGTCCGGGTCCTCCCAGCCGCCGCTGCCCATCCGGTCGGCGACGCCGCTGCCCGCGAGGACGGCCAGTGCCGTGACCACGAGGGCGAGCAGCAGCGAGAGCCGGGGCCGGGCCGTGACGATCCGGGTCCACCGTCCGCTCTCCCCTGGCGACGGCGGTTTTTTGACTTCGGACATGACTCGGTGTCCCCTTCACCGTGATTGCCAGGCGACTTAGACTGGCAAACACGAGCAGTCGCTCGCGTTTTCCAAGAATGCGAGCGCCCTCTCGCGTTTGTCAATCACCCACGGGAAGCAAAGGACGTGACATGCCGGAGAGGCCCCAGGCCGAAACCGCCGCAAAGGCCCCGAAGGCCACGAAGAAGGCCGCCGCACCCCGGCGCCAGGCCCGCGGGGAGCGCCGGATCGCCCAGCTCCTGGCGGCGGCCGCCAGCGTGTTCTGCCGTACCGGCTACGCCGCGGCCAGCACCAACGCCATCGCCCGCGAGGCCGAGGTCTCACCGGGCACGCTCTACCAGTTCTTCCCGAACAAAGAGGCCATCGCGATCGAGCTGGGCGGCCAGCTGCTCCGGCGCGCCCACGAGATGCACGGCCAGACCTTCCTCCCCGAGAACCTGGACCGGCCCCTGCCCGAGCTGCTCGACGCCGTCCTGGACCCGGTCATCGCCTTCAACTGCGAGAACCCGGCGTTCTGGGCCCTCATGCACGGCTCCGGCATCCCCGGCATCACCCAGGAGCACGAGGAGCTGCACTCCGGGCTGCTGACCCGGGTCCAGGGCATCCTGCGCAGCTTCTGCCCGGACGGCACGCCCGACGAGATCACCCACGTCTCCAACATGATCCTGGGCATCTTCAAGGCGTCGCTCGACCTGATCCTGGCGAGCGAGGGCGCCGAGCGGGCCGCGTACGTCGCCGAGCTGAAGACCGTGCTGCTGCGCTACCTGGAGCCGATGGTCACGGCGTCCCGCCCGCACTGACGTACATCCGGAACCGGCCGGAAGTGGCGGCGAACCCTCGCATTGATACCCCCTAGGGGTATAGTCTCCAAGAGTCGGGAGGACGGTGGAGCGAAACCGCCGGCCCCGGCGACCGGACACGCCCTTGAAGAGGAGAACGACATGACCGCCGAGACGGACACCCAGACCACCACCGTCTACCGGGTGACCGGCATGACCTGCGGGCACTGCGAGGGCGCGGTGACCACCGAGATCTCCGCCCTGCCGGGCGTCAGCTCGGTCAAGGCCGTCGCCGCGACCGGCGAGGTCACCGTGGTCTCCGCCGCCGCGCTCGCCGACGAGGACGTCCGCGCCGCCGTGGACGAGGCCGGATACGAGTTCGCCGGCCGGGCCGCCTGAGCACCCTCTCCTTCGCAGTACCCCGCCGGGTCGTGCCGGCCAGCTCATACTGGTTTCCGTACGACCCGGCCCTCCCCCTGGAGCCGGACATGAGCAGCAGCACAGTGCACGACGGGCCCATAGCGGCGGCCGGAGCCGCCGAGGTAGAGCTGAGCATCGGCGGGATGACCTGCGCCTCCTGCGCCGCCCGCATCGAGAAGAAGCTGAACCGGATGGACGGGGTCACCGCCACGGTGAACTACGCCACCGAGAAGGCCCGCGTCTCGTACGGCGGCGCGGTCCAGGTCGCCGACCTGATCGCGACCGTCGTCAAGACCGGGTACACCGCCGAGGAGCCCCCGCCGCCGGAACCGGAACCGGAAGCCGAGGTCCCGGAGGCCGCGCAGGCCGGCTCCCCCCGCGACCCCGAGCTGGCCGCGCTGCGCCAGCGGCTGCTGGTCTCCGCCGTACTGGCCCTGCCCGTCGTGCTGCTCTCGATGATCCCGCCCCTCCAGTTCGACAACTGGCAGTGGCTCTCGCTGACCCTGGCCGCCCCCGTGGTGGTCTGGGGCGCCCTCCCCTTCCACAAGGCCGCCTGGACCAACGCCCGGCACGGCGCCGCCACCATGGACACCCTGGTCTCGGTCGGCACGCTCGCCGCCTTCACCTGGTCGCTGTGGGCCCTGTTCTTCGGCCACGCCGGGATGCCGGGCATGCGGCACGACTTCACCCTCTTCACGGTCGCGGGAGGCACCGTCTCGCGTACGGACGGCTCCTCCACGATCTACCTGGAGGTCGCCGCCGGCGTCGTCACCTTCATCTTGCTCGGCCGCTACCTGGAGGCCCGCTCCAAGCGGAAGGCGGGCGCCGCCCTGAAGGCCCTGCTCGAGCTGGGCGCCAAGGACGTCGCCGTCCTGCGCGGCGGCAGCGAGGTACGGATCCCCGTGGCGCAGCTCGCGGTCGGCGACCGGTTCGTCGTCCGCCCGGGCGAGAAGATCGCCACCGACGGCACGGTCGTCGAGGGCGCCTCCGCCGTGGACGCCTCGATGCTGACCGGCGAGTCGGTGCCCGTCGAGGTCGGCGTGGGCGGCTCCGTCACCGGCGCCACCGTCAACGCCTCCGGCCGCCTCGTCGTCGAGGCCACCCGGATCGGCGCCGACACCCAGCTCGCCCGCATGGCCCGGCTCGTCGAGGAGGCGCAGAACGGCAAGGCCGAGGTGCAGCGCCTCGCCGACCGGATCTCCGGGGTCTTCGTACCGGTCGTACTGGTCCTGGCGCTCGGCACCTGGGTGACCTGGCTGCTGATCACCGACGACCCCACCGCCGCCTTCACCGCCGCCGTGGCCGTCCTGATCATCGCCTGCCCCTGCGCCCTGGGCCTGGCCACCCCGACCGCGCTGATGGTCGGCACCGGGCGGGGCGCGCAGCTGGGCATCCTGATCAAGGGCCCCGAGGTGCTGGAGTCCACCCGCCGCGTCGACACGGTCGTGCTCGACAAGACCGGTACGGTCACCACCGGCCGGATGGCCCTGTCCGGCGTGCACACCGCCGCCGGTACGGACGAGCGCGAACTGCTGCGCCTCGCGGGCTCGCTGGAGCACTCCTCCGAGCACCCGATCGCCCGGGCCATCGCCACCGGCGCCGCCGAGCGGGCCGGCTCCCTGCCGGTCCCGGAGTCCTTCGAGGCCCTCGCCGGGCTGGGCGTCCAGGGCGTCGTCGACGGACACGCCGTCCTGGTGGGCCGCGAGCAGCTGCTGGCCGACTGGTCGATCACCCTGCCCGCGGGTCTCGCCGAGGCCAAGGCGGCCGCCGAGGCCGCCGGCAGCACCGCCGTCGCGGTGGCCTGGGACGGGGCGGCGCGCGGGGTCCTGACCGTGGCGGACGCGGTCAAGGAGACGAGCGCCGAGGCGGTGTCCCGGCTGCGGGCGCTGGGCCTGACCCCGGTGCTGCTGACCGGCGACAACAAGGCCGTGGCCGAGACGGTGGCCCGCGAGGTGGGCATCGACGAGGTGATCGCGGAGGTGCTCCCGCAGGACAAGGTGGACGTCGTACGCCGGCTCCAGGCGCAGGGCCGTACGGTCGCCATGGTGGGCGACGGGGTCAACGACGCGGCCGCGCTGGCCCAGGCGGACCTCGGCCTGGCCATGGGCACCGGCACCGACGCCGCCATCGAGGCGGGCGACCTGACCCTCGTACGGGGGGACCTGCGGGTGGCGGCGGACGCGATCCGGCTCTCCCGGCGGACCCTGGCCACCATCAAGGGCAACCTGTTCTGGGCGTTCGGCTACAACGTGTTGGCCTTGCCGCTCGCGGCCGCCGGCTTGCTCAACCCTATGATTGCGGGGGCGGCGATGGCGTTCTCCTCCGTTTTCGTGGTGAGCAACAGCCTCCGGTTGCGATCCTTCCGGTAGTGGATCTTCTCCTCACCGCACGCACACTTCCTTCACAGGAGACGCAGATCACAGTGATTGCAACGTAACCATCCGGCACTGCAGTGGGTCTAATGGGGCGATGCCAGGAACGTCTTGGGGGACGTTCACGGGGGTCTTGGGGGACGTCCCGGGGCATCAGCCGGCCGGGACGCGTGCCCAACGGGGTGCTTTGAGCGGCCCTCCCGACCCGTACGGGTCCCGGCAGACACCCACCGGAGCGCACCACGCGTGCGCTCCTCGCCGACACCCCGGCTCGGGTCCCGTGGGGGGAATCCGTTCCGGGGACAGGAAAGCGCCCCGACCGTCGACCCGTGGGGGGATCGACGGCGGGGCGCTTTTCGCTTGCCTGGCGGCCTCTTCGCCCGACTGAACGCGTCGGCGGAAGGCCTCGGTTGAGCCTCGGGTCAGCGGGCCTCGACCGGGACGAAGTCGCGCAGGACCTCGCCGGTGTAGATCTGGCGCGGACGGCCGATGCGGGAACCCGGCTCCTTGATCATCTCGTGCCACTGGGCGATCCAGCCGGGAAGGCGGCCGAGCGCGAAGAGCACGGTGAACATCTCGGTCGGGAAGCCCATGGCCCGGTAGATCAGGCCGGTGTAGAAGTCCACGTTCGGGTAGAGGTTGCGCGAGACGAAGTACTCGTCGGCCAGCGCGTGCTCTTCCAGCTTGAGCGCGATGTCGAGCAGCTCGTCGCTCTTGCCGAGCGCCGAGAGGACGTCGTGCGCCGCCGCCTTGATGATCTTCGCCCGGGGGTCGAAGCTCTTGTAGACGCGGTGCCCGAAGCCCATGAGGCGGACGCCGTCTTCCTTGTTCTTCACCTTGCGGATGAAGGCGTCGACGTCGCCGCCGTCGTTCTTGATGCCCTCGAGCATCTCGAGGACGGACTGGTTGGCGCCACCGTGCAGCGGGCCCCACAGGGCCGAGATGCCGGCGGAGATCGAGGCGAACATGTTCGCCTGCGAGGAGCCGACCAGGCGCACGGTGGAGGTCGAGCAGTTCTGCTCGTGGTCCGCGTGCAGGATCAGCAGCTTGTCGAGCGCCGAGACCACGACCGGGTCCAGGTCGTACTCCTGGGCCGGCACGGAGAAGGTCATGCGCAGGAAGTTCTCGACGTAGCCGAGGTCGTTGCGCGGGTAGACCACCGGGTGGCCGACCGACTTCTTGTACGCGTACGCCGCGATCGTCGGGAGCTTGGCCAGCAGCCGGATCGTCGAGAGGTTGCGCTGCTTCTCGTCGAACGGGTTGTGGCTGTCCTGGTAGAACGTCGACAGCGCGCTGACCACGGAGGACAGCATCGCCATCGGGTGCGCGTCGCGCGGGAAGCCGTCGTAGAACCGCTTGACGTCCTCGTGCAGCAGCGTGTGCTGGGTGATCTCGTTGCGGAACGACGCGAGCTGGTCGACGGTCGGCAGCTCACCGTTGATCAGCAGGTACGCGACCTCGATGAAGGTCGAACGCTCGGCCAGCTGCTCGATCGGGTAACCGCGGTAACGCAGGATTCCCTGCTCACCGTCGAGGTAGGTGATCGCGGACTTGTAGGCGGCGGTGTTGCCGTATCCGCTGTCCAAGGTGACGAGCCCGGTCTGGGCCCTCAGCTTCGAGATGTCGAAGCCCTGGTCACCGACGGTGCTTTCGACCACCGGGTAGGTGTATTCACCGTCCGCGTACCGGAGTACTACAGAGTTGTCGCTCACGTCATCCCTCACCGACGTAGTGCCTCTTCTTCAGAGGTGCCCTGACTGCCTCTACCTTCCCCCATTTGGCGCAGGAGAGTGCACTCGGGGTCGGCCTTTGGTCTTTTTGACGGCACTGAGTGCCTTCAACCTGCTCATCCTGCCCCCTCCGCGCCGGTGCCGGAACCCCAAATGATCGATCATTTAGGTGATGTTTCCCACCGGTACGCGTCCGGACAGCCTGGGCGCGACCGCCGTGTACCTCCTGCCTGCAGAAACGGTACGCACAGCCTGGCCGAGGGCCTTGCGGGACCCGACCAGCACGACGAGTTTCTTCGCCCTGGTCACCGCCGTGTAGATCAAATTGCGCTGGAGCATCATCCAAGCCCCGGTGGTGACCGGGATCACCACGGCGGGATATTCACTCCCCTGGGAGCGGTGGATGGTGACGGCGTACGCGTGGGCCAGCTCGTCCAGTTCGGCGAACTCGTAGCCGACCTCCTCGTCCTCCTCCGTCCGTACCGTCAGCCGCTGTTCGTCCACGTCGAGGGCGGTGACGACGCCGACCGTGCCGTTGAAGACGCCGTTGGCGCCCTTCTCGTAGTTGTTCCGGATCTGGGTGACCTTGTCGCCGACCCGGAAGACCCGGCCGCCGAACCGCTTCTCGGGCAGGTTCGGCCGGGCCGGCGTGATGGCCTGCTGGAGCAGGCCGTTGAGGTTTCCGGCGCCTGCCGGGCCGCGGTGCATCGGCGCGAGCACCTGGATGTCGCGGCGCGGGTCCAGTCCGAACCTGGCGGGGATCCTCCGGGCCGCCACGTCCACGGCGAGCCGCCCGGCCTCCTCGGTGTCCTCCTCCGGGAACAGGAAGAAGTCCGGCAGCCCGTCGGTGAGCGGCAGCAGGCCCGTGTTGATCCGGTGGGCGTTGCTGACCACGCCCGACTGCTGGGCCTGCCGGAAGATCCGGGTCAGCCGGACCGCGGGCACCGGACTGCCCTCGGCCAGCAGGTCCCGCAGCACCTCCCCGGCGCCGACCGAGGGCAGCTGGTCCACATCCCCGACCAGCAGCAGGTGCGCACCCGGTGCCACCGCCTTGACCAGCTTGTTCGCCAGCAGCAGGTCCAGCATCGAGGCCTCGTCGACGACCACCAGGTCCGCGTCCAGCGGGCGTTCCCGGTCGTACGCCGCATCCCCGCCCGGTTTCAGCTCCAGCAGCCGGTGCACGGTGGAGGCCTCGGCCCCGGTGAGCTCCGCGAGCCGCTTCGCGGCCCGGCCGGTCGGCGCGGCGAGCACGACCTTGGCCTTCTTGGCCCGGGCCAGCTCCACGATCGAGCGCACGGTGAAGGACTTCCCGCAGCCCGGCCCGCCGGTCAGGACGGCCACTCTGCAGGTCAGCGCCAGTCTGACGGCGTCCCGCTGCTCGGGGGCCAGCTTGGCCCCGGTGCGCCCGGCCAGCCAGCCGAGGGCCTTGTCCCAGTCCACGTCCCGGAAGCCGGGCATCCGGTCCTCCTCGGTACCCAGGAGCCGCCGGACCTGCCCCACCAGCGAGAGCTCGGCGCGGTGGAAGGGCACCAGATAGACGGCGGTCAGCGGGTCCGGCCCGCCCTGCGGATCGGGCACGGATTCCCGTACGACGCCTTCCGGATCGGCGGCGAGCTCGGCCAGGCATTCGATGACCAGCCCGGTGTCCACCTGGAGCAGCTTGACCCCGTCGGCGATCAGCCGCTCCTCGGGCAGGAAGCAGTGCCCTTGGTCGGCGGACTGGGACAGGGCGTACTGAAGTCCGGCCTTGACCCGCTCGGGGCTGTCGTGCGGAATCCCGACGGCCTGGGCGATCCGGTCGGCGGTGAGGAAGCCGATGCCCCACACGTCGGCGGCGAGCCGGTACGGCTGGTTCTTGACCACCGAGATGGAGGCGTCGGCGTACTTCTTGTAGATGCGGACCGCGATGGAGGTGGAGACGCCGACGCCCTGGAGGAAGACCATGACCTCCTTGATCGCCTTCTGCTCCTCCCACGCGGCGCCGATCATCTTGGTCCGCTTGGGGCCGAGCCCGGGCACCTCGATCAGCCGCTTCGGCTCGGCCTCGATGACGTCGAGGGTGTCGGTGCCGAAGTGCTCCACGATCCGGTCGGCGATCTTCGGGCCGATGCCCTTGATCAGGCCGGAGCCGAGGTAGCGGCGTATGCCCTGGATGGTCGCGGGGAGCACCGTGCGGTAGTTCTCCACCGTGAACTGCTTGCCGTACTGGGGGTGGGAGCCCCAGCGGCCCTCCATGCGCAGCGATTCGCCGGGCTGGGCCCCGAGCAGGGAGCCGACGACCGTGAGCAGGTCCCCGCTGCCGCGGCCGGTGTCGACCCGGGCGACCGTGTACCCGCTCTCCTCGTTGGCGTAGGTGATGCGCTCGAGCACCCCCTCGACCACTGCCGGTTGCACCGCCCCGTTGGTTGCCATGGCAAGGAAACTACCTCCCGCCGCCGACAGCCCGTCAGGCCTGTGGACAACCAGAAGGGGGTCCGGCCTCGCGGCCGGACCCCCTCACGGTTACCCCTCCCGTGTCGGACTTCCCGATCCCCCCAGATCCCTCCCCGAAAGTGCCGACGCACCATACGACCCACTACCCCGCCCGGGGGTTGCACACGGAATCGGAACTTTACGTTTCCATTACTTACGAGTACTGCGACGCCGGTCCGATGTGCCCTTGAACCACCACAGAACCAGCGTTTCCGGCATGAGTGAATCTCCGCTGCAGGGGGTGGCCACGCTCGGCGGAGGGCGGCGGACTCGGCGACCCGCTCGGCCGGATCCTGGGCGGCGGCAGGAATCAGCCCGCTACCCTGGGGCGCCATGGAGCCCCCTGCTGACAACTCCGCCGCAGCGGTACGGCTGCGGGACCCCGAGCCCGGGGAACTGGGCTGGATCGTGCAGCGGCACGGCGCGCTCTACGCCGCCGAGTACGGCTGGAACACGGACTTCGAGGGCCTGGTGGCCCGGATCGTCGCGGATTTCGCCGAGGACCACGACCCGTATCTCGAGCGGGTCTGGATCGCCGAGCTGGACGGCCGCCCGGTCGGCTCGATGATGTGCGTCCGCGAGGACGGCTCACCGGGCACGGCGCGGCTGCGGCTGCTCCTCGTCGAGCCGGAGGGGCGCGGGCACGGCATCGGGTCCCTCCTCGTCGACACCGTCGTCGCGTTCGCCCGCTCGGTCGGCTACCGCGAGCTGGTGCTGTGGACCAACGACGTGCTGGCCTCGGCCCGTTCCCTCTACGAGCGCGCCGGGTTCACCCTGGTCGCCGAGCGCCCGCACCGCTCGTACGGCGTCGCGCTCACGGGGCAGGACTGGCGGCTGCCGCTGCAGGAGGACTCCCCGCACTGACCGCCGCGGCGCCGACCTCCGCCGCGCCGCCCTTCGTACGGGTTCCCGCGCGGGCGGGGGTCAGCGAGGTCATGCCCACGCCGCCGACCAGCAGCAGGGCAGCCACCCAGCGCAGCCCCGAGATGCTCTCGCCGAGTACCAGCGCGGCCGAGGACATCCCGAACACCGGCACCAGCAGCGAGAACGGCGCGACCGAGGAGGCCGGGTAGCGCTTCAGCAGGT
The DNA here is from genome assembly GCF_035984415.1 of Streptomyces sp. NBC_01296. Taxonomy (NCBI): domain Bacteria; kingdom Bacillati; phylum Actinomycetota; class Actinomycetes; order Kitasatosporales; family Streptomycetaceae; genus Streptomyces; species Streptomyces sp. NBC_01296. Next base: position 5,560,298 of record NZ_CP130720.1, on the reverse strand, counting down.
GGTTCCAGGCGCCGAAGCCGAACACGGTGGACACCCAGGCCACGTACGCGATGACCGCGACCCCGGACCAGTCCAGCCCGCGCAGCGCGGCCAGGTCCCGCTCGGGCCCCTCCAGCAGCAGCGAGAGCCCGAACAGCGGCAGCACGGGGACGGTGCACACCCAGACCATGAAGTTCAGCGCGTCGGGCGGGGACGCCTTCCGCGTCAGCACGTTGGACACGCCCCAGCAGGCGGCGGCCGCGACGACCAGGGTGAAGCCGAGCACCGGCCCGGAGGTGCCCCCGTCCACGGCGGCGACGGCGATCCCGACGAGCGCCACCGCCATGCCGGCCACCCGGACCCGCCCGGGCCGCTCGCGCAGGACGAGCGAGGCGAGGACGGCGGTGAAGACGGACTGGACCTGGAGCACGAGGGAGGACAGTCCGGCCGGCATCCCCGCGGCCATGCCGGTGAACAGGAGGCCGAACTTGGCGATGCCGAGGGCCACTCCGACCGCGATGATCCACTTCCAGGCGGTCTTGGGCCGGCCGACGAAGAACACGGCGGGCAGCGCGGCGACGAGGAAGCGCAGGGCGGACAGGAGCAGCGGCGGGAAGTGGCCGAGGCCGATCTCGATGACGACGAAGTTGAAACCCCAGACGGCGGCGACGAGTACGGCGAGTGCAGTGTGGACGGGACGCATGCTTCGAGCATCGGCGGCGCAACCATGTAGCACCAGCGCGGATCTCTTCCGGGATGGATGAAGCATCGCTTACGGGTGCTCCCGTGGTCCGGCGGTGCCTACGATGGCGGCATGCTCGACCTCTCCCGGCTGCGCGCCCTGCACGCCGTCTCCGTCCACGGCTCGGTCGCGGGCGCGGCGGCCGCCCTCGGATACACCCCGTCGGCCGTGTCCCAGCAGATCGCCAAGCTGGAGCGGGAGACCCGGACCACGCTGCTGGAGCGGCGCGGGCGCGGGGTCGCGCTCACCGAGGAGGCCCGGCATCTCGCCGAGACCGCCCAGGAGTTGCTGGCGATCGTGGAGCGCGCCGAGACCACCCTGGAGGAGCGCCGCGGGCAGCCGAGCGGGCTGCTGACCGTGGCCGCCTTCGCCTCGGCGGCGCGCGGGCTCATGCCGGGGGTGCTCGCCGATCTCGCGCGCCGGCATCCGGCGCTGGACGTGCGCCTCACGGAGGTCGACCCCCACCTGTCGGTGGACCTGGTGGCCCGGGGGGTCACCGATCTGGCGGTGGCCCACGACTGGGACATCGCCCCGCTGCCGGCCCCGGAGGGCGTCGAGCAGGCCGTCATCGGGGACGACCCGTGCGACCTGGTGGTGCCCCACGACCACCCGTTCACGGCGCGGGCGGTCATCCGCAGGGGCGACCTGGGCGGCCAGCGCTGGGTCTGCCAGCCACCCGGCCGGGTCTGCCACGACTGGCTGATGCGGACCCTGCGCACGGCCGGGATCGAGCCCGACATCGCGCACGTGGCCGAGGAGAACCACACCATCGTCGCGCTGGTCGCGGCCGGGCTCGGGGTGGCCGTCGTCCCGCGGCTGGGCACCGGAGCGCTGCCGGCGGGCGCGGTGGCCGTACCGCTGGAGCCCGGCCCCGTACGCAGGCTGTACGCCTTGTGGCGGACGGGGGCGGCCCGCCGGCCGGCGATCACCGAGGCCGTGCGGACCCTGCAGGAGCACTGGGCGTACGCGGCACCCCTTCCGGGGGACCTCCCGAGTGTCCGCGGCGCCGGGGGCCCGGCCCGGCAGTAGGGTCCGGCGCGTGTCGTACCACGCGTCCCGCAGGTCCCTGCTCACCGCGGCCGCCATGGCCGCCGTCACGGCCGCCGGAGTGGCCTCGTACGCCGCGGGCGGTGGCCCGGGCGGCGGGGACGGCGGGGACGGCGGACCGCACGCCGACGACCCGCGCCCCGGCGACCGCCCGCCCGCCCGGGCGCCCGACCGGGCGGCGCTGCGCCGCCTGGTGGCCGGGATGAGCCTGCCCGAGAAGGTCGGGCAGCTCTTCGTGTCCCGCGCGTACGGCCATTCGGCGACCGACCCGGACGCGGCGGACGCCGAGCAGAACCTGAAACTGTTCGGGGTGCGGACGTCCGCGGAGCTGGTCGCCCGCTACCACCTCGGCGGGATCATCTACTTCTCCTGGGCCCACAACACCCGTGGCCCGCAGCAGATCGCCGAGCTGTCGGCCGCCCTCCAGCGGGCGGCGGCCGCCGCCGGTTCCGGCATCCCGCTGATGCTCTCCACCGACCAGGAGCACGGAGCGGTGGCGCGCATCGGCAAGCCCGCGACCCTGCTGCCCGGGGCGATGGCCCTGGGGGCGCGGCACGGCGCGAGCGGCACGGCGGGTACCGGTCCCTCCGGGAACGCCTCCGCGGGCGCGGGCGCCTCCGGCCCGGGCGCCGCCGACGCCACGGCCACCGCCGAGGCCCGCCGCGCCGCGCGCATCGCGGGCGCCGAGCTGGCCGCGATGGGCATCCGGCAGGACTACGCGCCGGTGGCCGACGTGAACGTCAACCCGGCCAACCCGGTGATCGGCGTACGGTCCTTCGGCTCCGACCCGCAGGCGGTGGCGGCCCTGGTCGCCGCCCAGGTCCGCGGCTACCAGGGCGCCGGGGTCGCCGCGACCGCCAAGCACTTCCCGGGCCACGGGGACACCGAGACCGACAGCCACGTCGGGCTGCCGGTGATGCGGCACAGCCGGGCCCAGTGGGAGGAGCTCGACGAGCCGCCGTTCCGGGCGGCGGTGGAGGCGGGCGTGGACGCCGTCATGACGGCGCACATCGTCTTCCCCGCGCTCGACCCTTCGGGGGACCCGGCGACCCTCTCCCGGCCGATCGTGACCGGCATCCTGCGCGAACGCCTCGGCTTCCGGGGGGTGGTGGTCACCGACGCCCTCGACATGGCCGGGGTCCGCCAGAAGTACGGGGACGACCGGGTCCCGGTGCTGGCCCTGAAGGCGGGCTGCGACCAACTGCTGAACCCGCCGGACCTGGGGCTCGCGCACCGCAGCGTGCTCGCGGCCGTCGAGGCGGGCGAGCTGACGCAGGACCGGATCGAGGAATCGGTACTGCGGATCCTCGAACTGAAGGCCCGCCGGGGCCTGTTCGACGCGGCGCACACCGCCGCCGGGCAGATGGACGCGATGGTGGGGATCCCGGCGCACCTGACCGCCGCCGACGAGATCGCGGCGGGTACGACGACCCTGCTGGCCAATCCCGTGAAACTGCTGCCCCTGGATGCGACGGCCGGGCCCCGGGTGCTGGTCACCGGGGCCGACCCGGCCTCCCCCAGCGGTACGACAGGGCCCCCCACCGCGGTATTGGCCCGGGAGCTGACCGCGCTGGGCTGTGCTGCGACGGCCGTACCGCCCGCCCGGGCGGTGGCCGCGGCGCCCGGCAACGCGGCGGTGCTGGTGTGCACGTACAACGTCCCGGAGGGGGACGATCCGCAGCGCACGCTGGTCACGGAGCTACTGGCCACCGGGGTGCCGGTGGTCGTGGTGGCGATCCGCAATCCGTACGACCCGGCCCGGCTGCCCACGTGCGCGGCGGAGCTGGCGACGTACACCTGGACGGACGTGGAGATGCGGGCGGCGGCCCGGGTGGTCACCGGGGCGGCTCGACCCTCGGGCCGCCTCCCGGTCCCGGTGCCGGGCCGCTACCCGCTGGGCCACGGGCTGTCGTACGACTAGTAGAGGGTCCAGCCGTACCACCTCTCCCGTGGCCCCTGGGCCCTGCCCGGGAGCTACGGCCGCAGCTGCGGCTCGCGCTCCTGGTCCTTCTGGTCGAGCACCGCGTCGGGCTTCGCCAGCGGCGTCGCCCGGCCCGCGTCGGCGAGCGCGGCGGCCGGGGCGACCCCGGCCCACTGCAGGATCTTCTGCGTGGCCAGCGCCTTCTCGCCGTCCTGGAGCTTGGCGACGTTGGCCCCGTGGTTGGCGCCGGGCGCGATCATCACGTAGCTGTCGCGGACCGTGTAGCCGAGGTGGAACGGTTCAGCGCCCCACGGGTCGTTCTGCCCGTACACGAACAGCATCTGGTTCGCGTTGTTCTTCACCCAGTTGTCCACGTCCGCCATGACCCCCGGCTGGAAGGTCATCGGGATCTCGCGCGGCACGAAGTTGCGCGGCGGCTGGTAGCCGTAGCGGCTCAGGCCCCCCAGGTGCGGCTGCTTGATGTCGGGCGAACCGAGCTGCGTACCCGCCTGGTAGTAGTACGGCGCGTACGTCTCGAGGCCCTGGTCGGCGTAGGCCGAGAAGCCGGAGATCGTGTCGATCGAGTCCCAGATCTCCTGGTCGCTCGCGGTCGCGGCGGCCGGGATGGAGGCGCAGTCGGCCAGCAGGCTGTACTGCCAGAAGGCCCACACGTAGTCGAGCACGACGGCCTCGTAGGCCTTGTCGAGGCTGCCGACGGTGTTGAAGGTCCAGCCGTTCTCGGCGGCGGCGGCCGCGTACTTGGCCTCCAGCGGCTCACGGCGGACGAGCGCCTCGCGCTGCACCGCGTTCAGCTTGTCGCGGCACTCCTTGGTGCCGACCTTGGCGAAGAACCGGTCGTACGCCGAGTCCTCCTTGTTGACGACGTCGTTCGGCGCGACGTACGCGACGACACCGTCCATGTCACGCGGGTAGTAGCGCTCGTAGTACGTCGCCGTCATACCGCCCTTGCTGCCGCCCGTGGCCAGCCAGTTCTTCTTGTAGACCTTCTTCAGGGCGGTGTAGATGCGGTGCTGGTCGCTGGCGGCCTGCCAGATGTCCAGGTTCGCCCAGTTGGCCGGATCGGGCCGGGAGGGCGTGAAGAATCGATACTCCAGCGACACCTGGTTGCCGTCGACGATGGTCGTCGGCTCACTGCGGCGCGGGCTGGTGTTGACGTTGTAGCCGGAGGTGAAGAACACCGTGGGCCGGGAGACGTCCTTGTGCAGCAGGGTGAGGCGCTGCTTGAAGGTGCCCTTCGAGGGCTGCCGGTGGTCGACCGGCTGTTCGTAGTTCAGTACGAAGAAGCGGTACCCGGGGTACTCCTTCTCCTCGATCAGACTCATCCCCGCAATGGCGAGGATCTCGTCCTTGATGTCCGTCGCGGCGGACGGCCCTGCGGCGGTGGCCGCCTGAGCCGTGAAGCCGGCTGCGCCCATGGTGCCGATCAGCACCACGAGCGACAGCAGCCAGCCGAGCGTCTTGCGCATTCACCCTCCCCTGAGTTCACTTCGGTCGCCCGTGAACCTAGCGGGGTCAACGCATGGCTGACCAGACCTAGTTGGGACGCTCGTTCAGCACAGGATCCAGCCGGATTCGACGGATCCGGCCTCGATGCTCCCCTTTACATACACGCAGCGGCTGATCGCACCGACAGTGACAGGACCGGCATATCGGGTGAATCGCCCCGCATCGCCGACCGGGACCCCGCCGCGCGGCTGGATGCTCACCGCCATCGCCCGGCGCCGGCCCGGGTCGTGGGCCACCGTCACCGCGCAGGCCTGCGTACGGCTCTTGTAGATGCGTACCTCGCCCGTCGGCAGCGGCAGCGTCCTGACCAGGCCGCCCCCGCAGCCACCGGTCGCCGCGTGCGCCGGCGGCGCCGCGATCAGGCTGCCGAAGCAGAGCGCGAGCCCCGCCCCGAACACCCCTGCCGACGCGGCCCCCCGGCCGCGCCCCTTCCGCCCGTGCCCCACCCTGCCCCCCGATCAGTCGTACGCAACACGTACGCACGTACGACGCACTGACCCCCCGGAAGGTTGCATACAGCAAGATCCGGGGGGCCGGGGCGGGGCGGCGCCGCCTACGCCGCGGCGGGCTCGTCCTCGCCGACGAAGGTGCGCCACAGTTCGGCGTAGCGGCCGCCGCGGGCCACGAGTTCGGCGTGGGTGCCGTCCTCCACGACCCGGCCGCGGTCCATGACCACGACCCGGTCGGCGCGCGCGGCCGTGGTCAGCCGGTGCGCCACCACGAGGGTGGTGCGCTTGCCGGCGAGCCGGTCCGTGGCCCGGTTGACCTGGGCCTCGGTGGCCAGGTCGAGCGCGGCGGTGGCCTCGTCGAGCAGCAGCACGTCCGGGTCGACGAGTTCGGCGCGGGCCAGGGCGATCAGCTGGCGCTGGCCGGCCGAGAGGTTGCGCCCGCGCTCGGCGACGGTGTGCAGGTAGCCGCCGTCGAGGGTGGCGATCATGTCGTGGGCGCCGACCGCGCGGGCGGCCGCCTCCACCTCGGCGTCGCCCGCCTCGGGCCGCCCGTAGGCGATGGCGTCGCGGACCGTCCCCGGGAAGAGGTACGGCTCCTGGGGGACGACCCCCAGCCGGTGGCGGTACGCCGTCAGGTCGAGCTCCCGCAGATCGGCACCGTCGGCGGTGACCCGGCCGGAGGTCGGGTCGTAGAACCGGGCCACGAGCTTGACCAGCGTGGACTTGCCGGCGCCCGTCTCGCCGACGAAGGCGACGGTCTGCCCGGCGGGTATCCGCAGGCTGATCCCGGCCAGCGCCTCGCCCTTCTCGCCGCGTTCCTCGGCGGTGCCGTACGCGAACCGCACGTCCTCGAAGGCGATCTCGCCGCGCAGCTCCCTGACCTCGCGGGGCTCGGCCGGGCGCGGGGTGCTGGTGGGCTCGCGCAGCAGCCCCTGGATCCGGCCGAGGGAGACGGTGGCCTGCTGGTAGCCGTCGAAGACCTGGGAGAGCTGCTGGACGGGGGCGAAGAACAGGTCGATGTAGAGGAGGTACGCCACCAGCGCGCCGGTGGTGAGGGTGCCGGCCTCGACCCGCCCCGCGCCGACGATCAGCACGGCGGCCGCGGCCCCGGAGGACAGCAGCTGCACGAACGGGAAGTAGACGGATATCAGCCACTGGCCCCGCACCCGGGCCTCGCGGTACGAGTCGCTCCGCTCCGCGAAGCGGGCCGCGCCGGCGCGCTCGCGGCGGAACGCCTGGACGATGCGCAGCCCGGAGACGGACTCCTGGAGGTCGGCGTTGACCAGGCTGACCCGGTCGCGGGCGAGCTCGTACGCGGCGACCGACTTGCGGCGGAACACGATCGTGCCGAGGACCAGCACGGGGAGGGTCGCGAAGACGATCAGCGCGAGCTCGACGTCGAGGACGAGCAGGGCGATCAGGATGCCGAAGAAGGTGAAGACGGAGACGACGGCGGTGACGAGCCCGGTCTGCAGGAAGCTGGACAGGGCGTCCACGTCGGTGGTCATCCGGGTCATGATCTTGCCGGTCAGCTCGCGCTCGTAGTAGTCGAGGCCGAGGCGCTGCAGCTGGGCGAAGATCTTGACGCGCAGGGCGTACAGGACGCGCTCGCCGGTGCGCCCGGTCATCCGGGTCTCGGCGAACTGGGCGGCCCACTGCGCGACGACGATGCCGAGCGCGAGAACGGCGGCCACCCAGACGGCGCCGAGCGCGGCCTGCTCGACGCCCTTGTCGATGCCGTGCCGGATCAGGATCGGGAGCAGCAGCCCGGAGCCGGCGTCGACGGCGACGAGGCCGAGGCTGACGGCGAGGGGCGCCCAGAAGCCGTGGAGCAGCCGGCGCAGGTTGTAGCTCTTCTCGGCGGACACGGCCTGGGCCTCGTCCACGGCGGGCTCGTCGTCGGCGGGCGGCAGCGCGGCCACCTGTGCGAGCAGCTCGGGGGTGGCCGGCATGCCGGCGACGGCGCCGGCCATGGAGTGCCCGGCCCCAGGTGCGCCGGTCCCGGCCGCGGGGGACGCGGTGGTCTCCGATTCCTCCTGGCGGCGCCAGAGCTCGGGGGTCACCCCGTCGGCGACCCGGCGCTTGGCGTTGACCGGCTCGGAGTCGATCTCGGCCTCGAGTTCGATGTCCCGTTCGAGGTTCCCCTCGATGTCCCGCTCGAACTCGGCCATCGCGGGCGCGTCGGGGGTGCGCGGTGAGGCGGCGCCGAGCGCGTCCGGGTCGGTGAGCAGCCGCCGGTACAGGGGCGACCTGTGCTCCAGTTCCTCGTGGGTTCCGATGTCGCAGAGCCGCCCGCGGTCGAGTACGGCGATCCGGTCGGCCAGCCCGAGCGTGGAGCGGCGGTGGGCGATGAGGAGGGTGGTGCGGCCGGCCATGACGGCGCGCAGCGCCTCGTGGATCTCGTGCTCGACACGGGCGTCCACGGCGGAGGTGGCGTCGTCGAGGAGCAGCAGCCGGGGGTCGGTGAGGATGGCGCGGGCGAGCGCGATGCGCTGGCGCTGGCCGCCGGAGAGGGTGAGCCCCTGCTCGCCGACCTTGGTGTCGTACCCGGCGGGCAGGGCCTTGATGAACCCTTCGGCCTGGGCGGCGCGGGCGGCGGCCTCGATCTGCGCGTCGGCGGCTTCGGGGTGGCCGTAGGCGATGTTGGCGCGGATGGTGTCGGAGAACAGGAAGGAGTCCTCCGGCACGAGCCCGATGGCGGCGCGCAGGGAGTCGTACGTCAGCCCGCGCACGTCGTGTCCGCCGACGCGGACGGTGCCGCGGTCGGCGTCGTAGAAGCGGGGCAGGAGGAGGGAGACGGTGGACTTGCCGGAGCCGGAGGAGCCGACGACGGCGACGGTCTCGCCCTCCGCGATGGAGAGCGAGAACCCGTCCAGGACGGGCCGCTCGGGGTCGTACCCGAAGACGACCTCGTCGAACTCGACGGTGGCGGGGGCGTCGGCGGGCAGCTCGTGCGTGCCCTCTTCGATGACGGGCTCGGTGTCGATGAGCTCGAAGACGCGCTCGACGCCGGCGCGGGCCTGCTGGCCGACGGTGAGGACCATGGCGAGCATGCGGACGGGGCCGACGAGCTGGGCGAGGTAGGTGGAGAAGGCCACGAAGGTGCCGAGGGTGACCTGGCCGTTGGTGGCCATCCAGCCGCCGAGGGCCAGCATGGCGACCTGGGCGAGGGCGGGCACGGCCTGCAGGGCGGGGGTGTAGCGGGAGTTGAGGCGGATGGTCCGCATCCGCCCGGCGAACAGCCGCCGCCCGGCGGCGCGCAGCTTGCCGGTCTCCTGCTCCTCCTGGCCGAAGCCCTTGACGACGCGGACGCCGGTGACGGCCCCGTCGACGACGGTGGCGACGGCGGCGGCCTGGCCCTGGGCCCACCAGGTGGCGGGGAAGAGCTTCTTGCGGCTGCGCTTGGCGATGAACCAGAGGGCGGGGGCCATGAGCAGCGCGACGAGGGTCAGCAGCGGGGACAGCCACAGCATGACGCCGAGGGATATCCCGAACAGCAGGAAGTTCCCGATGGTCATGGGCAGCATGAAGAGCAGCCCCTGGATCAGCTGGAGGTCGCTCGTGGCCCGCCCGACGACCTGGCCGGTGGACAGCTCGTCCTGGCGGCGCCCGTCGAGGCGGGCGATGGTGTCGTACATGTCGGTGCGCAGGTCGTGCTGGACGTCGAGCGCGAGGCGGCCGCCGTAGTACCTGCGGATGTACGTCATCACGTACACGAGGGCCGCCGCGCCTATGAGCAGACCGGCCCATATCCCCATGGGCTTGCTGTGGTCGCCGATGACGTCGTCGATGATGACCTTGGTGACCAGCGGTACGAGCGCCATGACCGCCATGCCGCCCAGGGAGGACCCGAGCGCCAGCAGAACATTGAGCCGGTACCGCCAGGTGTATGCGGCGAGCCGCCGGGCCCAGCCCTGTTTCTCGCCCGCTGCCATCTCTGCCGCCGCCACGTGACGCCTCCCCGTTGATCCTGTCCTGCCGCCTCCCCCAACGCCACGACCGGCGGATTTCATCCCCCGGCAACAATCGCACCGGCGTTCTCCCCGGGCGACCGCGCTTCACCCGACCGGGGACTACGGCGCGTCGAACTCGTACTCCAGTACGTACGCGGAGGCGTCGAGGACCATCTCGGCGACCTCGACCGCCCGTCCGTCGGCGGCGAAGGCGGTACGGCGGACCAGCACCACCGGGTTCCCGGCCGCCGGGCCGAGCCGGTCGGCCTCCTCCGGGGACGGCATCCGGGAGCGGACCTCCTCGCGGAACCGGACGGGCCCGTACCCCAGCTCGGCGAGCCGGGCGTGGATCCCGCCGGGGCCGGAGTCCGGCTCGGCGATGGGCGTACCGGCGACGAGGACGGCGTCGAGGTACGAGGCGGCCAGCATCACGGGCTTCCCGTCGAGCAGGAACCTCCGGCGCCGGACACAGGCCGGCGCCCCCTCGGCGAGTCCCAGCACGGCCGAGACGGCCGCCGGTGCGGACTCGTCCCCGACGGAGAGGAACTCGACGGCGGGTTCCCCGCCCTCGGTGCGGAGCCGTCCCGCCGCGTCGTCCGGCATGTGGAGCCTCCCTGATCACCCTTGGATGGATCTGGACATCTCCGGACATCCTAGGCAGGAGATCGGAAGGGCGCCCCGAATGCGGGGGTCAGAGGTGGGTCGGGGCGAACATTTTGAGCGTGGCCGGGAGCAGCAGGAGCGTCGGGCCCGGGGTGGCGAGCGCCTTCGCGAGGTCCGCGCGCAGGGTGTCCGCAGACGTGACGTCCGCCGGGACGCCGAAGGACCGGGCGAGGGCCACGAAGTCCGGGCGGGTGAGTTCCGTGCCCGTCGTGCGGCCCTCGAAGGAGTCCGTCATGTACTCGCGCAGGATGCCGTAGCCGCCGTCGTCCACGATCAGCCAGGTCACGTCCAGGTCGTGCTGCTTCGCCGTCGCCAGGTCCGCGATCGAGTACATCGCGCCGCCGTCGCCCGAGACGGCCAGGACCGGGGTGTCCGGTTCCGCGATGCAGGCGCCGAGGGCTGCGGGGAAGGCGTAGCCGAGGCCGCCCGCGCCCTGGGCCGAGTGCATCGTGTTGGGGTGCTTGGCGTCGAACGCCGACCAGGCCCAGTAGGACAGGATCGTCATGTCCCAGAAGGACGGGGAGCGGGCGGGGAGCGCCGCGCGGATCGACGTCAGGAGCCCGCGCTCCAGCGTCACGTCCTGGCCGGCGAGTCGGGTTTCGATCTCCGACAGGACCATCCGGACGCGCTCCGGCGCCTGCGCGTCCTCGCGTTCCGGGACCGTTTCCAGGAGGGCCTGCAGGGCGAGGCGGGCGTCCGCGTGGATGCCGAGGGCCGCGTGGTTGGACTCCAGCTTGCCGAGGTCCGCCTCGATCTGGACGACCCGGCCCGTCGGGAAGAACGTATGGTAGTTCGAACTCAGTTCGCCGAGCCCGGAGCCGACGACCAGCAGGACGTCCGCGTCCTCGAGGAAGTCCGTCATGTGGCGGTCCTCCAGCCAGGACTGGAGGGACAGCGGGTGCGTCCACGGGAAGGCGCCCTTGCCGCCGAAGGTGGTGACCACGGGGGCGTTCAGCCGCTCCGCGAGCCGGCGCAGCTTGCCCGCCGCGTCCGAGCGGATCACCCCGCCGCCCGCGATGATCACCGGGCGGGAGGCCCGCCCCAGCCAGTGCGCCGCCAGCGCGGTGAGCTCGGGGCGCGGGGCGAGCTCGTGCGGAGTCGCGTCCACGCCCGTGACCTGGGGGATCACCGTTTCCGCCCGGAGGACGTCCTCCGGGATCTCCACCCAGACCGGGCCGTGCGGAGCCGTCAGCGCCGACTCCCAGGCCTCCGCGATCACGGACGGGATCTGCGACGGGGTACGGGCCGTGTGGACCGACTTCACCACGTCCCGGAACGACGCCGACTGGTCCCGCAGCTCGTGCAGGTGCCCGCGCCGGCCGCCGCCCAGGCCCGCCACCGGGACCTGCGAGGCGATGGCGAGGACCGGCGCCGACGCGGCGGCCGCCTCCGCCAGGGCCGGCAGGGCCATCAGGGCGCCCGGCCCCGTGGAGAGCAGGAGGGGGACCGCCTCGCCGGTGATGCGGCCGTACGCGTCCGCCGCGAACCCGGCGTTGTTCTCCGTCCTCAGCCCGATCAGCCGCAGGTCGGAGCGCCCCACCGCGTCGAACATGCCGAGCGCGTGCTGCCCCGGCAGCCCGAACACGGTGGTGGCGCCGAGCGAGCGCAGCGTCTCCACGACCAGGTCCCCGCCCGTCCGCCCCGGCGGCGGCGCGAGAGCGGCCGCCGTCTGGGCCTCGGTGGGACGGAGTACCAGGTCGTGGTCGTGCGTCACGTGCGCTTACTCGCCCTTCTCAGGTCCTACTTCGCCTTCTTCGCGGCAGCGATCTGGCGGCTCATGATCGTCGTCAGCTCGTACGCGGTGTGCGAGGCCGCGACCGAGGTGATCTCGGCGTGATCGTACGCCGGGGCCACCTCGACGACGTCCGCCGAGACCAGGTTGCAGGAGGACAGGCCGCGGATGATCTCCAGCAGCTCGCGGGAGGTCATGCCGCCCGCCTCCGGGGTGCCGGTGCCGGGCGCGTGCGCCGGGTCCAGCACGTCGATGTCGATCGAGATGTACAGCGGGCGGTCGCCGATGCGCTGGCGCAGCTGGTCCGCGACCTCGTCGGCGCCGCGCCGGTAGACGTCGGCCGAGGTCACGATGCCGAAGCCCATCTTGGCGTCGTCGTCCAGGTCCTGCTTGCCGTACAGCGGGCCGCGCGTGCCGACGTGCGAGAGCGCCTCGGTGTCGAGGATGCCCTCCTCCACGGCGCGGCGGAACGGCGTGCCGTGCGTGTACTCGGCGCCGAAGTAGGTGTCCCAGGTGTCCAGGTGCGCGTCGAAGTGCAGCAGCGCCACCGGGCCGTGCTTCTTGGCGACAGAGCGGAGCAGCGGGAGGGCGATGGTGTGGTCGCCGCCCAGGGTCATCAGGCGGGAGCCCGCGCCGAGGAGCTCGTCGGCGGCGGCCTCGACCTGGTCGACGGCCTCGTTGATGTTGAAGGGGTTCACGGCGATGTCACCGGCGTCCGCCACCTGGGCGAGCGCGAACGGGGAGGCGTCCTGGGCCGGGTTGTACGGACGCAGCAGGCGCGAGGCCTCGCGGATCGCGTTGCCGCCGAAGCGGGCACCGGGGCGGTAGGACACGCCGGAGTCGAAGGGCACGCCGACGACGGCGACGTCGGCGGAGCCGACCTCGTCGAGGCGGGGCAGACGGGCGAAGGTCGCCGGGCCCGCGTAGCGCGGGATACGGGAGGAGTCGACGGGGCCGCGCGGCTGCGTGCTCATGGGGGGTGCCCTTCTGATGGTCCTGCTGGTGCGGTCCTTCGAGCGTAAGGCGATGCCCCAGAGGCGCGAAGTGTACTTTTTATCCATCAGCCGCCTTTGATCTGTACGGAGTATCCATGGAGGCCTCCTCTCCCCCGACCCCGCCGGTCGCCCTCGCGGCGCTGCTGGCCGACCGGGAGCTGGGGCTGCACCGGCTGGCGGGGCCGGCCGAGGCGGAGGTGCACGGGGTGCACGCCTCCGAGATGGCCGACCCCTCGCCGTACCTGCTGGGCGGGGAGCTGCTGCTCACCGCCGGGGCAGGGCTGACGGATGCCGGGGAGTACGTGTCGCGGCTGGTCCGGGCCGGGGTGGCCGGGCTCGGCTTCGGGGTGACCCCCGTGCACGAGACGGTCCCGCCCGGCCTGGCGGAGGCCTGCGACCGCTACGGGCTGCCGCTGCTGGAGGTCCCGCCGCAGACCCCCTTCACGGCGGTCGCCCGTACGGTGTGGCGGCTGATGGCGCAGGCCCGGACCCGGGAGCTGCGCCGGGTGGCCGAAGCGCAGCAGTCCCTGGCGGCCGCCGCCGCCCGGCCCGACCCGGTGGGGGCGGTGCTGTCGCGGCTGGCGGCGAGCCTGGCCGGCTGGGCGGGGCTGCTGGAGCCGGCCGCCGGGGCCGCGTCCGGGCTCCGGGTGCTGCGGGCCGCCGGCGGGGGCGAGCCGGGGCCGGAGGTGCGCACCGCCCTGGAGGCGCTCGCGCACCGGGTGGCCCCCGGGGCGGCGGCGACGGCAACCGACACCCTGGCCGGGACGCAGCTGGCCGCGCACGCCGTGGGCGGGGGCCAGGTGCTCGCCCTCGCCACCCCGGCCCGGGTTCCCGGGGACCACACCATCGCCTCCGTGGCCGCCGTGCTGCTGGGCCTGCTCACGGCGGGCCGCCCCGCCGGAACGGAGGCGGCGGCCCTGGCCCGGCTGCTGCTGGGCGGCTCCCCCGGCGAGGCGCTGGCCGGGCCCGGGCCCTGGTACGCCGTCCACGCCCGCGGCGGCGCCGACCCGCAGGCCCTCGCCGCCGCGCTGGGCACCGTACTGCTGGACCCGGCCGGCCCGGCGGTACGGCTCCTCACCGACCGGGAACCCGCCGCGCAGCCCGGGTGGCGGCTCGGGGTGAGCGCCCCGGCCGCGCCCGACACCCTGGCCACCGCCGACACGCAGGCCCGCCGGGCGCTGGAGCGGGCGGAGGCGGCCCGCACCCCGCTGGTCCGGCACACCGGCGCGGGGCTCGGCGCCCTGGTGGACCCCGCCGAGGCCCGCGCCCACGCCGAGGCCCTGCTCGCCCCGCTGTCCCCGGCCCACCGGGAGACCCTGCGCGCCTGGCTGGCGCACCACGGCAGCTGGGACCGGACGGCCGCGGCCCTCGGCGTCCACCGCAACACCGTGCGCCAGCGGATCGCCCGTGTCGCCGCCCTGCTCCGCAGCGATCTCGACGACCCGGACACCCGGATGGAGCTGTGGTTCGCGCTGACCCGGGACAGCGAGGTCTGACGGGCACCGGTCGTGGAGGGCTGCGCCGTACGGATGGACTCGGGCCGTACGGCGGCGGGTGCGGTGCCTCGCGGTACGCGGCGGCCTACGTTCGCACTGTTCCCCTCCCCCTCCCCGAAAGGCACTCCTCGTGCGATCGATCCGCCTCGCCCTGACCGCTCTCGCCGCCGGCGGCATCATCCTGGCCGGTGCGTCCGCCGCCTCCGCCGACGACAACTTCGTCGTGTACGCGCCGATCGACAACACGTACTCGATCGTCTTCGGCGACCTGACCCAGGTGGCCGGCGACGACGTGTTCAACGCCGGCCGCGACAACACGGTCGGCTCGCACAACGGCACGGCGTCGGCCGGCGACATCGGCATGGCGGCGATGCCCGGGACCCAGATGCTGAGCAACGAGGCCCTGATGCAGGGTGCCGCCGGTCAGTGGACCGGCCACATGCTCGGCCAGTAGTCCCGAACGCCGGGTGTCCGGCGGCCCGCACGACGAGGCCGCCGGACATCACACCCGGTACCCCTCCCCGACTCTGGACAGCTCGCCCAACCCACGGGTAACTTATTGGTCTGAGCAAGCGCTTAGACACGGCGCGACAGCGCGACGGGCGACAGGATCGAGGAGGCGGCTGTGCGCCGTACCGTTTTCAACGAGGACCACGAGGCGTTCCGCGAGACCATCCGCGCGTTCATAGAGGCCGAGGTCGTCCCGGTCTACGACGAGTGGTTCGCGGCCGGCCAGGCCCCCCGCGACTTCTACTACAAGCTCGGCGAGCTGGGCGTCTTCGGCATCAACGTCCCCGAGGAGTTCGGCGGCGCAGGCCTGGACACCCACAAGTTCGAGGCCGTCCTCTACGAGGAGACCTCCCGCGCGGGCGTGAACTTCGGCGGCTCCGGCGTGCACGTGCTGCTCGCCCTCCCCTACATCAAGATGCTGGCCGACGTCGAGCAGAAGAAGCGCTACCTGCCGAAGTTCGTCTCCGGTGAGGAGATGTGGGCCCTCGCGATGACCGAGCCGGGCACCGGTTCCGACGTCGCGGGCATGAAGACCACCGCCAAGCTCTCCGAGGACGGCACGCACTACGTCCTCAACGGCTCCAAGACCTTCATCACCGGCGGCGTGCACGCCGACCGCGTGATCGTCTGCGCCCGTACCGCCGCCCCGCGCGAGGACGACCGCCGCTTCGGCATCTCCCTGTTCGCCGTGGACACCAAGTCCGAGGGCTACTCGATCGGCCGCAAGCTCGACAAGCTCGGCCTGCGCACCTCCGACACCGCCGAGCTGGCGTTCGTCGACGTCAAGGTGCCCGTCGAGGACCTGATGGGTGAGGAGGGCAAGGGCTTCTACTACCTCGGCCACAACCTGGCCTCCGAGCGCTGGGGCATCGCGTTCGGCGCGTACGCCCAGGCCGCCGCGGCCGTCCGGTTCGCCCAGCAGTACGTCACCGACCGCACCGTCTTCGGCAAGCCGGTCGCGCACTTCCAGAACACCAAGTTCGAGCTGGCCGCCTGCCAGGCCGAGGTGGACGCCGCCCAGGCCGTCGCGGACCGCGCCCTGGAGGCCCTGGACGCCGGCGAGCTGACCCCCGCCGAGGCCGCCTCCGCGAAGCTGTTCTGCACCGAGGTCGCGCACCGTGTGATCGACCGCTGCCTCCAGCTGCACGGCGGCTACGGCTACATGAACGAGTACCCGATCGCCCGCCTGTACGCCGACAACCGCGTCAACCGCATCTACGGCGGCACCAGCGAGATCATGAAGTCCATCATCGCCAAGTCGATGGGCCTGTAAGGGCCCTTCGGGACAAGGGACTTACCCTTCCCCCATGAACGAGGCACTGACGACGCTCCTCGATTTGCTCGACCTCGAGCAGATCGAGGAGAACATCTTCCGCGGTACCAGCCGTTCGGCGCTGGTACCGCGCGTCTTCGGCGGCCAGGTCGCGGCCCAGGCCCTGGTCGCGGCCGGCCGGACCGTTCCCGAGGACCGCACCGCGCACTCGCTGCACTCGTACTTCCTGCGCGCCGGGGACCCGGGCGCGCCGATCGTGTACGCGGTCGACCGGATCCGCGACGGGCGCTCCTTCACCACCCGCCGGGTCGTCGCCGTCCAGCACGGCCAGCCGATCTTCCACCTCTCCGCGTCCTTCCAGACGTACGAGGAGGGCCTCGACCACCAGGTCGCGATGCCGGA
Source organism: Streptomyces sp. NBC_01296 (assembly GCF_035984415.1). NCBI lineage: Bacteria > Bacillati > Actinomycetota > Actinomycetes > Kitasatosporales > Streptomycetaceae > Streptomyces > Streptomyces sp. NBC_01296. Next base: position 5,543,609 of record NZ_CP130720.1, on the reverse strand, counting down.
CGCGCCCGATCCGGAGACCCTGCCGACGGCCGCCGAGTCCCTGCCCGCGTACCGGGAGATCTTCCGCGACCCGGGCACGGTGGAGCGGCTGATCGAGGCGCGCGGCGCGGTGGACCTGCGGTACGCGACCGTCCCGCCCTGGGGCAGCGTCGGCGAGCCGGTCGAGCCGCGCTCGCAGGTGTGGTTCCGTACGGCCGGCAAGCTGGAGAGCGACGACGCGCTCCTGCACACCTGCCTGGCCACGTACGTCTCGGACATGACCCTGCTCGACTCGGTGCTGCTCGCGCACGGCCGGGGCGGCTGGGCGGTCGGCGACGTGGTCGGCGCCTCGCTGGACCACGCGATGTGGTTCCACCGGCCGTTCCGCGCCGACGAGTGGCTGCTGTACGACCAGGAGTCCCCGTCGGCGGCCGCCGGGCGCGGCCTCGGGCAGGCCCGCATCTGGACGCAGGACGGACGGCTCGCCGTGACCGTCATCCAGGAGGGCGTGGTGCGCGTCCCGCGCGCCTGACCCCGGAGCACCCCTGGGGGGCCGGACGGCGGTCCCGTCGGGTGTCGCTGACCCCTCGGGCTGAGCATCGGCCCTACCGTCACCTCATGCCCGAGGAATCCGAGAGCGTCGGTACGGTCGTCGTCGCCGTGGTCACCAATCTGGGGATCGCAGCGGCCAAGGCGTTCGGCGGCATCGTCAGCGGGTCGAGCGCGATGCTGTCGGAGGCCGCGCACTCGGTGGCCGACACGGTGACGGAGGTCCTGCTGCTGACCGCGCTGAAGCGGAGCGCACGGCCCGCGGACGAGGCCCACCCGCTGGGCTACGGGCCGGAGCGGTACATCTGGGCGCTGCTCGCGTCGATCGCGACGTTCGCCGGCGGCGCGGTGTTCGCCGTGTACGACGGGATCCACACGCTGGTGCAAGGCGAGGAGCCGGGCGACCCCGCGCTCTCGTACGCGATCCTCGCCGTGGCCTTCGTACTGGAGGGCTACTCGCTGCTGGTGGCCTGGCGGCAGATGCGGGGCGAGGCGGCCCGGATGCGGGCCCCGCTGGCCGTGTACGTGAAGCACACCCCGGACACGGCGGTGAAGGCGGTGCTGCTGGAGAACGTGGCCGCACTGATCGGGCTCGTCCTGGCGGCGGGCGGCCTGCTGGGGGCGCAGCTCACCGGGTCGGGGGTGTCCGACGGGATCGCGTCGCTGCTGATCGGGCTGCTGCTGGTGATGGTGGCGTGGGAGCTGGGCCGCTCGAACGCCCAGTACCTGATCGGGCGGCCGCTGCCTGCGGCGATGCGGGCCGAGGTGCGGGAGGAGCTGCTGACCGTGCCGCACATCGAGGGCGTGCTGGAGCTGACGACCCTGGTTCAGGGGCCGTCGGAGGTGCTGATCGCGGCGAAGATCGACTTCCACGACCTGGCGTCGGCCCGGCAGGTGGAGGCGGCGTGCGAGGACGCGGAGGACCAGCTGCGGGAGCGGTGGCCGGCCATCCGCCGGGTGTACCTGGACCCGACACCCGCCCCCGGCCCGGACGCCGAGGTCCTGCCCGGCATCCGGCCTTAGTCCTGCGCCTAGGCCTGGGCCTGGGCCTGCCGTTCGTTCTCGGGGCGGGCCTTGAGCTTGGCCCAGATCGCCTCCAGCGCGGCTATGTCCGCGTCGTCGAGGCGGTCGTCGAAGACCTCGGCGAGGGCCTCGCGGCGGGTGGCGTCGGCCTCCGCGAAGGCGCGGCGGCCCGCCTCGGTGAGGGCGATCCCCACGGACCGGGCGTCCGTCGGGGACGGGACCCGTTCGACCAGGCCGCGGGCCCGGAGCGAATCGGCTACGCGGGAGACCTGGCTGCGGCTGAGCAGGGTCCTGGCGCCCAGCTCCGAGGGCGCAACCGGCTCCTGCTGGACGCTCAGCCACAGCATGACCTCGAACCACGACAGCGGCAGGTCGTGGCGGCGCGTGAGCACCTGGTCGACCCGGGCGGTGAGGGTGGTTCCGGCCCAGACCAGGCCGTAGAAGGCGTGGTCGCGGGGGGTGAGACCGTCCAAGTTGAGATTCGTGTGCGCCATGGGGGAAGGATACCGGGTTGCGTGCACACGCACACAACGTTAATGTGTGTGTGCACGCACAAATCTAGGGAGACCCTTTCATGAGCGCCAAGACCACTGCCAAGACCGTTCTGATCACCGGCACCTCTTCGGGCATCGGCCTGGCCGCCGCGGTCGCCGCCGCCCGGGCGGGCTGGCTCGCCGTCGCCACGATGCGGGACACCACCCGCGCCGGCGCCCTGCAGAAGGCCGCCGCAGAAGCCGGTGTCGCCGACCTCGTGCAGGTCAAGCAGCTGGACGTGACCGACGCGGACTCCGTGGCCACGTGCGTGGCCGAGGTCGTCGCCGAACACGGACACCTCGACGCGGTCGTGAACAACGCGGGGGCCGGCTTCGTCGGCACCATCGAGCAGCACGGCATGGAGAAGCTGCGGTCCGTCATGGAGGTCAACTTCTTCGGCGTCGCCGAGCTCACCCGGGCCGCGCTGCCCCACCTGCGCGCCTCGGGGGGCCGGGTCATCACCGTGACGAGCGTCGGCGGCGTGGTCGGCCAGCCGTTCAACGAGTCCTACTGCGCCGCCAAGTTCGCCGTCGAGGGCTTCATGGAGTCCCTGGCCCCGGTCGCCGCGGCCATGGGCGTCCAGGTGTCCGTCGTCGAACCGGGCGCCGTCGCCAGCGAGTTCGTGAACAACGTCGGGCTCGACATCCCGGCGCTGCTCGCCCAGGCGGGTCCGTACGCCCCGGCGCTGCAGGGCTACATCAACCACGCCCTGCAGTCCTTCGGCAGCGACACCGCCCAGACCCCGGAGCAGGCGGCGGCGCCGGTCATCGACGCGCTGACCGCCGAGAAGATGCCGTTCCGGATCCAGACCTCCGACTGGGCCCGCACCTTCGTGGGCATGAAGCTCGCCGACCTCGACGGTTCGGCCGTCCAGACCGAGATGACCAACTGGCTGGGCCAGTCGTGACCGCACACGCCGGCGGGGCCGGAACGAAGCCCCGCCGGGCGGGCTAGCGCAGGCCCGCCGCCGACAGCAGGTACGCCACCATCGGGTCGTAGAAGCGCGGGTCGCGGACGTGGTCGTCGAGCGGGACCGCCACCTGCAGGGTGCCCTCCGCCTCGCCGATGAACAGCGCCGGGTCGTTGCAGTCCGCGTAGCCCACCGCGTCCAGCCCGCGCTGCGCCGCACACCCCGCCCAGCCGTGGTCGGCGACGACCAGGTCCGGCTGGGGGCGGTTCGCCGCCGTCAGGCCGTCCAGGATCGCGGCCATCGGCTCCGGGGAGTGGGTGTGCCACAGCGTGGCCCCGCGCTCCAGCACCGCGACGTCCGCGAACTGCCACACCGAGCCCTCGTCCGCGACCAGGCCGGGCGGGATCACCACGATCTCGCAGCCCGCGGCGCGCAGCGCCGCCGCCGTCGCGCGGTGGACGTCCAGCAGGCCGCCCGGGTGCCCCGTGGCCAGCAGCACGCTCTGCCGGTCCAGGGCCGCCTTGCGCAGTCGCGCCGCCATCCGGTCCAGGCCGGACACCGTCAGCTCCGGGTCGATCGTGTCCTGGCCGAACCGGTACGCGGCGTCGTCGACGACCCCGCACCGCTCCGCCATCACGGCCAGCACGTCCTGCTCGTCCGCCCAACGGTCGCCCAGCTCCAGGCCCAGCCAGTAGTGCCGGTCGCCGTTGGCGAGCTTGCGGTAGTGCGACAGGTTGTTCTCGCGGGGCGTGGCGACCTGGCCCGAGATCCGGGTGCGGACCAGGTGGTCGACGAGTTCGGTGCGGCTCGGCGGTTCAACTGACAGGGCGGGCGTCTCTATCGGCTTCGGCATGCGGCCCATTCTGCCGCCGCCGGGCCCGAGTCGCCGGTTCCATTCCGACCAGCGGACGCGTCGTTTCACCCCGACAGCGCCCCGAACGCGCCGTGCGCCAGTCGCCGCAGCAGCGATTCCGTCGCCTCCCGGCCGAGCGCCGCCAGGTGCGGGGTGGAGTTGAGCAGGCCGAAGACGGCATGGACGGACACCCGTACCTCCGCCTCGCCGACCTCCGGGTGCAGTTCCCGTACGACCTCCACCCACAGCTCCACGTACTTGCGCTGGAGCTGCCGCACGAGCTTGCGGTCGGCCTCGCGCAGCCGGTCCAGCTCGCGGTCGTGCAGGGTGATCAGCGCCCGGTCGTCGAGGGCGAAGTCGATGTGGCCGTCGATGAGGGAGGCCAGTACGCCGACCGGGTCGCCCGCGGCTGCGGCCACCCGGTGGCGGCCGCCGGTCAGCAGCCGCTCGCTGATCCCGACCAGCAGCTCGGCGAGCATGGCGTCCTTGCCCGCGAAATGGCGGTACAGGCCGGGGCCGCTGATGCCCACCGCGGCCCCTATCTCGTCCACACCGACACCGTGGAACCCGCGCGCGGCGAAGAGGCGGGCGGCCTCACTGAGGATCTGCTCGCGACGGGTCGGGGCGGCCGCTCTGGTGCTCATGGGAATCCATTCTAGACAGGGCCGTTAGCGCTCGTTAACCTAGGCGGTACATGCGTTAACGCTCATTAACAGCGTGCACCGAGCAAGGGAGCTCGACCGATGCAGCAGGCACCAGTGCTGACGAGCGCCGCGGACCCGGCGTCCGAGGCCTGGCGGACCAACGAGGCCGCCCACCGCGAGCTCGCCGAGGGGCTGCGGGCGCGACTCGACGCGGCCCGGCTCGGCGGCGGCGAGAAGGCCCGCGCCCGCCACACCGCCCGCGGGAAGCTGCTCCCCCGCGACCGCGTGGACACCCTCCTGGACCCCGGGTCCCCCTTCCTGGAGCTGGCCCCGCTGGCCGCCGAGGGCATGTACGGGGGCGCGGCCCCGGCCGCCGGGGTCATCGCGGGCATCGGCCGGGTCAGCGGCCGCGAGTGCGTGATCGTCGCGAACGACGCCACCGTCAAGGGCGGCACGTACTACCCGATGACCGTCAAGAAGCACCTGCGCGCCCAGGAAGTGGCCCTGGAGAATCGTCTCCCCTGCCTCTACCTGGTCGACTCGGGCGGCGCCTTCCTCCCCATGCAGGACGAGGTCTTCCCCGACCGGGAGCACTTCGGCCGCATCTTCTACAACCAGGCGCGCATGTCCGGCGCCGGCATCCCGCAGATCGCCGCCGTCCTCGGCTCCTGCACGGCGGGCGGCGCGTACGTCCCGGCGATGAGCGACGAGGCCGTCATCGTCCGCGGGCAGGGCACGATCTTCCTCGGCGGCCCGCCGCTGGTGAAGGCCGCCACCGGCGAGGTGGTCACGGCCGAGGAGCTCGGCGGCGGCGAGGTCCACTCCCGGGTCTCGGGCGTCACCGACCACCTCGCGGAGGACGACGCGCACGCGCTGCGGATCGTACGGAACATCGTGGCGACCCTGCCCGAGCGCGGGGCCCTGCCCTGGTCGGTCGAGGCGCCGGAAGAGCCGAAGGTGGACCCGTACGGGCTGTACGGCGCGGTCCCGGTCGACTCGCGCACCCCCTACGACGCCCGCGAGGTCATCGCCCGCATCGTGGACGGGTCCCGCTTCCAGGAGTTCAAGTCGGAGTTCGGCCAGACGCTGGTCACCGGGTTCGCCCGGATCCACGGCCACCCGGTCGGCATCGTCGCCAACAACGGCATCCTGTTCTCCGAATCCGCCCAGAAGGGCGCGCACTTCATCGAGCTGTGCGACCAGCGCGGGATCCCGCTCCTCTTCCTCCAGAACATCTCGGGCTTCATGGTCGGCCGCGACTACGAGGCCGGCGGCATCGCCAAGCACGGCGCCAAGATGGTCACGGCCGTGGCCTGCACCCGGGTCCCGAAGCTGACGGTGGTGGTCGGCGGCTCGTACGGCGCGGGCAACTACTCGATGTGCGGCCGGGCGTACTCGCCGCGGTTCCTGTGGATGTGGCCCAACGCCAAGATCTCCGTGATGGGCGGCGAACAGGCCGCGTCCGTGCTCGCCACGGTCAAGCGGGACCAGATCGAGGGCGCGGGCCAGGAGTGGCCGCTCGAGGACGAGGAGGCCTTCAAGGCCCCGGTCCGCGCGCAGTACGAGGAGCAGGGCAACGCCTACTACGCCACCGCGCGGCTGTGGGACGACGGGGTCATCGACCCGATGGAGACCCGGCAGGTGCTGGGACTGGCCCTGACCGCGTGCGCGAACGCCCCGCTGGGCGACGCGGGCTTCGGCATCTTCCGAATGTGACGTGTGACGTGAGGACTTCTTCGATGTTCAGCACTGTTCTGGTCGCGAACCGGGGCGAGATCGCGGTCCGGGTCATCCGCACGCTGCGGGAGCTCGGGGTGCGGTCCGTGGCCGTCTTCAGCGACGCGGACGCGGACGCACGGCACGTACGGGAGGCCGACACGGCCGTCCGGATCGGCCCGGCGGCGGCCGCCGAGAGCTACCTGTCGGTGGAGCGGCTGCTCGACGCGGCGCGGCGCACGGGGGCCGAGGCCGTTCACCCGGGCTACGGCTTCCTCGCGGAGAACGCGGCCTTCGCGGCCGCCTGCGCGGAGGCGGGCCTGGCCTTCATCGGGCCGCCCGCCTCGGCGATCTCCCTGATGGGCGACAAGATCCGCGCCAAGCAGACCGTGAAGGCGGCCGGGGTCCCGGTCGTGCCCGGCTCCTCGGCCAGCGGCCTTTCGGACGCCGAACTGGTCGCGGCCGCCGAAGAGATCGGCATGCCGGTGCTGCTGAAGCCCTCGGCGGGCGGCGGCGGCAAGGGCATGCGGCTCGTCCGCGACGCCGGCCTGCTGGGCGAGGAGATCGCGGCGGCGCGCCGCGAAGCACGGTCGTCGTTCGGCGACGACACGCTGCTCGTGGAGCGCTGGGTGGACCGGCCGCGGCACATCGAGATCCAGGTGCTGGCGGACGCGCACGGGAACGTGGTGCACCTGGGCGAGCGCGAGTGCTCCCTGCAGCGGCGCCACCAGAAGGTGATCGAGGAGGCCCCGTCGGTCCTGCTCACACCGGAACTGCGGGCCTCGATGGGCGCGGCGGCGGTGGAGGCGGCGCGCTCGTGCGGGTACGTCGGCGCGGGCACGGTGGAGTTCATCGTGCCGGGCGGGGACCCGTCCTCGTACTACTTCATGGAGATGAACACCCGCCTCCAGGTGGAGCACCCGGTGACGGAGCTGATCACCGGGCTGGACCTGGTGGAACAGCAGCTGCGGGTTGCGGCGGGCGCTCCGCTGGCCTTCTCCCAGTCCGATGTCACCCTCACGGGGCACGCGATCGAGGCGCGCGTCTGCGCCGAGGACCCGGCGCGGGGGTTCCTGCCGTCCGGCGGTACGGTCCTCGCGCTGTCCGAGCCGTCGGGGGGCTCCGTCCGTACGGACTCCGGCCTGACGGCGGGGGTGGACACCGGGTCGACGTACGACCCGATGCTGTCGAAGGTGATCGCGTACGGTCCGGACCGAGCCGCTGCCCTCCGGGTGCTGCGGGGCGCCCTGGCCGACACCGTGATCCTGGGCGTCCAGACCAACACCGGTTTCCTGCGGCGGCTGTTGGCGCACCCGGATGTGGTGTCCGGGGACCTGGACACGGGCCTGGTGGAGCGGGACCTGGCCGGCATGCTGCCGGAGGGCGTCCCGCCGGAGGTGTACGCCACGGCTGCGCTGCTGGCCCAGGACGGTGCGGCAGCGGCCGCGGACGGGTGGGTCGACCCGTTCGGGGCGGCCAGCGGCTGGCGCCTCGGCGGCACCCCCGCCTGGACGGTCCACCACTTCCGCCTCCCGGGCCAGGACCCGGTCACCGTCCGCACCCGCCCGTCGGGCACCGAGACCGAGCTCCTGCTCACCGACACCGGGGACGATCCGGCCCCGTCGGCGATCGAGGCGCAGGGCCCGGGGCAGAGCCCCGGCGCACCGGCCCGCGGCCGGATCGTGGCCCGCACCGCCGAGTACCTGACGGTCGAACTCGACGGTGTCACCCACCGGTTCAGCCAGGCGGCCTCCCCTGAGGGGACCTGGCTCGGCCGCGACGGCGACTCCTGGCACGTGCAGGACCACGACCCCGTCACCGCCGCCCTCAGCGGCGCCGGCCACGCCGGCGCCGATACCCTCGCCGCCCCCATGCCCGGCACCGTCACCGTGGTCAAGGTCGCCGTCGGCGACCGCGTCGTCGCCGGGCAGAGCCTGCTCGTCGTCGAGGCGATGAAGATGGAGCACGTCATCTCCGCCCCGCACTCCGGCACGGTCACCGAGCTGGACGTCTCCCCCGGCACGACCGTCGCCATGGACCAGGTCCTGGCCGTCGTCACCCCGGACGAGGAAGAGGACAAGGAAGAAGGGGAGGCCAAGTGAACGGGCTGCCCATGACCGTCCCGGCCCCCGAGCTGCCGGCCCGCGTCCGCATCCACGAGGTCGGCGCCCGCGACGGCCTGCAGAACGAGAAGTCGGCCGTACCCACCCACGTCAAGGCCGAGTTCATCCACCGGCTCGCCGCGGCCGGGCTCACCACCATCGAGGCGACCAGCTTCGTGCACCCCAAGTGGGTGCCCCAACTGGCGGACGCCGAGGAGCTGTTCCCGCAGCTCCAGGACCTGGCCGGGGTCCACCTCCCCGTCCTCGTCCCCAACGAGCGCGGGCTCGACCGCGCCCTGGCCCTCGGCGCGGGCCGCATCGCGGTCTTCGGCTCGGCGACCGAGACCTTCGCCTCGCGCAACCTCAACCGGACCGTCGCCGAGTCCCTCGCCATGTTCGAGCCCGTCGTGGCCCGCGCCAAGGAGGGCAAGGCGCACGTCCGCGGCTACCTCTCCATGTGCTTCGGGGACCCCTGGGAGGGCCCCGTCCCGGTCCACCAGGTGGTCCGCGTGGCCAAGGCCCTGCTCGACCTCGGCTGCGACGAGCTCAGCCTCGGCGACACCATCGGCGTCGCCACCCCGGGCCATGTCCAGACCCTCCTCAGCGAGCTCAACGAGGAGGGCGTCACGACCGACCGGATCGGCGTGCACTTCCACGACACCTACGGCCAGGCCCTGTCCAACACCCTCGCCGCGCTCCAGCACGGAGTGACCACCGTCGACGCCTCCGCAGGCGGCCTCGGCGGCTGCCCGTACGCGAAGAGCGCCACCGGCAACCTCGCCACCGAGGACCTCGTGTGGATGCTCGACGGCCTCGGTATCGAGACCGGCGTCGACCTGGCCGCCCTCACCGCCACGAGCGTGTGGATGGCCGAACAGCTGGGACGCCCCAGCCCCTCCCGTACCGTCCGCGCCCTCTCCCACAAGGAGTAATGAAGACATGCCCCTCGACCACCGGCTCACCCCCGAGCACGAGGAACTCCGCCGTACCGTCGAGGCCTTCGCGCACGACGTCGTCGCCCCCAAGATCGGCGACCTGTACGAGCGGCACGAGTTCCCGTACGAGATCGTCCGCGAGATGGGCCGCATGGGCCTGTTCGGCCTGCCCTTCCCGGAGGAGTACGGCGGCATGGGCGGCGACTACCTCGCCCTCGGCATCGCCCTGGAGGAGCTGGCCCGCGTCGACTCCTCGGTCGCCATCACCCTGGAGGCGGGCGTCTCGCTGGGCGCCATGCCCCTCTACCTCTTCGGCACCGAGGAGCAGAAGCAGCAGTGGCTGCCGAAGATGTGCGCCGGCGAGGTGCTCGGCGCCTTCGGCCTGACCGAGCCGGACGGCGGCTCCGACGCCGGCGGCACCCGCACCACCGCCGTCAAGGACGGCGACGAGTGGGTGATCAACGGCTCGAAGTGCTTCATCACCAACTCCGGTACGGACATCACCGGTCTGGTCACCGTCACCGCGGTGACGGGACGCAAGGCGGACGGCCGCCCGGAGATCTCCTCGATCATCGTCCCGTCCGGCACCCCGGGCTTCACGGTGGCCGCCCCGTACTCCAAGGTCGGCTGGAACTCCTCGGACACCCGCGAGCTGGCGTTCGACAACGTACGGGTGCCGCTGGCCAACCTGGTCGGCCAGGAGGGGCGCGGCTACGCCCAGTTCCTGCGGATCCTCGACGAGGGCCGCATCGCGATCTCGGCGCTCGCCACGGGTCTTGCGCAGGGCTGCGTGGACGAGTCGGTGAAGTACGCCAAGGAGCGCAAGGCCTTCGGCCGGGCCATCGGCGACAACCAGGCCATCCAGTTCAAGCTGGCGGACATGGAGATGCGCGCCCACATGGCGCGGATCGGCTGGCGTGACGCGGCCTCCCGCCTCGTGGCCGGGGAGCCGTTCAAGAAGGAGGCGGCGATCGCGAAGCTGTACTCCTCGACGGTCGCCGTCGACAACGCGCGCGAGGCCACCCAGATCCACGGCGGCTACGGGTTCATGAACGAGTACCCCGTGGCGCGCATGTGGCGGGACTCCAAGATCCTGGAGATCGGCGAGGGCACCAGCGAGGTGCAGCGCATGCTCATCGCCCGTGAGCTGGGCTTCGCCGGCTAGACACCGCAGATCGCAGTACCGCGAGGGGGCCCTGAGGAAACTTAGGGCCCCCTTACCGCTTTCGGCAAAGGTTAGGCTAACCTTCCCTCCGAACGGCCCCGTGGCCGCCCGGCACGCACGAAAGCGGACATCGACATGCCCAAGTCCCGTACCTCCTACCTCTCCCGTCGCGGCCTCATCGCCGCCGGCGGCGCCCTCGGCCTCGTCGCGGCCCTCACCGCATGCGGCGGCTCCGACTCGGCGAAGAGCGAGGCGGGCGACAAGGGCAAGGGCGCTGCGGCCTCGGGCGCCTGGACCTTCAAGGACGACCTCGGCAAGGACATCAGCCTCAAGGCCAAGCCGAAGAACATCGTGGCCTACACCGGCACCGCCGCCGCGCTCTACGACTACGGCATCCAGGTCAAGGGCGTCTTCGGCCCGACCAAGACCGCCGACGGCAAGCCCGACACGATGGCCGGCTCGATGGACATCTCCAAGGTCGAGATCCTCGGCAACGTCTACGACGAGTTCAACGTCGAGAAGTACGCGGCCCTCCAGCCGGAGCTGCTGGTCACCAACACCTGGGACGGCAGCTACTGGTTCGTCCCGGAGGCCTCCAAGGACAAGATCCTGAAGCTGGCCCCGGCCGCCGCGATCGGCGTCGGCGGCGACGCCTCCCTCGACAAGGCGCTGGAGCGCACGGCCGACCTCGCCAAGTCCCTGGGCGCCGACCTGAACACCAAGAAGACCGCCGACGCCAAGGCCCGCTTCGAGTCGGCCGCCACCAAGGTCCGCGAGGCCACCAAGGCCAACCCGGGCATCAAGGTGCTCGTCGGCTCCGGCTCCGCCGACCTGTTCTACGTCTCCACCCCGAAGACCTCGGCCGACCTGAAGTACTTCGAGACCCTCGGCGTCGAGTTCGTCGCCCCGGAGCAGGGCAAGCTGGACGCGGGCGGCTTCTTCGAGAGCCTCAGCTGGGAGAACGCCGGCAAGTACAAGGCCGACCTGGTCCTGCTCGACAACCGCACCGGCACCCTGCAGCCGGAGGAGCTGAAGGCCAAGCCGACCTGGGCCGAGCTGCCCGCCGTCAAGGCCGGCCAGATCGCCCCGCGCGTGACCGAGCCGATCTACTCGTACGAGAAGTGCGCCCAGATCCTCGAGGACCTCGCGAAGGCCATCCAGAACGCCAAGAAGGTCGGCTGACCCTCGGCGCCCCGACCAGGCGCCGTTTCCACCGACGAGGGGGGACTCTCCGCATGACCGCCACCGCATCCGACACCGCCCCGGCCGCCGCCCACTTCCGGTTCTTCGAGCTCGAAGTGCTCCGCACGCGCCGGCTCGGGCACTCGTTCCTGCGGGTCACGTTCGGCGGGGAGTCCCTCTCGGGCTTCCGCTCGGGCGGCTACGACCAGAGCCTCTCGCTCTTCCTGCCGCCCGCCCACCAGGAGCACACCGTGCTCCCGTCCACGGACGAGGACACCTGGTTCGCGTCCTGGCGCGGAATGCCGGACGAGGAGCGGCCGGTGATGCGCTCGTACACCGTGCGCGCGCAGCGCCGCACGCCCGAGGGCGCCGACGAGGTCGACATCGACTTCGTGCTCCACGGCACTGCGACATCAGCCGCTGACGCGGCGGGGTCCCCGGCGGCGTACTGGGCGGGGCGGGCGGTGACCGGCCGCCGGATCATGGCGATCGGCCCGGCCGTCGCGGAGAACAAGTCCGTACGGTTCCAGCCGCCGGCCGGCACCGACGCGCTGCTCATGTACGCGGACGAGACCGCGCTCCCCGCCGCAGCCGCGATCCTGGACCGGCTCCCCGCCGGGATCCGGGTCGCCGCGTGGTTCGAGGTCCCGCACGCCGACGACCGGCTCGTCCTGCCGACGCTCGCCGACGCGGACATCACCTGGATCGTGCGGGAGAGCGGCGCGGGCAAGGAGCGCACCGAGCGCGTGCTGGAGGCGGTCCGGGCGGCCGAACTGCCGGTCGCCGAAGCTCCGTACGCCTGGCTCGCGGGCGAGGCCGGCACGATTCGGGCCGTCCGTCGGCATGTCGTGCAGGAACGTTCCATCGACCGGCGTGCGGTGCGTTTCACCGGTTACTGGCGCCTGGGTGCGAGCGAGGAGGAGCTCCTCGCCGAGGCGTACGCGGGCCAGGCGGCCAGCGAGGAACCCACGTCCGCGCTGTAACAACTCCCGCTTCCCCCACTCCTCTTCGGCGATGGGCCCCGGCGTTCGACCGGGGCCCATCGCTATTTGGCCTGAAAGTTAGGTTAGGCTAACCTAATAATCACCTTCCCCACCCGCTTCTTTCCCCGCCCGGAGGAACGTTGATGCGCTCGCATCTGCTGAATGAGACGACCGCGGACCTGTACCGGCGTGCCGTCACCGAAGGCGTCGAGCGCGTCGCTGCCAAACTCGCGACCACCGAGCGGCCGCACACCGGCATATCCGTCGACGAACTCGCCCCGGTCATCAACGGGATCGACCTGGACCGGCCCCTCGAGGACCCGGCCGCCGTCCTCGACGAGCTGGAAGAGGTCTACCTGCGCGACGCGGTGTACTTCCACCATCCGCGCTACCTGGGCCACCTCAACTGCCCCGTCGTCATCCCCGCCGTGCTCGGCGAGGCCGTCCTCTCGGCCGTCAACTCCTCCCTGGACACCTGGGACCAGTCCATCGGCGGCACGCTCATCGAGCGCCGCCTGATCGACTGGACCGCGCAGCGCATCGGCCTCGGCCCGGACGCGGACGGCATCTTCACCTCCGGCGGCAGCCAGTCCAACTTCCACGCGCTGCTGCTGGCCCGCGACGAGGCCTGCCGCAAGGTCATGCAGAGCAGCGAGCGGGCGCTCCCGAAGTCCGACGTCCTGCCCAGGCTGCGCATCTTCACCTCCGAGGCCAGCCACTTCAGCGTCAAGAAGTCGGCCGCCATGCTCGGGCTCGGCTACGAGGCCGTCATCGCCGTCCCCGTCGACCGCCACCGCCGCATGGACACCTCCGTGCTCGCCCTCGAGCTGGAGAACTGCGCCGCCGAGGGCCTGTTCCCGATGGCCGTCGTCGCCACCGCCGGAACCACCGACTTCGGGTCCATCGACCCGCTCCCCGAGATCGCCCGCCTGGCCGCCGAGCACTGCGCGTGGATGCACGTGGACGCCGCGTACGGCTGCGGACTGCTGATCTCCCCCACCCGCCGGCACCTGCTCGACGGCATCGAGCTGGCCGACTCGGTCACGGTCGACTACCACAAGTCGTTCTTCCAGCCGGTCAGTTCCAGCGCGATGCTGGTCCGCGACCGCGACACCCTGGGGCACGCCACGTACCACGCGGACTACCTCAACCCCCGCCGCATGGCGCAGGAGCGGATCCCGAACCAGGTCGACAAGTCCATCCAGACCACGCGCCGCTTCGACGCGCTCAAGCTCTGGATGACCCTGCGCACCATGGGCGCCGACGGCCTCGGATCGCTCTTCGACGAGGTCATCGACCTGGCCGCGGCCGGCTGGGACGTCATCGACGCCGACCCGCGCTTCGAGGTCGTCGTCAAGCCCCAGATCTCCACCCTGGTCTTCCGCTACGTACCCCGTGTCGAGGGCGTCGACGTCCGGGGGGACCTCGTCGACGAGGCCAACCTGCACGCCCGCAAGGCGCTGTTCGCCTCCGGCGAGGCGGTCGTCGCCGGCACCAAGGTGGACGGCGACCAGTACCTGAAGTTCACCCTCCTCAACCCGCAGACCACGACGGCCGACATCGCGGCCGTCCTCGACCTCCTCGCGTCACACGCCGAGCAGTACCTGGGAGAATCCCTTGTCCACGCCTCGTGAGCCCCGCCGGCCGTTCGACTTCATCGGTATCGGCCTCGGTCCCTTCAACCTGGGACTCGCCTGCCTGACCGCTCCGATCGACGAGCTCGACGGCCTCTTCATCGAGACGAAGCCGCACTTCGAGTGGCACGCCGGGATGTTCCTCGACGGTGCGCACCTGCAGACGCCGTTCATGTCGGACCTGGTCACGCTGGCCGACCCGACCTCGCCCTTCTCCTTCCTGAACTACCTGAAGGACAAGGACCGGCTGTACTCCTTCTACATCCGGGAGAACTTCTACCCGCTGCGGACCGAGTACAACGACTACTGCCGCTGGGCCGCCGACCGCCTCGACAACGTGCAGTACTCCACCTCCGTCACGGAGGTCACGTACGACGAGCAGGCCGGCCTGTACGAGGTCCACACCGACCGCGGCGAGACCCACCTGGCCCGCCGCCTGGTCCTGGGCACCGGCACCCCGCCGTTCGTCCCGCAGGCCTGCGCCGGGCTCGGCGGCGACTTCACGCACAACTCCGCGTACATGCAGCACAAGGCGGAGCTCCAGCAGAAGAAGTCGATCACGCTGGTCGGCTCCGGCCAGAGCGCGGCGGAGATCTACTACGACCTGCTCTCCGAGATCGACGTGTACGGGTACCAGCTCAACTGGGTGACGCGCTCCCCGCGGTTCTTCCCGCTGGAGTACACGAAGCTGACGCTGGAGATGACCTCCCCGGAGTACGTGGACTACTTCCACGCGCTGCCCGAGGAGACCCGGTACCGGCTCGAGCACCAGCAGAAGAACCTCTTCAAGGGCATCGACGGCGAGCTCATCAACGCCGTCTTCGACATGCTGTACCAGAAGAAGGTCACCTCGCCGGGCCCGGTCCCGACCACCCTGCTGACCAACACCTCGCTGAACTCGGCCGCTTACGACACGACCACGGGCGCGTACACCCTGGGGCTGCGCCAGGAGGAGCAGGAGCGCGAGTTCTCCCTCGCCACCGAGGGCCTGATCCTCGCGACGGGCTACACGTACACGCTCCCGGAGTTCCTGAACCCCGTCCGCGAGCGCCTGTCCTTCGACGGCCGCGGCCGCCCCGACGCGGCCCGCAACTACAGCATCGACGTGACCGGCCGCGGGGTCTTCCTGCAGAACGGCACGGTCCACAACCACTCCATCACCTCGCCTGACCTGGGCATGGCCGCGTACCGCAACGCGTACATCATCGGAGAGCTCCTCGGCCGCGAGTACTACAAGGTCGAGAAGTCCATCGCGTTCCAGCAGTTCGCCGCCCCGGAAGGCCCGCACGCATGAGCACCGCCGAAACCCTCTACAGCCGCGTCGAAGCGGACCTCGGGACCTTCTCCGTGAGGCCCCTGGACCCCTTCGCCGACGCGGAGCTGCTGCACGGCTGGATCACCCATCCGAAGGCCTCGTTCTGGATGATGCAGGACGCCTCGCTGCCGGACGTCGAGCGCGAGTACATGCGGATCGCCGCCCACGAGCACCACCAGGCCTTCATCGGCCTGCACGAGGGCCGCCCTGCCTTCCTGATGGAGACGTACGACCCGAGCGAGCTGGAACTGGTCGGCCTGTACGACGCCCGGCCCGGCGACGTCGGCATGCACTTCCTCGTCGCCCCGAGCGACACCCCGCTGCACGGCTTCACCCGCGCCGTCATCACCACGGTCATGGCGGCCGTCTTCGCGGATCCGGCGACCGAGCGCGTCGTGGTCGAGCCGGACGTCGCCAACACCGCCGTGCACGCCCTGAACGAGGCCGTCGGCTTCGTACCGGAACGGCGGGTCACCAAGCCGGAGAAGGAAGCCCTGCTGAGCTTCTGCACCCGCGCGCAGTTCGAGGCGGCCACCGGCCTGACGGGAGCCTCCATATGAGCCTCGCCGACGCGATCTCGCACCTCTCCCCCGAACCGTGGGCCCGCGCGAACCGCGCACTGGTCCGCAAGGCCCTGGCGGAGTTCGCGCACGAGCGCCTGCTGACCCCGAAGCCGCTCGGCGGCTCGGCGTACTCGGTCCTGAGCGACGACGGCACCGTGGAGTACCGCTTCACCGCGGCCCTCCACGCCCTGGACCACTGGGCGGTCGACGAGGCCTCCGTCACCCGCCACCGGGACGGCGCCGAGCTGCCCCTGGACGCGATCGACTTCCACATCGAGCTGAAGGACGCCCTCGGTCTCAGCGCCGAGGTCCTGCCGGTGTACCTGGAGGAGATCTCCTCCACCCTGGCGGGCTCGGGCTTCAAGTACACGAAGCCGCAGGTCCCGGCCGCCGTCCTGGCGAAGTCCTCCTTCCAGGACATCGAGACCGGCATGACCGAGGGCCACCCCTGCTTCGTCGCCAACAACGGCCGGCTCGGGTTCGGCGTGCACGAGTACCTCTCGTACGCCCCGGAGACGGCGAGCCCCGTCCACCTGGTGTGGGTGGCGGCCCGCAAGGACGTCTCTACGTTCACCGCGGGCGCCGGCCTGGACCACGACGCGTTCATGCGCGACGAGCTGGGCGAGGCCGCCATCGCGGGGTTCGCGGCCAAGCTCTCCGCCCTGGGCCTGGACCCGGCGGACTACCACTTCCTGCCGGTGCACCCCTGGCAGTGGTGGAACAAGACCACGGTCACCTTCGCGGCCGAGATCGCGAACCGCCGTCTGGTGCTGCTCGGCGAGGGCGAGGACGCGTACCTGGCCCAGCAGTCGATCCGTACGTTCTTCAACACCACGACGCCGGCGAAGCACTACGTGAAGACCGCCATCTCGGTCCTCAACATGGGCTTCATGCGCGGCCTGTCGGCGGCCTACATGGAGGCCACCCCGGCGATCAACGACTGGCTGCACCAGCTGATCGAGGGCGACGAGGTCCTGCAGTCGGTGGACTTCTCGATCATCCGCGAGCGCGCGGCCATCGGCTACCACCACCGCCAGTACGAGCGCGCCACCGACCGCTACTCGCCGTACCGCAAGATGCTGGCCGCCCTGTGGCGCGAGTCCCCGGTCAACCACCTCCGGGAGGGCGAGCGCCTGGCGACGATGGCCTCGCTGCTGCACGTCGACTCCGAGGGCAGGTCCTTCGTCGGCGCGCTGATCGAGGAGTCGGGCCTCACCCCGTCGCAGTGGCTGAAGCCGTACCTGAAGGCCTACCTCCTGCCGCTCCTGCACTGCTTCTACCAGTACGACCTGGCGTACATGCCGCACGGCGAGAACACCATCCTCGTCATCGAGAACGGCGTGGTGAAGCGGGCGATCTTCAAGGACATCGCCGAGGAGATCGTGGTCATGGACCCCGACGCGGTGCTCCCGCCGGCCGTCGAGCGCGTCAGGGCCGACATCCCGGAGGACATGAAGCTCCTGTCGATCTTCACGGACGTCTTCGACTGCTTCTTCCGCTTCCTGGGCTCGATCCTGGCCGCGGAGGGCATCTGCGAGGAGGACACCTTCTGGCGGGCGGTCGCCGACTGCGGCCACGCCTACCAGGAGTCGATGCCGCAACTCGCGGAGCGCTTCGAGCGCTACGACCTGTTCGCCGAGGAGTTCCAGCTGTCCTGCCTGAACCGGCTCCAGCTGCGCAACAACAAGCAGATGGTGGACCTCGCCGACCCGGCGGCCGCCCTCCAGCTGATCGGCACCCTCAAGAACCCCGTCGCGCCGTACGCATCGCGGCGGTGATCAAGGGGGTGGTGCGCTGCCGAATACGGTCCCTCGGCAGCGCACCTCCCCTCATCGGCTACGGCCAGGGGACGTCCGGGGCCCGGTAGTACGCGATGTCCTGGGCGTCCAGCCTCGGGCCCTGGGCCGCCACGCGCTGCCGGTACTCGGTCCAGTTCCGCGGGCCCGGGCTCCAGCCCAGTTCCGCGAGGCCCAGCACCCGCGGGAAGGCCATGAACTCCAGGTCGGTGCGGGTCGCGATGGTTTCCGTCCACAGCGGGGCCTCGACGCCGAGTACGGCGGACTGCGGGACTCCGGCCGCAGCCAAGTACGTCCCCGGGTTCCAGTCGTAGGCCCTGCGCACCGGGACGAAGCCCGCCCAGGCCAGTCCCGGCTTCGTCGTCAGGTCGTACTTCATGTCCAGGTACAGCCGGTCCGCCGGCGACAGGATCAGCGGGTGGCCCGCCTTCGCCGCCATGGCCACCGCCGCCTTCTCGGTCGCCGCGGTCCTGTCGTGGCCCCAGTACTGGAGCACCGCCCCGGGAGCCGGGCGAGCCGTCGCCAGCTGGTGCCAGGCCACCACCGTCTTGCCGTGGCGCCCCACGATCTGCTGGGCGCGGTCCATGAACGCCGCGTAGTCCGCCGCCGGCGTCGAGAGCGCCTCGTCGCCGCCGATGTGCAGGTAGCGGCCCGGGGTCAGCTCGGCCAGCTCGCCGAGCACCTCGTCGAGGAACTCGTACGTCCGCTCCTTGCCGACGCACAGCGAGCTGAAGCCGACCTTGATCCCGGTGTAGCGCTCGCGCGCCTTCCCGTCGCAGTTCAACTCCGCGTACGAGGCCTGGGCCGCGTTCACGTGCCCCGGCATGTCGATCTCCGGGACCACGTCCACGTACCGCTGCGCCGCGTACGCCACGAGGTCGCGGTACTGGTCCTTCGTCCAGTACCCGCCCGGCCCGCCGCCGACCTCGCTGCCGCCGCCGTACTCCGCAAGCCGCGGCCAGGAGTCGATCGCGATCCGCCAGCCCTGGTCGTCGGTCAGGTGCAGGTGCAGCGTGTTGACCTTGTACTGGGCCAGCTGGTCCACGTACCGCTTGACCTGCTCCGCCGTGAAGTGGTGGCGGGCGATGTCCAGCATGGCGCCCCGGTACGCGAAGCGGGGCGCGTCGGTGATCTCACCGCCGGGCACCGTGCCCGGACCGGCCACCGGCAGCAGCTGCCGCAGCGTCTGCCCCGCGTGGAAGAGCCCCG
Source organism: Streptomyces sp. NBC_01296 (assembly GCF_035984415.1). NCBI lineage: Bacteria > Bacillati > Actinomycetota > Actinomycetes > Kitasatosporales > Streptomycetaceae > Streptomyces > Streptomyces sp. NBC_01296. Next base: position 5,524,517 of record NZ_CP130720.1, on the reverse strand, counting down.
CCGGGGTCCGGGCGGTCAGCGTGGCCCCGCCCGGGCCGGACTCCAGCCGGTACCCCTCGGCGCCGACGCCCTCGGCCGCCGGGTCCAGGCGCAGCCGGATCCCGTCGCCGTCCCCGTCGACCACCGGCAGCGGGAGCCCGCTGGGGCCCCGGAGCTGCTGCGCGAGGAGTTCGCCGACCCGGCGGACCTCTTCGCCGCCGCCGGCGCCGGTACGGATGACCGTGCCCGCCCCGACGGCGTACCCGGGGCCTTCGGCGCGTGCGGAGGCGGGCGCCGGCAGGAGCTGTTCGTAGGGGGCGAGGACGGCGGGGCGCTCGTCCCCGGGTCTGGCGTCGCCGCCGGGGGACGTGGCGCAGGAGACGGCCGCGCCGAGGACGAGGAGGGTGCCGAGCGTGCGTCGCAGGACTCTCATAGGGCAGGTATAGGCCAACTGGCGTGCTGTGGCCGGTGCGAGAATCGACGGATGGCGGAAATCATCCAGAAGGACGGCACATGGACCTTCGACGGGGACGCGGTGCGGATCGTGCCCGGCCGCGACAAGGGGGTGGGGCTGCTGCGCCAGACGCTGGGCGAAGTGGTCGTGCCGCTGCGCGCGCTCGCCGGGGTCAGTTACGAACCGGGCCGCAAGACGGGCCGGTTGAGGCTGAAGCTGCGTGACGGCGCCGACCCGCTGCTCCAGGTGACGGGCGGGCGGCTGCCGGAGGCCTCCGACCCGTACCGGCTGACCGTGGAGGCGGACCGGACGGGGGTGGCGGAGTACTTCGTGGACGAGGTCCGCAATGCGCTGCTGCTGGACCAGGTGGACCCCGGCCCGGCGGACGTGTACCTGCTGCCGGGGCCGGCCGTGCCGATCACGGTGGCCGCGGGGGACGGGACGGTGGCCTTCGACGGGGACCGGGTGGCGCTGGACTGGAACTGGACGACGGAGGAGGCCAAGAGCTCCGGCGGTCCGCGCGAGTTCCGGATCACGGACCTGCGGACGGTGGAGTGGTCCCCCTCGAAGGGCCTGGACAACGGGTGGATCCGGTTCACGCTGGCGGGCGCCCCGGCGGCTCCGGCGCCCAAGTACGACCCGTACACGGTGGAGCTGTTCGGTTTCAAGAAGGACCCGCTGATGGCGCTGGTCGCGGCGGCCGTGGCGGTGCGGATGCCCCATCCCCGCGGCGCCTCGGCGCCGGCCGAGGCCGCCACGGTCCGGTCCGCGGCGCCGGTGCCGGAGCTCGCGGCCTCGGCCCCCGAGCCGACGGCCCCCGAGGACCACGACGCCCTGCTGCGCCGGCTGCGCGAGCTCGGGGATCTGCATCAGGGGGGCATCCTCACCGCCGAGGAGTTCGCCGCAGCCAAGCAGGCCGTTTTGCGTCGCTTCTGACCGCTTCATGAGTGGATTTGCGCATTCCGCTGGTCTGGACCAGATGGATCCTGCCCGATTCCGGGCAGGATCTTTGCGTTCCCGGCCGCGGCCCGTCAGTATCTACGAGTGCTCGACCGCCGCCCGTCTCATGACGATCTTGTCGACCACCTGGTGCGCAGCACCGCGCTGCAGCGCGGCGAGGCCGCCCGGGTGGTGCTCGACGTCCTCGCGTACTTCGACGAGACGACCGAGGAATTCGTGCGCCGCCGCCACCGGGAGCTCCAGTCCGGCGGCGCGGTCAACGCGGAGATCTTCGAACGGATCGCGGCCGAGCTGCCGCACCGCGCCGTGGCGCCGCCGGAGCTCTCGCTCCGGCAGCTGCGCCGCATCGTCTACGGCTGAGCGACAGGGCCCGCCGACGGCAGGGCGCGGCGACAACAGCGGCAAGGGCAACCGAACTTCAGGAGGGGCAAGACTTTATGTGCGGAATCGTGGGTTACATCGGCAAGCGTGACGTGGCACCGCTGCTGCTGGAAGGCCTGCAGCGACTGGAGTACCGCGGATACGACTCCGCGGGCATCGTCGTCAACAGCCCGAAGTCCCCCGCGCTCAAGGTGGTCAAGGCCAAGGGTCGCGTCCGCGAGCTGGAGTCCCGGGTACCCAAGCGCTTCGCCGGCACCACCGGTATCGCCCACACCCGCTGGGCCACCCACGGCGCGCCGAGCGACATCAACTCGCACCCGCACCTGGACGCCGAGAGCAAGGTCGCGGTCGTCCACAACGGCATCGTCGACAACGCCGACGAGCTCCGCGCCAAGCTGGAGTCCGAGGGCGTGGTCTTCGTCTCGGAGACCGACACCGAGGTGATCGTCCACCTGGTCGCCCGCTCCCAGGCCGACACCCTCGAGGAGAAGGTCCGCGAGGCCGTCAAGGCCATCGAGGGCACCTACGGCATCGCCGTCATGCACGCCGACTTCGCCGACCGCATCGTCGTGGCCCGCAACGGCTCGCCGGTCGTCCTCGGCATCGGCGAGAAGGAGATGTTCGTCGCCTCGGACGTCGCCGCGCTCGTCGCCCACACCCGCCAGGTCGTCACCCTCGACGACGGCGAGATGGCCACCCTCAAGGCCGACGACTTCCGCACCTACACCACCAGCGGTGCCACCACCACGGCCACGCCGGAGACCGTGGAGTGGGAGGCCGCCTCGTACGACATGGGCGGCCACGACACGTACATGCACAAGGAGATCTCCGAGCAGCCCGACGCGGTCGACCGCGTGCTGCGCGGCCGGATCGACGACCGCTTCAACACCGTGCACCTGGGCGGCCTGAACCTGGACCCGCGCGAGGCGCGCGGCATCCGCCGGGTCAAGATCCTGGGCTGCGGCACCTCGTACCACGCGGGCCTGATCGGCGCCGGCCTCATCGAGAGCATGGCCCGTATCCCCGCGGACGCCGAGCCGGCCTCCGAGTTCCGCTACCGCAACCCGGTCGTGGACCCCGACACGCTCTACATCGCCGTCTCCCAGTCCGGTGAGACGTACGACGTGCTCGCCGCCGTGCAGGAGCTCAAGCGCAAGGGCGCCCGCGTCCTCGGCGTCGTCAACGTGGTGGGCTCCGCGATCGCCCGCGAGGCCGACGGCGGCGTGTACGTGCACGCCGGTCCCGAGGTCTGCGTCGTCTCCACCAAGTGCTTCACCAACACGGTCGTGGCCTTCGCGCTGCTCGCCGTCCACCTGGGCCGGATCCGGGACCTGTCGGTCACGGACGGCAAGCGGATCATCGAGGGCCTGCGCAAGCTGCCCGCGCAGATCCAGGAGATCCTCGAGGGCGAAGAGGACATCAAGAAGCTGGCGGCCGAGTACGCCGAGGCCAAGTCGATGATGTTCATCGGCCGGGTCCGCGGCTACCCGGTGGCCCTGGAGGCCTCCCTCAAGCTGAAGGAGATCTCCTACATCCACGCCGAGGCCTACCCGGCCTCCGAGCTCAAGCACGGTCCGCTCGCGCTCATCGAGCCGGCGATGCCGACGGTCGCGATCGTCCCGGACGACGACCTGCTGGAGAAGAACCGCGCGGCGCTGGAGGAGATCAAGGCCCGCAGCGGCCGGATCCTTGCGGTCGCCCACCGCGAGCAGGAGAAGGCCGACCACACCATCCTCGTGCCCAAGAACGAGGACGAGCTGGACCCGATCCTGATGGGCATCCCGCTCCAGCTGCTGGCGTACCACACGGCCCTGGCCCTGGGCCGGGACATCGACAAGCCGCGCAACCTGGCGAAGTCGGTCACCGTCGAGTAGTCGCACCGAGCACGTGGAACGGCCCCCGGGGGATTCCCCGGGGGCCGTTCCCGTACGTCCTTCAGCCCGCGGCGACCGCGCCGCTGCCGGAGGCCTTGCCCAGTGCGGTGGGCCAGTGGGCCAGCGCCGCGGTGGCGCCGTACCAGAACAGCAGCCCGCAGACTGCGGCCACCCAGCCGGCGGCCTTGGCGAGCCCGCCGCTGTCGGCGAAGGAGCCGACCGCGAGGAGCAGCAGGGAGAGGGTGAGCAGGGCGTACGCGCCCTGACCGAACAGTCCGCTCGAGGCACTGACCGTGAGGGTCAGCGCGAGCAGGGCGAAGAGGACCAGGAACAGTCCGGCCGCGTGTGCCGAAACCTTTCCGTCAGCCCCTGCCGCCCAGGTGAACCAGAAGGCGCCGAGGCCCGCGAACGCCGTGCCGTTGAAGCCGTTTCCGCCGCGGAACTCGAGGATTCCGAGGACGAACAGGGCGAGACCGCCGACGTAGGTCGCGAGTGACACGGAGTTGGCGACGGACACTCCGCTGACGATGGCGGTGTGGCCGATACCGAATGCGAGAAGGGTGAGACCCAGGGCTATGTTCCCGAGGGTCGAAGTCGAGGCCGTGCTTCCCGCAGAGACACCATTGTCCACGGCGGGCTCCCTTCGATCTGCAGTTGTTTGCTGCGTCCCAGCAGCATTTATCTACCCTTTACATGGGGGTTCACAACCGCACAACCGACGTACAGCGGGTTACGGAATGACAACGACCGGTCGCTGTGCGCGCTTGGCCAGCCGGCCCGCCACGGACCCGAAGATCCGGCCCACGATCCCGTGCGTCGAGCCGACCACGATGGCGTCCGCCGAGTACTCCCGGCCGACCTCCTCCAGCTCGTGGCAGATGTCCCCGCCCCGCTCGACCAGGATCCACGGCACCTCGGCCAGATAGTCCGCGCAGGCGAGCTCCAGCCCCAGCACCTCGGTGCGGTGATCCGGTACGTCCACGAAGACGGGCGGCTCGCAGCCGGCCCACACGGTGGTGGGCAGCCGGTTGGCCACGTGCACGATGATCAGGCCGGATCCGGATCTGCGGGCCATCCCGATCGCGTACGCCAGGGCGCGCTCACTGGACGTGGAGCCGTCGAACCCCACCACGACCCCGTGCCGGAAGGCCGGGTCGCAGGGATGACGTGCCTGTTCCGCCGCGCGCAGGTCGCTCGACGCGTGGTCGGCGAGGGGTTTGCGCTTGCGGTCCGCGGGTTCGGGGAATTCGTGACCGGCCATGGATGTCTCGGCGAAGGGGTCCTCGGGGGAAGGGACAGGGCGACGGAGCGACAATGGGCGGAAGCGACGATTGAAAAAACGACGACTCAGGGTGACGGAGCTCTGTCCGGGAAGTATCTTCCCAAGCCCATACCCACCAGGGTACGGCGACACTCGTGTCCTGCACAGGGCATGCCGCCCTTGGAGAGCGTCCCAGGGAGCATGCCGGAGCGAGGGCTCCTTGGCAATGGCAGCTGCCCCCTACAGCCAGTGACGAGCGGCGGCACGCGCCACCCGTGCGCGCAGTGACCGAGCGCCGCCGCGCGGCGTTGGACAGGCGTCCGACCGTCCAGGAAGAGCCCGCAGGGAGCACGCCGTGCCCGGCCATCCGGTCCACCCCGTCCAGCCCGCTCAGCCGACCCAGTCCGTCCACTCCGCCCGGACCGCACGGCGCACCGACACGACCGTGCATTTCACCCCCGCCGCCGTTCACCCGTCCGTGCACCCCGCAAGACGCCCCCATGACGACCCTGCGGGTGACGTGGTGCGCTGGGCCGCCTTCAGCTGCCTGCTCGTCCCCGTGGTCCTCGTCGTCTACGGGACCTCCTTCGGCGGGGCCGCCGTCGCGACCCTCGGGCTGGTCGCCGTCACGGCCGCGTGCCGGGCGATGCTGCGCTACTCGGAGAAGGCGGAACGGGCCGCCCTGGTCCTCACGGAGGACCGGCTGCCGCCGGGCGGGCACCGTCGCCGTTCGCGCGCCGCGGCCCGCTCCGGGGGCCGTGCGCGCCGCGGCTGTCACACCTCTGGTGGACTTTCCCCTGAGGACTGACTGATTCGCACACCCACACCCGCATGTTTTCAGCCAACTTCCCGGCACAGTGGTGTTCTTGCCGGAATGCCCCGTCAACCCCCCTACCACCAGCGACTACACCGCCAGGGGGGCTCCAAGACCCTACGGGTACTGGCCATGGCCGGACGGCGAGCTTCCCACTCCGGTAGCGGAGTGGAACGCTTCCTGATCGAATGCTTTTCGCCAAGTTGCCAAGTCGACATAGCGCTGCGTGCTGAACTTGTCACGCCGACACCACGGGACGCAGTAGATTCGATCATGTATTTACGGCGGGGGATCCACGTGCAAGGCCGAGGGGAAACGTGCAGGTGCGACCAGACCAAGGAGTCGCGACACCCAAGGGGGGCTTAGCCATGAGCCAGGATTCCACCGCCGTCGTCGCGGACGCCGGCAGGAAGCTCGCGGGGCGTCGCCGCAGGGAGATCGTCGCGGTGCTGCTGTTCAGCGGCGGGCCGATTTTCGAGAGCTCCATTCCACTTTCCGTGTTCGGCATCGACCGGCAGGACGCGGGAGTTCCACGCTATCGACTGCTCGTATGCGCCGGGGAAGACGGTCCGCTGCGGACCACCGGCGGACTCGAGCTCACCGCGCCGTACGGGTTGGAGGCGATCGCCCGGGCAGGCACGGTCGTCGTTCCGGCCTGGCGCTCGATCACTTCACCGCCGCCTCCGGAAGCGCTCGACGCACTGCGTCTGGCGCACGAGGAGGGCGCCCGGATCGTCGGACTGTGCACGGGAGCCTTCGTACTCGCCGCCGCCGGTCTGCTGGACGGCCGGCCCGCGACGACGCACTGGATGTACGCGCCGACGCTGGCCAAGCGGTACCCGTCCGTCCATGTCGATCCGCGCGAGCTGTTCGTCGACGACGGTGACGTACTGACGTCCGCGGGCACCGCGGCCGGAATCGACCTGTGCCTGCACATCGTGCGCACGGACCACGGCAGCGAGGCGGCCGGGGCACTGGCCCGCCGGCTCGTCGTCCCGCCGCGCCGCACCGGCGGCCAGGAGCGCTATCTCGACCGGTCGCTGCCGGAGGAGATCGGCGCCGACCCGCTGGCCGAGGTCGTCGCCTGGGCGCTGGAGCACCTCCACGAGCAGTTCGACGTGGAGACCCTCGCCGCCCGGGCGTACATGAGCCGGCGCACGTTCGACCGGCGCTTCCGCTCGCTGACGGGCAGCGCGCCGCTGCAGTGGCTGATCACCCAGCGGGTGCTCCAGGCGCAGCGGCTGCTGGAGACCTCCGACTACTCGGTCGACGAGGTCGCCGGGCGCTGCGGGTTCCGCTCGCCGGTCGCCCTGCGCGGGCACTTCCGGCGGCAGCTCGGGTCCTCCCCGGCCGCCTACCGCTCGGCCTACCGGGCGCGCCGGCCGCAGGCCGACGTGTCCCAGGTGGCCGAGATCCAGGGGAACCCGGTACCGCACCAGCGCACACCGCAGCCCCAGCGGGCCGCGGCGGCCCTGGCCGCGGCCGGCCCGACGGTGACCGAGCTGTACGCCCCGAACCGGGTCCTGCGCGAGCACGCGTAGCTATCGCGACGGGCACTGCCTGACGAAGGTCCCCCGCATCGGTCGTCACCGATGCGGGGGACCTTCGGCGTAATCCGCATAAGCTGGGCCGCATGAACGATCGCATGGTGTGGATCGACTGCGAGATGACCGGGCTCTCGTTGACGGACGACGCACTTATCGAGGTGGCCGCACTGGTCACCGACTCGGAGCTCAACGTGCTCGGCGAAGGCGTGGACCTCGTGATCCGCCCGCCGGACGCATCCCTGGAGACCATGCCCGACGTGGTGCGCGAGATGCACACCGCCTCCGGCCTGCTCGACGAGCTGGCCGGCGGGATCACCCTCGCGGACGCAGAGGCGCAGGTCCTGGCGTACGTACGGGAACACGTGAAGGAGCCCCGCAAGGCTCCGCTCTGCGGGAACTCGGTCGGCACCGACCGCGGCTTCCTGCTGCGTGACATGCCCGCGCTGGAGAGCCACCTGCACTACCGGATCGTGGACGTGTCCTCGGTCAAGGAGCTGGCCCGCCGCTGGTACCCGCGGGCCTACTTCAACAGCCCGCCGAAGACCGGCAACCACCGGGCGCTCGCGGACATCAAGGAATCCATCGCCGAGCTGCGCTACTACCGGGAGGCGGTCTTCGTGCCGCAGCCCGGGCCCGACTCGGACACCGCCCGGGCCATCGCCGCCAAGCACACCCTGTCCGCCGAATAGGACCCGGCAGGACCCTCCGGAGACGGGCCGGGGGAAAGGGGGGCGCGAGCACCCTTCCGGACCCTGTACCCTTTTCTTCGGCCGGTCGGTTCTCCGACCGGACATGGTGGGTGTAGCTCAGTTGGTAGAGCACCTGGTTGTGGTCCAGGTGGCCGCGGGTTCAAGTCCCGTCACTCACCCTGCGAGAGGGCCCCGGTCCGCGAAAGCGGACCGGGGCCCTCTGCGTTTTCCGGGCGCGCCGGCGCTCCGGGCGGCGAGGACCTTGGTGCCGCGTCCCCGAAGTGGGGATGATCGTCGCCGCCCGGCTTGGGCGTGCACGCCACCAGCCGGTTCGAGGCGGGTCTCAAGGCGGCCCAGCCCGGCCGGCTCGGGCCCTCCGGGGCCGGGCGGACTCCCGGTCGGTGCGCCGCCGTTGGCCCGCGTAGACGAGGGCTGCGGCGGTCAGGGCGTAGAGGCCGGCGGTGATGCCCAGTCCGAGGGGGTCGACGCCGCGGTCGTCCGTGGCCTCGATCCAGGGATCCAGGCCGCCCAGCCGGTCCTCGAAGAGGACGACGCGCTGCCCTGTCGTGAACTGGCCGTGGCAGTTCTGGATGTCGCCCAGTTCGGCGCGGCTCCCCGAGTCGTTAACGACCCGGCAGAAGTGCCGGACGTCACCCTTGGCGCTGACCCGCTCCCCCGCCTCGACGACCACCGCGCCGGTCCGCTCACCGAGCTGCTTCATGTACGTCTCGTTGAGGTTGGACCCGGCGAAGAGGCCCAGTGCGAGGAGGGAGAACCCGACCAGGGTCGCGGCGCCCGCCCGGTTCCAGACGGACCCCGCCACGATCGGACCGGTTGCCGCCGCGGCCAGGACGATCAGGACCCCGACCCACAACATGCCGTACGGATACTGGCTGAGGAAGCCGCCCACCGTGGCCGCCGTAGGAGTCAGCGCGGCCCAGAACAGCGTGTTCGCCGTCCGCCGCGACCGCGGGGCCGCAGCCTCCCCTGCGCGCCCGGATATTCCGAATGCCTGCATGCCGATCCCCTCGAGCCCCGTGCCGCACCTCCCCGACACCCTACGCAGGGCGATCACCGCGGTCAGGCGCGGAAGGCGTCCGCGTGGTCCTCGGCCCAAGTTTCGAAGGAGCGGGCCGGGTGGCCGGTGAGGCGCTCGACGGCGTCGGTGATCTCGGCCGGGAGCCCGTCGCTCTCTGCCCAGTAGTCGAGGAGCGCATCGGCGTAGGGGCCGGGTATGTAGCCCTCGACCGCGGACTTCCACTGCTCGGCGGTGACGGGCTCGAAGGGCACCGGGGCGCCGAGCACCCCGCCGAGTATGGCCAGTTGGGTTGCGAAGGTCAGGGACTGCGGGCCGGTCAGGTGGTACGCGCGGCCGCCGAGGGCGGGGTCGGTGAGGACGGCGAAGGCGGCCTCGGCGAGGTCGGCCTCATGGACCGAGTCGCAGTGGGCGCCGGGGTAGGGCAGCTGGACCGTGCGGCCGGATTTCAGCGACCAGGCCCAGCCGAGGGCGTTGCTCGCGAACGAGCCGGGGCGCAGCAGGGTGGTGCGCAGCGGGGAGGCCAGCAGGGCCTCCTCGACGGCGAAATGGGAGGCGGACAGCGCACTGTCGGCGGCGCCCGGCCCGAGCACCGAGGAGGAGGACAGGAGCACGACGTGCTCGACTCCGGCGGTGACGGCCTCGTTCACGAAGTCGCCGATGGCGGCGGCCTCGGCGTAGAGGAAGACCGACCGGACGCCGGCCAGGGCGCCGGGAAAGGTCGAGGGATCGGTGAGGTCGCAGTGGACGGCATCGGGCGTGTCCGGCTCGCGGGAAGCGAGGCGGTGGGGGATGCCGCGGGCGGCGAGGAGGGAGACGAGGCCGCGGGCTACGGCGCCGCGGGCACCGGTGACGAGGATCGACATGGCGTGTTCCTGTTCCTGTTCTTGTTGCTGTTCCGGTTGCTGTCCCGGCGTGCGGCGCACGCTAGGATGAGTACGTGGCACAGATTCTGCACGACCAATATTCTGTGTCACGCAGATAAATTTCAGGCATGGAGAAGCCGATGTCAACCGATTCCCCTCGTTCGAGTGACTCCCGTGCTGAGTGGAGCCGCGCCGAGCTGCTCACGCGCATCGTCACCGAGAGCCAGCGGCACTACGCCGACTACTCGCTCTTCAACCAGGCCATGGCCGACCACGTCGGGCTGCACCCCACCGACATGCAGTGCGTCGCCCTCCTCGACATGGAGCCCGGCCCCGTCAGCACCGGCGACATCGCCCGCCTCACCGGCCTGACCTCCGGCTCCGCCACCCGCCTCGTCGACCGCCTGGTCAAGGCCGGCATCGTCGAGCGGCACGCCGACCCCCACGACCGCCGCCGCTCCCTCGTCTCCCTCGCCCCCGAGGCCCGCCGACGCATCGAGAAGGCCTGGGACACCCCCGGCCGTGCCTTCGGCGCGGTCCTGGAGAGCTACTCCGACTCCGAACTCGCCGTCATCGCCGACTACCTGCACCGCGCCGCCGAGGTCGGCCGGTCCCAAGCCCAGCGCCTCAACTCCGGCGGCTGACCTCCGGACCCCGCCTCCCCCGGGCGGGCACGCGGGTCTGCCGAAGCCGGCATTCCGCGGCTACGGTCCTGCCTGACGGGCAACGGTGCGCGCCGGAGACACGGGAGGGTCGGCGTGCGGATGGAGGTTGTCCGTGTCCGGATCCGACGCCGCCCCCGGCGGCTTCCGCGGAGTGTTCGCACTCGGCGGCAGCGCCCTGCCCGTCTACGCGTTCCTCGCGCGGCTGCCCGCCGCGCTGTGCCCCATCGGGACGCTCCTGCTCATCAACGAACGCGACGGAATCGGCGACGCCGGCACCGTCGCGGCCGCCCTCTGGCTCGGCCAGGCCCTCGGCGGCCCGGTCATCGGCCGACTCGCCGACCGCCGCGGCCACCGCCCCGTGCTGCTCGTCGCCTGCGTCGCGAACGCCGCCGTCCTGGCGGCCCTCGTCGCGGCCGTCCTCGGCGGGCTGTCGCTGCCCGCCCGGCTGGCCTTCGCCGTCGCCGCCGGGCTCACCGTGCCCCAGGTCGGCCCGCTGGCCCGGGCCCGCTGGGCGCACCTGGCGGGCGAGGACAAGGCCCTGATCGGTACGGCCCTGTCCTTCGACACCACCCTCGACGAGGTCGGGTTCGTGGTCGGGCCCGCGCTCGCCGGGATCCTGGCCGTGACCGTGCACCCGGCCTCCGCGCTCGTGCTCGCCGCCGGGCTGATCCTGCTCTTCGGGACCCTGTTCGCCGTCCACCCGACCGCGCCCGGCCCCCTCGGCGCACCGGATGCCGATGCACGTGCCGACGTACGACTGTGGTCGCCGCAGCTCGCGCTGCTGTGCGCGATGGCCGTGTTGCAGGGCGCCGCGTGGAGCGGGGCCAACACCGGGGTCAACGCGCTCGCCGAGTCGCTGGGCGAGCCGGGAACGGCCGGGCTGGTGTGGGCGGCCATGGCCGTGACCAGCTCGATCGCCGGCTTCGTGACGATCGCCCGCCCCGCGTCCGCGGACCTGGCCGTACGCCTGCGCCGCACCATCGGCGTACAGGCGCTGCTCACGCTGCCGCTGCTCGCCGTGTCGGGGCTGCTCGGCGCCACTTTGGCCGTCGCCGGCATCGGGCTGGCCGTGGCCCCGCACCTGATCGCGCTGTTCGGGCTCGTCGAGCGGGCGGGCCCGGCGCAGCGCATGGGCGAGGCCATGACCGTGGTGGGCAGCGGCCTGATCGTCGGTCAGGCGCTGGCCGCCGCGGCCGCCGGGCCGCTGGCGGGGGCATACGGGCACCGGGCCGCATTCGCCGTGTCGTGCGCGGCGGCGGCCGCCTCCGCGGTGCTCGCGTGGGCGGCCGCCGGCCGGGGGGCCCGGTCTCAGCCGGGTGAACCGGACGTCGCCGCGAGGCCCTTGGCCAGTCCGGCCGCGTCCATCACCGGAGCCACCTCCACCTCCGCGTTCTGCCCGAACAGGTCTTCCAGCAGCGGCGGCAGATCCGAACTCTCCTGAAGGTCGAAGACGATCCAGCAGGACCGGACCCCCTCATGGAGACCGAAGTAGGCGGCTTCGGGCTTGACCGTGTCCATGAGTTTCTTCACGGCGAGCGGGAGGGCACCGGTCTTGATGGCCTCATTGGTGGCGGCCGTGTCCATGTGCGCCCTGAGCATGACTTTCATGCCTGACTCCTTCCGTCAGGGCCCACACTCGGCGCGCCCACCGCGACCGGCAACAGCTCGGCGCCCATCCGGGACGGGCCCTCAGCCGCCCTGCTGCGCGCCCTGGATGTGGAAGTTGAAGTCCGTGTGGCCGAGGGTGCCCATCAGGCGGAGCCAGATGGGGAGGAGCATCTCGGTGCCGCGGGCCGTCTCGATGCCGCCCAGGTCCAGGACGCTCGCCTCCGGCCAGCCGAAGGAGTACAGCAGCTCGCGTACGGACTTCTTGGCGTCGGCGTCCTCGCCCGAGAGGAACACGGTGTGCTCGCCCGGCACGCGCGCCGGTTCGACCATGATCCGGCAGTTCATCGTGTTCAGCGTCTTGACCACCCGCAGCCGCGGGAACGTCCGCTGCAGCAGCTCGCCCAGGCTGTCGTCGTCCACCGGGTCGAGGGTGGGCGGGAACCCCTGGGAGAAGTCCAGCGGGTTGGCGATGTCGATCAGCACCTTGCCGTCCAGGTGCGCGGCGTCCGCCTCCGTCAGGGCGGCGACGCTGACCTGCCCGCCGGTGGCGTTGACCAGGGCCTCGCCCTGCCGGGCGGCTTCCGGGAAGGAGGCGAGGCCGACCTGCGGGTGGGCCTCCTGCCATTCGGCGTACTCGGTGCGGGCGAGGGTGGCCCGGGGGTCCCGGGTGCCGATGACCACCTCGTGTCCGAGCGAGACGAGGCGGCCGGCCACCGTTCGGCCGACGATCCCGGTGCCGAGGACTGCGTAGCGCATGACCAGTTCCATTCCGTTCGGGGGAAGGACAACCAACCACTCCGTACGGTATGCCGCCCGCGCCCGCCATGGGCGAAGTCCGGCGAACCGGGCGAACCGGCAAACCGGTGAACCGCCCGTCAGCCGCCGCGGCGCTTGCGGCGGCCGCGGCGCGTCCGCACGCCGCCCGCGCCGCCCCGCACCCGGTCGTCGAGGGCGATCCACACCCTGACCTCGGTCCCGCCGAGCATCGAGCGGCCGATCCGCACGTCGCCGCCCGTCGATTCCGCGACCCGGCGCACGATGTCCAGGCCGAGGCCCGTCGAGCCGTCCCGCCCGCCGTCGTTGCCGCGGCGCAGCGCCGCGTCCGGATCGGCTATGCCGGGCCCTGCGTCCGAGACGAGCACGATGACCGCGTCCCCCGCGTCGTGGACGTCCACCGCGAACGGGGTGCCCTCGGGGGTGTGCCGGAACACGTTGCCGAGCAGGGCGTCGAGGGCGGCCGCGAGCTCCGGCCGGGCGACCGGGAGCCGTACCGTACGGTCCACGCCCGCGAGCCGCACCTCGCGGCCCTCGTCCTCCGCCAGCGCCGACCAGAAGTCCATCCGGTCGCGGATCACCTCCGAGGCGTCGCAGCCCGCCCCGGCCCCGCCCGCGGCGGCCGCGGGTGCGCGCTGCTCACGGGCCGTACGGATGATCGTGTCGACCTCCCGTTCCAGCTGTTCCACCGCCGCCCGGGTCTGCTCCGCGGCCGGCCCGTCGCCGAGCGAGGCCGTGTTGAGCCGCAGCACCGTCAGCGGCGTCCGCAGCCGGTGCGAGAGGTCGGCGGCCAGCTCCCGCTCGTTGGCGAGGAGTTCCACCACCTGGTCCGCCATCGAGTTGAACGCGACGGCCGCCGAGCGCAGTTCCTTCGGCCCGTCCTCCGGCACCCGCGCCCCCAGCCGGCCCTCCCCCAGCTGGTGCGCGGCATCCGCGAGCCTCTCCGCCGGCCGCACCAGCCGGGCGCCGAGCCGGTCGGCGACCGCCACCGAGCCCACGATCAGCGCCAGTCCGACGCCCGCGAGGACCACCCAGGCCGTCGCGACGCCGTTGCTGACCTCGCTCTCCGGTACGAAGATCTCCACGACGGCGATGTCCCCCGACCCGAGGGCGGTCGGCTGGAGCAGCGCCGAACCGCCGCCGGCCAGCGGCGCCGTCATCGCCCGGCCCATCCGCCGGGTCTCCGCGACGGCGTGCGCCCCGGCCCGGCCGGTGCCGATCTCCACCGGCGCGCTGCCGCCGATCGCGGGCACGTGGACCGCCATCCGCTGGGCCGCGCCCATCTGCGTGGACTCCACGGCCTTGCGCAGCTGCACCGGGTCGGTGGTGATGGACAGGGTCGGCCCGATGGTGGCCGCCTGCCGCTCGGCATTGGAGAAGGCCCGGTCGCTGGCCATCTCCTGGACGACCAGCCCGAGCGGCACGGCGAAGGCCACGACCACCATGGCCGTGACCGCGAGGCACACCTTGACCAGCGCCCATCTCATCGCGCGCGCTCCGCCCCCACCGCGCCCACCAGGTTCACCGCGGCGTTCACCGCGTTCACCGGGGCGGCTCGAGCTTGACGCCGACCCCCCGCAGGGTGTGCAGATAGCGGGGGCTGGCAGCCGTTTCGCCCAGTTTGCGACGCAGCCAGGACAGGTGTACGTCGATGGTCTGGTCGTCCCCGTACGACTGCTGCCAGACCTCGGCGAGCAGCTCGCGCCGGGCCACGACCACCCCGGGCCGCCCGGCGAGGAAGGCCAGCAGGTCGAACTCCCGCCGGGTCAGGTCCAGCACGGCCCCGTCCAGCTCGGCCTGCCGCCGCAGCGGGTCGATGGCCAGCCCGCCCACCCGCAGGACCCGCGAGGGCGGTTCGGCCCCGGCGGCTGCGCGGGCGCGGCGCAGGACGGCGGACATCCGGGCGGAGAGGTGCTCCACGGAGAAGGGTTTGATCAGGTAGTCGTCGGCGCCGTCGTTGAGGAGCCGGACGATCTCGGCCTCGTCGTCGCGCGCGGTGGCGATGATCACCGGTACGTCGGTGATGCCGCGCAGCATCTTGAGCGCCTCCGACCCGTCGAGGTCGGGCAGCCCGAGGTCGAGGATGACCACGTCGAACCGGTGGTGGGCGACCTCGCGCAGCGCCTCGAGGGCCGTACCGACGCTCCGCACGGTGTGCGAGGCCTCGGTCAGGTGCCGGATCAGGGCGGAACGTACGAACTGGTCGTCCTCGACCACGAGCACACTTGCCATGGGCGGCACCGTAGTCCATTCGGGGGACCACGCGGGGTGTCGGGACGCCTCTGGGGCGAGTGGTGCAGTATGTGCCCTGATGCACCGAGGACTTGTTCATGCTCTCGCCTGGACGCTGGCGACCGGGGCGGCGGTGACGCTGTCCTGGTGGGGCGTGCACACCGTCATGTCCGGAACGGCCTACGATCCGCCGCTGGCGGTGCCGCTGACCACGCAGCCGCTGTCCTCCTCGACGCACAGCGCGGCGGCGCCGTCGCCCGAACCGGCCCCGGACTCCCCCTCCCCGTCCCCCTCGGCGTCACCCTCCGCCGCCGCCTCCTCCGCGAAGCCCGCGCAGAAGGCGGCCCCGCCGAGCCCGCGCCCGGAGGAGCAGCAGGGCGACGGCGGGGATCCGGGCAAGGTGAAGGCCTATCCGGTCACGGGTGGCCGGGTGGTCTTCGACCTCGCAACGTCCTCGGCCGAGCTGGTCTCGGCGACGCCGGACGCCGGCTGGCAGATGCAGGTGTGGAAGCAGCCGTACTGGATCCGGGTCACCTTCACCAAGGCGGGCCGGGAGATGTCGGTCTTCTGCACCTGGAACGGCCACCCGCCGCTGGTGGAGACGTACGAGGGCTAGCCTGCGCGCGTCAGGACATGACCTTGATGTTCGTCGCCTGCGGGCCCTTCGCGCCCTGGCCGAGGTCGTACTCGACCTTCTGGTTCTCCTGGAGCTCCCTGAACCCGCCCGACTGGATCTCGCTGTAGTGGGCGAAGACGTCCGCGCTGCCGTCCTCGGGCGCGATGAACCCGAATCCCTTCTCCGCGTTGAACCACTTGACGATGCCGTAAGCCATGCCGCTGTCTCCCTGTTGTCGATACCCGCTCGCCCGACGGGGCGTCCGAGACGAAGACCTACCCGCCCCCGCGGCGTTCGGAGCGCAAGGTCATCCGAACGAGGGCGTGTCGCGGCAGGTCACGACCCCTCAGCGGAAGACGGACGGCGGGGGCTCGGGCGAGGCCACCGCCGAGGCGTCGGCGACCGGGGCCGCTCCGCCCGCGAAGTCGGCGAGGGCCCGGCCGTGCTCGACCCGGCCGGGATGCGGGTCGCTCGCCACCCTGCGGGTGAACTCGGCGACCGGCAGCTCCCGGTCGGCGGCCGCCAGCACCGCATTGCCGAACCGTTTCCCCCGCCACACCACCGGGTCGGCGGCCAGCGCCAGGTGCTCGAAGCGGGACGCGGCCGTCGCGATCTGGCCCTTCAGGTGCGCGAGCGGCGGACCGTCCGCGAGGTTGGCCACGTACCACCCGCCCGGCGCGAGGGCGCGGCGTACGTCGTCCAGGAACTCGGCGCTGGTCAGGTGCGCCGGGGTGCGCGCACCGCTGAACACGTCCGCGATCACCAGGTCCGCCCAGCCGTCCGGCACCTTGGCCAGGCCCGCCCGCGCGTCCACCGCCCGGACCCGGACCCGCGCCTGCGGGTCCAGCGGCAGGTGCTCCCGTACGAAGGCCACCAGCGCGGCGTCGATCTCCACGACCTGCTGGGTCGAGCGGGGGCGGGCGGCGGCCGTGTAGCGCGCGAGGGTGAAGGCGCCGCCGCCCAGGTGCACCACGTTCAGGGGCTGCCGGGCGGGCGCGACGAGGTCGATCAGGTGGCCGATCCGCCGCTGGTACGCGAAGTCCAGGTACCCCGGATCGGCCAGGTCCACATGCGACTGCGGGGCTCCGTCGATGAGCAGGGTCCAGGCGTCCGCGCGCTCGCGGTCGGGAGCCAGCTCCGCCGTGCCGCCGCCCACCTGCCCGACGACCGCCTCGGAGGTACCGCGCCCGCGCGCTCTGCTGCTGCCTCTGCCCTTGCCTGCCACCACCCCATTGTCGCCGGTCAGCGGCAGTTGTCCGCCGCCTCGATGAGGCGGGCCGCCTCCCCGAGCGCGGCGCGCAGCACCTCCGGGTCGGTGACCGGACCGACGGCCTCCGGGGGCAGCAGCCAACCGGTGTCACCGGCGGTGGGTGACACGTCGACGTCACCGAAGCGCATGCCGCGCCCGTTGGTCTGGGTGCACGCGCTGCCCGGCAGGTCCCAGGCGTCGGCGGTGCCGGGCGGGACCAGGAAGCCGAGGGTGTCGCCGGACCCGTCGTGCAGCACGGGGCCGACCCCGCCGGCCAGGCTGGCGGCGCGGCGGATGATGTCCACGGCCTCCAGGCCTTGCCGGGTGGGCACGGTGACCAGGTCCGGCGCCTCCGCCGGGACGACGACCGCTGCGACCGCGACGGTCACGACACCCGGGGCGGCCGCGACGGCCGGGACGGGGGTCGCGCCCGAAGACGCGGGCGCGGTGTTCATTCCAGTGCTCTCCATGCCGCCCTCCACCAAGGGAACCCCTCCTCGATCCGCGTACGAGCGGGGCGGGAGTCAGCTCACACCCCGCATGGGCTCAACGCGCCAAAACGTCAACGGGTGCGGCGGCAAGACGCTGCAAAGGATGGCAGTTCATGGCGGATCGCGGGTGAGATATCCCTTTTGTAGCCAAACACCGCATGAGTCGCCCGCCGCTGGCGGTACGTTCATGCGCGCCGGGCCCGGCTCCATCCCGCGGTACCGGCGGTGCGTCCCTTGCCAGAGAGGCCACGTCCATGGCGGCGTTCCCCCACTCACCCAATCAGACGTTCCGGCGGCTGCGCGGGCAGCACTCCCCGGCCGAGTTCGCAGCCATGGTGCGCCGGGCCGCGAAGGAGATCGGAGAAACGGTTTCCTGCGACGCCCGCTACATCGGCCGGGTCGAGTCCGGCGAGATCCGCTGCCCCAACTACGCGTACGAGCGGGTCTTCCTCCACATGTTCCCCGGCCGGACCCTGGCCGATCTGGGCTTCTCCCCGCGCGAGGCGGTGCGCGGCCGGTCGGCGCAGCGCACCGGCCCCTTCACCCACAAGGAGAGCGACGTGCTGCGTCGCGCGTTCATGGCGGGCGGCTCCGCGACCGTGGCGGCCGCGACGATCGGCCTCCCCCTGCTCGGCGACACCCGTCGGCCGCCCTCCCGGGCCGGCGAGTCCGAGGCGGCGGCGGTCGAGGAGGCCGTACGCCAGATCCGGCTGCTGGACGACCGGCACGGGGCCGACGCCCTGTACCGCAGGGCCGCCGAACCCCTGCGCGCCGCGTACGCGCTGCTGGACGCGGGAGCCGCCCGGCAGTCCACCGAGGACCGGTTGCACGCGGGCGCCGGTGAACTGGCCATCTCGGTGGGCTGGCTGGCCCACGACTCCGGCCGCTTCGAGGACGCCCGCTCGCACTACGCGGAGGCCCTGGCGACGGCCCGGGTCGCGGGGGACGCGGGCCTGGAGGCGCACGCGTTCAGCAACATGGCCTTCCTGGCCCGGGACTGCGGGCGGCCGCGCGAGTCGGTACGGGCGGCCCAGGCGGGCCGCCGCGCCGCCCGCTCCCTCGGTTCCCCCCGGCTGCTCTCGCTGCTCGCCCTGCGCGAGGCGGGCGGCTGGGCGGGCCTGGCGGACCGCAAGGCCTGCGAGGAGGCGCTGACCCGGGCGCACACGGAGTTCTCCCGCGGCGCGGCGGGCGCGGACCCGGAGTGGATGTCCTTCTTCGGCGAGGCCGAGCTGGAGTCCCTGGAGTCGCGGTGCTGGGCGGCGCTCGGGGAGCACGCCCGTGCGGCCCGGCACGCCCGCCGCGCGGCGGACCTCCAGGATCCGCACTTCGCCCGGAACGTGGCCCTCTACACCGCCGAGCTGGCCGACGACCTGGCCCGGGCCGGCGCCCCGGACGAGGCGGCATGGGCGGGCGGGCGGGTCCTGGACCTGCTCGCCGAGGTCCAGTCCACCCGGATCCGGTCCATGCTGTCGGGGACGGCCCGCATCCTGGTCCCGCACCAGCGCAGCCCGCGCGTGGCGGACTTCCTGACCCGCCACGCCACGGCCTGACGGGCCGCACGGCCTGACCGGCCCCGGCCCGGCCGTCCCCGATCCGGTCAGCCGCTGACGTACTCGTACACCGCGCCGTCGGGGTGCCGGAGCACGGCCCGCCGCCCGTTCGGCGTGTCGGCGGGCGCCGCGACGACCTCGGCGCCGGGCGCCTCGCCCCGCGCGACGACCGCGTCCAGGTCGGCCACACGACGCCGCACTACCACGGATGTGATCGTCACGGCCCCGTCCTCGCAGCCGCATCGATCCCTCAACCACCCTCCCCGGTACGGGACTTCGGGCTGCTGTCAGCCGTCCAGGTGGCCCGTGTCGTTCCAGCGCTCCAGCGCGGGGGCCCCGTACGCCCAGCCCAGGACCGAGAGGGAGGCGGGCTCCAGGCGGATGCGGGCGCCGAAGGAGGCCTCGAAGCCGAGCCAGCGGGCGGCCAGGGTGCGCAGGATGTGGCCGTGGGCGAAGACCAGCACGTCGCGCTCGGCCGCACGGGCCCAGGCGACCACCTCGTCCGCGCGGGCCGCGACATCGGCGACGGACTCGCCGCCCGGGACGCCGTCGCGCCAGATCAGCCAGCCCGGGCGGACCGCCTGGATCTCGGCCGGGGTCATGCCCTCGTAGTCGCCGTAGTCCCACTCCATCAGCGCGTCCCACGGCTCCGCCTGGGCGCCGAAGCCCGCCAGGTCGCAGCTCTCGCTCGCGCGGACCAGCGGGCTGGTGCGGACCTCCACGCCGGGCAGGCCGTTCCACGGGGCGCGGGCCAGCCGCTCGCCGAGCAGCTTCGCGCCCCGCTTGCCTTCCTCCAGCATGGGCACGTCCGTGCGTCCCGTGTGCTTGCCGAGCTGGGACCACGCCGTCTGGCCGTGACGGGCCAGGAGGATTCGGGGGGCCATAGGAGATTCTCCCGGTACGTAAGGGCGTAATGATTCGCGTGCTTTTGTGATGGTTCGGGCGATTGCGTCGTCCGTCCATCATCCATCACATGAACACCAGGCAACCCACCCTGTCGCACAAGCGTCCTACACCGTATGACTGATCGGCAGAAGCCCACCCGCTGGTGGGCCGAACTGCTGCTCCTGGGGCTCGTCTACGGCGCGTACACCGGTGGCAGACTCCTCGCCCGGGGCGACGTGCACCTCGCCGTCGGCCACGGCCTCTCGATACTCCGGGCGGAGGAGCTGCTGGGGATCGACTTCGAACGGCCGCTCAACCGGATGTTCTCCCACCAGGGACTGCTCGGCATACCCGCCGACTTCGTCTACGCCTCCCTGCACTACCTCGTCACCCCGGCCGTACTGGTCTGGCTGTACCTGCGCCGGCCGCAGCACTACCGCAGCGCCCGCACCTGGCTGGTGGCCTCCACCCTCCTCGGGCTCGTCGGCTTCAGCCTGATGCCCACCTGCCCGCCCCGGCTGCTGGACACCGCGTACGGGTTCACCGACACGATGGCCCAGTACAGCGCGTACGGCTGGTGGGGCGCCGAGGCCAGTGCGCCGCGCGGGCTCGGGGGCCTGACCAACCAGTACGCGGCCATGCCGAGCCTGCACGTCGGCTGGGCCCTGTGGTGCGGGGTCCTGCTGTGGCGGCACGGGCGCCACCCGCTGCTGCGGGCGCTCGGCATCGCCTATCCCGCCGTCACCACGCTCGTGGTCATGGGCACGGCCAACCACTACTTCCTGGACGCGGCCGCCGGAGCCGCCGTGATGGCCGCCGGGTACGCGATCGCACGCCGACTGTCCTCTCGTACGGCCGGTTTCCGCGGTAAGACCACGATTGTCAGTGGCGGATGGGACACTTCCGCCCGTGAGCTCCTACCCGCCCAGCGGCCCGCCCCGGAAGACGACTCTGCGGCAGCGGCTCGCTGACCTGCGCGGCCCCGCCGTGCCGCCCCGCCCGCTCGACGCCCGCGCGCTGGCGGCGCTCGCCGCCAACCCCGGATGCGGCAGACGGGCCCTGCTCGACGGCGCCGGCGTGGACAAGACCGCCCTGGCCGCGGCCCTCGGCTCGCCCGCCGCCTTCGGCCAGTCGCAGTTCGCCATCGTCCGCGGGAACTCCTTCGAGGCCAGGGTCAAGGGCGACGGCGGAGCCGCCCTGCTGGAGCTGGTCCACCGGCACCTGGGCGCCGGAGCCGAACCGCCCGGCCCGGGCGCCCGCGTCCCCGACCTGACCGCCGCCGGGCCCGAGGGCCGCGCCGCGCGCACCGCGCTCGCCCTGCGCGAGGCCACCGCCGCCGGGGCCGCCACCGGGGCCTGGACCCTGCTGGACCACCCGATGCTGGCCCTGGAGGTGGCGGGCACCCCCGCCTATCTGGAGCCGGATGCCGTCGTGGTGCACCCCGACGGCCGCTGGACCGTCGTGGAGATCAAATCGTTCCCGCTGATCGACGGGGCTGCCGATCCCGCGAAGGTGGGCGCCGCCGCCCGGCAGGCCGCCGTGTACGTCCTGGCCCTGGAGAACACCGCCGAGAAACTGGCCTCCGCCGTGGTCGGGCACACCGTGCTGCTCGTCTGCCCGAAGGACTTCTCCAACCTGCCGACCGCCGCGCCCGTCGACGTCCGCCGGGAGCGCGCCGTGACCCGGCGCCAGCTGGAGAGGCTGACGCGGGTCGAGGAGCTGGCCGCGGCCCTGCCCGAGGGGCTCAGCTTCGACCCGGCGCGGCCCGCCGGGGAGCTGACCGAGGCGGTCTCGGCCGTCTCCGCCGCCTACGCCCCCGAGTGCCTGGCCGCCTGCGAACTGGCCTTCCACTGCCGGGAGCGGGCCCGCGCCGCCGCCGAGGTGACCGCCCTCGGCCGCTCCGTACGGGGGGAGCTCGGCGCGCTCACCACCGTCGAGGAGGCCCTCGCGGCCGCCGCCGGCGGCGGGTGCCCCGACGACCCGACCGCGGCCGCCCTGCACCAGGCGGCCCGGCTGCGCGCCGAGGCCCTGGAGGCGGCCGCATGTCCCTCCTGAACACCCTCGCGCGCCTCGAAGCCGTCCGGGCGGGCCGGGCGCGGGCGCTGGCGACCGTACGCCACCGGCATCTGAGCGAGCGCCCGCTGGTCCTCGTACCCCTGACGACGGCGGGCGAGGCCGGGGCCCCGCTCGGCGCGCTGATCGGCACGGATCCCGCCGAGCCGCGGCTCCTCGTGGTGGCGCAGCCGCGCGACCGGGACCTGCGCTGGGCGTTCCTGGCGGAGCTGGCGGACGTGGTCCTGCCGTACGTGGACGGGTACGCGGACGACGTCGAGTACGTGGAGCGGACCGAGACCGACCCGGAGACCGGCGCGAAGAGCAAGGTCTCCGCCGAACTGTGCCTGGACGCGCCCCAGGTGGTCGTGCCGAGCCGGGCCGGCATCGAGTACGTCCGGCTGCTGGGGCGGTCGATGCGGTTCCGGCGGACGGCCGAGGACGATCCGGAGAACCCGTATCCGGCGCCCACCCGGGTTCCGCTGCTGGGGCGCTGGTTCACGCACCTCGGCGAGCGCTCCCGGGTCCCGGGGGCCTCGATGCTGCTCTCGGCGACGGAGCTGCTGGGGCGCCACTGGGCCACCGGCCAGAGCAACCTGGAGGACCAGCACCTGGGCGCGCTCCTGTCGTGGATAGCCCCGCCGGAGGGGCAATCGGGCGCGGAGGCGGCCCTGCGGGCCGAACTCGGCCGCGACCGGGACGGGCAGCTGCTGGTCCCGCCCGCCGGACCGGCCACCGACCCGGCCTTCGACAACAAGCTGCTCGCCCCGGCGATGGCCCGCTACGACGCGGCGCGCACCGCGGGCGGCGGGCCGGCCCTGGACCGCGCCGAGGCGGCCGTCCGCGAGCTCGTCGCGGAGCAGATGCGGCCGACCTGGACGGCGGTGTGGCAGTCGCTGGAGCTGCTGCGCGCGCTGCCGCCCGGGGAGCGGGCCGAGGAGCGCTGGACCCGCGACCGCTGGTCGTACACCGGCCACCGGGACCGGGTCCGGGCGGGCGAGCCTCCGCAGCCGCGCCGCGACGACGCGGTGACGGCGGCCCGGAAGCTGGCGACGCGGGAGACCGAGCAGGTGCGGCTCGACGCCCAGGAGGCGCTGGACGATCCGCTGGTGATGGCGGGCCGGCGGCTGTCGGGTGAGGCGTTCGCGGGCGAGGTCACCGAGGTGGTGATGGAATGGACGGAGTCGAAGCGGCCGAGTCCGCGCCCGCTGGTGACGGTGGCCACGGAGGACCGTCCGCAGCTCGCGGAGGGCGGCGGGGGCAAGGTGTTCCGCTCGCTGGAGGGCCGCCCGCAGGCGGCGCAGTTCGTCCGCTTCGAGGAGGACGGCCGGCTCGTGCTGCGGCTGCTGGACAAGATGGGCCGCGGCCGGGAGCCGGAGCCGGGCTCGGTGCCGGACAAGGGCGACCGGGTCTGCTGGACGCTGTTCGAGCACGACGCGCGCGGCGGCCCGAAGCTGCCGGAGCCGGAGCAGACCCCGTGGACGCACGGCGGACCGCCGGGATCCGCGACCGCCGCTCCGCTTCCCGACGCCGTGACGGACGAGGACATCCTGTGAGCACCGCATTCGACCCGGGGGCCGCGGCCGCCGAGGCGACCGCCGCCATCCTGCGCGACACCCTGCACGGGAGCGAGCGCGGCGTGGTCGTCGACTCCCCGCCGGGGGCCGGCAAGTCCACGCTCGTGGTGCGGGCCGCCCGGGAGCTGGCCGCGGCCGGGCGCCGGCTGATGGTGGTCGCGCAGACCAATGCGCAGGTCGACGACCTGGTGCTGCGGCTCGCCGACAAAGACCCGGAGCTGAAGGTCGGCCGGCTGCACAGCAGCGACAGCGACGCGTACGACCCGGCGCTGCGCGAGCTGCCCTCGGTCACCCTCTCGGCGAAGCCGGGGGACCTGGCCGAGCTGCCGATCACCATTTCGACGGCGGCGAAGTGGGCGTACGTGAAGGACACGGAGCCCTGGGAGCACGCGATCGTCGACGAGGCGTACCAGATGCGCTCGGACGCGCTGCTGGCCGTGGCCGGGCTGTTCGAGCGGGCGCTGTTCGTCGGCGACCCGGGGCAGCTGGACCCGTTCAGCGTGGTCGGCGCAGAGCAGTGGGCCGGGCTGTCGTACGACCCTTCGGCGAGTGCCGTCAGCACCCTGCTGGCCCACAACCCGCAGCTGCCGCAGCACCGGCTGCCGGTGTCCTGGCGGCTCCCGGCGTCGGCCGCGCCGCTGGTCTCGCGGGCGTTCTACCCGTACACGCAGTTCCGCAGCGGTACGGGCCCGGGCGAGCGGCGGCTGTCGTACGGGGTCGCGGGCGACGGCTCGGGCCCGGACCGGGTGCTGGACGAGGCCGCCGAGTCGGGCTGGGGGCTGTTGGAGCTGCCTGCGCGGCACACCCCGCGCACCGACCCGGAGGCCGTGCGGGCGGTGGCCCTGGTGGTCCGCCGGGCGCTGGACCGGGGGGCGGTGACGGCGGACGAGCAGTCCGAGGTCCCGGCCCCGCTGACCGCCGACCGGATCGCGGTCGGCACGGCGCACCGCGACCAGGCGGCGGCGGTCCGCGCCGCCCTGGCGGAACTGGGCGTCGCCGGGGTCACGGTGGACACCGCGAACCGGCTCCAGGGGCGGGAGTACGACCTCACGGTGGTGCTCCACCCGCTGTCGGGCCGCCCGGACGCGACGGCGTTCCACCTGGAGACGGGCCGCCTGTGCGTACTGGCCTCGCGGCACCGGCACGCCTGCGTGGTCGTGGCCCGGGCGGGGATAGCGGAACTGCTGGACGACCATCCGTCCACGGAGCCGGTCCAGTTGGGGGTGACGATGAAGTTCCCGGACGGCTGGGAGGCGAACCACTCGTTCCTGGCCCACCTGGCGGAGCACCGCGTGGCATGGCGGCCGTGAACCGCATCGACCCGCCGAACCCGGCGCCGGGCCAGGGACGGTGCCACGGCCGCCGGACGGCTCGCAGGCGAATCATTCGGCCCTGGCGCACCCGGCCGAGCACCGCGTGGCACGCAAGCCCTGACGCCGTGGGGCCGGCGCAGCGGCCGGTCGCGGCCTGAGGGGCGGCGCTCTTGCGCGGCGTTGGACAATGGAGGGTGGCCCGGAAGGATCCCGAACGCGCAGCAGGAGGACACGCATGGCAGAGCCCGAGCGGACGACCGAGCGGAAGCTGCGGCCCGCGCCGCTGCTCTTCGAGCCCTCGGAGGCCGCCACGGACCCGGAGCACTTCTTCGACCTCGAGTCGATCGAGGACCCTCGGGAGCTGCTGGCCCGCGCCACCGAGCTGACGCTCGCGTTCCGGGCGGCCCAGGACCGGGCGGTGGAGTTCCAGGCGCTGGCCGCGGCGCAGCTCGCCGATCCGCGCCGGTTCGACCGGCTGCCGCCGGCGGCGATCGCAGCGCAGGCGGAGTGGACCGAGGACTACGCGCGCAAGATGATCGAGTTCGGCGAATCCCTCCAGCGCGAGGCAGGCCCGGAGGCTCCCTAGGGGGTGTCCGGGGGCTCGGGACGGGCTCGGGGCCGGCTCGGCTACTGGGGGGCCTCGCGGCACGCCGCGGTCGCGACGATCCCCGCCACGCCGGCCTGGGTCAGCCCCTTGGCGCAGCCGTCCTCGTCTCCCACGAGGCCCACGTAGCACGCGATCCGGATGGCGTCCGTGACCTCGGCACCCTGCAGCTGGACGATGTTCTGGCAGGCCTCGATGTCGGCGTGGGCCGCCGGAGCAGCGACGGCGACGCCGCCCAGGGCGAGGGCCAGGGCGGCGAGGACACCGGGGATACGAGCCGAACGACGCATGGGAACGCACCTGCTCTCGGTCGGTGCCGCGGTCCCGGGTGTCCCGGACCGCGCGCGGGGGCGGCGGCCGGGCCGCGCCCGAGGGCGGAGGCCGGATTCCCCGTGCCGGAGAGCGGGCTCACCGGCGGGCCGAGCGGGCGAACCCCCGCCCATACGACGCTAGAACAGTTCCGGAACGCACGCACTCGCGACCGGGGGCGCCGCCCTCGCGCCGCCCCCGCGCCGCCCTCGTGCCGCCCTCGTGCCGCCTCGCGCCGGGTGCGGCGTTCGACGCACCTGGCATATGCGGGGCGCAACATAGCCCACCATCCCCCGCCCTGTCCCGGTTTTCCGTAACTCCCGGAAACCGGATCGCTACGCCCGGTAGACCGGTCCACATGACGACGCTGACGACGGCACCCGCCTGCACCACCCCCGACGCACGCACCGCCTCCCACGTCACCCCCCAGGGCGCCGCCTGGCTCGCCTCCGCGTCGGCACATCCGCACAGCACCCTCGCCCTCTGGGAGGGCCGGGCCACCGCCCCCGCCACGCTGCCCTGCGGGACCGCCTTCGACGTCGTCAACGTCCCGCTCGTCCTCGGGCGCCGCATGCTCGACCTGCTGCGCGCCGAAGGCCCCGGCTCCGGGCCCGTCGCCGTGCACCGCGGGCGGATGCTGCTCTTCGCCGCCACCGGGACCGCCCACCGGCTCCCCGCGCTGCTCGCCTGGATGGGGGACCCCCCGACGAAGTCAGGGGGAGAATGGGGCGGCTCGGCGCCCGCACCCCTGTGCCACGGCCGCGGCGACGCCGTCACCGTGCCTCCGCTCGCCGCCACCCCCGGGCCGTCGCGCTGGCTCGTCGCCCCCGACACCCGCACCCCCTGGCTCCCCGGACCCGAGGCCCTCCTGTGGGCGTACGTCCGCGCCGCCCGAGCTGCGGATATCGATTTTTCCTTCCGGCCATCTCCCTGCTAATGTCTTCCTCGTCAGCAAGCGCCGCTAGCTCAGTTGGTTAGAGCAGCTGACTCTTAATCAGCGGGTCCGGGGTTCGAGTCCCTGGCGGCGCACAGACGGAAGAAGGCCCCCACGCAAGTGGGGGCCTTCTTCGTGTTCCGGCAGAACCGCCCTACGTGGTGATCTTGACCGTGTACGCGCCCGACGAGGTGCGGTCCGCCACCTCGATCCTGATCCGCTCCCCCGGCACCGTGAACGTCTGCCCCACCTCGAGCGGTGCGTCCGCCAGCGGCGGGTACACCGAGCGGTCCCAGCACGCCTCCGTGTCCGGATGCCCGTCGAGCACCTCGATCGGCCCGCCGCCCGACGCCGCTTCGTTGCGCACCCGGTAGACGAGGACCCCCTCCGTGCAGGTGTCCCCGTCGTTGCCGGCGGACCCCCGCGCCTCGACGGCGATCGCACTGCCGGTGCCCGTACGGATCACGGCGAGCCGGGTCCCGCCCGTGGCGCCCGCCACCGGGGCCTGCGCCAGCGGCAGCAGGGTGTGCAGCGAGGAGCCCGACTGCACGCAGTCCACCTGGGACGCGTCGAGCCAGCCGAGCTTCCACTTGTGCCAGGCGAACAGGTCCGGGGCCATCCCGAACTGGCTGCCCATGACGTCCCAGTCCCCGACGTGCGTGTCCCAGTCGCCCTTGCCGTCCGTGGGCCGGTGGTAGAGGTCGGGCAGGTCGAAGACGTGGCCGGTCTCGTGCGCCAGCACGTTCCGGTCCGGCGGGTGGCGCTCGAAGACGGTCACGATCCGCCGCAGGTCCGTCCCGTCCGCCCTGATCGGCCGGTCGAAGTTGACGACCTTGGTGGCGTCCGAGTCCACTCCGGGCGCGTCCGGGTCGGCGACGAAGTACACGACGTCGTACTGGGAGAAGTCCACCTCCCGGTCGGCGGCGGCGACCGCGTCCCGCAGGTACGCGGCCCGGTCCTCGGCCGCCCAGTCGCGCTGTATCCCGTACGCCGTGGACGGCTTGGGCATTCGGATCCACTGCTTCTGCGGGTGCGGGACCAGGTGGAACCTGCCGTACGAGGCCCGCTCGAAGAAGTCGCCGGTCGCGGGGAAGTAGTCGCCGGTCAGCTGCTCGGTCGTCAGGGTGGTCCGGTGGTCCGGGAAGGAGAGGAAGACCATGACCGCGTCGAGGGTGCGCTCCGGCTTGGGGTAGGCGCGGTTCCAGGTGTCCAGGCCGAGGGAGTGGTGTGCGGACGTACGGGTCAGGGCGCACGGCGCGGCCCCCGGAACGGCGACCGCGGGACCCGCGACGAGCGACATGGCGGCGAGCGCCGTCAGGGAGGTGAGCGCGGCCGCCGCGCTTTTCATGCGGGAGCGTTCCACTCCCCCGGGTGTCTGCTGTCGCGGCACATCGACCTCCGGTGGTGGATTCGTACCATCTCGTCCCACCTTGAGGCGATTGTCTTACTAATGCCCTGTTCCGCTGCCCCACACGAGTGAGGACCGCGGCAAGCCGGTGACCCCGGGGTTCACCCACATGCCTACAGAACGTCACGACCGATCACGGGAGATCAACGGGAGGCTTCCGCTGCTCAGAGCTGTGCAGAAACGATCGCCCGGGGTCCCGCCGACGAGGCGTCAGCACGCCGAAGTCCCGTGCCCCGCACGGCGACGCCGCTGGATAGGGCCGTACGGTGCCTCTATGATCGGCACACTTTCCTGCACGGACACTCACGAGCACTGCGGGAGCCAACGGTGAGCGGAACCTCAGAGGGAACCGGTTCGGCGGCCGACAGCATCCGATCGGCCATTACGGAGCGTTACCAAGCGGTGCCGGCCGTGCCGACGTCGCCGCCCCGCACCGAGTCCGAGCTGCACGATTACCGGGCCGCCTTCAACGCGGCCCACCTGGCGATGGCCGTCGTCGACCGCTCCGGCTACGTCGTCGCCGCCAACGCGGCGCTGGCCGGGCTGCTGGGCACCGAGCCGCACGCGCTGGTCGAGCAGTGCGCGGCCGACCTGGTCGACCTGGGCGCCGAGGCCCGCACCTGGCAGGCCTACCAGGAGGTGCTGCGCGGCCGGCAGGCCAGACTGCGCTGCACCCGCCGGCTCAAACACCCGGACGGGCACTCGCTGTGGACCGAGGTCACCCTCGGGCCCGTGCCCGGCACCCGGGACGTGCTGCTGTCCGTCGCCGACATCAGCGACCGCCGCGACCTCCAGGCCCGGCTGCGGCACCTCCAGATGCACGACCCGGTGACCCGGCTGCCCAACCGGGCGCTGTTCTTCGAGCGGCTCTCGGCCGCCCTGGAGGCCTCCTCGTACGAGCAGGGCGGCACCGGGCGGATCGGCCTGTGTTACCTCGACCTCGACGGGTTCAAGGCCGTCAACGACACCCTGGGCCACCGGGTCGGGGACCGGCTGCTGACCGCCGTCGCGGCCCGGCTGACCCAGTGCGCCGACCAGTCCGGGTACGGGCGCACCGGCGGGCACCTGGTGGCGCGGCTCGGCGGCGACGAGTTCGCCCTGCTGGTCGAGGACTCCACCGGCACCGAGCAGCTCGCCGACCTGGCGCGCAGCGTACTGGCCGCCGTACAGGAGCCGTTCGACCTCGCCGGGCAGCGGCTGTCGGTCTCGGCGTCGATCGGCGTCGTGGAGCGGGCCACGGACGGGACCTCGGCGACCGGGCTGATGCAGGCCGCGGACACGACCCTGTACTGGGCCAAGGCGGACGGCAAGGCCCGCTGGACGCTGTTCGACCCGGAGCGCAACGCGCACCGCATGACCCGCCAGGCGCTCAGCTCGACGCTGCGGCCGGCCGTGGAGCGGGGCGAGTTCGCGCTCGAGTACCAGCCGCTCGTGGACCTGGAGAGCGGTGCGGTGCGCGGGGTGGAGGCCCTGGTGCGCTGGAACCACCCGCAGTTCGGCACGCTGACGCCGAATCGGTTCATCGGAATTGCGGAAGAGGACGGCTCCATCGTCCAGTTGGGGCGGTGGGTGCTGCGGACCGCGTGCCGGCAGGCCCGGCGCTGGCAGATCGAGCAGCCGAGCGACTGCCCGGTCTTCGTCTCCGTCAACGTGGCGGTACGGCAGGTGTGGGACTCGGACCTGGTCGGCGACGTGGCGGGAATCCTGGCGGAGACGGGACTCGCCCCGCAGCTGCTCCAGCTGGAGCTGACCGAGTCGGCGGTGATGGGCTCCGCCGGGCGGCCGCTGCAGGCCCTCCAGGCGCTGAGCGACATGGGGGTGCGGATCGCCATCGACGACTTCGGCACCGGGTACTCGAACCTGGCGTACCTGAGCCGGCTCCCCGTATCAGTTCTGAAACTGGACGGTTCGTTCGTCAAGGGATTCCGCTACGAGGACGGGACGCACCCGAACCCGGCCGACGAAACGATCGTCGAAGCCCTGGTCCAGCTCGCCCACCGGCTCGGCCTGACGGTGACCGCGGAATGCGTGGAGACCGCCGGACAGGCGGCACGGCTGCGGCGCGTCGGCTGCGACACCGGCCAGGGCTGGCTGTACTCGCGGGCGGTGGCCCCGGAGCTGATCGCCGAGATGATCGGCACCAAGCCAGGTGCGGAGAACCGCCTCTAACGGCATTCCGCTTCCCTGCTCTGCGGTCACTTTGGCACCATTTGGGCGTTGGACAGACCGAAATCCCCCTGAAACGATCACCGGGCGAAGGGCTTTGACCAACTTCCGTGATTTGTGGGGGAACACCAGTATGAAGCTCACCCGTTCCGCGCTCGCCCTGACCGTCGGCGCTCTCGCTCCGGCCCTGCTGCTCGCCACCCCGGCCCTCGCCGCCGGCTCGGCCGCCGCCGCGCCCGCCAAGGTGGCGGCGGTGACGGCCGGCGAGTCGCCGTACGACACCATGTCGGACGCCGAGCTGCGCGCCGAGGTCACCCGCATCCTTGCCACCAACCCGGGCAAGGGCGTGACCCAGGAGGCCAACAAGGCGCTCGCCGGCACCACCGAGGACGTACGCACCTTCCTGAAGACGGGCCTGGCGAAGGCCCAAGACGACGACAACAAGGTCGCCATCCTCAAGATCCTGTTCGGTAAGCCGGGCAAGGGCGTGACCCGCGAGGCCAACGCGGCCCTCGACGGCACCCCGGCCGACCGCATCGCGTTCCTGGCCACCGGCTTCGCCAAGGCGCAGGACGAAGACAACATGGTCGCCATCGGCAGGATCCTGTTCGCCAACCCGTCCACCGGCAAGGCCGTCAAGCGCGAGGCCAACGCCGCCCTCAACGGCACCCCGGCCGACCGCACGGCCTTCCTGAAGACCGGCCTGCGCCTGGCCCAGGCCGAGGACGACCGCGTGGACGTCGGCCGGATCCTGGCCCGCCCCGGCATCAGCGACGCCCTGCGCGCGGCGGCCCAGAAGGTCGTGGACGGTACCCCCGAGGAGCTGCGCTACTTCATCACGGTCGGCCAGTACCAGGTCTGACCGCCTGCGGCAGCCCCCGCCGAGGGGGCTGCCGCTCCGGCATACGGTCAGAGGCTCCGGACGAACGCGCCGAACGCCTCCGGGGCCACTGTGAAGGCGGGGCCTTCGGGGTTCTTGGAGTCCCGGACGGCGACGAGACAGGGCTGGGCGGCCACCTCGATGCACTCGCCGCCGGTTGTTCCGCTGTAGGACGACTTACGCCACAGCGCGCCCGCCAGGTTCTGGTTGCTTCCCATAGCGTTCCTCCATTACGCGAGCGATCAGCGTGGCCGAGCGCTCCGGAGGGAGCGCTGCGGCTTGCAGTCGAGCGTTGCCGAACGAACGTTCCTTGATCACTGATGGGTTGGCCGTCATGTACCCCTGAGCGTAGCCCTCCTCGTAAATCACTTCTGGGTCGTCATCAAAGCGGAGGAGGGTGAACGACCCGAGCATTCCAGTATGTTGTCCGGCCGAAAAGGGCAGCACTTGGACCTGCGCCCACGGGTGCTCAAGGAAACTCAGCAGATGAGTGAGCTGCTTCCGCATCACGTCACGGCCGCCGACCTCCTGATGCAATACGGCCTCCGTCAGCGCCGCGTCCACCCGTTCCGAGAAGTCCCGGGTCGGCACCCGCTTCGTGCACTCCACCTGGCCGATCAGCGAGCTCGTGCAGTAGATGATGTCGCCCAACTGCGCCTGTTTCAGCCCGGCGGCCTCCCTCAGGCGGCGCAGTTCGTAGCCGTAGCAGTCCAGCGGCGAGGCGCTGGGGTCGAGGTCGCGGGCCAGGGCCATGGAACGGTCACCCCCATGGAGACGCGGGTCGGATTCGCCTGTGGCCGGCGGTAGCGATCCCGACACGGAGCGATGTCCGGAATCCGGCAACCATGTGACACACCTCCGCCCCGCACCCGGGATGCGGGGTGCGGAGCGGGGTGTCGCTCGGCGCGGGGTGGGGGGATCAGCAGGCGCCGAGGTCCTTCCAGACACCCCACTCGCCCGTGGTGCCCGGTGTCTCGTTCTGCGTCCACCACTGGGCCTTGTACTTGCGGCCGTTGTAGGAGACCTCCTGGCCACCGGTGTAGACCGTGCCCGCGACGTACGCCGAGGTCGAGCCGCAGCCCGTGGTCGGCGGGGTGGTCGGCGGCGTCGTGGGCGGAGTGGTCGGCGGGGTGGTCGGAGGGGTGGTCGGAGGCGTGGTGGGCGGAGTCGTCGGAGGCTGCGTGGTGCCGCCGAGGGCGTCCGAGATCTGGTTGAGCAGCGTGGTGTTGGCGTCCAGGCCGAGCAGGGAGTACATCATCGCGCCGGCCAGGCCGCGCTGCTTGCCGTAGTCCACCCGGGCCTGGACGGACCGCTGGTTCAGGCCGGTGAAGAACTCGCCGTCCTTGTAGAAGTACGAGGCCTTCGCCTGGTCGTCCCAGAAGGTGGTCGCCGGGTTGTCGACGATCCCGCCGAGCTCCTTGTAGTTGGCGATGCCGGCCTGCTGGCTGGTGGGCCGGGCCGCGGAGGGGCCGGTCGCGCTCTGGGCGAGGCCGTTGGTGGTACCGGCCGGGACGCCCTTCCAGCCGCGGTAGTAGAACTCGTAGCCCAGCGTCAGCTTGTCGGCGGGGAAGCCGCCGGCGATGCCGTACGCCGCGTTGCCGTCGAGCCAGGAGTCGATGGCGTTCTTGATGCCGTACTTCTGGGTGCCCGGCGCGATCGGGTCGGTCGGGTCGGCCGCCGAGTTGTCCAGCGGGGACTGGTGGTACGTGGGCCCGTCGCCGTCCCAGGCGCCGTGCATGTCGTACGTCATGATGTTCGCGTAGTCGAGGTACGAACCGATCTTGTCCGTCTCGATGTACTTGATCTTGTCCTGGCCGGCCGGGAGCGCCGCGGTCAGCAGGTACTTCTTGCCGCCGTTGGCCGCGCCGTACGCGTCGAGCTGCTCGCGGAACTCTTTGAGCAGAAGCGTGAAGTTCTGCTTGTCCTCGGGGGCGTAGTGGTTGCCCAGGTGGCCGCCGGAGGAGCCGGGGTACTCCCAGTCGATGTCGATGCCGTCGAAGATGCCGGCCGCGGTGCCCGGGCCGCCGTAGCCGCCCTCGGCCGGCAGGTTGCCCTTGATGTACTGGTCGATGCAGGAGGAGACCAGCTTCTTGCGGGAGGCGTCGGTCTTCGCCGCGTCGCTGAAGTACTTCGAGTAGGTCCAGCCGCCGACCGAAATGTTGATCTTGAGGTTCGGGTACTTGGCCTTCAGCTGCTTGAACTGGTTGAAGACGCCGACGATCGGCTGGTCCCACTTGTCGGCGACGCCGCTGACGCTGTCCGCCGCGCTGAAGGACTTCTGGTAGTCGGCGTACGAGTCGCCCGCGCCGTCACCGGCGCCCGGGTTGTTGTCGTCGCCCGCCGCCTTGTTCGCCTCGAAGCAGGTGAGGTTCGTGGGGTGGATGTTGCCGAACGAGTAGTTGATGACGTCCAGCTTGCCCGCTATGCCGCGGGTGTCGAGGTGCTTGGGGTAGAAGGCGTTCCCGTACACGCTCCACTGGTCGTAGTAGGCGATCTTGACGTTGCCGCCGCCCGCGGCGGTGGTCGCACCGGCGGCCTGCGCGGCGGCGAGCCCCGCGAAGCCGGCCAGCGCTCCGGCTGCCAGCGCGGCCGTGGCGGCGGCCGCTATGAGGGGTTTACGGAAGTGCATGAACTGTCTCCGGGGGGTGGGAGGGGGGAGCAAGAGGTTCGGGTGGGAGAAGTGATAGCGATCACCCGAGGGTCGCGTCAATGGTTTGGACCAAAGAAGGACTAGACCACTCGCCCGACAAATTCCCTTGTCAGAGGCCTGTGGGCACAGCAGAAACCGCCCGCCACCCCGGGTGACGAGCGGTTTAAGGGTGCCTTAGGACACCCTCGCGCAAGGTTTCGGCAACAAACCAGCCGAACTCCGTTTGCAGGCGGTCAATCGGCTCGCGGCGCCTCCACGGGCATCCCGTACACATCTGCGACGAGCTCGTAGGAGCGCAACCGGGCTGCGCCGCTGTGTGCGTTGGAGGTCAGCATCAGCTCGTCGGCGCCCGTGCGCTTGACCAGGCCGTCGAGACCGGCGCGGACCTCGTCGGGGGTGCCGTGCACGACGTTCGCCAGCCAGCCGTCCACGAACTCCCGCTCCGGCGGGGAGAAGTCGTACGCCGCCGCCTCCTCGGGCGTCGGGATCAGCCCGGGCCGCCCGCTGCGCAGCCGCAGCATCGACAGCGCCCCCGTGAGCACCTGGGCCCGGGCCTGCCCGTCGGTGTCGGCGGCGAGCGCCGAGACCCCGATCACGGCGTACGGGGCGTCCAGTACGGCCGAGGGGCGGAAGGCCTGCCGGTAGAGCTCCAGCGCGGGCAGGGTGCCGGCCGCCGAGAAGTGGTGGGCGTACGCGAAGGGCAGGCCGAGCTCGGCGGCGAGGCGGGCGCTGAACCCGGAGGACCCGAGCAGCCACAGCGGCGGCCGCCCGGCGGGACCCTGCACGGGGCCGGGCACCGCATGCACGCGGGCGTACGGGTGCCCGTCGGGGAAGTCGTCGTCGAGGAAGCGGGTCAGCTCCACGAGCCGGCGGGGGAACTCCTCGGCGGCCTCGTCGAGGCGCCCGGGTCCGCGCAGGGCCGCGGCCGTGCGGCCGTCGGTGCCGGGCGCGCGGCCGAGCCCGAGGTCGATCCGCCCGGGGGCGAGCGCCTCCAGGGTGCCGAACTGCTCGGCGACGGCGAGCGGGGCGTGGTTGGGCAGCATGACCCCGCCCGAGCCGAGCCGGATGCGGGAGGTGTGGGCGGCGAGGTGCGCCAGGATCACCGCCGGGGAGGAGCTGGCCACCCCGGGCATGGAGTGGTGCTCGGCGACCCAGTGGCGGTGGTAGCCGCGGGACTCGGCGAGCCGGGCGATCTCGACGCTGGTGCGCAGGGAGTGGTGGGCGGTGCTGCCGCTGCCGACGGTGACGAGGTCGAGCACCGAGAGGGGCACCGGCGCGTGGCCGCGTACCGCCCCCCGGATCGGATCTCCGCGGCCGTCCCGGTCCGCACCCCGACCCGCGTCCCCGGTGTCACTCATAGTCGCTCCCGTCTCGGTTCGCCGTCCGTACGAAGAACTCGAACCATCGGCGGCCTGCGGTCATTCCCGGCATCCCGGGGCAGCAGGCGTGACCTTGGCATATGCCTCCGGATTAGACACAGGCAGGGGGACATGATTGAGCCATCAATCTCATCAACAGGCGCTCCACGTGGGCCTCTTGATGGCTATCGTGGTAGGGCAAGCGGTAACAACCTGCTAGGGGGAAAACCGTGGCGCTGAAGCCCGAGCCGACCGCGCCGTTCCACTCGGTGCAGTACGCCCTGCGCGTACTCGAAACGATCGCCCGCCACACCGGCGGTGTGACCGATGTACAGATCGCGCGTGAGACCGGCCTGCCGGCGGTCCATCTCGCTCCGATGCTCCTCATGCTGCGTCGCGAGGGGTACGTCCTCGAGGTGGCGGACGGCGCCTATGCCATAGGGGACTCCCTGGTCCTGCTCGGCTCCGGCATAGACAGGCAGCAGGCCCTCCAGAACAAGTTGCAGGACACTCTGGACCGGCTGCGGGACTCGGTGGGCGCGGCGGTCTACATCAGCCGGTACGTGGACGGCGAAGTGAAGATCACGCAGTTCGCGGACAGTCCGCGCACCCCGAAGGTGCACGAGTGGGTCGACTTCCGCTCCGCGGCGCACGCCAGCGCGGTCGGCAAGTGCCTGCTGACCCAGCTCGACCAGAACGGGCGGCGCGACCACCTCTCGCGGCACAAGATCGCCCGGCTCACCTCGAAGACGATCGTGAACGAGCGGATCCTCTTCTCCAAGCTGGACAGCCAGCCGGCGACGGTTCCGGTGCTGGACCTGCAGGAGTACGCCGTGGGCACCGTCTGCGCCGCGGTACCGATCACGGCCGGGGCCTCGGTGGGCTGCCTGGCCCTGTCGATGCCCGTCGAGCACGCGCACCGGCTGCGGGCCGCCGCGGACGCACTGAACCGGAAGGCCGCGCCGCTGCTGCTGTCGCTCACTTTGTGACACCGGCCACGGACGGGCGGGGCAGCGGGAGAGGGCCCCGAAAACACTTCGGGCGGTTCCCGGTGAACCGGAAACCGCCCGAAGTACAGGTGCGCCGCCAGGGACTCGAACCCCGGACCCGCTGATTAAGAGTCAGCTGCTCTAACCAACTGAGCTAGCGGCGCCTGACAGAGAAAATACTACCTGCTCCTCAGGGGTGCTCAAAACCAATACCCACGGCTCGCGGATCAGCGGTCCAGGAGCTCGCCGCGGCCGTGCGCCTCGTACGCCGCCAGCAGGCCGGAGAGGTCCGCCGGACCCAGGGGGCGGTAGCCGGGGGCGCCCGGCGGGGACCACCAGACCGGGTCCGGGCAGCGGAAACCGGACCGGCGCAGGGCGACCCGGTGGACCTTGTTCGTCGCCGTGGTCGGCATGGACTCCACGATCCGGACGTAGCGCGGGGACATCTTCGTACCCAGGTCCGGCTGGGCGGCCAGGAACGCGGAGAAGGCCTCCGGCGAGAACCGCTCCCCCTCCTCGAGGGCGACCGCCGCCATCACCTGGTCGCCGGCCGCCTCGTCCGGCACCGCGTACACGGCGACCGCGGCCGCCGGGGACCAGCGCGCCAGGATGTTCTCGATCACCGCCGCGGCGAGGTTCTCGCTGTCGACCCGCAGCCGGTCGTCGGTGCGGCCCGCGAAGTAGAGGAACCCGTCCGCGTCGCGGAAGAAGAGGTCGCCCGTCC
The DNA here is from genome assembly GCF_035984415.1 of Streptomyces sp. NBC_01296. Lineage (NCBI taxonomy): Bacteria > Bacillati > Actinomycetota > Actinomycetes > Kitasatosporales > Streptomycetaceae > Streptomyces > Streptomyces sp. NBC_01296. The sequence goes on along the minus strand of NZ_CP130720.1, from coordinate 5,487,622 downwards.
AGTACCAGCCCTCCCGGGTCCGCGCGGCCTCCGCCTCGGGGTTGCGCCAGTAGCCCTCGAACAGGCTCCGGCCCCGGTTGACCAGCTCGCCGATCGCCGCCGTGCCGTTGAGCAGGCGGCCCCGCGCGTCCAGGACGGCGGGCGGGCACTCCGCGCCGGTCTCCGGATCGATCACGGCCAGGTCGTCCCCGGCCCCCGCCCGCCCCAGGGCGCCCGCCGGGGTGTCCGGGGTGCGCTGTACGGAGGCGCCGCCCTCGGTGGCCCCGTACCCCTCCACCAGCCGGACCCCGAACCGTTCGGCGAAGCGGGCCGCGTCCACCGCACCGGCCTCGGTGCCGAAGCCGAGGCGCAGGCCGTGCGAGCGGTCGTCCGGGCGGGGCTCGGTGGCCAGCAGGTACTGGACGGCCCGGCCTACGTAGGTGAAGTACGTCGCCCCGTACGCGCGGACGTCGTCCAGGAACGCGGAGGCGGAGAACCGGGGGCGCAGCGCCACGGACGCGCCCCCGGCGAGGGCGGGCAGCCAGTCGGCGATGACCGCGTTGCCGTGGAAGAGCGGCATGCAGATGTAGTGGACGTCGTCCGGGGTGACCGAGAACTGCCGGGCCAGGGAGTCGCCGGCGGCGGCGATCCGGCCCTGGCTGCACAGGGCGGCCTTGGGGGCGCCGGTGGAGCCCGAGGTGAAGTAGAGGAGGAAGCGGGAGCCGGGACCCGGGGCGGCGATCACCGCCTCGCCCGGCTTCGCGGCCGCGTACGGGGCGAGCAGCTGCGCGTACTCCTCGGTGCCGGTCACCAGGATCCGCACGCCGGGCAGGTCGAGCCCGCGCAACAGCGGCAGGTGGGCGCGCTCGGTGACCAGGATCCGGCAGTCGGTGTGCAGCACGTCGCGCGCCAGCTCCGGGCCGCGCCGGGTGGGGTTGATCCCGGCGACGGCGGCCCCGGCGAGGGCCGCCGCGCCGAGCCAGAACGGGAACTCGGGGGTGTTGTCGAGCAGCACCCCGATGTGCGGTTCGGCGTCCGCCGGCAGCAGGTCGACGAGCAGCGCGGCGCGCGCGGCGGCCTCCTGGGCGGTCCGGTGGCGGCTGAGGACGGCGGTGTGCGTGCTGCCGCCGTACTGCAGCCCGGGCCGGTGGTCGCCCCATTGGCGTGCGATGAGCTCCGCGACGGTTTCGGGTGTCGTCCGCATGCCGCCGGAGATTAGCTGACGTGTCGTCAGAATTGAAGGTCAGAACTGGACGTCGGAGCAGGCGTAGAAGGCCATGGGGGTGTCGTTGACCGTCCAGACGGCCAGGATCATGTGCCGGCCGGTCTTGCCGCTCGGCATGGCGCCCTGGTGGACGGTGGTCATGGCGGGCCGGGCGCCGTTGTAGGCGACGGTGAGGAAGGGCTGGGACTCGAGGGCGGCGCGGGTGAGGGGCTTGGTGGGGTCCCAGCCGTTCTTGGTGACGTAGTACTTGAAGTCGGTGGTGGAGTGGTTGGCGGTGAACTGCCACCGGAAGCCGTAGCTCTGCCCGCTGGTCACCTTGGTGGTGGGCCAGGCGCCGCCGCGCGGGTCGTCGAGCTGCGCGAACTCGCTGTGTCCGCCGGCGCATATCTGGCCGTCGGCCGGACCGGCGGCCGGGAAGCCCTTGTAGCCCTCGACGCTCTGCGGCTCCCACTGGATCGGGCCGCAGTCGGAGACCGTCTTGTTGGCGCAGAGCTTCTGGCGGCTGATGGGGGTGTCCGTGTAACCGTGGCTGCTCGCGGTGGGGGCGGCGAGGAGCGCCAGGGAGGCGACGACACCGAGGCCGAGCGTGGCGGCTCCGGCTCGTCTGGGCAGGTGAACGGGCATGCGGATGGGACGCATGATGCTCCTTGAACGTGGGGGGAGTTCGGCCAGAGCGTGCGCACGCGTGGGGATGTAGGTCTAGACCAAGTCCCAGACTATTGACGGGAGTTGGCCATGTCCAGACCAATGGGGGAACGGGTGGCCCGGTCGATCCCGGCCACCCGTTCCGTATGCGCTGCGTCTCTTGCCCCGTTGCTCCCCCCCTACTCCGGACGTCCCGTGTAGAAGGCGACGGTGAGGTCCTTCACGAGGGCCTTGCGCTCGTAGTCGTCGAGCTCGACGAGCCCGCGCGAGGTCAGCCGGTGGACGGTGTCGTCGACGGCGTCCACGATCGAGGTCAGCACCGTGTCCCGGTGCTTGGCGTCGATGGCCGCGACCCGGCGCCGCCGCATGGCCTCGGCGACGTCGGGGGCGTACTCGATCCGGGTCGGCTGGGCCGAGTACACCTCGATGCCGACCGCCTCGGTCTCGGTCGCCAGCATCCGGGTCAGCGCGTCGCCCACGGCCTCGGCGTCGCGCAGCGTCGGGGCGTCCTCGTGGAAGGCGTCGGCGGGCAGCTGCGACAGGACCCTGGCCATCGCCGATTCGACCTGCTCGGCGAGGTAGTCGGTGTGGTCCTCGACGGCGAGGGTGGCCCGGGCGGTGTCCTTGACCTGCCAGACGACCTGGACGACGACCCGCAGGGCCAGGCCGCCGGAGTCCACGGCCGGCATGGGCTCGCTGCGCCAGTGCCGCAGCCGTACGTCGACGCGGCGGCGCAGCAGGAGGGGGCTGACCCAGGTGAGGCCGGTACGGCGGACCGTGCCGCGGTAGCGGCCGAAGAGGGTGAGCACCCAGGCGTGGCCGGCCTTGGCGCGGCCCAGTCCGCCGAGTGCGAGCAGCGCGACGATGCCGAGGAAGGCGAGCGGCGGCCAGTGGGTGGCGCGGAGCCCCTGGTAGGCGCGGGGGGTCGCGCCGAACGCGGCCACGAAGGCGGCCGGGACCGCCCCGGCCCGCCAGAGCACCGCCAGGCAGCCGGCGAGGGCGAGCCCGCCGACGCCGACGCCGACCCAGCCGGGCAGCACCGGGCCGCGGTGCTCCCGGAGCCGGTCGTCGCCGCGCGGGACCCGGCGGTCGGGGGCGGAGCGGGGGGCGCGGGGCCGCGGGGCGGCGGCCGGGGGCCCGGCCGGGACCGGGGCTCGCCGGGACTCCGCGGGGAACGGCAGGTGCACCGGCACCTCGGTGACCGCGGCCCCGCGGACGGGCGCGATGCGGGGCAGGCCCTGCGTGTCGGACTCCTCGCGCTCCGGCCCCATCCCGCGGGCCACGGCCTGCGCGACGATGTCCGCGACCGCGGGTCCGGGCACCCCGGCGCGGCCGGCCTCGGCCGCGGGCTCCGGACCGTACGGCCCCGCGGGCCCTGCTTCGCCGTGACCGTGCCCGTGCCCGGACCCGTACGCGGACTCGGAGGCGGCCTGGAGGCCGAGCCGGCCGTACGCGTGAGCGGACTCGGGATCGCCCTCGTCGCCGGCCTGGTCGTGCGGGTGCGCGGGCTCGGGCTCGGCTTGGAGGCCGACCACGCCGTGCGCGGGCGCGCGGCCGTCCGCCGCGGGCTCGGGATCGGGATCGGCCCGGGGGCCGGCGGGCGGCCACGCCTCGGGGTACCGCTGCGCGGGGCTGTCCGTCACCGGCCCGGCCTCGGGACCGGCGGGCGGCCAGACCTGGCCGTGCGGGGGCAGGGGCTCACCGCCACCGCCGAGGACCCGCAGGCGCAGCGTGGCCACGCCCGTGTGCGCGGCCTCGTCCGGGCCGGGCCCCGCCGGGGCCGGTACGCAGAACAGCGGATCGGGTTCGTGGCCGTACGAGCCCCTGCCGGACTCGGCGCGGTCGACGGCCCCGGCCAGTGCGGGCACCGGCTCGGCCTCGGCCCGGATCCGGGCGGCCGGGACCTCGCTCCGGGCGGCATCGGCCGCCGGGCGCCCGTGCGGCAGGGCGACCTCGCGGGGCGCGGCCAGCAGCCTGACCGGAGTCCCCGCCACCCACCCCCGCCCGCCGAACCGCCCCTGCCCGCCGGAATCCGCCGCCCCGGCGACGCCTTGCGCCGCGTGCGGGAGCGGGTCCGAGGCCGGAGCGGCCTGCGCCGCGGGCGGGGTCGGGGGGTGGGGCGGGATGGGGTACAGGTCGCCCGTGCCCCGCAGGGCCGGGGCGGCCGGGGTCGCGGCTGCCGCGGAGGGGATGCGGAAGGTGCCCGTCGTCGAGGTGGTGTGCGTGGGGTACATCGTTGCCTCCGTCATGCGAACAGCCGGCGCCAGGTTTCCGGGCCCGGGTAACCGTCGGCCGCGGCGCCGCGCCAGCCCTGGGCGCGCTGGAAGGCCTCGACGCTGCGGCGGTGGGCCTCGCTCCAGTGGGACCCGGGGCCGGACGTGTAGTTCTTGCCGAAGCCCTTCTTCACCAGCTGTCGGCCGAGGACGGCGATGAACGGGTGGGAGGACCCGGGGCGGAACACCGACGGGCCCGGATAGGCCGCTGCCCCGGCAGGGCCCGGCGCGGCGTCCACCGTCGGCCGGATGTCATTGCCCTTGTGTTCGACGAGCAGTTGCCAGGTGTGCGCGCCCGGGATCCCGTCGGCGTCCGTGCCCGTCCAGTCCTGGGCGCTTTGGAAGGCCTGGGTGGCCAGCCGGTCGGCGTCGCTCCACGCCGTGCTCGCGCCCTTGGGGTAGAAGCGGCGGCCGCCCCGCTCGATCAGCATCCGGCCCAGCTCGGCGACGTACTCGTTGTTCGCGCCCGGGCCGAACTGCGTGGCGCCGGGGAAGAGCGTCGGGACCGCCGGCTTCGGGTCGGTCGCCGGGTCCGGCTCCGTGATGCCGCCCGTCACCCCGTTGAACCGGTACGGCAGGTACTTCGTCGCGTTGTTCCAGTAGCCGTACGGGGTGGCCCCCTTCCGCGTGTTCGGGCGGGTCTGCTCGTAGGCGACGTAGTGCGTGCGCGTCTCGTCGACCCACCCGCCGAAGAGCACCACGTGCGAGCCGTTGGTCGGGTCCGACGGGTTGTGGAAGAGCAGCATGTCGCCCGGCAGCAGCTCCTCCTTGGAGATCTTGGTGGCGAATTTGTCGAGGCTGCCGGTCCACTCGTTCGTACCAAGGTTCCAGGCCATCGAGACGAAGCCGGAGCAGTCCTGCCGGTAACCGTCGGACCAGTACGTGGACATGCTGTACGGGACCTTCGCGTCCAGCCACAGCTTCGCCCGGGTGATGATCGAGGTCCGGTCGATGCGCTTGACCGCCGAGGGGGCCCCGGGTGTGCCCGCCGGCTTCGCCGGCGCCGGGCGCCCGTGCAGCGGGGACCGGCCGCCCTGCGGGGAGCCGGGGGTGTCGGCGGAGGGGGTGTCGGCAGAGGGGGTGTCGAGGGAGACCGGCTCCGGGCCGGGCACCGGGGTGGCCGCCGCCAGTGCGGCCGAGCCGCCACCGCTCAGAACCACGCCCGCCGCGGTGGCCAGCACCAGCACCCGGCGGGTCCCGCGGGCGGCCGGGTGGCCGCCGTCACGAAGCGGTATGGCCCGCGCGCGGGCGAGGGCACGACGGCGCTGCGTACAGCCGAGGCAGGCGCAGTCGCCTGCGGGCTCGTACTCCTCGAAAGCGGGCATCGGCATCGGTGCAGGCATCTGCACATGCATCGGCGGCTGGATCGTCATGCGGTTCCGTCCACTCCCCTGCTCGTCGCGGGTCCGGCGGGCCACACATCTGTCGGGGCATCAGATGCGGCTCGGCCCAGACATATCGTGCACGATAAACCCCTCAAACATGGGTTAATCGGACAAGGCGGGCGCGGCTTGTCACGAGCACCACTCGAGGTGGGGTAGAGTTTTCCCTGTCAGCAAGCGCCGCTAGCTCAGTTGGTTAGAGCAGCTGACTCTTAATCAGCGGGTCCGGGGTTCGAGTCCCTGGCGGCGCACAGACAAGGGAAAGCCCCTCGCAGCGAAAGCCGCGAGGGGCTTTTTCGTCGTGTCGCCCGGCCCTAGAGTGGCGGGCGGGCCTCCCGCGCCGGTCCCCGGACTCCTCCCGCGGTCCGGGCGCGCCGCGCGGTCGAGGACCGGTCGGCCGGCGGTGCCGGGGCCGGTGCGCGCGACCGTGCGCGTGCCGCCTCACGCCGCCGCGCCGGACCGGGCCCCCGCTCCGGCCCCCGCTCCGGCGCCCGCCCCGGTGCCCGCACCTGCGCCGGTCCCCGTACCCGGCCTCGCGGGCGGGGTCGTGCCCGTCAGGTAGGCCGAGACGACCACGTTCGCCGTGTACTCCTTCGCCGCCTTGTCGTACGTTCCCCCGCAGGTCACCAGGCGCAGCTCGGCCCGGCCCGGGATGCGCGGGCCGTAGGCCCGGTGCGCGTCGAAGCGGGCCCGCTCGTAGACCCGTACGTCCTCGATCGTGAACTCGGCGACCGACCCGTCCCTCCGCACCACGCGCACCGTGCCGCCCGGGCGCGCCGAGCTCAGGCCGTAGAACACCGCCGGCTTCGAGGCCGTGTCCACGTGCCCGACGAGCAGCGCGGTCCCGGCCTCGCCCGGCTTGGCGCCGCCGCCCCACCAGCCGACCGTGCCGGGGCGGTCGAAGGGCGGCGGCTCGATGGCGCCCTGGGCATCGAGGCCCCGGGAGATCACGGGGGCCTGGATCCCTGTCGACGGCATGTCGACCCGCGTCGGCACGGACGCCGCCAGCGGGGTGTGCGCGACGGGCAGCCCCGGGACCGGGATCGACGAGCCGCCGGCCAGTCCGGCGGACGGGCTCGGCGGGACGCCGGTGATCTCGCGGCCCCACAGCCACAGGCCGAGCACCAGTACGGACCATGCGGCGAAGGTCAGCAGCCGCCCGCCGCCGGAGGACCTGGGCTCCCCCGAGTCCGTCACCGGCGGGCCCTCACTCGCCGCTGCGGCGCCGGCGCAGCGTCAGCGCCCGGAACGCGACGGCCAGGGTGGCCGCGGCGGCGAGCACGGCGCCGATCACGGTGTGCGGGAGGCCGGGGCCGTCGCCCCCGTGGTTCTTCTTGGCCGCCGCGGCCTGGTCCTGCGCCGCGAGCTCGGCGGACATGCCGCCGCCGCCCGCGTGGACCGGCCAGACGGGAGACTGGTGGGGGTTCGGCCGGTCGCGCTCCTTTTCGCGGTCCTTCTCGCGGTCCTTCTCGCGGTCGTCGCGGCGGCGGACGACCTCGATCGACCCGCGGACGTGGTCCTCGCCGCCGTCGCACTTCACCCGGATGTCGTGCCATCCGGGCTGGGCCTGGGAGCTGACCATCGCGTCGCCCGTCAGCGTCTTGTCCCCGTCGCGGCCGGAGGACAGGTGGACCTCCGACACGAAGACGGCGGACTTGGCGGACGCCCATTTGTCCTCACAGCCGCGGACGCGCACCTTGACCTGCGCCCCCGGCTCGGCCTGGTGCGGATCGACCGAGACGCTGCCGCGGTTCTCCTCGCCCGCCGCGAGGGCGGTGGGCGAGGACACGGCGGTGAGCGCCGTCAGGGCGACGGCCACCCCGGTGGCACGGAGAGCGATCAGAGCACTGCGCATGGTGAACCTCCTCACAAGGAGGTTCACGCGCGGCGCGGCGCTCCGCATCCGGAGCGCCGCGGGCTTGACCCGTTCGGATCAGACGAGATCGACCAGGTCAGCGATGGAGGCGACGGTCTTGGTCGGGCGGTAGGGGAACTTCTCGGTGTCCGCGGCGGAGGTCAGTCCGGTCAGGACGAGGAAGGTCTGCATGCCGGCCTCGAGCCCGGCCAGGACGTCGGTGTCCATCCGGTCGCCGATCATCGCGCTGCTCTCGGAGTGCGCACCGATGGCGTTCAGGCCGGTCCGCATCATCAGCGGGTTGGGCTTGCCGGCGAAGTACGGCTGCTTGCCGGTCGCCTTGGTGATCAGTGCGGCAACGGCGCCGGTGGCGGGCAGCGGTCCCTCGGTGGAGGGGCCGGTCTCGTCGGGGTTGGTGCAGATGAAGCGGGCGCCCCCGTTGATCAGGCGGACCGCCTTCGTCATCGCTTCGAAGCTGTACGTGCGGGTCTCGCCCAGGACGACGTAGTCGGGCTCGTGGTCGGTCAGGATGTAGCCGATGTCGTGCAGTGCGGTGGTGAGGCCGGCTTCGCCGATGACGTACGCGGTGCCGCCCGGGCGCTGGTCGTCGAGGAACTTGGCGGTGGCGAGCGCCGAGGTCCAGATGTTCTCGACGGGGACGTCGAGGCCCATGCGGAGCAGCCGGGCCTGGAGGTCGCGGGGGGTGTAGATGGAGTTGTTGGTCAGGACCAGGAAGGGCTTGCCGGAGTCGCGCAGCCGCTTGATGAAGGCATCGGCGCCCGGGATCGGGGTGCCCTCGTGGATGAGGACCCCGTCCATGTCGGTTAGCCAGGATTCGATCGGCTTGCGCTCTGCCACTGGACTGTTCTCCGCTCTCGGTGGCCGTGACCTCCGGCCTGTCACCTTCGGCCTGTGACCGCCGGTCTGTACCACCCTATCGGGGCAGGGCCGTGGACGCTTCGGGCGTCCACGGCCCGGACCGCGGGGGCCTGGATCAGCCGAGCTTGACGTTGTCGACGGTCCAGTACCAGTTGTTGGTGCCGGCGTAGCGGAAGCGGATCTGGACGTCGGTGGCGCCGGCGGGGACCTGGAGGGCCAGGGACTCCGCCTTGGCGACCGCGTCGGCGGTGTAGCTCTTGACGACCGTCGGCGTACCGCCGTTGTAGGAGACCAGGACCTGGGCGGTCTGGCCGGCCTCGTGCTGGTAGTGCGTCTGGAAGGTGAGATGTGCAGGCGAACCCGTGGTGCCGCCGGTCACGGCCCACTTGGGAGTGATCAGGGTGGAGTCGTAGGAGCCGGTGTGGGACTTGTCGTCCCACTCGTCGGAGTCGGCGACGGCGAACACGTCACGGGAGCGGACGTTCAGCTCGCGCCACTGGTCGCGCTGGGCCTGGCTCCAGAACTCGTCGGTCGCGAAGGCCCAGCCGGCCCACTCGGTGACGCCGCCGGTGCCCATCTTGGAGTTGTCGATCGACCAGCCGGCCGGCGGGGTGTGCGTGAAGCCCTTCACGCCCGCCGGGATGCCCGTCTCGTCCACGCGGGCCTGGAGGCCCGGCCGCAGGGTGTCGAACGGGTCGTTGTCGTCGGGGGCGTTCAGCGGGATGCCGTCGATCGCCGGGCCGGGGTCGACGCCGACCTGCGCCATCGCGGTGGCCGCCACGTCGACGAGCTTGACGTCGCTGCGGACCGAACCGGCCGGGATGCCGGCGCCCTTGGCGATGACGAAGGTGCCGCGCTCCTGCAGGGTGGAGCCACCATGGCCGCCGGCGTCGGTGTGCCCGTGGTCGGTGGTGACCAGGATCTTCCAGTTCTCCTGGGCGTACGCGGGGCGGTTCTGGACGGCGGTGAGCAGCTGGCCGACCATCACGTCGACGCGGCCGATCGCGTCGAGATACTGCCGGCTGGCGGCGCCGTAGGAGTGCCCGGCGCCGTCGACCTGGCCGAAGTACACGAAGGCGGCGTCCGGGTTCTGGCCCTGCAGCTCGGCGGAGGCCGCGGCGGCGATCTTCGGGTCCTCGGTGCCGTAGCCGTCGCGGTCGCCCTTGAGGCTGAGGCGCTTGTCGACCTTGGCGGAGAAGATCGGGCCGCCCGCGTCGGTGGAGGTGATGGGCTCCCAGTCGGCGGCCGCGTACGTGTTGAGCGCCGGCTTGGCGTTCTCGATGCGGGTCAGGAAGTCCGGGTAGGCCGTGTAGTTCTTGCCCGTGAAGGAGTTGTCCTTCACGCCGTGCTTGTCGGGCCAGACGCCGGTGGCGATGGTCGACCAGCCGGGGCCCGACGAGGTGGCGGCCATCGGGTTCGCGTACAGGGTGCTCTTGGCGGTCAGGCCCTGGGCCATCAGGCCTTGCAGGTTGGGGGCGTTGGCGGCCTTGACGCGGTCCAGGACCGTGCCGTCGATGCCGATGACGAGGACCTTGTCGGTGATGGTCGCAGCGGTGGTGGCGGCCGTTTCGGCAGTGGCCGTGTGCGTGCCGAGGGCGGTGGCGAGCAGGGCCGTGGCGGTGGCGGTCACGGCGAGGGCGCGTCCTGACAGGACAGTGGGCACGTACTCCTCCGGGAGTAATCGTGGGGAAGGCGCAGGTGGACTTGCATGGGGGCGTACCTGAGGGCGTACGCCGCGATGTGCGCGTGGACGTGCGCCGGGTCCGGACCGAAGGTGCGGTCTTCGGTCCAGACCCGTTATGCAAGCGTCACTTTCCTGGTCGTGGGTGACCAGGAGGCAACCAGTCAGCTTCCGGTGGCCGACTTCCACGCGTCCACGTAGCCCGCGAGGTTCTTGTCGATGTCGGCCCAGTCCGGCTCGAAGACCTCGACACCGGTCATCAGCTTGGTGAGTTCGACGGCGTTGGCGTCGGTCGGCTTGACGTCGGTGCGCGCGGGGAAGCCGCCGCCGACCTCGCTGACCAGCTTCTGGGCGTCCTCGCTGAGCAGGTAGTCGAGGAGCTTCCTGCCGTTCTCGGTGTGCGGGGCCTTGTCCACCAGGCCGGCCGCGTACGGGAGGGCGAAGGTGGTCGGCTTGCCGCCGTCCTTGGCGGGGAACCAGATGCCCAGGTTCGGCATGGACTTGGACTGCGCGAAGTTCATCTGGACGTCGCCGTTGGCGACGAGCAGCTCGCCCTTGTCCGTCTTCGGTGCGAGCTTGCTGGTGGAGGAGGACGGGCCGACGTTGTTGGCCTGGAGCTTCTTCAGGTACTCCAGCGCCGGCTCCTTGCCGCCGAAGTCGTGCATCGCCTTGATGAGGACGGCGGTGCCGTCGCCCGCGACGCCCGGGGTGGAGTACTGGAGCTTGCCCTTGTACTTGCTCTCCAGCAGCTCCTCCCAGGTCGTGGGCGCCTCGGTGAGCTCCTTCTTGTTGTGGACGAAGCCGAAGTAGTTGTTGACGACCGAGGTCCACTTGCCGTCGGCGGCCTTGTTCGCGCCGTTGACCTTGTCGGAGCCCTGCGGCTTGTACGCCTGGAGCAGGCCCTTGCCGTCCGCCTGCTGGATGAACGGCGGCAGGGTGACCAGTACGTCGGCCTGGGTGTTGGTCTTCTCCCGGACGGCGCGCTGCACCATCTCGCCCGAGCCGCCCTCGACGTACTTGACCTCGATGCCGGTCTTCTTCGTGAAGTCGGCGAAGACCTTGTCGTACCAGCCGTCGCCCTTGTCGCTCTTGAGGCCGTCGGCGCTGTAGACGGTGACGATCTTCTCGCCGCCGCCCTTGGAGCCGTCGGAGGACGAGCCGCCGCAGGCGGTGAGGCCGGCGGCGAGGGCGAGGCTGCCGGTGACGGAGGCGGTGATGCGCAGGAGGCGACGACGGCTGTTGGCGGTTCTGACGTAGCTGGACATGGAACTTCCTTACGGGGAAAGGGAGTCAGCGGTACGTGGCTCTGGTGCGGATGCGGGAGACGGCCAGGAGGACCAGCAGGGTGGCGGCCATCAGGACCACGGCGACGGCGGAGCCGCCGAAGAGCGAACCGCGGTCGGTGGCGGTGAAGATCCGGACCGGGAGGGGCATCCAGTCCGGCGGGTAGAGCATCATCGTGGCGCTCAGCTCGCCCATGGACAGGGCGAAGCAGAGTCCGGCGGCCGCCGTCAGCGACGGCAGCAGGAGGGGGAGCTTGACCCGCCACAACACGTACGCGGGACGGGCGCCCAGGGAGGCCGCCGCCTGTTCGTACGCGGGGTCGAGACGAACGATGGCGGCCGAAACCGACTGGTGGGCAAACGCCGTGACAAGAATCGTGTGCGCCAGGATCACGATTGAGCCGGTGCCGTTGAGCAGCAGCGGGGGCTTGCTGAAGGCGACCAGGACGGCGAGGCCGACGACCACGGACGGCACGGCGACCGGCAGCATGAACAGGGCGTCCAGGGTCCGCTTTCCGCGCCGTTTCAGTCCGGCGGCGGCCAGCGCGGCCCAGGTGCCGACGGTGAGCGCGAGCAGGCTGGCGACGAGGGCGGTCACCAGCGAGGTGGTCAGCGCCTGGAGGGATTCGCCCCGTACGGCGGAGGCGTAGTTCTCGGTGGTCGGGCCGGAGGGGAAGGCGCCGGACCAGTGGGTGGAGAAGGACGCGGCCACCACGACGAGCAGCGGCAGCGCGAAGAGGGGGAGGAAGAGGAGCCCGAACAGGCCCCAGGCGGCCCAGCGGCCGGCCTTGCTATGCACCAGCACGCTTGCTCACCACCCGGTAGAGGCCGAACAGGCCGACGGAGATCGCGATGTTGACGACGGCGACCACGCAGGCGGCCGAGTAGTCGGATTCGAGTATCGCCTTGCCGTAGATGAGCATCGGGAGGGTGGTGACGTCCTTGGCTCCGGTGAACAGGACGATCCCGAACTCGTTGAGGCACATGACCAGGACGAGGCTGCCGCCGGCGGCGAGCGCCGGGAGGGCCTCGGGGAGGATCACGCGCCGGACGATCCGGGCGGGCTTCGCCCCCAGCGACGAGGCCACTTCGAGCTGGGCCGTGTCGAGTTGGGAGAAGGCGGCGAGCAGCGGGCGCATCACGAAGGGCGTGAAGTACGTGATCTCCGCGAGCAGCACGCCCCACGGGGTGGTGAGGAAGTGGAAGGGCCCGTCGGCGGCGCCGGTCACGTCGGTCCAGAGCCCGTTGGCCATGCCGACGGTTCCGTAGATGAAGAGGAGGGCGAGGGTGATGAGGAAGGAGGGGAAGGAGAGGAAGACGTCGATGAACTTCGCGACGCCGCGCGCCCCGGGGAAGGGGACGAAGGCGATGATCAGCGCGAGCGCGAAGCCGAGGACGAGGCAGCCGACGGTGGCGCCGGCGGCCAGCCAGACCGTGGTCCCCAGCGCCTCGCGAAACGCGTGGGAGCGGAAGACGGAGGCGTAGGCGTCGAAGGCGCCGCCGCCGTTCTCGGGGGTGAGGGACTGCTGGACGACCAGCGCGAGCGGGTAGAGGAAGACCAGCGCGAGCACGGCCACGGGCGGTACGGACCACAGCCGGCGCGGGACGCCGCGCCGGCCCTGCGGGGTGGTGGTGTGGCCGGCGGTGACGGTGCCGTGCCCGGCGACGGTGGGGCCGTGCCCGACGGTGGAGCCGGCCGCCGGTCGTCCGCCGGACGGCGCGGGCGCTTCCGGCGCCGGGGCCTGAGCGCCCTGCGGGGTACCCGACGCGGCGTCGGCGTGCTCCGGGGTCCGAGTGCCCGGCAGGGCAGTTGTTCGCCGCCCGTGCAGGCGCGGGGCCTCAGTCATCCGACACCCCTGCGGCCAGCAGCACGGCGTCCCGCGGTTCGAAGTGCAGCGTCACCGTGTCGCCCAGCGCGGGCGTCTCGCGCAGCTCCGGCAGGTCCGCCTTGACGCGATGGCCGTCGACGTCGACGTACAGCCGGTGCGTCGAGCCCCGCCACTGCACCTCGGCGATCGTGCCGGTCAGCGCGTTGGGCCCGGCCCCGAGGCCGAGCAGGTGCGGCCGTACGCACAGGGTCGCGTTCGCGCCGGGGACGGCGCGCCCGCGGTCCAGTTCCAGGGGCCGCCCCGCGAAGAGCGCCCCCGAGTCGGCGACGGTGACCGGCAGCAGGTTGGCGTTGCCGACGAACGACGCGGTGAACTCGGTGCGCGGCGCCCGGTACAGCTCCTGCGGAGTGCCGCAGTCCTGCAGCCGCGCCTTGTCCATGACCGCGATCCGGTCGGCGAGGGTCAATGCCTCCACCTGGTCGTGCGTGACGTACAGAATCGATACGTCGGGCAGTTCGCGGTGCAGCCGGGCCAGTTCGGCGAGCATCCCGGAGCGCAGCTGCGCGTCGAGCGCGGACAGCGGCTCGTCGAGCAGGAGAACCCCGGGCCGGATCGCCAGCGCGCGGGCGATGGCCACGCGCTGCTGCTGCCCGCCGGACAGCTCGCGCGGGTAGCGCTTGGCGTACGCCGCCATCCCGGTCATCTCCAGCGCCTCGGCCACGCGCCCCGGGATCTCGGCCTTGGGGGCCTTCTGCGCCTTGAGGCCGAACGCCACGTTGTCCTCCACCCGCATGTGCGGGAAGAGCGCGTACTGCTGGACGACCATGCCGATGCCGCGCTTGTGCGGCGGGAGCGCGGTGACGTCCCGGCCGCCGATCAGCACCCGGCCCGCGGCGGGCCGTACGAAACCGGCGACCGCGCGCAGCGCCGTGGTCTTGCCCGAGCCGGAGGGGCCGAGCAGCGCCATGACCTCGCCCGGCTCGACGGTCAGGTCGAGCCGGTCCAGCACGGTGTTGCCGCCGTACGCGACGCTGACCCCCTCGAAGCGGATGCCGCTCACGCCGACTCCAGCAAGACCGAGGGCAGTTCGGCGATCGAGTCGAGGACGTGGGTCGCGCCGTGCTCGGTGAGCGCGGCGAGGTCGTGGGCACCGGTGAGGACGCCGGCCACGATCCCGGCGCCGGAGCGGCGGCCGCTGAGCATGTCGTACGCGGTGTCGCCGGCGACCACGACGTCCCGTACGTCGTCGGCGGCGCCGGTGCGCAGGAACGCGGCGAGCACCATGTCGGGGTAGGGCCGGCCGCGGCCGCCCGCGTCGGCGGGGCACAGGGTGAGGTCGGCCAGGCCCTGCCAGCCGAGGGCGTCGAGGATGGCGTCCTGGGTGACGCGGGCGAAGCCGGTGGTCAAGGCGACGGTCCGGCCGTCGGCGCGGAGCTTCTCGATGGCCTGGCGGGCGCCGGGGATCGGGGCGATGAGCCCGCCGTCGACGAGCTCGCCGTACGCCTCCTCGAAGGCGGCGTTGGCGCGCTGGGCCATCTCCTGCGTACCGAAGAGGTGGCGGAAGACGGAGATCTTCGACTCGCCCATGGTGTCGCGGACGTACTGGAGCTTGGCCGCGTGGTCGGCGGTGCCCGGCTCGACGCCGATGCGTTCGGCGGCGCGCTCGAAGGCGCGCTCGACGAGGCCGTCGTCGGCGACGGTGGTGCCGGCCATGTCGAGGACGACCAGGCCGTGGGAGGCGTTGTTCGTGCTGCTTGCGCTGCTCGCGCTGCTCATGTTGCTCATGTCCTCTACCAGCCCAGTTCGTTCGCGGTGGTCTCGGCTATGGCGGGCGAGCAGGTCATCCCGCGGCCGCCGGGTCCGGTCACCAGCCAGACGCCGTCGGCCACCTGCTGGCGGTGGACGACGCGGGTGGTGTCGGTGCACTGCGCGTACACGCCCGCCCAGCGGCGCCGGATCTGCGGCAGCGGGCGGCCCAGGAAGGACTCGACGACCTCGGTGAGGTACGCGTACGGGTCCTCGAGGGTGTCGAACGCGAAGGGGTGCTCGTACTCGTGGGTGTCACCGATGGTCAGTCCGCCGTCCTGGCGCTGGACCATCAGCAGCTGCATCTTGTGCGCGGCGGCGATCGGCGCCTGCGCCTGCTCGGCGTTGAGGGCGTCGAGCGCGTCGCTCCGGTACGCGGGGTAGTAGCGGAAGCTGTCGGCGTCCGCGATGGAGGTGGTGAGGTCCTCGCCGAGCGGGGCGGTCTGCATCATCTGGAGCCGGACGCGGCGCACGGGCAGGTCGGGGACCAGCTCGCGGACGAGTCCGGACAGCCAGGCGCCGGTGGCGAGGATGACGGCGTCGCCCTGGTGGACGTCGCCGTGGTCGTCGCGGACGGCGCCGTTGCCGACGACCTCGCGCACCTCCCGTCCGGGCAGGAACGTGTACCGGCCGCTCGCCTCGAGGGCCTCGCGCAGGTGGAGCTGGGCGGTGCGCGGCTCGACTGCCGCGTCCCGCTCGCACCACAGGGCGGCCTCGAAGGCGCCGCGCAGGGCGGGGTTGATCTGCCGCGCCTCTTCGGCGGTGACCAGTTCGTAGCCCCGGGCGGCGGCGTCGGGGCGGGCGGCGGCCGCCTCGGCGACCGCGTACTCGCGGGCGTTGCGGACCGGGGTGAGGGAGCCGATCGCACGGAAGCCCAGGCCGGGCACCTCCGCGCCGATCCGCTCCCAGAGCTCGCGGGCCCGCAGGGCGGTCTCGAGCTCCTCGCCCCCGGCCCGTCCACTGACCCAGATCTGGCCGAAATTGCGCAGTGACGCGCCTCTGGCCTCCGCCTCTCGCTCGATCTGGACGACCTCGTGGCCGCGTTCGACTGCTTGCCAGGCGTGCATGGTGCCGACCACGCCGCCTCCGACGACTATGACTCTCACGCGCTCCACGGTGGTCGCGGCCCGTGGACCGGGGGGATCGCGGTGGCAACGGGACGGTGAACAGCCCTCGACACTTGGACTAGACCCGTTACCTTCTCGTGATCTGAATACGCCTGGAGTACGCCCCTTTTCGGCCCCTTGGCGGTGATCCCTCGGGACTATTCGGGGCGCAGGTGGGTCGTGAAGCTGAACCGGTCGCCACGGTAGAGCGAACGCACCCGTTCCAGCGGACGCCCGTCCTGGTCCCGGGAGAACCGGTGGATGAGCAGCATGGGGAGGGCCGGCGGGGTGCCGATCAGCAAGGCCTCGCGGGGGGTCGCGAGGACGGTCTCCAGCTTCTCGTCGGCGTCCCCGAACGAGATCCCGAGCCGGTCGAGGAGGTACCCGTAGAAGGAGGAGTCCGGCTGGAATTCGGTATCGAGGCGGGGCGCCCGCGCCACCCGGATGTACGTGCTCTCCAGGCCCACCCGCTCGTCGTCGGCGAGCAGGACGCGCTCCAGGTGCCAGACGGGCTCGCCGGGCTCGGCGCCGATGCCGGTGGCCAGCTCGGACGGGCAGGGGAACTGCTCGAGCCCGATGAGGTTACGGCCGGGCCGGCGGCCCTGGCGCCGTACGCCCTCGGTGTAGCTCGCGAGGGAGAGGGGCTGTTCGAGCTTCGGACCGGCGACGACGGTACCGCGGCCGGAGCGGCGGAGCCGGCCCTCCAGGAGCAGCTCGCGCAGGGCCTGCCGCACGGTCTCGCGGGACACCTCGTACCGCTCGGCGAGATCCCGCTCGGTGGGCAGCAGCCCGCCCTCGCCGAGGTCGTCGAGGAGATCCGCGATGAGGGCCTTGACGGCGTAGTACTTGGGGATGCGGCCGTGCTCCGGAATCCCGGACCGAACGGGCGAGCCGGGGCGGTGATGCAGGTTCTGTTCTTCCACCCTCGGACTGTACGCGGACGGGGTGTACGCAGATCAGCGCGACGGGGTACGGGGGGTGGGGCGGCGGCCGGGGTGCGCGGCGGCCGGGCTACGCGGGGGTGCGCAGTCGGCGGGCCGTCAGCAGGAGGCCGCCGCCGGCGGCGAGGGCGGCGGCCGCGCCGGCGGCGAACACCCAGTCGCGGGGGCCGGTGTGGGCGAGGGAGCCGGCCGCGCCCGTCTCCTCCTCCGGGCCCTCGACGGAGAACCGGTAGCCGCCGGCCTCGCCGACCCAGTCGCCGTCGTCGGCCCGGCGCTGCACGAGGGCGGCGTCGGCGACGACCTCGCCGGCGGGGGCGCCGGGCGCGAAGGCCAGGTGGACCGTGACGGTCAGGGAGCCGCCGCCGCGGACGGCGAAGCCGGAGAAGGCCTCGCCGCCGTCGAAGACGGCGATGACCTCGTCGCGGTCACTCCGCTCGAGGCTGACGGGGAGGGTCCCGCCGGAGGTCTCGAACTCCATCCGGAAGTGGGCGGGGAGCAGGGCGCGGGCCTTGTCCGTGAACACCACGACGGGGTGGATGGCGGTGCACTCGGAGTTCGTCGTGTTCGTGAGGTCCAGGAACCAGGTCTGCGGCCCGCCGCCGGCCCGGTACACGGCCGGCCCGCCGCGGATCCGCGCGCCGATCGGGAAGGCGGTGCTCTTCCCGTCGCCGCAGGTGGCCTCGATCCGGGACGGCAGCGCGGGCGCGGGGTGGGCGCCGCCGCCGTTGCCGATGTCCGCGGCGGCGTTCGGCGCGGAGAGGGCGACGGCGACCAGGGCGGCGGAGAGGGCAAGGGCTTTGCGCAGTCGCATGGAAGACCTTCGCTTCGCTGCTCGCCGGACGGGAGGATGGTCGGACGAGGCGACAATCACCCCGGCCTCCCCGCACCCTCCCACGCCCCCGCACCCCCCTCCCCCCGCCACGCCACCCCGCCCCCCGCTTACGCCTGATCGGCCCACCGGGCCGGGCCACCGCCACCACGGGCTCGCCGCGGGCGGCGCACCCACCGCCGGGCGGCGCCCACACCGACACCGCACGCCCGTCAGCCACGGCACCGGCCCGACCCCAACGCGCAGGGCCTCGCGTTGCATGACGTCGCGCCAGACATCAGCCGCCGCATCACGGCCCCGGGGGGACGGACGTGATGCACGGACGGCCGCGATGCACGCACGGCCGCCGCGGGAGGCTGCGGATCGCGCCGGGCACCGCGCACCGCGCCCGGCGGTGGAGCCTCAGCGCACGCGGCCGAACAGCGGGGCCAGGGCCAGTTCCGCCGCGCCCTCGGCGACGCCGTCCTCGGACGCGGCGACCTCCGGAACCGGGCCGCCCAGCGTGCGGGCCGCCAGGACGCGGCGGACGCCCTCCGTGAAGACCTCCGGGGCGGAGTCCACCACCCGTCCCCCGAGCCACACCCGGTCCACGTCCAGCAGCGCGACCACGTTCGCAGCGCCCTCGCCCAGGATCCGCGCCGCCTCCGGAAGGTCGCCGCGGGCCACCGCCGCGAGGCAGAGCACCTCCGCGCAACCGCGGCCTCCGCACCGGCAGGGCGGGCCGTCCAGGCTCAGGACCTGGTGTCCGAACTCCCCGGCCGTGGACCGCTCCCCCCGGTAGACCTCTCCGTTGAGCCGGAGCCCGGCCCCCAGGCCGGTGCTCAGGTGCAGGTAGAGCGAGGTTTCGAAGGCCCGGCGGCCGGGGGCGGCGGCGCCCGCGCTGGTGTCCTTGTCCAGCACCACCGGCGGGGCGTCGGGTCCGAGCCGCTCCGCCACCGCCTGGCGCAGCGGGAACCCCTCCCAGTCAGGGTGTCCCGTCACCCGCCCCAGTACGCCCGCCTGCCAGTCCAGCGGCCCCGGCACAGCGACGCCCACGCCCAGCAGGGACCGCGTCCCCGCCTCCCCGCACAGCTCGATCACTGCGCGTGCGACCGCCTCCGCGGTGGCCTGCGGTCCGGCCCCGAAGTCCAGGGGGCCCCGGATCCGGTCGACGACGGTGCCCGCGATGTCCACCTGCACCGCCCGCAGCTCGTCGCGGTCCGCGTGGACGCCGACGGCGTGCCGGGCACCCGAGACCAGCCGGAGCAGCGTCCGCGGCTTGCCCCCGGTGGACGCGCCGCGCCCGGCTTCGGCGACCAGCCCCTCCGCCCGCAGCCGCGCCACGATCTTGCTGACGGCCTGCGGGGTGAGACGTGTGAGGGCCGCGAGGTCGGCGCGGCTGAGGCCTTCGAGATGCGCCTCGCGCAGCAGGCCGAGCACCAGCGCGTCGTTGTGCCCGCGCAGCGCCGGTAGGTTCACGCCGCTTCCGTTGCCCTTGCTCTCCCTGTCCACGTCTCCATTGTCCACCCTCCTTGCACTTAGGCAACACTGTTGCCAAAGTAGGAGGCATGACCGCCACCACCTCCCCCTCCTCCCCCTCCGCCCCGCTCCGCGTCGGCCTCGTCGGCTACGGACTCGCCGGTTCCGTCTTCCACGCGCCGCTCGTCTCCGCCACGGACGGGCTCGTCCTCGACACGGTCGTCACCTCCGACCCCGGCCGGCAGGCCCAGGCGCGCGAGGCGTACCCCGGCGTCCGGATCGTCGGCTCCGCGCAGGAGCTCTGGGACCTCGCCCCCGCCCTCGACCTGATCGTCGTCGCCTCCCCGAACAAGACCCACGTCCCGCTCGCCACCGCCGCACTGGACGCCGGCATCCCGGTCGTCGTGGACAAGCCGCTCGCCGCCACCGCCGCCGAGGCCCGCGAACTGGCCGCCCTCGCCGACAAGACCGGCACATTCCTGTCCGTGTTCCAAAACCGCCGCTGGGACAACGACTTCCTCACCCTGCGCCGCCTCCTGGCCGACGGCGAACTCGGCGAGATCCAGCGCTTCGAGTCCCGGTTCGAGCGGTGGCGCCCGCAGCTCAAGGGCGGCTGGCGCGAATCCGGGGCCCCGGAGGAGATCGGCGGCCTGCTGTACGACCTCGGCAGCCATGTCGTCGACCAGGCACTGGTGCTGTTCGGCCCGGCCGTACGCGTCTACGCGGAGACCGACGTGCGCCGCCCCGGCGCCGAGGCGGACGACGACACCTTCATCGCCGTCACGCATGCGAACGGGGTCCGCTCCCACTTCTACGTCAGCGCCACCACCGCGCAGCTGGGGCCGCGCTTTCGCGTACTGGGTTCCCGCGCGGGCTACGTGAAGTACGGGCTGGACCCGCAGGAGGCGGCCCTGCGCGACGGGCAGCGGCCGGGCGTCGGGGAGAGCCCGTGGGGCGTGGAGCCCGAGCACCTGTGGGGCCGGGTGGGCTCCGGCGAGTCCCCGCTGACCGGCGGCGGGGCCCCCGTGCCGACCGTGCCGGGCGACTACCCCGCGTACTACGCGGCGGTGGCGGCGGCCCTGCGCGAGGGCGGCCCGGCGCCGGTCACCGCGCACGAGGCGGCGCACTGCCTGGCCGTACTCGAGGCCGCGCGGACGTCGTCCCGGGACGGGGTGACCGTCGAGCTGAACCCGGGCACAGGCCCTGCCTTGTCCTGAAAATGGACAGTTTGCGGGTCACGGGCGATCTATCCTGCACAAGTTGAAGATCGTCACGCGTGTGAAGAATGGAATCTGTCTGTGAAGCTGCCCCGGATCGCATCGGTCGTCGCCACCGCCGCGATAGCCCCGGCCGTCCTGCTCGCCTCGCCGGCATTCGCGGCCGACGCCTCGTCGCCGGCCGCGCCGGCTGCGCCGAGCGCGCCGAGCGTGCCGGACCGGGGGGCCGAGGAGCAGGAGCAGGCCGGGAAGCCCGCGGACAAGCCGGCCGAGAGCCCGGCCGAGGACCCCCAGGCCGCGAAGGACCGGGCCGCCGTCCAGGCGATCCTCGCGGACCCGGCGAGCGGGCCGGGCGTACGCGAGGCGGCCGAGAAGGCGCTCAAGGGATCGGCCGCGGACCTGCGGAAGTTCCTCGAGGTGGAGTGGGCCCGGGAGCAGCTCACCGACGACCGGGTACGGGTCTCGCAGATCATCGGCGTCGGCGGCCCGGCCGTGCAGAAGGCCGGCAAGGCCGCTCTGAAGACGGACACCCAGGCCGCGCTGACCGAGTTCCTCACCAAGGGGCAGCACACGGCCCGCTTCGAGGACGACCTGGTCGAGCTGACGCGGATGCTCCATGGGGCGGGCCGCGGGATCACCGAGGCGGTCAACCGGCTGCTGGACGGCGGGACGCCCGAGCAGGTCCGCGAGTTCGTCGCGACGGGGCAGCACAAGATCCGGGCGGTGGACGACCGCGTGGCGCTGCTGACGATGCTCGACGGCGCCGGCCCGGGCCTGAAGGAGGGCATCCTCGCGCTCCTGAAGGGGAATCCGAGCCCGGAGGCGCTGCGCACGTTCGTGACGACCACGCAGCACGAGCTGCGCGACGACGACAACATGGTCCTGATCTGGGCGATGCTCAACAAGGCCGGCCCGGAGCTGAAGAAGGCCGCGATCATCGCGATCAACGGCACGCCCGCGGACCGCGTCGAGTTCCTGAAGACCGGGCAGTTCACGGCGCGCGACAAGGACAAGGCCGCCGACGCGCAAACCGGCAAGCCGGACGCGGGCAAGGACAGCGGCGTCCGGCAGACGGTGGCCACCATCGCGACGTCGGGCGGCAACACCCACGTGACCGCGACGGGCGGGTCCGGCGCGCTCGCGAACACGGGCACCCAGACCGCCCTGATCGCGGGCGGCGGCGCCGCCGCGCTCGGCGCGGGCGCCGGTCTGGTCTTCGCCGGCCGGCGTCGCCGCGGGTCCTCGAAGGGCTGACCGGGCGGCGCCGCGTACGCGCGCATCCGCTTGCGACCGGATGGCGGAGGGGGGCCGCCCAAGGCGGCCCCCCTCGCTCGCTTCGTCGGCTCGCTTCGTCCGCTCGCCCGTTCGCCCGCCCGCTCTCTCGCGGCTACGCGCTCTTGAACTCCTGGCGCTGACGCCCGAGGCCCTCGATCGCCAGCTCCACGACGTCACCGGCCCGCAGGTACGGCTTCGGCTCCGGCTGGCCCATGGCCACGCCCGCCGGGGTGCCGGTGACGATGACATCGCCCGGGTACAGGGTCATGAACCGGCTCAGGTACCGGACGACCTCGCCGACCGGGAAGATCTGGTCGGCGGTGTTGCCGTCCTGCTTGAGCTCGCCGTTGACCCACAGCTTCACGTCCAGGACCTGCGGGTCCTCGACCTCGTCGGCGGTGACCAGCCACGGGCCCAGCGGGGTGAACGTCTCGCAGTTCTTGCCCTTGTCCCAGGTGCCGCCGCGCTCGATCTGGAACTCGCGCTCCGAGACGTCGTTGACCAGCGTGTATCCGCCCACGTGCGCCAGGCCCTCCGCAGCGGAGGACAGGTAGCGGGCGGTGCTGCCGATCACGACGCCGAGCTCGGCCTCCCAGTCGGTCTTCACGCTGCCGCGCGGGATCAGCACGGTGTCGTCCGGGCCGACCACGGTGTCCGCGGCCTTGAGGAACAGGATGGGCTCGGCCGGAGGCTCCGCACCGATCTCGGCCGCGTGCCCGAAGTAGTTCAGCCCGATGCCCACGATCTTGCCGATCCTGCCGACCGGCGCACCGATCCGCAGACCCTCCGCGTCGAGCACGGGGAGCTCCCCGGCCGCCGCCGCGTCCCGTACCCGGGACAGCACGGAGTCGTCGGCGAGCAGGGCGCCGTCCACATCCGTGATCAGGCCGGACAGGTCGCGCAGGGTCCCGTCCTGGTCGAGCAGCGCGGGACGCTCCGCTCCGACCGGTCCGACACGCAGCAGCTTCATGGGCATTCTCCCGTGGTCGTGGGTGGTCGGCCCATGGGCGAGCCCGGGCCTGCCGATGGGTTGCGGCCATCGGAGAATTGGTTGATCCTCCAAGATGGCAACCCAATCCGCAAGACCCTGTTCACAGACTGGAACGCTCGCGCTCTTCGACCGCCTCCTTGCGGTACTGGAGCCAGGCCCGCTCCGCCACGGACCAGGCGGTGGTGGTCACCAGGTACAGCCCGGCGGCCAGCGGCACCACTCCCGCCGTGATCAGCGTCCCGAACGACAGCAGCGGCAGTACGCCGCCCAGCTTGCGCAGCATCGCCTGCTGCTCGGCGCTCACCTCGGCGGCGACCCCGGGCTTGCCCTTCGCGCGGGGGACGGCCACGACGGGTGCCGAAGCTGCCGCCGCAGCGGCCGAGGCGGCAGTCCGCCGTCCCCGTACCGCGCTCCACGCGGCAACCGCCGCGATGGCCGCGAACAGCGCGAGGAAGACCAGCCCCTGCGCCCCGAAGAGGCCGCCGTCCCCGAGGGCATCGCTCCACCGGGCCCCGAGCGGGGCGGCGAACAGCCGGTGGTCCAGCAGCTCGCCGGACGAGGAGAAGGCCCGGTACATGAGGAAGAACACCGGCAGCTGGAGCAGCATGGGCAGGCAGCCGGCCACCGGGGTCGCACCGCGGAACGCGGCACGGTTCAGCGGATGCAGCGCGAGCCGTACGAGCACGGTGAACAGCACGATCGCGGCAGCGGTCGCGGACTCGGCCAGCACCGGCTCCAGGAACCGGCCCAGCTCGACAACAAGAGAGGTGAAAACGGACACGCGGGCCCTCCGAGGGGTCTCGTCAACGTCGAAAAAATGCATTTCGGCGCGACGGCCACGAGGGGCACGACAGCAAACAGAGCAAGAGTGGAGAGCAGGTGCCCCTACGCGGCCGTCAGGACGAGACGACCGGGCGCCCTGGGCCGCGACCGGCCCGAGGCATCGGGATCACGCTGCGGCAGGAACGCGGTGCGCTGCTCGCGATCACGTATCGCTGTACGTATGCGGTGGGGAGGCACAGGCTGTACCAGCCGGGCGGCGAGGGCCGCGGCACCCACGGTGACGGTGGCGGCGAGGGCGACCACGACGGCACCCAGTCCACCCAGCCCGCCCTCCCCGGCGAACAGCCCGAGGAACCCGAGGATCCCGGCGAACAGGAGCAGGGACATCAGCAGCGGCATCAGCAGCCGCCCACGATCATGCCGAGTCATGCAGTGCCCCCCTCCCGAGATCCGTACTCACCGCATACAAGAACGCGGGTCATCTCCGCATGGTTCCCCACACCACGAGCCGATATTTGGAGGTGTACTCGGGCGTGCAGGTGGTGAGCGTGATGTACGCGCCGGGCTCGCCGTACCCGTACTCCGGCCGGACCGTACTGCGCGGCACGGGCGCGATCACGCCGGTGTCCCGCTCGCTGGTCTCCGCCAAGACCTTCCCCACCACGTACGTGTACCGCTGTCCCCGTACGTCGACGATCAGCTCGTCCCCGGCCCGCAGCCGGTTGATGTACCGGAACGGCTCGCCGTGGGTGTTGCGGTGCCCGGCGAGCGCGAAGTTCCCCTCCGCCCCGGGCTGTGCGGTCCCCGGGTAGTGCCCGACGTACCCCTTGTCCAGCACGGCCCGCTTGTCGACCCCCTGCGCGACGGGCACGACGACACCGAGCCGCGGGATGCGCAGCACCCCGTACGCCGACTCCTGGGCCGGCGGCGCCTTCGCGCCGGCGGGCGGGGCCGGCTCGGCGGAGGCGGAGGCGACCGTCGCCCCGGACGCGGAGACAGAAGGCGACGCGGCAGGCACCGGAGCCGTGGAGGGATCGGAACCAGGATCGGAAGGAAGGGCCCACTCCCTCTCCAGGTTCCGGACCTGCTGGTGGGCGGCGGCCAAGGCCTGCCGGTTGGTCCACCACACCTGGTGCACCACCAGCAACAACACCACCACGCCCACGGTGACGGCCAGTTCGGCGACGCCCCACAGCACCCCGGCGAGACCGACCCCCCGCCCCCGCCGTCCACCCCCCTGCACCACCACACGCATGTGATCCCGCACGGGCCGCACCTTAAGTCCTCCCCCTTCAACAGACCAGCGGCAGTACGGTGTGAACCATGCGCCCTGACACGCCTGCCGAGCACATTGCCGAAGCCGAGCGCCTCATCCGCACGGCGACCCGTTACCCCGAGGACCAGGAGCCTTTGCTCCTCCAGGCCGCGGCCCACCTCGAACTGGGTGACGCCCGGGACCGCGCCAGCGCGCTGTACGACCAACTCCTCGCCGCCTCACCCGCCGACCCCCACCTGATCAAGGCGCTCCAGGCCGCGAACCTGTGGGAGTACGGCCACGAGCCCGAGGCCCGCGCCCTCATCCAGGGCATCCGCGCGGCCGCGCCCGCGGACCCGGCCCCCTGGGAGGTCATCGCGGAAGCCCTCGAGGCCCACGACGAGTTGACCACCTCGGAGGAGTGCTTCACCCAGGCGGCCACCCTCCTGATCACGGAGAGCGCACCCTTGACCCCCGCCACGACGGCCCTCCTGACGGGACGCCACCGGGTCCGCCGTCTCCTCGGACTCCCGCACGACGACTGGGACATGGTCGCCGACACCCGCCACATCGGCCCGATCCCGCTGGACGAGCTCCACGACCCGAAGCGCATCTGGGCCCTCGGCTCCGACGACCCGGCCGAGCTCCGCGCCGAGATCGCCCGCCTCCGCGCCGAACTGGGCGACCGCCGCGCCGCCCTCTCCCGCCCGTTCCCGGTGGCCATCCTCCACTGGCCCCAGCGAGAACTGGCCGAGCTCCTCACGTCGTACCCCACCCTGGCGGCGGAATACCCCTCGCACGCTGCGCACCTCGCGCACATCGAGACGTCCCTGCGCGCCCTGGCGGCCTCGGGCACGACGAACCTCGGCATCGTGACGGCGAGCGTCCCCTCGTACGAGGCCTTCGCGGCATCGGAGAAAACCTCCCCGGCCTCCCCGTCCCTCCTCCCGGAGTACGCCACGACCCTGGCAGCCCGCGGCAAAGCCACCTCCTGGCCCCCCACCCCCACATCCCCGTGCTGGTGCACCTCGGGCAAGCCGTACGCGGAGTGCCACGGCACCTGAGTGCGCGCCCTCAGCGACCGGCGGGTGACCGTTCGCCATTTCCCCCTGCCCACGGCCTGGCATGAGCACTACGCTCATGCCAGACACAGATCGACTTCAGGGCAGGAAATGACCGATCGTTGGCAGTTCGAGGTACCGACCAACGGAACCAAGCACCTTCCCCCGGATGCCCGCTACATGAAGGCGCTGAGCAGCCAGGGATACGGATTCGAGGCGGCGATCGCCGACCTGGTCGACAACTCGATCGACGCCGGTGCACGCGACGTGGTGATCCACTTCCTGCGTGATGCCGACCGGCTCGTGAGTCTGCTCGTGATCGACGACGGCAAGGGCATGACCGAGGAGGAACTCGACGTCGCCATGACCGTCGGTGGCCGGCGCGACTACGACGCCAAGGCCCTGGGCATGTTCGGAACCGGTCTGAAATCCGCCTCGCTGAGCCATGCCTCCGCGGTCACCGTCGTGACCAAGACGCGTCGCACCCGAGCGGTGGGACGGCGGTGGCTCATGGAGCGCGCCGTGAGCGGCCACCAGTGCGACATCGTCGACCAGGACTACGCGCAGACTCTGATCGACCGCTATTCCGAGCGGCCGATCGTCTGGCAGGGCACTGTCATCCGCTGGGATGGGGTGAAGAACTTCCCCCAGCACGGCGGAGGCGGACAAACCGACC
This sequence comes from Streptomyces sp. NBC_01296, assembly GCF_035984415.1. Taxonomy (NCBI): domain Bacteria; kingdom Bacillati; phylum Actinomycetota; class Actinomycetes; order Kitasatosporales; family Streptomycetaceae; genus Streptomyces; species Streptomyces sp. NBC_01296. The sequence goes on along the minus strand of NZ_CP130720.1, from coordinate 5,461,193 downwards.
GATATCTGCATCGCACGATCAATCGGCTGGGGCTGCAGCTGGGGCTTTGCCTCCACCGCTTCCTCGCCCGCGACGACTTCAACATCACGATCGCCGTGGAAGACGTCAACACCGGCCTCGAATACATGAACTTCGGAGTCGACCCGCTGGATCCCTTCGGGTACCCCAAGGCCGGGCACCCGGCATACCCGAAGACGTTCACCGCCTCGATCCCCTCGGTGGGGGAGGTGCCCCTCCACGCGCATGTCTGGCCGGCCAAGTCCACCCTGGACGAGTACAAGGCGGTCGGCTCCGTGCTGGACCGTCAGGGGTTCTACTTCTACCGCCACAACCGCCTGGTCCAGGCGGGCGGCTGGAACAACTTCCGGCAGCCCGACCAGTACCTCTCGCTTGCGCGCGTGGCCGTCGACCTGCCCGACACGGCAGACGATGTCTTCCGGCTCACCGTGAAGAAGGAGGGAGTCGACACCTCTCCGGAATTCGCCGACGCCCTGAACGAGGCGGTCGACACCGAAGGGTGCCGTTTCACCGAATACATCGGCGCCGCCGATGCCGCGTACCGCGAGGCCCGGAGGAGGGCCGGCACGACACGCAAGGCAGTGATCGGACCGGGAAAGGGATTCGACCCCTCGCTGCGCGAGGCCATGGAGGACGAGCTCCCCTTGATGCAGGGCGAGGAGCCCATCTCCGTCCGCTGGCAGAAGCTCGACAACGGGAACTTCTTCGACATCGACCGCGAGGATCGGGTCATCGTGCTCAACCAGCACTACCGTTCCGCGGTGCTGGGTGGGCGACGTGGCGGGCTCAACGACGCCCCGACGGTCAAGTCGCTGATGTTCCTGCTCCTGCACCAGATTTTCGAGAAGGAGTACAGCGGCTCGCGGGAAAAGGACAACCTCCAGCTGTGGCAGTCCATCCTGGTCGCCGCAGCACGCGCCGAGCTGGAGCGTATGGCAGACGATGAGTGACCCGGCATCGTTCCCGCAGCTCGCCTGGTCCACCGTCGAGCACTATCTCGGCGTACGGCAGGAGACCAGCTACCCCCTGTCGCCGCCGAGGTCGGAACGACTGGTCTCCTACGAGATAGGCGACGGCGGCCACGGGATCTCCCTCCACGTCGAGCTGGACCGGAACCAGTCGCCGCCACGGTCTCCCGTGCCGTCGATCACGATCGACCAGGTGGCCCACCGCGGCAGGCGGATGGCCCGCGTCCGCACGACCCAGACCGAGCTCATGCGCGACTTCCACGATCTGCTGATGGCGGTCGCCGATCGAGTCGTCACCGGCGACCGCGATCTCGGGCGGGCACTGGACGAGACCGTCGATGCCTGGGCCGGGCTCCTTCACCGGCCCCGCGGACTCGGAGCCGAACGACGCATCGGCCTGCACGGTGAACTGGCGGTGCTGCGCGCGGTGGCCCGTGTGCGGGGCTGGGAGAGTGCAGTCGACGCCTGGACCGGGCCACGGGGAGAACAGCACGACTTCGGTCTGCCCGATTCGGACGTGGAAGTGAAGACGACCTCGTCCGAGGACCGGCAGCACACCGTGCACGGCATTCGGCAACTCGAGGAATCACCCGGACGCCCGCTGTGGCTGGCTTCCCTGCAAGTGACCCGTGGCGGCGCCGGCGGTCGGACCCTGGGCGAGTCCGTGGCCGCCGTCGTCCGGGACGCCCACGCCGCGAGCCGCATCGCCGGCGCACGTCTCGAAGCCGCGATCAATCGATCCGGTTGGAGCCCGACCGAGCAGGACGACGAACGGTGGACCCTGCGCGGCGACCCGCTTCTCGTCCCCGCCGACAGGGTTCCGCGTCTCACCCACGCCGTGCTGCCGCCGGATGTGCGTGATCACATTCTGTCGGTCGACTACCGCATACGCCTGAATCACCTGTCCCCCGAGCCGGGGGCTCCGGTTGACCTGACCGACTTCCGTCTCCCGTGACGAACCGAGGACCCGCGATGACCGCCCCCGACGAGCTGCGACTCGAACTGCACTGCGCCGTGTTGGCCGACCTGGACGGCAGCCGGCCGAAAAGCCTCGAAAAGGCGCTCGTCTATCAGGTCGACGACATGGCTCCGGAGGCGGAGGCGCATGCCACGGAGACCGACTTCCGAACGGCTCTGTCGTCAGCCCACGCCACCGACCGATTGGTCGAGCTCTGGCGACGCCAACTCACCACGTGGGACTACGCCGAGGCGCCCGCCTGGTCTACGACCTCGCCGCGCACCGACGAACGGCGGTCGGAGGTCTACGGTCTGCTGAGGATCGAGCGCGGCACCTGCACCCTCCTCGACAACCTCATCCCCGTGGTGAAGGCCGCGGGCCCCGTGGTCATCAGCGACACCTTCAAACCCTGGTACACCCCGGAGTCACAGCGGAGCCGTTCTTACTACTGGCCGGCGTATCGCAGGCTGCTCACGGACAAGGGCTGGCCCGCACAGGCCGTCGCCGATCTGGACACCGCCACCGACCGGGTGGTCGAGCGGCTCTCCGATCCGACCGGAGAGGAGGCCTACCAGTCCAAGGGCCTCGTCGTGGGCTACGTGCAGTCGGGCAAGACGGCGAACTTCACCGGCGTGATCGCGAAGGCGTTCGACGCCGGGTATCGCCTCGTGATCGTCCTCGGCGGCACCATCAACACGCTCAGGGCCCAGACACAGCGGCGGCTGGACATGGAGCTCGTGGGCCGGGAGAACATTCTCCGAGGCAGCGCCGAATCGGAGTCGGACTATGCCGACGACCCGGCCTGGCGGGAGGGGCGGTTCCTCGCCTTCGGGGATCTTCCATCGGCCCTCGGTGCGTTCGACATCGTCCGGATGACCACGCGCGACAACGACTACAAGAGCCTGCTCCAGGGCATCACCGCGTTGGAGTTCCACAAACACAAGCCCGGTCGGCCGCTGTACGACCCCGACAACCTCCACGGCTGCGCGGCGCGGCTCATGGTCGTGAAGAAGAACAAGACCGTGCTCGCGAAGCTGGTCAAGGACCTCGGCAAGATCAAGACTCCACTCGATCAGATCCCCGTCCTGATCATCGACGACGAGTCGGACGAGGCGTCCGTCAACACGACCAAGCCGGAGGTGGAGAAGCGGAGCGCCATCAACGAACAGATCGCGAAGCTCCTGAAAATGCTCCCGCGCTCCCAGTACGTGGGCTACACGGCAACCCCGTTCGCCAACGTCTTCGTGGATCCGAGCGACACTGAGGACATCTTCCCCAAGGATTTCATCCTCTCTCTGCCGCGCCCGGCCGGGTACATGGGCGCCCGTGACTTCCACGACCTGGACTCCGCGCTGGAACCGGGCGAGGCCACGTTCGCCAACTCCAACGAGAAGGCGCACGTCCGTGTCATCGGCGCCGGCGCCGATGACGACGACACGTGTCTTCAGGAGGCCATGGACATGTTCGTCCTCACGGCCGCCGTGAAGCTGTACCGGGAACGTGTGGACGGGCTCCAGGACGGCCACTTCGAGCACCACACCATGCTGGTCCACGAGTCCGTGCGCACGAACGACCACAGAGAGCTGCACGACAGGATCCTCGGCCTTTGGGACAATGCCGGGTACACCGGGCCCCGCGGTCACGGCCGCCTCCGCAAGCTGTTCGAGACCGACATCGCGCCGGTGTCCGCCGTACGCGCAGACGGCCATGCCGTGCCCGAGACGTACGAGGAGCTGATGCCCTTCGTCGGTGTCGCGGCCATGCGCATCGGCAGGGACGGCAAACCGGTCATCGTCGTCAACGGTGACAAGGATCTGGAGACCGGCGACGCCGACTTCGACAAGCGGCCGATCTGGAAGATCCTCATCGGCGGTCAACTGCTCGCCCGCGGCTTCACCGTGGAAGGGCTCACCATCTCCTACTTCCGGCGTCGGGCCGGAAACGCGTCGTCGTTGATGCAGATGGGTCGCTGGTTCGGCTTCCGGCGCGGCTACCGTGACCTGGTCCGTCTCTACCTGGGACGCAGCGAGGCCATGGGCGACAAGGAGATCGACCTGTACGCCGCGTTCCACGCGCTGTGCCTGGACGAGGAGTCGTTCCGCGGCGAACTGGAACGCTACGCGGTGCTGGTGGACGGATACCCGCAGATCACACCGGCACAGGTTCCGCCGTTGGTGTCGCAACACCTTCCGTGGCTGAAGCCGACGAGCCCCAACAAAATGTACAACGCGCGCCTGAAGCTGGTGCGATCCGCCGGGCGATGGGAGGAGCCGACGGCCTACCCGCAGAAGAAGGCGTCCCTCGTTCGCAACACCGAACTGTGGGTGCCCGTGCTCGAGTCCCTCGACCGGGACGCGAGCGCATACGCCTACCACTTCGCGGAGGAGAACACGGTCCACCGCTACCGCGCGCTGACCGGAACGCTCGCTGCCGACGGCCTGCTGTCGATCCTCGGCCGCCTGGAATGGGAGCATCCTGATCACTTCTCCCCCCATCTGCGCTACATCGAGGAGATCACGAAGAACGGTCTCGTCGAGGACTGGGTGGTGCTCGCGCCCCAGCACGCAGGTGCCCACGGGAAGGCCCTGAGGCTCGGCTCGGAGGGGCGTCGGTACTCCTGGTTCGAGCGGGACCGCCGACGGGACCGCCACGGCCTCTTCGGCGCGATCAGCGACAAGAAGCACCGCGGGGTGGCGCACCGCATCGCCGGTGCACCGGGCCACTCCGGTGACCCGACAACGGAGTCCCTGGTCGCGGAGCGGAGGGGGGCACTGGTCCTCTATCCGATCGTGGAGCGCCTCCACCGAGATGCGTTCGACGGCGAGCGCATCGATCCGGGCAAGGTCGTGTTGGCCTTCTCGTTCGTGGCACCTGCCGCCGCCCGCGGTGCAAACGGCCAGGTTGTCCAATTCACGACGATCTCCCCGACCGCCGATGCGATCATCGACGTCACGGAGATCGACCACGGTTGATCTCCACGTGGGGGTTCGGCGGAGATCACCGGGGGCGGGATGAACGAGTCGGGAGGGGAACGCTTGCGCTCCCTGGACGTGTGCTCCGGGGCGGGGGGCCTGACACTCGGGCTGGAGCGAGCCGGATTCGATCCGGTGATCGTTCTCGACAACCGGGACGTCGCGTGCGAGACACTGCGGCTGAACCGGCCGCAGTGGGACGTGCACGAGACGGATCTGCTGTCCTTCGATCCGTGCGAGCACACCCAGACGTATGACGTCGACCTGTTGTCTGCCGGGCTCCCCCGGGTCAAGGCGACGGCCTCCGTCAACCGGAGGGACAGTGACGCCGAGACCAGACTGCTCGAGGCGACCATGCTGCTGCTGCACGGCGTACAGCCGCGAGCGGTGCTCCTCGAGAACGTTCCGCACCTGGTGACCAGGCCGGAGTACCAGCCCCTTCGCGATCACATTGCCGAGGAGCTGGACCACCTCGGGTACCGGCACCGGTGGTTCGTGCTCAACGCCGCCGATTTCGGGGTGCCTCAGGTTCGCCTCCAGGGAATCATGGTCGCGTTCAAGGGCGATGCACTGGACGCGTTCCTGGAACCTGCGCCGACCGTGGAGCACCATCGAACGGTCGGAGAGGCGCTTGGCTCCTCGATGCAGGCCCGCGGCTGGCCGGAGGCCGATCGATGGGCCCGACAGGCGAACGAGCCGGCCCGCACCCTCGTCGGAGGGTCGTGGAACCGCGGTGGTGGCGACCTCGGCCCGAAGGGAACGAAGGCGGCATGGGCCCGCATGGGCATCGACGGCGGCACCGTGGCCGACGCCGTGCCGGACGCGTCCTTCGTGTGGGACCCCGCCCTGGGACGAAAGGGCATGCCGGCGCTCACCGTGGAACAGGCGGCCATTTTGCAGTCGTTCCCCGCGGACTGGACGTTCGCCGGACGCAAGACGGCCCGGTATCGCCAAATCGGACACGCGTCACCTCCGCCTGTCGGGCACGCCCTGGGAGCGGCGATCGCCGCGGCACTCCGCGCCTGAGTGTTCGTCCCGAGCTCCGACGAGCCCACGATCACAGCCGTTGGCGGTGACTACACTTGGCCCTCATGACCAGCACGCAGCCCCCCACATCACAATCCGGACAGATCAAGGTGATGGATCTGTTCGCCGGGGCTGGCGGATTTTCTGCCGGTTTTGGAGCGTATGCGCCGGAAGTGGGAGAGAATCCGTTCACCTCCGTCGCGGCCGTCGAGTTCGATGCGGCCGCCGCATCGACCTACGCGGCCAACTTCGGCGGGGCCCACGTCTACCCCGGCGACATCGCGCGGTTCGATCCCACGCCCTTCAAGGGGCAGGTCGACGTGATCATGGGCGGTCCGCCCTGCCAGGGCTTCTCCGGTCTCGGCAAGGAGGATCCCGACGATCCGCGCAACGATCTCTGGCAGGAGTACGTCCGTGTCGTTTCCAAGGTCCACCCCAAGCTGTTCGTCATCGAGAACGTCGACCGGTTCCTGAAATCCGCCCAGTACCGGGATCTGTGTGCCGCGTCGAACACCCCCGGACACCCGTTGCACGACTACACCGTGATCCCGGCCCTGCTGAATGCCGCCGATTACGGTGTTCCGCAGGCCCGCAAGCGGGTCATAGTCATCTGCACGCACAAGGACTTCAAGACGCCGCTCCACCACCCCGAGACGACCCACGACAAGAACGGATACGAGTCCGAGGCCGCCGCCGACGCGCAGGCTGCGCTCTTCCGGCCCGACGGCGACGGATCTCGCAAGCCCCGGTGGGTTTCGGTGAAGGGGATCTTCCAGAGGTCCGAAAAGCTTCAGGTCGAGACCGGTCTCCGCGAACCTCGCGAGGGGGAGGCCCCGCTCTCGCACGGCGTACCGGGCCACTACCTCACGACCGATCTCCATTTCGGACGCAACCCGGTCGAACTCTCCAGGGCCCGGTACGCGGCGATCCCTCCGGGTGGGAATCGAAAGAATCTCCGAGGAATCCACTACCGACTCAACGGAAAGAACGAAATCGTACTCTCCACCGATCCCGGATATCGACGCCTGAAGAGCCAGGAGCACTATCTTTCCACGGAAAGCTGGGACAATCACAATTCCGGTTCGGGCGATGTGATGGGACGTCTTCGAGTGAACTCACCCTCGGTCACCATTCGCACCGAGTTCTACAAGCCGGAGAAGGGGCGCTATTTGCACCCCCGGGAACCCCGTCCCATCACGCACTACGAGGCGGCGCTGATTCAGGGCTTCCCCGAGAGGTTCAAGTGGTTCGGGACGAAGACGGACATCGCGCGGCAGATCGGCAACGCCGTGCCCGTCGGACTCGGCCGGGCACTGGCCGAGTCCATCCACCGATTCCTCGCGGACCAGGACTGATCTTCCGGGTCCCGGCAGTCAGTGTCCGTCGGTCGCCTTCACCAGCGACACTCCTTCGGGAAGGCGCGCCGCCGGGACACTCCGCCGCCTCGACCGGTCGCGCAGCGGCGCCTCGTCGAGGAGCCGCTCGAAAATCGGGATCAGATCGTCGATCGAGCGGCTCAGCACCCGTCCGTCGTCCGGGCCGTCGGGCAGGGTGTCCCAGGGCACCGGTGGAGCGTCCTCCGAGTCGTCGATCCAGTCCCGCAGGGCATCCGTGTCCGGTGCCTCGTCAGGCGCCAACACGTCGTACACCAGGGTGCTCCCCGCCGCATTGACGGCTGCGGAAAGGGCGTTGACCTGATCCCCGGGGCGCGCGGCGCCCTTCGCAAGGCGGCCTTCTATGACCCTCACCATCGCCTGGGCCGTCGGCCTGTGGTCGACCACGTCCATGCGCATCGTGGTCTGGAGGAAGTCCTGAACCCGGCACACGCCCTCCACCGGGCCGTAGTCGGAACCGTTGCGGAACAGCTCCGCCGCCCACCACAGACGCGAGAACGCCTGCGTGTAGTGCGCTCCTCGGAAGCGAGCCGCCGGCACTGTTCCCCGATCTTCTTCCGAGTCTGCACCCCGATGGCGCCAGACCACGTAGTCGGGGGCCACGACCATCGCGAGGAAGTTCCACAGGCGGCTGTCGGCGGCCTCCGCGCGCGTCATGCGCAAAGTCGCGTGCAGGCGCGGGGCCAGCCAGCCGTCGGCCTCTGTTCGCCGCACGTCGAAACGCTCCATGGCCTTGTCGACCAGCTCTCGCACGGGCTCTGCCTGCCACCGTCGGGCGCTTCCGAGCACCTCCGATGCCCGGCGGAGCGCGACCTGCGGAGGTCTCTGTTCCCCGGTCTGCACCACCAGGGACAGGTGCCGGGCAGCCGCCATGTCGGGAAGCAACCCGAGAGTCGGCGGAATATCGTGGTTCCTCCGGCTCACCGGGGCTCTCCTGCCTCGCCTGCGGCGCCCAACGAGCGGACCGCGGTCGTCAGATGCCGGCTGTTTCGGCTGCGCCGACCCGCCGCGAATTGCACGCTTGTCTGAAGCTCCGCCCAGCCGTAGCCCTTCTCCCGGCGCTGCAGAATTTCGTGCAGGGCGTCGGTGGGCTGCTGCCCCGGCAGCACGTCCGGCAGCATGGACCGCAGAACGGCCTCCCGCCAGCCGCTCGGCATGATCGGCGTCCCGTCCTCGTCCGTATCCAGATCGCCCGCCGCGCTGTGGAACATGGCGATCCAGGCGTCCTGGGCAATCATGCTGTGGGTCATGTCCCGGAGTGCGCGCTCAGACGGCATCCCCCCACGGCTGTGGAGGAGCGCCATCAACCCCTCCACGGAACCGGTGTTCAGGTAGATCGTGGGCATGTCACCGGTCGTATCGACGACCCAGGCCGAGTCCTGGTAGGCGCGCAGCCACTCGTGGGCACCCTCACGGAAGTCGGCCTCGACGATCTCGATCTCCTGACGCCGCTCCGGCGCCGACGCCCGAAGATCGACGTACCAGGAGTCCTTGGCGGAGCCGATCAGACGTCCCGGAACGTCGCCGACGGTCGCGACCACGGATACGGCCAGCGTGACCCGGTCGTGGTGCCGCGCCCGGGCCAGTTCGACGGTGCCCTCGACGGTCCCGTCGTCCGTCCGCCTCAGTACGGCGGTCGTCCGGGCATTGGTGGACTTCTCGGACAGGACCGCGAGGAAAACGACATCCGACCAGGGACCCTCGGCCAACTCGCCCTGCGGAAAGTCGACTGCGACCCGGAGCCGGGCCCGTTCCCAGGACTCGCGCCCTGCCCTGTGCAGGGCGACGGTCCTGTCCGACGCGGAGATCATCGTGTAAGGGAGCTCATCGCCGTCGACCCTCACGGACAGGACTCTGACGGTGACGTCGCCGAAGAGCACGGTGTAGGGGAAGGCAACGGTCACGCGACACCTCCACGAGCCTTCTGGACCTCGATGACGAGACGGGCCAAAGCCCCGCGCACAGGGTGTGTGGCCGGGTCGGTGACACCGTGGAACACCGCCCGCCGCACTCCGGCATCGACAGCGAGATTGCCGCGCTCGAGGCGGCAGTTGTCCGTGGCGGCCAAGCTCGCCCAGTCGACCACCGGCCTCCCACCCGAGCGCACGTCGAACTTCGCGACCGGCGTCAGCAGCCAAGGGTCGTCGGCATGGGGAAGCTTCACCGTCACGGCCACGCTCCACGCTCCGGACGGCTCCAGCGTGGCGTTGAGCCGGTCCACGATCGGGAAAGGCGCGGAACGGCGCTGCGTGGGTCCGCTGTAGTCCAGGCGCAGCAGTTCCCGCAAACCCGCCGGGCCCTCCGCACGCGGAGCCGTCTCCCGCTGAACCAGGCCTCGTGCGGCCTTGTCGATCTCGGCCCGAAACTCCTTCAGCCGCGTGAGCGCCCCCCGCACGTACAGCGAGGTGAGCTCTTCGGTTCGATCCCATCGATCGTGTTCCGGCGGTTCCGACGCCCGGAGGAACGCCTCGGCGAGAGCAACGTCCTGTCCGTCCCGCTCGGTCGCGTATCCGGCGAGGAGTACCGCTTGGAAGGGAATGGAGCCCGGAGGCAGCTCACGCGGGCGGTGCTCGGTGATCGTCATGCGGTTGCCCCGCATGCACACGACCCGGCTGTGCTTCTCGTCCCCGTCGGCAGCGGGCGTCAGCAGCAGCACCGCAGCATGCCGGATCCCCTTCTCCCCAACCTGCCCCTTGCGCGGCGACACCACGATCGGGACCTCGACCGCGGCCACCTGTTCCTCGGAGGTGAGAGCGTCGACCGTCTCCTCGTCGAGGTACGCCCGGAGCGCCCGACACAGGGCGGGGTGCCTCGCGAAGGGATCGACCCGCTCCTCGGGAACAACCACTTGGCCGTCCCTCAGGGTCCGCACGGTCGCCTCCAGCAACGGACCGGCGCGCCGGCCGCCGACCATGGCGGCCCAGAACCCGTCCGCCAGGGACCTGACGATTTTGTCGTGGATATCGCGAAGATCCTCGGCATCCCCCGACGCGTCATGGGCGCCGACGATGAGGAACGACGTGCCTGGGGCGGCGCCGCTGCGTTCGAGATGCAGGTCCCGCACGGTGTCTTCGGCGGCCCACCACGAACGGGCCACGTTTCTGTGATCCGGGGCGGTGTCGGGCTCGCCGAACCAGGCGGGCCCGGCATAGGCGGCACCGTCGACCTCGTGCCACGGAAGGTCGAGTCGACCGATCACCCGTCGCTCGGTCCGACCCTCGTGAGCCTCGGACAGAGTGGAGTTGACCAGAACGAGACCGAAACGGCTGGTCGCCCACAGGGTGGCCTTGCCCAGGCCGTACGAGCCGCCCGCCCGACTGCCGGATGTCTTGTGGCTGTCCAGCTGTCGACGGACGACTGCCGCGAAGCGGCCGTCCGCGTACTCCGGGCCGGTGAGGCCGGTCGCGTTGCAGTCGTCCACCCGAAGCAGGAGGAGGGAATCCCCGGTCGCTAGGTCGTCCAGCGCCGCGCGGAGGCTGCGGGACACCTTCTGCGGCGCGCCCGCAGCCTGCTCGTAGTGCGGGAGGAGCTCGTCCCAGTGCAGCGCGTCGAGGAATTTCTTCAGGCGGCTGCCGGTGAGCTCGTGGAGCGTGTACGCGACCCGGACCGGAGCCCCTGTGTCCAGTCGTTCGTCGAGCGAGTTCTGGGTGGCCTCGCGGGTGAGGACCGCCATGTCTGCGTCGAAGGCGAATGCGGCGGCGTTTCCGTACTCGCGGCCGCCGTCGGCATGCGCCCGTCGGTGGTGCCAACGCAGGGGCAAAGTGGTGACGACGTCACTCACGCGAGCCTCCAAGGATGCCGCATCCGTTCCGAATACCTCGGCGAGGAGCCGTTTCGTGTCATCCCTGGGTTCCGAACGGCCGTTCACCCAAGCAGAAACCGCCGCGCGCGTGAGGCCCACACGGTCGGCCAGTTCGTCCTGGGATATGTCCATCCGACTCAACTGACGTGCCAGCCAAGGCCCGAACTCCTCACCGCCCACTCGAACGGATCCCCTCCCCCGTCACCGCCATGCAAGACGATCGGCAATGCGCAGCCTAACAGCGGTATTTGACATTCTCTCTCTGTCAAATAACTTCGCTGCGGCCATTTCTCACAGGGGCACCGAGCGCCTCACGACGTTCCGCAACCGTGGCGATGACCCGCTCCGCCGCCTCGGCCGGGTCGTCGTGCTCCCAGATCCGCACGGAAAGCCAGCCGGCATCGGAAAGGCGGGCGTCCGTGTCGAGGTCCCGGCTCCGGTTGCCTTCGATCTTCTTCCGCCAGAAGTCTGCGTTGTTCCGAGGCCAGGTCGCATGCTCCGGGCAGCCGTGCCAAAAGCAACCGTCGACGAAGACCGCCACACGCGCGGGCCCGAACACGATGTCCGCCTCCCGGCGAACGCCCTTCACGGGGCGCCGGTGAATCCTGTAACGCAGCCCGGAGCCATGCAACAGCTTGCGCAGGGCAACCTCGACCCCGGTGTTGCGGCTCTTCTGGCGGCTCATGCGCCGACGCACCACGGCCGTCGTCTCGAGTGTCTCCACACATCCATTGTCGCCGCCCCGAACCGCTTGATCACCACCCGAGGGGAAAGGCCAGCTGTTGGTGGCCGCGGGCTTGGGCTGTGGGTGGGGTGGGGCGGGTGGTGGCCAGGGTGAGGAGGGTGCGGAGGGCTGCGATGACCTCGGTGGGGGTGTCGCGGATCATCGACGGGGTTGCGCTGATCACCAGGATGCCGTGGGACTCCAGGCACAGGCGGCGCAGGAGGGTGGCGTGCCAGGCGTCGCGGGTGTAGTGGTACTCCGCCGAGTCGATCTCCAGGGCTACGCCCTCGTCGGGCCAGTACGCGTCCGGGCTGGCCAGGAAGGTGCCGTCCGGGGTGTACAGGCGGGCGTTCCACAGCGGGGTCGGGAGGTCCGTAGCCGTGAGGGTGTCCCGGGCCAGGGCCTCGGCGATCGAGCGGACCCCGGCGACGAGTTCCGACGCGGCGGCGCGGATCGCCGGGCGGGTGAGGAGGCGGGCCGCGCGGAGCTCGGCGTGCAGGTCCTGCGGGTGGCACCAGCCGGCCTGGACGACATGGGCCAGGGTCGAGCGGATGCGCGCCGGATCCCCGGCCCGGGAGGCGAAGTCGGCCGCCGCCCGCACCGGGCGGGTGCTCGGGACGCCGGACACCGCGATGGTGCGCGGCCAGCGCGCGGTGGCCAGCGGGCGGACCTCCGGGATGCCGGTGAGCCGGCGCGGGGCGCGGACCAGGACGTCGGCCGGTGTGTGCGGGACGTCGCGGATGCCGAGGAGGGCCAGGGCGGCGGCGCCGGTGAGGACGGCCGTCTCGCCGGACAGCGGGTCCGCGGCGGGCTCGGCGGCGTACAGGACGGCGGCGAGGGCGCGTTGGCGGTGGTCCGGGGGCCCGGTCTGGAGCAAGTAGACCCGCGGCAGTAAGCGTTGCCAGGGCCCGCCCGGGCGGGTGCGGGAGGTGATCGTGCCGTCCGGGATCCCGGACGCGGCGAGCTGGTGGCGGGTGGCCAGGTTGAGTTGCCTGCGCAGCAGCGGCTTCGGTGTGATCATGCCGCGGGTATGCCCGGCGTGAGCCGCCGACACCCCCGGGCCGGCCTTCCGGTCACGCCCGGTCACGCCGGATCAGCCCTGGTCGTTCGGTGCTCGTATCGGCGCGCTTCGACGACGGCACAACGGCGCGAGGTGTGTCGCGTCGGGCCGAAGACACCTCCCTAGCGGCCCGGGTGGTCCGGGGACAGGAAGACGATCACCCCTGTCTGCGTGCCCGGCCGGGCCGTGACCTCGTGCCAGCCCAGGCGCCGGTACGTGGCCACCGTGTCGGTCGCCAGGCGGGAGGTCAGCAGCCAGGCCCGCCGGTCCGGGGCGTCGGCGGTGATCTCGGTGAGCAGGGCCCGGCCCGTGCCGTGGCCGCGCGCGTAGGGGCGTACGGCGAGCTCGCCTATCTCCAGCGCACCCGTCAGGAGTTCCCGCACCCGCTCCGGGCCCAGCTGCGCCGCGACCTGGGTGTACCCGCGGGCCTTGGGGAAGGACGCCGGGGTGAGCCAGCCCGTGGCGAAGCCGTCGATGCCGGCCGTCGACTGGGCGAGAGCCGTACGGAAACCGCGGCGCCGGGCGTCGGCCTGGAGGCGGACCGCGAACTGGCGAATGGTTTCTTCGTCCTCGTTCCACGGCGGAGCGGAGAAGACGTCGGCATAGGCGTCGACCAGTTCGTCCGCGAGGTCGAGGACGGCCTGTCCGTAGCAGATCACGATGTCCGAGCTCCTCTTTTTCCCGTTTGGGATGGGAGAGTCAATCTATGCCGGACCGGTTCCTGGAGCACGTATCGCACGGATCCGGCGAGTGTGCGACAAATCCCCTCCCCGCACTCCGTGTCGGGGGGACCCGCGGCGCGTTGAGCAACCCGTGTACGGACTCGACAGACTGCTTCGGGCCACCGGCCGGTGCGTGCTCGCCTTCCTTCTCGTCCTGGGCGTGGTGGCACTGCTGCCGCGCGCCGTCAAGGACGCCGTGCCGGACGGTGTGATCGGCGGGGCCGTGCTCGTGCTGGGGGCGCTGGGGGCCCGCCGGGTGGTCAAGCCCCCGCGTTAGCCTCGTAGCACTCGCAGGAGCAGTACAAGTGAGATCCGTCAGATCAGACGACTTGAGGAGTGGGCAAGTGGGCATGGCGCGCGTACCGAGTTCCGCAGTGGCGGCCGCCGGACTGGTCGGCGGGTACGCCGTCGCCCGGTGGACCAAGAAGCGTCCGCTGGGCGGTGTCGTGCTCGGCGCCGCCGGGCTCGCCGCCGGGCGGGAATGGCACCGGCGCGGCGGCACCCCCGCGGCGGCCGGGCTCGGCGCGCTGTACCTCGCCGGCTTCGCGGGCGCGCACCCGCTGGCCAAGAAGGTCGGGGCCTGGCCGGCCGTCCTCGGGGCCGCGGCCGTCGTGGCGACCGCGTCCTGGGCCGTCGCCGACCGCGGCTGAGGCAGCCGGGCCGGGTGGGCGGCGGCTGCCCGGCTACGCGCCGAACGCCTGCGACACCGCGTAGATCAGCAGTCCGGCCAGGGCGCCGACCACCGTGCCGTTGATGCGGATGAACTGCAGGTCCCGGCCGATGTGGGCCTCGATCTTCCGCGATGTGTGCTCGGCGTCCCACCCGGCCACCGTGTCCGTGATCAGCGAGGTGATCTCGGCCCGGTAGTTCGTCACCACGTACACCACCGCGCCCTCGATCCAGCCCTCCACCTTGTCCTGGAGCCGGCCGTCCGTCGCCAGCCGCGCCCCCAGCGACAGCAGCGAGGAGCGGACCCGCAGCCGCAGCTCGCTCTGCTCGTCCTCCGCCGCCGAGATGATCATCGACCGGATCGCGGTCCAGGCGGAGGCGATCACGTCCTGGACCTCCTCGCGCTGCAGGATCTCGGACTTCAGGCGCTCCACCCGGGCCCGGGTGTCCCTGTCCGACTGGAGGTCGGCCGCGAAGTCCGTCAGGAACCGGTCCACCGCCCCGCGCGCCGGGTGCTCCGGCATGTCCCGCATCTCGGTCAGGAAGCGGAGCAGTTCCTTGTACACGCGCTCGCCGACCTTGCGGTCCACGAACCGCGGGGTCCAGCCGGGCGCGCCGCCCTGGACCGCGCCCATCACCGACTCCCCGTGCGTCACCAGCCAGTCGTGGGCCTTGACGCAGACGAGGTCGACGACGCGGCGGTGCCCGCCGTCCGCGACGACCTTCTCCAGCGTCTTGCCGATCCCCGGCGCGATCTCGGCGGTCTCGGCCCGCCGGGTGATGGCCTCGCCCACGACGGCCTGCACATCGGAATCGCGCAGTACGGTCAGGGCTCCGCGCAGCGCGGTGGCCAGCTCGGCCGTGACCCGGTCCGCGTGCGCGGGCTCGGCCAGCCAGGCTCCGAGCCGGCTGCCGATCCGGAGGGCGTGCAGGCGGGCGCGGACCACGTCCGGGGAGAGGAAGTTCTCGCCGACGAACTCTCCGAGGGAGACGCCGAGCTGGTCCTTCTTGGTCGGGATGATCGCGGTGTGCGGGATGGGCAGGCCGAGCGGGCGCCGGAACAGCGCGGTGACGGCGAACCAGTCCGCGAGCGCGCCGACCATGCCGGCCTCGGCGGCGGCCCGGACGTAGCCGGCCCAGCCGCCGGCTCCGGAGTGCTCTGCCCAGGTGGTCAGTACGTAGACCAGCGCGACCAGGATCAGCAGACCGGTGGCGGTGGTCTTCATCCGGCGGACGCCGCGCCGGCGCTCCTCGTCGGCCTCGCTGAACACGAAGCCGCCGGTTCCAGTGCCAGTGCCTACGGCGTTGGTGCGGTTGTCCATGTGCTCCTCCCTTCCCCCGGGCGCCGGTGTCTGCATAGCATCCGACTCCCCGGAGGTCCGAGGAGTTCCCGGCACGCCGATTTCACCGCCCGCGAGGGGCCGGGCGGCCCGTACGGCCCGACCGGGCTCGGCGACACACGCCCCCGCCCCGATCCCCGCTACAGCTCCTTGCGGAGGTTCGGGCCGCCGGGCAGGGGTTTGGGGCGCTTGGGGGATTTGGTTTTGATCTCGACGCCGCCCCAGAAGGCGAAGCCCGTCACGACCACCCGCGGGGCACCCGGGGCGACCGGGCCCGGGGTGTCGCGCTGATCGAAGGCGCCCATGAAGCCGAAGCCCCGGACGTCGACGTCCACGCCCGGCGGGACGGTGATCTGGATCCCGCCCATGATCGCGACGCAGTTGATGACCACCTCCCGCTGCGCGAAGTTCGCCTCGCGCAGGTCGAGCTCGCCGCCGCCCCAGAACGCCACCGCGTCCAGGCGGGCGGGCACCGTCCAGTTGCCCTTGCGCTGGAACGACGACATGACCGCGACGGCCGGCGACGATCCCGCCGGCAGACCGGCGCCCCCGATCCTGGACGTCCACGAGCCGTCCCCCGAAGCAGGCACCGGGGCCGGGCCCGACGCAGCAATCGCCATCGAGGGTGCGCCCGGTGCCGGCAAGTCGCTGGTCAGCGGTTCCAGTTCGGCGTACGTCTTCGACTTGTACGCAGCCTCCAGCCGCTCCTCGAACTCCTCCATGTCGATCCGGCCCTCGGCGACGGCGTCCCGCAGACGCTCCACCACCCGGTCACGGTCGGCGTCCGACGCCCTCAGCTCCGGCAACGGCTTCTCCGGCCGCTCGTCAGTCATGGGGAACAGCCTATGCAGCCACGCAAGGGAGTTGTATGGCCCCAGCCCTGGCTCCGACCCCCGCTCGCCCCTGATTTATCCCTTATCCCTTAGCCCTCAGCCCTTAGCCCTTAGCCCTCAGCCCGGGCCACCGGCCCCCCGGGCCACCCGGACCGCTCCCGCCCCCTCACCCCCGCCCCGCGTACATCCGCGCGATCACGTCCTCGATGTCCGGCTCCCGGACCGACAGGTCCAGCAGCGGGTACCGCGCCGCCACCTCCGCCACCAGGGGCGCCGCCGAGGTCCCCGCCGGGAACGCCAGCCACTGCCGCGGGCCGTCCACCTTCACCACCCGCGCCCCCGGCACGCTGATCTCCGGAAGCTCCCGCTCCAGGTCCACCACCAGCGTCCGCTCGCCGCCGCCCTCCCCCATCGAGTGCAGACCGCCCAGCGCCCCGTCGTACATCAGCCGCCCGTGGTCGATCACCATCACCCGCTCGCACAGCTGCTCGATGTCCTGCAGGTCATGGGTCGTGAGCAGCACGGTCGTGCCGAGCTCCGCGTTCAACTGCCGCAGGAAGCCCCGTACCTTCGCCTTGCTCACCACGTCGAGCCCGATCGTCGGCTCGTCCAGGTACAGCACGTCCGGATCGTGCAGCAGCGCCGCCGCGATGTCCCCGCGCATCCGCTGGCCCAGCGACAGCTGCCGCACCGGTACGTCGAGCAGCTCGGCCAGGTCGAGGCGGTCCACGCAGCGCTCCAGGTTCTCCTTGAACCGCGCCGCCGGGATCCGGTACATCCGCCGCATCAGCCCGTACGAGTCCTTCAGCGGCAGGTCCCACCACAGCGTGGTCCGCTGCCCGAACACCACCCCGATCCGGTGCGCCAGCCGCATCCGCTCCCGCGCCGGGTCGATCCCCGCGACGCGCAGCCGGCCGCCGCTGGGGGTGAGGATGCCGGTCAGCATCTTGATCGTGGTCGACTTCCCGGCGCCGTTGGGCCCGATGTAGCCGACCACCTCCCCCCGCGCCACCTCGAAGCTGATCCCGTCAACCGCCCTGACCTGCCGTTTCTCCCGCCGCATCAGGCCCACCCGGCGCCGTACGTCGAAGACCTTCTCGACCCCGTCCAGCTCGATCAGCACATCCGTGCCCACAGCCGCTCAGCTCCCCGTACTCCGGTACGAACGAAGACCCGCACGCCACACCAGCGACGCGGGTACGAACACCACCACCGCCACCAGCGGGCTCAGGAACGCCACCCACCCCGGCAGCCCCAGCGGATCGGGCCGCCCCAGCACGTACAGGGCGGGCAGCCAGTTCACGAAGGCCAGCGGCACGACGAAGGTGACCCCGCGCAGCAGGTCCTTCCCGAACACCGTCGGCGGGTACTGGAGCATCGTGTTCCCGCCGTACGTGAAGGAGTTCTGCACCTCCGCGGCGTCCCCGGCGACGAACTGGAACGCCGCCCCGGCCACCATCACCGCCCCGAAGATCGCCGCCCCGGCCACGACCATCACCGGCATCAGCCACACCTTCCCGGCCGTCCAGTCCACGTCCAGCTCGGAGACCGCCCAGACCAGCACCGCCAGGCCCTGCGCGATCCGCCCCACCCGCCGCAGCGCGAAGCGGTCCGCCGCGACCTGCGCGAGCACCGGGACCGGGCGCACCAGCATGGTGTCGAGCGAGCCGTCGCGGATCCGGACGCCGATGCGGTCCGTATTGCCGAGGAGCAGGTCCGCGAGGCCCAAGGAGGCCGAGGCGGAGCCGTACAGCAGGGCGATCTCGGGCAGCGCGAAGCCGCCGAGCACGTCCACGTGCGAGAACATGATCCAGATCGCGACGAAGTCGAGGAGCGTGATCGCCGCGTTCCCGAACGTGGAGAGCAGGAAGGACGTCCGGTACGTCATCGTCGACCGGACCCACATCGCCACGATCAGCCCGTAGCCGCGCAGCCCCTCCACGGTCCGGTTCCGCGGCGGTACGTCCGCGAGTTCCCCGGGCCGCCGCGCCGCGGCCACCACCGCCTCAGCCACCCTGGACCACCACCTTCCGCGTCGCCGCCGACTGCAACAGCCGTCCCGTGCCCAGCAGTACGAACGCCCATCCCGCCTGGAAGCCCAGCGCCCGCACCGCGCCCCCGGCGCCAAAGTGCACGCCCATCAGCACGTCCAGCGGCACCTGGATCATCGCCGCCCACGGCAGGACGCGGACGATCTCGCCGAAGCCGCCCGGGAACACCGTCAGCGGCAGCAGCATCCCGGAGCAGAAGATCGTGACGACGACGGCCATCAGGTTGATCCCGGTCCCGTCCATCAGCCAGAACGCGGCCAGCCCCAGCAGGTACCGGATCCCGAAGCTGACGACCAGCGCGAGCAGGACGGACACCAGGAACAGCAGCCAGCGCACCGGATCGACGGGCAGTGCCAGCTCGAACGCCAGCGCCCCCGCGAGCAGCGGCACCACCCCGCGCCCGAGCAACTGGAAGCCCGCGCGCCCCAGATCGGCCGCGAGCCACCACATCTGCAGATCGGCCGGCCGGTACAGGTCGACGGCGATGTCACCCGTACGGATGCGCTCCTGCATCTCTTCCTGGAAGCCGCCGCCGATGAGCGCGCCCGCGGCGAGCAGCGACTGGCTCACCCAGACGAACGTCAGCGCCTGCGCCTGGTCGTAGCCGCCGAGTCCGGGCCGCTCGTCCCACAGCGCGATGTACGTGTACGCGAGGATGAAGCCGAAGACGGTGTTGGTGAACACCCCTGCCGCCGTCGCCGTCCCGTACGTGGCGTAGCGCCTGAACCCGCCGGCCGCGACGGCCGGATAGAGCCACGCTCTGCGAGCCATTGCCTGGCGCACCGTATCCCTCCGTTTTCCCCGGTCGTTCCTACGTCGGCCAAAGCGCGCGAGCTTAGTGCGGAGGGGCGATCCACGCGACCGATTTACGCCCGTCCGAAGCGGAATGAGCGGTCATCAGGTAGACAACACGGAGTACAGATGTGGATATTTCGTACGGCGTCGAGGAGTCCTGGCGATGAGCGACCAGTCACCACCACCGGGCTGGACCCCTCGTGACCCGGACACCCCCGCAGGACCTCCCGCGCAGGAGTCGCAGCAGCCGAGGAAGCCGCAGCGGCCGTCCGGCGAGAAGCAGTCGCGCAGAGCCGCCGAGAAGGCCGAGCGGAAACGGAAGCGGACCGGCTGGCGCCGCCTCGTCCCCACCTGGCGCATGGTCCTCGGCGCCGTCCTGCTGCTCGCCCTGCTGGTCATCGGCGCCCTCATCGCCGGCTACCTGCTGGTCCGCATCCCGCCCGCCAACGCAGCCGCCACCGCTCAGTCCAACCTCTACCTCTACGCCGACGGCTCCCAGCTCGCCCGCGACGGCGAGGTCAACCGCGTCAACGTCCCGCTCTCGCAGATCCCCCGCACGGTCCAGGAGGCCGTACTGGCCGCGGAGGACCGGGACTTCTACTCCGAACGGGCGGTGGACCCCAAGGCGATGATCCGCGCCGCCTGGAACACGGCGACCGGCAAGGGCACCCAGTCCGGCTCGACCATCACCCAGCAGTACGTCAAGAACTACTACCTGGGCCAGGAACAGACGATCACGCGCAAGGTCAAAGAGTTCTTCATCGCGATCAAACTCGGCCGCGAAAAATCGAAGGACTACATCCTCGAGGGCTACCTCAACACCAGCTACTTCGGCCGCAACGCCTACGGCATCCAGGCCGCCGCCCAGGCCTACTACGGCAAGGACGTCGGCAAACTCACCACCGCCGAAGGCGCGTACCTCGCCACGCTCCTCAACTCCCCCAGCGCCTTCGACGTCGTCGCGCACCCCCAGAGCCGCACCCGCGCGCTCGCCCGCTGGAACTACGTACTCGACGGCATGGTCAAAAAGCAGTGGCTGCCCGCGGGCGAGCGGACCGCGACGCAGTTCCCCGAACCCGGCAAGGTCCGCCCCGCCGCCGGCCTCTCCGGACAGCGCGGCTACCTCGTCGAGGCCGTCAAGGACTACATCGTCGAACACAAGATCCTCGACGAGAAGACCCTCGCCGAGGGCGGCTACCGCATCACCACCACCATCGACAAGCGCCGCCAGAACGCCTTCGTCGACGCCGTCGACGAGAAGATGGTCAGCAAACTCGACCCGGAAGCCCGCAAGGCCGACCGCGTCGTACGGGCCGGCGGGGTCTCCATCGACCCGGCGACCGGCAAGGTCGTCGCCATGTACGGCGGCATCGACTACACCAAGCAGTACGTCAACAACGCGACCCGGCACGACTACCAAGTGGCCTCCACCTTCAAGCCGTTCGTGTTCGCCGCCGCTGTCGAGAACGACTCGCGCACCCAGGACGGTCGCCTGATCACCCCCAACACCCTCTACAACGGCGACAACAAGCGCCGCGTCGTCGGCACCCGGACCCCGTACGCCCCCGAGAACGAGGGCCAGTTGTCGTACGGGAACATCCCCGTCACCACCGCCACCGACCTCTCCGTCAACGCCGTGTTCGCCCAGATGGTCGTCGACGTCGGCACCGCCAAGGTCAAGAAGACCGCCATCGACCTCGGCATCCCCGAGAACACACCGAACTTCGTGGCGAGTCCCGCCATGGCCCTCGGCACCATGCAGGCCAGCGTCCTGGACATGACCCAGGCCTACGCGACCCTCGCCGACCAC
The DNA here is from genome assembly GCF_035984415.1 of Streptomyces sp. NBC_01296. Classification (NCBI taxonomy): domain Bacteria; kingdom Bacillati; phylum Actinomycetota; class Actinomycetes; order Kitasatosporales; family Streptomycetaceae; genus Streptomyces; species Streptomyces sp. NBC_01296. The sequence goes on along the minus strand of NZ_CP130720.1, from coordinate 5,440,051 downwards.
GGCCGCTACACCCCGTACACCCTCGTCGAGAAGGTCACCAAGGGCAGCGACAGCATCCGCCTGCCCGACCGCACCCCGAAGCAGGCCGTCAGCCGCGAAGCCGCCGACACCACCACGTCCATGCTGGTCAGCGTCGTCGACAACGGCACCGGTACGGCCGCCCTCGCCGCCGGACACCCGTCCGCCGGCAAGACGGGCACCGGCGAACTGGACCGCTCCGCCTGGTTCGCGGCGTACACCCCGGACCTGGTCACGGTCGTCTCGATGATGGGCCAGGACCCCGACACCGGCGCCCTGGAATCCCTGTACGGGGCGCTCGACGAGGCCCGGATCGGGGGCGGCGGCTACCCGGCCCGGATCTGGGCGCAGTACACGAAGACCGCCCTGGAGGGCAGCGACCCGCTGGACTTCGACCTCGAACTCCAGCCGGGCGCCGCCCCGTCCCCGCCGCCGTTCATCCCGAGCAGCCCGGAACCGACGCCGGACGAGAGCGCCCCGGAGTCCCCGGCACCGCCGAGCCGGCCGAACCGCCCGAACCGCCCGAACCGGCCGACACCGCCGGACGGCGAACAGGACCAGGGCGGCCGGAACCAGGGGCAGGACACCGAGGGCGGGACCACGGAAGGCGACACGACCGGAGGCCAGAGCAACGAGGGCACCACCACCGGGACGACCACCGGGACCACCGGGACCACCGGCGCCACGACATCGGGCACCACGACCGGCGCCGCCGCCGGCGCCCTGGGCGGCGTCACCGGCGGCCGCCTGCGCAGCCGCCCCCCGTCGGAATACCTGGAATAGCCGCAACAGCCGCAGCAGCCAAAATCCCGGAAGTACCCCGAACGGGGGGCGACGGATCAGTGACCGGAGGTCGCCTTCAGCCCCACCACGGCGACCAGCAGCAGGCAGATGAAGAAGATCCGGGCGGCGGTGACGGGCTCACCCAGCACCGCCATGCCCAGCACCGCGGCACCGGCCGCACCGATGCCCACCCACACGCCGTACGCGGTACCGATCGGCAGGGTCTTGGCGGCGTACGAGAGCAGCACCATGCTGGCGACGATCCCGGCACCTGTGAACACGCTCGGCCACAGCCGGGTGAACCCCTCCGTGAACTTCATGCCGATCGACCAGCCGACTTCGAGCAGGCCGGCGACGAGAAGCAGAACCCAGGCCATGACAGGCACCTCCGGAACGAGAGCGAACGGGGTGCGTCGTCTTGTCGTACAGCCACGGCTACCCGGTACGGCGCGTCTCGTCGGGGGTTCCCCACCACCGTAGCAAAGCGCAGGCAAAAGGGCCGGTGACCCCGGTCACCGGCCCTTCGACGATCGATCCACTACAGGTACAGCCCGGTGGAGTCCTTGGACCCCTCCAGCCTCTCCGCGGCCACGGCGTGCAGATCCCGCTCGCGCATCAGCACGTACGTCGCACCCCGCACCTCGACCTCGGCCCGGTCCTCGGGGTCGTACAGCACCCGGTCCCCCGGCTCCACGCTGCGTACGTTCTGCCCGACCGCGACCACCTCGGCCCAGGCCAGCCGCTTGCCCACGGCAGCGGTCGCCGGAATCAGGATGCCGCCGCCCGAGCGCCGCTCACCCTCCGGCAAGTCGGACTTCACGAGCACACGGTCGTGCAGCATGCGGATGGGCAGCTTGTCGTGGGTGGTGGTGTTGTCGCTCACGCCACGAACCTACCCGTCCGCGCCCGGTCCGTGCGCCGCAGGGTCATCAGCGCTTGCGCCGCGCCGACGCCACGAGCAGGCCGACCACACCGACCGCGACCAGCGCGATGGGCGCGATCCGCTCGAAGCGCGGGGCGCCGTCCTCGTGGCGCAGGCTGTCCCGTACGTCCGTCAGGAGGCGGTTCACGGCGACGACGGCACGCCCGGCGGTGTGGTCCACGGTCGAGGCGACCCTGGCCTTCGCGTCCCCGATGATCGTCTTCGGGTGGAGGCGCACGCCGATCTCGTCGAGCGTCTCGGCGAGCTGCTCGCGGCGGCGGACGATGTCCGCCTCGATCTGTGCGGGGGTCCTGGCTTCGGGCACGGGCACCGCGCTGCCTCCGTCGTCGTCGGGTTCGAATAGGGGGCGTAGCCCACCATGAACAGTCTGTCAGCTTAGTCTCGGACCGTACCGATCCCCTCCCGAGGAGACTGTTGACATGAGCGAGCGACTCCAGCCGGGCGACACCGCCCCCGCCTTCACCCTGCCCGACGCGGACGGCAACGAGGTCTCGCTCGCCGACCACAAGGGCCGCAAGGTGATCGTGTACTTCTACCCCGCGGCGCTGACGCCGGGCTGCACGAAGCAGGCCTGCGATTTCACGGACAACCTGGCGGTGCTGGCCGAGGCCGGCTACGACGTGATCGGGGTGTCCCCGGACAACCCGGAGAAGCTGGCGAAGTTCCGCGAGAAGGAGCACCTGAAGGTCACCCTGGTCGGCGACCCCGAGAAGAAGGTCCTCGAGACCTACGGCGCGTTCGGCGAGAAGAAGCTGTACGGCAAGACGGTGACCGGGGTCATCCGCTCCACGGTGATCGTCGACGAGGAGGGCAAGGTCGAACGCGCCCTCTACAACGTCAAGGCCACGGGCCACGTAGCCAAGATCATCAAGGACCTCGGCATCTGACGACACTCACCCTCCCCGGCAGCGGCCCGCACCCACCCGGTACGGGTCGCTCCGCTTATCGGACGAAACAACCCGTAACTGTCCGACTATCGCCCCGCTACTCCGTACGAGAGCCGCACACGTGGCCGGGAACGGAGGGGGCCGGGATGCCGATCAGCCCGTACACGGAGGAACGCCTGGCGGAGGCGGCGAGGACGTCGCGGACGCTGACGGAAGCGCTGGAAAAACTGGGGGTGGACCCGAAGAGCGGCTCGCGCCGCTACCTCCACGATCGGATGCGGCGACTGGGGGTGGACGTCTCGCACTTCGAGCAGGAGGGCGCGAAGTGGACGAAGGAGGTCCTCCAGGAGGCGGTATCCGCTTCGACGAACATGTGCGAAGTACTGCGGCGCCTGGGGCTGGAGAACGTGGGCGGCCACCACACGCACATCAGCCGCAAGGTGAAAGCCCTGGCGCTAGACACCTCGCACTTCACGACGGCTTCCGGTGCAGGCCGGTACCACCCCCGCAGGACGCCGGAGTCGCTCCTCGCGGAACAGACACCCGAGCGGGCTCGCCGGGTCCCCGGCGAACGGCTCAAGCGGGCCATGGTCGCGCTCGGCGCCGAGGAGCGCTGCGCCGATTGCGGCACCGAGCCCGTCTGGCTGGGCGAGCCGCTCCCACTGGAGGTGGACCACATCAACGGCGACTGGCGCGACAACCGCCCGGAAAACCTGCGCCTCCCGTGCCCCAACTGCCACTCCACGACGGACTCGTACCGAGGGCGCGGGAAGGTCGGCCGATGAGCCGCAGCAATGGCTACACGCGGGACGTGCCGGCCGATGCCGCCGCGCGATGCGGCGGCATCGACGAGGTGATCGCGCACCTCGGCACACCGCCGTACGGGTACCTCGGGCGATACCTGATGAAGCGCTTCGCCCACTTCGGCATAGACGTCTCCCATTTTCGGCCGTCGGGTGGTCGCGACCGCCCTTCCAAGGAGCTGCTCCGACAGGCGATAGCCGAGTCCCTCAGCATCGCCGGAACTCTTCGACGACTTGACTGGCCGGACACCAGCCGACAACGCGCACGCCTGCACGGTTGGGTCATGGACGACGGCCTGGACACGTCGCACTTCCTGGGGCAGGCGCACCAGCGCGGAAAGCCCGGCCCCACACCGGTCAAAACGGCGGAAGCCATTCTCGTCAGGCATGAGGGCAAGCAGCGCACAAAGACGCGACTGCTGCGCCGGGCCCTCCACGAGACCGGCGTCCCTGAGGGGTGCGACCGCTGCGGTACGGCTCCGGAATGGCGGGGGCGCCCCATGACGCTGGAGGTGGACCACATCAACGGCGACTGGAGGGACGACCGTCGCGAGAACCTGCGACTACTCTGCCCCAACTGCCACGCCATCACCACCACATGGTGCCGGGGAGGCCGGCGGCGCAATGATGTCGACCGCCAGACCTCCGCAGTCGTAGACTGAGCGCAGCCAGTCTGACCCAATGTCCGAATTGGTCAGATATTGGCGGCCGTGGTGGAATTGGCCTACACGCAACTTTTAGGTAGTTGTGGGAGAAATCCCTTGAGGGTTCGAGTCCCTCCGGCCGCACCCTGAACGAAGGCCCCGTGCGCGAGTACCGCGTGCGGGGCCTTCGGCGTGTTCGGGGGACGGGCTCAGCCCAGCAGGGCGCGGATGAACGGGACCAGGGCGCGGAAGGCCTTGCCCCGGTGGGAGATGGCGTTCTTCTCCGCCGGGGTGAGTTCCGCGCAGGTGCGGGTGTCGCCCTCGGGCTGGAGGATCGGGTCGTAGCCGAAGCCGCCGGTGCCTGAGGGGGCGTGGCGGAGGGTGCCCAGAAGGCGGCCTTCGACCACGCGTTCGGTGCCGTCCGGGAGGGCCAGGGCCGCCGCGCACGCGAAGTGGGCTCCGCGGTGTTCGTCGGCGATGTCCCCGAGCTGGGCCAGCAGCAGGTCCAGGTTCGCCTTGTCGTCGCCGTGCGCGCCCGCCCACCGCGCCGAGAAGATGCCGGGGGCGCCGTTCAGGACGTCCACGCAGAGGCCGGAGTCGTCGGCGATCGCGGGCAGGCCGGTGGCCTGGGCCAGGGCGTGGGCCTTGAGGAGGGCGTTCTCCGCGAAGGTGACGCCCGTTTCCTTGACGTCCGGGATCTGCGGGTACGCGTCCGCGCCGACCAGCTCGTGCGGCAGGCCGGCGTCGGACAGGATGGCGTGGAGCTCGGCGATTTTGCCCGCGTTGCGGGTGGCGAGGATCAGGCGGCTGGTCATGCCGCCCATTATCCGGCCCCCTTCGAGCGGGGGTGGCGGCTCAGCCCGGGGTGCAGACCTTCGACAGTTCCTTCGCCGCGTCGGCGACCGGCTGGATGTCCGGGGTGGCGTTGCCGTTCTCGATGGCCGTGCGGACGTTCTTCACCGCCGTGGTCATGGAGGAGACGGCCTTGCTCAGGTCGGCGTTGTCCGTCTGGTCGCCGACCTTCTTGAGGTTCGTCTCGATCTGGTTCAGCGCGTTCTGGGCGTCCTGCGGGCTGTTGCCGGCCTGGGAGACCGCCTGCTGGAGGTCGTTCGCGCCGTCCGTGATGGCCACCGCCGTGTTCGCGCAGTCCATGGCCGTCGAGATCGCGTCACAGGACGTCAGCGCCGGGACGGCGAGAGCCGCGGCGAGCACGACCGCCGCTATGCGGTGCTTCGGGTTCATGGTTCGGGTCTCCCGGGGATCGACACGGATGCGAGGACGGGCGCACGGCTTTGACACCGTGCGCCCGTAACCAGGGGGACGCAGCAGCGGCCCCTGTGGTTCTGTCTAGAGCTGGAGCGCGCCGAGCTGGATGGCCTCGAGGTCGGCGCAGCCGCCGGCGGCCAGGTCCAGGAGGGCGTTGAGCTCCTTGCGGTCGAAGGGCTCGCCTTCGGCGGTGCCCTGGACCTCGACGAAGCGGCCGTCTCCGGTGCAGACCACGTTCATGTCGGTCTCGGCGCGCACGTCCTCCTCGTAGCAGAGGTCGAGCAGCGGCTCTCCGTCGACGATGCCGACGCTGACGGCGGCGACGGTGCCGGTGAGCGGCTTGCGGCCGGCCTTGATCAGCTTCTTCTGCTGGCCCCACGCGACGGCGTCGGCCAGCGCCACGTAGGCGCCGGTGATGGCGGCGGTGCGGGTGCCGCCGTCGGCCTGGAGGACGTCGCAGTCCAGGACGATGGTGTTCTCGCCGAGCGCCTTGTAGTCGATGACGGCGCGCAGGGAGCGGCCGATGAGGCGGGAGATCTCGTGCGTGCGGCCGCCGATCTTGCCGCGTACGGATTCGCGGTCGCCGCGGGTGTTGGTGGAGCGGGGCAGCATCGAGTACTCGGAGGTGACCCAGCCCTCGCCGCTGCCCTTGCGCCAGCGGGGGACGCCTTCGGTGAAGGAGGCGGTGCAGAAGACCTTGGTGTCGCCGAAGGAGATGAGGACGGAGCCCTCGGCGTGCTTGCTCCATCCTCGTTCGATGGTGACCGGGCGGAGCTGTTCGGGCGTGCGGCCGTCGATGCGAGACATGCGTCCGAGCCTAGTCGGTACGCGGATACGCGAAGACCCCGTCCGGGTACGTGCGGGACGGGGCCTCGTGGAGGGGTGTGCGAGCGGGAACTCGGCTCACACCGTGCTCATACCGTGCTCACATCATGTCTTCGATGTCGGCGGCGATCGGGTCGGCGTCGGTGCCGATGACGACCTGGATCGCGGTGCCCATCTTCACGACGCCGTGGGCGCCGGCGGCCTTCAGGGCGGCCTCGTCGACCTTGCTGGGGTCGATGACCTCGGTGCGCAGGCGGGTGATGCAGCCCTCGACCTCTTCGATGTTGTCGATGCCGCCGAGCCCGGCGACGATCTTCTCAGCCTTGGTGGCCATGTGTTTCTCCCTGAGTTCTACGAAGAACGAGTCTCGGCGGCCCTGTTCCAGCCAGCGCGGTCCGCTTTGTCACGGTAGCCCACTGTTGGCCCAGCTACGCGAGCGCGGGTCCCGCTTCTGTCGAATGATGACGATCAGCAGCAACCTGCCCTCCGGGCGGGTGAATGCGACCGCATCATAAGTGGTCTACACCAGTGTGCCGCACCGGACGCACGTGCCCAAACGGGCCTGCCAGGGAGGACGCCGATGAGCGCGAGCAGCGCCGCAGCAGCACCGCAGCCGAAGTGGTGGAGCGGCTTGTACCCCGGGCTGCAGAAGATGGGGCGGAGCCTCCAGCTGCCGATCGCGGTGCTGCCCGCGGCCGGGCTCCTCAACGGGCTGGGGCAGCCCGGCGTCTTGGGCGAGGACGGCCTGAACTGGACGATCGTGGCCAAGGTGATGGTGGCCGCGGGCGGCGCCCTGCTGAACGCGGACATCGGGCTGCCGCTGCTCTTCTGCATCGGTGTCGCGATCGGCATGGCCAAGAAGGCGGACGGTTCGACGGCCCTCGCGGCGGTGGCGGGCTTCCTCGTCTACCGGGGCGTGCTGCACGCCTTCCCCAACATCTGCCCGGTCGGCACCACGGACATCGGCGGCGGCTGTCTGGGACCGAACAACACCTTCGTGGAGTTCACGTACCAGAACCCCGGCGTGTTCGGCGGCATCATCATGGGCCTGCTGGCCGCCTGGTTCTGGCAGCGCTTCCACCGGGTGAAGCTGGTCGACTGGCTGGGCTTCTTCAACGGCCGCCGGCTGGTGCCGATCATCATGTCGTTCGTGGCGATCGGGTTCGCCGCGCTCTGCCTGTGGATCTGGCCGCCGGTCGGCAGCGCGCTGGAGAGCTTCTCCGACTGGCTGGTGGGGCTGAGCTCCTGGGGCGCCGGCATCTTCGGTGTGGCCAACCGCGCGCTGCTGGTGATCGGCTTGCACCAGTTCCTGAACGTGCCGGTGTGGTTCCAGTTCGGCAGCTACACCAAGCCGGACGGGACGACGGTGCACGGTGACATCAACATGTTCCTGGCGGGCGACCCGAACGCCGGGCAGTTCCTGACCGGCTTCTTTCCGATCATGATGTTCGCGCTCCCGGCGGCGGCGCTGGCGATCACCCATTGCGCGAAGCCGCAGCGGCGCAAGGAGGTCGCCGGCCTGATGCTGTCGGTCGGCCTGACCTCGTTCGTCACGGGCATCACGGAGCCGATCGAGTACTCGTTCCTCTTCGTCGCGCCGGTGCTGTACGCGATCCATGCGGTGCTGACGGGCGTGTCGATGGCGGTGACGTGGGCGCTGGGCGTCCACGACGGGTTCAGCTTCTCGGCGGGCCTGATCGACTACCTCATCAACTTCGGCCTGGCGACGAAGCCCTTGCTAATCATTCCGATCGGCCTGTGCTTCGCGGTGGTGTACTACGCCGTATTCCGCTTCGCGATCACGAAGTTCGACATCCCGACCCCGGGCCGGGAATCGGACGAGGAGATCGCCGCGATGGAGGCGGACAACACCAAGGCGTAGGGCACGAAGGGGTAACGAACCCCGCGCCGCGCAAGGCCCTCGGATCCACGGATCCGGGGGCCTTCCGCTTGTCCCGGACTCCCGGTCGCCCCCGTGGGTCAAGTGTGGCGTAGACCACAGGAAATCGAAGGTTCCTTATCTATCCCCGACCATGCTACAACTGGTCTACACCACGGATTGGTGTAGACCACGCAGGCCCGGTTCGGAGCTCGCGTACCCCCATTTTGAGACGCCGCCATCCCCCGTTTGTACTCCCTGGGCGGCGCCTTGCCTTCTGGAGGAACCTCATGTCCACAGCCACCGCTGCGGAAAAGAAGAAGGGCGCGGGCGTGATGGCCGTCATGCAGCGCATCGGCCGGAGCCTCATGCTCCCCGTTGCGGTGCTCCCGGCCGCCGCGTTGCTCGTCCGCCTCGGCGACAAGGACATGCTCGGCGACCCCTCGCTCCCGGGCTTCCTCACCAAGATCGCCGGTTACATGTCGGCCGGCGGCGGCGCGATCCTCGCCAACATGGCCCTGCTGTTCGCCGTCGGCATCGCGATCGGCTTCGCCAAGAAGTCCGACGGCTCGACCGCACTCGCCGCGGTGACCGGCTACCTGGTCTTCTCCAAGGTCCTGGGCACCTTCACGGACCCGAACCTGCCGCAGGTCGAGACGGTCGTCGACCACAAGGTCGCCCTCGTGGACGCCCCCGTCGACGCGAAGGTGCTCGGCGGTGTCGTGATGGGCATCGTCGTCGCGCTGCTCTACCAGAAGTTCTACCGGACGAAGCTGCCCGAGTGGGCGGGCTTCTTCGGCGGCCGCCGCCTGGTACCGATCCTCTCCGCCTTCGCCGGACTCGTCATCGGCATCGTCTTCGGCCTGATCTGGCCGGTCCTCGGCACGGGTCTGCACAGCTTCGGTGAGTGGCTGGTCGGCTCCGGCGCGGTCGGCGCGGGCATCTTCGGTGTCGCCAACCGTGCGCTGATCCCGGTCGGCATGCACCACCTGCTGAACTCCTTCCCGTGGTTCCAGGCCGGCGACTACCAGGGCAAGAGCGGCGACATCTCCCGCTTCCTGGCCGGCGACCCGAGCGCCGGCCAGTTCATGACCGGCTTCTTCCCGATCATGATGTTCGCCCTCCCGGCGGCCTGCCTCGCGATCGTCCACTGTGCCCGCCCCGAGCGCCGCAAGGTCGTCGGCGGCATGATGTTCTCCCTCGCGCTGACCTCTTTCGTCACCGGTGTCACCGAGCCGATCGAGTTCACGTTCATGTTCATCGCCCCGGTCCTGTACGCGATCCACGCGGTGCTGACCGGTGTCTCCATGGCGCTGACCTGGGGGCTCGGCATGAAGGACGGCTTCGGCTTCTCCGCCGGCGCCATCGACTACCTGCTGAACCTGGGCAAGGCCACCAACCCCCTGGGCCTGGCGGTCGTCGGCCTGTGCTTCGCGGTGGTCTACTACGTGGTCTTCCGCTTCGCGATCACGAGGTTCAACCTCCCGACGCCGGGCCGCGAGTCCGACGAGGAGCTCGCGGAGCTGCTCAAGGCCGAGGCCAAGTAGGCAGACCGGCCGTACGTACGACGAAGCCCCCGCTCTCCCGGAAGGGAGGACGGGGGCTTCGTCGTACGGCGGTACGGCGGTACGGCGGTACGGCGGTACGGCGGTACGGCGGTGCTCAGACCTCGTAGACGGCGCCCGCGTACGCGAGGTCGACCGGGCCGTCGTGGACCGCGCGGGCGTCGGCGAGGTTCTGGCGGGCGTCCGTCCACGGCGGGATGTGCGTCAGGACGAGCCGGCCGACCTTGCCGCCGCGCGCGAACTCCCCGGCCTCGCGGCCGTTGAGGTGGAGGCCCGGGATGTCCTCCTTGCCGTGCGTGAAGGAGGCCTCGCACAGGAACAGGTCCGCGCCCTCGGCGAGCATCCCCAGCTCGGGGCAGGCGCCCGTGTCGCCCGAGTACGCGAGGGAGCGGCCGCCGTGCTCGACGCGGATGCCGTAGGCCTCGACGGGGTGGGCGACCCGCTCGGTGCGGACGGTGAAAGGTCCGATCTCGAAGCTGCCGGACTTCAGGGTCCGGAAGTCGAAGACCTCGCTCATGGAGCGCTCGTCGGGGACGTCCTCGTAAGCGGTCGTCAGGCGCTTCTCGGTGCCTTCGGGGCCGTAGACGGGGATGGTGCCGCAGCGGCCGCCCTCGTGCCGGTAGTAGCGGGCGACGAAGTAGGCGCACATGTCGATGCAGTGGTCGGCGTGCAGATGGCTCAGGAAGATCGCGTCGAGGTCGTAGAGACCGACGTGGCGCTGCAGCTCGCCCAGGGCGCCGTTGCCCATGTCGAGGAGCAGCCGGAAGCCGTCGGCCTCGACGAGGTAGCTCGAACAGGCCGATTCCGCGGACGGGAACGACCCCGAGCAGCCGACGACGGTGAGCTTCATGGAGCGAGAACCTCCGGGGACGGTCCGTGGACGGAATGCGGGCCGTGCGTGGGTCGAGCGTAAGGCGCGAAACGTCAGGTCGCTCCTCCGCGGCAGGCCGTTGTGGGGGGAATCACCTGTGCTGTCACCCGGGGGAGCGACGGTGGGCACGGGCGTGCCGGTACCTGCCGTGCTGAGGGGTCCGGGCGCGGCTACCTTCGGAATATGGACACGTCCTGGTGGCCCGCGGCGGCCGCGGTGGTGGCCGTGGTGCTGGTGGTGCTGGTCGCGGGGCGTCGGCCGGGGATGCCCCGGCGGGCCCCGCCGCCGCACGGGCCGGGTGCGCCGCCGCGGCCGCGGGCGGGTGAGCTGTGGTGTCTGGCGGACGGGCGGCTGTGCCTGGTGCTGGCGGTGTCGTCCGTACGGGCCCACCGGGCGCGGGTCGCGTGGATCACCGGGAAGTACGACGACCGGCGGGCCGGGGTGATCCCGCTGCCGCCGGGGACGGTGGGTGCGCAGGGCCGGGCGAGCTTCCTGGAGGCGGACCGGCCGGCGGAGGTGTGGGTGTGGGAGTTCCGGAGCCGGCTGGGGGTGCTGGACCCTGCGGTGTGGGACGAGGTCAAGGGGCTCGGAGGTGGCGGCTGATGGGGCGGGTGCGGCGGGTGGTGCGAGTGCGGCGGGTGTACGACCCTCCGGCGCCGGAGGAGGACGGCGTACGGGTCCTCGTGGACCGGCTGTGGCCGCGGGGCCTGGCGAAGGCGGTGGCGGGCGTGGACGAATGGCCCAAGGCGGTGACGCCGTCCGGGGAACTGCGCAAGTGGTACCACGGGGGCGGGGGCACGGCGCAGGAGTTCCGGGCCCGCTACGAGGCGGAGCTGGCGGCGCCGGAGGCGGTGGCGGAGCTGGACCGACTGCGCGCGCTGGCCGCGGATGGCCCGATCACCCTCCTGACGGCGGTCAAGGACCCCGCGTCGAGCCACGCCGCCATCCTGTCGGACCTCTTGTCCGGCTGATTCCCGGCACAGGTATCCCGGCCGGGCCGTCCGGACCCCCTTGCGTGTGAGGCGCGGGGGCCGGCCCCGAACCCCGCGCCTCACACACCGGCGGGGCCGGGTTCCACGAGGCGGGGGATCCCGGGGCCGGGGCCCCTTGCGTGTGAGGCGCGGGGGCCGGCCCGGCGGTGCGAGGGGGGCCTGCAGGACCAGGGGCTACGCCCAGAGCTGGCCCTGGAGGGTTTCGATCGCTTCCTCCGTCGTGGCGGCGGTGTAGACGCCCGTCGAGAGGTACTTCCAGCCGCCGTCGGCCACGACGAAGACGATGTCCGCCGTCTCGCCGGCGTCCACCGCCTTGCGGGCCACGCCGATCGCCGCGTGCAGGGCGGCTCCCGTGGAGACGCCCGCGAAGATGCCCTCCTGCTGGAGGAGTTCCCGGGTGCGGGTCACCGCGTCCGCCGAGCCCACCGAGAAGCGGGTCGTCAGGACCGAGGCGTCGTACAGCTCCGGGACGAAGCCCTCGTCCAGGTTGCGCAGGCCGTACACGAGGTCGTCGTACCGCGGCTCCGCCGCGACGATCCGTACGCCGGGCACGTGCTCGCGCAGGTAGCGGCCTACGCCCATCAGGGTGCCCGTCGTGCCCAGGCCCGCCACGAAGTGGGTGATCGAGGGGAGGTCCCGCAGGATCTCGGGGCCGGTCGTCGCGTAGTGGGCGCCCGCGTTGTCCGGGTTCCCGTACTGGTAGAGCATCACCCAGTCGGGGTGCTCCGCGGCCAGCTCCTTGGCCACCCGGACCGCGGTGTTCGATCCGCCCGCCGCCGGCGACGAGATGATCTCGGCTCCCCACATGGCCAGGAGGTCACGCCGCTCCTGCGAGGTGTTCTCCGGCATGACGCACACGATCCGGTAGCCCTTGAGCTTGGCCGCCATCGCGAGCGAGATGCCGGTGTTGCCCGAGGTGGGCTCCAGGATCGTGCAGCCGGGGGTCAGCCGGCCGTCCTTCTCGGCCTGCTCGACCATGTGGAGCGCGGGGCGGTCCTTGATCGAGCCGGTCGGGTTCCGGTCCTCCAGCTTGGCCCAGATGCGGACGTCGTCCGAGGGCGACAGGCGGGGCAGCCGGACCAGCGGCGTGTTGCCGACGGCGGCCAGCGGGGAGTCGTAGCGCATCAGACGGAGCCGCCGGCGACCGCCGGGAGGATGGTGACGGAGTCGCCGTCCTTGAGGGCGGTGGAGATGCCGTCGAGGAAGCGGACGTCCTCGTCGTTGAGGTAGACGTTCACGAAGCGGCGCAGCTTGCCGCCGTCGACGATGCGCTCCTCGATGCCCTTGTGGCGCGTCTCGAGGTCCGCGAAGAGCTCGGACAGCGTGGTGCCCTCACCGTTGACGGCCTTCTCGCCGTCGGTGTAGGTGCGGAGGATGGTCGGGATGCGGACCTCGATGGCCATGGCAGGCTCCAGTTGTGAAGTAAAGCGGGAGGGGCTAAGGGCGCGCGGCGCATGGCCCCCGCGCGAGGGCCTGTGGTGCTCAGGCGGCAGGACAGATGCTGCTGGCGAGGCGGCACAGGTCGACGTGCAGCCGCGCCACAAGCAGCAGCCTGCTGGGCGTCTCGATGCTCACGTCGTGGGGAACCATGCGGTCATGTTAACGATTCCCGGTCCCCCGTTTGGAGTGTGATCCCGCATCGTGGACGCAAACCGCTCACATCGTGGTCAGTAGGCCTCTACGACCTGCACTTCCTCCTCCGTGATGACCCCTTCGACGATCCGGTACGAGCGGAACTGGAACTCCCCGAGGCCGTCGGTGTCCCGCGTGGAGACCAGGACGTAGTGGGCGCCCGGCTCGTTCGCGTACGTGATGTCCGTACGGGAGGGGTAGGCCTCGGTCGCGGTGTGCGAGTGGTAGACGATCACGGGCTCCTCGTCCCGGTCGTCGAGCTCGCGGTACAGCTTCAGCAGATCCTTCGAGTCGAACTCGTAGAACGTGGGCGAGCGGGCCGCATTGAGCATCGGGACGAACCGCTCGGGGCGGTCGGTGCCCGCCGGTCCGGCCACGACACCGCACGCCTCGTCCGGGTGGTCCTTGCGGGCGTGCTCGACGATCTGGTCGTACAGCGCCTGGGTGAGGGTCAGCATGAGCGACAGGATAAGCAGACGGGCCCTCCCGTACCGAGGCGTGGTACGGGAGGGCCCGGATGCTGGACAGGATCGGTCAGGCGACCGGCTCCGAGGCCCTGTCGGCCTTGTTGAAGGCGGCTCCGGCCGGGTTGCGCTTCTTGAGCACCAGGTAGGAGACGCCCAGGATCAGGCCCCACAGCGGCGCGCAGTACAGCGAGACGCGGGAGTCCTTGTCGATGCCCATCATCACGATGACCATGCCGATGAACAGCAGGGCGAACCAGCTGCTCCACGGGGCGCCGGGCGCCCGGAACGGGGACTGCGGCAGCTCGCCGCGGTCGGCCTTGGCGCGGTAGCGGATCTGGCAGACGAGGATCATGATCCAGGCCCACATGCCGGAGATGGTGGCGAAGGAGACGACGTAGTCGAAGGCCTTGCCCGGGGCGACGTAGTTGATCCAGACGCCCACCAGCATCAGCGCGGCGGAGAAGGTGGTGCCCACGAGCGGGGTGCCGCTCCTGGTGAGCTTGGTGAAGAACTTCGGGCCCTGGCCGTTGAGGGCGAGGTCGCGCAGCATGCGGCCGGTGGAGTACATGCCCGAGTTGCAGGAGGACAGCGCGGCGGTCAGGACGACGAAGTTGACGATCGCGGCGCCGACGCCGAGGCCCATCTTCTCGAAGGCCAGCACGAACGGGCTCTCGCCCGCCTTGAAGTTGGACCACGGGATGACCGACATGATCATGATGAGGGCGCCGACGTAGAAGACGGCGATGCGCCACGGCACGGTGTTGATGGCCTTGGGCAGGGTCTTCTCGGGGTCCTTGGACTCGCCGGCGGTGACGCCGACCAGCTCGACCGCGAGGAAGGCGAACATGACGATCTGCAGCGTCATCAGCGTCTCGCCGATGCCGTTGGGGAAGAAGCCGCGGTCGCTCCACAGGTTGGAGACGGAGGCGGTCGCGGCCGCGTCGGAGAAGCCGACGGTGAGGATGCCGGCGCAGATCAGGATCATGCCGACGATGGCGGTGACCTTGACCATCGAGAACCAGAACTCGAGCTCGCCGAAGAGCTTCACCGAGATCAGGTTGGCGGCGTAGAGGATGACCGTGAAGATCAGCGCGTAGGCCCACTGCGGGAAGCTGTCGTGGGTCCAGTACGACATGTACTTGGCCGCCGCGGTCACCTCGGTGATACCGGTGACCACCCAGAAGAGCCAGTACGTCCAGCCGGTCGCGTACCCCCAGAAGGGGCCGAGGAACTCTCGGGCGTAGTCCGAGAAGGAGCCCGAGACCGGGCGGTACATCAGCAGCTCGCCCAGGGCGCGCATGATGAAGAAGATGACCAGGCCCGCGATGGCGTAGGCCAGGATCAGGCTCGGGCCGGCCTTCGAGATGGCCTTGCCGGCGCCCAGGAAGAGGCCGGTGCCGATGGCTCCGCCGATCGCGATCATCTGGATCTGGCGGGCTCCGAGTGCGCGGTGGTAACCCTCGCCGCCCTCGGCCGCGGCGTCCTCGCCGGGCGTCCTGTCGTGCTGCTCGACCTGCACAGAGGTCATGTCTTGGTGCGCCTTTCTCCACGCCGACCCGCGCCTTCGAAGGCAGCGGATCGGGTCCTCGATCCCCCCGGATACGGATGGAGTTGCACCCGGCGGTCAGCCGGTTCAAGCGGCCGGGGGACATGGGTGGCGCCCCGTCGGCGGTCGTGAAGATTTATCACGGGCTTACGGGTGGCCGCGGCGCGGAAAAGTGACCTGAGGCACATCGAATTCAGGACAAAGATCCAAAAAAGAATCAGATCACCGCATCGCGGTGATCTGATCGTTATCCGGATTTGAGCGTCCGCTGAGCGAACACTGCGCGAACAGTGTTCGCATTTGAGGCTTTCCTGAGGGTTCCGAGGGTTCTCAGAGGGTTTCGATGAGCGTTTCCTGGAGGCCGCCGAGCCACAGGTAGGCCATCACCATCGGCTTGCGGGGGTCGTCGTCCGGCAGCCGGAAGAGCATCGCGCCCTCGTCGTCCTCGGTGATGTCCAGGCGGGCCGCGATGGTCAGGCGCAGGTCGTTGAGCGCCCCCAGCCAGCGCAGCGGGAGCTCCCCGGTGAGCTCGAGCACGGCCGCCCCGTCACCGCCGGGGGTGAGCGCGTCCAGGCTGCGCACGACGGCCAGCGCGTCCTCCCGCTTGCGGCTGCGCAGGTCGTTCTCGGTGAACCGGCGGAATTCCGCCGACCGGGCGGCGAGCTCCTCCGGGTCCACCTTCCGGTCCTCGGGGCCGGGGCCGCCGTAGGCGTCGGGGAAGAGCCGGATCAGGGCGGGGTCGGAGGGGCGCTCGGTGGGCCCCTCGTTGCCTTCGGCGAACAGCACGGCCAGCGGGTCGGCGTCCTCGTCGGGCTCGGGCGCGCCCGGACCGATGAGCTCCAGCAGCTGGACGGCGAGGGAGCGCAGGATGGAGATCTCGATCTCGTCCAGCGCGACGGTGGCGCCGCCGCCCTCGAGGGCTTCGAACATCCCTGCGGACCGCCCCATCAGATGCGGTCCTGGGAGAGGGTCGCCCACAGGCCGTAGCCGTGCATGGCCTGCACGTCGCGCTCCATTTCCTCGCGGGTGCCGCTGGACACGATCGCCCGCCCCTTGTGGTGGACGTCGAGCATCAGCTTGTGCGCCTTGTCCTTGGAATAGCCGAAGTACGCCTGGAACACGTACGTCACGTAGCTCATGAGGTTGACCGGGTCGTTGTGCACCAGGGTCACCCAGGGAACGTCGGGTTCGGGGACCGCGAAGGTCTCTTCGGCCGACTCGGTGCGTTCGATCTCAATGGGAGCAACACTCACTTGTCCCATGCTGCCACTGCGACCGGCCGGTCGCACAAACGGGTCCCGAGATCTCGTCACTTTGACGAAATGTGCGCTAGCATCCGTGACATGAACCCTGCGGACCTGGGCCTGCCGGTGGACGTGCCGTCGACAGCGCTCTTCACGGATCATTACGAGCTCACGATGCTGCAGGCCGCCCTGGCGAACGGCACCGCCGACCGCCGGTCGGTCTTCGAGGTCTTCACCCGGCGGCTGCCCGAGGGGCGGCGCTACGGGGTGGTGGCCGGCACCGGCCGCGTCCTGGACGCGGTGGAGAACTTCCGGTTCGACAGCGCGGTGCTGGAGTTCCTGCGCGAGCGGGCCGTCGTCGACATGCGGACCCTGGACTGGCTGTCCTCGTACCGCTTCTCGGGAGACATCTGGGGCTACCCGGAGGGCGAGGTCTACTTCCCCGGGTCGCCGGTCCTGCGCGTCGAGGGCAGCTTCGCCGAGTGCGTGCTGCTGGAGACGGTCATCCTGTCGATCCTCAACCACGACTCGGCCATCGCGGCCGCGGCCTCGCGGATGGCCTCGGCGGCCGGCGACCGGCCGCTGATCGAGATGGGCGCGCGGCGCACCCACGAGCTGGCGGCGGTGGCGGCCTCGCGCGCCGCGTACGTCGGCGGCTTCACCTCCACCTCGGACCTGGCGGCCGGCTTCCGGTACGGGATCCCGACGGTCGGGACCTCGGCGCACGCCTTCACGCTGGTGCACGACACCGAGCGGGACGCCTTCCAGGCCCAGGTGGCCTCGCTGGGCAGCGGGACGACCCTGCTGGTGGACACGTACGACGTGGCGGAGGCCGTGCGGACGGCCGTCGAGGTCGCCGGTACGGGGCTGGGGGCGGTCCGGATCGACTCCGGCGACCTGCTGCTGGTCGCGCACCGGGTGCGGCAGCAGCTGGACGAGCTGGGGGCGACGGCGACGAAGATCGTGGTCACCTCCGACCTCGACGAGTACGCCATCGCCTCGCTGGCGGCGGCCCCGGTGGACGCGTACGGGGTCGGCACGCAGCTGGTGACGGGCAGCGGGCACCCGACGTGCTCGATGGTCTACAAGCTGGTGGCGCGGGCCGCGTCGGCGGACCCCAAGGCTCCGCTGGTGCCGGTGGCGAAGAAGTCCACGGGCGGGAAGACCTCGATCGGCGGCCGCAAGTGGGCTGCGCGGCGGGCGGACGCGGAGGGGGTCGCGGAGGCGGAGGTCGTCGGGACCGGGCAGGTGCCGACGGCGCTGGCGGACACGCAGCTGCTGGTCCAGCTGGTCAAGGGCGGTGAGGTGGTGGCGCGGGAGTCCCTGGAGGCCGTGCGCGAGCGGCACCGCGAGGCCCTCGCGAGCCTCCCGCTCTCCGCGACGCAGCTGTCGCGGGGCGAGGCCGTGATCCCCACCGAGTACGCGTAGCGGCCCGCCCGGGGACCGGGGGCGGCGCCCCCGGTTTCGGGGAGGGGCGGGGCGGGGGAAGAGCCCGCGCAGCGGCACATACGACAACCGAAGGACACGCGACATGCACCGCGCACTGATCGTCGTCGACGTACAGAACGACTTCTGCGAAGGCGGCAGCCTCGCGGTCACCGGAGGGGCCGACGTCGCCGCCGCGATCACCGAGCTGATCGGCCAGGCCACGGCCGGCTACCGGCACGTCGTCGCCACCCGCGACCACCACGTCGACCCCGGTCCGCACTTCGCGCACCCCCCGGCCGAGCCGGACTTCGAGACCTCCTGGCCGGTGCACTGCGTCGCCGGCACCGAGGGCGTCGGGTTCCACCCGAACTTCGCGCCCGCGGTCGCCTCCGGGGCCGTCGCCGCCGTCTTCGACAAGGGGGCGCACGAGGCCGCGTACAGCGGGTTCGAGGGCGCCGACGAGAACGGCACCCCGCTCGCCCGGTGGCTGCGCGACCGCCAGGTCACCGAAGTCGACGTCGTCGGGATCGCCACCGACCACTGCGTGCGCGCCACGGCCCTCGACGCCGCCCGCGAGGGCTTCGCCACCCGCGTGCTGCTGGACCTGACGGCCGCCGTGGCCCCCCACACCGCCGCGCGGGCGGTCGAGGAGCTCCGGACGGCCGGGGTCGGGCTCGTCGGCGAGAGCCCCCGCCAGAGCCCGTGACGGCCTAGCCGCCCAGCAGGGCGCGGATCGGGTGCCAGAGCTCCTGGGCCCGGTCCGGGGCTCCGCGCCACAGCAGCCCGTCCGGGTGGTGCAGGACGGCCGTGACCTCGTCGGGGGTCGGCGGCTGCGCGTTGCCGCGCAGGTACACGGCCCGCATCCCGAGGTTCCGCAGCCTGGTCAGGGCGCGGGCCCGGTTCGCGGCGTGTACCAGCACACGGACGTTTCCGCCCTCGCCGCACGGCCTCGGCAGCGTGAGCGCGACCACCACGCTGCCGCCCGGCAATCTGACGAAACCTCCACCTGGCATGATCTTCAGCTCCCCCGTCAATAAGAAAACTCGCACCCGCATCTAAACGCGATCGGCCGCCGCCCGCTAGAGGGCGACGGCCGATCATGCTTTGACCTGCAGGTTTACCGAATTACTTGGCGGCGGGGCCGACCTCGACCGTCATCTGGAGACCGTCGTACGGCTCCTTCACGATCTTGATCTTGGTGTTGGTGTCAGCGACCTTCACCGAACCGGTCGGGTTCTCGTCGTAGTAGTACTTGCCCTTGTGGTCGTCGAAGACCAGGTTCGTGGGCTTCGGCTTCAGGAACAGCGACTCACCGTTCTTGTGCAGGGTGAACGCGTCCGTCGAGTACGCGCTGAACGTCGCGTCGTACGGCTGGATCTTGTTGCGCAGCAGGGTGCCGTCCGCCCACTTCATCGGCTTGGCGTTGGCGTCGATCGGGAGGATCAGACCCGAGCCCGGGTGCTGGCTGGTGTTGTTGTCCTTCTGGGACTTGTCCCACAGCCAGATCAGCAGGCCGTCCTGGTACGGGTAGTGCTCGACCCAGCCCGGCTTGGAGTTGGCCCAGCCGAAGTTGTACGGGCCCACCTTGAGGGTGGAGTCGTACGAGACGTAGCGCCGGTTCTCCGCGATGTAGTACTGCGGGTACTCCTTGGTGAACCCGGAACCGACGCGGGAGAAGCCCTTGCCGGTCCAGCCGTTGTCGCCGTTCTCGGCGCCGTCGGTGAACAGGGTCTGGCCGTCCGCGGTGATCGCGAGGGCGTCGGCGGTGAAGCCCTTGCCGCCCGCGCCGCCGTCCGTCTGGTAGCGGAAGCGGAGGTCGATCTTCTTGCCGGCGTAGGCGTCGAGCGGGAACTTCAGGTCCTGCCAGCCGCCCGAGACGTCGGTCAGACCGGCGTTGCCCGCGGCGTCGGCCGGGATGGCCTTGCCATTGGCGGTGCCGTTCAGGACGGTCCAGGTGGCGCCCCCGTCGGTGGACACCTCGGTGTAGAGGTAGTCGTAGTCCTTCTCGATGTCCCACCAGCCCTTGAGGCCCAGTGCGGCGGAGGACTTGCCGGTCAGGTCGACCGAGCGGGTGAGGGTGTTCTTGAGGTCGTCACCCATGTTGCTCCACCACTGCGAGGAGCCCTCGGCGGGAGCGACGATGTCGGTCTTGACCTGCTTCTTCGGCAGCTCGACGACCAGCGCCTGCTTGTCCTTGGTGTTGAACTCCGAAACACCCAGCTTGTGGGTGGACTTCGTCGCGGCCTTGGCCGTGTCGTAGTTCAGCCAGCCCAGCTGGAGCTTGTCCCAGGCGGTCATGTCGCCCGGCATGTCGCCTATGGAGTCCTTGCCCTCGCCGAGCCAGGAGCCGGCGGACATCAGGGACCAGAAGCCGACCGAGTTCTCGCCGCCACCGGAGGTGTCGTAGAGGTCCGGCAGACCGAGGTCGTGGCCGTACTCGTGCGCGAAGACGCCGAGGCCGCCGTTCTCCGGCTGCATCGTGTAGTCGCCGACCCAGATGCCGGTGTCGCCGATCTGGGTGCCGCCGGCCTTGTTGCCGGCCGGGCCGGTCTTGCCCGCGTCGGTGCCGTAGGCGTACCAGCGGTGCGCCCACAGCGCGTTGGTGCCCTGGACACCGCCGCCGGCCGACTCGTCCTCGCCCGCGTGGACGATCTGGAAGTGGTCGATGTAGCCGTCGGGCTCGTTGAAGTTGCCGTCGCCGTCGAAGTCGTTGCGGTCCCACTGGTCGTACTGCGCCAGCGTGGCCTTGATCTCGGCGTCGGTCTTGCCGGCCTTCTTCTGGCCGGCGACCCACGCGTTGACACCGTCACGGACGGTGTCCCACACGTTGGCGCAGTTGGTCTGACCGCAGTAGTTCGAGCCGTAACGGGCCTCGTTGTTCGGGATCTTGACCCAGTCGGCGACCTGGCCGTCGACCGAGTAGCGACCCGAGGAGGTCTTCTCGTAGTAGGTCTTCAGCGAGTCCTTGCCCTGACCGGTACCGAAGTACAGGTCCTGGAAGTAGTCGCGGCTGAAGTCCTTGCGCCAGGCCGTGCTGTTGTTGTTGGCACGGTCGGGCTGCGCGATGGTGTTGTGCAGCGGACCGGGGGTGCCGCCGTACTTCGGGACGGCCGGCTTCGGGCCGTCCGGACCGTCCGGGTCGAACATGGTCGTGCTGTCGACCTGGTCGCCGAACTCGACGAGGATCGTGAAGATCTTGTCGGTCTTCTCGCGGCCGAGCTCGACGTACTTCTTGTCGTCGAGCTTGACGACCTTGGAGGCGCCCCGCTGCTCGACGGTCTTCTTGCCCGACAGCACCTGGTCAAGGGCGGCTTCGCGGGCCTGGGCCTGCTGGTCGCTGAACGGGCCCTTCAGGTTGTGCTGGACCTGCTCCTTCGCGGGGGCGGCCGGGTCCTGGCGCTCCACGGTGGCCGCGGTCGACGGCTTGTCGGAGGCCTGGGCAGTGACGAGGAAGGCGCCGGAAGCCGCAGTCGCGGCCAGGGTCACACCGACGGCTGCGGCACGCAGCGCTCGTCGACGGCTGGAATTGCTGGTCACTTGATGTCGTTCCCCTCCCGCGGCCGCGACACAGGTCGGAACGTCTCCAAAGGAGTGGGGGGTTCCGCGCGGCGCGCGTCTCAAGTGACGACATTTGACCGGAGAGTCTAAAGAAAAGACAGACCTTGACTTCTTCCTTACAACTGCACTATGCGGTCAGGGAGTTCCGGTATCCGGACGTTCCTCTGCCATATAGGACGAAGGGCGCGTCCTGACCACACTGTGGGACGGGTGGGTGAACCCGTGCGCCCCCCGTGCTCCGGGCACCGTGGGTTAGGTCACGCTTACTGGCGGTTCCGCTCGGGAATCCCCCGACGTAGAGTCGCTTGACGCGCGACCTAGTTGAGCAGACTCCCCCTCCCCGCCTTGAGGACGGATACCGCCATGCCGCGTCCGACTGCCGCCCAGTTGTTCTACGGGTCCGCCACCGTCGTCGTGTCGACGATCGCCATGCTGCTGCTCTCGCAGACGGGCACGGGGCGCGGGATCGCCGTCATCACCACCGCCGCACTGGCCCTCGGACTGCTCGTCGCGCTCACCGCCGCGAGCCCCCGCCGCCGCGGCCGGCACGCCGCCCCCGCCGGAGCCCCCGCCCGTACCCCTGCCGTTTCCCCCGGTGTTGCCGAAATCACGCCCGAACCGGTCCCCGTGGGCCCCGCGGACGCGGCGGCCGCCCGGGTGCCTGAGCCCCGGGCGGCCGCCGTCGAACAGCCGGTGCACCACTGAGCCGCAGGACGCCCAGCCGCACGCCGGTCCTCCTCGTCGCTACGCCGCACTCACCACCACGGTCTTGCCCACCTTGTCGTGCAGGCCCTGCTTGTACGGTTTGTCCACGAGGATCGACACGATCAGCACGATCTGCCACAGGCAGGGGCAGCACAGGAGCGCCGGCAGCCAGAGCATGGCGGCCCGCCCGAGGGCCGCGCCGGACTGCGGGACGCTGCCGTCGTTGAGCATCGCGACGCGCAGCCCGAGGGCCTTCTTGCCGATGGTCCTGCCGTCCTTCTTGGCGAACCACCAGTCGTAGCCGACGAACAGGACGATCGAGATCAGCGTCATGGCCAGACCGCTGCCGCTGTACGACTTGGTGAAGACCTGGCTGACGTCCTCCCCCTTGTTCGTCTCGACCGCGTAGCGGTTGGTGCCGAACGCCAGCTGGATCAGGAACAGCGGCACGAGCACGATGACCACGTCGATGATGCGGGCCCCGAGCCGCTTGCCGAAGTCGGCCAGCGGGGGCATCCCCGCGAGCGGATCGGGCATGCCGTAGCCGCCGCCCCCGCCGTACGGGTCACCCGGGCCGCCGCCGTGCGGGGGCGGCGGGGGCGGGTATCCGCCGCCGCCCGCGCCGCCGTAGGGGCCTCCCGGCGGCGGAGGGGCGCCGCCCGGGGGCGGGGTCGGGCCTCCCGGCGGCGGGCCGTACGGCGAACCGCCCGACGGAGGCGTCGGTTCCTGGGGCTTCTTGAGGAACGGGTCGTCCTCGGGCGGCTGGCCCGGCGGCGGCTGATCGGTACTCATGGCCCGAGTCGAACCCGGCCCCGCGAACCCTGCAACGGGACGGCGTCCGTTCGGGGGAAGGCGCCCCCCGGCGGCCGCCCCCGGCGTCCCCCCGCGGCCCCCTGCCGGGCCTCAGCGGGCCACGTACGTCCTGGCCGCCCGGTCGTGCCAGCCCCGGCGGCGGGGCCGGTCCACCAGGCACCAGAGGCTGCCGGGGAGCCCGAGGAACGCGTACACCAGCCAGCGGCGCAGGGCCGCGCCGAACGTGGGCGGGCGGAGCGTGGCGGCGGACAGCACCCGGATCCCGAGGAGCTTCTTGCCGGGGGTGCGGCCCCAGCGGGCGGTGGGCAGCGCCTCGTAGAACACCCCGAAGAGCAGTACGGCGCCCAGGACGAGGCCGAGGTATCCGGCCATGGTGCTGTCGAACAGCCACACGGTGGTGGTCCGGCCGCTGCCCTTCGCGGCGTCGACCTTGGCCTCGAGATGGGCGGTGGCCGCGGGTACGAGGGGCCAGGCGGTCCCCACCGCGACCGCGCCGAGTACGAGGGTGTCCAGCGTGCGGGCGAGGGCCCGGCGCACCAGCCCGGCGGGGCGGACGGCCCGCTCCGCCATCCGCTCGAAGACGGCCCGCTCGGTGGGCCGGGGGGCCGTGCGGCCGGCTTCCGGTGCCGCCGGCGCCTCGAGGTCGTGATCCGCCTCGGCGGGGGCGGCCGCCTGCCGGGGGGCGGGGGCCGAAGCCGGGGCGGACCCTGCGGCGGGCCGACGGACCGCCGGGGCCTGCGCAGACGGCGACGGCGACGGCGACGACGGCGCATGCACGGACCGGGCCGCTGCCGAGGCGGCGGCAGCCGGGTCGCGCCGGACCGGCGTCTCGGGCTCGGGGCGCGCCACCGGGTCGCGGAGCATCGGGGCCTCTGGCTCAGGCCGCGCGTCCCAGGCCGCCGGGGCCTCGGGCTCGGGCCGGGGCGCCACCGGGTCGCGCCGCGGTGCCGGGTCGCGCCGCAGCGGGGTCTGCGGCCACGAGGAGGTGAGCCCGGACGGCCCGGCGCCGGCGCCGGGGGCGGCGGGCCACTCGGGCTCGACGGGAGCGGGAGCAGGCGCCGGGGCCGGGGCCGGAGCAGGTGCGGGAGCCGGAGCAGGCGCCGGGGCCTGGGCGGCCGGGGAGCGCGCGGACAGGATTCCCACGCCCTCGGCGGAGCCCCGCGCCGCGGCCTGCGCGGGGAACCGCTCCGCGGTGGCCGCCGCCGCGGCGGACGGCGTACGGGCGAAGGACACCCCCGGCCCGCGCTCCGGCCGTTCGGCCGCGTCCAGGGGCTCCGGGCGCGGCCCGCGGCCCAGCGAGACCCCCGCCGAACGGGCCGGCGCGTGCCCCGGGTCGGGCTCCGGCAGCGGCGGGCTGCCCCAGGACACCCGGTGGTCGCGGGGCCCGCCGAAGCCGGACTGGTGCAGCGGGTCGGCCTGCCAGGCGGGCGTCGCCGCGGGTGCGGGTACGGCGGGCCGGGCGACGGGTGCGGGCTCGGGTTCGAGCTCGGGTTCGGGCAGCGCCTCGGTCACGCCGGTCTCGTCCAGGAACACCGGGCCCGTCTCGTCGGACCGGGCGGCAGGGCGGCTCGTACCCGGGACCCAGTTGAGGCCGTTCCAGTACCGGACGAACCCGGGGATGGACGGATCGGGGTAGTAGCCCTCGCGGGCCGCGTGCTCGCCGTCACCAGGGGAGGCCGTCAATGTCCCCAACTCCGATCGTGGCTTGAGGCTTGTGCAAGGGGAGGACCATAGCCAAGAACCGTGCCCCGACAGGTCCGGTAACGGGAGAAACCAAGCCTTTGAGCGAACGCCGCCCCATACGGCTGTTTTCGGTCACCCAACAGGATCCGGCCAATCCCCGATTCGGTGCGCGAAGTCGCGTCATACCCGGGCACATCGGCGCTCTCACCGGGTGTGGGGCGCGAACCCGGCCCTGCGACACGAACCGGAGATCCCGAAGTGAGGCCGCCATGCACCACCCCGTCATCGAGCGCGAGCTGGAACTGAAGCTGGTCCTGTCCCCTGAGCGCAGCGTCGCCGTCCCCGCCCGGCTGGTCTACCTGACGGACGACCCGTACGCCGTGCACGTCACCTTCCACACCGGCTCCAGCACCCCGGTCAACTGGACCTTCGCCCGCGAGCTGCTGGTCGAGGGGGTGTTCCGTCCGTGCGGCCACGGAGACGTCCGGATCTGGCCCACGAAGGTCGACAACAAGGCCGTCCTCTGCATGGCCCTGACCTCCCCCGACGGCGACGCGCTGCTGGAGGCCCCGGCCGGCTCGGTGTCGGCCTGGCTGGAGCGCACGCTGCGCGTGGTCCCGCCCGGCACCGAGGCGGACCGGCTGGGCCTGGACGACGCGCTGGCGGAGCTGCTCACGCCGACCCCGGCCGACGACCTGTGGATGCGGGACCCGTGGCCGTCGGACGAGTCGGCGGACGGCGACCTGTGATGCGGATCCGCCATCTCAGCCTCGTGCGTTCCATACCCGGCGTACGGTCAGAAGAGCTTGCCGGGGTTGAGCAGGCCGAGTGGATCGAAGGCCTGCTTGACCGCTCGCTGCATCTCGAGTCCCACCGGCCCCAGTTCCCTCGCGAGCCACTCCTTCTTCAGGACCCCGACCCCGTGCTCGCCGGTGATGGTCCCGCCGAGCGCCAGTCCCAGCGCCATGATCTCGTCGAAGGACTCGCGGGCCCGGCGTGTCTCGTCCTCGTCGGCCGGGTCGAAGCAGACCACCGGGTGGGTGTTGCCGTCGCCGGCGTGCGCGCAGACCCCGATGAGCAGGTCGTACCTGTGGGCGATGGCGGCCGTGCCGTCGAGCATCTCGGCGAGCCGCGAGCGCGGTACGCAGACGTCGTCGATCATCGTCGCCGGCCGCAGGGTGTCCAGGGCGGTCAGCGACATCCGGCGGGCCTGGAGCAGCAGTTCGGACTCCGCCTCGTCCTCGGCGGGGACGACGGCGGTGGCTCCGGCGGCCGTGCACAGCTTCCCCACGGCCGCGAGGTCGTCGGGCGCGTGCGGGGTGTCGAAGGCGGCCAGGAGCAGGGCCTCGGTGGTGTCCGGCAGGCCCATGTGGCCGAGGGCGTTGACGGCGCGGACGGTCGTGCGGTCCATCAGTTCCAGCAGCGAGGGCGTGAGCCCGGCCTCCATGACGGCGCAGACGGCCGCGCAGGCGGCCGCGGCCGAGGGGAACTCGGCGGCCAGCGCGAGCTGCCGGGGCGGCGCAGGGCGCAGCGCGAGGACGGCCTGGACGACGACGCCGAGGCTGCCCTCGGAGCCGACGAAGAGCCGGGTGAGGTCGTACCCGGCGACGCCCTTGGCGGTACGCCGGCCCGTGCGCAGCAGCCGCCCGTCGGCGAGGACCACGTCGAGGCCGAGCACGTACTCGGCGGTGACCCCGTACTTGACGCAGCACAGGCCGCCGGACGCGGTGCCGATGTTGCCGCCGATCGTGCACTGCTCCCAGCTGGAGGGATCGGGCGGGTAGTACAGGCCCTGCGCGGCGACGGCCCGTGAGAGCACCGCGTTCACGACGCCGGGTTCGACGACGGCGATGCGGTCGACGGTGTTGATCTCGAGGATCCGGTCCATCTTGACGAGGGAGAGCAGGATGCAGCCGTCGGAGGCGTTGGCGGCGCCCGACAGACCCGTGCGGGCGCCCTGCGGGACGACGGGGACCCGTAGGGCGGTGGCGGTGCGCAGCACGTGCTGCACCTGTTCGACGGTGCGGGGCAGGACCACGGCCGCCGGGGTGCCGGCGGCGCAGAAGTTGGCCATGTCGGTGGCGTAGGAGGCGGTCACCTCGGGATCGGTGAGGAGGGCCTCGGCGGGGAGCCCCTCCAGGAGGCTCGCGCGCAGACGTACGGAGAGATCGTCGTCCATGACATCCATGGGCCCAGCGTGACACCGGGGGCCATCGGTGTGAACACGGCCGCGACGGGCTTCGGACACCTCGGCTAACTCATCATATTGACGCACAGTGACCCCATGGACCGTATCGACCGAATCGACGAGGAAGCGCAGCAGCCCGCGCCACCCGTGACCTTCACCGGCCGCAAGACGCTCGTGGCGGCCGGGGTCGCGGTGGTCCTGATCGCCGGGGCCCTGCTGATCCGGCCGGCCCGCCAGGGCGACGACGCGCGCCCGCCCGGGCCCACCGAGCGGGCCGCCTCGGCGGTCGGCATGGGTGCGCCGGCGGCGGCGGTGGACCTGACGGCGCTGGTCGCGGACCGGGAGAAGTGGGTCGCGGGGCACGAGAAGGACGACGCGTCCTGGGCGGTGCTCGGGGCGGCGTACCTCGAGCAGGCGCGCCGGACGGCGGAGCCGGCCTGGTACCCGAAGGCGGAGAAGGCGCTGAAGCGGTCGCTGGAGATCCGCCCGGCCGAGAAGGGCAACTTCGACGCGATGACGGGCATGGGCACGCTGGCCAACGCCCGGGGCGACTTCGGGACCGGGAAGAAGTGGGGCGAGCTCGTACGGGCGCAGGCGCCGAAGCGGTGGACGGCGTACCCGGTGCTGGTGGACGCGTACACGGGCCTCGGCGACTACAAGGCCGCCGAGCGGTCGATGGAGCGGCTGGTGGACCTGCGGCCGGGGCTGGCGGCGTTCATCCGGGCCTCCCAGGTGTACCGGGACCGCGGCTGGCGCGAGGACGCGACGATGGCGATGGAGCACGCGGGAGGCGCGGCGAAATCGCCGGCGGAGAAGGCGTACGTGCTGTTCCGGCTCGGGGAGCTGGCCTGGGAGCGGGGGGACGCCGCGGAGGCGCTGCGCCAGTACGAGGGTGCGCTGCGGGCGGACCCGGCGCAGGCGCAGGCGCTGGGCGGCCGGGGCAGGGCGCTGGCCGGGCTGGGCCGGGGCGGGGAAGCGGTCCGGGACTACCGGATGGCGCTGGGCCGGGCGCAGGAGCCGCGGCTGGCGCTGGAGCTGGGCGAGCTGCTGGATGCGCTGGGGCGCGGCGAGGAGGCGAAGGCGCCGTACGAGATGCTGCGTGCTGCGGCCGGGCGGGGCGCGGCGGACGGGGTGAACGAGGCGGTGGTCCTCGGCCTGTTCGAGGCGGACCACGGGGATCCGGGGGTGGCCGTGCGGCGGCTGACGCAGGAGTGGTCGCGGCACAAGAACATGCAGGTGGCGGATGCGCTGGCGTGGGCGCTGCACAAGACGGGCGACGACGCGGGGGCGCTGGAGTACGCGAAGAAGTCGACGGAGCGGGGGGCGCGGAGCGCGGACTTCGCCTACCACCGCGCGATGATCGAGCGGGGTCTGGGCGACGACGCGGGGGCCCGGCGCCACCTGCAGGAGGCGCTGCGCACGAACCCGCGGTTCTCCCCCGTCCGGGTCCCGCTGGCGAAGGAGGCACTCGCCTCGATCGGCCAGCCGCCGGCGGGCGGCCCGGAGAACATGCAGCCGACCAAACCATGGGTGGCCCCGGACCTCCCGAAGGCGGCCAAATCCAAGCCCCCGGCCCCGGCGGCCAAACCGAAACCGAAGCCGAGCCCGTCGCCCGGCAAACCCAGCCCAGCCAAAGCCTGAGGCAGCCGGCCGATCCGGCCCCGCCGGCGCTCGAGGCGCGGGGGTCTGGGAAGCCCCCGGCAACGGCAGAGCCCCCGGCGCCGAAGGCAGCGCCAGGGGCCCGGGACCCGCGACCTAGAGGTTGCCCCGCTTCTCCTGCTCCCGCTCGATCGCCTCGAACAGCGCCTTGAAGTTGCCCTTGCCGAAGCCCATCGAGCCGTGCCGCTCGATGATCTCGAAGAACACCGTCGGGCGGTCCTGCACCGGCTTGGTGAAGATCTGCAGCAGGTAGCCGTCCTCGTCCCGGTCGGCCAGGATCTTCAGCTCGCGCAGCTCGTCGATCGGCACCCGCGTGTCACCGACCCACTCGCCGAGCGTGTCGTAGTACGAGTCCGGGACCGACAGGAACTGCACGCCCGCCGCGCGCATCGTGCGCACGGTCGCCACGATGTCGTTCGAGGCCAGCGCGATGTGCTGGACGCCGGGGCCGCCGTAGAACTCCAGGTACTCGTCGATCTGCGACTTCTTCTTCGCGATCGCCGGCTCGTTGATCGGGAACTTGACCTTCTTGGTCCCGTCCGCGACCACCTTCGACATCAGCGCCGAGTACTCGGTCGCGATGTCGTCGCCCACGAACTCCTTCATGTTCGTGAAGCCCATGACCTTGTTGTAGAACGCGACCCACTCGTTCATCCGGCCGAGCTCGACGTTGCCCACGCAGTGGTCGATCGCCTGGAAGGTCCGCTTGGCCGGCGGCGCCACCATCGGCTCGACGGCGACGTAACCCGGCAGGTACGGCCCGGTGTAGTCGGCGCGCTCGACCAGCGTGTGGCGGGTCTGGCCGTAGGTCGCGATGGCGGCCAGCACGACGGTGCCGTGCTCGTCCTTCATCTCGTACGGCTCGTCCAGCCCGCGCGCGCCCTGCTCGACGGCGTACGCGTACGCCGCCCGCGCGTCCGGGACCTCGATCGCGAGGTCGATGACACCGTCGCCGTGCTCGGTGACGTGCTCGGCGAGGAAACGGCCGTGGTCCGTCGTCGGCTTGATCACCGAGGTCAGGACGAAGCGCGCGGAGCCGTTGGTCAGGACGTAGCTGGCCGTCTCGCGGACGCCGTTCTCCGGTCCGGAGTAGGCGACGAGCTTCATGCCGAAGGCGGTGGAGTAGTAGTGCGCGGCCTGCTTGGCGTTGCCTACGGCAAAGACGACCGCGTCCATGCCCTTCACCGGGAAGGGGTCTGCCTCACGCGCGGTGTGCGGGGTGGTTTCGAGGTTCGTCAGAGACTCAGTCATGAGCGCAGAGTCCCGCCGATCCACAAGCTGCGCAATAGTTTCCTGTTTGGCTGTACAGACTGACCAGCCGAGGCGGAGGATGGCTGAGAGATCTGTGCAGTATGACCAGCCGATCGAGGGAAGGCTTCCATGGGCATCGACGAACTCGACGGCCGGCTCATCGTCCTGCTCGCCCGGGAGCCCCGGATCGGGGTCCTGGAGGCCTCGCGCCGGCTCGGCGTGGCCCGCGGCACCGTGCAGGCCCGGCTCGACCGGCTCCAGTCGAACGGGGTCATCCGCGGCTTCGGCCCGCAGGTGGACCCGGCGGCCCTCGGGTACCCGGTGACCGCGTTCGCGACGCTGGAGATCAAGCAGGGCCAAGGGGCGGACGTGCGGGCGCACTTGAACGGCGTGCCGGAGGTGCTGGAGCTGCACACCACGACCGGGCACGGGGACATGCTGTGCCGGCTCGTGGCCCGGTCCAACGCCGATCTGCAGCGGGTGATCGACCGGGTCGTCGGGTTCGAGGGGATCGTGCGGGCCTCGACGGCCATCGTCATGGAGAACCCGGTACCGCTGCGGGTCATCCCCCTGGTGGAGCAGGCGGCGCACGAGGGCTGAGCCGTCCGGGTGGTTCCCAGAGGTTCCAAAGAAGACGTTGCAAAGAAACCCTTGCATAGAAGTCTTTGCAACTCTACGGTTGAGCCATGCCCGAAGAAGCGAACACAGAAGGACCCAAGGTCCGTACCCTCGACGCCCGCTCCCTGCGCGGCCTCGCCCACCCGCTGCGCATCCGCATGCTGGCCACACTGCGCCACGAAGGCCCGGCCACGGCTTCGCAACTGGCGGAGCGGCTCGGGGAGTCCAGCGGCGCCACCAGCTACCACCTGCGCCAGCTCGCCGCGCACGGGTTCGTCGAGGACGCGCCGGAGCACGGCAAGGGCCGCGAACGCTGGTGGCGGGCCGTCCACGACGGCACTCGGTTCGACGAGCAGCTGATGTACGCCGAGGACCCGGACACCCGCGGTGCGGCGGACCTCTTCCTCCACGAGATCGCGACGATCCACACGCAGGAGCTGAGCACCTGGCTCGGCACCGCCTTCAGCTGGCCCCAGGACTGGCGGCGCGCCTCGGAGGTCAGCGACCACACGCTGCGCCTGACGGCCGACCAGACCCTCGAGCTGATCCTCCGGATGCACGACTTGATCAACAGCTACCGCGACCTGCCGCCCTCGGACGACACGAAGACGGTCCGCCTCCACTCGCACGTCTTCCCGCGCTCCGGCGAGTAGCCGCAACCTCGCCCCCGCCTCGCCCCCGCTTTCCTCCCGTTCCCGCAGAAGGAGTCCTGCCGTGCACGCCTTCCCGCCCGCCGAGATCCACGCCGAGACGCACGCCGCCCGTACCGCCGAACTCGCCGCCGCGGCCGCCGCCTGGCACCTCGCCCGCGAGACCGCCCCGGCCGCCCCCTCCCTGCGCAACCTGCTCGGCGAGGCCCTCGTCAGCGCCGGGACCCGGCTGATCCAGCCTGCCCACCTCCACGCCCGCATCCCGCACGCCGCATGAGCCGTCGCCCGTTCGCGGCCGTCCTCGCCGCCAACACCGTTTCGATAGCCGGGAGTTCACTCACCCTGATCGGCGTCCCGTGGTTCGTGCTCCAGACCACGGGCAGCGCCGGCCGGGCCGGGGTCGTCGCCTTCTGCGCCACCCTGCCCGTCGTCGTCGCCGCGCTCGTCGGCGGCCCCGTCATCGACCGGATCGGCCGCCGCCGGGTCTCGGCGGCCTCCGACCTCATCTGCGCCGTCTCGGTCGGCGCGATCCCGCTGCTGCACTACGCGGGCGCGCTGGAGTTCTGGATGCTGTGCGCGCTGATGGCCGTCGGGGGCCTCGTCCACACGCCCGGCCTGACCGCCCGCGGCGTCCTGCTGCCGGACCTCGCCGAGCACGCCGGCACCACCGTGGCCCGGGCGGCGAGCCTGTACGACGCCGTCTCCCGCGGAGCCCGGATGATCGGGGCCGCGCTGGCCGGCGTACTGATCGCGGTGTTCGGGGCCGAGTCCGCCCTGCTGCTGGACGCGGCCACCTTCGCCGTGTCGGCGCTGCTGGTCACCGCGTTCCTGCGCGGGGTCCCGGCCGCGGAGCCGCAGCGGGCCACCGGGAAGATCTCCTTCGCCGGCTACCGGGCCGAACTGGCCGAGGGCTGGAGCTTCCTCACCCGCTCGCGGCTGCTGGCCGGCATCACCGTGATGGTGATGATGACCAACGGCCTGGACCAGGGCTGGTCCGCGGTCCTGCTGCCCGTGCACGGCCGCGAGGCCCTCGGCGGCGCCGCCGCGGTCGGCCTGCTCGTGTCCCTCTTCGGCGGCTTCGCGCTGCTGGGCGCCCTGCTCTACGGGGTGTGGGGCGAGCGGTTCTCCCGCCGGACCGTGTACACGACGGCCTTCCTGCTGTGCGGTGCGCCCCGGTACGCGGTGGCCGCCTTCACCGACACCCCGCTGCCGCTCGCGGTGACGATGGCGCTGTCCGGGTTCGGTGCGGGCATGCTCAACCCGATCCTGACCACCGTGCTGTACGAGAGGGTCCCGGACGAGCTGCGCAGCCGCGTCTCGGGCGTGACCACCGCGGGCTGCGAGCTGACCATGCCGCTGGGCGGGCTCGCGGCGGGCCTGCTCGTCGACGGGCTCGGGGCGACGCCGGCCCTGCTGCTGTTCGGCGGCGTCTATCTGCTGACCACGCTCGCGCCGCTGGTCTTCCCGGCCTGGCGCACGATGGAGCGCGCACCGGAGCCGGTCGGCTCCGCCGCCGCCACCGAGGTCAGCAGGACGGAACCGGCTCTCCCCGGCTGAGCGCACGCAGCGCCTGCACCGCGTCCGTCAGCGTACGGACGGGGACCAGCCGGAGCCCCTCGGGGAGTTCGGTCTGCGCGTCGGCGCACTCGGCCTCCGGTACGAGGAACACGCTCGCCCCGTCGCGCTGCGCGGCCTGGGTCTTCAGGGCCACGCCGCCGACCGCGCCGACCTTGCCGTCCGCACTGATGGTGCCCGTACCGGCGATGGTGCGGCCGCCGGTCAGATCGCCGCCGCTGCCGTCGCCGTCGAGCTTGTTCACGATGCCGAGGGAGAAGAGCAGGCCGGCGCTCGGGCCGCCCACATCGGCGAGGTTGAGCTGGACCTTCACGTCCTTCGGGTCCTTGTGGAGGTAGCCGAGGGCGGCCTGGGTGGCCGCCGACTGCGACGTGGCCATTTCCTCCAGGTTGTGCGCCTCGATCTCCTTGTCGCTTCCGCCCGAGGGGTAGACCGCCTCCTTGGGCATGACCGCCCGGCTGCTGTCGAACCAGTCGTCGACGAGCTCGGGCAGGGTCACGGTGGTGGAGGGACCGGTGGCCTGGATGGTGGTCATCCGGAGCTGGCCCGTGGTCTGCCGGGTCGGGGCGCCCGTCACGGTGATCACGGGCTTGCCGTCGCGGGCGCCGAGCACGTCGGCCGTGAGGCCCGGCTGGGCGATCACGAAGGGCAGCGGCGCGAAGGCCGCGGCGGCGAACAGCCCGAGCACGGGCACGGCGCAGACGGCCAGGGCGGCGGGACGCGGCAGACGTGTGAGGCGAGAGAGCACCCGCCCAATCTATCGGGCGTCCCCGACGCGCCCACGCCCCGCCATCCCGCCACCCCCCGGCGCAGGGCGTCAGCGCAGGGCGTCGGCGACCTCGCGGGCTGCGTCCACGACGCGCGGGCCGACCCGCTCGGGCACGGCGTCGGCCAGCATCACGACGCCCACGCTGCCCTCCAGTCCCGTGATGCCCACGAGGGGCGCTGCCGCGCCGCTGGCGCCCGCTTCGAGCTCCCCGTGGGTGAGCGTGTAGCCGGGCTCGGTGAGCGTGCCCTGACGGGCCGCCAGAATGGCCCGCCCGGCTGCCCCGCGGTCCAGCGGGTGACGGAATCCGGGCCGGTAGGCCACGTGGTAGTCGGTCCAGGTCGGCTCGACGACGGCCACGGCGAGCGCCTCGGTGCCGTCGACGAGGGTCAGGTGCGCGGTGGCGCCTATGTCCTCGGCGAGGGACCGCAGCGCCGGCAGGGCCGCCTCGCGCACGAGCGGATGCACCTGCCGCCCGAGCCGCAGCACCCCGAGCCCGACGCGGGCCCGGCCGCCGAGGTCGCGGCGGACCAGGGCGTGCTGCTCGAGGGTGGCCAGCAGGCGGTAGACCACGGTGCGGTTCACACCGAGGCGGTTGGAGAGCTCGGTGACGGTCAGACCGTGGTCGGTGTCGGCGAGCAGTTTGAGGACTCTGAGCCCTCGGTCCAGAGTCTGGGAGGTTTCCGCGGTCACGACGCCTCTCCCTCTCTCGGTGAGCGGCGGTGACTCTCGGGATGGAACGACGCCGGTCCCACGGCGACGCACGGAGAGGCCGCCGGTAGCGGCCATGGCACCGGCTGCGCTCCCGCGGCGGCGCTGCCACGGGGCGTTCGATGCGGGGACAGTAGCGAGCGGGTCCGCTCAGCGGAAGGCCTCGTCCAGAATCCGGGCGCCAACTACCCCTTTGTGCCGGTTCAGGATCGCCCGCGGAGACGATTCGTGACCTCGGCCCGCCGGCGGTGCCTGTGCGATCCCCCCGACGCCGGTCCCGAGTCCGCGACCCCCGCAGCGCCGTACGCGGACCCGCCGGCGGACACGTAACGTGACCGGGGTCCGTGCGAACCTCCGCACGGACCCCGGGTCACAGTCCGTACGAACAGAGGACGGAAGGACGGAAGGACGGGAAGAAGGGGACGACGGGCTCACCGCATCCGCGTGGCCCACTCCTGCACCTTCTTGATCCGCTCCCGCAGCTGCCCCGCCGTCGCCTCCGCGCTCGGCGGCCCGCCGCACACCCGCCGCAGCTCGGTGTGGATCACGCCGTGCGGCTTGCCGCTCTGGTGGACGTACGCCCCCACCATCGTGTTCAGCGACTTCCGCAGCTCCAGCAGCTCCTTGTGCGAGACCACCGGCCGGCGGTCGGCCGGCAGCTCCAGCAGGTCCGCCTCCGCGTCCGGCTTGCGCCGGCTGTGCGCGATCTGCCGCGACTGCCGCTTCTGCAGCAGCATCTGCACCTGGTCCGGCTCCAGCAGACCCGGGATGCCGAGGTAGTCCTGCTCCTCCTCGCTGCCCGGGTGCGCCTGCATGCCGAACTCGGCGCCGTCGTAGAGCACCCGGTCGAAGACGGCGTCGGACTCGAGTGCCTCGAAAGACATCTGCTCGTCCTCGCCGGTGTCCTCGTCCTCCTGCCGGTTCGCCTCGTCCATCTCCTTCTCGGACTCGGCGTACGGGTCGTCCTCGCCCTTCTTCTTGGGCTTGTCGAGGACGTGGTCGCGTTCGACCTCCATCTCGTTGGCGAAGCCGAGGAGATAGGGAATGGTCGGGAGGAACACGGAAGCCGTCTCGCCGCGCCTGCGCGACCGCACGAAACGCCCGACGGCCTGGGCGAAGAACAGCGGGGTCGAGATAGTCGTCGCGTACACGCCGACCGCGAGGCGCGGTACGTCGACGCCCTCGGACACCATGCGGACGGCGACCATCCAGCGGTCGTCGTTGGCGCTGAAGGTGTCGATGTTCTTCGAGGCGCCGGTGTCGTCGGACAGGACGAGGGTGGCCTTCGTCCCGGTGATCTCGCGGATCAGCTTGGCGTACGCGCGCGCCGAGTCCTGGTCGGAGGCGATGACCAGCCCGCCCGCGTCCGGGATGCCCTTGCGGACCTCGGTCAGCCGCTGGTCGGCGGCGCGCAGCACGTTCGGCATCCAGTCGCCGCGCGCGTCCAGCGCGGTGCGCCAGGCCTGGGAGATGGCGTCCTTGGTCATCGGCTCGCCGAGCCGGGCGGCGATCTCGTCGCCGGCCTTGGTGCGCCAGCGCATGTTGCCGCTGTAGGACAGGAAGATCACGGGCCGGACGACGCCGTCGCCGAGGGCGTTCCCGTACCCGTAGGTGTAGTCGGCGGAAGACCGCCGGATCCCGTCGTTCCCTTCCTCGTACGTGACGAAGGGGATGGGGTTGGTGTCGGACCGGAAGGGCGTACCGGTCAGCGCGAGGCGCCGGGTCGCCGGGTCGAAGGCCTCGAGGCAGGCCTCGCCCCAGGACTTCGAGTCACCGGCGTGGTGGATCTCGTCGAGGATGACGAGGGTCTTGCGCTGCTCGCAGCGGTTGCGGTGCAGCATCGGCCGCACGCCCACACCCGCGTACGTGACGGCGACCCCGTGGTAGTCCTTGCTCAGCGGCCCGGCGGAGTACTCCGGGTCCAGCCGGATGCCTATCCGGGCGGCGGCCTCGGCCCACTGCTTCTTCAGGTGCTCGGTCGGCGCGACGACGGTCACCTGCTGCACGACATGGTGGTGCAGCAGCCAGGAGGCGAGCGTCAGCGCGAAGGTCGTCTTGCCTGCGCCGGGCGTCGCGACCGCGAGGAAGTCGCGGGGCTGGGTCTGGATGTACCGGTCCAGCGCACCCTGCTGCCAGGCGCGCAGCTTGCTGGCGGTACCCCAGGGGGCACGGCCCGGGAAGGCGGGTGAGAGGTGGTGGGAGGCGGTAGTAGTCACGGTCTCCGGTTCGGGCTCTCGGCGGCTGGCGGCGGCGGTCGTACGTAGGACAACCGGGCCACCCTACCGGGGCCGGCCGGCCCCTCGCGGAGGGACAGGCCCGTGACCTCGGCGGGTGCGGTGAGCGTCACATCCGGCGCAACCGCTCGGCGATACGGGCCACATCGGCCTCGCCGCCGGCCGCGCCGTCGATGACCAGGCCGTACGCGGCGTACCGGACATCCGGGCCCGCGGCCGGTGCACGGCGGACTCCAGCAGACGGGATGCGCGCAGCGCGACGCTCTGAGCGCCGGCGAGACAGCGCCCCGGGCCGGATCCGGCACCTCGGCGTGGATCAGACGCCGCACGCCGCATGCCGCATGCCGCACGCCGATCCCGATCCCGATCCCGATCCCGGTCACGGTCACGGTCACGGTCACGGTCACGGTCATCCGGCCCGCCGGGCCGATCCAGCCCCGCCGGCGTTCGAGGCGCGGGGGTCCGGGGGCGGAGCCCCCAGCGGCCCGCGGCAGGGTCCGCCTACGCCTGCGCCTGCGCAGGCACCGGCCCGGGTCGGGACCCATCGGCGTGGAGGCGGGTCGCAACCCAGGCCCCCACCAGCGCCACCGCGGCCATCGGCAGGAACACCACGACGAACGCCCCCGGGTGCGAACCCGACGCCGCATCACCGGTCACGGCATGTGCGGCCCCCACCGCTCCCCCGCCCAGCGCGGCGAACGCCGCGCCCCCCGCCGCCAGCAGCACCACATTGGCCAGCGCGTCCGAGATCTGCAGCGCAGCGGAATTGGCCCCCGCCTCCTCCGGCGCCGAGAGCTTCAGCAGCAGCACGCTCGTAGAGCCGATCACCAGCCCCATCCCCAGGCACCCCACCGCCCACGCGGCGGCCAGCGTCCACACCGGCACGGACTCGATCAGCACGGCCGGGGCCGCGGCGATGGCGAAGGCCACGAGCACCATGCCTGCGACCATCAGCCGTTCCCGGTACGGCGCCATCCGTCCCTTCGACTGCAGCCACGAGCCGCCCGCCCAGGTCACCCCGCCCGCCGCCAGCGAGAACCCGGCCAGCGTCGGGCTCAGCCCCCGCTGGGTGACCAGCATCAGCGGCACGAAGCTCTCCGCCGCGATGAACGACCCCGCGGCCACCCCGCGCAGCAGCACCACCGACGGCAGCCCCCGCCGCGCCAGGTAGGTCCCGCGCGGCAGCAGCCCCCGTACGGCGGGCACCAGCAGCGCCGTACCGGCCGCGGCCGGGAGCAGCGACAGCCACCGCAGGTCCTGGGCGGCGTACTGCAACAGCCCCGCCCCGACGGAGATCCCGAGCGCCAGCCGGATCCGCCGCCGGTCGAGGGCGGCGGGCGGCGCGTCCGGATCCACCGGCCCGGACGCGGTCCGCCGTATCGCCGGCAGGGCCACGACCAGCGGGACGACGACCAGCGCCGGTATGCCGAGGAACACCCAGCGCCAGCCGAGGTGCTCGGTCACGGTCCCCGCGGCCAGCGGTCCGACGATCGACGGCACCACCCAGCTCGCGGCGAAGGCGGCCATGATCGCGGGCCGCAGCCGCTCCTCGTACGCCCGGCTCACCACGACGTACAGGGCGACGATGACGAGCCCGCCCCCGAACCCCTGCACGGCCCGCCCGAGGACGAACACCCACATGTCCCCGGCGGTGCCCGCGAGCACCAGCCCGGCGGCGAAGCCCCCGATCCCGACGGTCAGCGGCCGCAACGGCCCCTCCCTGTCGGCCCACTGCCCGGACAGCACCATCCCGAAGAGGCTGGTGGTGAAGTAGGCGGAGAAGGCGAAGGCGTACAGCCCGATCCCCTCCAGCTCCCGCGCGGCGACGGGCATGGCCGTCCCCACGGCGGTCGCCTCGAAGGCGATCAGAAAGATGACGGAGATGATCCCGATACTGAGCGTCCGGTACGCGGACCCCAGAATCCCGCCCTGGGGCTGGGGCGGGACCGGCACGCTGCGCTGTGGCACGCGGGGTTCAAGGGCACTCATCGCCCCAGAGTAAGGCGCAAGCCTGGGTTGCGCCCCTGTCAATTCGGCGGATTCCCCGGTAGGCCGCGGGACCTAGGACCACACCGACCACGAACGCAGCACGGCAGTCGCATTGCACCCCCGGCGCCCCCTTCCCACCCCCCGGCACGCCTCGTACGGCCATAGTGCTGTCGGTTCTCTACCCGGCCGGGACGGCGCCGGCGCCGGGTGTCGGGCTCGCGCCCGATTCGGGTTCCGCTTTCGGCAGGCCTTCGGGACGTTCGGGCAGGCCTCCCCGGGCATCGCAACCCAGCTCCTTGGCGACCGCGAGCGCCGCGGAGTGGGCCAGCGCCACATAGTCGGGGGCAAGAGCGGGTTCGCCCGCCCGCCCCTTGTCCCATTTGCTGTGGAATTCGGCAGTGATCCGGAGAGGGACCCCGCTCGTGGAGCCGACGCGGGAGCTGACGCAGTCGAATGCGACCGTGTACTCGCGGAAGCCCGCCCAGCCCTTCGTGCCCGCGTCCTTGGCTCCCGGCATGTAGTCCGGGACATCCGCGTCCTTGCTGGTGGCGCGGAAACGCAGATAGGCCGTCGGGTAGTACCTGTCGGAATCGACATCCTTGACAGCACCGGAGATGTCGCACGACGGGATGGACGTATCGCGCACCTTCCTGCCGTCGCGGTAGGCGCTCTCCAGCGCCTTCGCGATCGAGGAGACGTCCGCGTTCTCCTTGTCCTCCCGGATCACGAAGCGGGAGGACTCCAGGACCCTCTCCAATGACGGACCGGCGGCCGGGGAGACGAGACCACCGCCGCAGACCTGTATCGCCGAGACCTGTTCGGGCTCGCTCGGCGTCGGCGTTTCGTCCGGCGTGGACCCACTGCACCCTGCGGCCGCCAGGCCGAGTACCACCACCCCGACCGCGGTGGACGCCGCGTACGGCAGCCTTCTTCTGCTCGTCACTCCTTCTTGCCCGTCTCGGGGGCGTGCCCCTGCTGCTCCGCACGTGAGTTGCCCGCCTGGTACCCGGCGAGCATCGACTCGGTCAGGTCGTTGCCGAGGACACTGGTCGGAGCGACGGCGTGACGCTCCATGAACTCCTTCATGGGCGCTCGGGCACTGTGCTCCCCGGCCTGGTACATCGCCTTGGTGGTGGCGTGTGTCTTCTCTTCGCCGTCGTCCTTGTGCTTTTCCACCGCACCGTCCGACCATTCGCCGACCACCTGGGAGGCGACCTGTTCCACTGCGCCACTGCCGAGATCCACCGCCAGCGGAACCACGATCGCCGCGGCACCGGCAGCCACCGCCGTGGCCGGCAGGAATGCCACGCCGCCCGCGATGGCCGCGGTCGTGCCGAACTCCACCCACGCCGACTGCTTCTCGTGTGCCTTCTCGTACTCCTCGTGCTGCTTCTCACCCATGGCCTTGACCTGTTCGGCCCGGGACTCGTCGAGCATGCCCTGAATTTCGGCGCCCGTACGGATCGACGCACGGGCTCGGCCCTCGTCGACCTGGCCGTCGTGAAACCCTTGCGTCTCCAGCACACTGGCCGAGTAGATGCGCTCCGCCGTGGACACGGCGGCGTAGGAATCCGGGTGTTGGCCCAGGGCGCTCAGCAGGTTCCGCGCGTCCTCCAGTTCGAGGTCCACGTGGCCGGCCTTGGCCGTGGGCTCGAAGACGCTCTCCCCGTCCTGGTTCGCGATCGCCCGGTTGACGTCGTCGATGTAGCCCGCGGTCATGTTGCCCACGCTGTCCGCAAGTGACTCTTGGGCCTTGAGAAGACCGGCATCCCCTCCGTACTTCTGCACGACCGCCTCCATCACCCTGGCGCCCTGCTCGGTCCGGTGGAGGTCCGGCCTCGGGTCGTCCCAGGCGTGGCCCAGGGTTGCCGCCTCCAGGGCATGGCCGAGGGCGTCCGGCATGTACTGCTGGACTTTCTTCAGGTCGTCCGGGTTCGTGCCCTCCATGTCGATGGTGAAGTCGTACTTCGCGTTGCCGAAGAAGTCGAGGTAGTTCTTGATCGGCTTCTTGCCCGCGCCCTTGCCCAGGTCGGCGGGGCCGGACTTCTCCGTGCCGTCCTGGTTGTACGTGTGCGGGGGCCGGTCGGGGTCGAAGAACTGGGCCGACGCCTCCGGGCTGTGCCCCAGTGCCTCCAGGAAGCTGACCACCGGGTCGTAGCCCGCGCCGTTGACCCCTGAGGGGTTGAAGAGGTTCTTGCCGTAGCCGTTCAGCTGCCGGGTCTGGTTGAAGAAGTCCGGATCCTTGGCGTGGATCTGCGTGGCGTGCTCGGCGATCGGGACCAAGAACTTGGGGTCGTAGTTCCCGTACCGCATGATGCCGCCGAGCAGCTGGTACCCGTACGGCGGGTGCTGGTCGTACTTCGCGAGCGGGATGTGCTGGGTGCCCAGCTTGCGCAGGTCCTGCGCGAAGCTGTCGGGCAGGTGGGGCTCGCTCTTGGAGTTGGTGGCGGTGGCGAGGTTCAGTCCCAGGTTCTTCTGGAGCTCCTGGACGTCCTTGAGCCGCTGCTCGTCGAGCTTCGAGTAGTCGTACGTGTCCGTGGACATGTACCCGAAGAACTGGAGGGCGCCCTTGGGGCCGAGTGTCTCGTAGAAGTCCTTGGAGAACTCGGGGGCCTTGGCGTTGTCCGCCAGCAGTTCGTTGAGCTCGACGAGCTCGGCGTGCGTCAGGTCCCGGCCCTTCTTGGCCAGGTCTGCGGCATGGCCGGCCTGCTCGGCGTCGAGGCCGGCGTACTTGGGTCCGCTGAAGTCGTGGCCGTCGGTGACATTGGCGGCGAGCAGGCGAGCCAGCGACTGGTCGACGTCGTCGCAGTTGTCGATGATGTCGTCGATCTTCTTCTGCCACAGCCCGCGGTTCTCCCGGATGGACTGCTGGTAGTCGGGATCGTGGCGTGCCGCGTTCCGCTCCCCCTCGGTGGCGAGCGGGGTGGCGGAAATCCGCCCG
Source organism: Streptomyces sp. NBC_01296 (assembly GCF_035984415.1). NCBI lineage: Bacteria > Bacillati > Actinomycetota > Actinomycetes > Kitasatosporales > Streptomycetaceae > Streptomyces > Streptomyces sp. NBC_01296. The sequence goes on along the minus strand of NZ_CP130720.1, from coordinate 5,398,917 downwards.
CCCGCGTCCACCTGGAAGCCGGCTGCCGGTGCCTCCTCGGCTGCGATCTTCTTCAGCTGCTCCTTGGAGGACTTGAAGACGGCGAGCCCCTCGGTCAGGGCCTTGTGGATGCCCTTGGCCTCTTTGGCCGCGTCTTCGAACTCCTTGGCCGTCTTGTCGACGAACCCACGCGCCACGCCGGCGGTGACACCGCTCCACTGGGCCTTGTCCGACTTGGCCTTCATCCCGTTGCGGGCCGACTCGGCCAGTTCGTCGAGCTTGCCGGCCATCGCCTTCCAGTCGGTGACGGCCGTCTGGAGCTTGTCGACGGGCGCGTTGAGCACGTTCTCGTACGTCAGCATCGTGGGCCTACTTGAGGTACTTGTCGATGGCGGAGGCCGTGAAGTCGGCTTGGAGCTGCTGCTCGTCCTTGGCATGGGAGGAGAGCGAGTAGTTCAGTCCGTTGGAGACGTTCGCGCAGGCGGCCACCAGGGTCTTCACCTGGCCCTCCCACGCGGTGTTGGCCTTGGCCAGAGCGGCACCGCTGGCGAAGCTCTCCTTGGAGAGCGCCCCGGCCGCCTCGGCCGAGGATGCCGCGGCGTGCTTGCCGTCGGTCAGGAGCCGGGAGTGCAGCTTGTAGGCCTCGGTCCCGATGGCGCCGATGTGGTCCTGGTTGATCTCGAGATCACCACCGCCGGGATCGGTGGGGACGTGGTTGAGTCGCGTCGAGACGCTGGCCGCGGCGGTGGCGCGCGCGGTGGACCATTCCTCGTCGAACGACATCGCGTGCTTTTCTCCTCGTGTCACATCAGCGTCTAACACGTTGAACGGTGCTTGTGGTTACGGCTCCGGCTCCGGCTCCGGCGATGAGCAGGCAGGCTCCCATCCCGGGGGCGGCCCGGGGAAGGCCTGGGGAAGGCGCCTGCTGGTGTCTGTCTGGTTCTGTGCGTGGGGTGCGGAGGCGGGGCCGGGTTGCGTCGGCCTGGGGCCGGTGAAACGGGTGGCATGGATGCCGCCGTCTCGGAGACGTCCGCCGGATCTGGTCGCCGGGGGTCTCCCCGTCGCCGACCGCGGGAAGGATGGGCTTGCCCTCGTGCAGGGCGTACGGGACGGCCTCGCTCTGACCCGGTCCGCCGACGGAGTCCACCGTGCAGCGGATCGCCTCGGTGCTTCCGCCGCCTATGGGGACGCGGAGCGGGTGGATTTCCCGCCTCCTGGGGCCCGGTCGCTTACCGGTGCCCGCGCTCGTCGCCGTCGTACCCGTGAGAGACGTCCCCGGACAGGAGCAACTGGCCCTCGAGTGCGGGGATCCGGCCGAGGCCGGTGTCCATGACGCCCTTGCCGGTGCTGGTCTTCCAGGTGTCGATGGGCTTCACGGCATCGAGATGCCGCTGCTGGGGCCGAACCGTCTCGGCGCGGGCGGCCGGGGCGACCCCGGCCGGCAGGAGAACCGCCGGGCCGAGATCGTCCCTCGCATCCGCGTCGGGCGCCGTCAGGAGTTCTTGCGCCGGACCACGACCGCGGTGACGGCTCCCCCGATGAGGACGCAGGCTCCCAGGCCGAGCCCGATCCAGAGGAGGTTGCTGCCGCCGTCCTTCTTGGCTTCTGCCTGGGGTGCGCTGGACTCGGGCTTCTTGCCGTCGGCCGACGGGGCCGGCGAATTCTTCCCGTCCGCCGCCGCCAGGTCGGGCAGCGGGAAGACATCCGCCGGACCGGGGTCGCCGGGCGTGGGCACGGCGATCCGGGGCCGGACGATGCCGTAGCCGATGTAGTCGTTGCGCGGAGCACCGTCATTCGGCTTACCGGCGGTGTTCAGGAGGACCCGGAGGACCTGATTGTTGGTCCAGTCGGGATGCGCGGACCAGAGCAGGGCGGCGGAGGCGGAGGCGAGGGCCGTAGCGTCGCTGGTGCCGTGGGTGGTACACAACCCTGTCTTGCCCTTGCAGGCGGTGACGATGTCGATGCCTGGGGCAGCCATGTCGATCTGCGAACCGTGCTGCGATTCCTTCGTCGCCTCGCCCTTCGCGTCCACGGCGCCGACAGCCACTACTCCGGGGGTTGCGGCGGGGTACTTGATCTCGTTGAGCGTATCCCCGTCATTGCCGGCACCGGCAAAGATCAGCTTCCCCTTCGAAAGCGCATACTTCACCGCTTCACGACGAGCTTCGTCGTCCTTCGGCGTGCCGACAATGGCCAGGGAAATATTGATGATCTTGGCGTCCGAATCGGCCGCGTACCGAATGGCTGCGACCCAGGAGGGGGTGTTCAGCCCCTCCAGCATGTCGGGCACCCGGATCGGGAGGATCTTGACCCCAGGGGCAAGCCCGTAGGCCCCATCACCGCTCGGGTGCTTTCCAGTGGCAGCGATCATAGAAGCGACGCCGGTTCCGTGCCCGCCATAGTCGTTGTCTCTGCCAGTCGCAGCATCACCAACAGGAAAGGCCGTGCCCGGAAGGACCTGCCCTTCGAGCTCCGGGATCTGGTCGACACCGGTATCGATCACTGCGACGGTGACACCCTTGCCGTTGCTGATCTTCCAGATGTCTTCAGCCTTCATGGTGTCGAGATGCCATTGCTTCGAGCGAATGGTCTCCGCATGGGCCGGGGTCGCGGCGACCCCGGCCAGCAGCAGGCCCACCAGGGCCGCGGTCGCCTTGCGCATGTGCATCTCGTACAAAGTCCGTTCTGCTCAGTCGATCACCGGCGGAGCAACACGACGGTCGCCCTGCCAGGTCTCTTCGTCCTCGACCAGGTAGTCGGGGCGTTCGCCGCCCTGGTCCTCACGTCGCCTGCCCGGAGCATGCGTGCCTGCACCCGCGTGGCCCATGGCACTGCCGCTGTTGCGTACGAGACCCGAGCCGCCCTGGGTGAACGGCTGACCGCCGGTGGCCAGACGTCCGCCTGACGCAGCCTGCCGGCCGCCCACGATGCCGCCCGGCTCCGAGGCCAGCCGACGTGCCGTCGGGGAACCGCTCACGCCGCCGGCGTGGGCGCCGCCACCACCGTGGGGACCGCCCATCATGCCTCGGCCCGTCTGCGTGCCTTCGGTGCCGATGACCGTGCCGCGCGGGATACCCGCGTTGGGGCCGCTGGTCGGCACGGCGCGGCCGCCCATGATGCCGGAATCCCGCGGGGGCGGCCCAGCGATCGGGTTGACCTTGCTGAGGCCGTTCCCGCCGGGACCGAGGTTCGGCAGCTGACCGAGCCCCGGACCGAATCCGGGAATCGTCTTCCCGGTGATCGGAGGGAGCCCCAGGGGCGGGAGCGGAGCGACAGGGCCGGGTCCGGGGCCCACGGGGAGGTTGGGGACCGGTGTGCCCGTCGTCGGGGGCAGCGTCGTGGGCGGCGGCAGGGTCGCAACGTGGTCGAGGCCCACGTCCACGTTACGGTCCGGGATCCCGGGCAGGGTCGTGGGCACAGTCGTCTGAGGCGGGGTACCGTCCGCCTTCGGCTGATGGCCCGGCACCCAACCCGGTTCGTTCGAGGAGGACTCAGGGGCCGGAGGCGCGTACGAGTTCGAACCGGCAGATCCAACGCCTCCGCCGGATCCCGGCCGCTCCATGTCCTCGCTGCCGTAGACATCCTGCGGCACGAACCGCGCCGGCGGCGGCGGGAAGGTCGGGATCTCCGCCTTGTTCATCTCGCCGTACGACAGCTCGTACGACTGCGCCAGGTTGTTCATCAACCTGATGGACTCATTGTGTTCTTTGTCGAGCTTGCTCCGCTCCTGCTGGGCAATCTGCTGCGCGTCCGGGTCGTTGTGCGCCTTGAGAGCTGCTGCCAGGTTCTCGGCGGACCTCGTGTCGTAGGCGGGCATGTCCCGCGCCTCGATCATCTTCTGAACGGTCTCACCCATCCAATGGGCGCCCGTCGCGCTGTATTCGCTCAGCCGTAGCGTCGCGTTGCCGGCCCGGCCCACCCATTCCTGGAAGACCGTGGCCGCTTCGCCCTCCCAGCCGGTGACGCGGTGGTTCTTCAGCTTCTCCGCGATCTTCGCGATGTCCTTTGACGCCTGCTGCAGGCGGTCGGCACGGTCCTTGACCGCAGTCGGGTCCAGCGAGGCCCTCATCTCGCGCAGCTTCTGGTGCGAGTAGCCTTCAAAACTCGTTGCCATCAGTAGGTACCCCCCTTCGCGTTGCCACCGGTGCCAGGAGTTGCGGGGCCAGGGTGCTGCGAGGCCGCCAGCTTGCGCTGCTCCTCCGGATACGGATCGCGCTCCCGAACGTAATGTGCCTCTGCCTGCTTGGCGATGGCTACCATCCGTCGCTGCGTTTCATCGTCCACACCGCCGTAGCCTTTGCCCGCCGTCAGGATCGCGATGCCCAGGCCCTCGATCTGTTCCGCCAGGCCCTTCGAGAGCTTCTGCAGCTCCGTGATGACCGTGCCGTACGACTTGAAGAGGGCGTCCGCCTCAGGGAATCCCGTGCCGAGCTTGCCCGCCGGCAGGGTGTCGTTCGCCAGCTTCTTGTGGTCCGCGTTCGAGCCGGTGAGGTCGTCCAGCAGGTCCTTCACCATGTTCTGGTACCCCGACAGCGTGTCGTATTCGACCTTCAGCGCTGCCGCTTTCGCCTGCGACGCAGCCTGCGCCCGGATCGCGTCCGCCACACCCGTAGTCATGCCGCCCAGACCCGCCAGCCCGCCCGGCGCCTGCTCCTCTGCCACGATGGCCTCCCCGACTCCCCGAAATCCCCGTGGTTGCAGCGTTTCCGCTGCTCCCCGTCCCCGTTCGCACCCGTTCGCACGCGCACGTACTACGTCTTAACCGATCACTCTAGCGACCGGTTCCGACAGCCCCAAGCTCGGGGTTGCACGTGCAATGGGGGTCACACGGTCATGAGTTGGGCGCCGCGACCGCCGCCGAGGGGCGGATCGGGAGCCTGTTGACCGGGCGGCCCGTGGCCGACCGTACCGCCGAGGCTACCGCTGCCGGGGCCGTCACCACAGGGATCGCGCTGGCCGCTTTCGCCCCGAACGGGGCCACCACGTCCCGCTCTTCGACCAGTTTGACGATGCGGACCACCGGGGCGTCCAGCGCCGTCGGCAGCGCATAGCCCGTCAGGTCGGGGTGGCGGATCAGGCCCGAGGCCGAGCGGAGGTTCTCCGTCAGCGCCGCGCCCACGCCCTGCGTGACGCCCGCTTCGATACGGGCCTCCAGCTGGCGGGGGTTGAGGATGCGGCCCACGTCCTGGGCCACGGCCAGTTCCACCACACGGACGGCACCGAGTTCGATGTCCACGTCCACCACCGCGCGGATCGCGCAGAAGGCCAGGCCCACGAAGGCGTCGCCCTGGCCGTCGCCGTCCAGGGGCTCCGTCGGGTGGGGGCGGCACTGGGCCGTCGCCCAGAGTTCCTTGCCCGCCATGGCCTCGGAGACCGTCGTGGAGAAGGCTCCGTCGTACGAGGTGATCCGGCCGTCCTGGATCTGGAGGAGTTCCGTCGACATGCCCAGCTTGTGGGCCATCGGCTGGAGGAGTTGGGTGCGGACCATCTTGGCCGCCCGCTCGACCGCGCCCCCGCTCACCCACGTGTGGCGGCCGTGCGCCGCCGGGCCCGCCGGCGGCTGGTCGGTGTCGACCGGGGCCGTCACCACCTCGTCCACGCCCAGCGTCTCCTGGACGATCTGGCGGGCGAGGGTGGAGAAGCCCTGGCCGGTGTCCACCGCCGCGCAGATGACCGTCGCCGACCCGTTGACGACCTTGACCGTCGCCGTCGAGACCTCGTCCGTCCCCTCCGCGCCGAGCATGTGGACCATGCCCACGCCGTACCCGACGCCGCGCCGCACCGCGCCCGGCTCGCCCGCGCCCTCCGGGCCGCCCGGCAGCAGCCACTCGTCCTCCGGGGTGTCCTTCGGGAGGGAGGGGAGTTCGACATCGCGTACCGCGCGCAGGAGCTCGGCCACGGGGGCCGGGCAGGTGACCGTCTGGCCCGTCGGGAGCAGGTCGCCCGTCGCCAGGACGTTGCGCAGGCGCAGTTCGGCGCCGTCGATGCCGAGCGCCGCGGCCAGTTTGTCCATCTGGCCCTCGTACGCGGCGCAGACCTGCATCGCGCCCTCGCCCCGTACGTGGCCGGAGGGGGGGTTGTTCGTGCGGACCGCCCAGCCTTCCACGAAGGCGTGCGGGACCACGTACGGGCCGCACGCGAACGCCACCGCCGCGGCCAGCGATTCGGAGGACGAGTCCGCGTACGCGCCCGCGTCCATCAGGATCTGGGCCTCGACCTTGACCAGGCGGCCGTCCGCGTCCGCGTGGTGGCGGTAGCGCAGCAGCGTCGGGTGGCGGTGGGTGTGGCCGAGGAAGGACTCCTCGCGGGTGGCGGCCAGCTTCACCGGGTGGCCGGTGCGCAGGGCCAGCAGGCCCAGGGGGAGCTGGAAGGCCGCGTCCTCGCGGTCGGCCGTGGCGCCCGGGACTCCGGTGACGACGACGCGGACGCGGTCCGGTTCGAGGCCGAAGCACGCCGCCGCCAGGTCGCGGTCCAGGTGGGGGTCGGTGGAGGCGGTGTAGATCTCCACGCCGCCGTCGGGCCGCGGCACGGCCAGCCCGGCCTCGGCGCCGATGGGCGCGGGGTCCTGGCGGCCGATCCGGTACAGGCCCTCGACGACGACCTCGCCGGTGGCCTCCGGGTCGCCGTAGCGGAGCGGGATGTGCCGGATCAGGTTGCCGTCGGGGTGCAGGGCGGGGGCCCCGAAGGACTGCTCGGGGTCCGTCACCGCGTCGAGCAGCTCGTACTCGACGGCGATCGCGGCGGCGGCGAGGCGCGCGGTGTCCGGGTGGTCGGCGGCGACGGCGGCGATGGGCTCGCCGTGGTGGCGTACGACGTCGTGCGCGAAGACGGGCCGGTCGGCGATCCGGCGGCCGTGGGTGGTCGCGCCGGGGACGTCGGCGTGGGTGACGACGGCGCGTACGCCGGGCATGGCGGCGGCCGCGGAGGTGTCGACGGAGAGGATGCGGGCGTGGGCGTGCGGGGAGCGCAGCACGGCGGCCCACAGGAGGCCCTCGGCCCACAGGTCGGCGGCGTACGGGAAGGTGCCCTCGCTCTTGGCGCGCGTGTCGGCGGCCGGTACGGAGGCTCCGATTCCGTGCGGTACCTCCTGCTCGCCCGCCTCGGGCGGCGCGGCGGCCGAAGCGCTCGTGGAGACCGTTACCGTCGCCGTTGCCGTGGCCGCGTCGTGCCCGCTCACGCCATGCCTCCGTGGTGGTGGATCCCGCCCTCGCCGGGCGGCGCCTGGTGCGGAATGCGCGCCTCCGGGCCAGAGCCGTTCCCGTTCCCGGTCCCGGCCCCGCTCCCGGACGCAGGCGCGTCGGCCGCTGCCGTCGCCCCGCGCTCCGCGACGACCTCGCGGACGGCCTCGATGACGCCCTTGTAGCCGGAGCAGCGGCAGAGGTTCCCGCACAGGGCCTGCCGGGTCTCCAGCTCGCTGGGGGCGTGGTTGCCCTCCAGCAGATCGTGGATCGTCATGGCCATGCCCGGCACGCAGAACCCGCACTGCACCGCACCCGACCTGCACAACGCCTGCTGCACGTCCGAAAGTTCCCCGCCGCTGGCGAGCCCCTCCACCGTGCGGACCTCGCTGCTCGCCGCCGTCGCGGCCGGGACCAGGCAGGAGGCCACGAGCCGCCCGTCGACCTGCACCGCGCACGCACCGCATTCGCCCTGCGAGCAGCCGTCCTTGGCGCCGGCGAGGCCGAGGCGCTCGCGCAGCACGTAGAGCAGCGACTCGCCGATCCACGCACCGGTGACGGGCCGGTCCGCGCCGTTGACGCGCAGGACGTAGGAAGCCAGCGGGTGCTCGTGATGGGCGACGGCCTCGGCAGTCGCTTCTTCTTCGTACGTCGGCCCCCCGATCGGGGGACCTCCGGCCGTTCCCGCGTCCGGCGTCGCCACGGCGCTGTCGGCGGTGTCCGCACCCGGCGCGGCCGCAGCCCCGGCTTCGCCGGGCTCGATTCCGCGTCCGGGCCCGGCTGCGAAGCCGCGCCCGTCCGTGCCGGCGGGCTCCGCCGTGAACCCGTGTTCACCGGGCTCACCGGCCGGCCCGGGCTCCGCCCCGGCGGCGCCGTGGCCGGATGCCGTGAAACCGTGCCCGTTCGTGTCGCCGGGCTCGGCGAAGCCGCCGGTGCCTCCGACGCCGCCGATGCCGTCTGCGCCCGGACCACCCGCGAGGGCGTACTCCGCCGCCGCGACGGCGCTCACCACGCGCTCGCGCTCCGCGGCCGGCTCCGCAGCCCCGGCCGCGTCCGCCCCGGGCGCGCCCACGGCCACCGCCGGCAGCTCGGGGGCCTCCGCCCCCGGATGCGGCCGCTCCGCCGTGACCGGCGTGGCCGCCGGGCCGTGGGCGGCCTCGATGTCATGCGGAGCCGGATGCGCCGGCTCCCCCTCCGGGAGCGTGCCCACGCCGGGCCCGCCCAGCACCCTCGGGCCGCGCCCGGGGCCGCCGACACCGGGGCCGCCGAGCCGCCGCAGGCCCGCGCCCGAGGTGCCCGCGTCATCCGCGTCGGACCGCGCGTCGGGCAGCACGCCCGAGCTCATCACAGCACCCGGAACAGCACCCGCAGCGGCATCCGCCGCGGTACCCGGACGCGCGGCTGCCGCGGCCTCGAAGTCGGGGTGGCTCGCCCAGGGGGCCGCAGCTCCGCCCGGCAGCGTCGCCGGAGCCTGGCTCCAGTCGGCCTCCAGACCGCCGCGCCGGAACTCGCCGGTCTCCTCGGCGAGTTCCGGGAGGGTCCACTGGCCGGTGGTCACGGGCTCGGAGTCCTGCACGGCCTCCGGGAAGCGCCACTCGGCGGTCGCGCCGGGATCGTGCCCGGCCTCGGCCGAAGCCGGACCGTGCCCCGCAGCCTGACCCTGACCCTGGGCCTGGGCCTGGGCCTGGGCCTGGGCCTGGGCCTGGGCCTGGGCGTGAGCCCGGCCCTGCCCGAACTCCTGGCCGTGGCCCGAAACCTGCCCCTGCCGCTGATCCGCGAACGCCGCCGCCACCGACGCCGGAATCGGGATCGAGGCCGGGATCGGCCCGCCGACCGGCGCCGGAGCAGGCGCGCCCGCACCACCGCCGCCGCCGGCCCCCGTACCGGCCTGAGGCGTCGTTCCCGCCTCCGGCCACTGCACCGGGATCGCCCACGTCCCCGTCGCCGCCGGATCCGCACTGGCGGAGCCCAGCGGCACGATCATCGGCGGCGGCACGTAGCCGTGCCCGGGCGCCGCGAGCGGCTCACCGGTGCCGAGCGCGTCCAGCATGTCCTGCGGCAGCTTCACGAAGGCCGTCGCGTCGGAGTCGTACTCGCCGCCCTGCGGCACCGGCTCCCAGCCCCAGCCGGCGTCGGTCCGGCCCGCAGGCCCTGCGGGTCCCGCGGGACCCGCCTCCCCCGTCGTTCCGCTCACGTTCTCGTTCTCACTCATGAGGTCAGCGCCCTCCCCAGGGCCCTCCGTGCCAGCACGGCCACCGTCCGCCGCAGATGCAGTACACCGGGAGCCACCGGTTCCCCCTGGTCGGGCACGCAGGCGGCCGCGACGTACTCGCCGAAGGCCTCCAGCGCCTCGGGGGCCAGTGTCCGCCCCCCGTCCCAGTCGATCAGCGAGGCCACCCACTGCTCGGCCTCCAGCGGCCGCAGCGGCATCGGGGCGACCGCGCCGATCGCGCAGCGCACACCGCGGCGCGCGGGGTCCAGGACGAGCCCCACGGACGCCACGGCGCGCCCCGGCCCCGTACGGCCCGTGGCCTTCAGGAAGACCTGCGGCGCGTGCAGCAGCGGCACCCGTACGAAGCCGATCAGCTCGCCGGGCCGCAGCATCTCGCGGCCGGCCAGCAGGTGCGAGACCGGGATCTCCCGGCGCGAGCCGCCCGGGCCGTGGATGACGAGGATCGCCTCCAGCGCGGCCAGTACGGGCAGTGCGTCGCCCGTCGGCGCGGCGGTGGCGATGTTGCCGCCGAGGGTGCCGGCGTTGCGGATCTGCGGGGGCCCGGCGGCGCGTGCGGCCGCGGCCAGCGCGGGGATCAGAGCGGCGAAATCCGGCCGTCCCATCCGCGCGTGGGTGAGCCCGGCGCCGAGCAGGGCGTGCCCGTCCTGGTACTGCCAGCCGCGGATCTCGTTGATCCGGCCCAGGCCCACCAGCGCGGCGGGCCGCAGCAGCCCGGCGTTGACGGCGGCCATGAGGTCGGTGCCGCCGGCGACGGGCACGGCAGCGGGCATGGCGGCGAGCGCCGCCACGGCCTCGTCGAGCGAGGCCGGCAGCGTCACGGACTGCGCCGCCTGCGGCCCCTGAGATGAATGCAGTGCATGCGGTGCGTGCGTGGTCAACCCAGCTGCCCCTTCCCGATGTCCCGGTCCCGGCGCTCACGCCTGTCCGCCGTACGGTACGTCCTCACCGCCGGGACGTGGCAACTCTGGCACATCTTCCCCACCGCCCGGCGCCAGGGTCCGGCGGGCGCCCCCTGGAGCTCCAAGCCGTCCGGTTTCCCCCGTATCCACCGAATCAACCGAATCGGAAGTATTCGCCGAATACACCGAAATCGAGCAAGAGTTCCCGACAACCCCCAAGGACGAAGGACGTCCCGGAAGCCTCCGGAGTTCCGCAGAAGTCCGAAGGATTCCGAACAGCTCCGAACTGTCCGGAAGGCCGTACGAGGCCCCCGCGAGCGCCGCGCAAGGGGCGTGCGAGGGCACGGGAGGTGCGCGGAAGGGCACACGAGGGCGCGGAAAGGTTCCGGCCACCGGCCGCCGCCCGTCCCCATCCGCGTCACACGTTCGGGGGCTCCCCTTCGATCGGACGCCCGAGCACCCCGGGCCGCCGCTGCCACGGCAACGGGCCGCCAGGCGGCCGGTAGTCCACGCCCAGCGCGTCCAGCCGCCGGTAGTGCGTGCCCATCCTGGCCTCGAAGCCCGCGTAGTCCCGCTCGCCCGGCTCCGGCAGCCGGGACCACACCACCTCCGCGAAGGCCGCCAGCCGCGGGAACACCTGGTAGTCGACGCGGCCCTGGTTCTCCATCACCTCGGTCCACACGTTGGCCTGCGCGCCCAGCACGTGGGACGCGGCCTGCGGCGACAGCTTCGGCGGCACCGGCTCGAAGCGGTACACGTCCTCCAGCGAGCGCACGTACCCGATCGGCATCGGCTCGTCGGGACCGTCCGCCTGACGGTGGTCCAGGTACACCTGCTGCTCGGGGCACATCACCACGTCGTGCCCGGCCTCGGCGGCGGCGATCCCGCCCGCGTACCCGCGCCACGAGGACACCGCGGCGCCCGGCGCCAGCCCGCCCTCCAGGATCTCGTCCCATCCGATCAGCCGCCGCCCGCGCTCCGCGAGCCAGCCGTCGAAGTGCCGGATGAACCAGGACTGCAGCCCGTCCTCCCCGTCCACCCCCAACTCCCGGATCCGCTCCTGCGCGAGCGCCGACGCGCGCCACTGCTCCTTGGGGCACTCGTCGCCGCCGACGTGCACGAACGGCGAGACGTCCGCCGGGAACAGCTCCAGCAGCTCCTCGAACACGCCCTCGTAGAAGCGCAGCACGGCCTCGGTCGGCGCGAGCACGTTCTCGTTGATCCCCCAGTCGTCCCACACCTCCAGCGCGCCGGTGTCCACGACGTCGGTGTTCCCCAGCTCCGGGTACGCGGCGATCGCGGCCTGCGAATGCCCGGGCACGTCGATCTCCGGGACCACCCGCACGTGCCGCTCGGCGGCGTACGCGACGATCTCGCGGATGTCGTCCTGCGTGTAGAAGCCGCCGTGCGGGGTCTCGTTCCACAGCGGCGAGGCCCGGTGCCCCCAGCGGCTGCGCGGCCGCCACGCGCCGACCTCGGTGAGCCGCGGGTGGCGCTTGATCTCGACCCGCCAGCCCTGGTCGTCCGTCAGGTGCAGGTGCAGCACGTTGAGCTTGTGCGCGGCGAGCAGGTCGACGTACCGCAGCACCCCGTCCTTCGGCATGAAGTGCCGGGCCACGTCGAGCATCATCCCGCGCCACCCGAAGCGGGGCCCGTCCTGGACGCCTCCCACCGGCAGCCGCCACTCGCGGCCGGGCGCGGCGGGCGCGCGCCGGTGGGCCTCGGGCCCGAGCAGCTGACGCAGCGTCTGCGCGGCGTAGAAGAGGCCCGCCGGGTCGGCGCCTTCGAGCAGCACCCACCGCTGCGTGACGTGCAGCTCGTACGACTCCGGGCCGACGCTGCGCGCGAGCTCGGGGCGGAGCACCAGCCGGATCACCGCGCGTTCGCCACAGGCTTCCCCCGCCGCGGGCGCGGGCAGCTCCCAGCCGGTGGCGGGGCCGAGCTCCCGGCGCAGCCAGCGGGCGGCGCCCTCGGCGCCGGGGCCGACGTCGAGCAGCGGATCGTCCAGCACGCACGTGCCGGCGTCGCGGGCGAATCGCGCGTACCGCGGCTCCGGAATCAACTCGGGCATGGCCTCGGCCCCTCCACCGTCCGGGCGTTGCAGTATGCGCAACGCGCGTTTCGCATGGCGCGCCTGACGCCTGCGCTGCGGCCGACCCTAACCCTCCCCCCGGGCACGGCAAAGGCCCCCGGACGCGCACCTGCGCATCGGGGGCCTTCGAGGGCCTCGCCCCTGCCGAAGAGGGGGCGGAACGGACCGGACCTACTTGTCCTTGCCGCCCTTGTCCTTGTCCTTGTCCCCGCCGGGACCCATCGACTCGTAGATCTCCTTGCACATGGGGCAGACCGGGTACTTCTTCGGGTCCCGGCCCGGCACCCAGACCTTGCCGCAGAGCGCGACGACGGGGGTCCCGTCGAGGGCGCTCGCCATGATCTTGTCCTTCTGGACGTAGTGGGCGAAGCGCTCGTGGTCGCCGTCGCCGTGGGACACCTGCGGCGTCGGCTCTACGAGGGTCCCCGTACCAGTCCCGCGCTCGGGCTCAAGAGTGCTCATAAAAGCCAGGGTACCGACCCCCGAGCGGGTCAGTTGAGCGACGGGTCGTCCGGATAGGTGGCGACCATCGCGAGCTCGCTGCGCTGGCGGCGCAGCACCGCGCGCCACAGCCTCTCCGGGTCCGGGAAGGACACGTCCCCCGGCTCCGACTCCACGACGTACCAGGCGCCGTCGCCGAGCTCGACCTCCAGCTGGCCCGGGCCCCAGCCCGAGTAGCCGGCGAAGATCCTCAGCGAGCCCAGGGCCGCGGCCAGCAGCTCCGGCGGGGCCTCCAGGTCGACCAGGCCGATCGCCCCGTACACGCGGCGCCATCCGAGTGGCCCCTCCTCGCCCGGGATGACGGCCACCCCGAGGGCCGAGTCCAGGCCCACCGGGCCGCCCTGGAAGACGACGCCCGGATCGCCGGCCAGCGTCGCCCAGGGCAGCAGGATGTCGCCGACGCCCACGGGGGTGGGCCGGTTGAGGACGACGCCGAGCGAGCCCTGCTCGTCGTGGTCGAGCAGGAGCACCACCGCGCGGTCGAAGTTCGGATCCGCGAGGGCTGGGGTGGCCACGAGCAGCCGCCCTGTGAGGGAGGACACCTCGGTCATGCCGACATGATCTCGCACATTCGCCCTTCAGGGGGAGCGGGCGGAGGGATCGGATCGAACGCAGCTCAGGGCGCACGGCAGCAGGAAGGAGCGCGCGGGGCCGGTACGGGCGGAATGCGACACTCCGCCACGGGGTGGGCACTGAGGGTGTTGTGGCTAATTCATGACAGTCCTATGGCCGCGTCGACCTTACGAACAAGGGGGTCGCGCCCCTTACCCTTTTCCCTGGCCCCCTGCCCACCCTCCTCTGGCTTCGCCGGGGGAGCCCCTCTCCGGAACGCGAGATTCATGAGCGGCACAGACAGAGACGACGTACTACTTGTCCATGGCGGTACCCCGCTCGAGGGCGAGATCCGTGTCCGCGGTGCGAAGAACCTCGTGCCCAAGGCCATGGTCGCCGCTCTGCTCGGCAGCGAACCCAGCCGGCTCCGCAACGTTCCCGACATCCGCGACGTCCGGGTCGTGCGCGGGCTGCTCCAGCTGCACGGGGTGACCGTGCGCCCCGGCGAGGAGCCGGGCGAGCTGGTGCTCGACCCGACGCACGTCGAGAGCGCGAACGTTGCGGACATCGACGCGCACGCGGGCTCGTCGCGCATCCCGATCCTGTTCTGCGGCCCGCTGCTGCACCGCCTCGGCCACGCGTTCATCCCGGGCCTCGGCGGCTGCGACATCGGCGGCCGGCCGATCGACTTCCACTTCGACGTGCTCCGCCAGTTCGGCGCGACCATCGAGAAGCGCGAGGGCGGCCAGTACCTGGAGGCCCCGCAGCGCCTCCGCGGCTGCAAGATCCGCCTGCCCTACCCCTCGGTCGGCTCGACCGAACAGGTGCTGCTGACGGCCGTCCTGGCCGAGGGCGTCACCGAGCTCAGCAACGCCGCGGTGGAACCGGAGATCGAGGACCTCATCTGCGTCCTGCAGAAGATGGGCGCCATCATCTCCCTGGACACCGACCGGACCATCCGGATCACCGGTGTGGACCGTCTCGGCGGCTACAACCACAAGGCGCTCCCGGACCGCCTGGAGGCCGCGTCCTGGGCTTCCGCGGCGCTGGCGACCGGCGGCAACATCTACGTGCGCGGCGCGCAGCAGCGCTCGATGATGACCTTCCTGAACACGTACCGCCGCGTCGGCGGCGCGTTCGAGATCGACGACGAGGGCATCCGCTTCTGGCACCCGGGCGGCCCGCTCAACGCGATCGCGCTCGAGACGGACGTGCACCCCGGCTTCCAGACCGACTGGCAGCAGCCGCTGGTGGTGGCCCTGACCCAGGCCGCGGGCCTCTCGATCGTCCACGAGACGGTCTACGAGTCCCGGCTGGGATTCACCTCGGCCCTCAACCAGATGGGTGCACACATCCAGCTGTACCGGGAGTGCCTGGGCGGCAGCGCCTGCCGCTTCGGCCAGCGCAACTTCCTGCACTCGGCGGTCGTCTCCGGCCCGACGAAGCTGCAGGGCGCCGACCTGGTCATCCCCGACCTGCGCGGCGGGTTCTCGTACCTGATCGCGGCCCTGGCGGCCGAGGGCACCTCGCGCGTCCACGGCATCGACCTCATCAACCGCGGCTACGAGAACTTCATGGAGAAGCTCGTGGAGCTGGGAGCCAAGGTCGAGCTCCCGGGCGGCGACCTCGTCTGAGGCGTCTGCGAGGCGAGTTCGAGGCGGGCGCCCCCGAGTGCGGCGCCCGCACCTCGCGCCGCCGGCCCCGGCAAGGGCCCGCCAAGGCCCTGCAAGGGCCCCTGGACAGGCCGAAGGGCGGCCACCCACCCGGGTGGCCGCCCTTCGGCGTTCTCTGCGTACTGCTGCCGTCCCGAGGGCCGGTGCGGCCCTCGGCACAAGGGCGGACTACTTGCCCTTGGCGGCTTCCTTGAGCTTGGAGCCCGCGGAGACCTTCACGCTGAAGCCGGCCGGGATCTGGATGGGGTCGCCGGTCTGCGGGTTGCGCGCGGTGCGAGCGGCACGGTGGGTGCGCTCGAAGGTCAGGAAGCCGGGGATGGTGACCTTCTCGTCGCCCTTGGCGACAATCTCGCCGACGGTCTCGGCGAGCGCGGCCAGAACGGCGTCGGCGTCCTTGCGGGTCACCTCGGCGCGCTCGGACAGAGCGGCCACCAGCTCACTGCGGTTCATGTTGTACTCCCGTGTTCAACTTGCCTTAGAGGCGTGAGATCGAAGCCGATGCTGCCAGGGCCCTCGGACAGTCCCCGGACCCGGGTCTGAACGTCAGACCCTCTCGCCCGGTTACGCATCCTGCCCCCACCAGCGGCGGGAAAGCCAATCCGGCACCCGCCAGGGTCACACGAAAAGCGCCACAGTCACGCCGCGGTGACGCTCCGTCCGCACTTGGTGGATGCGGACCGCGGACCTCGCGGGCATCCCCGCAACCCTAGAGGCGGCCCGGCGGGCCCGCATCTCGCGACGCGCCGGGATCGGCAAGCCGTGAGGGCCGTCACAGCGGCCCCCCACGCCCCTTGCCGGACCCTGCGTCAGATCGCCGAGGCGGCGGCCTTGCGGACGGCTCCGGCGACCGCGCCGGCCACCTTGTCGTTGAAGACCGACGGGATGATGTAGTTCGCGTTCAGCTCGTCCTCGCCGACGACGTCCGCCAGCGCAGTCGCCGCGGCCAGCATCATGTCCGTGTTCACCGTGCGGGACTGAGCGTCCAGCAGGCCGCGGAAGACGCCCGGGAAGACCAGCACGTTGTTGATCTGGTTCGGGAAGTCGGAGCGGCCGGTGGCCACGACGGCGGCGGTCTGGCGGGCGATGGCCGGGTCCACCTCGGGGTCCGGGTTCGCGAGCGCGAACACGATCGCGCCTTCCGCCATGGCGGCCACGTCCTCGCCGGACAGCACGTTGGGGGCCGAGACGCCGACGAACACGTCCGCGCCGACCACGGCCTCCTTCAGAGTGCCCGTGTAGCCCTCGGGGTTGGTGTTGTCGGCGATCCAGCGCAGCGGGGAGTCGGCGTCCGCGTCGACCAGGTCGGGGCGGTCCGCGTGCACGACACCGTGGATGTCGGCGCTGACGACGTTCTTGACGCCGGCCGCCAGGAGCAGCTTGAGGATGGCCGTACCGGCCGCACCGGCCCCCGACATGACGACCTTGACGTCGCCAACTGCCTTGCCCACCACGCGAAGTGCGTTGGTGAGGGCGGCGAGGACGACGATGGCGGTGCCGTGCTGGTCGTCGTGGAAGACGGGGATGTCGAGGGCCTCGCGCAGGCGGGCCTCGATCTCGAAGCAGCGCGGCGCGGAGATGTCCTCGAGGTTGATGCCGGCGAAGCCCGGGGCCAGCGCCTTGACGACGGCGACGATCTCGTCGGTGTCCTGGGTGTCCAGGCAGATCGGCCATGCGTCGATGCCGGCGAAGCGCTTGAAGAGGGCCGCCTTGCCCTCCATGACGGGCAGAGCGGCCATGGGGCCGATGTTGCCGAGACCCAGGACGGCGGAGCCGTCCGTCACGACTGCGACGGAGTTGCGCTTGATGGTGAGGCGGCGCGCGTCCTCGGGGTTCTCGGCGATGGCCATGCACACGCGGGCGACGCCCGGGGTGTAGATCATCGAGAGGTCGTCGCGGTTGCGGATGGGGTGCTTGGACGCCATCTCGATCTTGCCGCCGAGGTGCATCAGGAAGGTTCGGTCGGAGACCTTGCCGAGGCTGACGCCCTCGATCCCCCGGAGCTTGCCGACGATCTCGTCGGCGTGCGCGGTGGAGGTCGCGGCGATGGTGACGTCGATACGGAGCTTCTCGTGACCGGAGGCGGTCACGTCGAGGCCGGTGACCGACCCACCGGAAGACTCCACGGCGGTGGTGAGCTGGGAGACCGCGGTTCCGCTCGCGGGCACTTCCAGGCGGACCGTCATCGAGTACGAGACGCTGGGCGCCGTTGCCATGGCCGTGTTCCTCTGTTCTGTCCCTGGTTCTTCTGTACACACAGGGTCCCGCTGCACGCCGGGTGCGGCAGGACCTGTTGTCCGATCGTCCCACCTACCAGCCAGTACAAGGTAACCAGCTACAAATTTCGGAAAGACACTTCCACCATACGAGATAGACGGGGTGCGGGGAAGCGTAGCCGCGTACGAAAAAGGTCCGCGCCCCTCGGTGACCGAGGGGCGCGGACCTGTATGAACGTCTATGACACCGACCCGCCATGCTCGCCTCGCGGCAAGTGGTCGCTCTAAGCGACGAAGGTTGGGCCCGGGGGCTTGGATCGAGTCGGTGCCGTACCCAGGCTAACAAAGGATCGCCGGAAGCGATCCCCCTCCAGGGGCTTGACCTCGCCCCACCACGCCGTTGGCTGCGAGCCATCCGGTCGTACGGGGCGGGTCCGGCCGGTCTACGGCCTCAGCAGCGCGGGCACGCCCGCCGCGTCGGGCTCGTCGCGGCCCGTCGAGACCACCGTCAGCTGCTGCGTCGCGCGGGTCAGGGCCACGTACAGGACGCGCAGGCCCGCCGGGGACTCGTCCCCGATCTCCGCCGGGGAGACGACCACCGTGGCGTCGTACTCCAGGCCCTTCGCCTCGAGGCTGCCGAGCGCCACCGCCCGCTCCCCCAGGTCCGCCAGCCAGCCCGCGGCCTCCGTACGCCGGTCCATGGCCACGACCACGCCGACCGTGCCGTCCACCTGCTCCAGCAGCCGCCGGGTCTCCTCCCGGACCGCCGCGCGCAGATCGGCCCCGGCAGCCGTGAAGCGGGGCTCCAGGCCCGTGGAGCGGACCGCCGTCGGCGGCTCCATGCCCGGCATCGCCAGCCGCAGCACCCGGGCCGCGACCTCAGCGACCTCCGCCGGGTTGCGGTAGTTCACCGTCAGGGTGAACCGCCGGCGGGGCCGGGACCCCAGGGCCTCGTCCCGCGCGGCGGCGGCCTCGTCCGGGTCCGTCCACGAGGACTGCGCCGGGTCGCCGACCACCGTCCACGTGCCGTGCCGGCCGCGGCGGCCCACCATCCGCCACTGCATCGGCGTCAGGTCCTGCGCCTCGTCCACGATCACGTGCGCGTACTCGGTACGCTCCGCCGCGATCCGCTCCGCCCGCTCCCACTGGGTCTCCTCGCGGGTCGGCATCAGCTCCTCGAGCCCGCTGAGCTGGTCCAGCGGGTCGAGCTGCCGCTTGCGCTTGGGCCGCGCCGGCGCGCCGAGCAGCAGCTGGAGCTCGTCCAGCAGCGCCACGTCGTGCACCGACAGCGGACCCTTGCCGTCCGGGCCCACCCGGCGCAGCGAGCGCGCCAGCTGGCGGGTCTCGCGCGGGTTCAGGACCCGCCGCGACCAGCGGCCGAGCCGGCGCTCGTCGGCCATCGCGGCCAGCACCCCGCGCGGGGTCAGCTCCGGCCACCAGGCGTTCAGGAAGTCGATGAAGGCGTCCTCGGTGGAGATGTCCTCGTCGAACGCGGAGCGCAGCTCGGCGGCCAGCTCCGGATCGCTGTGCCGGCCGGCCCCGCCGGATCTCGAGTACAGGGCGTCGAGGAGCAGCTTGCGGGCGCGCGGGCGCAGCAGGTTCACCGGCGCGGTGCCACTGAGCACGTTCTGCCGGATCCGGTTCAGCTCGTCGGCCTCCAGCTCCTGGCGCCGCCCGAAGGCCACGACGCGCAGCCGCTCGGGGGCGGCACCGAGTTCCAGTGCGCCCCGTACGGCCTTGTGGAGCACCTTGCGCATGCGGGAGGAGCCCTTGACCCGGGCCACGGCCGGTTCGTCGTACGTCGTCGCCTCCGCGCCGTCGACCAGGGAGCCGAGCGCCCGGATGGCGACCTGGCCCTCCTCGCCGAGGGAGGGCAGCACGCCCTCGGTGTACGCGACGAGCAGCGGGGTCGGCGAGACGATCAGGATGCCGCCGGAGTAGCGGCGCCGGTCCTGGTAGAGCAGGTAGGCGGCGCGGTGCAGGGCGACGGCGGTCTTGCCGGTGCCCGGCCCGCCCGCGACCTCGGCGACCGAGGCGGCGGGGGCCCGGATCACCATGTCCTGCTCGGCCTGGATGGAGGAGACGATGTCCCGCATCGAGTGCGTACGGGCCCGCCCGAGCGCGGCCATCAGGGCGCCGTCGCCGATGGCGGGCAGCTCCCGGCCGTCGAGGGAGGCGGTGATCTCCGGGCGCATCAGGTCGTCCTCGACGCCGAGCACCTTGCGGCCCTTGGAGCGGATGACGCGGCGCCGCACGACCCGGCCGGGGTCCTTGGGCGTGGACCGGTAGAACGGTGCGGCGGCCGGCGCGCGCCAGTCGATGACCAGCGGCGCGTAGTCGGCGTCGAGCACGCCGATGCGCCCGATGTGGAGCGTCTCGGCGATGTCGGCGGTGAGGTCCTCGCGGATCGCGTCGTCGGCCGGCTGGACGGAGGTGTACGCGCCGTCCGGGCCGCGCTCCCCGTCCTTGCCGAGGACCAGGTCGATCCGGCCGAAGAGGAAGTCCTCGAACTCGTTGTTCAGCCGATTCAGGTGGATGCCTGCCCGGAAGACCTGTGCGTCGCGCTCGGCGAGCGCGCCGGGCGTGCCGACCTGACCTCGCTTGGCCGCGTCGTTCATCAGGAACTCGGCCTCGTCGATCTTCTCCTCGAGGCGGCGGTACACCTGGTCAAGATGCGTCTGCTCGACCGCGATCTCCCGATCGCGGACGGAATCCGCCGTGCTGTCGACAGCGGCATTCTGCGCGGCCACCAAGGCCCCCTTCTGACGTGCATGGGCGACCGTCAACCGTACGCGAATCCGCACCCTGTCCGCACGCCCGTTCCGGTGACCGGGCGAAGATCACTGTCCGGCGGCTACCCGGGGCGGGCCGCGAGGACCCTGCGGCGGTGCCGGGCGACCCGCTCGCGGTTGCCGCACAGCTCGCTGGAGCACCAGCGCCGCCGGTGCCCGCGCGAAGTGTCCAGGTAGACGCGGGTGCAGCCGTCCCCTTCGCAGGACCGCAGCAGGGCCCGCTCGCCGGGGTCGGTGAGCAGTTCCACCGCGTCCCGGGCGACGGCGGCGAGCAGCGCACCGCACTCCACCCCGCCGCACAACTCCCGTACGAGGTGACCCTCTTGGTCCTGTACGGCACACAGTCCCGGGGGTGGACCGGCCGCCAGCGCGTTGACCCGGGCCAGCGCGCCCTCGTCGGGACCGGCCCCGGCGAGCTCGGCCCGCACGAGGCTCCCCAGGTCGCAGCGCAGCGCCCGGAAGGCCTCCACCCAGTCGGGGCCCACCCGCGCGATCGGCGTCCGGTCGGGCACGAGCCCGGCTCCGGCGAGCCACAGCCGCAGCTCGTCGCCGTCCTGGATCTCCTCGGCGCCCGCGGGGGCGGCGAAGGTGGCCACCAGGTCCAGGCAGACCCGCCCGGAGTCGAACCACATGCCCGTCACCGCCTCTTGCGCCGGACACCCCCTGGGGGCGTGCCTCTCAGAGTGCCGCGCGCGGCTTCGATGCGGAACCCCCCGTACGGGGGCCAGGGAGTCCCCTAGAGGGGCGGGTCGTCGTGCAGGAGGCGCTGGAAGAGGCGGTGGTCGCGCCAGGCGCCGTCGATGTGCAGGTAGCGGGGCGCGAGCCCGTACTGCTCGAACCCGGCCTTGGCCAGGACGCGCTGCGAGGCCACGTTGTCGACCAGGGTCCCGGCCTCGACGCGGTGCAGCCCGAGCTCTTCGCGGGCGATCCGGCAGACCTCCTCCAGGGCGGCGGTGGCCAGCCCCTTGCCGGTCCAGGCCCGGTCGACCCAGTAGCCGACGCCGCCGCTGCGGAAGGGCCCGAGGGAGATGCTGCCGAGGTTGATCGTCCCGATGGGCGCGCCTGTGTCGGCCTCGACGAGCACGTACGGCGCGACGCGCCCGCCGTCGCGCTCGGCGAGCAGCGCCTCGACACGGGCGATCTGGCCCTCTTTGGTGAAGAACACCTCGGACCGCCACGGCTCGAAGGGCGCCATGTACGCCCGGTTCCGCGTCAGCACGTCGGCCAGCCCCCCGGCATCCCCGACCTCGACGCCCCGCATCTCCACCCCGTCAATGATCATGCCCGCATCATCGCAGCGCCGACGCCGAAAATCAGCCCTGCCGGAGCCGGAGCCAAATCCAGCCCCGCCGGCGTTTGAGGCGCTGGGGGCGCCTCCCAGCGGTGGCCGGGGGAGGTCCGGGGCGGAGCCCCGGCAACGGCGCCGCACCCACCCCGTTCAACCGGCGGAGCCGGTGGCGCACTCCCCCGCGTCCAGGGCCAGCCGGTATCCCCTCTTCACCACCGTCTGGATGAGGTTCGCCGCGCCCAGCGCCCCCCGCAACCGCGCCATCGCCGTCTCCACGGCATGCTCGTCCCGCCCCGCCCCCGGCAGCACCCGCAGCAGCTCCGGCCGCGCCACCACCCACCCCGGCCGGCGCGCCAGCGCCCGCAGCAGGGCCATCCCCGCCGGCGGCACCGGCCTCAGCTCCGCGTCCACGAGCACCCCGTGCCCCCGGATCTCCAACCGGTGCCCGGCCACCGGCAGCACCCGGGCCCGCCCCGGCAGCTCCTGGCACAGCAGTTGCACGAGCGGGCCCAGCCGGAACCGCTCCGGCTGCACGGTGTCCACCCCGCGCGCCTGCAGCGGCAGCGCCGTCACCGGCCCCACGCACGCCGAGAGCACGTCGCCCCGCAGCCCCGCGAGCACCGCCTCCGCAATCCCCCGCTGCTGCGCCCGGGACAGCAGCGAGGCGGCCGCCGGAGCCGAGGTGAAGCTCACCGCGTCGACCCCGCCGCAGGCCACCGCGTCGAGCAGCCGGTCCAGCGGTCCGAGGTCCTCCGGGGCCATCCACCGGTACACCGGGACCACGACCACGTCGGCCCCGCCGGCCCGCAGCGCCTCGACGAACCCGGGCAGCGGTTCCCCGTGCAGCTGGAGCGCGATGCGCCGCCCGGCGACCCCGGCGGTGAGCATCCGGTCGAGCACCTCGGCGAGGGACTCCGACTCCGGGGACCAGGTCTCCACCAGCCCGGCGGCCCGGACGGCGCCCTTCACCTTCGGTCCGCGCGCCAGCAGTTCGGCGGCCCGCAGCCGCGCGAGCAGCTCCTCGCCGATGCCCCACCCGTCGGCGGCCTCGATCCACCCGCGGAATCCGATCGCGGTGGTGGCGACCACCGTGTCCGGTGCGCAGTCGATCAGTTCCTTCGTGGCGGCGAGCAGTTCGCTGTCGTCGGCCAGCGGCACGATCCGCAGGGCCGGGGCGTGCAGGACGGTGGCGCCCCGCCGGCGCAGCAGGGCGATGAGCTCGTCCGCCCGCCGGGCTGCGGTGACTCCCACGGTGAATCCCGCCAGCGGGCCCGCCGTCGGGGCGATGCCGGTGTGCGTGTCGTCCATGGTGACCTGCCTTGCCCAGTGGGTCGGTATCACATCGCGCGATCACGTGTCGCGTGAACGGGACCGAGCCTGTCAAGTCGGCATGTCAGGCTCGGTTCCGTCGTATTTCGTGTCCGTAAACCGCCGTTACACCGAGGTGAGCTGCGGCTTCGCCTCCGCCCCGGCCGCCGGGAGCGCCGTGGGGGCGGGCCGGCGAAGGTATACCGCCCACGTCACCGCGCAGCAGGCCGCGTAGAAGCCGAGGAACGTGACGAAGGCGGCCGTCCCGGAGCCGGAGGTCGAGAACGCCTCCCGGAACACCAGGTTGATGCCGAGTCCGCCGAGTGCGCCCACCGCTCCGATGAGCCCCATGGAGGCCCCGGACAGCCGGCGCCCGTACGCGGCCGCGGCTTCGGCGTCCAAACCCTGCGCCAGCCCCTTGGCCTGGAAGATGCCGGGGATCATCTTGTACGTGGAGCCGTTCCCCAGCCCGCTCAGCACGAACAGGGCCACGAATCCGACGAGGAAGACGGACAGCGACTTCTGACCGGAGGCGTAGACGACGACCCCGGTCGCGGCGGCCATCGCCACGAAGGTCGCGAGGGTGATCCGCGCCCCGCCGAACCGGTCCGCGAGGGCCCCGCCGACAGGCCGGATCAGCGAGCCGAGCAGCGGCCCGATGAAGGTGAGCGAGGCGGCCTGCAGCGGGGTGCGGCCGAACTGCGTCTGGAGCACGAGCCCGAAGGCGAAGCTGTAGCCGATGAAGGACCCGAAGGTGCCGATGTAGAGGAAGGCCATGATCCAGGTGTGGGCGTCCCGGGCCGCCTCGCGGACGGCGCCCCCGTCGCCCCGTACGTGCACCAGGTTGTCCATGCGCAGCAGGGCCAGCGCGGCCGCGGCCACGATCAGCGGCAGGTAGACCGCCAGCAGCAGCCTCGGGTGTCCGGCCCCGGCGGCGGCGATGACCAGCAGGGCGACGAGCTGCACCACGGGCACGCCGATGTTGCCGCCGCCCGCGTTCAGGCCGAGCGCCCAGCCCTTCTTGCGCAGCGGGAAGAAGGCGTTGATGTTGGTCATCGAGGAGGCGAAGTTCCCGCCGCCCACACCCGTCAGCGCGGCCACCGCCAGGAAGGTCCCGTACGAGGTCCCGGGCTCCATGACGACCAGTGCGGCCACCGTCGGCGCGAGCAGCAGCAGGGCGCTGACGACCGTCCAGTTCCGGCCGCCGAACCGGGCGACGGCGAAGGTGTACGGCACCCGTACGAGGCCGCCCACGAAGGTCGCGGTCGCGATGAGGAAGAACTTCCCGGCCGGGTCGATCCCGTACGCGGGGCCCATGAACAGGACCATCACCGACCACAGGGACCAGATGGAGAACCCGATGTGCTCGGAGAGCACGGAGTAGAGCAGGTTCCGGCGGGCGATGCGCTCCCCGGACTCCTTCCAGAACGTCTCGTCCTCGGGTTCCCACCGCTCGATCCAGCGGCCCCCCTTGCGCGGTGCGGTCGTACCGTTCATCACACGCCTCCACAGCTGTCGCGTCCGTGGTGACGACCGTAGGGACGGCGCGTTTCGGCCCCGGTCCCCGCCGCATGACCGGTGGGAAACCTTGCACTCACCCGCCGCCGGGAGCGCCTGTGAGCGCGGCGGGGCGCCAGCTCGCCGGGGGCACGTCCAGCCAGCCGCGCTCGGCGGCGATCCCGGCCGCGGCCTGGTGCAGCGCGTCGAGCCCGGGGTGGCTGAAGCCCTTGCGCCAGACCATCGACAGCGGGGAGAGCGGCAGCGGCTCGACCAGCGGCCGTTTCACGCACCCTGGCAGATCGAGGAAGTCCACGGTGACCAGGACCGGATTGCGGGTCTTGGCCATGACCCGGCGGAACTCCTCCTTCCCGATCGCCACGGGTGCGGGCGGCGCCAGGGCGATGCCGCGCCCGGCGAACAGTTCGCGGGCGAGCCCGGTCCACTCCAGGGTCCGCGGGTTGCCGGCCCCCGCGTACACGGTCTCGCCGGCCAGCGCATCGAGCGGTACCTCGGCCCGCGTGCCCAGCGGGTGCCCGTCGGGCAGCAGCACCGCGAGCGGCTCGTACCGTACGGGCCGGTGCGCGAGGCGGGCCCGCAGCGCCGGGTCCAGCCCGTGCGCGTACCCGAAGGACACGTCGAGGCGCCCGGCGGCGACCTCGGCGGCGGCGTGGGTGAGCCCGCTCTCGAAGCGGGCCATCAGCTCGCAGTCCGGGGCGAGCTCCCGGGCCCGCTCGAGCACCGCACGGGCGGTGCTCGGCCCGTCGGTGTTCAGATCCACGAGCAGCGGCCTGGGGCCCGCGCAGGCGAAGGCGGCGGCGAGCGCCTCGTGCGCGGCCAGCACGCGCCGGGCCAGCGGCAGCAGCCGCTCCCCGTCGTCGGTGAGCTCGACGGCGCGGGTCGTCCGTACGAACAGCCCTGCGCCCAGGGCCGCTTCGAGCCGCCGTACGTCCCGGCTGAGCGCCTGCTGGGCGACGTAGAGGCGGGCAGCGGCGCGGGTGAAGTGCAGCTCCTCGGCCACGGCGACGAACCCGCGCAGCAGCCGGGGTTCCACATCACGGGGATTCACCCGAGGAGACTAACAACGGAAGCGGGTGAATGGCCCCGGAACAGGTGTTGGACGCCCGGGCACCCCTGGCCGGAGCCTTGGATCATGCCGCAGACCACCTCCGCCCCGCTGATGACCGTGACCGGTTCCACCCTCGTGATCGCCCCCGCCCCGCGTCGGCGGGAGGCCCGCGCGCCGGGCCCGTACGGGCGCCTGTTCGCCCTCCCCGGCACCCGCGCCTTCACCGCCGGGAACCTCATCGCCCGCCTCCCCATGGGCATGTTCGGCATCAGCGCGGTCATGATGATCGCCGGCCAGCGCGGCTCGTACGCCCTCGCCGGCGCGGTCACCGCCACCGGGCTGGCCGCCACCGCGCTGGTCGCGCCGTGGACGGCCCGCCTGGTCGACCGGTACGGCCAGGCGAGGATCGCCGTCCCGGCGACGGTGATCGCGGTGCTCGGCTCGGTGGCGCTGATCCTCTGCGTCCGTACGCAGGCCCCCGCATGGACCCTCTTCGCCTGCTACGCCGCCACCGCGACCACCCCCAACATCGGCGGCATGTCCCGGGCCCGCTGGACCCACCTGCTGCGCGAGTCCCCCGCCGCGCACCACACGGCGATGTCGTTCGAGCAGGCCGCCGACGAGCTCTGCTACATGTGCGGCCCGGTGGTGGCGGCGTTCCTCTGCTCGGCCGTCTTCCCGGAGGCGGGCACCCTCACCGCGGCCGCCCTCCTGCTCATCGGCATGCTGCTGTTCACGTCCCAACGGGCCACGGAGCCGCCGGTGTCGGCGCCCGGCCAGGGCACCTCACCGCTGCGCGCGGTCCGCCCCCTCCTCGTGCTCTTCGTTCCGCTGGGCCTGCTCTTCGGCTCGATGGAGGTCACGTCGATCGCCCACCTCGACGCCCGCGGCCTGGGCGCCGCCACCGGCCTGGTCCTGGCCCTCCAGGCGGCGGGCTCCTGCGCGGCCGGCCTGCTCTACGGCGCCTTCCGCCCGCGCAGCCTGCGCACCTGCCTGATCGCCCTGACCGCGGCCCTGACCCTCCCCTGGGCGGCGGCGGCCACGGGCTCCCTCCCCCTCCTGGCCGCCGCCCTGCTCCTGGCGGGCATGGCCACGGCCCCGACGATGGTCACGGCGATGTCCCGCATCCACGCGGTCACCCCGGAGGGCCGCCTCAACGAGGGCATGACCCTGGCGGTCACGGCGATCCTGGCGGGCATAGCCCTGGGCTCGGCCGCGGCCGGCACCCTGATCGACCACCTGGGCCCCACGACCCCCTACGCCCTCCCGGCGGCGGCGGCCCTCCTGGCGCTCATCGTCAGCCAGACGGTACGACTTTCCGGTACGAGTCAGGTACCGTGAAGTGGTACCACTACCGGAGGAGCGGACCGTGTCCATAAGCGCCAGTGAAGCCAGGGCGACCCTGTTCCCGCTGATCGAACGGGTCAACACCGACCACGCCCCGGTGCGCATCACCTCCAAGAACGGCGACGCCGTCCTGATGTCCGCCGACGACTACGACTCCTGGCAGGAGACCGTCTACCTGCTGCGCTCCCCGGCCAACGCCCAACGGCTGATGGAAGCCGTGGCGCGCGACCGCGAGGGCGCGGCGTCGGTCGCCAAGAGCATGGACGAGCTGAGGCAGTTGGCCGGAGGGGAGGAGTGAGGAGTGTTCACTTCGACCCGGCCGCGTGGGAGGACTTCCTGTTCCGGCTGTCCTCCGACATGAAGATGGCCCGCCGGATCACCCGCCTGATCGGCGAGATCCAGCGCGACCCGTTCACCGGGATCGGCAAGCCCGAACCGCTGAAGGGCGAACTGTCCGGCTACTGTTCCCGCCGCATCGACGACGAACACCGCCTCGTGTACCGGGCGGACGACAAGGAAGTGAAGGTGCTCAAGGCCCGCTATCACTACTGACACGGCGGACGCTTCGGGCATGACGAAGGCCCCGCAGCCTGGCGGCTGCGGGGCCTTCGCCCACATGGGATGAGTGGAGATGGCGGGAATCGAACCCGCGTCCAACGGTGCAGAAGCAGGGCTTCTCCGAGCGCAGTCCGCTGCGCTTTTCTCGGCCCCGGAGATCACACGGACAAGTCTCCGACGGGCTCAGTCACTGTTTGGTTTCCCTCCAACCCCCGTGACCGGGGCTAGAGGTTTAGATCCCTAATTGACGCCAGGATCCGGACCGGGACCACTTCCGGGCTGACGCTCCTCACAGAGGCTTCAGCTCACTGTTATTAGGCAGCGAGGGTGAAGCGGGAGTTATCGCTCTTGGAGTTGGCGATTATTTTTTGCGACATGTGGTTAGCGAGATCATTGCCGCTTCCTCGGCTCGCTTCCCCTGCATCGACATCCGCTGTCGAAACCGATCATCCCCATGTTTCACGCTGTTCAATTAGATACTTCACAAGCTGCTCCGACCCCGAAGGGGCGGTGCTGACGCCATGGTACGCGAAGTGGACCACGGGATGCCAGGAGATTACAGCTGACCGCGCTCCTTGCGCTTCACGGCCGAGATCACCCGGTTCGTCTCGCGCGTGTCCTGCTTCTCGCGCAGGGCCTGGCGCTTGTCGTACTCCTTCTTGCCCTTCGCCAGCGCGATCTCGACCTTCGCCCGGCCGTCCTTGAAGTACAGCGAGAGCGGCACGATCGTGTTGCCCGTCTCGCCGGTCTTCGAGTCCAGCTTGTCGATCTCCTCGCGGTGCAGGAGGAGCTTGCGCTTGCGGCGGGCGCTGTGGTTGGTCCAGGTGCCCTGGCTGTACTCCGGCACGTGCACGTTGTAGAGCCAGGCCTCGCCGCTCTCCACCGACACGAAGCCGTCCACCAGCGAGGCACGGCCCTGGCGCAGGGACTTGACCTCGGTACCCGTGAGCACGAGGCCGCACTCGTAGGTGTCGATGATCGCGTAGTCGTGCCGCGCCTTCTTGTTCTGGGCGATCAGCTTGCGCCCTGTTTCCTTAGCCATAGTGAGGTCATTTTCGCACTACGGACCCACCCCGAGGCCACCCAATACCGTGCGGGCCCGTTCCTCGGCGCCGTCGCCCGCCGCCAGGTCCGGGGTGATGCCGCTGCCGTCGAGGCTGCGGCCCGCCGGCGTGCGGTACGTGCCCACCGTCAGCTCCGCCACCGAGCCGTCCGGGAGCGGCGTCGGCATCTGTACCGAGCCCTTGCCGAAGGTCCTCGTGCCCACCGCCACCGCGCGGCCGCGGTCCTGGAGGGCGCCGGTCACCAGCTCCGCCGCGCTCATGGTGCCGCCGTCGACCAGCGTCACCAGGGGTGTCGCGGTGTCCCCGCCCGGGCTGGCGTACAGGGCGCGCTGGGCCCCCCGTACGTCGTACGTGGCCACCAGCCCGCCGTCCAGGAAGGCGGAGGCGGCGGTCACGGCCTCGGTGACCAGGCCGCCCGGGTTGCCGCGCAGGTCGAGCATGAAGCCGGCGCCGGCCGGGGCCGCGCGGACGGCGGCCCGGACCTGTTCGCCCGAGCCGCGGGTGAAGGAGACGACCTTGATGACGGTGATCCCGCCCGGGAGCTCTCGTACGGTCACGGGCTCGGCGTGCAGCTGCTCGCGGCGCAGGGTCTCGGTGCGGTCGACGCCGTCCCGGGTGAGGTGCAGGACGACGGGGGTGCCGGCCTCGCCGCGCAGCAGGGCGACCACGTCGCAGACGCGCAGGCCGGTGACGGCGTTGCCGTCGATGCTCAGCAGCCGGTCCCCGGCGCGCAGGCCGGCCCGGGCGGCGGGGCTGCCGGGCTGGACCTTGTCGATGTCGATGCGGCCGTCCTGGCGGCGCTCGGTCCAGAGCCCGACGCCGGTCCAGCGGCCGTCGAGGTCGTCGGTGAAGGCGGCGTACTCGCCCTGGTCGTAGACCATGCCCCAGCGGTCGCCGCTGCGGCTGACCACCTCCTGGGCGGCCTTCTTGCCGGACTTGCCCTCGGCGACGGCCTCGGCGGCGGCGCGGGCCACGGCCTCGCGGTCCGCGGTGCCGCCCTCCCGGGGCGCCTCGGACACGGCCGCCGCGGGGGTCTGCGTACCGGCGGCCGTTAACCCGCCGCCGGCGGCCCCCACGGCGTCCGCGCGGTCCCAGCAGCCGGTGCCCGCCGCGGCGCCGACGGCCGCGATGAAGGCGAACGTCAAAACGGCCCCGCGACGCAGGTCGCGGGGCCGGAGACAAGAGGCGGCAATACTCGGCAAGCCCAGCATGGCGCCGAGTCTAGGACAAGCCCCGTGGAGGCACGGCGCGTTGGCCGGACCTCACACGGGGCGCTTGTCACACCTTCAGGTACTTGCGCAATGCGATGAAGGCGGCCAGCGAGGGCATCAGCACCCCGATGACCAGCACCAACGGCAGCTTGGTCAGGACGGAGTCCCAGCCGATGAAGTTGATCAGCTCCATCTTGACGCGCAGCGAGGCGCCGTGGTCGATGACGAAGTACTGGCCGGCGCCGAGCATGACGCAGGCGAACACGCCGCCGATGAGGCCCGCGAAGGCGGCCTCCATGATGAACGGCACCTGGATGTAGAAGCTGGAGGCGCCGACGAGCCGCATGATCCCGGTCTCCCGCCTTCGGCTGAAGGCGGAGACACGCACGGTGTTGACGATCAGCAGCAGGGCCACGATCAGCATGATCAGCATGATGCCGAGGGCGGCCAGGTTGAGGTAGCCGAGCATCGTGAAGAGGTTGTCGAGCTCCTGGTGCTGGTCCTCCACCGACTGCACGCCGTCGCGGCCCGCGAAGGCGGTGGTGATGACCTTGTACTTCTCGGGCTGCTCCAGCTTCACCCGGAAGGATTCGGGCATCTGGTCCGGGGTGATCACCGAAGCGAGCGCGGTGTGCCCGAAGCGCTCCTTGTAGTGCTTGAAGGCCTCGTCCGAGGACTCGTAGTGGACCGTCTCGACGAGGTCCATCTTCTTCAGGTCGGCCTCGATCTGCTGCTTCTGCTCGGGCGTGACCGCGCCCTTGGCGCAGGCCTTGCCCCCGCTCTCGCTGTTGTCCTCCGCGTCACTCTTGTTGCAGAGGTAGACCGAGACGTTGACCTTGTCGTACCAGTAGCCCTTCATCTGGCTCACCTGGTCGCGCATGAGCAGGGAGCCACCGAACAGGGCCAGCGACAGGGCCACGGAGATGATGACCGCGAAGGTCATGGTGAGATTGCGACGGAGACCGACGCCGATCTCCGACATGACGAACTGGGCGCGCATGACGTCTCAAAGCCCTTCAGTGCTGGTAGCCGTAGACGCCGCGCGACTGGTCGCGTACGAGTCGGCCCTGTTCGAGTTCGATGACGCGCTTGCGCATCTGGTCCACGATCTGCTGGTCGTGCGTGGCCATGATCACGGTGGTGCCGGTCCGGTTGATCCGGTCCAGCAGCTTCATGATGCCGACCGAGGTCTGCGGGTCGAGGTTGCCGGTGGGCTCGTCAGCGATCAGGAGGGCCGGCCGGTTGACGAAGGCGCGGGCGATGGCCACGCGCTGCTGCTCACCGCCGGAGAGCTCGCCGGGCATCCGGTCCTCCTTGCCGCCGAGGCCCACGAGCTCCAGGACCTGCGGGACGGCCTTGCGGATCTCGCCTCTCGGCTTGCCGATGACCTCCTGGGCGAAGGCGACGTTCTCGGCCACGGTCTTGTTGGGGAGGAGGCGGAAGTCCTGGAAGACGGTCCCCAGCTGGCGCCGCATCTGCGGGACCTTCCAGTTGGAGAGCTTGGCGAGGTCCTTGCCGAGCACGTGGACCTGGCCGTGGCTCGCCCGTTCCTCGCGCAGCACCAGCCGCAGGAAGGTGGACTTGCCGGAGCCGGAGGAGCCGACCAGGAAGACGAACTCGCCCTTCGCGATGTCCAGGGAGACATCTCTGAGTGCAGGACGGTTCTGCTTCGGGTAGGACTTGGAGACGTTGTCGAATCGGATCACGGGTGCACCACGGTCGCCGGGAGTAGGTGTGCGGAGTCGGTGTGCGTGACCATACGCGAACGGGCGGTGGGTGGGGACCCGGCGTCCGGAGTTGCCCGATATATCCCCTGGTCCGGGAGGGGCCGGGCCGTGATTGCCCGGACGGGCCGCGCCGAATGTCGCGAGAGCTGGCACAGTGGTAGGGGAACGGACTCGTTCCGTCAGGCGTTGTTCAAGGGGACGAGAGGAGGAGAGCGCATGACATATGACCGGCTCGTGTGCGCGAACTGCGCCGCGCCCGTCAGTCAGGGTCGCTGCCCGGTGTGCCGGGCGAACCGGGAGCGCCTCCAGCAGGAGCGCCCTTTCGCCGGCCTGAACCCCATGGCGCTCATCTTGCTCCTGGTGGTCCTCGTGGCGGCTCTGGCCTGGGTGGCACAGCAGACGGCGTAGCCTCCCCGCGTTCCGATCATGACGTTCCGGTACGGGAAGGGCCCGGACACCTGAGGTGTCCGGGCCCTTCCCATGCCGTTCGCCTGCCGTTCGCCGCTTTACGCGGTCTGCTCCTGCTGCTTGCGCCAGCGGATGCCGGCCTCGAGGAAGCCGTCGATCTCGCCGTCGAGGACCGCCTGCGGGTTGCCGACCTCGAACTCCGTCCGCAGGTCCTTGACCATCTGGTACGGGTGCAGGACGTAGGACCGCATCTGGTTGCCCCAGGAGCTGCCGCCGTCCTTGAGGGCGTCCATCTTGTCCTTCTCCTCCTGGCGGCGCCGCTCGAGCAGCTTGGCCTGGAGGACGTTCATGGCGCTGGCCTTGTTCTGGATCTGCGAGCGCTCGTTCTGGCAGGAGACGACGATGCCGGTCGGCAGGTGCGTGATGCGCACCGCCGAGTCGGTGGTGTTGACGCCCTGGCCGCCGGGGCCGGAGGCGCGGTACACGTCGACGCGCAGCTCGGCCTCGTCGATCTCGACGTGGTCGCTGGTCTCGACGACCGGCAGCACCTCGACGCCCGCGAAAGAGGTCTGGCGGCGGCCCTGGTTGTCGAAGGGCGAGATGCGCACGAGGCGGTGGGTGCCCTGCTCGACGGAGAGGGTGCCGTAGGCGTACGGGGCCTTGACCACGAAGGTGGTCGACTTGATGCCGGCCTCTTCCGCGTACGAGGTCTCGTAGATCTCGGTCGGGTAGCCGTGGCGCTCGGCCCAGCGCAGGTACATGCGCTGCAGGCGCTCGGCGAAGTCGGAGGCGTCGACGCCGCCGGCCTCGGCGCGGATGTTGACCAGCGCCTCGCGCTCGGCGTACTCGCCGGAGAGCAGGGTGCGGACCTCCATCTCGTCCAGCGCCTTGCGGACGGAGGTCAGCTCGACCTCGGCCTCGGCGAGGGTGTCCGCGTCGTCCATCTCCTGGGCGAGCTCGAACAGCACCGCGAGGTCGTCGATCCGGCCGCGCAGGGTCTCGGTCTTGCGGACCTCGGCCTGGAGGTGCGAAAGCTTGCTCGTGATCTTCTGAGCGGCCTCCGGGTCGTCCCACAGGGACGGCGCGGCGGCCTGCTCCTCGAGCACGGCGATTTCTGCCCTCAGCTTGTCGAGGTCCAGGACGGCCTCGATCGACCCCATGGTCGAGGAGAGGGACTTCAGCTCTTCGGAAACATCGACGACTGCCACGGGTCCAGCGTAGCCGGTCCGCGGACGGCGCCGTCCGGGCAGGCCGGATCACCCGTTCTGATGAACAGGGGAACGGGCGTACGCTCACGGTATGACTCTCCTCCTCGTCAAGCGCCGCCATGTGGATCACATGCGTGTCACGACGACGAGCTGTCTGCCGCCGGACCATCCCCAAGCCTGATCCATCCCGATCCGACTTGGTCCTGTACGCGGCCCAAGCGGCTCCGGCGCCATCCCTGCCGGCGGCCCTCCCCATCCGCTGCCCCGACACCCTTTGGGGAACAGGACCCCGTGACATCCGAAACGGAGCCGTCATGCCGTCCGCGCACACCTCTCTTCCCGTCATCGATCTCTCCCAGGCCGACGACCCGACCCAGCGGGCCGACTTCCTGAAGCAGTTGCACGCGGCAGCCCGGGGCACCGGCTTCCTGCACCTGACCGGGCACGGCATCACCGATGCGGAGACCGCCCGCATCCTCGAGCTGACCAGGGCCTTCTTCGCCCTGCCCGAGGCCGATCGGCTCGCCGTGAGCAACCTGAACTCGCCGCACTTCCGCGGCTACACCCGCATCGGCCACGAGCTGACCGGCGGGGCCTCCGACTGGCGCGACCAGCTGGACGTAGGCGCCGAGCGGACTGCGCCGGTGGTGGGCCCCGACGACCCGCCGTACCTGTGGCTGGAGGGCCCGAACCAGTGGCCGCGGGCCCTGCCGGAGCTGCGTCCGGTCGTACTGGAGTGGCAGTCCCGGCTGGCCGCGGTGGCCCACCGCCTGCTGCAGGAGCTGCTGACCTCGATCGGCGCCCCCTCCGACTTCTTCGACGAGGCCTTCGCGGACCGGCCGCACCTGCACACGAAGCTGATCCGCTACCCCGGCTCCTCCCCGACCGGCACCGACCAGGGGGTCGGGGCCCACAAGGACTACGGCTTCCTGACGCTGCTGCTGCAGGACTCGGTGGGCGGCCTGCAGGTGCGCCAGGGCGACGGGTTCCTGGACGTCCCTCCGATGCCGGGGGCGTTCGTGGTCAACCTGGGCGAGCTGCTGGAGATCGCGACGGAGGGGTACCTGGTGGCCACGGACCACCGGGTGGTCAGCCCGCCGGGGGCGGTGGAGCGGTACTCGGTGCCGTTCTTCTACAACCCGCGGCTGGATGCGGTGGTGGAGACGGTCCCGGGCGAGTACCTGCGGTCGGCGCCGGGGGTGGCGCACGATGCGACGAATCCGCTGCACGCGGAGTACGGCCGCAACGAGCTGAAGGGCTGGACCCGGGCCCACCCGGCGGTGGCCCGCCGCTGGCACCCGCAACTGGTCCAGGCCTAGCTGCCGCTGCGCGGGGCCTCTCCCGCCCCGGACCCCGGTCCGGGGCGGAGCCAGGGGAGCGGTCCGGCTACGGCTTCGGCTTCGACGGGGCCGAGTGCTTGCCGTCCTGCGGCGGTGGCGGCTCGTCGCCGGAGGTGGCCAGCCAGGTGCCCACGCCCAGCGCGGCGGCCAGCGCGACGGCCCCGGCGGTCAGCGCCAGGCGGCGCTTGCGGGCCGTCTCCGCGCGGTGGCGGGCCGAGCCCGGCCGGTGGCCGCCCGCGGGGCGGGGGACGCGGGCGGTGCCCAGCGCGCCCCCGGCCAGCTCGTCCGGCCCCGGCACCCGCATCGAGGTGTGCGTGTCCCGGTTCGAGTCGGTCGCGGAGCCCGGCACCAGCGGGACCACCCCCCGGCGGCGGACCGGGCCGTCGGCTTCCACCGGCTCCGCCGATTCCGGCTCCGGGTCCGGTTCGTCCGGCTCGTCCACGTCCAGCGGCGGCATGCCGGCCAGGAGGGGGAGCAGGTCCCGCAGGCGGACCGACAGCTCCGACGCGCGCAGCCGCGAGGCCGGCGCCTTCGCGAGGCACTGCACGATCAGCTGCCACAGCTCGTCCGGGATGCCGGGGAGCGGGACGACGGTTTCGGTCACGTGCCGGCGCAGCACCGCGCCCGGGTGGCCCCCGCCGAACGGCGTGAAGCCCGCCAGCAGCTCGTACAGCACGGTGGCCAGGGCGTATATGTCCACCGCCGCCCGCGGCGGCAGGCCCTCCACGATCTCCGGCGCCAGGTAGTCCGGCGTGCCGATGATCCGGGTCGTCGGGGCCGAGGCCCGCGCGCCCGGCGCCGCGGCGGCCCGGCGCGGCGAGTCGATCAGCTTGGCCACGCCGAAGTCGGTCAGCAGCGCCGGATGCGATCCGCCCGGCCCCAGCGGACCCTGCATGTCCAGCAGGACGTTCTCGGGCTTCACGTCCCGGTGCACGACCCCGGCCGCGTGGGCTGCCGCCAGCGCGTCCGCGACGTCGGCGACGATCGCCACGGCCGCCTCGGGGGCGAGCCGGCGCTCCCGGTCGAGCCGCGTGCGCAGGTCCGTACCGCGTACGAGGTCCATGACCAGGGCCAGGTCGTTGCCGTCGACGACGAGGTCGCGGACGCAGACGATGTGCGGGTGGTCCAGGCCGAGCAGCGCGCTGCGCTCCTGGACGAAGCGTCCGACCAGCTCCTGGTCGGACGCGAGGTCCTCGCGCAGCAGTTTGACGGCGACGGGCCCGTCCGGCCCCTCGCCCAGCCACACCGTGCCCGCGCTGCCGCGCCCCAGGATCTGGTGCGCGGTGTACCGGCTGCCGATCTTCCGTGCCACGACTGCTCCCTCAGCGGCTGGCGTACGCACCAAAGCTACGCGGCCGGGTGGGGGTTGGACGCCCCGGAACACCGTGACCTTCACTTCTGGGCGCGAAATCACGTCCCAGAAGTCGACAAATCCACGAAGTCGGCTCTACGAGGGCCCGGTTCAGGGCGTGCCGCCGCCCGAACCGCCGCCCGTGGAGTCGCCGATCGCGCCGACCCAGTCGACGATGTCGGAGCCCCAGGTCCACAGCTGGTCCCACCAGCCCTTGCCGGTGCCGACCCACTCCTGGAGCGGGGTGAGCTCCCAGACCAGCCAGCCCGCCACGACGAACAGCAGGATCAGGACCAGGCAGCCCTTGAGGCAGCCCAGGCCCGGGATCTTGACCGGGTTGGCGCTGCGGCGGCGCGGCTCTCGCGGCTCCCGGGGGGCGCGCTGCTGCGGCGGCGGGCCCTGCGGGGGCTGCTGCTGCGGGGGTGCCTGGCGCTGGGGCTGCCGCTGGGGCTGCTGCTGGTACGGGGGCTGCTGCGGCTGCTGGTACTGCTGGGGCGGCGGCTGCGGCTGGTAGTACGGCTGCTGCTGCGGGGGCTGCTGGTACTGCGGCGGCTGGGGGCGCTGCTGCTGGTACGCCTGCGGCGGCGGGCCCTGCCGGTACTGCGGGGGCTGCTGCGGCCGTTGCTGCGGCGGCGGGGGCGCCTGGCGCTGCGGGCGCCGGCGCAGCGGGTCCTCGCTCGGGTCGAGGTAGTGCATCTGCGTCTGCTCGTTGCGGTCGCGCGCGGCCTGCATCTGCGACTGCCACGGGTGCGGCTGGTCCGGCTGCTGCACCGGGGGCATGACGGAGGTCGGGTCCGCGCCGGGGCCGCCGGGGCCGCCCGTGCTGGGCAGCACGGAGGTGGCATCGGCGGCGCCGATCGGCGGGAGCACGCTGGTCATGCCGTTCGGGTCGTACGCGCCCATCGGCGACGCGGCGGCGGCGCGGCCCGGCAGCACCTGGGTCGGGTCGGCGGCTGCGCCGCCCGCGGTCTCGGGGACCGGCGCGGGCGAAGGGTCGGGCGCGAGCAGCGCGCCGACGCCGAGGGCGGCCTCCACCTCGGCGGGGGCGCTGTGCACGCCGATGCCGGAGGCGACCACGCGCAGTCCGCGGGCCAGGTTCTCGGCGCTGGGGCGCTCGTTCGGCTCCTTGCGCAGGCAGCGCTCGATGACGATCCAGAGCGGCTCGGGCACGTTCGGCGGGCGCTGCGGGTCCTCGCTGAGGTGGCGGTGGAGCACCTCGAGGGCGGTGCCGCCGGCGAACGGCGGGCGTCCGGTGACCAGTTCGTAGAGCAGGATGCCGGCGCCGTAGATGTCGACGGCGGAGGTCTGCGGGCGGCCCTCGGCGGACTCGGGGGCGACGTAGGCGGGGGTGCCGACGAACTCGTGCGTGCGGGTCAGGCCCGGGGAGTCGGCGAGGCGGGCGATACCGAAGTCGGTGAGCATCGGCTTCATCTGGCCGCCGCGCTCGTCGAGCAGGACGTTGGCGGGCTTCAGGTCGCGGTGGACCACGCCGTCGGCGTGGCTGGCGGCGAGCGCGTCCGCGATCTGGGCGGTCAGCAGGCTCGCGGCGACCGGCGTGAAGGGGCCGTTCTGCCGGATGTACTTGTGCAGGTCCGGGCCGTCGATCAGGTCCATGACCAGGGCGAGGAGATCGCCCTCGACGACGAGGTCGCGGGTGCGCACGATGTTGGGGTGCGTCAGGCGCAGCAGGACGGAGCGCTCGCGCAGGAAGCGCATGACGATGTCCGCGTCCTGGGCCAGCTCCTCCTTGAGGACCTTGATGGCCACGGTCTCGCCGGGCTGCCCGGCGACGGCCGCCTCCGCACCGGCGGTCTCCCGCTGGCGGGCACGCCAGACGGTGCCCGTGGCGCCGCGTCCGAGCGGCTCCTCGAGCAGGTACTTGCTGCCGACTGGCCGCACGTCTCGCGCTCCCTGCTGTCGTCCTGCTGTGGTTCGTTTTTCCGGCCCACTCTAGGGGGTGTCCCCGGGGAAGACGCGGGGTGCCGGAGGTTGGTTGCCGCACATATGTGCGAAGAGTGACGTTTGACGGGGTATGCCGGGGGCGATTTTCCCCCGGGTTGCCCGGCGCCCCCGGCCTTCGTCGGCTTGTATGTCCGGATGCCTGCCTGGACGAATGCCTCGCACGGACAGAGGGGTGCGATCATTCAAGATCATTTATTGGCCGGTGCCGGGCGTGTTGTCCGTGACAGGTGCGAGGATGCACCCGTACGGAACGGCCGGGACGGGAGCCCCGCCTTCCGGGCAGACCTGACCGGACGACGCGCCGTGCCGGGTGGGGGGTTGATCGGGCAGGCATGCCCGTCGTACCCCTGCCGGGCGCACGCACCGCGCACCGCGCAGAAGGGACCGCTGACGGCGATGCAGATCCGGCTGACCGTCCTTGGGTCGCGCAGCGGCCACCAGACCGCGCCCGCCGGCTGTGACGTGCTCGTCACCGCGCCCGTGGGCACCGCGCTCGCCGCCGTGGCCTCCGGCCTGGCGGCGACCGTCGGCGGGCCCGACACCGGCGGCACGGTCGTGCTGTACGCCGGTACGGAGCGGCTCGACCTCCAGCGGCGGGTGCTCGGGGAGCCGCCGCTCGTGGACGGGGCGGTGCTGGGGCTGCACGCGCCGGTGCCGGACGTCCTGCCGGACGGGACGGACGGCGCGCAGCTGCACGTGGTCGCGGGCCCGGACGCGGGCGGGGTGCACCTGCTGCACCCCGGGGCGATCAGGATCGGGCGCTCGGCCGATGCCGATGTGCCGCTGGACGACCCGGACGTGTCGCGGCTGCACTGCGCGGTGACGGTGCTGCCGGACGGGCGGGTGGCCGTGGCCGACCTGGACTCGACGAACGGCACGACGCTGGACGGCGCGGTGGTCGGGGCCCGGCCGGTGGCGCTGGCGCCGGGCGCGCTCCTCCGCATCGGCGAATCGACCCTCCGCCTGGCTCCCGACGCGGCGTCCCCGCTCCCGGTCGTCCCGGACCTGGAGGGCCACCTCTCCCTGGCGGGCCCGCCCCGGGACACCCCCGCCGAGCCCGGCCCGGGCCGAGAACCCGGCGCGGGCCGGACCGGCGGGCACGGCGCGCCGGCCGACGGGGACCCGGCGCCCTCCCGGCCGGGGACGGCCGGCTCCGGATCGCTCCCCCACCCCGCCCCCTCCCGGAGCGGGGGCTCCGCCCCCGACCCCACGGGGCCCCGACCCGCCCCGGCCGCGGCCCCCGGCCGCCCCTCCGGGGCAGCCCGGACCGGCGAAGCAGGACCCCGCCCGGGCGGGGCTCCCGGCGCCCCCTCCGGGGCCGCTTCGGGCACGGTCCGGGCACCCGGCACACCGCCCGGCGCGGGCCACGGGCTCGGCCCGGGCTCGGCTCCCGGCGGGCCCTCGGGGGCCACTTCCGGCGCGGGCCTGCACACCGGCGCAGCCGGCACAGCCGGGGAATCCGGCGCCGGCGGGCAGAAGGCGGGGCGGAAGCGGGGGATCGGAGCCTGGGCCCGGAAGTGGGTGCGGGGGGAAGAGGGACCCGCGTACGGGAGTGCGGCCGCCGCGCCGGCCGTCGCCGCGCCCGATGCCGATGATCCCGCCGCGCTGCTGCTGGCCGCGCTCGGGCCGACCCGGCGGTTGTGGTCCCGTACCCGGGGGCAGCTCGACGTCGGCCTCGGGGCCGGGAGCCGGATCGCGTTCCAGGACGTCGGCTCGCTCGGCATCGCCGGGCCCCGCGGACGGCTGACCGGGGTCGCCCGGTCCGTCGTCGCCCAGCTCGCCGGGCTGCACGCGCCCGGGGAGCTGGAGATCGTGCTCCTCGCCGCCGACCGGGCGCGCGGTGTCGCCGAGCGGCGCGGCGACTGG
Source organism: Streptomyces sp. NBC_01296 (assembly GCF_035984415.1). NCBI lineage: Bacteria > Bacillati > Actinomycetota > Actinomycetes > Kitasatosporales > Streptomycetaceae > Streptomyces > Streptomyces sp. NBC_01296. The sequence continues at coordinate 5,359,601 of NZ_CP130720.1, read as the reverse complement.
GGGTGGCTCGGCTGGCTGCCGCACGTGCGCGCCGCGCACGGCCAGGACTGCCGGCTGCTCCTGGCGTACGACCGCGACCAGGCCACCGCCCGCACCGGTGAGCTGACCCGGCGCCTCGACGACAGCCCCCTCGGCCCCCACTGGGCCGCCGCCGACCCCCACAGCGTCCGCGAGGCCGCGTACGCCCACCAGGGCCCCTACACGCTGCTCGTCGTCGACGGCGATCCCGGCTCCGGGGCGCTGCGCGACATCACCGGCCGACTCGCCTCGCACGGGCCGGCCGCCGGGATCCACGTCCTCGTGCTCGCCGAGACGCCGGCCGCCACGCCCGCCTCCCCGCTCGCCGAGACGTACGAGGCCGCCTGCGCGAGCAGCCCCGCCTTCCGGGACTGCGGCGCGGTGGCCCTGCTCAGCGGCGATGTGGCCACGACCGTCAGGACGTTCACGGTGACCGGCGGCAGGCCGGCCCCGCCCGGCACCACCGCCACCGCCGACGCCGTCTCCGCGGCCTGGGCCGAGCGGTTCGCCCGGGCCCTGGCCCCGCTGCGCGCCGAGCCCTCCCCCGCCGCGCCCCGGCGGGCCGTCGCCGCCGCGCTGCCGAACACCGCCCGGCTGCTGGACGAGTTGGGGCTGGCCCGGGCCACCCCGGCCTCGCTGATGGCCCGTTGGGCCGCCGCCACCGACCAGGGGCAGGAGGTGGGCGGCCGCGCCGAGCTCGTGCTCGGCAGCGGGCGGCGCGGGCCCGTCGGGGCCGAGCTGGTCCAGGACGGGCCGCACCTCCTCGTCGAGGGGCCCGCCGGCAGCGGCCGTACGGAGCTCCTGCGGTCGGTGGCCGCCTCCCTCTCCGCGGCCGCCCGGCCCGACCGGCTGGGCCTCGTCCTGCTGGACGGGGCCGGCGGCGAGCGCGGCGACGGGCTGCAGCCCTGTACCGAGCTCCCGCACGTCGCCGCGCACCTCGTCGCCTCCGACCCCGTCCGGATGCGGGAGTTCGCGCAGGCCCTCGGCGCCGAGCTGAAGCGCCGGTCCGAGCTCCTGGACGGGATCCCGTTCGCCGAGTGGCACGCCCGGCACGAGGTGTCCGACCGGATGGTCTCACCGCGCCGGCCCAGCCCCGGCGAACTGCTCGGCGACGTCGACCCCCAGCGCACGGGCACGCTCCGGCTGCGCACCGCCGCCCCGCGCACCGACCCGGCGGGGCCGAGCCCGCTGCCCCGGCTGGTGGTGCTGGTGGACGACTTCGACGCGCTGGTCGCGCCCGGGCTCGGCAGTACGGGCCGCCCCGCCGCCGGCTCCGTCGTACGGGCGCTGGACGCGGTGGCCCGCGACGGCGCCCGGCTCGGCGTGCACCTGGTGGCCGCCAGCGCCCGCCCGGACCGTACGGCCGACAGCGAGCTGTCCCGTACGAACCCGCTCCGGATCCATCTGGACGCCCCCGACCAGCCGGGCCCCGGCCGCGGCCTGCTGCGGTACGCCGACGGGCGGACGGTCCCGTTCCAGGCCGGCCGGGTGACCGGCCGGATCCCGCGGACGGCGACGCAGCGGCCGACCGTGGTGCCGGTGGAGTGGGAGCGGATGGGTGATCCTCCGGCCCGCCGCCCCGTGCGCGAGCTGGGCAACGGCCCGACCGACCTGGCGCTGCTGGCGAGCGCCCTGGACCGGGCCTCGCACCTGGTCTCGGCGATACCCGTGCTGTTCCCGCCGGCCCCGCCGGCCCCGCCGGTCGCCCCGGCGCCGTGAGCCCCGAGCTCCGGGCCCTGCGCCGCGCGCCTTGGGCCCGCGACACGCGGCGACACGGCTGAGGCGGTATTGCGGGGGTGCGCGGCTCGGCGTAGACCTTGTGGGACCAGTCACACCACGGGCATCGGGGGCAGAGCCATGCGCAGGCAGGGAACGAGCCGTACGACGAACCGTAGAAGCAGCCACGCCGCCGCCTGGACGGCACTCGCGGCCGCGGGCGCGCTCGTGCTGAGCGCGTGCGGGGACGGCGGGGACAAGAAGGACGGCCCGCCGCAGGGCGGGGAGGCGACGGCCGGGCAGCGGGTGGAATTACCGAAGCTGACCGGCCAGAAGCTGGAGGTCGCGGCGGTCTGGACGGGCCCGGAGCAGGCGAACTTCACGAAGGTCCTGAAGGAGTTCGAGAAGCGGACGGGTGCCACGGTCACCTTCGTCCCGGCCCAGGACCCGATCGTCACCTTCCTCGGCACGAAGATCGCGGGCGGCCAGCCGCCGGACGTGGCGCTGCTGCCGCAGGTCGGTGCCCTGGTGTCGGCGGTGCAGAACAAGTGGGTGCAGCCGGTCGGCCCTGAGGCCAGGGCGCAGCTCGACAAGAACTACTCGGACGGCTGGAAGAAGCTGGGCGCGGTCGACGGCACCCAGTACGGGGTGTACTACAAGGCCGCCAACAAGTCGCTGGTCTGGTACAACGCAAAGGCCTTCGAGGCGGCGGGCGTGCAGCCCCCGAAGACCTGGAAGGAGCTGCTGGCCGCGGCCGACACCCTCTCCGCGTCCGGTACCCCGGCCGTCTCGGTGGCCGGTGCGGACGGCTGGACCCTGACGGACTGGTTCGAGAACGTCTACCTCTCGCAGGCGGGCCCGCAGAAGTACGACCAGCTCGCCAAACACCAGATCAAGTGGACGGACGACAGCGTCAAGCAGGCGCTGACCACCCTCGGGGAGCTGTTCGGGCGCAAGGACTTCCTGGCGGGCGGCCCGAGCGGGGCGCTGGCCACCGAGTTCCCGAAGTCGGTGACGCAGACCTTCACCGGGGGCGACCGGCCGGCGGCCGCGATGGTCTACGAGGGCGACTTCGTGGCGGTGAACATCGGGCAGACCGAGGCGAAGGTGGGCGAGGACGCCCTCGTCTTCCCGTTCCCGGCGGTCGGGGCCAAGGCGCCGGTGGTCTCGGGCGGCGATGTCGCGGTCGCGCTGAAGCCGTCGACCGGGGCGCAGGCGCTGCTGACGTTCCTGGCCTCCCCGGACGCGGCGGAGATCCAGGCGCGTGAGGGCGGTTTCGTCTCCCCGAACAAGTCGGTCGACCCGAAGGCCTATCCGAACGACATCCAGCGGAACATCGCCAAGGCCCTGATCGCGGCGGGCGACGACTTCCGCTTCGACATGTCGGACCAGGCCCCGGCGGCGTTCGGAGGGACGCCGGGCGCGGGCGAGTGGAAGGCGCTGCAGGACTTCCTGGCGAACCCGTCGGACGTGGCGGGCATCCAGGCCAGACTGGAGGCGGACGCGGCCAAGGCCTACGGGAACTGATCCCGTGCCGGCCACCGGGTCAGCGGCCGCCACGGCCGCCTCTCCCTCACGGTCCGCGGAGGCCCGGCGCCGCCGCCTCGTCGCGGCGGCGTTCCTCCTGCCCGCGCTGGTGCTGCTCGGCGCGCTCGTCGTGCACCCGATCGGCTACTCGGTCTACCGCAGCTTCTTCGACCGTTCGGGTGACACGTTCGTGGGCGGCGGCAACTATCGGGAGATCCTGCACGACGACACGATCCGCACGGCCCTGAGGAACACGGCCCTGTGGGTGGTGCTGGCGCCGACCACGGCCACCGCCCTCGGCCTGATCTTCGCGGTGCTCACCGAACGGGTGCGCTGGGGCACGGCGTTCAAGCTGCTCGTGTTCATGCCGATGGCGATCTCGATGCTGGCGGCGGGCATCATCTTCCGGCTCGTGTACGACCACGACCCCGACCGGGGGGTCGCGAACGCGGTCTGGGTCGGGGTGCACGACACGTTCGCGGAGTCCTCGGCCTTCCCGAAGGCCCGTCCGGGCCGCGACTCCCCGCTGGTCCCGGCCACCGGAGCCGCCGCGGGCGGCTTCACCACCCGGGATCCCGTACGGGCGGGCGCGGCGGTGCTGCTCCCGCTGGTCGGCGTGGCCCCGGAGGACCTGCCCGAGGGGACCCGTACGGCCCGGGCCGCGCCCGCGGAGCCCGGCAAGGTCACCGGGACGGCCTGGCAGGACTTCACCCGGGGCGGCGGCGGCCGGACGAACGCGGTCGACCCGACCGAGTCCGGCTTCGCGGGGATGCGGATCGAGGCGGTCAAGGACGGCAAGGTGGTCGACTCGGCGACGACCCGCGCCGACGGCACCTTCACCCTGTCCGCGAAGGCCGACGGGGCGCTGCTGCGGCTGCCGGCGTCGAACTTCAGGGAGCCGTACGCGGGGGTCGAGTGGCTCGGCCCGACGCTGGTGACCCCGGCGGTGATCGGGGCGTACGTCTGGATGTGGGCCGGCTTCGCGATGGTGCTGATCGGGGCCGGGCTGGCCGCCGTACCGCGGGAGCTGCTGGAGGCGGCGCGGGTGGACGGGGCGAACGAGTGGCAGGTTTTCCGCCGGGTCACGGTGCCGCTGCTGGCGCCCGTGCTGGCGGTCGTCCTCGTCACCCTCGTCATCAACGTGATGAAGATCTTCGACCTGGTCTTCGTGATCGCTCCGGGCTCGGTGCAGGACGACGCGAACGTCCTGGCCCTGCAGCTGTACCGCACCTCCTTCGGCACCGACGCCGATCCGGGGCTGGGCAGTGCCATCGCGGTGCTGCTGCTGGCGCTGGTGCTCCCGGTCATGCTCTACAACATCCGCAGGCTGCGGAAGGAGGGTTCCCGATGAGCACCTCCGCCCAGGCCCGCCGGGGAGCACGACCCGGTGCCCGCCCCGCTCCCCGCGCCGGTGCGCGGGCCGGCCGGCTCGCGGCCGGCGCGGCGGCGGGGGCCGTCCGCGTGTTCCTGGTCCTGGCCGCGCTGTTCTGGCTGCTGCCCACGCTCGGGCTGCTGATCTCCTCGTTCCTCTCCCCCACCGACCTGAACAAGGGCGGCTGGTGGCAGGCGCTGACCGCGCCGACGCGGCTGACGGCCGACAACTACGAGCGGCTGCTGACCAACGACACCATCACGAACGCGCTGCTCAGCACGGTGGCCATCGCGGTCCCGGCGACCGTGCTCGTGGTCGCCCTGGGCTCGTTCGCCGGATACGCCTTCGCCTGGCTGGAGTTCCCGGGACGGGACTGGCTGTTCCTGGTCGTGGTCGGGCTGCTCGTCGTCCCCGTGCAGGTGGCGCTGATCCCGGTGTCGCAACTCTTCGGCGCCATCGGACTGTTCGAGACCACGGCGGGGGTGGTCCTGTTCCACACCGCGTTCGGGCTGCCGTTCGCCGTCTTCCTGCTGCGCAACTTCTTCGCGGAGATCCCGCGCGAGCTGCTGGAGGCGGCCCGTCTGGACGGCGCGGGCGAACTGCGGCTGTTCGCCCGGGTGGTGCTGCCGCTGGGCGCGCCCGCCATCGCCTCGCTCGCCATCTTCCAGTTCCTGTGGGTGTGGAACGACATGCTGGTCGCGCTGGTCTTCGCGGATTCGGCGCACCCGCCGGTCACGGTCGCCCTCCAGCAGCAGGTCCGGCAGTTCGGCAACAACATCGACGTGCTGGCACCCGGCGCGTTCCTGTCGATGGTGGTGCCGCTCGTGGTGTTCTTCGCCTTCCAGCGGCAGTTCGTCACGGGGGTGATGGCGGGGGCGGTCAAGTAACTCCCACAACCCCGTTGACGTGCGGCGTTGACGCTCGGTAACCCGAATGCCACACGCTGCGTAACCCGATCGCCACGCCGGGGGTTCCTTGGGGGCAACCCCCGGCGGTGGCCGGGGGAGCCATATGCCCGCGCCGACCCCTGGATGTGCCGTGCCCCGGTTCAGCGTCATCGTGCCCGCGTACAAGGTTCAGGCGTACCTCCAGGAGAGCCTGGACTCGGTCCTGTCCCAGTCGTACCCGGATCTGGAACTGATCGCGGTGGACGACGCCTCCCCGGACGCCTGCGGCTCGATCATCGACGAGTACGCGGCGCGGGACCCGCGGGTCACTGCCGTGCACCTGGCGCACAACCTCGGCCTGGGCCCGGCCCGCAACGCGGGCCTGGCCCGGGCGACCGGCGACTACCTGCTCTTCCTCGACGGGGACGACACCCTCGCCCCGGGCGCCCTGCAGGCCATCACCGACCGGCTCAAGGACACCGGCTCCCCGGACGTCCTCGTCTACGACTACGCGCGCACCTTCTGGACCGGGGAGCTGGTGCGCAACCGGCTCGCGCACCGGCTGTCCGAGGAGGGCCCGGCCAGCTTCCGGCTCACGGACCGCCCGGCCCTGCTCGGCATGCTGATGGTCGTCTGGAACAAGGCCTACCGCCGCGAGTACGTGGAGCGCGAGGGCCTGGAGTTCCCGCCGGGGTTCTACGAGGACACCCCCTGGACCTACCCGGCGCTGCTGGCCGCCGAGTCCCTCGCCGTCCTGGACCGGGTGTGCGTGCACTACCGCCAGCGGCGCACCGGCTCGATCCTGACCACCAGCAGCACCCGCCACCTGGACATCTTCGACCAGTACGACCGGGTCTTCGGGTTCCTCGCCGGCCGCCCCGAGCTGGAGCGCTGGCGCCCCACCGTGCACCGGCGGATGGCCGAGCACTTCTGCGCCCTGTACGCCGACCCGCGCCGCCTCCCGCGGACGAGCCGCGCCGAGTTCTTCCACCGGGCGTCGGGACTGCTGCGCCGCTACCGGGCCGCCGGCTCGCGGCCGCTGTCCCTGTCGCGCACCGACCGGATCCGGCACACCCTGATGCGGTTCGGGGTGCGCCGGACGTACCGCACGCTGTCGCTGCTCCGCTCGGCCGCGCTGGCGGCGGGGCGCGCGGGGGTGTCGCTGTGGCGGGGCCTGCGCGAGAGCGCGCTGCGCCTGCACTACCGCGTCCAGCGGCTGCTGCCGCTGCGCCCGGAGCTGGCGGTCTTCTCGGCGTACTGGCACGGCGGCTACGCCTGCAACCCGGCGGCCGTCGAGGCCAAGCTGCGCGAGCTCGCGCCCCGGATGCGCACGGCGTGGATCTGCGACCCGCAGCACGCGGCGACGCTCCCGCCGCAGACGGCGATGCTCCGCCCGGGCTCCGCGGCCTACTGGACGGCGCTCGCCAGGGCCACGTACCTCACCACGAACGTCAACTTCGACCGCGCCCTGGTCAAGCGGCCGGGCCAGGTGCTGCTGCAGACCCAGCACGGCACCCCGCTCAAGCGGGTCGGCCTGGACCTCCAGGACCGGCCGGCGGCCACGCCCACCACGGATTTCGCGGGCCTGCTGCGCGGCGCGGACCAGTGGGACTACCTGCTCTCCGCGAACCGGCACTCCACCCTCGTGTGGGAGAAGGCGATCCCCTCCTCGTACGCCACGCTCGAGTACGGCTACCCGCGCAACGACGCCTTCCACCGGGCCGGCCTGGACGACGTCCTGGCGCTGCGCGAACGCCTCGGCATCCCGGCGGGCGGGGTGGCGGTCCTGTACGCGCCGACCCACCGCGACTACCGGCGCAGCCGGCCCGAGCACCTCGACTTCGAGCGGGTGCTGCGCGATCTGGGCCCGCGCTTCACGATCCTGACGCGTACGCACCTGACGTACGGGGACGCACCCTCCGGGCCGGTGCGCCACCCGCGCCTGGTCGACGTCTCCGCGTACCCGTCGGTGGAGGAGCTCTGCCTGGCCTCGGACGCACTGGTGACGGACTACTCGTCCCTGATGTTCGACTACGCGGCGCTGGACCGGCCGATCGTGATCCACGCGGACGACTGGGAGGCGTACGAGGCCGCCCGCGGCACCTACTTCGACCTGCGGTCGTGCCCGCCGGGTGCGATCGCCCGGACCGAGGACGAACTCGTGGACATCTTCGCCACCGGCCACTGGCAGGGCTCGCGCTCCGCGCAGCTGCGGGCGGCGTTCCGCTCGCGGTTCTGTTCGTACGACGACGGCCACGCGGCCGAGCGCGTCGTCCGCCGCGTCTTCCTGGGCCAGCCGGCGGCGCTCCCGCCCGTCGTCCCGCTCGCGGAGCGCAGCCCCGCTCCGGCGGCCCCTTCCCCGGCCCCGTCCGTCACCCCGGAACCCACACTGGCCCCGCTGACAACTCCCGGTCTCCGGCCCTAGCCGTCCCGTTCTTCCGTTCCGATTAATCCGCCCGCGGACCGGCTTCTTCTGGGCCACTATGGGAGCGCCTTGCTTGTGTGTTGATCGTCGGGCGTCCCCACACGGAAGAGGTATCACCATGGCGTTGACCGGACCGTGGAACGCTGAGTTAGCCAGCCAACTCGTGGAATCGAACTTCGTTCAATGGCAGTACGGTGCGCGGTTCCTGCCCACCGCGTCCGTCCCCCTGCACCCGGCGGTCGAGGAGGCGAGCCGGCTGGTCCCCGAAAGCGGGGTCGAGCGGCACCCGTTCTTCGCCCTGGCCGGGGCGTCGCGGCCGGCCCTGGAGTTCTGGGTCGCGCAGGAACTGTTCGTCACCGGGGTGTTCGCACAGCTGCTCGGCCTCACGTCGAGCGCGCTGGTCAACGTTCACCAACGGGCCCGTTTCAACCTGGTGTTGCAGGGGGAGCACGGAGGCGTGAAGGACGGGATCGCACGCGCGTCGCACCCGTGGCTGCTGCACAAGCTGGCGGACAGCATGGGCATCGCGCCCGACTCCGTCGCACCGGCCGAACCGACCTACGAGTTCCTGCGGGACCTGGCGTCCTCCATGAGCTCCCCGATCAGCGCGCTGGGCGCGCTCGGAGTGGGAAACGAGCAGATGCTGGTCCCCGAATACGGGGCCGTCAAAAGCGCTTTCGAAAGCGCGGCACCGGACGTGGACCACGGCGATTTCCTGAACGCCAACATCTATGAGGATACGGAACACTCGGCGCTCATCGCGCATATAGCATCCGAGCTGATCGCGCACGATCCGTCACTGGCCGAGGACTACTTGACGGCCGCCCGCAGCTCTGTCACCGCGCGGATGCGGTATTACGACAGGTTGGCCGATCTCTTCACATGACCATCAGTCACTATCCGACGTTTGGGGTATCGCGTGGCCGATCTGGGAAAGATCCTCGTAACGGGCAGCAGCGTGGCGCAGAAGCACCTCGACCGGCTGTCCGAGTCCGGCTTCCGGGTGCACTCGGTCCCGGGCCTGCTCAGCGAGGACGAGCTGGGCACGGAGCTGGAATCGTGCACCGCCTATCTGCTGGGGGGGGATGAGTTCGCCTCCCGCGCGGCGCTCACCCGGGCCAAGTCGCTGAAGGTCGTCGGCTTCCTCGGGGTGGGCTACCAGTCCTTCGTCGACGCCGACGCCGCCGCCGAGCTCGGCATCGCCGTGACGAACACCCCCGGAACCCTCACCAACAGCGTCGCCGAGTTCACGGTGGGCCTGCTCCTCGCCCAGCGGCGGCAGATCCCCTCGTACGCCGACGACTTCCGCTCCGGGCGCTCCGGAGGCGAGGAGAAGCAGCACGACCTCGCCGGGCACCGGCTCGGCATCATCGGCCTGGGCGCGATCGGCACCCGCATCGCCGAGATCGGCGCGCTGGGCCTGGCGACGGAGACGGCGTACTACTCCCGGACCCGCAAGCCGGAGGTCGAGGAGCGCTTGGGCATCGCGTACAAGGACCTGCCGAGCCTGCTGTCCTGGGCCGAGAACGTGGTCGTCATGGTGCCGGACACGGCCGAGACGCGCGGCATGATCGGCGTGGACGAGGTCGCCCTGCTGCCGGCCGGCGGGATCACCCTCGTCAACACGGCGCGGCCCTCCGTGGTCAGCCCGGCGGCGCTGCTGCAGGGCCTGAAGAGCGGGCGCATCCACACGGCGGCGTTCGACGGCTTCTACGACGCGGACGTCCCCGAGACGGCGGAGCTGCTGGCCCTGCCCGCATCGAAGCTGCTGGTCACCGGACACATCGGGTCGCTGACCCATGACGCCCGCGATGCGATGGCCGTCAAGTGCATCCAGTCCATCGTCAACGTGGTGACGGGAGAACAGGACTCCTACGTCGTCAACCGGAGCAGCTGAGCATGGGCTCCGCACTCGTCGTCGTCGGAGCGGGCGTCATAGGCTGCGCGGTCGCCGCCGCGGCGAGCGACCTCTTCGACAAGGTCGTGCTCCTGGACGCCCGGCCGGACACCGGGCTGGCGGCGAGCTGGGCGGCCATCGGCGGGATCACACCGCAGAGCGACGACTTCTGCCGCGGCCCGCTGCGGCAGTTCGCCGAAGCGAGCCGGCGGATGTACCCGCAGTGGCTCGCGGGGCTGGAGGCCGGATCCGGGATCGCGGTGCCGTTCCTGGACTCCGGGCTCCTCCAGGTGGCCCTGGACCCCTCGGAGCAGCAGCGGGTCAAGGAGCAGCTGGTCCCCCAGTGGGTGGAGCAGGGCTTCCGGGTCGAGCAGCTCGATGCGCGGACCACGGCGCACGCCGAGCCGCTGCTGTCGCCGGCGGTGCTGTCGGCCGTACGGCTGCCCGGCGAGGGGGCCCTGGAGCCGCGGGTGCTGATGTCCGCGCTGCGCGAGGTGCTGCGCCGCAACCCCCGGATCGAGGTCGTGGCCCGGGCCCGGGTACAAGCCGTCACGCCGGGCGCCGGGGGGGTCGAGGTGCTGCTGGAGGGCGGCGGCGTCGTCCGCGGGGACCGGTGCGTGGTGGCCGCGGGGGCGTGGAGCTCGGAGCTCGTGCCGACCCGGCCCGGCGGGCAGTTCCCCGTACGGGGCCAGGCCGCCGAGCTGGTGGTGCCGGGCGGCGGGGGCTACCCGCTGCGCCATCACGTGTACTGCAAGGTCGCCCTGGACGACACCACGGTCTCTTCGTACGTGGTCCCGCGCCACGACGGCCGGGTGGTGGTCGGCGTGACGTACGACCAGGGCCGCTGGGACGAGGAACCGGAGGACCATGCGACCGAGCGGCTGCTGGCCGCGCTGCGGCTGGTGGTGCCGGCCTCGCGGGACTGGAGGCTGACCGGTTCCTGGGCCGGGATCCGGCCCGGGACGGCCGACGGCTACCCCCTGGTGGGGAACGCCGACGCGGACGGCAGGGTCGTCATGGCGACCGGGCACTTCGGCGTCGGGATCACTCTCGCCCCGATCACGGCGGCGCTGGTACGGAGCATCCTGTCCGGGGCCGCGCTGACGGCAGGCCAGGCGGATGCCCTGCGTGTGATGGACCCGCGGCGATTCCTGTGAGGTGCGTACCGAGTGGCGGCAGCAGATCTGAAGGCCATATGGCGTAGCGGGGCGATGCGCTGGGGGCTCCTGGCCGCGGTGGTCCTGCTCCTGTCCCTTCCGCTGTGGGGGCTGAAGCCGTACGGGGGCCACTTCGACCACGACACCGCGGGGACGTGGGGGGACTGGGTCAGCGGGGCGGGGCAGGTCGGCGCGGTCACCGCCGCCGTCGGCACGGTGATCCGCTCCGAGAATCGGGAGCGCCGCAGGCAGCGCACCGCCGCGGCCGCGTGGATGACGGTGCTGTCCGACGCGGGCCAGCCCTACTGGGCGGTGCAGGTGGAGAACTCCACCGCCCTGCCGGTGTTCCGGTGGCGGGCGGACAGCCCGGACGGCTCGGTGCACCTGTGCCACGAGGACCTGGGGCCGCTGGTCCCGGGCCGGTCGGACTACGAGGTCCCGCTGGACGTGCAGGCGGACCAGAGCCGGGCGCTCCCGCTGAAGTTCGTGTTCGTTGACAGTGATGGGCGGTTCTGGAGCCGGTCGGAGCTGGGGGGCATCACCGCCGTCCCCGAGCCCGTGTCCTGGCATCCGGCCGGCCCGTGATGGGTGAGTGAGGTGACATGGCCCCTGAAGAGGGTTCCGGGCCCCAGGACACGCGCCGGGCCCGGCGCATCGACCCGTCGGCGCCGCGCGGGGCGGGCGGCCGCGTACCGGACCAGCCGGCCCCGGCGGGTCCGGCGGCCCCGGCAGGTCCGGCAGATCCGGCGGGCCCGGCCGCGCCTGCGCCCGCCGCGGCAGCGGGCCCCGCGCCGGACACGGCGGCGCCGCGCGAGCTCCCCGTGGAGCTCGTCCACTACCTGGGCGCGTTGCGCGCCCTGTCGGCGACCAGCCAGGAGGGCGCGGAGGCCGTCGCCTTCCCCGACCGTCCGCTGGATGCGGTCTGGATCCCCCGGGAGGTGCGGGAGATCGACGCCCTCGCCCGGACCGCCCCGCCGGGCGACGAGGACACGCCGGGACTGCCCCTCGACGGCATCGTCCTGCACGGCGCGGGCCGCTCCGTGGTGCTCATCGGGCCGCCGTGCTCCGGGCGCACCTCGATCTGCACGCACTACGCCTCGCTGCTCGCGGAGCGGGCGCTGGACGGCGACGCGGAGGCGCCCGTACCGCTGCTCGTCAACGCCCTCGACGTGCCCGCGCAGGGCGATTTCGCGGCGACCGCCGAGGCCATCACGGACGCCGCCGTCACCCGTTCCGGGATCGGGGTCTACGGCGGCACCGCACGCACCCTGCTGCGGGGCTCTCTCGACCGGGCGTTCCTCTTCGTGGACGGCGTGGAGGACGTGCCCCTGCACGGCCACGCGAGTTCCGCCAACTGGTCGCCGCGCACCGTCCTGCAGACCCTGGCGCAGCTCCACGTGCACTACCGGAACCTGCGCGTCCTCGTGACCATCTCGGATTCGGGCTGGTTCTCCGCCGAGTGCGCGAGGGCGCGCGACGTCAGCGCCTATTTCCTCCGGCCGCCCAAGCAGCGCGACCTCGAGAACTACATCACCGGATGGTTCACCGCCTGATGACCCCTCACGAAGGAAAGCTCTCGGAGCGGCTCATCGCCGCGATCCGGGGCGACAGCGCTCTCGCCTCGGCCGCGCGCGTCCCGTACCTGCTGCACCTCCTGGTCGTCTCCACGGAGCGCAACCACGAGGTCCCCACGTCCGTCGGGCACTTCTGCCGGCTGGCCTCGGAGGAGTTCCTGCACAAGCGTCCCCGCAGGCGCGCCGCGGCCGCCGCGGAGCCGTGCCTCCTGCGGCCCGGTTACGACACCGAGATCCAGCGGATCATCGAGGAGGTCGGCTTCTCCATCACCTCGTTGAGGTCCGCGCGGCCCGGGGCGAACTCCATCTCCGCGGCGGCCGTCCACGAGCCGATCCTGCGGGCACTGGGCGAGGAGCGCGAGTTCCTCGACGCGTACCCGGCCGTGGTCGACTACGTGCAGTTCCTCAGGAAGGGCCACGGCATACTCGCCGTCGACACGGCCACCCAGCTCTCCTTCAGGGAGAACCTCTTCCGCGACTACTTCGCCGGCTGCGCGCTGGCGCGCCGGGACTCGGAGACCATCGTCGGCCTGTGCCGCGATGCCATCTGGCACGCCCCGCTGCGCTACTGGGCCAGCGCCCAGACCACGGCCGAGGGGCACCGCCTGGTCACCGGCACGGCCGCCGAGCTGGCGGGCGCCGCGGAGGAGGCCGGGGACGAGGGGCTGCCGCTGTGGCTGCTCGCCGGGGAGCTCCTCGTGATCCTCGCGGCGGCCCGGCCGAACGCGGAGCCGTCCGGGCTCGTACGGCAGCTGCGGCGCTCGGTCTCGGACGCCGTCGCCGTCGCCCGCGGGGACCGGGGGCAGGATCTGGAGACCCGGGCGCGCGCGGCCACCGTGCAGGCGCAGCTCAACCCGTCCACGTGGGAGGAGAGATCGCGCTCGTTCCTCGCCCGGAGCTGTGTCATACCGGCGGGCGAGTACCCCATCGGCTCCACGACCCCGCTCAACTCGCAGGACGACAAGTACCGGCACATCGACTGGTTCCCGCAGCGCATCGAGACCATCGGCTCCTTCCGGATCTCCACGCTGCCCGTCACCAACCGGGACTACGCGCAGTTCGTCGCCTCGGGCGGGTACCGGGACCTCGACTGCTGGCCGGACGGACCCGCACGGCTGTGGGTCGGACACGACCCGTCCTTCATCGACGCGCCGGACGGACCGCGCGCCGGGTCGACGGACACCCAGCGGATCCATCTGAGCAAGGAGATGCGGGAGGGCATCGTCGACGAGGAGTCCCTCCAGGAGTACGTGGACCAGCTGCTGCTGCGGCAGGTGCCGCTCTACTGGTGGGACCCCCGCTACAACCAGCCCACCCAGCCGGTCGTCGGGGTCAACTGGTGGGAGGCACTGGCGTACTGCCGCTGGCTGACGAAACGGCTGCGCGAGCGGAACGTGCTGGACGAGCACGGCTACGCGGACATCCCCACCGAGGCCGAATGGGAGTGCTCCGGCCCGGGCCGGCCGGCGTCGGACCCCTATCCGTGGGGGAACGAGTGGCAGGAGGGCATGGCCCATGTCCGCACGGCGCAGGGCTGGACCCAGCGCTCCGTGCCCGTGGGCCTCTTCCCCTGGGCGGCCCGGGAGGGCGGGCCCCAGGACATGATCGGCAACGTGTGGGAGTGGACGCGGTCCCTGGCCTGGTCGTACGACGACACCCGGCCCGGCCGCGAGGACCTGCGGGCCCCGGGCGACCGGATCGTCCGCGGGGGCTCCTGGTTCTCCCGCGAACAGCGCGCCCGCATGATCCAGTTCCGCTCGTACGACCCGCCCCAGAACGCGTACGTGGACCTGGGCTTCCGCGTGGCGTTCTACACCCGCTAGCCCCCGGCTCCGGCGGCCCCCGTCGTCTGCGTCAGGACGCGGACGACGTGGCCGTCAGGCCCGCCACCGCCGATCGGGCCAGGTCGTCCAGGTACTCCGCCGGCACGGCGTCGCGTACGACCACCTGCCGCCAGTAGAGCGGGCCGATCGCCAGGTCCAGTGCCCGGCCCGGATCCGTTCCCGCCGCGAGTTCGCCCCGCGCCACCGCCTCCGACACGATCCCCTCGGCCATCCGCCGCTCCCCCTCCAGCAGGGCGCCGCGCACCGCGTCCGCGATCTCCGGGTTGCGGGCCGCCTCGACCAGCAGGTCCGGGATCACCGCCGAGGCGACGGGGTGCCGCAGCACGTGTGTCATCACCTCGAGCAGGGCCCGTACGTCCCCGTACAGCGATCCCGTCGCCGGCACCGGCAGGCCGTCCACCGCGAAGGCCCCCACCAGGTCCAGCACCAGGTGCAGCTTCGACTTCCAGCGCCGGTAGACGGCCGTCTTGCCGACGCCCGCGCGCCGGGCGATCCCTTCGATGGACATCCGCGAGAACCCGACCGCGGCCAGTTCGTCCAGTACCGCGGCCCGGATCGCCTCGGTCACGTCCTCGCGCAGGACGGCGGCCCCGGCGGGGGCGCGGCGGGCGGGGGCGGGGGCTGGGGCGGTGCCGGCGGCGGGGTCGGTGGTCATGCACAGAGCATAGCCGGGCACGCCGGGACCAGCTCGTCACGACGATACGGTTGCGTTCCGACGTGTTGCGCCCTAACCTCGCCGTAGCGACGATACGGACCCGTCCCATCGCTGGACAGCCGACGCCCTGACCCCCGTCGAAAGCGACCCCCGTGACCTCCGTGACCGAGACCACCCCGCCGGCGGAACCCGCCGCGCCGGCTGCGGCCGCCGCGGCCGCCCTGCCCGCCCCGCCCGCCTCGCCCGCCTCGCTCGCAGAACTGGCGGCGGCCCACGGCCTGACCATCAGCGGCGCCCGCCCCCCGCTCCCGAGCTACGTGCGCCAGCTCTGGGGCCGCCGCCACTTCGTCACCGCGTACGCCACCGCCCGGATGCACGCCACGTACAGCACGGCCAGGCTCGGCCAGGTCTGGCACCTGGTGACCCCGCTGCTCAACGCGGCCGTCTACTACTTCATCTTCGGCATCGTCATGAACGCCAGCCACGGCGTGGCGGACTACATCCCGTTCCTGATCACCGGCGTCTTCGTCTGGGACTTCATCGGCAGCTCCATCAACGCCTCGACCCGCGCCGTGCACAGCAACCTCGGCCTGGTCCGCGCCCTGCACTTCCCGCGCGCCAGCCTGCCGCTGTCCACCGTCGTCCAGCTCTTCCAGCAGCTGCTCGTCACCATGGGCGCGCTCGTCCTGCTGCTGCTCGCCTGCGGCCAGACCCCGACCCTCAAGTGGCTGACGGCCGCGCCCGCGCTGGCCCTGATGGCCGTCTTCTGCGCCGGCGTCGCCCTGGTCATGGCCCGCATCGGCAGCAAGAGCCCGGACGTCAGCCAGCTGATGCCGTTCATCCTGCGCACGTGGATGTACTCCTCCGGGGTCATGTGGTCCATCGACCAGATGCTCCGCAAGGACCACCTCGCGCACTGGGTCACCGTCGTGCTCAAGACCAACCCGGCAGCCGTCTACATCGACCTGATGCGCTACGCGCTGATCGACAGCTTCGACGCGCACGCGCTCCCGCACCACGTGTGGGCGATCGCCGTCGGCTGGGCCCTGCTCGCGGGCGTCGGCGGATTCATCTACTTCTGGAAGGCTGAGGAGGAGTACGGCCGTGGCTGACACCGCAACCACCCCCGCACACCGCGCACCGTCCGTGGCGGTGCCCGACACCCGCGTGCCCACCGTCATCGCCGACGACGTCCACGTCGTCTACAAGGTGCACGGCTCCGGCGCCCGCAAGGGCGGCGCCACCGCAGCCCTCAGCCGGATCTTCTCCCGCAAGCCCGCCCCCGGCATCCGCGAGGTGCACGCCGTCAAGGGCGTCAGCTTCATCGCGTACAAGGGCGAGGCCATCGGCCTGATCGGCACCAACGGCTCGGGCAAGTCCACGCTGCTCTCCGCTATCGCCGGCCTCCAGCCCGTGGCCCGCGGCAGGATCTACTCCCACGGCCAGCCCTCGCTCCTCGGCGTGAACGCCGCCCTGATGAACGACCTCACCGGCGAGCGCAACGTGGTCCTCGGCGGCCTCGCGATGGGCATGTCCAAGCAGCAGGTCCGCGAGCGCTACCAGGGCATCGTCGACTTCTCCGGCATCAACGAGAAGGGCGACTTCATCTCCCTGCCCATGCGCACGTACTCCTCCGGGATGGGCGCCCGGCTGCGCTTCTCCATCGCCGCCGCCAAGGACCACGACGTCCTGATGATCGACGAGGCCCTCGCCACCGGCGACGCCGCCTTCCAGCGCCGCAGCCAGGCCCGCATCGAGGAGCTCCGCGAGCACGCCGGCACCGTCTTCCTCGTCAGCCACGGCATCGGCACGGTCCGCGAGACCTGCGACCGGGCGATCTGGCTGGAGGCCGGCGTCCTGCGCATGGACGGCCCCTCCGCCGAGGTCTGCGACGCGTACGAGGAGTTCACCGCGGGCCGCTGAGGCCGGGGCCGCCCTACGGAAAACGGGCGGCCCCGGGACCATCAGGTCCCGGGGCCGCCCGTTTTGCCGTTGCGGCCGAGCGCAGCGGCTAGGCGTGGGTCCGCAGCAGCGAGCGCATCGTCCGCATCGCCACGGACAGGTTCGCCAGGTCGAAGTCGTCCGATCCCCGGATCTCGTCCAGGGTCGTCCGGGCCCGGCCGATGATCGCCGCGTTCTTCTCCTCCCACGCCTTGAAGCGCTCCTCGGGAGTCGAATCGCCGTTGCCCACCGCCAGCACGTCGGCGGTCAGCGCGGCGTGCGCCGCGAACAGGTCCTCGCGGATGGAGGCGCGGGCCATGGACTGCCAGCGGTCGGCCCGCGGCAGATCGATGATCCGGTCCATCAGCTGCGTGATGTCCAGGCGGTCGGCGAGGTCGTAGTACACCTCGGCGACACCCAGCGGGTCGACGCCGGTGCGGTCCGAGATCGCGACGATGTCCAGCGTCGGGAAGGCCGAGGAGAACCCGGCGACCTTGGCCGCCAGCTCCTCCGGCACGCCCTCGCCGATCAGCTCGTCCATGATCGACTGGTACCACTCGAGGTCGGCGCCGCGCACCAGCTTGGGCAGCTCGTCCCAGACCTGGCCCACCCGGTCACCGAAGAGCTCGATGGTCTCGGTGATCTGGAGCGGCTGCGGCCGGTTGTTCAGCAGCCAGCGGGTACCGCGCTCGACCAGGCGCCGCGAGTGCAGCCGCACCCGGGTCAGGACGTCGGCCGCGACCTTGTTGTCCAGCGCCTCGACCGCGTCCCACACCCCGGCCAGGCCGAAGATCTCGCGGGCCGAGAGCTGCGCCCGGACGATCTCCTCCGTGGAGGCCCCGGTCTCCTCGCGCAGCCGGTGCAGGAAGGTCGAACCACCGGTGTTCACCGTGTCGTTGACCAGCAGCGTGGTGACGATCTCGCGGCGCAGGGCGTGCGAGTCGATCTGCTCGGGGAACGTCCCGCGCAGGGCGGCCGGGAAGTACGCGTGCAGCAGGCGGCGCAGGTACGGGTCGTCCGGCAGCTCGGTGGCGATGAGCTCGTCCGCCACCGTGATCTTGGTGTAGGCGAACAGGACGGCCAGCTCCGGCTGGGTCAGGCCCTTGCCGTTGTTCAGCAGCTCGCGGATCTGCCGGTCGGTGGGCAGGAACTCCAGGCTCCGGTCCAGCAGACCGGCCGACTCCAGGCGGCGCATGAAGCGCTGCTGGGCGTGCAGCAGGCTCGGGGCCTGGGCGATGCCGTTGGCGAGGGCCACGTTCTGCGCGTAGTTGTTGCGCAGCACCAGGTGGCCGACCTCGTCGGTCATCTCCGCCAGCAGCTTGTTGCGCTGCTTGACGGTCATGTCCCCGTCCGTGACCACCGCGTTGAGCAGGATCTTGATGTTCACCTCGTGGTCGGAGGTGTCCACGCCCGCGCTGTTGTCGATGGCGTCGGTGTTGACCTTGCCGCCCTCGCCGCCGGCGCCGATCCGGGCGAACTCGATCCGGCCGAGCTGGGTCAGGCCCAGGTTGCCGCCCTCGCCGATGACCTTGGCCCGGACGTCCCCGCCGTTGACGCGGATGGCGTCGTTGGCCTTGTCGCCGACGTCCATGTGCGTCTCGGTCGACGCCTTGACGTACGTACCGATGCCGCCGTTCCACAGCAGGTCCACGGGGGACTGCAGGATCGCCTGCATCAGGTCGGCCGGGGTCATCTTGGTGACGCCGCCCTCGATCCCGAGGGCCTCGCGGACGTGCGCGTTGACCGGGATGGACTTCGCCGAGCGCGGGTGGATGCCGCCGCCCGCGGAGAGCAGCTCCGCCTTGTAGTCGGCCCACGAGGAGCGCGGCAGCTCGAACAGGCGCCGGCGCTCGGCGTACGAGGTCGCCGCGTCCGGGGTCGGGTCGAGGAAGATGTGCCGGTGGTCGAAGGCTGCGACCAGGCGGATGTGCTCGGAGAGCAGCATGCCGTTGCCGAACACGTCGCCGGACATGTCGCCGACGCCGACGACCGTGAAGTCCTCGGTCTGGGTGTCGTGGCCCAGCTCGCGGAAGTGCCGCTTGACGGACTCCCAGGCGCCGCGGGCGGTGATGCCCATGCCCTTGTGGTCGTAGCCGGCCGAGCCGCCCGACGCGAAGGCGTCGCCCAGCCAGAAGCCGTACGCCTCGGCGACGCCGTTGGCGATGTCGGAGAAGGTCGCGGTGCCCTTGTCGGCGGCGACGACGAGGTAGGTGTCGTCCTCGTCGTGGCGGACCACGCCGTTCGGCGGCACGACCACGCCGCCGACCATGTTGTCGGTGATGTCGAGCAGCGCCGAGATGAAGATCTTGTACGAGGCGATGCCCTCGGCGAGCCACGCGTCGCGGTCCACCGACGGGTCCGGCAGGTTCTTGGCGACGAAGCCGCCCTTGGCGCCGACCGGCACGATGACGGTGTTCTTGACCATCTGCGCCTTGACCAGGCCGAGGATCTCCGTACGGAAGTCCTCGCGGCGGTCGGACCAGCGCAGGCCGCCTCGGGCAACCTTGCCGAAGCGCAGGTGGACGCCCTCGACGCGCGGGGAGTACACCCAGATCTCGAAAGCCGGGCGCGGAGCCGGGAGCTCCGGGATGGCCTGCGGGTCGAACTTCATCGACACGTACGCGTGCTGCTCGCCCGCGTCGTTGAGCTGGAAGAAGTTGGTGCGCAGGGTCGCGTTGATCAGGGTGAGGAACGACCGCAGGATCCGGTCCTCGTCCAGCGAGGCCACCTGGTCCAGTGCCCCGGCCAGCTCCTCCAGCATGGCGTCGATGAGCTCGGTGCCGGCGGACTGGCGGCCGGGCGACAGCCGGGCCTCGAAGAGCGAGACCAGCAGCCGGGTGGTGTGGACGTTGTTGCGGAGGGTGTCCTCCATGTAGTCCTGGCTGAAGTTCACGCCGGCCTGGCGCAGGTACTTGGCGTACGCGCGCAGCACCACGGCCTGGCGCCAGGTGAGCCCGGCGCTCAGCACCAGGGTGTTGAAGTTGTCGTTCTCGGCGTCGCCCTGCCAGACCGCGGAGAAGGCGTCCTGGAAGCGCTCGCGGGCGTCGTCGCCGAGGTAGGTGTCGCCGTTGCCGGCGGGCAGCGGCATCCGCAGGCCGAAGTCGTAGATCCACGCGTTGGTGCGGTCGCTGCAGCGCAGCTCGTACGGGCGCTCGTCGGTGACCTCGACGCCGAGGCGCTGGAGCACGGGCAGCACCGCGGACAGCGAGACCTGCTCACCGGTGCGGTAGATCTTGAACCGGCGCTCGCCGGGGGCCGCGCCGACCGGCTCGTACAGCGAGAGGGCGAACTCCCGGTCGCTGGCGGAGAGCCGCTCGAGGTGGCAGAGGTCGGCCACGGCCGCGCGCGGCTTGTGGTCGGCCTTGTAGCCCTCGGGGAAGGAGGTGCCGTACTTGCGCAGCAGCTCGGCGGCGCGCTCCTCGCCGACCTCGGAGACCAGGGCCTCGCCGAAGCCGTCGGCCCAGGAGCGGGCGGCCTCGACCAGGCGGGTCTCGAGGCGCTCGACGTCGGCGTCGGTCAGGGCGGGCAGCTCGGTGCCCGGCGGGACGCGGACGACGAAGTGGATGCGGGAGAGGATCGACTCGGTGTTCCAGGCGGTGAAGTCGACGTTGGTGCCGCCGAGCTCCTCCTTCAGGATGTCCATGAGGCGCAGCCGGACGCCGGTGGTGAACCGGTCGCGCGGCAGGTAGACGAGCGCCGAGTAGTAGCGCCCGTACTCGTCCTGGCGCAGGTACAGCCGCAGCCGGCGGCGTTCCTGAAGGTACAGGACCGAGGTGGCGATCTCGCGGAGCTTGTCGACCGGGGTCTGGAACAGCTCGTCGCGCGGGTAGGTCTCCAGGATCTGCAGCAGGTCGCGGCCGTCGTGGCTGCTCGGCGAGAAGCCGGCGCCTTCGAGGACCTCGGCGACCTTGCGGCGGATGACCGGGACGCGCCGCACGGACTCGGTGTACGCGGCGGAGGAGAACAGGCCGAGGAAGCGGCGCTCGCCCACGACGTTGCCCTCGGCGTCGAACCTCTTCACGCCGACGTAGTCGAGGTACGAGGGGCGGTGCACGGTGGAGCGGCTGTTGGCCTTGGTCAGCACCAGCAGGCGGTGCTCGCGGGCCTTGGCGCGGGCGTCGGCCGGCAGCCGGTTGAAGGACGGCGAGACCGGGTGGCCGTCGTCCTTGCCGCTGTGGTGCGGGTCGGAGCGCAGGATGCCGAGGCCGGTGCCGGGGACGGCGGCCAGCGAGTCGCCGTCGACCAGGTTGTACTCGCGGTAGCCGAGGAAGGTGAAGTGGTCGTCGGAGAGCCAGCGCAGCAGCTCACGGGCCTCTTCGAGCTCGTACTCGCGCAGGTCCGGGGCGACCGGCTCGTCGGGCAGGGCGTCGGCGATGCGCAGCGCGGCGTCGCGCATCTTCTCCCAGTCCTCGACGGCCTCGCGTACGTCGGACAGGACGCGCTTGAGGTCGTCGGTGATCTGCTTGAGGTCGGCGCGGTCGGTCTCGCGGTCGGTCTCGACGTGGATCCAGGACTCGACGAGGGCGTCGTGGGGGCGCGCGGTCTTGGGGCCGTGCGCGTCGCAGTCGGGTCCGAGGATCTCGATCAGCTTGCCGGTGAGGTCACGGCGGACGACGACCTGCGGGTGGATCACGACGTGGATTCCGCGGCTCTGCCGGGACAGCTCGTTCGTCACGGAGTCCACGAGGAAGGGCATGTCGTCGGTGACGACCTCGACGACCGAGTGGCTGGACGTCCAGCCGTTCTCCTCGACCGTGGGGGTGTGCACCCGCACGTTCGCGGTGCCCTGCGGCCGGTTCTCGGCGAGACGGTAGTGCGAGAGCGCCGCCCCGAACACGTCGACCGGGTCCCGGTCGAGGAGGTCCTCCGGGGCGGTGTGCAGGTAGTAGCGCTGGAGGTAGGCGAGAGTGGTGTCCCGGTCGGGGCGCTCTCCCTGCTCGGACCCAGTCGGAAGTAGCCCCCCGGCCGGGCTGTGCTCAGCTACCCGGGCCGCCCGCGCGAGCAGCTCGGCCTTTGCTTCGTCCAGCTTGGTCTGCATGTCCTCTGGCTCCTGTCGCGCGCCATTGCGTGACGTAGGTGAAGGAAGGAATGGCGTGGCGCCGCGACGCGGGGTGACCGCTGGGGATCGGCGCTCTGCCGTGATGAGAGGCGACCGGGAAGGAACTGGCCATGATCGGCTGCGGCTCCCGGCAGCAGGGATCAGCGAAGGCCCGGGCACGGTCGTGCGCCGGGCGCTGGCCGGGGGCGTCAATGCCCCCGATGACTATCGCGCTGATCACGGGTACCAGGCTATCTCGCCGGACCCCCTGTCCGTCACGCACTGGATCTGTACAAAAGCAGGTCCTGAACTTTGACGTTGTGCGCAGTGACGGGGGCATATTCTGGGCGTACTTATTCAGCCAGTCGGCGAGCAGCGGATACGGCTTCTGCCAGCGTGTCGACGACGGCGACACCCGCCGATTCCAGACTGCGTCGGCTGTGCGAACCACCCGTGTAGAGGACGGCTCTCGCACCCACGTGCGCGGCGGCCAGGGCATCGTCCACGGCGTCCCCGATGAGGACCGTACGGGTGGCGGTCACGCCCGTCTCCTCCAGGGCCGCCAAATGGCGTACGAGATGTCCTGCCTTGCTGGTGTGCGAGGGGCCGGTCCGGCCGTCGACGCGCAGGAAGTGCCGCTCGATGCCGTGCGCCTGCACGAGCGGTACGAGCTTCTCGTGGGGCGCGAGGGAGAGCAGGGACTGCGTGAGCCCCTCGGCCTGCCAGTCGCGCAGGAGCTCGCGAGCCCCCTCGGTGAGCCCGGCGGCATCGGCGGCGGCCCAGTAGTACCGGTGGAAGGTGGCGTCCATGACCTCCCACTCGGCGTCGGTGGGCAGCCGTCCCATCAGCCGCTCGTAGAACTTCGGCACGGGTACGACGTACAGCTCGCGGTAGCGCTCCAGCGTGATCGGCGCGAAGCCGAACTCGGCGAAGGAGGCGTTGGTGGCCGCGATCACGGCGTCGATGTCGTGCAGCAGCGTGCCGTTCCAGTCCCAGACTATGTGGACGGGGGCGGCGGCGGGGTCGCCCGGGGTACGGGAAGCGCTCACTTCAGCAGCCCCGGGATCTCCTGGATGCCGAACCACAGCAGCTCGTGGTCCTCGGCGCCGTCCACGGTGAACCGTGCGTCGTCGTCCCCGCCGTCCGCGGCCTCCAGGGCAGCGGCGGCGGCCGTCACGTCGCCCAGGGCGTCGTCGGCGTCCACGTGCACGGCGGCGGCCACGGAGAGCCGTACGGCCCCGGCGAGGGTCACCTGGCCGAGGGTGGCCTCGTCGACCCCGGGGGTCGCGGCGGCGGCCTTGTCGTCCACGTCCACGGCGACGACGACCCGCTTGCGCGGGGCGGCCCCGTCCTCGGCGAGCATCCGCAGGGAGGCCGCGGCGGCCCGGCCGAGGGCGGCGTACTCCAGCTCCTCCAGGTCGTCCGACACGTACCACTCCCGCAGGCCGGGCGTGACGGCGTACGCACGCAGCGGGGCGGGGCCCAGCTCACCCGCCTGGTGCGCCTCGGCGAGCCCGGGGAGGGTCAGGGGGACGTACACGCGCATGGCCGGCTGCTTTCGGTAGTCGGAAACGCCCTCAGGATACGACTTGGCGGAACTCCGCCGGGTGACGGCGCCCGTCCCCCTTCGGGCTGCCGAGCGACGGCCGGGTTCCGTCCACCGCGTGCCGCTCACAGGCGCGGGGACCGGCCGGGGGCCGCGCAGCGCCCACTCGGATAGGTGAACGGGTCCCGGCCCGCGCGGCCCGCGGAGCGGCCGTTGCGGAGGGTGGTCACGGACCGTAGAAGTCCCCTAACAAGTTACCGCCCGGTACCGCTCCGGGCCCGGACTTCTCGGGGACGACCGCCATGACCAGGACCAGGAACACCACCCGGCCCCCCGGCCGCCACGACCAGCGCCGCCCGCACACCCCGCGGGGCCCGCACGACTGGTTCGCGGAGCGGCTGCTGGCGGTGGTCAGCGGCCAGCGGCCGGTCCACTCGCTGCTGGGCCACACGGTCGGCCCGGCCTACGACCAGCTGGTCACCCTGGCCCCCACGGGCCCTTCCCCGCGCCCTTCGGGCTGGGCAGACCCCACGCGCGACCGGCTCCGCCCGGTCCTGCGCCAGTGCGGCCGCTTCCACCCGGGCCCGGGCGTGATCGAGGCCTTCGCCCGCATCACGACGGGCGACCGCGTCTCGGCCATGGCGTTCCGCCTGGAACAGGGCCCGGACCTCCGATGGCGCTGCGCAGCCGTCGAAATGGCCCCTCTGCCGTGACCGGGAAAAGCCGGCGGGGCCGGACACCGTGTGGTGTCCGGCCCCGCCGGGGGTGCCCGTACGGGCAGGGGTCACTTCTTGCGGCGGCGGCCGCCTGCGGCCTTCTGGGCCTTGCGGCGCTCGGCCCGGGTCATCCCGTCGCCGGCCTCGTCGGCGTCGAAGTCGCCCTCGACGACCCCGCCCTCGCCGTCCACCGTCGGCGCCGAGAAGTGCAGCCGGTCCGGCCGCTGCGGGGCGTCGAGCCCCTTGGCCCGGATCTCCGGCTTCGTCAGCGACGGCGCCGCGTCCTGCACCGGAAGCTCCTCGACCTGCTGCTCGACCTGGACCTCCAGGTTGAACAGGTAGCCGACGGACTCCTCCTTGATGCCCTCCATCATGGCGTTGAACATGTCGAAGCCCTCGCGCTGGTACTCGACCAGCGGGTCCTTCTGGGCCATCGCCCGCAGGCCGATGCCCTCCTGCAGGTAGTCCATCTCGTACAGGTGCTCACGCCACTTGCGGTCCAGCACCGACAGGACCACGCGCCGCTCCAGCTCGCGCATGATGTCGGAGCCCAGCGCCTTCTCGCGCTCCTCGTACTGCTCGTGGATGTCGTCCTTGACCGACTCCGCGATGAACTCGGCGGTGATGCCCGCGCGGTCGCCCGCCGCGTCCTCGAGCTCGGTGACCGTGACCTTGATCGGGTAGAGCTGCTTGAAGGCGCCCCACAGCCGGTCCAGGTCCCACTCCTCGGCGAAGCCCTCGACCGTCTCGGCCGCGATGTACGCGTCGATCGTGTCGTCCATGAAGAAGCGCACCTGCTCGTGCAGGTCCTCGCCCTCCAGGACGCGGCGGCGCTCGCCGTAGATGACCTCGCGCTGGCTGTTGAGGACCTCGTCGTACTTCAGGACGTTCTTGCGCGTCTCGAAGTTCTGGGTCTCGACCTGCGACTGGGCCGACGCGATCGCGCGCGTCACCATCTTGTTCTCGATCGGCACGTCGTCCGGCACGTTCGCCATCGACATGACCCGCTCGACCATCTGCGCCTTGAACAGGCGCATCAGGTCGTCGCCCAGCGACAGGTAGAAGCGGGACTCGCCCGGGTCGCCCTGACGGCCGGAGCGGCCGCGCAGCTGGTTGTCGATACGGCGCGACTCGTGCCGCTCGGTGCCCAGCACGTACAGCCCGCCGAGCGACTTGACCTCTTCGAACTCGGCCTTCACGGCCGCTTCGGCGCGCTTGAGCGCGGAGGGCAGGGCGTGCGCCCACTCCTCGATGTGCTCTTCCGGGTCCAGGCCCTGCTGGCGCAGCTCCGCCTCGGCCAGGTCGTCCGGGTTGCCGCCGAGCTTGATGTCGGTACCGCGGCCGGCCATGTTCGTGGCGACCGTCACGGCGCCGCGGCGGCCGGCCTGGGCGACGATCGAGGCCTCGCGCTCGTGCTGCTTCGCGTTGAGCACCTCGTGCGGGATGCCCCGCTTGGAGAGCTGCTGCGAGAGGTACTCGGACTTCTCGACCGAGGTGGTGCCGACGAGGATCGGCTGGCCCTTCTCGTGCTTCTCCGCGATGTCGTCGACGACGGCGGCGAACTTCGCGACCTCGGTCCGGTAGATCAGGTCCGGCTGGTCCTTGCGGACCATGTCGCGGTTGGTCGGGATCGGGACGACACCGAGCTTGTAGATCTGGTGGAACTCGGCGGCCTCGGTCATGGCCGTACCGGTCATGCCCGACAGCTTGGAGTACAGGCGGAAGAAGTTCTGCAGGGTGATCGTGGCGAGGGTCTGGTTCTCGTCCTTGATGTCCACCCCTTCCTTCGCCTCGATCGCCTGGTGCATGCCCTCGTTGTAGCGGCGGCCGGCGAGGATACGGCCGGTGTGCTCGTCGACGATCATGACTTCGCCGTCGATGACGACGTAGTCCTTGTCCTTCTTGAACAGTTCCTTCGCCTTGATGGCGTTGTTCAGGTAGCCGACGAGCGGGGTGTTCACCGACTCGTAGAGGTTCTCGATGCCGAGCCAGTCCTCGACCTTGGCGACACCGGCCTCGTGGATGGCGACCGTGCGCTTCTTCTCGTCGACCTCGTAGTCGCCGGTCTCCTCGATCCCCTTGAGGGGCTCGCCGGGCTCGCCCTTCTTCAGGCGGGTGACCAGCTTCGCGAAGTCGGCGTACCACTTCGTGGCCTGGTCGGCCGGGCCGGAGATGATCAGCGGGGTGCGGGCCTCGTCGACCAGGATCGAGTCGACCTCGTCGACCACGGCGAAGTTGTGGCCGCGCTGCACCAGCTCGTCCGCCGACCACGCCATGTTGTCGCGCAGGTAGTCGAAGCCGAACTCGTTGTTCGTTCCGTACGTGATGTCGTTGCCGTACTGCTCCCGGCGCTGGGCCGGGGACATGTTCGCCAGGATGCAGCCGACCTCGAGACCGAGGAACTTGTGCACCCGGCCCATCATCTCGGAGTCGCGCTCGGCGAGGTAGTCGTTCACCGTGATCAGGTGGACGCCCTTGCCGGACAGCGCGTTCAGGTACGCGGGCAGCGTGCCGACGAGGGTCTTGCCCTCACCGGTCTTCATCTCGGCCACGTAGCCGAGGTGCAGCGCGGCACCGCCCATGATCTGGACGTCGTAGTGCCGCTGGCCGAGGACGCGCTTGGCGGCCTCGCGGACGGTCGCGAAGGCCTCGGGCAGCAGGTCGTCCAGGCTCTCGCCGTCCTGGTAGCGCTGCTTGTACTCGTCCGTGAGCGCACGCAACTCGGCGTCGGAGAGGTTGACGAAGTCCTCTTCGATGGAGTTGACCTGGTCCGCGATGCGGTGCAGTTTGCGCAGGATCTTGCCTTCGCCTGCACGCATGAGCTTGTTGAAGACGGACACCGAGGTTTGTCTCCTTGCCGGTCGGGCCTGGCACTGGTTCGTACACGGGCACGGAGGGTGGGCCCCACCGCAACGGCCATCGTAAGCGAGGACGCGGTCGCGTCGGGAGGTCCGCACCTTCCGCAGGGCGCGAGCGCCCGGAATGAGAACGTACGGGGGACACGGAAGGTGCCGTTGCGGGCGAAAACCGCTCGCCCGGGTTACCCGGGGCGCCCCACAATCCGTCCATGGAGCCGACCACGCTGACCACCGAACGCCTCTTCCTGCGCCCCTTCGCCCCCTCGGACGCCGAGGAGGTGTACGCGGCCTGCCAGGACCCCGACATCCCGCGCTGGACCATGGTCCCCTTCCCGTACGAACGCGATCACGCCCGCGGCTTCGTCGGCGAGCTGGTCCCGCGCGGCTGGCGCGACGACACCGCCTACTCCTTCGCCGTCCGCCTCGGCCCCGGCGGCCCGCTGGTCGCGGCCGTCGGCGTCCACGTGCACGAGGTCTTCGGGACGAGCGCGTACGAGATCGGCTTCTGGGCGGTGAAGGAGCACCGCGGGCAGGGCTTCATGACCGAGGCGGTGACCGCCGTCGCCCGCTGGGCCTTCACCGAGCTGGGCGCCGCCCGCCTGGAATGGCGCGCCGAGGTCGGCAACGCCGCCTCCCGGGCCGTCGCCGTGAAGGCCGGCTTCCGCATGGAGGGCCTCCTGCGGGCCTCCCTGCACCGCACCGACAGCGTCCGCGACTGCTGGGTCGGCGCCCTGCTCCCCTCCGACCTCGGCCTGCCCTCCCGGCTGCCCTACCTGCCCGCTGTCAGTGGCACGGCCTAGGCTCGCGGCATGACCGAGACCGTGCTCGCCCTGTCCGCCGACGACGCGCGTCGGATCGCCCTGCGCGCACAGGGCTTCCTCGGGGCGCCCGACCGCCGGGGTGGGGGTACCCCCGGCGGAGCCAGGGGGAGGGTCCGGGGGGTGCTGCGCCACCTGGGCGCCGTCCAGCTCGACACGATCTCCGTGCTGGCCCGCTCGCACGAGCTGATCCCGTACGCGCGCCTCGGCGCGGTCGGCCGCCCGGCCGTCGAGGCGGCGTACTGGTCGGACCGGCACGCCTTCGAGTACTGGTCGCACGCGGCCTGCATCCTGCCCATCGAGGAGTGGCCGCACTTCGCCTTCCGCCGCCGGATCAAGCGCGCGCACGGCTACCGCTGGCACAGGATGAAGGACAAGGAGGGATCCTGCCGCCTCGTCCTGGACCGGCTGCGCGCCGAGGGCCCGCTGACCTCGACCGAACTGGGCGGCGCGAAGAACGGCGGCCCGTGGTGGGACTGGTCCGAGACCAAGATCGCCGTGGAGTGGCTGCTGGACGCCGGCGAGGTGGTCGTCACCGAGCGCCGCGGCTGGAAGCGGGTCTACGACCTGCCCGAGCGGGCGGTCCCCGGCGCGCTGCTCCACGACGACCTGGACGACCGCGAGTGCCTGCGCCGCCTGGTCGCGCTGGCCGGCCGGTCCCTCGGCGTCGGCACCCGCGCCGACATCGCGGACTACCACCGCCTCAGGGGCGAGCAGTTCGACGCCGTGGTCGAGGACTCCGGACTCGTCCCGGTCGAGGTCGAGGGCTGGTCCAAGCCGGCCTGGGCCGACCCCTCGGCCCTGGCGACGGCGCCGCGCGGCCGCCACCGCACCACGCTGCTGTCCCCGTTCGACTCCCTGGTCTGGGACCGGCCCCGCACCGAGCGGGTCTTCGGCTTCACGCACCGCCTGGAGGCGTACGTCCCCAAGCCCAAGCGGATCCACGGCTACTTCGCGATGCCGCTGCTCGCGGGCGGGCTGCTCCAGGGCCGCGTCGACCCGGCGCGCGAGGGCACCACCCTGGTCGCCCGGCAGGTCTCGCTGACGTCCCCGAAGGCCGCCGGTCCGATGGCCCGGGCCCTGCGGGAGGCCGCGCAGTGGGTCGGCTGCGACGCGGTCCGTGTGGAGCGCGCCCAGAGTCCCGGGGAGGCCGCCGCCATCACGGCGGAACTGGCCGCCCTGTAGGCGCGGCCGGGGGCCGGGGCGCCCCGGCCCGCCCGCGCGCTTCGGCTAGCGGATCTCGAGGATCTTCTCCCGCATCGCGTAGACCACGGCCTCCATCCTGGAGTGCAGCTGCAGCTTCTCCAGGATGTTGCGGACGTGGTTCTTCACGGTGTTCTCGGAAATGAACAACTCCTTCGCGATGTCGCGGTTGTTCATCCCGGTCGCCACCAGCTTCAGCACCTCCAGCTCGCGGTCCGTCAGCCTCGGCGCCGGCACCAGCCGCCGCTCGTCCGTCCGCTGGATCATCGACTTGAACTCCGTCAGGAGCTTCGAGGCCATCGACGGGCTGATCTGGGACTGCCCGTCGGCCACCGCGCGGATCGCCGTGGCCACCTCGTCGGTCGAGATCTCCTTCAGGAGGTACCCGGTGGCGCCCGCCTTGATCGCGTCGTAGAGGTCCGCCTCCTCGTCACTGATCGTCAGCATGATGATCTTCGCGGAGGGGGCCACCTCCTTGATCGAGGTGCACGCCTCGATACCGCCGCGCCGGGGCATCCGCACGTCCATCAGAACGATGTCCGGCAGCAGGTCCGCCGCCTTGTCCACCGCCTCCGCGCCGTCCCCCGCCTCACCGACGACCTGGATGTCCTCCTCCTGCGCGAGGACGATCTCCAGCCCGCGCCGGAACAGGGCGTGGTCGTCGACGACGAGCACCCGGATCGGCTCGCCGCCCTCATCACCGCGCACCGGCCCGAAGCTGTCCGCCATCGTTCCTCCCCCTGCATGTACCGAGCTGCCGAGTCAACCGGACCGCGATCCGCGGCGGTTGACTGCCCGCCATGATTCCATGCCCGCGCCACCCGGCGGGGAGCCTGCGACGGCCACCTGGCGCATACGAGTCATACAGGGGCCTCCGGGGACGCTGCTGCATCCCCGGAGGCACTCACCGAAATTCAGGACGCGGCGTCAGCCACCGAGCGCCCCGCCCGCGCCGGAGCCGGGCTCACCCGAGCTGGAGGCCTGGTCGGAGTTGAGGTGGATCACGCCGTAGTCATAGCCGTGGCGCCGGTAGACGACGCTGGGCATCTTGGTGTCTGAGTCGACGAACAGATAGAAGTCGTGGCCGACCAGTTCCATTTCGTACAGAGCCTGGTCGAGCGACATGGGTGCTGCCGAGTGCGTCTTCTCGCGGACGATGAGCGGGCCTTCGCCCTGCACTTCCAGCGACCCGATCCGGGTGGTCGGGATCGCCTCCGCCTTCTCCCCCGTGAACAACTCGCCGTTCCCGTTCAGCTGGGCCACGCCCGGCACCACGTCGGCGACCTCTGCCGCCGAGAGCCGGCCGTTGCCACGGCGGGTGTAGCGCTTGTCGTGCTGCTTGCGCAGCCGGGCTTCAAGCTTCTCCTGTGCCAGGTCGAGCGCCGCATACGGGTCCGCGGCGGCGGCCTCGGCACGGATCACCGGGCCCCGCGAAATCAGAGTGATCTCCACGCGGTCGGAACGGTCGGCCTGGCGCGGGTTGTGCTCCTTGGACACCTCGACGTCCAAGCTGATCACCTTGGCGTCGAGCTTCTGGATCCGCTCCGGATTCAGCTTCTCGGCCACGTGCTTGCGGAACCGCTCGGGCACCTCGGTCTTGCGGCCCTTGACGACGATGTCCACGCAGAACTCCGTTCCCGGATAGCTCCGCCTCATGGGGCGAAGCGTCTCCCTTTCGCACCAGGCCCCGGTGAACACCGGAGCCCCGGACTGGCGACTTTCACCTCCGAAACGTGCGATCCGATGCCTGTAGCCAGGACTCGCCAGTTCCTTACAACCGAACATATCCCTCCATGCCGGTTGTCGGCACCCGCTACCGGACCGTACCTCCGTTCAGGTGGCTGTTCTCTCTTACTACCTGCAACGATGCGCCTTCCCCAAGAGTTCCAAATCTATTCACAAGAGGGTTGCTCTGTACGGGTTGTCGACCGATTTCTTACGAAGGATCCCGTCGGAGCCGCCACCACGGCCGCCCCCGCCACCGCTCCGGCCGCCGTCACCGCCCGCACCGCCCGGGCCGCCTCCGCGAGCGTGGCTCCGGTGGTGATCACGTCGTCCACCAGCACGATCCGGGCACCGGCCGGCAGCCGCACCGCGCCCCCGCGGCGCACCCCCATGGCCCCTGTGAGGTTCTCCCGCCGCTCCCGGGCCCCCAGGCCCGCCTGATCGGCCACGGGCCGGACATGGCGCAGTACGGGCGCCACCCGCGCGGGAAAACCGGCCCGCCGCAGCCGCGCCGAGGCCGCCAGGGCGATCCTGCGCGCCGGATCGTGCCCGCGCGCCCGCACCTGCCGCCGCGCCGACGGCACCGGGACGAGCACCAGCTCCTCGCGCGCCGCCCACGCCCGGCCCCCGCGCACTCCCCCGCCGAGACACCCGCGGACGGCCGCCGCCAGGGCAGCGCCGAGCGGCCCGGCCAGCGGCAGCACCCCGCGCTCCTTGTGGGCCAGTACGGCCTCCCGTACGGCGCCCTCGTACGCGGCGGCCGCATGCACCACGGGCAGCCCCGCAGGTCCCGCAGACGGCCGCACACACCCCGCCGCGGCCCCGCTCAGCGCCTGCGCGCAGCCCGCGCACAGCAGCACGCGGGCAGCCCCGCAGCCGGTGCAGTCGACCGGCAGGACCAGCCCGGCGAGCTCCTGCCACCACCCCCGCATGCCCACCACTGTGCCGGGCCGGCCGGGCACTCCGCCACCCCTGTGGACAACCGGGAAACCGGTATGAAAGCGCAGGTCAGCCGGGGTAGACCGGAGCCCGGCCGCCCGCCGCCACCGTGCGCCACTGCGCCCCCGGCGGCAGCCACACGATCCCGTCCTCCTCCGAGTACGCGACCACCGGCTTCTTCTCGTCCTCCGTCGCCGCGACCGCGTCCAGCCCGGTCGCCCCGGGCAGGCTCGCCGCGACCATCGAACCGTCGGCCAGCATGTACCGGGCCTGCACGACCCCGCCGCTCTCCCGGCCCACCACCAGCAGCCGGCCGCGCGGCGCCCAGCTCAGCGCCGTCACGCTCGCCATCTGCGGGGCCGCCGGACGCAGCTCGCGCACCGACACCGGCGCCGCGTCGCCCTTGCCCTCGGGCCGCTCGATCCGCCCGATGTAGAGGTTCTTGCGGCCGTCCTTCTCCACCAGCAGCGCGATCCGCACCCCGTCCGGCGACGCCTTCAGCGCCCTGATCCGCCCGTTGTCGAGCCCGGCCACGTCGATCTTCTGCGGGGCCCCGGTACCGCCCGGCACCCGGTACAGCCCCGCACTCTGCGGGTCCTGGTCCGCGATCCACAGGTCGCCCGCCGTGTCCCAGCTCGGCGCACCCAGCCCGTTCGGCTTGACACCCTTGCTGGTCAGCACCGGCTGCGGCACGGGCCCGGCCGTCGTCAGGTTCACCAGGTACAGCCCGTGCTGGTCCTCGGAGACCACCGCCGCGCGCTTCTCGTCGTACGAGACGGCCGCGGAGCCGACCTTGAACCCGGGGCTCGTGGCGGTCGGGGACAGCGGCCCCGGCACCGGCTCGGGCTTGTACTGCTGGTCCTCGCTGGAGATGTCGAGCTTCATCCGCACGAGCCGGCTGTCGCTGTCCACGTAGTACTGGTACTCGGGGCTCGGCGCCCGGTGGGCGATCCCCCCCGCCATCGCATCGGTCACCGAGCACAGCGAGGACCGGTCCGAGCGCAGCAGCTCGACCCGCGCCAGCCGGGAGGCCGTCAGATCCTGCACGGTGTACAGGAGTTGCGCGGCCATCTTCTGGCACTGCGGCTGCGCGACGTTGTCGGCCTTGTCGTTGAGCGGCACCTTCAGAGCGTTCTGGCCGTCGTACGCAAGGGACTTGGTGCCCTCGCGCAGTTCCGTCCCGGTGGGGAAGCTCGAAGTCACCACGGGCCCCAGCCACTTGGAGGGCCCCGCCAGCAACGACTGCACGGTCTGCGTGGTCGGGTCCATCCGCGAGTCGGGGTCGCTGCGCTGGCGCACGTACACCGGATCGGCGACGAGGCTGCCGCCCGCGAAGTAGTACTTGTTGACCGGCATGTAGATGCGCTGGAAATCGGACTCGCTGAGCACGAGGCTGCTCGGCGGCGTCGCGATCCGCCACTGCTTGTTCTCCTGGACCAGCTGGAGGAACTCCTCGTAGCGCGCCCCGGTGGTCTCCGGCTGGTACGCGCTGCGTTCGTCCACCGTCGCGAGCTTCGTGCCGGTCATCTTCCAGCGGGGGCCCGCGGGGTCCTTCTCGCCCTGCACGGAGAACCGGTCGATGCCCGCGGAGAGCACGGTGACGGCGGCGCCGGGCTTCCAGTTCTTCGCCGCCTCTTCGGTGAGGTACTTCCGGGCGGTCTGCAGCTGCGGGTCGTCGCTGGTCATGGCCTCCAGGAAGCCGTCGACGATGTCGGCCGCACTGGCCTTGTCGGCCGGCGGCACGCCGAACACCCGCACCTGCGAGTCGACGCCCTGCGAGGCCCGCACCTCGCGGATCTCGCCGTGGTCGGGCATGGAGGCGCAGCCGGCCAGCAGCAGCCCGGCCGCGCCGAAGGCGTACGCCCGCACCGCCCGCCACCGGCGGCGGCCGTCCCTGCGTACCCGTGCGGGGTCAGCGTCCACCTGCTCCATCCTCCTGTGCTGCTGCCTGGTCGGCCGCGTCGGCCCGGTCGGCCGCTGCCCGGTCTGCCGCCGCTCGGTCCGCCGCCGCCTGGTCGGCCGGGCGGGCCACGACGCGGGCCCCGTTGCCCGGCAGGGCCGTCGGGTCCGCGGGCACCGGCAGCGCCCCGGCGACCGCCGACCGGGGCGGTATCGGCGAGCGGTCGGCCCGCCCCGGGGCGGGCGGCGCCTGCGGGGGCGTGCGGGAGCCCGCAGCCTCGGCCGCGGCCCTGGCCCGGTTGCCCCGGGAATCCTCCGGCTCCAGCGGGATCGGGGACCCGCGCAGCGGCTCGTCGGCGGTCCGCGGCAGGGTCAGCCGGAACTGCGAACCGCCGCCCGGCTCGCCCCAGGCCTGGAGCCAGCCGCCGTGCAGCCGCGCGTCCTCGACGGCGATCGACAGGCCGAGGCCCGTGCCGCCGGTGGTGCGGGCGCGGGCCGGGTCGGCCCGCCAGAAGCGGTTGAAGACGCGGGTGGCCTCGCCGGGCTTGAGCCCGACGCCGTAGTCCCGTACGGCCACCGCGACTGCCCCGCCCGCCGATGCGAGCCGGACCACCACGTCGCGGCCCTCACCGTGCTCCACGGCGTTGACGACGAGGTTGCGCAGCACCCGCTCCACACGCCGGGAGTCGGCCTCGGCTATGACGGGCTGGGTGTCGCCCAGCACCCGGATCCGGGTGCCCTTGTGCTCGGCGAGCGGTTCGGCGCCGTCGATGACCCGGCGTACGACCTCCCGCAGGTCGATCGGCTCCGCCTCCAGGGCCGCGGCCCCCGCGTCGAACCGGCTGATCTCCAGCAGGTCCGCGAGCAGCGACTCGAAGCGGTCGAGCTGCCCGGCGAGCAGCTCGGCGGAGCGGGCCGTGATCGGGTCGAAGTCGACCCGGGCGTCGTGGATGACGTCGGCTGCCATCCGTACAGTCGTCAGCGGCGTGCGCAGCTCGTGCGAGACGTCGGAGACGAACCGGCGCTGCATCCGCGACAGGTCCTCCAGCTGCTGGATCTTGAGCTGGAGATTCTGGGCCATCTTGTTGAAGGCCTCGCCCAGACGGGCGATGTCGTCCTCGCCGGTGACCTTCATCCGCTCCTGGAGCCGCCCGGCCGAGAGCCGCTCGGCGATCCCGGCGGCCATCCGCACGGGCGTCACGACCTGCCGTACGACGAGCCACGCGATCGCGCCGAGCAGCACGACCACGAACACGCCGGCGGTGGCGATGGTGACCTTGATCAGGTTGAGGGACTCCTCCTCCTGCGTGAGCGGGAAGAGGTAGTACAGGTCGTACGGGTCCCCGTTGATGTCGGTGAGCCGCTTGCCCACGACCAGCGCGGGCTCGGGCGCCTTGTCCCCGGCCCCGGCGGTGTACCGGATCTGGGAGAAGGTCTTGAAGGTCCCGGTGGCGTGGTTGACCTCCCGCCGCAGCTGCGGGGGAACGCTCGCCGTCGGGTCCACGTTGCCGGAGGCGCGGGCGCCCTTGACGCCCGAGACGGTGGGCCCGTCGGGCTGTCCGCCCGCGCCGGGGCCGGCGCCGAGCGCGACCACCTCGAAGGCGGTCTGGCCGCCACTGGCGAGCTGCTTGACCAGCGAGTTCATCCAGGTGCTGGCGTCCCGCCCGACCTTGTTGTCGGTGGCATCGGGCCCGTCCACCGTGGAGGGCGTGTTGGCCTTCTCCTGTGCGACCGCGAACCCGCCCGCCGCCTGGCTCTGCGCGGCCTCCTCCTTGGCGTCGAGGAGCCCCTTGCTGACCTGCGCGATCACGACGAAGCCGAGCGAGAGGACCACGGCAAGCGACATCAGCAGGGTGGCCGCGACCACCCGGAGCTGGATGTTGCGCCGCCACAGCCGGACAGCCGGAAGCAGCGGTCGGCGTACGAGGCGTACGAACAACCGCAGCACAGGGCCGCCGGGCGCTCCGTCGGCCATCTGACGGAGCTGCCGGCCGCCCCTCAGGGCCCCCCAGCGGGACCCGCGCCGGGGCCTGCCGGGCTGCACGTCAGCTCGGTCCGGCCTTGTAGCCGACACCGCGCACCGTCACGACGATCTCGGGGCGCTCCGGGTCCTTCTCGACCTTGGAGCGCAGACGCTGCACATGCACGTTGACCAGGCGGGTGTCCGCCGCGTGCCGGTAGCCCCAGACCTGCTCCAGCAGCACCTCTCGGGTGAACACCTGCCAGGGCTTGCGCGCGAGGGCGACCAGCAGGTCGAACTCGAGCGGGGTCAGGGCGATCGAGGCACCGTCCCGCTTGACCGAGTGCCCGGCCACGTCGATGACCAGGTCACCGATGGCCAGCTGCTCGGGCGCGGGCTCCTCCGAGCGGCGCAGGCGGGCCCGGATACGGGCCACCAGCTCCTTCGGCTTGAACGGCTTGACGATGTAGTCGTCGGCCCCGGACTCCAGGCCCACGACCACGTCCACCGTGTCGCTCTTCGCGGTGAGCATGACGATCGGTACGCCGGACTCGGCCCGGATCAGCCTGCAGACCTCTATGCCGTCCCGTCCGGGCAGCATCAGGTCGAGCAGCACGAGATCCGGCTTCGCCTCGCGGAAGGCCGCCAGCGCCTTGTCGCCGTCCGCTACGAACGACGGCTCAAAACCTTCTCCACGCAGCACAATGCCGAGCATCTCGGCCAGCGCGGTGTCGTCGTCGACGACAAGGACTCGTCCCTTCATGCTTGACATCATCCCATTAGCTAATCGTTACCTGTCGGTGAGCTGTCCCACAGCCAAAAGGGCTGGAAATCGCCCCTCGGACCTGCGTGGAGATCAGACCGACCAGTCTGCCCCGGATCCGGGCGACAATTGAAGGCGCGGGCCGCCGGAGTTCCGGGGGACGGCCGGTCCGCTCAACGTTCCCACGTGGCACGATGGCAGCCGAATGGGGGGGTGTCTTGTGCGTCGGGCCGGAACCGGGCGCCGCGAGCCCGGCCCGACCCGCAAGACACCCCCTTGACGCCCCCGCCCCGCAGTGCACGTGAAGGAGCGACGATGAACGACTCTCCGGGCTGGGCCGTGCCCGGACCCTCCCCGTCCGACGGCGAGCGGCCGGGCGCATCCGACGGCCGGGACGGCGCCGAAGGCGGCACACCGCCGCCCGCCGGCGGACCGAAGTGGTCCGCCGAGCAGCCGCCCCCCGGCGAGTGGTCGAGCCCCGGCACCCCCCAGGCCCCGAAGGCCCCGCAGCAGCAGCCGCAGCCGGGCGCGGGCTGGGGATCGTACGGCGGCCCCCAGGGCCCGCAGGGCGGCCAGTACGGCTACCCGGGCACCCCCGGCCGGTGGGGCAAGCCCCCGGCCGCCAAGCCCGGCGTGATCCCGCTGCGCCCCCTCGACCTGGGCGAGATCCTCGACGGCGCGGTCGCCACCATGCGCACCCACTGGCGGACGGTCCTGCCGATCACGCTGGTCGTGGCCACCGTCGTCCAGGTCATCAGCGTGTTCGTGCAGAAGTACACGTCCGCCGACCTCGCCGTCACCTCCGGCCCCGGATCCGGGGACAGCCTGAAGGACGTCGTCGACTCCCTCGGCGGCAGCATGGCGGCCCTGCTCGCGACCGGCTTCGTCCAGCTCATCGGGACCATCGTCGCCACCGCCATGCTCACGATGATCTTCAGCCGTGCCATTCTCGGCCACGGCTCCTCGATCGGCGAAGCCTGGCGCGAGTCCCGCCCCCAGCTGCTCCGCCTGCTCGGGCTGACCCTCCTGCTGGCCCTCGGCGGCATCGTCATCGTCCTCGTGCTGCTCCTGCCCGGCATCGCCCTGGGCAGCCGCGGCATCGCCGTCGTCGGCGGCGTCGCCGCCCTCCCGCTGCTCCTCTGGCTCGCACTCAAGTTCAGCCTGGCCTCGCCCGCGCTGATGCTGGAGAAGAGCAGCGTCATCACCTCGCTGCGCCGCTCCTCGCGGCTCGTCGAGGGCTCGTGGTGGCGCATCTTCGGCATCACCGCCCTGACCGCGCTCATCACCACGTTCGTCTCGGCGATCATCGTCGGGCCGCTGACCGCCGTCGGGCTCGCCATCGGCCTCGCCGACAGCGGCGTGGAAGGCCTGGAGAACGGCACCGCCGCCACCGGCTGGGCCGCGCTGATCCTCTCCGCGGTCGGCGCGGTCATCGCGCAGACCGTCACCATGCCGATCCAGTCGGGCGTCACCGTCCTCCTGTACGTCGACCAGCGCATCCGGCGCGAGGCCCTCGACCTGGAGCTGGCCCGGGCGGCAGGCCTGGAGAACTACGGCCAGGACGCCACCGCACCGCCGACCGGAGGCTGACGCACGGATGATGAGCACGGGGGGCCTCATCACACTCTCCGCGGCGCTCCTGCCGGCCGCGGAGCAGCCACCGGTGACGACACCGCGCGACCCCGCCCGCGAGGCGGCCGAACGCGAACTGTCCAAGCCGATGTACCACCAGGACGACCCGGGGCTGTTCCAGCGCGCCCTGGACCGGTTCTGGGAATGGGTCGGCAACCTCTTCGACCACGCCTCGGGCGCCACCCCCGGCGGCACCCTGGGCCTGGTCGCCATCGCCGTCCTGGCCGCCCTGGCCCTCGCCGCCCTGTGGTGGCGGCTCGGCTCCCCCCGCCGGACCGCCACCGCGTCGGCGGGGGTTTTCGGCGAGACCCTGCGCAGCGCCGCCGACCACCGCACCACCGCCGCCGCGCACGCCGCCGCGGGCCGCTGGACCGAAGCCGTCCAGGAGCGCATGCGGGCCGTCGTCCGCTCCCTCGAGGAACGCACCCTGCTGGACCCGCGCCCGGGCCGCACCGCCGACGAGGCGGCGGCCGAAGCCGCGCTCTCCCTCCCGGACCACGCCGCGGCCCTGCGCACGGCCGCCCGCACCTTCGACGACGTCACGTACGGCGGCCGCCCCGGCGACGAGGCCATGTACGCCCGCCTCCACACCCTCGACACCACCCTGGCCCGCACGAAGCCGATCCTGACGGGACCCCCGGCATGACCGCCCCCGCCCCCGGCCCCGGCACCCCCGGCAGCACCCCGGGTACGCACGTCCCCGCCCCGCCAGCCGCCCCGCAGCCGGGCGACAGCGGCGCCGCGATGCCCGCCACCGCCCCGCTCCCCGGCGCAGCCCCCGGCACGCCGTACGCGGGCAGCGCCCCGCCAGCCGCCGCGGCACCCGGCCCAGCCGCCGGCCCGCGGAGGACCGCAACCCCCGCCCCGGCATCCGCACCCACACCCGGCGGAGCAAGCGGCACGGCCGCCCGGGGGACCACTCCCGCCGCCGTGTGGCGGCGCTCGCGCGGCGTGCTCATCTGCCTCGGGATCCTGCTCGTCGGGGCCGTCGTCCTCGCCGCCCTCGGCTCCGGGAGCCGGCACGGGCGGCTCGACCCCCGCTCCGCCGACCCCGACGGCAGCCGGGCCGTCGCCGAGCTGCTCCAGGCCCGCGGGATCACCACCCGCGTCGTCACCAGCGCCCGCGAGGCCGCCGCCGCGGCCGGCCCCGGCACCACACTGCTGGTCACCGACCCCGACCGGCTCGGCGACACCCAGCGCCGCGCCATCCGCTCCGCGATCGACCTCTCCGGCGGCCGTACCGTCCTGCTCGCCCCCGGCAGCATC
This sequence comes from Streptomyces sp. NBC_01296, assembly GCF_035984415.1. NCBI lineage: Bacteria > Bacillati > Actinomycetota > Actinomycetes > Kitasatosporales > Streptomycetaceae > Streptomyces > Streptomyces sp. NBC_01296. The sequence continues at coordinate 5,320,225 of NZ_CP130720.1, read as the reverse complement.
AGCCTCCCCGACCTGGCCCCGGCCGCCCGCACCAAGGGCGACGCCCTCGACGGGAACCTCGACCCCGGCTGCGCCCTGCCCGCCGCCGTCACCGCCGGCCGCGCCACCACCGGCGGCGGCCACCGCTACACGAGCACGGCGGCCGCCTCGGCGTGCTACCCCAGCGGCGGCCACCCCACCCTCCTCGTCCTCCCCTCCGGCACCAGGGGCGGCGACACCGTCCTCCTCGGCTCCGAGACGCTCCTGCTCAACAAGAAGCTCGCCTCCGAGGGCAACGCCTCGCTCGCCCTCCAACTCCTCGGCTCCCGCCCCGACCTCGTCTGGTACCTGCCCTCCCTCACGGAGGTCCAGGACGAGGACCCCGCCCAGGAGAAGGGCTTCTTCGAGCTCGTCCCCCGCGGCTGGGGCTGGGCCCTCCTCCAGCTCTTCACCGCCGCCGCCCTCGCCGCCCTCTGGCGCGCCCGCCGACTCGGCCCCCTCGTCACCGAGAAGCTGCCCGTCGCCATCCGCGCCTCCGAGACCACCGAGGGCCGCGCCCGCCTGTACCGCAAGGCCGGCGCCCGCGACCGCGCCGCCACCGTGCTGCGCGCCGCCGCCCGCGAACGCCTGGCCGCCCTGGTCGGCGTACCGCCCGCCCGGGCCCACGAACCCGCGGCCCTGCTCCCCGCCGTGTCCACCCGCCTGACGGACGGACAGACGGACGGACGCCGGGACCTGACCGCCCTCCTCTTCGGCACCACACCCGCCGACGACGCGGCACTCGTCGCGCTCGCCGACCACCTCGACGCCCTCGAAAGAGAGGTCCGCACCTCATGACGGCCACCACGGACAGCGCCCGCTCCTCCCTGGAAGCGATCCGCACCGAGATCGGAAAGGCCGTCGTCGGCCAGGACTCGGCCGTCACCGGTCTCGTCGTCGCCCTCCTGTGCCGCGGTCACGTCCTCCTCGAAGGCGTACCCGGCGTCGCCAAGACCCTCCTCGTACGGGCCCTGGCCGCCTCACTCGCCCTCGACACCAAGCGCGTCCAGTTCACCCCGGACCTGATGCCCAGTGATGTCACCGGTTCGCTCGTCTACGACGCCCGCACCGCCGAGTTCTCCTTCCAGAACGGCCCGGTCTTCACCAACCTCCTCCTCGCGGACGAGATCAACCGGACCCCGCCCAAGACCCAGTCCTCCCTCCTCGAAGCCATGGAGGAGCGCCAGGTCACCGTCGACGGCACCCCGCGCAAGCTGCCCGAGCCGTTCCTCGTCGCCGCCACCATGAACCCGGTCGAGTACGAGGGCACTTACCCCCTCCCCGAAGCCCAGCTGGACCGCTTCCTCCTCAAGCTCACCGTGCCCCTGCCCTCCCGCGCGGACGAGATCGGCGTCCTGACCCGGCACGCCGCCGGCTTCGACCCCCGCGACCTGCAGGCCGCCGGCCTGCGCCCGGTCGCCGGCGCGGCCGAACTCGAAGCCGCCCGCGACGCCGTCGCCAAGGTGTCCGTCTCCCCGGAGATCGCCGGGTACGTCGTCGACATCTGCCGCGCCACCCGCGAATCGCCGTCCCTCACCCTCGGCGTCTCCCCGCGCGGCGCGACCGCCCTGCTGGCCACCGCCCGCGCCTGGGCCTGGCTCACCGGCCGCGATTACGTCACCCCCGACGACGTCAAGGCCCTCGCCCTGCCCACGCTGCGCCACCGCGTCCAACTCCGCCCGGAGGCCGAGATGGAGGGGGTCACGGCCGACGCCGTCATCACCGCGATCCTGTCCCACGTCCCCGTCCCGCGCTGATGGCCCTCACCGGACGCGCCGCCCTGCTGGCAGCCCTCGGCAGCCTCCCCGTCGGCCTCCTCGGACCGAGCTGGACGGGGATGCTCGCGGTCAACGGCGCCCTCGCCCTGGCCTGCGCCGTCGACTACGCCCTCGCCGCTCCGGTCCGCAGGCTCAACCTCACCCGCACGGGTGACGCCTCCGTCCGCCTCGGCGAACCGGCGCAGGTCCACCTCACCGTCACCAACCCGGGCAGCCGCACGCTCCGGGCCCGCATCCGCGACGCCTGGCCCCCCAGCAGCTGGCTACCCGGCACCGAGTCCGAAGCCTCCCGGCACACCCTGACGGTCCCGGCCGGCGAACGCCGCCGGATCACCACCCGGCTGCTCCCGACCCGCCGCGGGGACCGCCGCGCCGACCGCGTGACGATCCGCTCGTACGGACCGCTCGGCCTGCTCGCCCGCCAGGGCACCCACAGCGTCCCCTGGACGGTCCGGGTCCTGCCGCCCTTCACCAGCCGCAAGCACCTCCCCTCGCGCCTGGCCCGGCTGCGCGAACTGGACGGCCGTACAAGCGTCCTGACGCGGGGTGAGGGCACCGAGTTCGACAGCCTCCGCGACTACGTCCCCGGCGACGACACCCGCTCCATCGACTGGCGGGCCACCGCTCGCCGGCACAAGGTCGCCGTCCGCACCTGGCGTCCGGAACGCGACCGGCACATCCTGATCTGCCTGGACACCGGCCGCACCTCGGCGGGCCGCGTCGGCGACGCCCCCCGCCTGGACTCCGCAATGGACGCGGCCCTGCTCCTGGCCGCGCTGGCCTCCCGCGCGGGCGACCGCGTCGACCTGCTGGCCCACGACCGCCGCACCCGCGCCCAGGTCCAGGGCCGCTCGGCCGGCGACATCCTCCCGGCCTTCGTCAACGCCATGGCCACCCTGGAACCGGAGCTCGTCGAAACCGACGCCCGCACCCTGGTCTCCACCGTCCTGCGAAACGCCCCGCGCCGGTCCCTGGTGGTCCTTCTGACGAGCCTGGACGCGGCCCCGATCGAGGAAGGCCTGCTCCCCCTCCTCCCCCGCCTCACGCAACGCCACACGGTGCTGCTGGCCTCGGTGGCCGACCCCCACATAGAGGAGATGACCAAGTCCCGCGGCACGCTCGACGCGGTCTACGGGGCCGCGGCCGGCACCCAGTCCCAGGCCGCCCGCCGCCGCACGGCGGAGCAGCTGACCCGCCACGGAGTCCACGTGGTGGACGCCACCCCGGACGCCCTGGCCCCCGCCCTGGCGGACGCCTACCTGTCCCTGAAGTCCGCCGGCCGCCTCTAGACAGGTCGTCCGGCTGGATACGCTGGCGGTGCACCCACCAGGAGGACACCATGGCCGACCTCACCCCCGAGCAGATGCGCCGCATGCACGATTTCGCGGAGCAGCTCGCTGAGCTGGCCGAGCACCAGGAAGACCAGTGGAAGGTGCAGACCACCGACGGTCAGATCTTCCTCACGATGATGAGCCCCACGGCTCCGCACGGGCTCAATGTGGTGCGGCTGCGCCGTCAGATCGAGGCTCAGACGCCCGAGGTCATGTCTCTCAACGACACGAACATGGGCGACCCGGTGACCGGCCTGACCAAGGTCCCCGACCTCATGGTCATTGCGGAAGAGGACACCGACGACACGGCGAAGGTCGTCAACTCCCGCGACGTCCTGATGGTGGTGGAAGTCGCCTCCCGCACGAATTCCCTCACCGACATCCGCGACAAGCTGCACGACTACCCGCGCATGGGGGTCCCTCTGTACGTCGTCGTGGACCCCCGCAAGGACAAGAAGACCGTCACGGTGCACAGCGACCCCTCAGAGGGACCCGACGGCACCCGCTACCGCAAGAAGGTCCCGTACGCCTTCGGCGACACCGTCACCGCCGGCCGCTGGACACTCGACACCAGCACCCTCAAGAGCTATCCGGCCGACTGGTAAGGCAGTGGGCGCCGCGCCGCGCCCACACCAATCTGCCCGTAAACGCAGAAAAGCCCCGTACCGGATCCCGGTACGGGGCTTTTCTACAATGATTGTTCGGCGGCGTCCTACTCTCCCACAGGGTCCCCCCTGCAGTACCATCGGCGCTGAAAGGCTTAGCTTCCGGGTTCGGAATGTAAACCGGGCGTTTCCCTAACGCTATGACCACCGAAACACTATGAAATTTGAACGCTGGCCGACAACACAGCTGTTCGTTATTTCAGAACTAACACAGTGGACGCGAGCAACTGAGGACAAGCCCTCGGCCTATTAGTACCAGTCAGCTCCACCCGTTACCGGGCTTCCACATCTGGCCTATCAACCCAGTCGTCTACTGGGAGCCTTACCCTCTCAAGGAGGTGGGAATACTCATCTTGAAGCAGGCTTCCCGCTTAGATGCTTTCAGCGGTTATCCCTCCCGAACGTAGCCAACCAGCCATGCCCTTGGCAGGACAACTGGCACACCAGAGGTTCGTCCGTCCCGGTCCTCTCGTACTAGGGACAGCCCTTCTCAATATTCCTACGCGCACAGCGGATAGGGACCGAACTGTCTCACGACGTTCTAAACCCAGCTCGCGTACCGCTTTAATGGGCGAACAGCCCAACCCTTGGGACCGACTCCAGCCCCAGGATGCGACGAGCCGACATCGAGGTGCCAAACCATCCCGTCGATATGGACTCTTGGGGAAGATCAGCCTGTTATCCCCGGGGTACCTTTTATCCGTTGAGCGACGGCGCTTCCACAAGCCACCGCCGGATCACTAGTCCCGACTTTCGTCCCTGCTCGACCCGTCGGTCTCACAGTCAAGCTCCCTTGTGCACTTACACTCAACACCTGATTGCCAACCAGGCTGAGGGAACCTTTGGGCGCCTCCGTTACTCTTTGGGAGGCAACCGCCCCAGTTAAACTACCCATCAGACACTGTCCCTGATCCGGATCACGGACCGAGGTTAGACATCCAGCACGACCAGAGTGGTATTTCAACGGCGACTCCACAACCACTGGCGTGGCTGCTTCAAAGTCTCCCACCTATCCTACACAAGCCGAACCGAACACCAATATCAAACTATAGTAAAGGTCCCGGGGTCTTTCCGTCCTGCTGCGCGAAACGAGCATCTTTACTCGTAGTGCAATTTCACCGGGCCTATGGTTGAGACAGTCGAGAAGTCGTTACGCCATTCGTGCAGGTCGGAACTTACCCGACAAGGAATTTCGCTACCTTAGGATGGTTATAGTTACCACCGCCGTTTACTGGCGCTTAAGTTCTCAGCTTCGCACGCCCGAAAGCGCACTAACCGGTCCCCTTAACGTTCCAGCACCGGGCAGGCGTCAGTCCGTATACATCGCCTTACGGCTTCGCACGGACCTGTGTTTTTAGTAAACAGTCGCTTCTCGCTGGTCTCTGCGGCCACCCCCAGCTCACGGAGTAAATCCGATCACCAGTGATGGCCCCCCTTCTCCCGAAGTTACGGGGGCATTTTGCCGAGTTCCTTAACCATAGTTCACCCGAACGCCTCGGTATTCTCTACCTGACCACCTGAGTCGGTTTAGGGTACGGGCCGCCATGAAACTCGCTAGAGGCTTTTCTCGACAGCATAGGATCATCCACTTCACCACAATCGGCTCGGCATCAGGTCTCAGCCTTAATGAGGGACGGATTTGCCTACCCCTCGGCCTACACCCTTACCCCGGGACTACCACCGCCCGGGCTGGACTACCTTCCTGCGTCACCCCATCGCTTACCTACTACAAGTCTGGTTCGTCGGCTCCACCACTTTCCTTTCCCCGAAGGGTCCGGAACGGCTTCACGGACTTAGCATCGCCTGATTCGATATTGGGCGTTTCAAAGCGGGTACCGGAATATCAACCGGTTGTCCATCGACTACGCCTGTCGGCCTCGCCTTAGGTCCCGACTTACCCTGGGCAGATCAGCTTGACCCAGGAACCCTTAGTCAATCGGCGCACACGTTTCTCACGTGTGTATCGCTACTCATGCCTGCATTCTCACTCGTGAACCGTCCACAACTAGCTTCCGCTGCTGCTTCACCCGGCACACGACGCTCCCCTACCCATCACAGCGGGCGTTGGCCCTATTGCTGCAATGACACGACTTCGGCGGTACGCTTGAGCCCCGCTACATTGTCGGCGCGGAATCACTTGACCAGTGAGCTATTACGCACTCTTTCAAGGGTGGCTGCTTCTAAGCCAACCTCCTGGTTGTCTCTGCGACTCCACATCCTTTCCCACTTAGCGTACGCTTAGGGGCCTTAGTCGATGCTCTGGGCTGTTTCCCTCTCGACCATGGAGCTTATCCCCCACAGTCTCACTGCCACGCTCTCACTTACCGGCATTCGGAGTTTGGCTAAGGTCAGTAACCCGGTAGGGCCCATCGCCTATCCAGTGCTCTACCTCCGGCAAGAAACACGTGACGCTGCACCTAAATGCATTTCGGGGAGAACCAGCTATCACGGAGTTTGATTGGCCTTTCACCCCTAACCACAGGTCATCCCCCAGGTTTTCAACCCTGGTGGGTTCGGTCCTCCACGAAGTCTTACCTCCGCTTCAACCTGCCCATGGCTAGATCACTCCGCTTCGGGTCTAGAGCGTGCAACTCAATCGCCCTATTCGGACTCGCTTTCGCTACGGCTTCCCCACACGGGTTAACCTCGCTACACACCGCTAACTCGCAGGCTCATTCTTCAAAAGGCACGCAGTCACGACCCATTGGGTAAACCCAATGAGCGACGCTCCCACGGCTTGTAGGCACACGGTTTCAGGTACTATTTCACTCCGCTCCCGCGGTACTTTTCACCATTCCCTCACGGTACTATCCGCTATCGGTCACCAGGGAATATTTAGGCTTAGCGGGTGGTCCCGCCAGATTCACACGGGATTTCTCGGGCCCCGTGCTACTTGGGAGATTCTTAAGCAAGCCGCTGATGTTTCGTCTACGGGGGTCTTACCCTCTACGCCGGACCTTTCGCATGTCCTTCGACTACATCAACGGTTTCTGACTCGCCGACCGGCCGGCAGACCGATCAAAAGAATTCCCACAACCCCGCATGCGCAACCCCTGCCGGGTATCACACGCATACGGTTTGGCCTCATCCGGTTTCGCTCGCCACTACTCCCGGAATCACGGTTGTTTTCTCTTCCTGAGGGTACTGAGATGTTTCACTTCCCCTCGTTCCCTCCACACTGCCTATGTGTTCAGCAGTGGGTGACAGCCCATGACGACTGCCGGGTTTCCCCATTCGGACACCCCCGGATCAAAGCTCAGTTGGCAGCTCCCCGGGGCCTATCGCGGCCTCTCACGTCCTTCATCGGTTCCTGGTGCCAAGGCATCCACCGTGCGCCCTTAAAAACTTGGCCACAGATGCTCGCGTCCACTGTGTAGTTCTCAAACAACGACCAGCCACCCATCACCCCACCAGACAAGCTGGCGAGTTCACTGGGGCCGGCACTGAAGACATGACCTTACGGCCGTACCTTCAGGACCCAACAACGTGCCAAGCACGATCCCCTCCACTTCACTGTTTTCCACGCCGAAGCAGTACTTACAGAGAGTTTTGGAAACCGTGCCAACTAATCAACGTTCCACCCATGAGCTGACCGTGCAGAACGTTTGTCTGCAATCGGTACTGTGCTCCTTAGAAAGGAGGTGATCCAGCCGCACCTTCCGGTACGGCTACCTTGTTACGACTTCGTCCCAATCGCCAGTCCCACCTTCGACAGCTCCCTCCCTTACGGGTTGGGCCACCGGCTTCGGGTGTTACCGACTTTCGTGACGTGACGGGCGGTGTGTACAAGGCCCGGGAACGTATTCACCGCAGCAATGCTGATCTGCGATTACTAGCAACTCCGACTTCATGGGGTCGAGTTGCAGACCCCAATCCGAACTGAGACCGGCTTTTTGAGATTCGCTCCACCTCACGGTATCGCAGCTCATTGTACCGGCCATTGTAGCACGTGTGCAGCCCAAGACATAAGGGGCATGATGACTTGACGTCGTCCCCACCTTCCTCCGAGTTGACCCCGGCGGTCTCCTGTGAGTCCCCATCACCCCGAAGGGCATGCTGGCAACACAGGACAAGGGTTGCGCTCGTTGCGGGACTTAACCCAACATCTCACGACACGAGCTGACGACAGCCATGCACCACCTGTATACCGACCACAAGGGGGGCACTATCTCTAATGCTTTCCGGTATATGTCAAGCCTTGGTAAGGTTCTTCGCGTTGCGTCGAATTAAGCCACATGCTCCGCTGCTTGTGCGGGCCCCCGTCAATTCCTTTGAGTTTTAGCCTTGCGGCCGTACTCCCCAGGCGGGGAACTTAATGCGTTAGCTGCGGCACCGACGACGTGGAATGTCGCCAACACCTAGTTCCCAACGTTTACGGCGTGGACTACCAGGGTATCTAATCCTGTTCGCTCCCCACGCTTTCGCTCCTCAGCGTCAGTAATGGCCCAGAGATCCGCCTTCGCCACCGGTGTTCCTCCTGATATCTGCGCATTTCACCGCTACACCAGGAATTCCGATCTCCCCTACCACACTCTAGCTAGCCCGTATCGAATGCAGACCCGAGGTTAAGCCTCGGGCTTTCACATCCGACGTGACAAGCCGCCTACGAGCTCTTTACGCCCAATAATTCCGGACAACGCTTGCGCCCTACGTATTACCGCGGCTGCTGGCACGTAGTTAGCCGGCGCTTCTTCTGCAGGTACCGTCACTTTCGCTTCTTCCCTGCTGAAAGAGGTTTACAACCCGAAGGCCGTCATCCCTCACGCGGCGTCGCTGCATCAGGCTTTCGCCCATTGTGCAATATTCCCCACTGCTGCCTCCCGTAGGAGTCTGGGCCGTGTCTCAGTCCCAGTGTGGCCGGTCGCCCTCTCAGGCCGGCTACCCGTCGTCGCCTTGGTGGGCCATTACCCCACCAACAAGCTGATAGGCCGCGGGCTCATCCTTCACCGCCGGAGCTTTCAACCCCCGCCCATGCAGGCAGGAGTATTATCCGGTATTAGACCCCGTTTCCAGGGCTTGTCCCAGAGTGAAGGGCAGATTGCCCACGTGTTACTCACCCGTTCGCCACTAATCCACCCCGAAGGGCTTCATCGTTCGACTTGCATGTGTTAAGCACGCCGCCAGCGTTCGTCCTGAGCCAGGATCAAACTCTCCATGAATGTTTACCCGTAATCGGGTGCACACGCACTTAGAGCGGGTCAATCATGTCGGAATATGACCGACTGACCACTGCGTCCTCGCTGTGTAATTGCCTGCAAGCATCACGGCGAACCGCGACCTCACAGGTCTTTTTCAAAGGAACCTCATCCACCGAAGTGGACGGGGTATCAACTTCTGGCGTTGATTTTTGGCACGCTGTTGAGTTCTCAAGGAACGGACGCTTCCTTTGTACTCACCCTCTCGGGCTTTCCTCCGGGCTTCGTTCTTCGTTTCCGACTCTATCAGACTCTTTCGTGTCCGATTCCCGGTCGAAGCGGGGTTCGCTTTCCAGGTTTTCGCTTTCGCGTTTTCCCTTTCCGGCGATGCCGACTCTATCAGAAGTTTTCCACCGGATTTCCCGGCTTCGGATTCCTGGATGAGGAGTCGACGGTGCCCCAGTGGAATTCAATTCCTTGGGGGCGAGAGAGATGTTAACCATCGCTGCCGAACTTTGTCCAGTTCGAGGCAACCGTTGAAATCTACCTCCCCACGGCGCCTGTGTCAACAGTCGCTGCGGGACGACGAGGAGACTAGCAGCTCAGCGGGGTCGTACGCACATCAGGCCGCGGTCGGCAGCGTCGCCGTCCGGTCGGCGGCCTCCACGTCGCCCGCCTCACCGGTCCGCGAGGCCCGGCCGCCCAGGACGTAGACGTACGTCAGGAACGCGGCCTCGGCGGCCACGCCGATGGCGATGCGGGCCCAGGTCGGGAGGCCCGAGGGGGTTACGAAGCCCTCGATCAGGCCCGATATGAACAGGACCACCGCCAGGCCGATCGCCATCCCGAGCGCGGCGCGGCCCTGCTCCGCGAGCGCGACGCGGCGGGTGCGGGGGCCCGGGTCGATGACCGTCCAGCCGAGGCGCAGGCCGGTGCCCGCGGCGACGAAGACCGCGGTCAGTTCGAGCAGGCCGTGCGGCAGGATCAGGCCGAGGAACACGTCGAGGCGGTCGGCCGAGGCCATCAGGCCGAAGCCGGTGCCGAGGTTGAGCATGTTCAGGAAGAGGATCCAGAGGACCGGAATCCCCAGGAACGCGCCCAGGACCAGGCATATCGCGGCCGCCTGCGCGTTGTTCGTCCAGACCTGCGCGGCGAACGAACCCGCCGGGTTGCTGGAGTAGTACGTCTCGTACCCGCCGCCCGGCTTCGTGAGCGCCTTCAGGTCGTCCGGAGCCGCGATGGCGCCCTGGACCTCCGGGTGGGTCGCTATCCACCAGCCCATGAGCACCGCGACCGCGACGGAGACCAGGGCCGTCGGTATCCACCAGCGGCGGCTGCGGTAGACCGCGGCCGGGAAGCCGACGGTGAAGAAGCGGGCCGCGTCGCGCCAGCCGCCGCGGCGGGCGCCCGTCACCGTGGCACGGGCGCGGGCGACGAGCTGGGTCAGCCGGCCCGTGAGCCCGGGGTCGGGGGCGCTGGACTGGATCAGGGAGAGGTGCGTGGAGGCCCGCTGGTAGAGCGCGACCAGCTCGTCCGCCTCGGCGCCCGTCAGTCGGCGGCCGCGGCCCAGCAGCTGTTCGAGGCGGTCCCATTCCGCCCGGTGGGCCGTCACGAAGACGTCGAGATCCATCCGGTTACCGCTCCCCTGCCCCAGGACCCTGCTTCTGCTTACTCCTACCGTGGTCAGCTTGGCAGACTGGACGACCACGGGGCGGGTCCGGTCACGGGAAGGGTGTGCAGGGTGAGCGATCTGGTGACGGGGGACGCGGTCGTCCTGGGTTTGCGGCCGGCGAGGCTGCCGAGCCGGGCGCTGGCGATCTTCCTCGACCTGCTCGTGTACCTCACCGGGTACCTGATCATCTCGATCGGGCTGACCATCGCGACCGCCTCGCTGGACGTGGCCGCGCAGGCCGCGGTGTCCGTGGCGAGCTTCGTCCTGGTGCTCGTCGGCGTTCCGATCGCGGTGGAGACGCTGTCGCACGGGCGCTCGCTCGGCAAGCTCGCCTGCGGGCTGCGGGTGGTGCGCGACGACGGCGGGCCGATCCGCTTCCGGCATGCGCTGGTGCGCGGGGCGATGGGGGTCGTCGAACTGCTGGGGACCTTCGGGGCCGTGGCCTGCATCGCGTCGCTGGTGTCGGCGCGGGGGCGGCGGCTCGGGGACGTGTTCGCGGGGGCGCTGGTCGTCCGCGAGCGGTCGGCGGGGGCTCCGGTGATGCCCATGCCTCCGCCGCCGCCGTGGCTGGCCGGGCGGTTCTCCGGGCTGGACCTGTCGGCCGTGCCGGACGGGCTGTGGCTGGCGATACGGCAGTACCTGACGCGGATGAACCAGCTGGACCCGCAGGTGAGCGCCGCGATGGCGGCGAAGCTGGCGGACGATCTGGTGGCGCGTACGGGGACGCCGCCGCCGGTGGGGGTGCCGGCTGCCGCGTTCCTCATGGCGGTGGTGCACGAGCGTCAGACCCGGGACGCGGCCCGCGCCTTCGGCGCCGGTCCCGGTGCGCCCGGGGCGGTGGCGGGCCTGCGCCGGATACCTCCGGGGATGCCGCCCGCATGGGGGCACCCGGCTCCCGGGGCGTCCGTACCCCAGGCCGTACCGCACTCGGGTCAGCCGGCCCCGGTCCCGGGCGGGGCACCCGCAGTGCCTGCCGCCCCGGTGGTGGCGCCCGCTCCGGCGGCTCCCGTGCCTCCGCGGCCCGCGACCGGGTTCGCGCCCCCGGCGTGATCGCCTAGCCTGCGCGGCATGTCTGCGAACATCTCGTTCACCTTCCGCGTCACGGGTATCGAGGACGAGGCCCGGGCGCGGGCGGTCGTCGAGGAGCTCCGGGAGCTGATGCGGGACGAGAGCATCGGCCGCCAGGTGAGCATCGGCATCGTGCCGGAGGGCGGCGGGCACGTCGTCACCGGCGGGACCGACTTCCCGGTCTCCGTCAGCCGCGCCGACCTGTGGTGCCCCAAGTTCGAGAATGACCTCGCCTGGTACGCGAAGGAGGCCGCGCCTTCGGCTGCGTGCGCGGTCGAGTGGAGCCACCCGGACGAGGAGCACTGACGCGGGGCCGGGCCACGGAGCCGGGCCGGGAGGTGCCGGGCCGGGGAGTGCCGGGCCGCTTCAGTCCTCGGGGAAGGCCGAGGGCGGGCTCTCCAGGTGCTCGAGCTCGATGCCCGGGGCCGCGAGGACCACGTCCCCCGCGATGTGGACCGTGTGGACCTCGCCGGTGTCCAGGGCGGTGACCCGGTACTCGTCCACCACGAGCGGCCCGCTGTCCGTCGCGTGCTCGGCGCGCCCGAGCAGCGCCCAGGCCTGGTCGACCGTACGCGGCGCCAGCACCGGGTCGGTGAGGGCGACGAGCCGGACCCGGGTGGCGGGGGCTCCGGGGGTCAGGCGCAGCAGGCGGGCCGTCGCGACGAGGAACGCCGGCGAGGTGCCCGTGAAACCGGCGGCGGGGACGTTGCCCTCGGTGGCCTCGGTGCCGGTGGGGTCGGAGCGCACCCAGGTGACTCCGTCGATGGCGGCGCCGCGGACCTGCCAGCTGGAGGCGTTCACCTCGAGGCGGATGGGGCGGCCGAGTTCGTCGACCGCCAGGTCGACCGAGCCGCGGTGGTCGCCGTCCGGGCCGGTGAGCTGGGAGACGTAGCGCCAGCCGGAGGGGCCGGGGGCGCAGTGGAAGTGCTCCTCGCCGAGGGGGGTGTGGTCGTGCGGGTCGTGGAGCGAGTAGCGGCCGCGGGGCATCGTGTCGGTCCTTGCCTGAGTACGGGGCAGGCCCCCGGCATCTGAGCCGGGGGCCTGCGTGACGTGCTGTCGCTCCTGCCGCGTGCGGATCAGTAGCGGTAGTGGTCCGGCTTGTACGGGCCCTCGATCTTGACGCCGATGTAGTCGGCCTGCTCGGGGCGGAGCGTGGTGAGCTTGACGCCGAGGGCGTCGAGGTGGAGGCGGGCGACCTTCTCGTCGAGGTGCTTGGGCAGCACGTAGACGTCGGTCGGGTACTCCTGCGGCTTGGTGAAGAGCTCGATCTGCGCCAGGGTCTGGTCCGCGAACGAGTTCGACATCACGAACGACGGGTGGCCGGTCGCGTTGCCCAGGTTCAGCAGACGGCCCTCGGAGAGGACGATCAGGACCTTGCCGTCGGGGAACTTCCAGGTGTGGACCTGCGGCTTGACCTCGTCCTTGACGATGCCCTCGATCTTGGCCAGGCCGGCCATGTCGATCTCGTTGTCGAAGTGGCCGATGTTGCCCACGATCGCCTGGTGCTTCATCTTGGCCATGTCCGAGGCCATGATGATGTCCTTGTTGCCCGTGGTCGTGATGAAGATGTCCGCCGTCTCGACGACGTCGTCCAGCGTCGCGACCTGGAATCCGTCCATCGCCGCCTGCAGCGCGCAGATCGGGTCGATCTCGGTGACGATGACGCGCGCACCCTGGCCGCGCAGCGACTCGGCGCAGCCCTTGCCGACGTCGCCGTAGCCGAACACGACCGCGACCTTGCCGCCGATGAGGACGTCGGTGGCGCGGTTGATGCCGTCGATGAGCGAGTGGCGGCAGCCGTACTTGTTGTCGAACTTCGACTTGGTGACGGCGTCGTTCACGTTGATCGCCGGGAACAGCAGCGCGCCCTCGGACATCATCTCGTACAGGCGGTGGACACCCGTGGTGGTCTCCTCGGTGACGCCGCGGATCTCGGACGCGAGCTGCGTCCACTTCTGCGGGGTCTCGCCGAGGGTGCGGTTCAGCAGGGTGAGGATGTGGCCGTACTCCTCGGAGTCCGCCGTGGACGGGTCCGGGGCGGAGCCGACCTTCTCGAACTCGACGCCCTTGTGGACGAGGAGGGTGGCGTCACCACCGTCGTCGAGGATCATGTTCGGGCCGCCGGTGGGGGTGTTCGGCCAGGTCAGCGCCTTCTCCGTGCACCACCAGTACTCCTCCAGCGTCTCGCCCTTCCAGGCGAAGACGGGGACGCCCTGCGGGTTCTCCGGGGTGCCGTTCGGGCCGACGGCGATGGCGGCGGCCGCGTGGTCCTGGGTGGAGAAGATGTTGCAGGAGGCCCAGCGGACGTCGGCGCCGAGGGCGACCAGCGTCTCGATCAGGACGGCCGTCTGCACGGTCATGTGCAGGGAGCCGGTGATGCGGGCGCCGGCCAGCGGCTGGGTCTCGGCGTACTCCCGGCGGATCGACATCAGGCCGGGCATCTCGTGCTCGGCCAGGGTGATCTCCTTGCGGCCGAAGGCGGCGAGGGAAAGGTCTGCGACCTTGAAGTCCATGGGTGCTGCTCCTCATGGTTCGAGAGGGTGGGTACGGCTGAGCCGCGCATCGCCTGTGGGGACGGTGCACCGAGCACTCAGTCCGTCGGGGGCCCTCTCTCCCCTCGGCCGGTCGCGAGGACCGCCCGACCGCCATCAGCAGCGACGCCTGACACTGATGACGAATCTACACCGATCGGCCGAGCGCGCCCCAGTGGGCAGGGGAAGAAGTCGCCGCATGAACGGCCGCATCGACGGCCGGATCGACGGCCGGATCGACGGCCGCGTCGACATCCGGGCGAACAGCCGCGCGAAGAGGGGCCGTCCGGCGGACGGATATCGAGCGTCTTTCGGTCTTTTGAACCGCCCTTGCCTGTTGGACGATGCCGGGGGATCACTCGTATGCGCGTGGACGTGAAGGAGATTTCAGTGACCACTCCGGCCGACTCTCCCGGTAACGGGACCGCGGGCGTGCGCAGGCGCCCGAAGCTGCTCGCCGTCACCGCGTGCCCCACCGGGATCGCGCACACGTACATGGCCGCGGAGAAGCTCCAACAGGCCGCCGCCCGCCTCGGCGTCGACATGAAGGTGGAGACGCAGGGCTCCATCGGAGCCGAGAACGTGCTCTCTGACAACGATGTCAGCGAGGCGGACGGGATCATCATCGCCGCCGACAAGGAGGTCGACCGCGCGCGGTTCGCCGGAAAGCGGGTGCTGTCCACCGGCGTCGCCGACGGCATCCGCCGGCCCGAGGAGCTGATCGAGCGCGTGCGGAGCGCGCCGGTGCAGGAGGGTACGGCGGCCCCCGCGGCGGGCGGTGGCGGCGGCAAGGAGCGCAGCCTCGCGTACAAGGCCCTGATGAACGGCGTCAGTTACATGATTCCGTTCGTGGTGGTCGGCGGTCTGCTGATCGCCGTTTCGCTCGCGCTGGGCGGGCACGCCACGTCCGAGGGGTACGTGATCCCCGAGGGCACGTTCTGGGCCCACGTGAACGCCATCGGCGGCATCGGCTTCCAGCTGATGATCCCGATCCTGTCCGGCTACATCGCGTACGCCATCGGCGACCGGCCGGCGCTCGTGCCCGGCATGATCGGCGGTTTCATCGCGAACACCGGGTCGCTGTACGACTCCAAGGCGGGCGCGGGGTTCATCGGTGCCATCGTGACGGGCTTCCTGGCCGGCCACCTGGTCCTGTGGATCAAGAAGGTCAAGGTCCCCAAGGCTGTCCGGCCGGTCATGCCGATCATCGTGATCCCGATCGTCGCGACGACCACGCTCGGCCTGTTCTTCGTCTACGTCATCGGCAAGCCGATCTCCTGGGTGTTCGAGAACCTGACGAACCGGCTGTCGGGCATGACCGGGACCAGCGCGGTCCTGCTGGGCGCGATCCTCGGCCTGATGATCGCCTTCGACATGGGCGGGCCGGTCAACAAGACGGCGTTCCTGTTCGGTGCGGGGCTCATCGCCTCCGGGAACCATGCGGTGATGGGCATGTGCGCGGCGGCCATTCCGGTCATGCCGCTGGGCCAGGGCCTGGCGACGGTGCTGCGCCGCGGGCTGTACTCCGAGCAGGAGCGCGAGACCGGTATGGCGGCGCTGTTCATGGGGATGTTCGGCATCTCGGAGGGTGCGATCCCGTTCGCGGCGGCGCGGCCGGCGATCGTCATCCCGGCGAACATGCTCGGTGGTGCGGTGGCCGGCGCGATCGCCGGTGTGGCGGCTGTGGGCGATCACGTGCCGCACGGCGGGCCGGTCGTGGCGGCGCTGGGTGCGGTCGGCGGTGTGGGCTGGTTCCTGGTCGCGATCGTGGCCGGCACCGTGGTCACTGCTCTGACCACCAACGCGCTCATCGACGTCACGGAGCGCCGGGGCGGGGTCGCCGCCCCGGTGGCCACGGCGGCGCCCCCGGCCCCCGAGCCGGTGCTCGCCGGCGTCGGCACGGGCACGGGGACCGCGACGGCTACCGCAGCCGCTGCCGCCCCCGCCGCCGCTCCGGCCGGTGCGCCCGAGGCGCTTTCCGGGTATCTGACCGCGCTGACCGTGAAAACCGGGCTGGCGGCCGGCTCGAAGGAGGCTGCCATCCGCGAGATGGCCGAGATGCTGGCCGCGACCGGCAACGTACGGGACGTGGACGAGCTCGTACGGGTCGCCCTCGACCGCGAGGCCCGGGGCACGACGGGTCTCGGCGAGTCCATCGCGATCCCGCACGCCAAGACGGATGCGGTGGAGCGGCCCACGGTGGGCTTCGCCCGGTCCGACGCGGGCATCGAGTGGGGCTCGCCCGACGGGACGAGGGCCCGGCTGGTCTTCATGATCTCCGTGCCGGAGGCCGCCGCCGGCGACGAGCACCTGCGGATCCTGGCGCTGCTGTCCCGCAAGCTCATGGACGCGGACTTCCGGGACCGGCTGCAGTCGGCCCCGGACGTCCCGGCCGTCCTGGACGTGCTCCGCGAGATCCGGTAGCCCGTACGACCTCCCGCGCACGGACCGGTGACGGGCGACCACCGCGGCGACTCGAACGCACCGCCGGCCCCGTACGGAGAAAGGCCCCCGCCGGGCGCGGTCTGCGCGCGGCGGGGGCCTTCGTACGGGTGTGGCGGGGGGTCAGGTCTTCGCGGAGGTGTCCGACTCCGCGTGGTAGATGTCCGGCTCCAGGTAGATCACGCGGGCGATCGGGACCGCCTCGCGGATCCGGGCCTCGGCGGCGTTGATGGCGTCCGCCACCTGCGTCGCGGTGTCGTTGCCCTCGACCGCGATCTTGGCGGCGACCAGGAGCTCCTCCGGGCCGAGGTGGAGGGTGCGCATGTGGATCACGCGGGTGACGACATCGCCGTCGACGAGCGCGGCCTTGATCTTCTCGACGTCCTCCGTGCCCGCGGCCTCGCCGAGCAGCAGGGACTTGGTCTCGGCGGCGAGCACGACCGCGATGAGGATCAGCAGGGCGCCGATGCAGAGGGTGCCGATGCCGTCCCAGACGCCGTCGCCGGTCGCAAGCGCGAGGCCGACGCCGACGAGGGCCAGGACCAGGCCGACGAGGGCGCCGAAGTCCTCCAGCAGGACCACCGGCAGCTCGGGTGCCTTGGCGCGCCTGATGAACTGGGTCCACGACAGCGCGCCGCGGATCTCGTTCGACTCCTTGATGGCCGTACGGAAGGAGAACCCCTCCGCGATGACCGCGAAGACGAGCACGCCGACCGGCCAGTACCAGGCCTCGATGGGATGCGGGTGCTGGACCTTCTCCACGCCCTCGTAGATGGCGAACATGCCGCCGACGGTGAAGAGCACGATGGAGACGAGGAAGGCGTAGATGTAGCGTTCGCGCCCGTACCCGAAGGGGTGTTGCGGCGTCGCCTCGCGCTGGGCCTTCTTTCCGCCGAGGAGCAGCAGCCCCTGGTTCCCGGAGTCGGCCAGCGAGTGGACGCTTTCCGCGAGCATCGACGACGAGCCGCTGAAGACGAAGGCCACGAACTTGGCTACAGCGATGGCGAGGTTGGCGGCGAGTGCCGCCACGATCGCCCTGGTACCGCCCGACGCGCTCATGGGTTTCCGGAGTCCCTTCCTCGGTACGGCGCCCCTGCCCGGGGCGCCGCGCTACGGCGGCACATTGTTGCAGTCGTAGCGCCGGACGCCACGTCAGAGGGCGACGGTGGCACGGAAGATCGTGCCGATTCCGGACAGTTCGGTCTTTTCGCCTGCCGGGACGAAGACCGATTCTCCGGGGGACAGCGTCACTTCGCCGGCCTTCGGGCGGCCCGTCGTGCACAGCAGGATCTGCGGGGCGTCGTCCGGGAGGGCGTGCGGGGCGGCGCCGGCGGCCAGGGCGAAACGGGAGAGCTGGAATTCGTCGATGGGGCTCTCGTAGACCTCCTCGCCGTTGCCCTCGGGGCGCTGTACGGCCGGGTCGCCGGGCTCGAACCGCACGATCTTCAGGAGCTCGGGCACGTCCACGTGTTTGGGGGTGAGACCGGCGCGCAGCACGTTGTCGGAGTTGGCCAGCAGCTCCACGCCGAGGCCGTCGAGGTAGGCGTGCGGAACGCCGGCGCCGAGGAACATGGCCTCGCCGGGCTGGAGTCGGACGTGGTTGAGGAGCATGGCCGCGATCACGCCCGGGTCGCCCGGGAAGTGGTGCACGAGCGAGGCGTACGGCGCGTACGGGCCCCCGAGGCGTTCGATCGCGGCGCCGGCCTCGGCCACCGTACGGGCCATCTCGGCGCGGTCCGCGGTCAGTACGGCGGTGAGCATCTCGCGCAGCGCCGCCTCCTCCGGGTGGGCCCGGAGCAGGTCGACGTACGGCACGAGGGAGTTGACTCCGAGGCCCGCGAGCAGGTCGGCGGCCTCCAGCGGCGGGCGGAAGCCGCACAGGCCGTCGAAGTGCGTGAGCGCGCAGACCATCTCGGGCTTGTGGTTGGGGTCCTTGTAGTTGCGGTGGGCCGCGTCGACGGGGACCCCGCGGCGCTCCTCGTCGGCGTAGCCCTCCTTCGCCTGCGCGAGGTCGGGGTGGACCTGGAGGGAGAGCGGTGCCCCGGCCGCGAGGATCTTGAGGAGGAAGGGCAGCCGGGGGCCGAACCTGGCGACGGCGGCTGCTCCGAGCTCGCGCTCGGGGTCGGCGGCGATGACGTCCGCGAGGGTGGTCTCGCCGGCGCCGCGGTCGAGGCGGGACGGGGCGCCCGGGTGCGCGCCCATCCACATCTCGGCCTGGGGCTCCCCGGTGGGTGCGACACCGAGGAGCTCGGGGATCGCGGTGGTCGACCCCCAGGCGTAGGGGCGGATCGTGTTCGTCAGGCGGTCCATCTTCGTCCGTCTTCCTGGATGAAGGGCCGGCACGGTGGTGTGCTCAGCCGTGTCCCCTGGTCGCCAGCGCCAGGTAGGCGGTGGCGAAATCCGTGACGGCGAGGAGTTCGGCGAGCTGTTCCAGTTCGCTGCCTTCCTCTGGTTCGAGCTCGCTGATGGCCGTGTCGTGGCTGAGGGCGAGCTCGCGCGCGGCCGGGGCCGCGGTGAGGCCGCCGGCGGGCCGGTCGCGCAGCAGGACGATGCGGGCGCGGAGGGCCTGGGGCTCCTCCACCCGGTCACGGAAGAAGTCTTCGGGATCGGCGCCGGCGGCGAAGGAGCCGGCGAGCAGGACCCCGTGGGCGGGCAGCGCCTCGGGGAGGTCGGCGGCCAGTGCGGGGCGGCCGGCGAGTTCGGCGAGCGTGGCGGCGAAGCGGCGGCCGGCCGGGCCCGCGCCGGCGCCCTCGCTCCAGATGAGCGGGAGGGTGTCGGCGAGCTCGGCGGCGAGGGTCTTGGCCGGGTTGGAGTACGTGGCGATGGCCGGACCGCAGCGCTCGGCGGTGCGGTCGAGCCGGTCGGCGACGCGCTGGAGGGTGTCCGGGGCGGCGGTGATCAGCCCGACCTTGTCGAGGAGCAGCAGCAGCGGGGTCAGCAGGGCCCACAGGGCGCCGGGTCCGGCCGCGGCGGATTCGTCGTACTCCTGGTACGGCGCCTTGGCCATCGGTACGAGGAGCCCGTGCGCGCCGTCCACGGCCTCGCTCAGCGGGGAGCGCTCGGGCGCGACGGCGACGACGGTGCAGCCGCGCCGGTAGGCCTGCTCGGCGAGGACGGCGAGCCCGGGTTCGGTGCCGTCGGTGGTGGCGAGGAGCAGCAGGTCGACGGAGCCGGCCCAGCCGGGCAGCGCCCAGCGCAGGGCTCCGGCGGCGTGGGCGACGCCGGTGGGGTGCAGTCGGGTGACGGGCGCGGAGGCTCCGGCGAGGGCGCCGAGCAGGTCGGCGACTCCGGTGGCGGCGGTACCGGGCCCGGCGATGAGGACGGAACGGGGCCGGCCGTCGGGGCGCAGGTCGGCGAGGCCGGCCTCGGTCGCGTGCCGGGCTGCGGTACGAACTCTGGCCCCGGCCTCGGCGGCGCCGCGGAGCAGGCCGCGGCGGTCGGCGCGGGCGAGTTCGTCCGGTGCGTCGAGGAGCGACTCGTCGAGCATTGCGGCCTCCGGCTGACAGCTGGTTCAGAAGGGCGGGCGACTCGGTTGCTCGGGCGCCCGGCGCTGCGACGGGCGCCCCGTGGTGCCTGTGCGGTGCCCGCGCGGCCTGGGGCTGGACGCCCCGGGTGCCGGGCGGCGGCCTCAGGCGGGGCGGCGGGCCTCGTCGACGAGGAGGACCGGGATGCCGTCGCGGACCGGGTAGGCGAGGCCGCAGTCCCGGCCGGTGCAGATCAGCTCGGGGGCCGCTTCGTCGGCCGACTTGTCCTCGAGGGGCGCGTGGCAGGCGGGGCAGGCGAGGATCTCCAGAAGGCCGGCTTCGAGCGGCATGGGGCGGTTCCCTTCGAACATGCGGATTGGGCGAGGTCAGCGTACCGCCGGGCCGCACGTCGCGCGGCCCGGCGGTGACACGGTGCTGAAGAGACGGCCTAGGCGCGGACGAGGGCGAGGACCTCGTCGCGGACCTTGGCGAGGGTGGCGGGGTCGCGGGCTTCGACGTTGAGGCGCAGCAGCGGCTCGGTGTTGGAGGCGCGCAGGTTGAACCACCAGTCGGCGGAGCTGGCGGTCAGGCCGTCGAGCTCGTCGAGGGTGATGCCCTCGGCGGTGCCGTACGCGGCCTTGACGGCGGCGAGCCGGTCGGCCTGGTCGGCGACGGTGGAGTTGATCTCGCCGGAGCCCTCGTAGCGGTCGTAGGAGGCGACCAGCTCGGAGAGCGGGCCGTCCTGGCCGCCGAGGGCCGCGAGGACGTGGAGCGCGGCGAGCATGCCGGTGTCCGCGTTCCAGAAGTCCTTGAAGTAGTAGTGCGCGGAGTGCTCGCCGCCGAAGATGGCGCCGGACTTGGCCATCTCCTCCTTGATGAAGGAGTGGCCGACGCGGGTGCGGACGGGGGTGCCGCCGTGCTCGCGGACGACCTCCGGGACGGACCAGGAGGTGATCAGGTTGTGGATCACGGTGCCGGTGCCGCCGTTGCGGGCCAGCTCGCGGGCCGCGACCAGGGCGGTGACGGCGGACGGGGAGACGCCCTCGCCGCGCTCGTCGACGACGAAGCAGCGGTCGGCGTCGCCGTCGAAGGCGAGGCCGAGGTCGGCGCCCTCGGCCTTCACGCGGGCCTGGAGGTCGACGATGTTCTTCGGGTCGAGGGGGTTGGCCTCGTGGTTCGGGAAGGTGCCGTCCAGCTCGAAGTACATCGGGACGACGTCGAGGGGCAGGCCCTCGAAGACGGTCGGGACGGTGTGGCCGCCCATCCCGTTGCCGGCGTCCACGACCACCTTCAGCGGGCGGATGCTGCTGAGGTCGACGAGGGACTTGAGGTGCTCGGCGTACCCGGTGAGGGTGTCCTGCTCCGTGACCGTGCCCGGGACTGTGCCGGCGGCGACGGCCGGGGCGCCCTGGTCGGACCACTTCTCGGCGAGCTCGCGGATGGCGGTGAGGCCGGTGTCCTGGCCGACGGGGGCGGCTCCGGCCCGGCAGAGCTTGATGCCGTTGTAGCGGGCCGGGTTGTGCGAGGCCGTGAACATCGCGCCGGGCAGGTCCAGCGTGCCGGAGGCGTAGTACAGCTGGTCGGTGGAGCACAGCCCGATCAGGGTGACGTCGACGCCGCGGGCGGCGGCGCCGCGGGCGAAGGCGCCGGACAGGGCGGGCGAGGAGGGCCGCATGTCGTGGCCGACGACGATCGCCGCGGCGCCGGTGACCTCCACGAAGGCGGCACCGAACAGCTCGGCCAGCGACTCGTCCCACTCGTCCGGTACGACACCACGTACGTCGTACGCCTTGACGATGTTCGAAAGATCTGCGGCCACTGCCTGCCCTCCTGAGGTGCTGTGCGTGGGGCAAACCTACCCTGCACGGAGAGCGACTTTTCAGACCATGTGTATGTCAGGAGTCGGGCGAACGCAGGACGCGCAGGTGTCCTCGACGGGTCTCCCCGGTGTTGCCGCCGCCGCTGCCCGGACGGGTTCCGCCGGCCTCGGCGGCGCGGTCGTGGGGGCGGGCAGCCTCACGGACGGCATTGGCCAGGGCTTCGAGGTCGTCGCCGCTCGGGCGGGACGGCGCGGAGCCGTCGGTGAGGCGCACGACGTCCCAGCCGCGCGGGGCGGTCAGGCGCTCGGAGTGCTCGGCGCACAGGTCGTAGCAGTGGGGTTCTGCGTAGGTGGCGAGCGGGCCGAGAACTGCGGTCGAATCGGCGTAGACGTACGTCAGTGTCGCGACGGCAGGGCGGCCGCACGCAGTGCGCGAACAGCGACGTACAAGGCTCACGACGTTGGACGGTACCGCACTCTTGACCGGGCCGCGACGACTCTCCCGCGGGCCACTCCCCCGTGTCGTGCCTGCGGCGGGGCGCGGCGGGTCCGGAAACCCCCGGGTGGGAGGGGTTGCGGGGGCTACGCTGCGGGGGTGACGGACAGCCCCCTGCCCCCCGGCCCGCCCCGCCCTGCCGAGCCTCCCGCCGAGCCGCGGCCCCGGCGTCGCGACCGGCACGGGCGCGGGATGCGCGGGCCGCTGGCCCCGCCGCAGGTGCCGCTGTCGGCGAGCCGGGCGGAGCTGTTCGGGGACCTCGTACGGGACTCGGTCGAGCGGCTGGAGCGGCGCTGGCCGCAGCTGGCGGAGGTGGAGTTCGTGGTCGCGGACGTCCCGGGGCCGCCGGGCGGTCCGGACGCCGGCTGGAACGACGAGGCGGTGCCGCTCGGGGCGCTGTCGGAGGCGGCGGGGACGGAACGGCCGGCGCGGGTCGTGGTGTTCCGGCGGCCGGTGGAGATCCGCACGAAGAGCCGGGACGAACGGGCGCTGCTCGTGCACGAGATCGTGGTGGAGCAGGTCGCGGAGCTGCTGGGGCTGTCCCCGGAGACGGTCGACCCGCGGTACGGCCAGGACTGACCGGCCGTACCGCGGGCGCGAACCGCCAGGGCCTGTCCTAGTCGGTCAGGACCGTGAGGTCCTGGGTGGCCTTGGGGACCGAGACCATCGCGTGGTCGTCCGACAGCGGCTGGATCGTGAACATCGGCGTGCCCTCGTGGGGCAGGGTCAGGGTGCGGGCCGCGTACACGGGGCCGCCGGAGACGGTCTCGACCGTCAGCGCGTAGGCGCCCTTGGCCCCGGCCGGGGCCAGCGACACCGTCTGCGTCGTGCCCGCCTTGACCGTGACCTCCTTCGACGCCGGCTCCCCGGCCTCGGTGCCCGGCGAGGCCGTCACCTTCACTTTCGCATCGGCGCCGCCCGCCGCCGTCAGCGAGAGCACCGTCGCGTTCTCGTCGGCCCGGTTGTCGGCGACCGTCGCCCGCGTCCCCACCGGCCCGGTCGCCGGGACGAAGCCCAGGTCCTGCTTGGCGCCGCTGCCGCGGACCACGCGGACGGCCGCCACCACCGGCACGGCCTTCTTGCTGTTCGCCGGGGCCAGCAGCAGCGAGCCCGCCTCGCCGCGGGTCACGTCCTTCAGGTCGAGGCTCGCCGTCATGCCGCCCTTGAGGTGCAGCTGCTCGTTGCCCGCCGGGCTGATCGAGCCGTTCGGCCCGGCCAGCTTGACCGTGAGGTCCGCGTCCTCCTCGCCCGGCGCGAAGGCGACCAGCCGTACGGAGGTGGCGTCCGCCGGGATCCCGGGCAGCACCAGCGAGCCCGCCGGGTCGGTGGAGGCCGGCAGCCAGTCGGCGCCCACCCCCTCCTCGCCGACCTGCACGGAGGCGCCGACCCGGCCCGCCCGGGTCGTCACATGGGCGGTGACGTCCGCGAGCTGGGCCCCGGGGGCGAGGGAGGCCAGCGAGACGGACTTGGTGGACTTGGGGTCGATCCGGATGTTCTCGCCGGTGCCGCCCTCGGACTTCACCGCCCCGTCCGGGCCGAACATCTTGATGTCGATCACGGCCGCGGTGTCGTCCGGGTTGGTGAGGTGCACGTAGTCCTCGCGCCCCTTGGCCGTACTCGCGCCGGGGAACCAGAAGTCGGTGCCGGGCGCGGTGCAGCCGACGCCGAGGACGCCGCGCGCCCGGCCGACCGAGACCTTCGTGGTCTGCTGCGCGGTCCAGCCGGGGGCCAGGATCCCGTCGGCGACACCCACCAGTGCGGGCGCCTCCGCGCCGGAGGCGGCGGCCCCGGCCGGCTTGCCGCGCTCCTTGAGCTCGAGCACCGGCTTGGCCTCCTTGGTCGCGCCGAGGAGGCGGGCCGTGCCCTTGCCTGCGCCGGCGGCGCCTGGGGTGATCGCCGTGTACGTGGTCTCCGCGATGTCCGAGGAGCTGGGCGCCGGGCAGACCAGCGCGGACCGCTCCACCGGCATCCGGGCCGCGGCCGCCGTCCGGGCGTCGGCGGCCGGGGCGGCGGGGGCGGTGAGGTATCCGACGCCGGTGACGGCCGCCAGGGCCGCGGCCACCGCCGCCAGCGTCAGGGGTGCGCGCTGCTTCACTGCTGGGGGCTCCCGTCCGGACGCGGGTCGTGCTGTCCGTAGGTGTCGTACGGCTGCTCGTACGGCGGGTAGGGGTACGGCTGCTGCTGCGGCTGCTGCGGGTATCCCTGCGGGTCGTCGTAGCCCTGCTCCGGGTAGGGGTACTGCTCGTAATCCGGGGCCTGGGCGGGCGCCGGCACGTACGGCTGCTGGGGCTGCTGGTCGTACGCGTAGCCCTGGTCGCCGTAGGCCTGGTACGCGTACGTCTCCTCCCCGTACACCGGCTGCGCCGGGATCTGCGCGTACGGGTCGGCGACCGCGCCCGAGGGCTCCTCGGCGGCGGCCGTCGCGGCAGCCGCGGACTCCGCCTCCGCGCGCAGCCGGCGGGCCCGGCGGCCCTCTCCGGCCTCGCCCGCGGCGGACCGGTCGGCGGCTTCCGCCTCCTCCTCGGGCAGGTCGTCGTCGAGGCTCGCCCGGCGGCCGGGCAGGGCCATCACGAGCAGCACCAGTGCGAGCAGGCCCTGGGCCCAGTGCCAGGCGGTCCGGGTCAGCGCGTCCTCGTGGACGAGGTCGAGGCGGCCGCCGGCGGCGGGCAGTTCGAAGCCCTGGGCCCAGCCGTCGAGGGTCTTGGGCTTGAGGGGCTTGCCGTCGAGGGTGGCCCGCCAGCCGGGGGCGGCCCGGTCGGCGATGCGCAACACCCGACCGGCACCGCCCGCCTCGCCCGCCGGGATCTTGGTGTGGGCCTCGACGGGGCCGGAGGCGACCGGGATGGGGGCCTCGCCCGGCTTGCCGGAGACGATGGCGGCGCGGGCGACCTGGCGGTCCACGCGCCACAGGGCGCTGCCGTCGAGCTGGCTGAGGCGGCTGAGGCCCGGGGTGGCGTCGAGGACCTTGCGCATCTGCTGCGGGGCCCCGTCGCGGACCAGGATGTAGCGGATGGCGAAGCCGCTGAGCTGGTCGGTCTGGTCGGCGCCGGAGCCGGCGACGAGGCTGGAGACGACCTTGTCGAGCTGGGGGCTGCTGCCGGCCGCGGCGGCGAGTTCGGCGTCGCCGAGGCGGCCGCCGGAGCCGCGGACCAGGGTGTAGGAGACCGTGGCGGGCGAGGTGCCGCCGAGGACGAGGGTGCGGGCCTGGTCGCGGGTGCCGCTCTCCTCGGCGACGAACGCGGGGACCTGGACCGGGTCGCGCCGCTCCAGCGGGCCGTCGGCGCCGCTGATCATCCAGCCGGCGGCGCCGAGCAGCGGGCCGGCGACGGCGCCGAGCGCGATCAGCGCGGCCAGCGGCTGGCGCCAGCCGAAGCTGCTGGCGGCGACCCGCTCCTTGGCCCCCTCTGCGCCGACGGCGGCGGCCGCGAGGAGGGCCAGTCCGTAGACGAGGGTGGCGGGCCCGGCCCAGCCGGTGCGGTTGACGACGACGGCCAGGAGCAGGGCCGCCAGGGCGGTGGCCCAGGCGGTGCGGACGGCGAACCGGCGCTCGGCGCGCAGCAGGGCGGCCAGGGCGGCGAGGACGATGCCGATGAGGAGCAGGCCGCCGGCGGTGCGGGGGCCGCCGGGACTGATGCCGAGGAGGTCCAGGGCGGTGGCCGAGCCGGATCCGTACGGCAGGCCGGCCTCGTGCAGGAGCCGGCCGGGGTGCATGAGCAGGGTCAGCGACCAGGGGGCGAGCACGAGGAGCGGGACGGCGAGGGTGGCGAGCAGCCGCAGGCCGTACGTCTTCCACCGGGCGCGGCGCAGCACGAGGGCGGCGGTGCCGAGGACGGCGGCCAGGAGCCACACGACGGGGGTGAAGGCGGTGGCCAGGGTCAGCAGGAGGGTGTACGTCCACACCGGGCGCCAGCCGGACCGTTCGCCTTCGGATTCGGCGGAGCCGAAGGCGAAGGCCGCGACGGCCGAGCGGGCGATGAGCGGGAGCAGGATCGCAAGGACGGCGGTGCCGAGGCGGCCGCCGGCGAGGGCGCCGGTGACGGCGGGCAGGAAGGCGTAGGCGACGGCGGCCCAGGCGCGCAGCAGCCGGGAGTCGACGAGCGGCCGGGAGGCGAAGTAGGCGGTGAGCCCGGCGAGCGGGACCGAGCAGACCAGCAGCAGGGTCAGCGCCGCGCTGGTGGAGCCGAACAGCACGGTGGCGAAGGCGCCGAGGACGGCGAGGTACGGGGGCGCTCCGGCGGTGGAGCCGGCGGCGACGGGCTGCCAGTCGTCGGTGTAGCTGCGCCAGAGGGCGAGCCCGCTGTCGGGGGCGGGCAGCAGGGCGCCGCCCATCAGCGAGCCGCCGCCGAGCAGGGCGCGGCAGGCGATGACGGAGACGAGCAGGAGGAGGGCGAAGAGGACGGGCGCGGGGTTGCGGGCGATCCGCTTGAGGCGCGCGAACTGTTCGATCTCGAGGTAGTCGGCGTCGTCGCCGCCGGGGCCGGACTCGACGGCCCCGCCGTGCCGGCCGATGGCGGCCGTGTCGGTGTCGCGGTCGCCGCCGAAGTACCCGGCGAGCTGTTCGGCGTTGGCCCGCAGGCTCGCGCCGGGCGGCGGGAACAAGGGGCGCAGTTCCTTGGCGGGGACGGCGGGCCGGCCCCGTCTGCGGCGGGCGCCGAGGATCCGGCCGGGGCGCAGCAGGGTGGCGAGGAGGCCGGTGATCTCGTCGACGGCCTGGCCGGGTGCCTTGCCGACGAGGTAGGCGAGGGTGCGGAGCACGGTGCCGACGAGGAGGCGCAGCAGGACGTACGGCAGGGCGCCGGCGGAGCTGTTGGCGAGCACGGTGTAGACGGCGCCGGCCTTGTCCACGCGGTGCGGGCTGGCGCTCGTACGTCCGGCGCAGTCGACGGTGCGGCGCTCGCGGGCGGAGGCCTCGGCGTGCCGCAGGACGGCGTCGGGGGCGACGAGCACGGTGTGGCCGGCGCTCTGGGCGCGCCAGCAGAGGTCGACGTCGTCGCGCATGAGGGGCAGGCGGCGGTCGAAGCCGCCGAGGGCCTCGTACACGTCGCGGCGCACGAGCATGCCGGCGGTGGAGACGGACAGGACGGGGCGGACCTGGTCGTGCTGGCCCTGGTCCTGTTCGCGGCGGTCGAGGCCGGTCCAGCGGCGGCCGCTGCGGGCGATGGTGACGCCGGCCTCGAGGAGCTGCTTCTTGTCGTACCAGCCGCGCAGCTTGGGGCCGATGACGGCGGCGTCGGGGTTCTCCTCGGCGACGCGCAGCAATTCGGTGAGGGCGTCGGGTTCGGGGGCGCTGTCGTCGTGGAGCAGCCAGAGCCACTGGACGGGGTCGCCGTGGGGGAGTTCGGGGAGGTCGTAGGCGTCGTCGCGCCAGGTGCGGCTGACGGGGTCCCAGCCGCTGGGGCGCTTGAGGTACGGGAGGTCCTCGGGGCTCAGGGTGCCCGCGCTGCGGGCGGCTTCGTCGACGGCGGCGCCGAAGCCGGTGCGGCGGGCGAGGTGGAGGACGCGATCCTCGCCGAGGGCCTCGCCGAGCAGGCGCGCGGATTCGTCGGCGCTGCCGGTGTCGGCGGCGACGTGGCTCTGCGCGGGGCGTTCTTGGCCGAGGAGGCCGGCGAGCGTCCTGGGCAGCCAGCGGGCGCCGTCGTGGGCGACGAGCACCGCGGTGACGACGTGCCGGGGGAACTCGGGTGTGGCGGCAGCCTGGTAGGAGGCCGTCGACTGGCTGTGCAGGGACATCGCTCTACTGGCCCTCCGGCCTGGGGGTCCCCCCGGACGCGGTCCGGGGAGTGGGTCCGGGGGTGGTTGTGCTCCCGGAGGCTGCTGGACAGCGCCCCACACTAACGGCTGGGAACACAGCGGTCCGCCTCCTGCGGGGAAGGTGCAGGAGGCGGACCGTTTGCTCTGCTCATTGCTTTGTTCTGAAGCTTTGTTCCGAAGCGTGTTCTGCGTACCGACCGGTGTTGCCCAGTGTTGCGCTGTGTTGCTCCGTGTTGCGCTGTGTGCTCAGACGGCTGCTTTTTTCAGCCGTCGGCGTTCGCGCTCGGACAGGCCGCCCCAGATGCCGAATCGCTCGTCGTTGGCGAGGGCGTACTCGAGGCATTCGGAGCGGACTTCGCAGGCGAGGCAGACCTTCTTGGCCTCGCGGGTGGAGCCGCCCTTCTCGGGAAAGAAGGACTCGGGGTCGGTCTGGGCGCAAAGAGCACGCTCCTGCCATCCGAGCTCTTCGTCCGCCTCCTCGACCAGCAGTTCCTGAAACAGCTCGGTCATGTGCGCCCCTCGCTCTGTCTGTGCGTCCCCGTGGTGGTGCCGTTACTGATCGCTACGTAACGACACGAGTGAAATTACAAGTGGGCCGCTCCAGCGCAGTCAAGCCGAGATCTGCTATTGGGCCCCTTATTCACTCTGCGGAACCAAGCGTATGCAGAAAGTGTTCATATCGCCAAAAATCGTGACACATGCCACTGGCGCCCCACTGTGCCCCTGTTCACCCGCAATCGACGTGCCCCTCCGCGGCGTGGTTGCGATCAAGCCAAAGAAGCGGCGCAGATCACATTCCGGTCACGGAGCGGCGTGTCGTCGTCCGGGCGGTTCGGGTGGGCTCCGGTGTGACGTGGAGCGCCACCTCCCCTACATCGGAATGCACAAACCTTTCTCCGAGCACAGCAACCGGATCAGATGAAACTTTCGCGACAAACGAGGCATTGGGTTGACAGTCCGGCCTACGACCCGGTCTCCTTGTCCCCATGTCAGTGACCTCAGCAGCCACCCGGACCCCCATTCGTGGGTTCCTGTGCGCTGCCCAGGTTCGCTGTTGCTGTTGCTGCTGTTGATGCCTTCGGAGCCCCCGGCTCCCCTGAGCTCCGGCCACCCCCACAGCGACCGCCAGCACGACTGACATCCATCGAGGACTCCCCGATGAACACCACTCCCGTAACCGTCGAGAGCGACCTCCAGATCGCCGGCGACATCCTCTCCGTCCAGCACCTCCTGCAGCCCGCCCGCGAGCACCCGGCCACCGTCTCCGAGTTCGTCGGCCTCGCGCGCACCATCGCCGCGAACCGCGCCGAGTGGGAGCACCTGGTCGAGTACGACGCCACCACCCGCTGGTACCACCGGCTGCGCACGGGCCCCGGCTACGAGGTCTGGCTGCTCAGCTGGGTCCCCGGCCAGGGCAGCGGCCGGCACGACCACGGCTCCTCCTCCGGCGTCCTGACCGTCCTCGACGGCGAGCTCACCGAGCACGGCCCGCGCGGGCCGCTCGCCCTGGGCGCCGGCTCCCAGCGCGTCTTCGCCCCCGGGTACGCCCACGAGGTGGTCAACGACGGCCTCGACGGAGCGGTCAGCCTGCACATCTACTTCCCGGGCCTGACCGAGATGCCGATGCACACCTGCTCCCCGGCCCGGCCCGAGGCCCTTTCCGTCTGACGCGGCCGGACCGCGTCCGCCTCGGCCGGGCCTGACCGTCCCGCCCGTCACCCGACCACCGCCTTCAACGGCAGCCTGCGGCTGACAGACTGTCCGCATGCGCATTGTTGTTCTGGCCGGCGGCATCGGCGGCGCCCGTTTCCTCCGCGGACTGAAGTCGGCGGTTCCCGACGCGGACATCACGGTCATCGGCAACACCGGTGACGACATTCACCTGTTCGGGCTGAAGGTGTGCCCCGATCTGGACACGGTGATGTACACCCTCGGCGGTGGCATCAACGAGGACCAGGGCTGGGGCCGCACCGACGAGTCCTTCACCGTCAAGGAGGAGCTCGCGGCGTACGGGGTCGGACCCACCTGGTTCGGCCTCGGCGACCGCGACTTCGCCACCCACATCGTCCGTACGCAGATGCTCGGCGCGGGCTACCCGCTGAGCGCCGTCACCGAGGCGCTCTGCGACCGCTGGCAGCCCGGGGTCCGGCTGCTGCCCATGTCCGACGACCGCGTCGAGACCCACGTCGCCGTGAACGACCCCGACACCGGCGAGCGACGCGTCATCCACTTCCAGGAGTACTGGGTCCGGCTGCGCGCCTCGCTCGACGCCGAGGCCGTCGTGCCCGTCGGCGCCGAGCAGGCCAAGCCCGCTCCCGGTGTGCTCGAGGCCGTCGCGGCCGCCGACCTGATCGTCCTCCCGCCGTCCAACCCGGTCGTCTCGGTCGGCACCATCCTCGCCGTGCCCGGCATCCGCGAGGCCGTGGCCGCCGCCGAGGCGCCCGTCGTCGGCCTCTCCCCCATCGTCGGGGGCGCTCCCGTGCGCGGGATGGCCGACAAGGTGCTCGCCGCCGTCGGCGTCGAGTCGACCGCCGCGGCCGTCGCCCTGCACTACGGCAGCGACCTGCTCGACGGCTGGCTCGTGGACACCGCCGACGCGGACGCGGTCGCCGCGGTGGAGGCCGCCGGGATCGCCTGCCGCGCGGTGCCGCTGATGATGACCGACCTGGCCGCCACCGCCGCGATGGCCCGCGCCGCGCTGGAGCTCGCGGAGGCCTCCCGGTGAGTCTCCCTTCCGTTCCCGCCGTTCCCTCGTACGAGGTGCGCGCCGTCGCCGGGATCCCGGAGGTCCGCCCCGGCGACGACCTCGCGCGGCTCATCGCTGCGGCCGGGCCGGAGCTGCGGGACGGGGACGTCCTGCTGGTCACCTCGAAGATCGTCTCCAAGGCGGAGGGCCGGATCGTCCGCGCCGACTCCCGCGAGGACGTCATAGACGCGGAGACGGTACGGGTCGTCGCGCGCCGGGGCCCGCTGCGGATCGTCGAGAACCGGCAGGGGCTGGTCATGGCGGCGGCCGGCGTCGACGCCTCGAACACCGAGCCGGGCACGGTGCTGCTGCTGCCCGCGGACCCCGACGCCTCGGCCGCCGCGATCCGTGCCGGTCTGCGCGAGCTGCTGTCCGTCGAGGTGGGCGTCATCGTGACCGACACCTTCGGGCGGCCGTGGCGCACCGGGCTCACGGACGTGGCGATCGGCTCGGCCGGGGTGCGGGTCCTGGACGACCTGCGCGGCGGTACGGACGCCCACGGCAATCCGCTGAGCGCGACGATAGTGGCCACGGCGGACGAGCTGGCCGCGGCCGGAGACCTGGTCAAGGGCAAGGCGGCCGGGCTGCCGGTGGCGGTCGTACGCGGGCTGGGGCACGTACTGGGCGAGGGTTCGACGGCGGCCGACCTGGTGCGCTCGCCGGCCGACGACATGTTCCGGCTGGGCACCTCGGAGGCGGTACGGGAAGCCGTGACGCAGCGCCGTACGGTACGGGCCTTCACGGCGGACCCGGTCGACCCGGGCGCGGTCCGCCGGGCGGTGGCGGCGGCCGTGACGGCCCCGGCGCCGCACCACACCACACCGTGGCGGTTCGTCCTGCTGGAGTCGGCGGCGGCGCGGCTCGAGCTGCTGGACGCGATGCGGGACGCGTGGGTCGAGGACCTGCGGCGGGACGGCAAGTCCGAGGAGTCCATCGCGAAGCGGGTACGGCGCGGGGACGTGCTGCGCCAGGCCCCGTACCTGGTGGTGCCGTGCATGGTGACGGACGGCGCGCACGACTACGGGCACGCCCGGCGCGATGCGGCGGAGCGGGAGATGTTCGTGGTCGCGATGGGCGCGGGCGTGCAGAATTTCCTGGTCGCGCTGGCCGGGGAGCGGCTGGGCTCGGCGTGGGTGTCCTCGACGATGTTCTGCCGGGACGTGGTGCGCAAGGTGCTCGGGCTGCCGCAGGGCTGGGACCCGATGGGCGCGGTGGCCGTGGGCCACGCCGCGGCGGCTCCGGCGCAGCGGCCGGCGCGGTCGGCGGAGGACTTCATCGAGGTCCGGTAGGGCGCCCGGTCACAGGCGCCCGATGTCCGTCTTCCGCATCTTCGGGGCGCGGCGGGGCGGTGCGTGGCCCGCGAGGAGGATCAGGCGGGCCGCGCGGTGGCGCTGGCCGGCGTACGGGGCGAGCAGCTCCAGCATGGCGTCGTCGTCGGCGTCCCGGTTCCCGGCGAGGGCGTAGCCGATGATGCCGGGCAGGTGCAGGTCGCCGGTGGTGACCGCGTCGGCGGCGCCGTTGCTGCGCTGGAGGGTCTCGGCGGAGGTCCAGGGGCCGATGCCGGGTACGGCCTCCAGCCGGGCGGCGGCCTGCGGGAGCTCCATGGCGGCGGCCTCCTCCAGCCGGTTCGCCACGCGGGCGCAGCGGACGATCGCGGCGGAGCGCTTGGCGT
The DNA here is from genome assembly GCF_035984415.1 of Streptomyces sp. NBC_01296. Lineage (NCBI taxonomy): Bacteria > Bacillati > Actinomycetota > Actinomycetes > Kitasatosporales > Streptomycetaceae > Streptomyces > Streptomyces sp. NBC_01296. The sequence goes on along the minus strand of NZ_CP130720.1, from coordinate 5,287,637 downwards.
CGACGCCGGCCTTGTGCCAGTCCCAGGACGGGATCAGCGCCCAGGTCCGGGCGTCGGGCATGACGTACAGGCCCTGCGGGCCGTGCTCGGGGCCGGGGGCGGGCTCCCCGTACTGGCACACCAGGCGCCGCCAGGCGCGGTACGCCTCGTCGGTGGTGACCTTCTGCTCCAGGACGGTCGGGACCAGGGACTCCAGGACCAGTCCGGTACGGGTGAGGCGCAGGCCGGGGCGGCGGCGGTGGCTGGCGTGCAGGAGGCGGTGGCGGGGGACGAAGGCGGCGGGGTCGTCGCCGTCGCCGAGGAGGGCGGGGAGGCTGTCGAGCATCCACTCGGCGCCGGGGCCCCAGGCCTCCGCTTCGGCGGCACCGGCGCCTCGGCTCAGTGCCACGCGGAGGGTGGCCGGGCCCTGGGGGGTGCGGCTGGTCTTCCAGACGGAGCCGTCGGGGGTGGTGCGGAAGGTGGGGTCGGCGGGGCCGCGTCTGAGCGGGCCGAGCGTGAGCCCGAGGTCGACGACCCCCTCGGGCGTCCAGGTTCGGGCCAGGGCCCGGGCCCGCGCCCCGGTCGGGGCGGTGCCTGCCGAGGTTCCGGTGCCTGCGGGCACGGTGGTGCGGCCGCCGCGGACGGCGGTGCGGGTGAGGGGGTCGAAGCGGCCGGCCATGCCATTGAGCGTAGCCCTGCGGCGCCGGTCCCCCACCCGCCCTTCCGCCTTTCCCCGGGCTCCGCCCCGACCCGTTCGGCCGCCCGCCGCGGCCCCGCCATGATCCGGAGGACACCCCCTAGGGGCGGCCCTGGAGCTTGGCCGATGAGGTGCGGGTCGGGGGGAGTTGGCCGTACAGGAGCTTGCCCGGGCATTCCGTGGCGAAGCCGTCGCGGTGGCCCGAGATGACGTTCAGCTTCACGTTCGTGCCCTTCGCGAAGAGGTTGCCGCCGCCCGACTTCAGCGTGGTCTTCGCCCGCGGGTCCCGGTTGAACAGCCCGAGCTTCCACGCCGTCAGCTGGGCCACCGCCTTCACCGCGGCGGCGGGCGGTGCGGTGGTCGTGTACGTGCCGATCACCGCGATGCCCATGCTGTCCGTGTTGAAGCCCATGGTGTGCGCGCCTTGCACCGCCTTGGCGACTCCGCCCGCCCGGCCCTCGTACACCGTGCCGCACTTGTCGACGGCGAAGTTGTAGCCGATGTCGCGCCAGCCGCTGCTGACCACGTGGTAGCGGTACAGGCTGCGCAGCACCTTCGGGGCGTCCTTGCAGGTGTAGTTGTTGCCCGAGGCGCTGTGGTGGACGAAGGCCGCCTTGACCGTGCTCGTGTAGACGAAGCCCGCCTCGCGCAGGGATTCGTCCGCGCCCCAGCCCAGCCGCGTGACGATCCGCGGCCGCGGGCCGATGTACGGGCGGGCCGCCGCGCTGAGGGTGCCGTCGCTGGCGAGGACCGCGTCGGCGGTGGAGTCCGCCTTGTTGAGCGCGGTGATCTCCTTCGCCCCGAGGGGGGCCAGCGGGACGTTCGCGGAGGAGGACTCCGCCGTCTCCATGGTCATGCCCGGCAGGGCCTCCACGTCGCCCTTGTCGTCGCCTTCGGGTTCGTCGGAGGTGCCCGAGGCGCCGTTCTTGGCGTCGATCACCGTCACCGGGTCCGTCGCCCCCGGGTCGACGAGTTCGATCCGCATGCCGGACGGGAGCCGGGCCGCCGCGCGGGTGGCCGGGGCTCCGGGTTCCGCCTGGACGCGGACCTCGACCCCGTCGGAGTCGCCGACCCACAGCGGGGCCGTGCTGCCGCGGACCCGGCCGGTGCCGCTCTCCGCGGTGCCGAGGTCGGGGGCGTGTTCGCTGTTGTGGGTCTCTAGGTCCTGCCAGTCGGACCAGGTCCCGGTCGCCACCGCGCGGGTGCGGACCTGGACCCGGCCGAACAGCTGGGTGCTCGCGTCGTCCCAGACGACGCCGACCAGCGAGAACCTCTTGACCTCGCGCGGCGGCAGACCCCGGGTCTCGGGCAGCCGGGGCGAGGTGCTCATGCCGGGGACGCCGGGGGACCGGTCGGCCGCGGGACCCAGGGGGGCGAGCGGCAGCGACTGGGTGGACCCGGCTGGGGCCACGGGGGCGGCCGCGCTCATGGACGGCGCGGCCAGGGCCGGAGTGGAGAGCGCGAGCGGCAGGGCCAGGGCTGCGGCTGTCGCGACACCGATCGAGGAAGCAAGGAATCCACGCATGAAAGCGATGCTGAGCACAGTCACCACGAAGCGCCATCGGAGAACTGACGGCCCGTCCGATGCGGGGCGCGTGTGGCTCGCCCGTACGGAGGAGCCGGTGCCCGCCGTACGGGCGAGGGCCCGCGCGTAGGCTGGGGCGGGTGAACGCCACTGACCGCACCCCTGCCGACCTGCTGCGATCCGCGCTCGCCGCCGATCCGGGCCGCCCTCTCGTCACCTTCTACGACGACGCCACGGGCGAGCGCGTCGAATTGTCCGTCGCCACCTTCGCCAATTGGGTGGCCAAGACCGCCAATCTGCTCCAGGGCGACCTGGGCGCCGAGCCCGGTGACCGGCTCGCGCTGGTGCTCCCCGCGCACTGGCAGAGCGCCGTGTGGCTGCTCGCCTGTGCCTCGGTGGGGGTCGTCGCCGAGGTGGGCGGGGATCCGGCCGACGCCGATCTGGTGGTGAGCGGCCCCGACACCCTGGAGGAGGCCGCGGCCTGCTCCGGCGAGCGGGTCGCGCTCGCGCTGCGGCCGCTGGGCGGGCGGTTCCTGCAGCCGCCCGCCGGGTTCGCGGACTACGCGGTGGAGGTGCCGGGGCAGGGCGACCGGTTCGCCCCGTTCGTCCCCGTGGACGCGAACGGCCCGGGGCTGGTGGTCGGCGGCGAGGAGCTGTCGTACGCACGGATCGTCGAGCGCGCCCGCGAGGACGCGGCGAAGCTCGGCCTCGGCGCGGGTTCGCGGCTGCTGTCCGGGCTCGGCTACGACGGCTGGGACGGGCTGTCGGCAGGGCTTTTCGCCGCGCTGGCTGCGGGCGGGTCCGTGGTGCTGTGCCGGAACCTGGACCGGCTGTCGGCGGACGGCCTGGCGCAGCGGATCGAGAGCGAGCGCGTCACCCACACCGCCGCCTGACGAGGCCTGTCGCCGGGCTGCGCCGTCACCCACTCCGCCCAACCGCAAGGCCGGGCGATCTGTCACCCGCATGGCCCTAGACAGGGGCCTGCCCCCGGGCCGCCCCGACGGGCCGGGGGCACGATCGGCAGAGGCCGTGCATCCACCCGTACGGCCCGCACATGTCACCGACGCAGCCGGTGCGGCGAGGGGACTGAACGCGAGTGACGGACAGCGCAGGCATACCGGGCGGCACCCGGGCCGGCGGAGGCTCATCGAAGCCTCCGCGCGGCCGCCGGCGCCGCCTGCTGCGCTGGATCGGGCTCGGGCTGGCCCTGCTGGTCCTGGCCGGGGCGGCCGTCGGCTGGTGGCTCTACCTCAAGCTCGACGGGAACATCACCGAGGACACGTCCGCGGCGGCCGAGCTCGAGCGCTACGAGCGGGAGCGCCCCACGCACCTCGTGGGCGGCGCGCAGAACATCCTGCTGATCGGCTCGGACTCGCGCTCCGGCAAGGAGAACGCCCGGTACGGGCAGGACGGGGGCACCGAGCGCTCGGACACCGCGATCCTGCTGCACCTGCCCGCGGACCGCAGGAGCGCGACGGCGGTCTCGATACCCCGGGACCTGATGACGCGGATCCCGGCCTGCCTGACGGAGGGCGGGAGCCGGACCGGCGAGCGGCTCGCGCAGTTCAACTGGGCGTTCCAGTGGGGCGGGGCCGCCTGCACGATCCGTACGGTGGAGAAGCTCACCGGAATCCGCATCGACCACCACATGGTGGTGGATTTCGGCGGGTTCAAGAAGATGGTCGACGCGGTCGGCGGGGTGGAGATCTGCCTCAAGCAGCCGATGAACGACCCCGAGGCGAAGCTGAAGCTCCCGGCCGGACTGCAGACCCTGCACGGGGAGCAGGCCCTGGGCTTCGTGCGCGCCCGCTACAGCCTGGGCGACGGCAGCGACACCGAACGGATGGAGCGCCAGCAGCAGTTCCTCGGCTCGCTGGTCAAGAAGGTGCAGAGCAACGGGGTCCTGCTGAACCCGGGCCGGCTCTACCCCCTGCTGGACGCGGCGACCTCCTCGTTGACCACGGACCCGGGGCTGGCCTCGCTGCGCGATCTGTACGAACTGGTTCGGGGCATCCGGGACATACCGGCCGAGCAGGTCAAGTTCCTGACGGTGCCCCGCCGCCCGTACGCCGCCGACCGGAACCGGGACGAGCTGGTGCAGCCGGCCGCGGCCCAACTCTTCGAGCGGCTGCGGACGGACAGGCCGCTGACGGTGACCCCGCCGACGGCCGAAACCGAACAGTCCCGTAAGACCGCCCGCGCCGCCGAGTCCGAGGCCGCCGCACCCCCGTCGGGAACCGGTTCCACCCCGACCCCCGTCCCCACCTTCACGGGAACCACGGCGGGCACGGCCGATTGCCGGTAAAGCAATCCCAAAAGGCGGTGCCCGAACAGAAGGGGTTGGGGGGTTTGACCCGCTATAAGGGGAGTGGAATTTGTCACCACCATGGTTTGCAGTTGACGTGGGCGGATAGGGTGAGCGATCCGGTGCCCCGGCCAGCAAAGAGGCCGTGCACCAGCAGCCGGATCGTTGACCGGGCGTCTTGGGGGAGACGCGTCGCGAGGCACCGACGGAGGATTCGAGCAACCGTGGATGCGCAAAGCCGTGGGCGGGCGGACGAAATCGACCCCGCAGACCAGTGGGTGCTCAACCCCCGCACTGGCAACTACGAACTGCGACTGGACCGTTCCGCTGCGCAGCAGCCCTCGGTCGCCGCACCCCGCAGACCGTCGTCGGCCCGCAACGGCGCGCCCGGAGCCCCGGCAGCCCCCAAGGCCCCGTCACCGGCGGTCCCCGGGCCGCGGCGCGGCGACGGCCCGCCCGGGCGGCGCGGCGGGCGGCCGCGCAAGGGCGGCGGAGGCGGCGGCCGGCGCAAGAAGGCCCTGGTCGTCACCGGCGGCACCCTGGCCTTCCTGCTGGTCGGCGGTTCGGTGGGCGCGTACCTCTACTACGACCACCTGAACAACAACCTCAAGGTCACCGACGTCGGCGATGCGGGCACGGGCGGGTTCAAGAAGGACCAGCCCATCAACATCCTGGTCATCGGCACCGACAAGCGCAGCGGCGCGGGCAACGAGGGCTACGGGGACGCGGACAGCGTCGGCCACGCCGACACCACGATCCTGTTCCACGTCGCCAAGGACCGCAGCAACGCCACCGCGCTGTCCATCCCGCGCGACCTGATCACGAACATCCCCGCGTGCCCGACGAAGCAGCCGGACGGTACGACGAAGACCATCCCCGGCGAGAAGGGGACCCGGTTCAACATCAGCCTCGGCCAGGAGGGCCGCGACCCGGGCTGCACGATGCGTACGGTGAAGGACATCACCGGGGTCACCATCGACCACTTCATGATGGTCGACTTCAACGCGGTGAAGGTGCTGAGCACGGCGGTCGGCGGTGTTCCGGTCTGCCTGGCGAAGGCCGTGGACGACGAGGACTCCAAGCTGAAGCTGGACGCCGGCGAGCACCGGCTGCAGGGCGAGCAGGCCCTGGCCTTCGTACGGACCCGGCACTCGTTCGGCAACCACGGCGACCTCGACCGGATCAAGACCCAGCAGCAGTTCCTGGGATCGATGATGCGCGAGATGAAGTCGAAGGAGACGCTGACCAGTCCGAAGAAGTTCTTCTCCCTCGCGGAGGCGGCCACCAAGTCGCTGAACGTGGACTCGGGCATAGGGTCCATCGACAAACTCACCAACCTCGCCGGTGAGTTGAAGGACATGGACCTGAAGAACATCACCTTCACCACGCTCCCGGTGCTCGACAACCCGGCCGAGCCCGAGGGCAAGAAGGCGACCGTCGTCATCGAGCACGGGTCGGCCGATCCGCTGCTGAAGATGATCCAGGGCGACGTCTCGCTGACGGAGGTCGAGAAGAAGGAGCAGGCGGCGAAGGACGCGGCCGACGCGGAGGCCAAGAGCAAGGCGGACGCCCTGCTCCAGGGCAACCGCGCCCCGGCCGGCGACGTACGGGTGGACGTCTACAACGGCGGAGGCCCCAGCGGCTCCGCGTCCACCACGCTGGCCTGGCTGCAGAACAGCAAGGGCGTGAACAAGGCCAGCAACCGAGGCAACGCGCCCGCCAAGGTCGACACGACCCAGCTGGAGTACGCGCCCAACCAGGCCGACCAGGCCCGGGCGCTGGCCGACATGATGGGGCTGCCGGCCACGGCGCTGAAGATGGGTTCGGCCGACGCCGCGCCCAAGACCCCGATGAAGTTGACGCTCGGCGCCGACTTCAAGGGGGCGGGGGTCTCGCTGAACGCGCCGCAGAAGGCGCCGGAGGACATCCAGCGGGTCGAGGCCGACAAGGCGATCTGCGCCAAGTAAGGCGGCCGAGGCAGGCAGGGACGCAAGGACGCGGGCGCGCGGACGGGCCGGCCGGGAGCCGGCCCGCCGGCCGCGGCGCCGCACCACGGCAGGGCAGGCGAGCCGAGCACGACCGAGCAAGGCCAGCAGCCGGGCCGGCAGGGCCGGTGGAACCGACACAGGCACCGACACCGGCACACCACGACACGAAGTGAATCTTGAGGGGGACGTGTGAGGGACAGCAGCGTGCGAGGGGAGGGGGCGCCCGCCCGGTCCGGTGAGATATCCGGCGGTGGGTCCGGCGAGTCCGCCGCCGTCCCCGGACCGAGAGGCGGGGCCGGCGACGGCGCCCCCCAGCGCCGCGGCCGGCGGCGGGTGCTGCGCTGGGTGTCCTCCGTACTGTCGCTCCTCATACTCGTGACGGCGGCGGGCGGCTACCTCTACTACCGCCACCTCAACGGCAGCATCAAGACGGACGTCCTGAACCTCGGCGAGAACAAGCTGGGCGGCTCCAAGCCCAACGCCTTCGGGCAGACCCCGCTGAACATCCTCCTCATCGGCTCCGACGCCCGTGACGACGCGGCCAACCAGGCCCTCGGCGGGGCCAAGGAGACCTTCGACGGCCCGCCCCTCGCGGACGTGCAGATGCTGCTGCACCTGTCGGCGGACCGCAGCAACATGTCGGTCGTGTCGATGCCGCGCGACACGATGCTGATGATGCCGAAGTGCACCGAGCCGGGCGGCAAGGTCCACCAGGCCAGCAGGGGCCTCGTCCAGACCAACGAGTCCCTCAGCCGGGGCGGGCCGGGCTGCACGGTCGCCGCCTGGCAGGAGCTCACGCACATCCCGATCGACCACTTCATGATGATCGACTTCAAGGGCGTGGTGACGATGGCGGACGCCATCGGCGGCGTCCCGGTCTGCGTCCAGCAGAACGTGGAGTCGCGCACCAAGGACGGCAAGGGCTCCGGCCTGAAGCTCCCCGCCGGGACGAACACCATCCAGGGCGAGCAGGCCCTGCAGTGGCTGCGCACCCGCTACGGCTTCGAGGACGGCACCGACCTCGGCCGTACCCACGCCCAGCACATGTACATGAACTCGATGGCCCGCGAGTTCCGCAAGAACGCCAAGCTCAGCAACCCGGTGAAGCTCAACAGCCTGGCGCAGGCGGCCATCAAGGCCATGGTCGTGGACCCCGGCCTCAACAAGATCGACAAGCTGTACGACCTCAGCATGGAGCTCAAGAAGGTCCCCACCGGGCGGATCACCATGACCACCATGCCGTGGGTGTACAGCACCCGCGAGGAGGGCCGGGTCGAGCCCAAGCCGGGCGAGGCCGAGGACGTGTTCCGGATGGTCCGCGAGGACATCGCGCTCGACGGCAAGGGGTCCGGGAACCCGGCCGCCGACCCGTCGGCGCCGGCCGCCTCCGGCACCCCCGCGGCCCCGTCCCAGCCGGCCGCCGACCCGGCCGCGCCTGCGGCGAAGATCCCGGTCACCGTGCGCAACGCGACCGGCGGCAAGGACGGCGCCCAGACCCGGGTCAAGGGCCGGGCCGACGACGTCGCCGCGATCCTCGTCGGCAAGGGCTTCACCAAGGCCCTCGCCAACACGCAGACCGCGGCCGAGGACACCACCGTGGTCCGCTTCTCCAGCCCCGACCAGGCGGGTGACGCGGCGGCCGTGGCCACCGCGCTCGGCCTGCCGGCGAGCTCCGTGGAGAAGTCGGACGACGTCACCGGGATCGTCCTGTTCGTCGGCAAGGACTGGCGGACCGGCAACGCGCCGACCCCGCCGCCGCCGGCCCCGACCAAGGCCCCGGACTCGGCCCGCCCGCTCAACGGCGACGACGACAAGGAGTGCATGGCGATCCAGCCGGGCTTCACCTGGTAGCGCCTGCACGTGAAAGGGCCCGGGGTGCTGTCGGCCGACAGCGCCCCGGGCCCTTTCGTGTCCTGCGTACGCGGCTGTCGCCGGCCGGCTCAGACCTCGCTGGCGAGGTCGCGGCGCACCGCCGGGCGGCGGCTCGCGATGACCTTGGCCGCGAGCGAGCGCGGGCTGGTCAGGAAGCCGAAGCCCCAGGACATGTGCATCGTGGCCATGGCCACCGGGATCTGCGCCCGCGCCTTCGGGGACAGGCCCTTGCCGGCCGGGATCGAGCCGACGGTGATCGCCGCGAGGTAGCCGGCCGGGACCACGAAGCCCCACGGGCTGACGACCGCACCGGCCAGCACGCCGGCCACGATCGCGCACAGGGCGGTCGGCGAGGCCAGGTAGCGCAGGTTGATCGAGCCCGAGTGGTAGCGGGCCACCACGTGCCGCCAGCGGCCGTAGTCCTTGTACTGCTTGGCGAGCGCCCGTACGGACGGCCGCGGGCGGTACTGGACCTTCAGCTCGGGCGAGAACCAGATGAGCCCGCCGGCCTCGCGGATGCGGAAGTTCAGCTCCCAGTCCTGGGCGCGGATGAACTCCTCGTTGTATCCGCCGGCCAGCTCCAGCGCCTCGCGGCGGAAGACACCCAGGTAGACGGTGTCGGCCGGACCGGCCTTGCCCCCGGTGTGGAAGGCCGCGTTGCCGACGCCGATCTTCGAGGTCATCGCGGCGGCGACGGCGTCCTCCCAGGCGTTCTCGCCCTCGGCGTGCATGATGCCGCCGACGTTCTGCGCACCGGTCTCGTCCAGGAGGCGGACCGCGGTGGCGATGTAGTTCGGCGAGAGCATGCCGTGGCCGTCGACGCGTACCACGACGGGATGGCGTGAGGCCTTGATGGCGGCGTTGAGGGCGGCCGGGGTGCGGCCGGAGGGGTTCGGAACGGTGACGACGCGGGGGTCTTCGCGTACGAGCTCGGCGGCGATCTCGTCGGTGCGGTCCTTGGACGGCCCCAGCGCGATCACCACCTCCATCTCACCGGCGTACTCCTGTCCGAGGATGTGGCGGACGGAGTCACGCAGATGGCGCTCCTCGTTGAGCACCGGCATGATCACCGAGACTGCGGGCTGCTGGGCGGGCATGTGGTCCTTCAAGGTCGGGTATCGGTGTCACGTTACCGCGTACGGGGGAAACGGGTGCGCGCCGCATGATCGGTAGGGACAGAGGCTGATCGTATGGGCCTACTGTTCTGACGATCTGCCCGCTGTGTCTGGTTCGTTCCTGTCGGCCCCTGCTGCCCCCGCGGAGGTGTCCCCCGTGCCCCAGCCACACCGCCCCACCCGACCCGCCCGGCCCCCGCAGCCGCAGCGCGCGCGGCGCGGCGGTGGTCCGGCCCGGCACCGGGCGGACCGGCCGCGGTGGGGGGTACGGCTGGCGGCCGGGCTGGCCGTGGCGGTGCTGGGCTCCGGGGCGATCGGGCACGCGGTGATGACCGGCCTGGACACCGGGATCGAGCGGGTGGACCCGTTCAAGGACATGAAGAACCGGCCGCAGGCCGGGCACGGCCTGAACTTCCTGCTGGTCGGCACCGACGGCCGGGACAAGATCACCCCGCAGGACAAGCGCGAGTACCGCCTCGGCGGCGCCCCCTGCCACTGCACCGACACCGTGATGCTGGTGCACCTCTCCGCGAACCGGCAGCGGGCCAGCGTCGTCAGCCTGCCCCGCGACAGCTACGCCGAGCTGCCCGCGCACCGGGACGATTCCAGCGGCAAGCAGCACGGGCCGCACGCCGTGAAGCTCAACGCCGCGTACGCGGAGGGCGGGCCGCAGCTCACCGTGCGGACCGTCGAGAACATGACGCGCGTGAAGATCGACCACTACCTGGAGGTCGACTTCAGCAGCTTCATGAAGACCGTCGACGCCATGGGCGGTGTGGAGGTCTGCACCGCGAAGGCCCTGCACGACCAGAACACCGGCCTGGACCTGCTGCCCGGCACCCACCGGCTCAGCGGCGGACAGGCCCTGCAGTACGTGCGCTCGCGCCATGTGGACGGAGCCGCCGACCTCGGCCGCATGCAGCGCCAGCAGCGGTTCGTCGCCGCCCTGGTCAAGCAGGCGACCGGCGGCGGGGTGCTGCTGAACCCGGTGAAGTTCAAGGAGGTCAGCTCCACGCTGCTGGGCTCGGTCCGGGCGGACCGGGGCTTCGGATCGGAGCAGATGCTGGCCCTGGGCCAGGCCCTGCGCGATTTCACCCCGGCCTCCTCGGAGTTCGCCTCGGTGCCGATCGGGAACACCTCGTACCCCGTCAAGGGCATCGGCTCGACGGTGAAGTGGGACGAGCCGAAGGCCGCGCAGCTCTTCGAGGCGCTGCGCCAGGACCGGCCGCTGGCCCCCGCCGCACCGGGGCAGGGGCCGGGGCAGGGGCAGGAACAACGGCAGCCCGGGCGCCGGGCGCAGCAGCAGCCGGCGGTGCCGGTGGACGTGCCGCCGCAGCAGATCCGGGTGCAGGTGGAGAACGGGACCCGGATCGACGGGCTGGGCGGGCGCGTGGACACGGCGCTGCGCGCCACCGGCTTCGACACCACCCGGGCCCCGGTGGGCGGCGCGAGCCGCGACGTCAAGCGCACGGTGATCGCGTACGACCCGCGCTGGGACCGCTCGGCCCGTACGGTCTCGACCGCGCTGCCCGGCAGCGAGCTGCGGGCGGTGGCGGGCCAGGGCCGGACGGTCCTGGTGATCGCCGGGGCGGACTACCGCAAGGTGGTCCCGGTCCGGCCGGAGGACCCCTACCAGGGCCAGTTCGGGGTGGTCACGGGCGACCAGGTGGTCTGCGGCAGGTAGCCCGACCGGGGGCCGGGCTCAGTCGTGGTCGAAGCCCTGGGCCGCGCGCTCCTCGCGCAGCGCCATGATCGCCCGGCGGCGGGCGAGCCGGTGCGTGCGGCGGATCTGGGCCTCCTGGTTGCGGCGCCGGTCCTGGTCCGTCTCGGGGAGCACCGGCGGAACCGTACGGGGCTTGCCCTCGGCGTCCACGGCGGTGAAGACGAGGTAGGCGCTGCCGACCTGGGTGGCGGGGGTGGACTCGTTCCACCGCTCGGCCAGGACCCGTACGCCGATCTCCATGGAGGAGCGGCCGGTCCAGTTGCACTGGGCCTTCACGTGGACCAGGTCGCCGACGCGGACCGGTGCGAGGAAGGCCATCTCGTCCATGGACGCGGTGACGGCGGGCCCGCCCGAGTGGCGTCCGGCGACGGCGCCGGCCGCGTCGTCCACCAGCTTCATGATCACACCGCCGTGCACCGTTCCGAGGAGGTTGGTGTCGTTGGCCGTCATGATGTGGCTGAGGGTGGTCCGCGAGGCCGAGATCGGCTTGCCCTGCAGGTCGCCAGCCGTCTCGCCCGGTATCTCTGTCATACGGACACCTTAAAGCCGACGCCGAGGCATCAGCTCTGCAACAGCACCGGAACGAAGCCCCGCCCGGACTGTCGGCCACCCCGCCCGGCCAGGCATCCTAGGCGGCATGAGTGAGTGGCCCCAGGGGCGCAACGACAGCGGCGACGACCGGTACGGACACGGCAGCGCGCAGGCGCAGCCGGAGGGTGCCCGGCGGATGCCGCACGTCCAGCGCCGGCAGCAGCGGCCGGTGCCGCCGCAGCAGCAACCGCAGCGACCGGCGCAGCCGCCGGCCCGGCCCGGGCAGCCGCCCGCGCACGGGGTACCTCCGCAGCAGGCCCCGGGCCACGACACGTACGACGGCTACGACAGCGGCTACAACACCGGCCACGTCTACGGGCGCCCGCAGACCAGCCCCGCGGGCCCGGGCGGTCCGGGTGCTCCGAGCGGGCCCGGTGGCCCGGGGGGTCCCGGCGGGCCGGGCCGCCGACCGGCCGGGCCGGCCCCGGACTGGCGCAAGCGGATCAAGATCGGCTCGATCGTGCTGGTCACGGCGCTGCTGGCGACCACCGTCGGGACCTACTTCTGGGCCGACTCCAAGGTGCGCCGCGAGGTCGACCTCTCCAAGGTCATCGAGCGCCCGAAGGAGGGCGACTGCACGACGTACCTGGTCGTGGGCTCCGACAGCCGCGAGGGCCTGTCCGACGAGGACAAGAAGAAGCTCCACACCGGCTCGGCCGAGGGCAAGCGCACCGACTCGATGATGATCCTGGCGGCCTGCTCCAGCGGCAACACGATGATCTCGCTGCCGCGCGACTCGGACGTGGAGATCCCGTCCTTCGTCGGGTCCGAGTCCGGGAAGAAGCGCGAGGGCACGGGCCGGCACACCAAGCTGAACGCGGCGTACGCGGAGGACGGCCCGACCCTGCTGGTGCGGACCGTGGAGCACAACACGGGCCTGCGCATCGACCACTACGCGGAGATCGGCTTCGCCGGCTTCGCGAACATCGTGGACGCGCTCGGCGGTGTCGACATGAACATCGAGAAGGGCTTCAAGGACGAGAAGTCGGGCGCCGACTTCAAGGCCGGCGAGCAGACCCTCAACGGCAGCCAGGCGCTGGCCTTCGTCCGGACCCGGTACGCGTTCGCCGAGTCGGACCTGGCGCGTACGAAGAACCAGCAGAAGTTCCTGTCGACGCTGGCCAACCAGGCGGCGACGCCGGGCACGATCCTCAACCCGTTCAAGCTGTACCCGGTGCTGGGCGCGGGCCTGGACACGCTGATCGTGGACAAGGACATGTCCCTGTGGGACCTGGCCGACATGTTCTTCGCGATGAAGGGGATCAGCGGCGGCGAGGGCGTGTCGATGAACATGCCGATCGCGGGCGAGCGGGGCGGCAACCTGCTCTGGGACAAGCCGAAGGTGCAGCAGCTCGTCAAGCAGATCCAGAACGACGAGAAGGTCACCGTCACGGCCGACTAGCCGGACATGACGATGCCGCCGACCCGGGGGTCGGCGGCATCGTCGTACGTCAAGACCGGTCGGAGGAGAAGCGGACTGCCGCGGAGGGCAGTTCGGCCCCGCACCACACCCGCGCGCCCGCGCGCAGTTCGTTGTCCGAGCCGACGACGGCCCCGTCCCCGAGGACCGCGCCGTCCAGTACGGTGCGCGTTCCCACCGAGGCGCCGACGCCGATCAGGCTGGCGCGGACCTGGGTGTCCGGGCCGATGACCGCGTCGTCGAGCACGATGGAGCCCTCGACGACCGCGCCCGCGGCGATACGGGCCCCGGCGCCCACGACGGTGCCTCCGGAGAGCTTGGCCCCGGCGGCCACCTCGGCGCCCGGGAGCACCAGGGACTCGCCGCGCGGTCCCGGGACGGCCGGGGAGGGGACGACTCCGCGGACGAGGTCGGCCGACGCCTGGACGAAGGACTCGGGCTTGCCGAGGTCCAGCCAGTACGTGTTCTCGGTGACCCCGTGGAGCCTGGCCCCGGAGGCGAGCAGGCCGGGGAAGGTCTCGCGCTCGACGGAGACGGGACGCCCGGCCGGAATCGAGTCGATCACGCTGCGGCGGAAGACGTAGCAGCCGGCGTTGATCTGGTCGGTGATGATCTCCTCGGGGGTCTGCGGCTTCTCGGTGAAGGCCAGCACCCGCCCCTCGGGGTCGGTGGGGACCAGGCCGAAGGCCCGCGGGTCCTCCACCCGCACCAGGTGCAGGGAGACGTCGGCCGCGGCCGCCCGGTGGGAGTCGACGAGCCCGGCGATGTCCAGGCCCGTGAGGATGTCGCCGTTGAAGACGAGGACGGAGGAGTCCGGTCCGCCGGTGAGCCGCTGCGCTGCGTTGCGGATGGCTCCGCCGGTGCCGAGCGGCTCGTCCTCGACGACGTACTCGAGCGAGACGCCGAAGGCGGAGCCGTCACCGAAGTACGGCTCGAAGACCTCGGCGAGGTAGCAGGTGGCCATCACGATGTGCGTGACGCCTGCGGCGGCGGCCCTGGCTATCTGGTGGGCGAGGAAGGGAACCCCGGCCGCGCGCACCATCGGCTTGGGGGTGTTGACCGTGACGGGGCGCAGACGCGTCCCCTGCCCCCCGACCAGCAGGATGGCTTCCAAAATTGTTTCTCCCCACCCGGTTCGGGAGTCCGAAGGTCTCCCAAGTTAGCCCATCCGGGAGGCGGCACAGGCCGGAGGCGGCCGAATTGTGCTCGCCGCCTCCTGCAGACAGGTGCTGACGCCCTCCTGAAAGCCCGCCAGGGTCCTTCTACTGGAAGCTGAGCCGGTGCGGATGCGTAGGGGTGGCGGGGCAGGTGTGGACGCGCATGAGGCCGCGGCCGAGGTAGACGCCCGCCGGGTCACTGATCCGGTCGTCCGGTACGGAGTCCTGGTCCTCCAGCGGGATCCAGCTCTCGCAGGCTCCGTCCCATTCACCGCCGGCCACGGTGAGCAAGGGAGGCATCATTGTTCCGCAGACCCCGCAACCGATGTGCGCCGGGTCGGTGAGGTGCCACGATGCGAAGCCGCCGACCTTCCAACCGGGTGCGATGGACAGGTCGCCCCGGTAGGTGACCTCCTTCTCCCCCTCCTCATCCGCGCGCGCGGCGGCCATGGCGGCCTCGTACTCCTCGTACGTGTCGAAGCTGGAGGGGGCCGAGGACTCGAAGGCGTCGTCGTCCTCTTCGTCGTTTCCTTCCTCCCACGCTTCGATGGCCTCCTGAAGGTCTTCGTCCAGCAGACCTTCGTACTCGTGCTCCACCACTTGTTCGGGGTGGAGCTCGCACGTGTTCGGAACGCATTCGGCCCTGCCCACCACCACAGGCTCCGGGATCACGGCGAGGACCTCGCCCACGTCTTGGGAACGCCGCCACTTCAGCACGACGTCGATGGTCCGGCCGGGGCCGTGCACTTCGAAGGGGCACCAGAGGACCTGGAGGAGGTCACAGCCCTCCGGTCCGGTGAGGTCGGGGATGTCGCGTGCGAAGAGCTGCGCGGCGGCGAGCAGCGGAATCGGGTCCGCGTCGTCGATCTGGGGCGCGTGCGGTCCTGGCCGAAGGGTGTCCAGGACCGCACGTTCGGCGTCCGTGGGACCCACCCCGGGATCCCGGTGCCAGGCCTCGTCGAGGATCCGCCGCTTCAGGCGCACGTCTGACAGCCGATGGCCCCAGCCCTTGGGGTGGACCACGGTGCACACAGGCCACGGTTCGTTCGCGGGCCACAGAAACGGGCCGGCCACCGAACTGTCGTCAGCCTTCGGGGAGCCGTGGCGCGGGTGCAGGCGGGTGCTGGTACGGCGGTGGCCGGCGAGTGCCGGGAACAGGCCCTCGGCATCGACCGGGCGGGGCGGGGTGGTGCGGGTCATGTGGTCCTCACTTGCTGTTCGGGGCGAGTGCTACACACCGGTCCTGACGCCGGCCGCAGGGTTCTCGAGGCTGTGGGTGAAGGTGAAGCCCTTGTTTCCGAAAGCTGTGAAATCCAGACGGATGGGTATGGGGTTGGCTCCCGCGTAGACGGGCTTGATGCTGTACTGGATGACTTCACCATTGCCCTTCTTGACCGCGTCAAAGATCACCTGTTCTACCTGGTCCCGCTGGTCCGGTGAGTTCGTGGGGTCCTGCGTCTGTGTGACCAGGTTGTGATAGGCCTTCGTCCCGGTCCCGGCTCCGCCGAGCCGATCGGCCAGCAGATGGCCACGCGCCTCGTTGAAGTCCGTTCCGTTGCCACGCCAGCCCGGGGGCTTGAGCTTGCCGGCGGCCGTCCCCTTCTTCGCGTCCAGGATTTCGGGGCGAAGGCAGGCATAGACGCCGGTAGGGCGTCCGAGGTGGTCGAGACGGCCGTAGCGGATGCTCCCGTCCCAATCGTATGCGTCCATCTTGCAGCGCTTGGGTGCCAGACCCAATGGGTCGCTCCACGCCCATGGGTTGAGGACATACGTCGAGGGGTTGGGCGCTGGTGACAGGCCGAGCGGGTCGGGGCTGGTGTAACGGGCGGTGTCCGGGTCGTAGTGGCGGAAGTAGTTGTAGTGCAGACCGGTCTCGGGATCGGCGTACTGGCCGGGGAAACGCAGCGGGGTGTACGCGGTTGCGTCCTTGCCCCAGCCGGTCGTGCCCCAGCAGGCCGAACGGGCCCGCCACGCCGTCTCGCCGGACTCGGCCACCAGCTCGGTCGGCGCACCGACCAGGTCGGTGATGATGGCGAAGAAGCGGCTGTCGACCTCTGCGTCGTCCAGTTCCCGGCGCTCGTACTGGCTCAGCGGGCGGTGGCCCTCGTACTCCCAGGTGAGCACGGTCCGGGTGGCGGAGTCGGACTGCTCGACCAGCAGAGATCCGTCCCATGTGAACTGGACGGTCTCGATGACCGCCACGCCGTCGGGGGACATGCGGTGTTTGGCGGTACGCCGCCCCAGTGGGTCGTACGAGTAATGCCACACGGCGCCGTCCGGGGTGGTGCACGAGACCAGACGGTCTTCGGCGTCGTAGGTGTAGCGCCATATGTCGGGCTTGCGGGAGAGTCTCGTGCACCGTCGCATGACCACGCGGCCCGCCGCGTCGTGTTCGTAGGTGACAGCACCTGCGGATGTCACACGGGTTCCGGCGTACGTGCGAGACCCGCGGGCCTCGCTGTGGCCGGCTGCTCTCGGCCAGTCGGCCTGCGTCTGGTTGCCCGCGCCGTCGTACGCGTACGTCTCCGTCCAGCCGGGTGCTTCGATGCTGAGCGGACGCCCCACGGGATCGAGTGAGATCTGCTTGTCCCACCTGGCCCCGGCTACCGACTCCGTGATCCGCACCGGATACCCGTCGGCGCGATACGCGTAGTTCCGGACGGGTGAGGCGGTCCCGCCGCTGGCCACGGACTGACTCACGGGCCGGCTGCGGTTGTCCCACGCCGTATGCAGGGAGATGGGAGCTGACTCAGATCCCCAAGTGCGGGTCAGTTCACGGCCGAGCACGTCGTGGGTGAAGGCGATCGTGTGTCCGTCGGTCGTGAGTGAGAGGCGGTCCCCCGCTTCGCCGTAGGTGGTGTGGCTGACAGCACCCGAGGGTGTTGTGCGGGAGACGCAGCGGCCCAGCAGGTCGTAGCTGTAGCGGCTGGTTCGGCCGTCGACGGTTTCGGAGATCAGCCGTCCCATGGCGTCGCGTTCCATGACGACGGCGGAGGCCGGCGACCGGGCGGAGACGAGCTCGCCGGCCCGGTCGTAGGCGTAGCGGACGAGGTGTCCTTCGACCTCCCGGGAGGTCAACCGGTCCATGGAGTCCCAGGTGTACGCGACCGACACCCCCTGAGAGCTCGTACGGCAGGTCAGACGGCCCGCCTGATCGTAGGCGTAGCTAGTCCGGCGGCCGTCGAAGTCGTCCTCGGCAACGAGCCGTCCCGCGCGGTCGTAGGTGTAACTCCATTTTTGTCCGAGCGGGTTGGTCACCTGGGCCAGACGCAGTTCGGTGTCGTAGCGCAGCTCATGGCGGGCCCCGTCTGCCGCGATACGGGCGAGCGGCTTGTCGAAATGACCGTACTCGGTGGCCGAGACACCACCATGGGCATCAGTGTGGGCGAGGCAGTTGCCCTCAGGATCCCAGCGCCAGGACTCACGGCTGCCGTCGGCGGTGACGCGGTGCAGCAGCCGGTCGTCCGCATCCCAGGTGAACTGCTGCGCGCTGCCCGCGGGATCGGCGATGCGGGTGGGGCGGCCCCGGTGATCGCGCTCCACGGTGGTGACACCCCCGTCGGAGCTGGTGATCTCCACGGGAAGTCCCGCGCGGTTGGCGCGGATGTGCGTAGTGGAGCCGAGAGCATCCGTGAACGACGCGACCGCACCGGTGCGGTCGTGGGTGAATCGGGTGAGAGCGTGGTCGGGCCCGCGGGTGCCGGTGCAGTTGCCGAGTTCGTCGAAGTACTGCTCCCATACGGTGCCGTCCGGGGCCCTGACCTCGACTGGCTGGTTCAGCGCGTTGTAGCGCGCCGTGGAGACCGAACCGTCCGGGAGTCGGACGGCGGTGAGATTCCCCGCTTCGTCCCAGGTCAACTCGGTTGTCTGACCGAGCGGATCGGTACGGCTCAGGGGGCGGTCGTATGCGTCCCAGGTCAGCTGGGTCGTATGGCCGAGCGGATCGGTCTCGGAAACGACCTGGAGCCGGTCGTTGAGGTGGAGGACCGTGGTGGCGCCGGTGGAATCGGTGTAGCAGGTGACCCGGTGCCCTGTCTGAGGGTGTACGTCGTAGGTGAAGTGTGAGGAGAGGATGCCGTCGGGGCCCACGGTGCTGCCGACACGGCCGTCCGCGTCGTAGACGTACCGGAACGTGGACAGGTTCCGGTCGGTCCACGAGGTAACGCGACTGTCGGCGTCGTAGGTGAACCGCATCGGGGGGGTGTCGAGACTCTCCGGACCGGTCAATGAAGTAAGGTCACCGGCCTCGTCGTAGCCGTAGCGGAGGACCGTTTCTGCGCCCTCCGGCCCTTCAAGGGCGAGCGCCGTGACGCGGGAGGTGTCGGCCGCGACTCTGACCGTGTATCCGCCGGAGTGGACAACCGAGAGGGGGGCTCCGTCGGAACGGCGGTTGAAACGGATGCGGTTGCCGTTGCGATCGCAGACTTCGGACAGCCAGTGGGCGGGAGAGTCTCGGTAGGGGCTGCCGGTGAACGTTCGAGTGCCCCCGCTGGCCGCGTCGAAGACCGTGTACCGACTCTCGCCCTCGTCTTCGCCGTCGTGGACAAGAGGCAGCCGATCCCCTTCCAGCGGCATCACCTGCTCCCCATCCGGACGGGGAAGCCGCGGGTAGACCAGCAGTGAGCCGTCCTCCCGGACCCAGACAGCACCGAAGCCGACCGGGTCGACTTCGATCCGTTCGTCGAGAGTGGAGGCCCAACTGCGGCCGAACCAGTGTCCGTACCGGTACGTGGACACATGTGTACGGCGAAGTGCCATGGGCAGTACAGCAGGCAGGGTCAGGTCCGTCTGCGGGAGCAGCATCTTGCCTGTGGCCACGTCGACGGGATCGTTTTTGCAGACGGTCTTGTCGAGGGAAATGGCGTTGCTGCGCGGGGCGTCCTTGGCGTCCTGAGCCGAGTTCGGCTTGGTACGGGCCGAGTCCTCACCCTTGCCGTAGCCGGCCGGATCCTTTCCTCCCGGCCCCTTGCCGCCGTGGCCGCCCTTGCCCTTCAGGCGGTTGAAGTCGTCATGGAGAGCCTGGTCGTTCTTCTTGTGGTCGGCGGAAATCTGTTTGACGGCTTTGGGCAGGGTGGTGCCGACGTGGTCGCCCATGGCCTTGGTGGCCTTGGTGAGGGCTGCCATGGCCTTGTCTGCGACCGGATCGATGGCCCGGGCGATGGAGTCGCGGCCCCGGGTGCGGCCGTGGTGGTGCTTGGCCTTGGTCAGTTTCGCGGTGGTCTTGCCGTGGATGTTGGTGCTGACATGGTTGAGGTTGGTGCCGGCACGGGTGTGCTCGGAGTGCTCGATGTGGAGGTCGACCAGGCCGGTCCCTCCACCGTTTCCGGAACCGCTGCCGTCTGCGGAGGCGAGGTGGAGGGACTCCTTGCCGGACTGGACGCCGTCGCGGAAGCCGTCCTTGCCTGCGTTCTTGGTCTGGTCGAGGTCGACACCGTCCTGGAAGCCGAGTGCCATCGAGCCGAGCTGGACGACGAGGTCGGCGGCCATGCCCTCCAGGGCCGCGACGGCCGGTTCGGTCATCGCTGAGACGATGTAGCCGACGGCTTCCTCGACACATTCCTTGATGAGGCGCTTGATGACCTCTTGGGTTGCGCGCATGGCCCCTGCGCCGATCAGCATCGACAGACCGCCGGTGACCGGAATGAGGGAGAGCGCGATACCCGCTTCGGAGGCGAGGTACCCGAGCTGCACCAAGGCGGCGGTCTTCATACCGACAACCGCACCGGCGGCCAGATCCATCGCCCCAGCGATGGTGCGGGCCGCACCTGCGATGTCCTTGAAGTGCTTTCCCTTGACCTTGTTCCAGTGCTCGTTCAGGGCCTCGATCGACTCGCCTTTGCTGGCCGACAGCAGGCGCTCGACATGGTTGTTGGCCAGCTGGCCGTCATCCAGGAGGTCGTCCGCGAACTCGCGGAGCGAGTCGGCCATCTCCCGGTAGGCGTCCTCGTCGACATTCGGCCAGGACACACCGATCAAGTCCAGCAGCGTGTCGGCCCAGTCAGGCAGCGTGACAGACATCCCCCACCCCCGTGGTTGAACCAGAACATCAATCGAACAGTCCTACCACGTAACGAACCTGACGGATAATCCGATGACCCGGCTGCGGACTCGCGGCCACCTTGTCGGCCAAGGGCACGTACGCCACCGGGCAGCCCGAATAACGCGAACGGCCCCGGCAGCAGCCAGCAGTGGCTGTTGTGGATGGAGCAGGACCGGAAGCTGTCGGCCCGGACCCGGCACCAGCGGTTCTCGTTCTTCGCCGGGATGACCGATCGATGCTCTGGCTCATGGCGGGATGCGGTCTCCGCATCCCCTGACCCAGCCCGCACGAAAGGCCCCCGGCATCACGCCGGGGGCCTTCTCGTTTGTGCAGGTCAGGGCAGGTTTAAAAGACCAGCGTCCGCCCAGGATTCCCCCAGCATGACGCCCAAGAAGGGACCCGACCGGACCGGAACGGACCGGAACGGACCGGAAGCTGATCACAGCTCCCGGATCACCCGATCGGGCCGCTGACCTGCGAAAACCTTGCTAAGGCAGGTTCCTCGCCATGACGATGCGCTGGACCTGGTTCGTTCCTTCATAAATCTGGGTGATCTTCGCGTCGCGCATCATGCGCTCGACCGGGTAGTCGCGGGTGTAGCCGTAGCCGCCGAGGAGCTGGACGGCGTCCGTGGTGACCTCCATGGCCGCGTCCGAGGCGAAGCACTTCGCCGCTGCGCCGAGGAAGGTGAGGTCGGCGTCGCCGCGCTCCGAGGCGGCGGCCGCCTGGTAGGTCAGCGCGCGGGCGGCGGCGATCTTCATGGCCATGTCCGCGAGCATGAACTGCACGCCCTGGAAGTCGCCGATCGGCTTGCCGAACTGCTTGCGCTCCTGGACGTAGCCCTTGGCGTAGTCCAGGGCGCCCTGGGCGATGCCGAGCGCCTGGGCGGCGATGGTGATGCGGGTGTGGTCGAGGGTCTTCATCGCGGTGGCGAAGCCGGTGCCCTCGGCGCCGATCATGCGGTCGGCCGGGATCCGCACGTTGTCGAGGTAGACCTCGCGGGTCGGGGAGCCCTTGATGCCGAGCTTCTTCTCGGGGGCGCCGAAGGAGACGCCCTCGTCGGACTTCTCGACGACGAAGGCGCTGATGCCCTTCGACCGCTTCTCGGGGTCCGTCACGGCCATGACCGTGTAGTACTCGGAGACGCCCGCGTTGGTGATCCAGCGCTTGACGCCGTTGAGGACCCAGAAGTCCCCGTCGCGCACGGCGCGGGTCTTCATGCCGGCGGCGTCGGAGCCCGCGTCGGGCTCCGAGAGGCAGTACGAGAACATGCCGTCGCCCTTGGCCAGCGGGCCGAGGTATTTCTTCTTGAGGTCCTCGGAGCCGGAGAGGATCACCGGGAGCGAGCCGAGCTTGTTCACGGCCGGGATCAGGGAGGAGGAGGCGCAGACGCGGGCCACCTCCTCGATCACGATCACGGTGGCGAGGGCGTCGGCGCCGGCGCCGCCGTAGATCTCGGGAACGTGGACGGCGTGCAGGTCGTTGGCGACGAGCGCGTCGTGGGCCTCCTGCGGGAAGCGCGCCTCCTCGTCGACCGCGGCTGCGAACGGCAGGATCTTCGCCTCGGCGAGCGAGCGGACGGACTCGCGGAGCATGTCGTGCTCCTCGGCCGGGCGGTACAGGTCGAAGTCGGCAGAACCCGCCAAGACTCTCACTCCCCAAGTGTGATGCGCGTGCGATGTGTGTGCGCTGCGTCATGCTAACTACCGTTAAGTAACCCAAATCTTAGTGTCCGGCGTCCTGGCAGCGATATGTACGGGGTACGTGAGCTGCGTGACAGCCGGGTCTCCTGGGGAACGTCCCCGCGGACCGGCCCGACTATGCTCAGTGGCCGCAAACGGCCCCGCACCTCTGGAGCACCCATGGCCCCCCTCAGGATCACTGTGATCGGCACCGGCTACCTCGGCGCGACCCATGCCGCCGCGATGGCCGAGCTGGGCTTCGAGGTGCTCGGGCTGGACGTGGTCCCGGAGAAGATCGAGATGCTGTCCGCCGGCCGGGTGCCGATGTACGAGCCCGGGCTCGAGGAACTCCTCGCCCAGCACGTCGCGGGCCTGCCGGGCTCCACCGGGCGGCTGCGCTTCACGCAGTCCTGGGAGGAGGTCGGCGCCTTCGGCGACGTCCACTTCGTCTGCGTGAACACCCCGCAGAAGCACGGCGAGTACGCGTGCGACATGAGTTACGTCGACTCCGCGATGCAGTCGCTGGCCCCGCACCTGACCCGGCCGGTGCTGGTCGTCGGCAAGTCCACCGTGCCGGTGGGCTCGGCGGAGCGGCTCGCCGCGAAGCTGGCCGAGCTGGCCCCGGCCGGCGACGGGGTCGAGCTGGCGTGGAACCCGGAGTTCCTGCGGGAGGGCTTCGCCGTGCAGGACACCCTGCACCCCGACCGGATCGTGATCGGCGTCCAGGGCGAGCGCGCCGAGAAGCTGCTGCGCGAGGTGTACGAGACGCCGATGGCGGAGGGCACCCCGCTGGTGGTGACCGACTTCCCGACGGCCGAGCTCGTCAAGACCGCCGCCAACTCCTTCCTCGCCACGAAGATCTCCTTCATCAACGCGATGGCGGAGGTCTGCGAGGCCGCCGGCGGCGACGTGGTCAAGCTGGCCGAGGCCATCGGCCACGACGAGCGGATCGGCTCGAAGTTCCTGCGCGCCGGCATCGGCTTCGGCGGCGGCTGCCTTCCCAAGGACATCCGGGCCTTCATGGCGCGCGCCGGCGAGCTCGGCGCGGACCAGGCGCTGACCTTCCTGCGCGAGGTCGACTCCATCAACATGCGCCGCCGCGGCCACATGGTCGAGCTGGCCCGCGAGGCCGTGGGCGGGTCCTTCCTCGGCAAGCGCGTCGCGGTGCTGGGCGCCACCTTCAAGCCGGACTCCGACGACGTCCGCGACTCCCCCGCGCTGAACGTGGCCGGGCAGATCCACCTCCAGGGCGGCCAGGTCACCGTCTACGACCCGAAGGGCATGGACAACGCCCGCCGCGTCTTCCCGACGCTCGGGTACGCGGACTCGGCGCTGGAGGCGGCCCGCGGCGCGGAGGTCGTCCTGCACCTCACCGAATGGCGCGAGTTCCGCGACCTCGACCCGGTGGAGCTGGGCGAGGTCGTCACCGACCGCCTGATCCTCGACGGCCGCAACGCCCTCGACACCGACCGCTGGCGCGCGGCCGGCTGGACGTACCGTGCGATGGGCCGCCCCCGCGCCTAGGGGGGTGCCACCCGCCCTACGCCGGTCTGCGGTGCTGGGCGGCTCGGGCCGTGAACTCCGCGTCGCGTAGCACCCGCTGGGCGTTGTCCCAGGTCAGCAAGGCCAGGTCGGTCTCCGACCAGCCCCGCTCGAGCAGCTCCGCGATCAGCCGCGGATAGCCCGAGGGGTCGGTCAGGCCGGCCGGCCGGGGCGCGCCCTGCTCGGAGCCGAAGGTGGCGCCGAGGCCCACGCAGTGCGGGCCCGCGACGGCCCGTACGTGTTCCACGTGGTCGGCGACGGCGTGCAGCGAGTCCCCGGTCTGTTCGGCGTCGAAGGTCACCATCGCCAGACCGTTCGCCGCCCGCAGGGCCAGCAGGACCTCGTCGGTCACATTGGCCGGATGCCGGTTCAGCGCGGCCGCCGCGGTGTGCGAGGCGATCACCGGGGCCTTGGAGGCCCCCGCGAGCTGGCAGGCCACCTCCGGCGTACAGCCGGTCAGGTCCACCAGCATCGCCAGCCGGTTCATCTCCCGGACCACCTCGTGGCCGAAGGGCGTCAGGTCATGGTCGGCCCAGGGCGCTCCCGCGGGCGCGAGGACCCGTACGCCCAGGGCGTGGAACGCACGCAGGGCGCCCAGCGAATCGGTCAGCGTACGGCCGGACACGGGGCCCAGGAACGAGGCGATCCGGCCCCGGTTGCGGGCATCGGCCATGTCGTCCGCGGTCAGCGCGAGGCACAGGCCGTCGGGATAAAGGCGCATCAGGGTGAGCGCCACGTCGATCTGTTCGAGGGCGTCGGCCACCACCTGGTCGCCGGCCGCGGCCTCGTGCGGCAGCAGCAGCGACCAGAACTGGGCGCCGACCCCGCCGGCGCGCAGCCGCGGGATGTCGGTGTCGACTCCGCTGTCCGGGGTGTCGATGTCGTGGTACGGGCTCTGGCGCAGGGTCCAGACCAGTGTGTTGTGCCCGTCGGCGACGGGATGCACGGACAGCAGGGCGACGGCCCGCTCCAGGGCGCTGCCCGGTACCGCGGCGGGCAGGTCCTCGGCTCCGGCGGAGCCGGGGCCCGCGGGGGCCGTATCGGCGGTGTAAGCGGTGTGCGCGGTGTACGCGGCGTTCTGTTCATCCTGCAGGTCGGCCATGGCGTTCGCTCCGGTCTCGGCGGCAGCAGGGAGGGATGCTGCCACCGTGACACGCCGGACGGCCCGATCGCCCGGCGGATGTGGCGTTCGGGTGTAACCCGCAGGTCACACCCCTCGCCACAGCCGCCGGGTGGCGGCTACAGGACCGCGTTGGACGGGCCGCGGGACGCGGAGAGCCCGCGCGCCACCGCCTCGGCGTCGCGCAGCGCCCGTACCGCGTTGGCCCAGGTCAGCTTGGCCAGGTCGGCGTGCGACCAGCCGCGCGTGAGCAGCTCCGCGATCAGGTTCGGGTAGCCGGCCACGTCGTCCAGCCCGGCCGGGGTGAAGGCCGTGCCGTCGTAGTCGCCGCCGATGCCGATGTGGTCGACGCCGGCCACCTCGCGCATGTGGTCGAGGTGGTCGGCCACCGTGGCGGCCGTGGCCACCGGGCGCGGCCGCTGCGCCTCGAAGGCGCGGTGCAGGGCCATCGCCTCGGGCGAGGTGTCCAGGTGGTGGAAGCCGTGCGCCCGCAGGTTCTCGTCCGCGGCCAGGGTCCACTCGACCGCTGCCGGGAGGATGAACTTCGGTACGAACGTGGCCATCGCGACGCCGCCGTTGGCCGGCAGCTGCGCCAGCACGTCGTCCGGGATGTTGCGCGGGTGGTCGCACATCGCCAGCGAGGACGAGTGGGAGAAGATCACCGGCGCGGCCGAGACGGCGAGGGCGTCGCGCATCGTCGTCGCGGCGACGTGCGAGAGGTCGACGAGCATGCCGATGCGGTTCATCTCGCGGACGACCTCGCGGCCGAAGTCGCTCAGGCCGCCGTGGCGCGGCTCGTCGGTCGCCGAGTCCGCCCAGTCGATCGTGTCGTTGTGCGTGAGCGTCATGTACCGCACGCCCAGCTGGTGCAGGGCGCGCAGCGTGGCGAGCGAGTTGTTGATGGAGTGGCCGCCCTCGGCGCCCATCAGCGAGGCGATCCGGCCGTCGGCGCGGGCCGCCTCCATGTCGTCCGCCGTCAGCGCCCTCACCAGGTCCGCCGGGTAACGGTCGATCAGCTGGGCGACGGCGTCGATCTGCTCCAGGGTGGCGCTGACCGCCTCGTCGCCGGCGAAGTCGGAGCGGACGTAGACCGACCAGAACTGCGCGCCGACGCCGCCGGCGCGCAGCCGCGGGATGTCGGTGTGCAGCAGGCCGCGCTGGTCGCCGGCGATGTCGCGCTGCGCCAGGTCGTAGCGGACCTGCTCGCGCAGGGCCCACGGCAGGTCGTTGTGCCCGTCGACCACCGGGTGCTCGGCGAGCAGCTCGCGGGCCTCGGCCAGGCGGTCCGACGCCACGGACGTCTGCGCCGCGCTCACTTGCCGAACCCGAAGGACTCCGCGCCCGCGACCTTCGTCCGCAGCCGCTTGCCCTTCTCGGTGGCCTGGTCGTTCAGCTCCTGCTGGAAGTCCTTCATCCGGGTGAGGAGCTCGGGGTCGTGGGCGGCCAGCATCCGTACGGCCAGCAGCCCGGCGTTGCGCGCCCCGGCGACGGAAACGGTGGCGACGGGAACCCCTGCGGGCATCTGGACGATCGACAGCAGGGAGTCCATGCCGTCGAGGTACTTCAGCGGCACGGGGACGCCGATGACGGGCAGCGGGGTCACCGAGGCGAGCATGCCGGGCAGGTGGGCGGCCCCGCCGGCGCCGGCGATGATCGCCTTCAGGCCGCGCTCGGCGGCCTGCTCCCCGTACGCGACCATCTCGCGCGGCATCCGGTGCGCGGAGACGACGTCGACCTCGTACGGGATCTCGAACTCGTCGAGGGCCTGGGCGGCGGCCTCCATGACGGGCCAGTCGGAGTCCGAGCCCATGACGATGCCGACGACGGGACCTGCGGGGGAGGTGCTCATGCGGTGATCGTTCCTCTGAGGTAGCCGGCTGCGTGGCGTGCGCGTTCCAGCACATCGTCCAGGTCGTCGCCGTAGGTGTTGACGTGGCCGACCTTGCGGCCGTGTTTCACGTCCTTGCCGTACATGTGGATCTTGAGCTGCGGGTCGTGGGCCATGCAGTGCAGGTACGCCGCGTACATGTCGGGGTAGTCGCCGCCGAGCACGTTCGCCATGACCGTCCAGCGGGCCCGGGGGCGGGGGTCGCCCAGGGGGAGGTCCAGGACCGCGCGGACATGGTTGGCGAACTGGGAGGTGATCGCGCCGTCCTGGGTCCAGTGGCCGCTGTTGTGCGGGCGCATCGCCAGTTCGTTGACGAGGATCCGGCCGTCGGCGGTCTCGAACAGCTCCACGGCCAGGTGGCCGGTGACGCCGAGCTCCTTGGCGATGCGCAGGGCGAGGGCCTGGGCCTCGCCCGCGAGGGCCTCGGAGAGGTTCGGGGCGGGGGCGATCACCGTGTCGCACACGCCGTCCACCTGGACGGACTCGACGACGGGATAGGCCACGGCCTGGCCGTGCGGGGAGCGGACGATGTTCGCCGCGAGCTCGCGGACGAAGTCGACCTTCTCCTCCGCCAGGACCGGGACGCCCGCCTTGAAGGGGGCCTCTGCGTCCTCGGGGGTGCGCACGAACCACACGCCCTTGCCGTCGTAGCCGCCGCGCACGGTCTTGAGGATGACCGGGAAGCCGCCCACCTCCTGCGCGAAGGCGGCCGCGTCCGCCGGATCGCTCACGATCCGGTGGCGGGGGCTCGGGACGCCGATCTCGTCGAGCTTGGCGCGCATCACCCCCTTGTCCGCGGCGTGCATCAACGCGTCGGGCCCCGGGCGGACGGGGATGCCGTCCGCTTCCAGGGCCCGCAAGTGTGCGATGGGCACGTGCTCGTGGTCGAAAGTGATCACATCGCAGCCGCGCGCGAAGGCGCGCAACGTCTCCAGATCGCGATAGTCGCCGATGACGACATCGCTCACGACCTGGGCCGCCGAGTCCTGTGGGGTGTCACTGAGGAGCTTGAATCTGATGCCGAGGGGGATGCCCGCCTCGTGGGTCATGCGGGCGAGCTGTCCGCCGCCGACCATGCCGACTACCGGGAACGTCACCCCTCCAGAGTATCCGCCGGTATTCCGCCATCCGGACATGGCCCTGGCCCGTACTCATCGGCGCGCGTCGTCGTCACGCCCTCGTGTGCCGTGCGTCGCACGGTGTGCGAAGGCACAGACGGGCCGGTGGGACGACACTTAGCATGGCTGGGTTGACCGAAGGCGGCAGACGCCTCCACGGACGCCTCCGCGCGGGGCGGCGAAGGACAGGACCGATCCATCACATGAGCACCCCGCAGCAGGGATCCGCACTCGACCGCCTCCGCGGCCTGGGCCGCGAGGTCGCGAAGTTCGGGGCCGTCGGCGGCGTGGGCGTGCTCGTCAACCTGGGTGTCTTCAACCTCATCCGCCACACGACGGACCTGCAGGTCGTCCGGGCGAGCGTCATAGCCACCGTCGTGGCCATCGTCACCAACTACATCGGCTTCCGGTACTTCACCTACCGCGACCGCGCGCGCACCGGGAGCTCCCGCGAGCTGCCGCTGTTCGTGGCCTTCAGCGTGATCGGCCTGGTGATCGAGAACGGCGTGCTGTACACGGCCACCTACGGGTTCGGCTGGGACGGCCCGCTCGCCACGAACGTGTTCAAGTTCATCGGCATCGGCACGGCCACCGTGTTCCGCTTCTGGTCGTACCGGACCTGGGTCTTCAAGGCCCTGCCGGAACCCGCGCAGGCCCCGGCCGCGGCCCAGGCCCCGGCCTCGGCGCTCGCCGCGCCGCGCGGCGGAGCCGAGAGCGGCCCGAGCGCCGCACGGGCCCCCGAGCCCGCCGGCAAGTAGCCGTACGCGCCCCTGCGGGCGTCCGCCCGGCTCGGCGCACCGGTCCACCCGACTCGGCCACCGTCCGCCGGCTCGGCACACCGTCCGCCGCTCAGCGGACCGTCTGCTCCGGTTCCGGCCGCGCCGGCGCCGTCCGGCTCAGGAACAGCGCGAACACCGGCGGCTGCGTCTGCAGCAGCTCCAGGCGCCCCCCGTCGGCCTCCGCGAGGTCCCGGGCCACCGCCAGACCGATCCCGGTGGAATTGCGGCCGCTGATCGCCCGCTCGAAGATCCGGTTGCCGAGGTCCGGCGGGACCCCCGGCCCCTCGTCCGTGACCTCCAGCACCGCCTGGTTCCCGATCACCCGGGTGCGCAGCGCGACCGTGCCGCCCCCGTGCATCAGCGCGTTCTCCACGAGCGTGGCCAGCACCTGCGAGACCGCGCCCGGGGTGCCGACGGCCCGCATGCCCGTCTTGCCGGAGCGCACGATGGCCCGGCCCGCGCTGCGGTAGGCCGGCCGCCACTCCTCCACCTGCTGCTTGACGACCTCGTCCAGGTCGAAGGGGACCGCCGAGCCCGTCCGCGGGTCCCGCGAGTTCGTCAGCAGCCGTTCGACCACGTCCGTGAGCCGCTCCACCTGGGTGAGGGCGATGCTCGCCTCCTCCCGCACGGTCTCCAGGTCGTCGGTGACCGTGATCTCCTCCAGCCGCATCGACAGGGCCGTGAGGGGGGTGCGCAGCTGGTGCGAGGCGTCCGCGGCCAGCCGCCGCTCGGCGGTCAGCATCCGGCCGATCCGCTCGGCGCTGGAGTCCAGCACGTCCGCGACCCGGTCCAGCTCGGGGACCCCGTACCGCTTGTGCCGGGGCCGCGGGTCGCCGGAGCCCAGCCGCTCGGCCGTCTCGGCCAGGTCGGTGAGCGGGGAGGCCAGCCGGTTGGCCTGCCGTACGGCGAGCAGGACGGCCGCCACGACGGCGAGCAGCGCCACCGCGCCGACCACGGCCAGGGTCCGCCCGACCTCGCGGGTCACGGTCGAGCGGGACTCCTCGACGACGACGATCTCGCCCTGCTCGCCCTTGGCGGTGCCGCGGATGACGCTGTCGGGGATCCGGTCGCCGACGTCCACGGGCGACTGCCCGGGGACGGTGATCCGGGCGTAGCGGCCCATGTCCAGCTGCTCGGCGAGGGCCTGGGCGTCGATGGGCTTGTGCTCCAGGACGCTCGCCTCGACGATGCCGACCAGGCGCAGCGCCTCGGACTCGATGCGGTCCTGGGCGCTGCTGGTGATCGTCCGGGTCTCCACGATCACGAGGGAGATCCCGAAGACGGCGATGACGACGAGCACCACGGCGAGCGTGGAGTTGATCAGGCGGCGGCGCATGCTCCGGTGCCGCTAGCTCTTCTCGAAGCGGAAGCCGACGCCCCGGACGGTGGCGATGTAGCGCGGGTTCGCGGCGTCGTCGCCCAGCTTCTTGCGGAGCCAGGAGATGTGCATGTCGAGGGTCTTGGTGGAGGACCACCAGGTGGTGTCCCACACCTCGCGCATCAGCTGGTCGCGGGTGACGACCCGGCCGGCGTCGCGGACCAGGACCCGCAGCAGGTCGAACTCCTTGGCCGTGAGCTGGAGCTCCTCCTCCCCCATCCAGGCGCGGTGCGACTCGACGTCGATCCGTACGCCGTGGGTGGCGGGGGACTGGGTGGCGTCGTTGGCGCCGCGCCGCAGCAGGGCCCGGACCCGGGCCAGCAGTTCGGCGAGGCGGAAGGGCTTGGTCACGTAGTCGTCGGCGCCGGCGTCCAGGCCGACGACCGTGTCGACCTCGTCCGCCCGGGCGGTGAGCACCAGAATGGGGAAGCCGTGGCCCTCGGCGCGCAGCCGGCGGGCGACCTCGAGGCCGTCCATGCCGGGCAGGCCCAGATCCAGGACGACGAGGTCGACGCCGCCCTGCAGTCCTGCGTCCAGGGCGGTGGGGCCGTCCTCCCGGACCTCGACCTCGTACCCTTCCCGGCGCAGGGCGCGGGCCAGGGGCTCCGAGATGGATGCGTCGTCCTCGGCGAGCAGTACACGCGTCATGTGGGTGATGGTAGTCCGCGGGGACGATGTGGAGGGGCGCACCTGCACACCCCTGCCGATCTGGTCTTATGTCCGAGGGCGGCCTTCGAATGTGGCCAAACGGTTCCCTGTCTGCCTGTGATCCATGTCTCAAGTCCATTCATATGCCGCAGTGTCGTGTCGTATGGTGGCGAGACGCCTGATGCACTACCTCTGAGACCTTTGCGCCGAAAAGCGAGCCGAAGGTCTCGATTCTGTCCGGATCGATCAGGGGGTCTTGACGACCTGCCTCTTCGACTTCGGTGACAGTGAATGACCTGTGGGCCGGGCCCCGCGCGCGAAGGATGCGCCTGGGGCGTGGATCCCGGTTACGGATATCCCGCTGCCCCCCTTCCTCACGGGACGGGGGCAGACCCCTGGGCGTGGGGTG
This sequence comes from Streptomyces sp. NBC_01296, assembly GCF_035984415.1. Classification (NCBI taxonomy): domain Bacteria; kingdom Bacillati; phylum Actinomycetota; class Actinomycetes; order Kitasatosporales; family Streptomycetaceae; genus Streptomyces; species Streptomyces sp. NBC_01296. The sequence goes on along the minus strand of NZ_CP130720.1, from coordinate 5,256,661 downwards.
GGACACCCGTCGCCGGTGCCGGCCACCCCCCACCGGGCGCTGTTCCGCTCACGAAGCGAAGCGTCCCGACCAAGCAAGGATCGACGATGGCTTCCAGCCTGACGAGGGATTCGGCCGCTACCGGCGAGAAGACCTTCCTCGGCCACCCCACCGGCCTGGCCTTCCTCTTCATGACCGAGATGTGGGAGCGCTACAGCTTCTACGGCATGCGCGCGCTGCTCGTGCTCTACCTGGCCACGAACGTGGCCGACGGTGGTCTCGGGATGAACGACGCGACCGCGGTCGCGATCTACTCCGTCTACAACGCGATGGTCTACCTGCTCGCCCTCCCGGGCGGCTGGCTGGGCGACCGCGTCTGGGGTGCCCGCAAGGCCGTGGCCGTCGCGGGTGTCGTCATCATGACGGGCCACTTCCTGCTGGCGGTGCCGGCGACCGCCTCGTTCTTCATCGGCCTGGCGCTCATCGCAGCCGGTTCCGGCGTACTGAAGGCCAACATCTCCACGATGGTCGGCCAGCTGTACCGGGACGCGAACGACCCGCGCCGCGACGGCGGCTTCACGATCTTCTACATGGGCATCAACCTCGGCGCCTTCGTCGCCCCGCTGACCATCGGCTACGTCGGCCAGGAGGTCAACTGGCACATCGGCTTCGCCATGGCCGGTGTCGGTATGGCCCTGGGTCTGCTGTTCTACTTCTTCGGCTTCCGCCACCTGAACCCGGTCTCGAACCAGGTTCCGAGCCCGCTGAGCGCCGAGGAGAAGTCCTCGGTCGTCAAGAAGGGCCTGATCTGGCTGGGCGTCGCCGCCGCTGCCTACGCGATCATCGGCCTGGCCGGCATCTTCACGATCAACTACGCCCTGTGGCCGCTGACCATCGCCGGTCTCATCCTCCCGGCGTGGGCGATCCTGCGGATCAAGCGCGACAAGGACCTCTCGGTGGTCGAGCGGTCCCGCATGTCGGCGTACGTCTGGTTCTTCGCCGCCGCCGCGATCTTCTGGGCGATCTACGACCAGACCGGCTCCACGCTGGCCCTGTTCGCGAAGGACAGCACGGACAGCACGCTGTTCGGCTTCGAGTTCCCGGAGAGCTGGTTCCAGTCGCTGAACCCGCTGTTCGTGATGGCGCTCGCGCCGGTCTTCGCCTGGCTGTGGGTTGCCCTCGCCCGTCGCTCCAAGGAGCCGACCACCCTCGCGAAGTTCTCCTTCGCACTGGTCATGATCGGCGCCTCCTTCGGCGTCATGATGGTCGCCCAGGGCCTGGCCGGCGGCGACACGAAGGTCAGCCCGATGTGGCTGGTCGGCGTCTACTTCATCCAGACCGTCGGCGAGCTCACCCTCTCCCCCGTCGGCCTGTCGCTGACCACCAAGCTGGCGCCGCAGAAGTACGCCTCCCAGATGATGGGTGTCTTCTTCCTCGCGGTCACCGCCGGTGACTCGACCATCGCGCTGCTCCAGCTGCTCGGCGCTCCGACGGACACCCAGGGCTGGTTCGCCACCCAGGGCGTGCTCGCCGTCCTCGCCGGCATCGCGATCTACATGTACCGCAAGAAGGTCCAGCCCCTCATGGGCGGCGTGCACTGACGCACCCCCCGTACGCGCGCAGCGGCCCGGCACACCTCCTGGTGTGCCGGGCCGTCGGCGTTGTACGGCAGGAGCTGATTCAGGCGCCCTTCACCTCGGAGGTGAACCCCACGAGGAACGACTTGAAGCCGCACCCGACCTTGGCCTTCGATCCCGTCGACGTCCAACCGCTGTGGTACGTGCGGCGGACCACGTGTTCCCGCACACCCTGCACCGTGTCGCACGTGATCACGGCGCGATGCACCGCACCGGAGGGAAAGCGTCCCTTGCAGGCGGACGTGACGTCGGGCCGGCCCAGCCGGTCCATGTCGGCGGTCGCGCGACAGCCTCCGTCCATGCCGCCCGCAGGCGCGGCCGCGGCGATCGGGGCGCCGGACACGCCCAGGACCATGGCGGCGGCCACTGCCGCGAAGACGGATGTGAGCTGCATGCATGGCTCCGTTCATCCAGCGGATTCCGACGTTCCGCTCTGGCGGCCGAAGCTATCCGGCGCAGCGCCGCCGCGACCGCAAAGCCGTGCGCGCCACACCCGTACGGGGGACGTGCACGGCTTCGGCCGCTCGTGCCGATGCGGCTACCGCGTGCCGCGCAGGCGGCGCCACGGGGTGAAGGTGAAGACCGCGCCGCCGAGCAGGATCACCGTGCCCGCGACCAGGGCGAGGGCCTTGATGCCGCCCTCGTCGCCGGCGCCCGTCTCGGCCAGGCCGCCCGAAGCGGTGGTGGAGCCGGTGGTGGTCGGCGAGCCGGAGCCGCCTTCCTGGGCCGTGGTGTCGAGCTCCAGCGAGACGCCGCTGCTGGCCGCCTTGCAGGGCACGTTGATCGGCGTGGCCCCCGGGGCCATCGTGACGTCGATCGTCAGCTGGTCCGGGCTGAGCGTGACCTTGCCGGTCTTGCCGGGCTTGTAGGTGCCGGTCATGTCGCTGAGGCTGACCGGGGCCTTGTCCGGGATCGGTTCCGCGTTGGCCGGGCCGGAGACCTTGACCATGCCGCTGTCGGCGCCGCCGAGCTTGATGTTCATCGAGGGCTTGAGGGCCCCCGCCGGCAGGGCCATCGGGCTGGCCATGGCGCCCTTGGCGGTCTTGACGGTCAGGTCGTAGCTGCCGCCGTTCTTCTTGGCGTTGATCGTGACCGGGGTCTTGATGCCCCCGGGGACGACCGGACCGCAGTCGAAGGCGACCTCGACGGGCTTGCCCGGGAAGTCGGTCTGGCCGCCGCTGCCACCGCTGGTGGATCCGCCGCTGGTCGATCCACCGTTCGTGGACCCGCCGCTGGTCGATCCGCCGTTCGTGGCACCGCCGTTCGTGGCACCGCCGTTCGTCGTACCGCCGCTGGTGCCGGCCGCCACGTCGATGGTGGCCCCGACGCCCACGTCACCCGTGGGTGCGCACTTGGTGACGAAGGTGCCGAAGGAGAAGGTGACCGCGACGTCGTACTTGCCGGGGGTCAGCGTGATCTTGCCCGGTTTGGTGAGCTTCAGCTTCCCCTTCATCGTCGACATCTGCATGGGGGCCTTCTTGGGGATCGGCGGGTTCTTCTTCTCCCCGACGACCTTCAGCTCGCCGCCCCCGCCTCCCACCGTGATCCAGCCGGTGGGCTGGACCGAGTCCTGCGGGATGTCCATCAGGTCCGTGTTGTTCGAGGCCGGCTTCACGGTCTCCCAGGACACGTCGACCTCGTCACCCACCTTCGCCGAAGCCGGAGCGCTGACCTTGGCGGTGGTCTCACCCTCCACCGGGTCGCCGCCGCCTGCCGGCGGCACGCACTTGACGTTGAACTTGGTCTCGGCCGCCTGGGCAGGAGTGGCCCCGATGGCTATGCCGGCGCCGCCGAGCAGCAGCGCGATCACGGCCGCGCTCACCCTCCGTTGGGTCTTCACAAATGTCCTTTCGTCGTCGGACTGTTCTCAGACGGTGCGGACGCCTGTGGTACGTGTGGGGACCTCGGCCCCGGCGCGCTGTCCGGGGTGAACCACGGCAGGACCGCCGTGGGGCTCTGGGGAGGCGCCGCGCCGGCAGCCGCAGCCGCCGGCCCGGACCCCGCGTCGGGCACCGGCGCCTGCGCGCCCCGGTGGCGGCCGCCGGCCGGCGCCGTACGCGGCCGGACCCGGTCGACAACGGCCATGCCGATCCGGAAGACCGCGGCCGGTATCACCAGCAGGAGCAGGCCCCAGAACAGCAGCACCCCGTACGGGCGGTCCACGCCCCAGGGCTGGGTGGCCACGACCGTGTCGCCGTACTTGAGGGAGACCGTGTAGTCCCCGTGGGCCCCCGCCGCGAGGCTGACGTCCAGCCGGACCTCCGCCTTGCCGCCCGGCGGGATCGTGCCCTTCCACCGGACCTCGTCCCACAGCGGTGCGAACACCCCGTGGGCGGTGCCGAGCTGGAAGACCGGGTCCTTGACCGGGGCCGAGCCGAGGTTGCCGACCGTGACCGTGAACTTCCGGCCGGGCGGGGCGCCGAACCAGGTCAGCACCCCGTCCTCGCCCTCCAGCCGGACCCCGGTGAGCATCGCCAGGCGCGCCGTGCCGGATTCGGCCGGCAGCTCGGCCACCGGGTGGTCGGTGATCTTCAGGGGCGCGGCGACGGTGGACTGGTCCCCGTTGACGGAGGTGACGTTCACGACGCACGGGCAGGGCTTGGGCGGGGCCACCACGGGCAGCCGGGCGGTGAAGTGCCCGTCGTCGCCGACCGAGACCGCGGTTCCGTCGGCGTTGGCGCAGCTGTTGGTGCCGCCGATCATGTTCTGCCCGCAGACCAGCAGCATCACCAGGGTCTTGGCCCGCCAGCCGGTGCCGGTGACGGTGATCTCCGTGCCCTTGGCGGCCTCCTGGAGCGAGAGCGCCACGGCGGGCTTGCCCTCGGCGGCCGTCGCGGCCGTCGCGGCCGGGGCCGGGAACAGGACCAGCGCGCACAGCGCCAGCCCCGCCGCCAGGAGGGCCCCGACCTTGCCGCCGACCGTTCCGCCGCCCGTGGCGCTCACCTGGATGCTCCCGTCAGCTCGTGTTCCGGTGCCCGGTTCCCCGCGGGTACGGGCTCCTCGTGCGCCGGCGGCTCCCTGCGGCTGCGCCGGCTGCGTACGAGGAGCAGCGCGGCCGTGGTGAGCCCGCCGAGGCCGAGCAGCCCGGCGCCCGTCCGGGCCGCGAGCCCCCAGGGCACGAACCACGCCGAGGCGGTGGCGGTGGCCGGGGCCGCGCCGGGGGCGGTGACCGTGAGGGTGAGGTCGATGTCGTCGAGGACCGGGGCTGCGGGCCAGGGCTCGGTCAGCGACACCCGCTGGCCGGGCAGCAGCTCCACCGGCAGGGCGCGGGCGGTGCGGCCCGGGACGCCGCCGAAGAGGCCCTCGGCGCGGAGGGCCAGTTCGGGGGCGAGGGCCACGTTGCCGCGGTTGACCAGGGTGTACGCGATGACCGCGCGGGCGCCCTTGCCGCGTACGGAGACGTCCTCGACCGTGAGGGCGGCCAGCGTCGGGCCGCCGACGCGCAGGTGGACCCGTACGCCCACCTCGCGGCCGCCCTCGGTGGCGACCACGGCGGCCGGGTGGTCGCCGGGGAGGGCGGCGGGCGGCAGCGTGACGGTGAAGGGGACCACCGCGCGGGTGCGGGGCGGGATCTTCACGGTGGCGGCGGCCCCGAAGCTGATCCAGGACCCGGCGCCGGCCGAATCCTGCACGGGGCGCACGGCGAAGGCTCCGTCGGCCGTGTTGTAGGCGTCGGCCCCGCGCAGGATGACGGTGTGCTCCCGGTCGGAGGTGTTGGTCAGGGCCAGCCGGTCCTCCAGGACGGTGCCGGCGGGGCCCGCGAGGTAGAAGGACGGCCGGGCCGCTGCGGCGCTGCCCGCGGCGGGCTCGGCGGTCCAGCCGGGCTCGTCCGCGGCGGCGGCGCCCGGGGCCCCGAGCAGCAGGGCCGCGGCGAGCAGCGCGAGACACAGGCGCCGGACGGAGCCGATGGTGTGGAGCACGGGCATGGCCGGGGGTGCTCCGTTCAGGACCGGGCCCGCTGACCGCGCCGGGTCAGCCAGAGCACGCCGGCGGCGCCGGTGAGCAGCACGGTGCCGCCGAGGGTGCCGAGGGCGAGGGCGGAGTCGGTGGGTCCGGTCTGCGGGAGGGTGTCTTCCGGGGTGCCTGCGGACTGCGGACCCGCCGTCACGTCCAGCTCCAGGGAGGGCTTGGGGCTGTTGCCGGGGGTGCAGGTGGTGGTGGTCCCCAGCGCCTTGATGGTGAGCACGCCCGCGGTGAAGGTGACCTTGCCGCTCTTCTTGGGGGTGTAGGTGCCCGAGAGGTCGGTGATCTTGATGGGCGTGTTGGCGGGCACGGCCTCGGGGTTGGGCGGTCCCGACACCGGCACGGAGACCTTCTCCGCCCCGTCCGCCAGGATGACGGCGCTCGGGCTCATCGCGCCCTTGCCGAGTTCGACGGGGCTCGACGAGACGCCCTTCTGGAACGACATCGTCAGCTTGTAGCCGTCGCCCTCCTTGACGGCCTTGATGTCGATGGGCGACACCGCCGACTTGTCCCCGATGGGGGTCTTGCAGTCGTACGCGACGTCGACGACGTCCGCGTGGGCTGCGGGGGCGGCCAGCAGGACCGCCGCCGCGGCCAGCGCGGAGGCCAGCGCGAGCGCGGTGGAGCGTTTCCGGTCGGTCACCTTCGTCTTCCCCTCGGGCCACAAGTTACTGACGACACATCAGATTGGTGGCTCAAGGTACGCCCGGGACCTTACGGAGGGAAGACACGGGACAGGCCTGGATCCACGGCCTTTCGGCCGCCTGGATTCAGGCCATGTCCGGGCGTATCGGCGGTCGTTCAGGCGGCGCGGACACCTCGCTGCCAGACGGCGGAGACGAGCGGGACACCGGGCCGGTAGGCCAGGTGGACGTGGCTCGGGGCCTCCAGGAGGGCCAGGTCGGCGCGGGCTCCGGGGGCGATCCGGCCGATGTCGGTGCGGCGCAGGGCGCGCGCACCGCCGGCGGTGGCCGCCCACAGCGCCTCGTCCGGGGTCATCCGCATGTCCCGGACCGCGAGCGCGATGCAGAACGGCATGGAACTCGTGTACGAGGAGCCCGGGTTGCAGTCGGTGGACAGTGCGACGGTGGCGCCCGCGTCGATGAGGCGGCGGGCGTCGGGCCACTGGGCGCGGGTGGAGAACTCGGCGCCGGGCAGCAGCGTCGCGACGGTGGTGTCCGCAGCCTGGACGAGGGCGTCGACGTCGGCGTCGGTGAGGTGGGTGCAGTGGTCGGCGGAGGCGGCCTCCAGCTCGACGGCGAGCTGCACGCCGGGGCCGTAGGACAGCTGGTTGGCGTGCACGCGCGGGATCAGGCCGGCGGCCGCGCCGGCGGTGAGGATCGCGCGGGCCTGGTCGCCGTCGAAGGCACCCTTCTCGCAGAACACGTCCACCCAGCGGGCGTACGGGGCGCAGGCGGCCAGCATCTCGCCGGTGACGAGGTCGACGTAGCCGGCCGGGTCCTCGGCGTAGTCGGGGGACACGATGTGCGCGCCGAGGTAGGTGACCTCCTCGGTGTGCGCGGCGGCGATGCGCAGGGCGCGGGCCTCGTCCTCGACCGTGAGGCCGTAGCCCGACTTGGTCTCGAACGTGGTGGTGCCCTGGCGGCGCGCCTCGTCGAGGTGGCGCAGCAGGTTGGCCTCGAGCTCGGCGTCGGTGGCGGCGCGGGTGGCGGCGACGGTGGTGCGGATGCCGCCGGCGGAGTAGCTGCGCCCGGACATCCGGGCGTTGAACTCGGCGGTGCGGTCGCCGGCGAAGACGAGGTGCGAGTGGGAGTCGACGAACCCGGGGACGAGGGCGCGGCCCTGCGCGTCGAACGCGGAGTCGGCGGCAGGCGCGCCGTCGGCGGGGCCGACCCAGGCGATGGTCTCGCCGTCGATGACGACGGCCGCGTTCTCGATCAGGCCGAGGGGGCTGCCGTCGCCGAGGGCGGGGTCGTTGGTGACGAGGCTGCCGATGTGGGTGACGAGGGTGGTGGTCATGATTCCTCTCGAGGTTTCTCTCCCCGCCCCGCCCCTGCTCCGTTTCCCGGGCTCTGCCCGGACCCGCGCCTCAAAACGCCGGCGGGGCTGAAGCTTGGGGCGGGGTGGGGGACGGCAGCGTCAGCCGCGGACGGCCGCGATGGACTCGGACAGGGCGGACGGGACGTCCGGGACGAGGGTGTGGGCGCCGTCGCGGACGATGTGGCGGCCGCCGACCACCGTGTGGCGGACGTCCGAGGCCGTGGCCGCGAAGACGGCCGTCTCGGCGCCGAGCCGCGGCACGGGTCCGGCGGTACGGACGGAGTCCAGGGCGATCGTGGTGAAGTCTGCGAGCGCGCCCGCCTCCAGGCGCCCCGCGTCGGCCAGACCGAGGGCCGCGTGGCCGTCCGCCGTCGCCGCCGTCAGCAGCGCGTTCGCCGTCCAGTGGCCCCGGGTCCGGCTGCGCAGGCGCTCGTTGAGCTCCATCGCCCGCGCCTCCTCCAGCAGGTCGATCACCGCGTGGCTGTCGCTGCCGAGCGAGAGCGGGCTGCCCGCTTGCTGGAGCTGCCGGGCCGGGCCGATGCCGTCGGCGAGGTCCCGCTCCGTCGTGGGACACATGCACGTACCGGTGGTGGTACCGCCCAGCAGCGCGATGTCCCCGTCCGTCAGGTGCGTGTTGTGGACGCCGGTGGTCCGCGGGCCGAGCACCCCGTGGTCGGCCAGGAGCTGGGTCGGGGTACGCCCGTGCGCGGCCCGGCAGGCCTCGTTCTCGGCGGTCTGCTCGGAGAGGTGGACGTGCAGCGGGGCCTGCCGCTCCTCGGCCCAGCGGGCGACCATGGCCAGCTGCCCGGCCGGTACGGCGCGCACGGAGTGGATCGCCGCCCCGATCAGGGCGTGCTCACGGGGCTTGAGCGCCGAGACGCGCTCGGCCCAGGCATCGGCCGTCCCGTCGGAGAACCGCAGCTGGTGCGGGTTCGGGGCCTGGCCGAAGCCCGACGACAGGTACGCCGTGTCCAGCAGCGTGATCCGGATGCCCGCCGCCGCGGCCGCCTCGATCAGCGCCTCGCCCATGGCGTTCGGGTCCGCGTACGGAGCGCCGCCGGGCGCGTGGTGGACGTAGTGGAACTCGCCGACGTTGGTGATGCCGGCCAGCGCCATCTCCGCGTACACGGCCCGCGCGAGCGCGAAGTACGTGTCGGGGGTGAGGTTCTGGGCCACCTGGTACATGAACTCGCGCCAGGTCCAGAAGGTCCCGGAGCCCACCTGCACCAGGGAGCGCAGCGCCCGGTGGAAGGCATGGCTGTGCGCGTTGGCCAGCCCGGGGACGGTCAGGCCGCGCAGCACCTCGGCGCCCGGCGGCGGGGCCTGGACCCCGGTCCGCAGCGCGGCGATCCGCCCGTCCGCGCCCGCCTCCAGGGCCACGCCCGGCTCGACGTGGGTGCCGAGCCAGGCGTGTTCCAACCAGTACGTCTTCAGCGGCACGCGAGACCTTCCAGTACGTCGGCGAGGGCGAGGACACCGGCCACGCAGTCGTCCTCCGGGGCGAACTCCTTCGGCGAGTGGGAGACGCCGGTCGGGTTCCGTACGAACAGCATCGCGGTCGGCACGGCCGCGGAGAGGATTCCGGCGTCGTGTCCCGCCCCGGTCCCGAGGACGGGGACGGAGCCGCCGAGGATCCGGTTCATCTCGTCGCGCAGGGCGTGCTCGAACTCGACGACCGGGGTGAAGGACTCCCGGACGACGGCCAGGTCGATGCCGTCCTGGTCGGCGCGCTCGCGGGCGGCCTTCTCGATGGCGGTGACCACGGTGTCCAGCGTCGCCTGGTCGGCGGCGCGGGAGTCGAGCCAGCCGCGCACCAGCGAGGGGATGGCGTTGACCCCGTTCGGCTCGACGGCGATCTTGCCGAAGGTCGCGACGGCGCCGGCGAGGGTCGCCTCGGTACGGGCGGCCAGGACGGTCGCCGCGTACGTGAGCATCGGGTCGCGCCGGTCCACGAGGCGGGTGGTGCCGGCGTGGTTGGCCTCGCCGTGGAAGTCGAACCGCCAGCGGCCGTGCGGCCAGATCGCGGACGCGATGCCGACGGCGTCGCCGGACAGGTCCAGGGCCCGGCCCTGCTCCACGTGCAGCTCGACGAACGCGCTGATGCGGGCGAGGCGCTCCGGGTCCGCCCCGATGGTGTCGGGGTCGTACCCTGCGGCCTCCATGGCCCGGGGCAGGCTGATCCCGTCGGCGTCGCGCAGCTCGTACGCCTTCTCCTTGGTCAGCTGCCCGGCGGCGAGCCGGGAGCCGACGCAGGCGAGGCCGAAGCGGGCCCCTTCCTCGTCGCCGAAGTTGGTGATGGCCAGGGGCCTGGAGAACTCCGCGCCCCTCCTGCGGAGTTCGTCCAGGGCCGCGAAGGAGGAGACGACGCCGAGGGGGCCGTCGAAGGCGCCGCCGTCGGGCACGGAGTCCAGGTGGGAGCCGGTGACGACGGCGTCACCGGCGAGGGGGTCGCCGAGCCAGGCCCACTGGTTGCCGTTGCGGTCGGTCTCGTACGTGAGGCCGCGGGCCTCCGCCTGGGCCTGGAACCAGCTCCGGCAGTCGGCGTCGGCACCGGTCCACGCGTAGCGGCGGTACCCGCCGGAGCCGGCGTGCCGGCCGATGGGGGCGAGCTCGTTCCACATGCTGTGGAACGAGGCCGCCCCTGCGGGGTTGTCGCTCACGCGTCGTCGCCCTCGCGCATGGGGACGCGGACGCCGCGCTCGTCGGCCACCGACTCGGCGATGTCGTAACCCGCGTCGACGTGGCGGATGACGCCCATGCCCGGGTCGTTGGTGAGGACGCGGCGGATCTTCTCGCCCGCGAGCTTGGTGCCGTCGGCGACGGTGACCTGGCCCGCGTGGATCGAGCGGCCCATGCCGACGCCGCCGCCGTGGTGGATCGAGACCCAGGACGCGCCGGAGGCGACGTTGACCATGGCGTTGAGCAGCGGCCAGTCGGCGATCGCGTCAGAGCCGTCGAGCATGGCCTCGGTCTCGCGGTACGGGGAGGCCACGGAACCGCAGTCCAGGTGGTCGCGGCCGATGGCCAGCGGGGCGGCCAGGGTGCCGTCGGCCACCATCTCGTTGAAGCGCTCGCCGGCCTTGTCGCGCTCGCCGTAGCCGAGCCAGCAGATGCGCGCCGGCAGGCCCTGGAAGTGGACGCGCTCGCCGGCCATCTTGATCCAGCGGTGCAGCGACTCGTTCTCCGGGAAGAGCTCCAGCATCGCCTTGTCGGTCTTGTGGATGTCCGAGGCCTCGCCGGACAGGGCGGCCCAGCGGAACGGGCCCTTGCCCTCGCAGAACAGCGGGCGGATGTACGCCGGGACGAAGCCCGGGAAGGCGAACGCGCGGTCGTAGCCGGCCAGCTGGGCCTCGCCGCGGATGGAGTTGCCGTAGTCGAAGACCTCGGAGCCGGCGTCCATGAAGCCGACCATGGCCTCGACGTGCTTCGCCATCGACTCGCGGGCGCGGGTGGTGAAGCCGGCCGGGTCCTTGGCCGCGTACGCCGCCATGTCGTCGAAGTCGACGCCGACCGGGAGGTACGCGAGCGGGTCGTGCGCGGAGGTCTGGTCCGTCACGATGTCGATCGGGGCGCCCTCGGCGAGCATCTGCGGGAGGAGCTCGGCCGCGTTGCCGAGCAGGCCGATGGAGAGGGGCTTGCGGGCGTCGCGCGCCTCGACGGCCAGCTGGAGGGCGTGGCGGAGGTTGTCGGCCTTCACGTCCAGGTAGCGGTGCTCGATGCGGCGCTCGATGGCGCGCGGGTCGACGTCGATGCAGATCGCGACGCCGTCGTTCATCGTCACGGCCAGCGGCTGGGCGCCGCCCATGCCGCCGAGGCCGGCGGTGAGGGTGATGGTGCCCGCGAGGGTGCCGTTGAACTTCTTCGCGGCGACGGCCGCGAAGGTCTCGTACGTGCCCTGCAGGATGCCCTGGGTGCCGATGTAGATCCAGGACCCGGCGGTCATCTGGCCGTACATGGTCAGGCCCAGCTGCTCCAGGCGGCGGAACTCCTCCCAGTTGGCCCAGTCGCCGACCAGGTTGGAGTTGGCGAGCAGGACGCGCGGCGCCCACTCGTGGGTCTGCATCACGCCGACCGGGCGGCCGGACTGGACGAGCATCGTCTCGTCCTGCTTGAGGGTCCGCAGGGTGCGGACCATCGCGTCGTACGAGCGCCAGTCGCGCGCCGCCTTGCCGGTGCCGCCGTAGACGACGAGCTTGTCGGGGTGCTCGGCGACCTCGGGGTCGAGGTTGTTCTGCAGCATCCGGAGGGCGGCTTCCTGCTGCCATCCCAGGGTGCTGAGCTCGGTGCCTCGCGCAGCACGTACGGGGCGGGGTCCTGACATGGCGGTGCCTCCTCCGATGTTGGTCAATCTATTCACATCCTGACTTCCTGAATAGATTCAGTCAACAGCTGCGGGCCGACCCGCCGGATGATTGGCTGACGGACATGGCTGTCGAGACGCACACGGCGGCGGGCGCGGCGGACGCCGCGGCGCGCCGGGACCTGGCCGTACGGGCCGCCGTCGAGCAGGGTCTGGTGAGCGGGGCGGATGCCGCGCAGCCCCTGGTCTGCCTGCTGGACGTGACCGGGATCCGATCCTCCGCCACCGCCCTGACCAGCGCCTTCGCGGCCGCGCTGGCGCCCGGCACCCCCGTCCTGCACGCCTTCGCGGTGAAGGCGTGCCCGCTCGTGCCGGTGCTGCGGCTGCTCGCGGACTGCGGCCTCGGCTGCGAGGTCGCGAGCCCCGGCGAGCTGGCGCTGGCCCGGGCGGCCGGGGTGGAGCCGGAGCGGACGGTCCTGGACTCCCCCGCCAAGACCATGGCCGAGCTGCGCGAGGCGCTGGCGCTCGGAATCGCCGTCAACGCCGACAACCGGCAGGAACTGGAACGCCTGGACGCGCTGGTCGCCGAGGCTCCCACGGCGGCCCCTCTGGGGATCCGGATCAACCCGCAGACGGGCGCGGGCACGATCGACGCCCTCTCCACCGCCACCGCGACGTCGAAGTTCGGGATCGCGCTGCGGGATCCCGGGGCGCGCGAGTGGCTCGTACGGGCCTTCCTGGACCGGCCGTGGCTGACCCGCCTGCACACCCACTCGGGCTCCCAGGGCGTGCCCCTCCCCCTGATCGCGGAAGGGGTCCGCGCCCTCCACTCCCTGGCGGAGGAGATCAACGCGGCGGCCGGCCGCCGCCAGGTCGACACCCTCGACATCGGCGGCGGCCTGCCGGTGAACTTCGCGTCGGACGCCCAGACCCCGACGTACGCGCAGTACGTGGCGGCCCTCCGGGAGGCCGCCCCGGCCCTCTTCTGCGGCCGCTACGGCCTGGTGACGGAGTTCGGCAGGTCCCTGCTGGCCAAGCACGGGCTGGTGCTCTCCCGGGTCGAGTACACGAAGACCACCGGGGGCCGCCCGATCGCCCTCACGCACGCCGGGGTCCAGCTGGCGACCCGTACGGTCTACGCACCGGCGGCGTGGCCGCTGCGGATCCTGCCGTACGGCGCGAAGGGCACCCCGAAGACGGGCCCGCCGGTCGCCCAGGACATCGCGGGCCCGGCGTGCTTCGCGGGCGACCTGCTGGCCACGGGCCGGGAACTGCCGGAACTGGCTCCGGGGGACCTGATCGCGGTCCCGGACACCGGCGCGTACTTCTTCACGGCCCACTACGGCTACAACAGCCTCCCGCACCCGGCGGTCCACGGCTTCACCGTGACGGCGCCGGACGAGGTGCACTTCGCCCCGGTGCGCCCGGCGCAGCCGCTGTCCGCGATCGTGGCGGAGGCGGGCGGCGCCCGGCGCGACACGCTGCTCTGACCGGACCCCTCCGGGACCCGCCACCCGGACAGGCGATCTCGTCCTCAGGGCGGCCGGGCCGATGAGGCGCGGGCTGCGCTGCTGCGGTCCGCCTCCGCCCCTGCGGAGGCGGGGGACAAGGCGAGGGCCTTGCCGGCCACCCTCATGCCCGAAGGCATCCGCGCCCGGCCCGACCGCAGACGCGGCCGGCGGCCTCGGGGGCAGCTGTCGGCCGGCCGTCAGGCCGGGTCGGCCAACGTCGCCGCCAAGGCGGGCGTGAAGCCCGCCACCACCGCGTCAGGGGGCAGGGAGGTCACCGCGGGCAGGCGCAGCAGGTAGCGGGTCAGCCCGAGGCCGAGCAGTTGGGCCGCGACGAGGCCGGCGGCGCGGGCTGCCCGGTCGGGGCCGAGGGCCGCCGCCAGCGCCGGGGCGACCTGCGCCGCGAACACCTCCCGCATGCGCTCCGCCGCGCGCTCGTTCGTCACCGCCGACCGCAGCAACACCAGCAGTGCGTCGTCCGCCGGGTCGCCCTCCCACCGGTCCAGGAAGTGCCGTACGAGCGCGCCGGGCAGCTCCGCGGCGGGCACGGCCGTGAAGTCCGGCAGCCGCAGGTCCACCGCCAGCGCAGCCTCGAAGAGCTTCTCCTTGCTCCCGAAGTACCGCATCACCATCGACGGGTCGATCTCGGCGTCCGCCGCAACGCCGCGGATCGTCGTCCGCTCGTACCCCTGCGCCGCGAAGCGCTCTCGCGCCGCCCGCAGGATCGCCGCCTTGGTCTGCTCTCCCTGTGTCATGCCAACAAATGTAGGCCAACAACTGTTGACAGGCCAGAGAGGGGGGAGCACCCTGAAGTCAACAGTCGTTGGCCAACAATCGTTGACCCTCCGGAGGAGGACCCCATGTCCGCGTCACCGCTCCCCGCCAGGACCTCCGTCGCCATCGTCGGCGCAGGCCCCACCGGCCTCGCACTCGCCGTGACCCTCGCCGGAGCCGGCGTCGACTTCGTCCTCCTCGACCGTCAGGCCGAGGGCGCCAACACCTCCCGCGCCGCCGTCGTCCACGCCCGCACCCTGGAGGTCCTCGACGAGCTCGACGCGACCGGCGCCCTCTCCGCCGAGCTGGTCGCCCGCGGCATCCCGGTCGACCGGTTCCGCATCCGCGACGGCGGCCGGCTTCTGGCCACCGTCCCGTTCGACGGCCTGCGCACGGCCCACCCGTACGCGCTGATGGTCCCCCAGTACGAGACCGAGGCCGTGCTCCTGGCCCGCCTGCACGCCCTCGGCGGCGGCGTCCACCGGCCGTACGAGGTCACCGGCATCACCCAGGACCCGGACGGGGTCACCCTCACGACCGCCACCGGCGAGACCCTGCGCGCCGACCACGCCGTCGGCGCCGACGGCATGCACAGCGTGGTCCGCACGGCGGCCGGTATCGGCTTCACGGGCAGCGCCTACGAGGAGTCCTTCGTCCTCGCCGACGTGCTCATGGAGTGGGCCCCGGGCCCGCAGGAGGTCTCGCTGGCCTTCGGCGCGGCCGGGCTCACCGTCGTGGCCCCACTGCCCGGCGGACCCGGCGCCCGCTACCGCGTCGTCGCCACCGTCACCGAGGCGCCCGCCGAGCCGGGTCCCGCCTTCGTCCAGAGGCTGTTGGACGAGCGCGCCCCGGGCCAGGCCCGCGTCGACACGCTCGTCTGGTCGTCCCGGTTCCGGGTCCACCACCGGGTCGCCGACCGCTACCGCGCGGGCCGGCTGCTGCTCGCCGGGGATGCCGCCCACGTGCACAGCCCGGCCGGCGGCCAGGGGATGAACACCGGGATCCAGGACGGGTACGCCCTCGGCCGCGCGCTCGCCGCAGGCGACCCCGGCGCCTACGAGGCCGCGCGCCGCCCCGTCGCCCTGCACGTGGTGGGCCTCACCGACCGGATGACCCGGATCGCGACCACCCACAACCCGGTGCTGCGCGCCGTGCGCAACACCGCGCTGCCCCTGCTCGCCCGCGTCCCCGCCCTGCGGACCCGCCTCGCCACCGAGCTGGCCGAGCTCAACTACCGCTGACCGGCCGCTACTCCACGAACAGCCCCCGCGCCGCGGCGCGGGCGTCGAAGGCTTCCAGGCGGGCCTGTGCGTCCGGGAGGGCGTCCGCCATCGCCTCCAGCAGGACCCGGCCCAGCAGCATCGGCGCGCACGCCGTGTCGAAGGCCAGCCCCGTCCCGACGGGCGCCGGGATCAGCAGGTCCGAGGAGCGGGCCACCGGGGCGAACGCCGAGTCCGCGACCGTCACCACCTTCAGCCCGGCCGCCCGCGCGTGGTCCAGGGCCTCCGCCACCTCCCGCGGATGCCGCGGCAGCGCGAAGCACAGCAGCGCCGAGGCCCCGGCCCCGGCGGCCGCGTCGATCCGGTCGGCGAGCATCGAGCCGCCCTCGTCGAGGAGCCGTACGTCCGGGTGCACCTTGGCGGCGAAGTACGCGAACCCGCGCGCCTGCGAGGACGCCGCCCGCAGCCCCAGCACGGGCAACGGCCTGGACGCGGCGAGCACACGGCCCGCCTCCTCGACCGGCGAGGGGTCGGCGAGCATCGCCGACAGCTGCCGCAGGTTCTCGATCTCGCCCTGGACGGCCTGCTGGTACTCGTTGTACGCGTCCTCCTGCGCGGCCGCGGCGGCGCGCTCGGCGGGAGCCACCTCGCGCAGGTGCCGGCGCAGCGCCGGATATCCGTCGAAGCCGAGCGCCACCGCGAAGCGGGTCACCGAGGGCTGGCTCACCCCGGCCAGCTCGGCGAGCTCCACGCTCGACAGGAAGGGGACGTCCGCCGCACCCCGGACCATGCAGTGGGCGATCCGCCGCTGGGTGGGCGTCAGCCGGTGCCCCTCGAACAACTTCTGCAGCCGCGCTGCCGGGCTGTCGCTCATCCCGACCCCTCCGTCCCCATGAATATTCAGTCACCGAGCACTCTGCATGCGGTTATGCAGCACGGCAAGCCGCGGACCGCTCCGCGAGACGGCGCGGGACGGCGCGGGAAGCTCGGGAAGAGGGCGGCCCGGGGATACGGGGGCTATCCCCAGTGCCGGGGCCGGCGCCCGTTCCTACGCTGGGCGCATGGAGTCCCAGGAGCTGAAGAAGGAACTCGACGCGACGTTGGACGCCCGGCGCGAGCTGGGGCCGGACTACGAGGCCGCGCTCGTGGACTCCTTCGTGGAGAAGGTCGACACCCAGGTCCGCCGCCGGCTGGCCGAGGAGCGCCTGGCCGCCGTCCGCGGGGGCCGGGGCGGCGGCGCGCTGTCGCCGCTGGACGGCGGCTTCGGCGAACGCTTCGGCTTCGCGATCATCACGCTGGTCCTGGCGATCCCGCTGTCGGCCATCGGGGCCGCGCAGGCGGGGTTCAAGGGCCTGCTGGTCGCCTGGGCGGGCATCGTCGGCGTGAACTTCATCCACGCGGCGAAACGCCTCCGCCACCACTCCTGACCGCAGCGCCCCGGAGGCGAGCCGCGCCCCGGGAAAGGGTGTGCGCGGGGACCGCCGCACCCTCGCGAGCGCGAGGGGCGGGACGACGGCGGTCCCCGCGAAGGACACGGGCCGGGTCAGGACCGGCCGCGTCCGTGGCGTCCACGCGGTCCGGGAGCCGCTCCGGAATCGCGCCAACGCCGTTCGGTGGTGCCGGCCGGGGCGTTTGCGCTCCTGCCGACAACCACCACTGTGCCGGAGTCGTGTTAAGCCGGTGCTGCCGTCACATGACGGGCCCGTACCTTTTGCACGACATGCCGACACGGCGTCATCCCGTCGCCGGCAACGGCTACTTCGCGCCCTTCGCGAGGAACGCCAGCAGGTCCTGGCGGCTGACCACACCGGTCGGCTTGCCCTCGACCAGCACGATGGCCGCGTCCGCCTCGCCCAGCACGGCCATCAGCTCCGACACCGGCTCGCCCGAACCGACCTGCGGCAGCGGCCGGCTCATGTGCTTCTCCAGCGGGTCGGACAGCGAGGCCTGCTTCGCGAAGAGCGCCGCCAGCAGCTCCTTCTCCACGACCGAGCCGATGACCTCGGCGGCCATCACGTCCGGGTGGCCGGCGCCGGGCTTGACGATCGGCATCTGCGAGACGCCGTACTCGCGCAGCACCTCGATGGCCTCGCCCACGGTCTCCTCGGGGTGCATGTGGACCAGGGACGGCATGGCGCCCTCCTTGTCCGCGAGCACGTCGCCGATGCGCGCCGCCGGGCCCGCCTCCTCGAGGAAGCCGTGACCGGCCATCCACTCGTCGCTGAAGATCTTGCTGAGGTAGCCGCGGCCGCTGTCCGGCAGCAGGACGACGACCACGTCGTCCGGGCCGAGGCCCTCGGCGGCCTTCAGCGCCGCGACGACCGCCATGCCGCAGGAGCCGCCGACGAGGAGGCCCTCCTCCTTGGCGAGGCGGCGGGTCATCTGGAAGGAGTCCTTGTCGGACACCGCGATGATCTCGTCGGTGACGTTCGGGTCGTAGGCGGTCGGCCAGAAGTCCTCGCCGACGCCCTCGACCAGGTACGGGCGGCCGGAGCCGCCGGAGTAGACCGAGCCCTCGGGGTCGGCGCCGATGACCTTGACCTTGCCGCCGGACACCTCCTTGAGGTAGTTGCCGGTGCCCGAGATCGTGCCGCCCGTGCCGACGCCCGCGACGAAGTGGGTGATCTTCCCGTCCGTCTGCTCCCACAGCTCGGGACCGGTGGTCTCGTAGTGCGAACGGGGGTTGTTCGGGTTGCTGTACTGGTCGGGCTTCCAGGCGCCGGGCTCTCGCGCGAGGCGGTCGGACACGTTGTAGTACGAGTCCGGGTGCTCGGGGTCGACGGCGGTCGGGCAGACCACGACCTCGGCGCCGTACGCGCGCATCACGTTGATCTTGTCCATGGACACCTTGTCAGGGCAGACGAAGATGCACTTGTAGCCCTTCTGCTGGGCCACGATGGCGAGTCCTACACCGGTGTTGCCGCTGGTCGGCTCCACGATGGTGCCACCGGGCTTGAGGGCACCGCTCTGCTCGGCGGCCTCGATCATCCGGACGGCGATCCGGTCCTTCACGGATCCGCCGGGATTGAAGTACTCGACCTTGGCAAGGACGGTGGCCTGCAGGCCTTCGGTCACACGGTTGAGCTTCACCAGCGGGGTGTTGCCGACGAGGCTGATCATCGAGTCGTGGAATTGCACCATGTTCTCCAGGGAGGGGACTCCACGGGTTCTCCGGGAGGTCCGGCCAGACTATGCGGAAAGGGATTGGCCGACCGGCAGTACGGGGCAGGTAGGTCATCGAGGCCAGGCAGCAAAGCGAGGTGGCTCGAGAGGTGTCCAGGGCGAGGACGGCCCGCCGGATCGCGGCGGGCGCGGCGTACGGCGGCGGCGGGCTCGGGCTGGTCGGAGCCGCCGCCGTCGGGCTGGTGCTGGCGGAGGTCCAGTTCGCCAAGCGGACCGTGGGCACCGGGCTGGGCGATCCGCCGCGGGCGGACGGGCTGTACGGGAGCGAGTTCGCCAGACCGGAGGCGGGCCCCGGGCTGGAACCGGCCACCGTCCCGCTGCGGCTCGCCATGCTGGGCGACTCCACGGCCGCCGGGCTCGGTGTGCGCCGGGCCAGACAGACCCCGGCCGCGCTGATGGCCTCGGGGCTGGCGGCGGTGGCCGAGCGCCCGGTGGAGCTGCGCAACGTGGCCGTCTCCGGGGCCATGTCCAATGACCTCGACCGCCAGGCGGGCCTGCTCCTGGACGGCGAGCTGCCGCCGCCGGACGTGTGCGTGATCATGATCGGCGCGAACGACGTGACGCGGCGCATGCCGCCGACGCAGTCGGTGCGCCACCTCACCTCGGCCGTACGCCGGCTGCGGCTCGCCGGCTCCGAGGTGGTGGTCGGCACCTGCCCCGACCTGGGCACCATCGAGCCGGTGTACCAGCCGCTGCGGTGGCTGGCCCGCCGGGTCTCGCGCCAACTGGCCGCCGCGCAGACCATAGGGGTCGTCGCCCTGGGGGCCCGTACGGTCTCGATGGGAGACCTCCTGGGCCCGGAATTCGCGGCGAACCCCCGCGAGATGTTCGGCCCGGACTCGTACCACCCGTCGGCGGAGGGGTACGCGACCGCCGCCATGGCCGTCCTCCCCACGCTGTGCGCGGCGCTGTCCCTGTGGCCGGAGTCGGACCGGCTGGAATTGGCGCGGAACGAGGACATGCTTCCGGTGGCCAAGGCCGCGTCTGCCGCTGCCGGGCAGGCGGGCACCGAGGTCACGGCCGCCCGCGGCCCCTGGGCGCTCCTCAAGCACCGTCGCCGCCGCCGGGTCCCGACCGAGGACGTGTCCGCTCCCCCGCCCGACCCGGACCACGTCCCGGGCCCCCAGGTGGCAGGCACCTGACCGACCGGGCAGATTCTGCCCCGCCGGGGGGCGGAACAGGAGGTCGGAGGCGGGCGTTGTACCCGCGGAGCGACCGGCATCACATGCCGAAGTCGATGACCTCGACCGTACGGGGCGGTAACTTCGCATGCGGTCCCGCAACGACGCACCCCTTGGAGTCCCGATGCCCGAAGCCGTCATCGTTTCCACTGCCCGCTCTCCCATCGGGCGCGCCGGCAAGGGATCCCTCAAGGACGTGCGTCCGGACGACCTGACCGCCACGATCATCCAGGCCGCCCTCGCCAAGATCCCCGAGCTGGACCCGCGCCAGATCGACGACCTGATGCTCGGCTGCGGCCTCCCCGGGGGCGAGCAGGGCCACAACCTGGCCCGCATCGTGGCCGTGCAGATGGGCATGGACTACCTGCCCGGCACCACGATCACCCGATACTGCTCCTCCTCGCTCCAGACCTCCCGCATGGCGCTGCACGCCATCAAGGCCGGCGAGGGCGACGTCTTCATCTCCGCGGGCGTCGAGACGGTCTCCCGGTTCGCGAAGGGCTCCTCGGACGGCCTGCCGGACACGCACAACCCGCTCTTTGCCGACGCGGAGGCCCGTACGGGCGCCGTCGCGCAGAGCGAGGGCTCCTCGTGGCGCGACCCGCGCGAGGACAGCCTGATCCCGGACGCCTACATCTCGATGGGGCAGACCGCGGAGAACCTGGCCCGGCTCAAGGGCGTGACCCGCCAGGACATGGACGAGTTCGGCGTCCGCTCCCAGAACCTGGCCGAGGAAGCCATCAAGAACGGCTTCTGGGCCCGCGAGATCACCCCGGTCACCACCCCCGACGGCACCGTCGTCTCCACGGACGACGGCCCGCGCGCCGGCGTCACCCTGGAGGGCGTCTCGGGCCTCAAGCCCGTCTTCCGCCCCGACGGCCTGGTCACGGCCGCCAACTGCTGCCCGCTCAACGACGGCGCCGCCGCGCTGGTCATCATGAGCGACACCAAGGCCCGTGAGCTCGGCCTGACCCCGCTGGCCCGGATCGTCTCCACCGGCGTCACCGCCCTCTCCCCCGAGATCATGGGCCTCGGCCCGGTCGAGGCGTCGAAGCAGGCCCTGAAGCGCGCCGGCCTGACCGTCGGCGACATCGACCTGTTCGAGATCAACGAGGCCTTCGCGGCCCAGGTCATCCCGTCCTACCGGGATCTGGAGATCCCGCTGGAGAAGCTGAACGTCAACGGTGGGGCCATCGCAGTCGGTCACCCGTTCGGGATGACCGGTGCCCGCATCACCGGCACTCTGATCAACAGCCTGCAGTTCCACGACAAGCAGTTCGGCCTCGAGACGATGTGCGTCGGCGGCGGCCAGGGCATGGCCATGGTCATCGAGCGCCTGAGCTGAGCCGGAGCGGAGGGTAGGGGTCGCCACGACCGCATCGACATGCGGCTCCGCCGCGTGGCGAGCGGCGGCACCTGCCCGCAGCGGTGGCGAAGATCAGCGCGACCACAAGAGGCGAGCGTCTCAGCTAGGCGCCGTCCAGGCGCCGCAAGGGATCTGCTTGATCCCTTGCGGCGTACTGACACCGAATCTAACCCCGTCGCGGCCGACCTGTGACCGAATCTCCCCCAGGATGTGACCTTTGTCCTGGGGTTTTGCCATTTCCCCAGGTCAGGGCATATTCGCAAGCCCCCGGTGTGACCAACGACCTGTCCAATTCGTGACGTAATGCACTGCACGCCATTCCCAGGTCGGGACACTCTGATGTAGGAAGTCGGGGGATCGAATCAATCAGGAGTTAGTCAGTGAGCGCCATGTCTCTTGCCCTGCTGCTGACCACGGCCGCCGCCGCGGCCGTGGGCGCTGCTGCGCTGCACGCTGTACACGGCCTGCGCAAGCAGGTGGCGGCCCTCCGCGGTGAGCTGGCTTCGCCGGCCCACGTCCGCGGCGGTACGACCGTCCCGCACGCCCGCAGTGCCGTGCATTCCCCTGCCGCCGAGATACGAGCCGCCGTGGCCGAGGCCCTGGCCGAGGAGCGCGAGCGCGAGCTCGCCGAGGCGCGGGCCTTCTGGGCCGCGCAGGAGGCCCGTGACGCCTCCGACGCTTCCCCCCTCTTCGCCGGGGAGACCCCCACCTCCCTGCTGGGCGGCCTGCCCGGGCTCGGTGAGGACGGCCCGGCCGTCTTCCTGCCCCGCCAGGCGGACCTGGTGGGTCTGGAGCCGGTGCTCGGCGACGAGGAGGCCGCGGGAGACTACCCCGAGGATTCCGCCGAGCTGGCCGCCGCCCGCCGGCGCCACCCCTCGCACCCCGACTTCGTACCGGTCCAGGCCTCGGCCCCCGGCGCCGACCACGAGCGCACGGTCTCCCGCCTGGAGGAGCTCGCGGAGGCCCGTACGGCCCTCGCCGACGTCCGCCCGGGCCCGCTGGGCACGCTCGACGTGTACGTCTTCACCGACGGCACCACGCTGTGCATGACCCCGGGCCACCGGGAGACGGCGGAGCGCCTCGCCGAGGCCCTGCGCTCGGGCACCGCGCCGGTCCTGCTGGGCGGCTCGGGCATCTCGGGCGCCTATGCGCTGACCTTCTCCTGCGGTGACTCCCAGGACCCGGACAACAACGTCTACATCCTCGCGGACCGCGTCATCGCGTCGCTCTGACCGCAGCCCGTTCCACCAGCCGCACGGCCTCGTCCAGCATCTCGGACGGGGCCTTCGCGCTTTCCGCGGGCTCCTCGGCAGCCGCGGCGCGCAGCGCCTCGGCGAGGTCCAGCCCGGCCACCGCGACCTGGTCCCCGACCACGAAGACCCCCGCGTCGGGCATGTTCCGCGCCGGAGCCGCCCCCCGGCCCTGCTGCGGCGCCTCCAGCGCCTGGGCCCGTACGGAGAGCTCCCTGGCCAGCTCCAGCGCCTCGGCGGCGGCCCCCTGCTGGAGACGGCTCTGCGGCATGGCCCGCAGCCGGTCGGCGAAACGTTCCACGGCGGCGGTCAGGGGCGAAGTATCAAGCACCCGGCCGACCTTACGCGCCGCCGCGGCACCATTGCCAACGGGCGAACTCTCCGGCACGGTGGCATGAAGAGAACAGCACAGCACGGCGATACCTCCGGAGGCGCCCATGTCCGTAGAGTTCTCCGAGCAGACCCACCGGAACATGATCGACAGAATCCCCGAGACCACCGGTCGTGAAGTCTCCGACTGGCTCCGCGCGGTGGACGACGGCCCCTCCCTCGTCCGGTTCGAGGAGAAGGTCAGCTGGCTGCGCGGCGCGCACGAGCTCTCGTACGGCCAGGCCAAGGCGATCATCCACGAGTACGACCTGCGCAGGGCAGCCCGCAAGTTCGGCTGAGCCCTCCCCGTCCCGATCCCTCGATCCCCCGTTCCCGAGACATCGTTCCCGTCCCCGATTCCTGCCCCGACCCCGTACCTCCTCCGAGACGCGGGAAGGCCCCGCGAGCGGTGAGCTCGCGGGGCCTTCCCCACGGTGTCTGCGGGCGCGGTACGACCGGCCGGTACGACTAGTCGTCGCCGGAGAGGATCGAGAAGAGCCGCAGCAGCTGCATGTAGATCCACACCAGGGTCACGGTCAGGCCGAAGGCCGCGAGCCAGGCCTCGTCGCGCGGCGCGCCGTACGCGATGCCGTCCTCGACCTGCTTGAAGTCCAGGGCGAGGAAGCAGGCGCCGAGGACGACGCCGATGACGCCGAACAGGATGCCGAGGCCGCCGCTGCGGAAGCCGAGGCCGTCACCGCCCGCGAAGACCGAGAACAGCAGGTTCGCGACCATGAGCAGCATGAAGCCCATGGCGGCTGCCATCACGAAGCCGTAGAAGCGGCGGGTGACGCGGATCCATCCCATCTTGTACGCGAACAGCACGGCGGCGAACACGCACATCGTGCCGAGCACGGCCTGGACGACCACGCCGGCACTGAGGTAGGTGCTGGTGGCCGCGCTGAGGACGCCGAGGAAGAAGCCCTCGAAGGCCGCGTAGCCCAGGATGATCGCCGGGGAGGCCTTGCGCTTGAAGCTCTGGACGAGTCCGAGGACCATCGCGACGAGAGCGGCGCCGATGGCGATGCCGTACGACTTGCCGAGGTTCGCCGGGTCGACGGGCACGGCGATCCACGCGATCGTCGCCGTGAGGATGACCATGCCGAGTGTCATGGCCGTACGGCTCACGACGTCGTCCATCGTCATGACGCCGGCGCGCGCGGGCGCCTGCGGCATGCCGGTGGCCACGTCGGTGGCGTAAGGATTCGTCGCGTACGGGTTGGTCCCGGCCTGCTGGTGCTGCGCGTCAAAGCCCGCGTAGCCCCCGCTGTCGCGGCTGAACCCCCGTCGCGAGAAGACCGGGTTGCTGCTCCTCATCTCACTCCTCCATGGCCACCGTGCGCAGCCTTGCAACAAGAGTAATGCGCTCGCAAAGAAAGCACCCTACTGCTGGAGGAGGATCTTAGGAGAAGGCACGGCGAAGCGCCGGAGATATTCAGGAGGGTGCGGGAGTGCCCGGAGCCGGACTTGAACCGGCACGGCCTAAGGCCAGCGAGGTTTAAGCTCGCCGTGTCTGCATTCCACCATCCGGGCAGGGCGTAGCGGCTCCCGTTGAAAAGCACTGAACGCTGCGCCGAGCCTATCGGGAACGCCCAGGTCGCCAGCGGGGTCTCTATCCGATGTTGTCTGATTTTATTGGCGCTTGAGGGGCCGTCAGGCACGAGAACACACGGTGGGCCCGTTACGGGCGGCGATCACCCCCGAAACGGGAATGACGGGATTTCGATGGCTCGCGCCACCCTGCCCGCCACCCTTCCCGCCACCCCGGGCCACCCCGGGCCGCTCGCCCCGCCCCCGAGCAGCGCCGGGCACCCGGCCCGCCCCTGAGGACCGCCCGGCCGGCTGTCATACCAGAGGAGGAGGCGGGCCGCCCCGCGATCAGACTCCAGTGGGCCAGGGAACGGGCACCTCGGCTGATCCCCTGGGCGACGGGCGCGGCGACGATGGAAGGGTCCCGCCGATCAGCAGACCGCACCCAGGTCCGCAGCCCGAGGAGTCGCTTCCGTGACCACCATGAACTACGCCCCCCACACCACCCAGGCCGTGGCCGCCCGGGCCACCGGCCTCTCCAAGGTGTACGGGCAGGGCGAGACCCAGGTGGTCGCCCTCGACAACGTCTCCGTGGACTTCGGGCAGGGCCAGTTCACCGCGATCATGGGCCCCTCGGGCTCCGGCAAGTCCACCCTGATGCACTGCGTCGCCGGCCTGGACACCTTCTCCGCCGGCTCCGTCCGCATCGGCGACACCGAGCTCGGCACCCTCAAGGACAAGCAGCTGACCCAGCTGCGCCGGGACAAGATCGGCTTCATCTTCCAGGCGTTCAACCTGCTGCCGACGCTGACGGCGCTGGAGAACATCACCCTGCCGATGGACATCGCGGGCCGCAAGCCCGACAAGCAGTGGCTGGACAACGTGATCAGCATGGTCGGCCTCTCCGACCGGCTCGGCCACCGCCCCACCCAGCTCTCCGGCGGCCAGCAGCAGCGCGTGGCCGTGGCCCGCGCCCTGGCCTCCCGCCCCGAGATCATCTTCGGTGACGAGCCCACCGGAAACCTGGACTCCCGCTCCGGCGCCGAGGTCCTCGGCTTCCTGCGCAACTCCGTCCGCGAGCTCGGCCAGACCGTCGTCATGGTCACCCACGACCCGGTGGCCGCCTCCTACGCGGACCGCGTCATCTTCCTCGCCGACGGCCGCATCGTCGACGAGATGCTCAGCCCCACCGCCGACGGGGTGCTCGACCGCATGAAGGCCTTCGACGCCAAGGGCCGCACCAGCTGAGGGACTGCCCCTCCGCCAGTCCTCCTCCGCTGACCCCCGACATCCTGGACTCCTCCACCATGTTCCGTACCGCCCTGCGCAACGTCCTTGCGCACAAGGCCCGGCTGCTGATGACGGTGCTCGCCGTCACCCTCGGCGTCGCCTTCGTCTCCGGCACCCTCGTCTTCACCGACACCCTCAAGAAGTCCCTCTCCGGCCAGTCCGCCAAGAGCTACGAGGGAGTGGCCGTCTCCGTCACCTCGTACGGCCAGGGCCGCAACGAAGCGGGCGAGAAGGAGGGCGAGCCCGGCCTCAGCCAGCAGACCCTCGACAAGGTCAAGGCGCTCCCGGGCGTCGGCTCCGTCTCGGGGCGCGTCTTCGGCTTCGCCGGCGTCGGCGACGAGAACGGCAAGCTGATCGGCTCCGGCTGGTCCAACCAGGGCGCCAACTACACGCCCGTCAAGGACGGCAAGGACCCGCGCTACACCTTCACCCAGGGCGCCGGCCCGGCCAAGGCCGACGAGATCGCACTCGACAGGGCGACGGCGGACAAGGGCAAGTACAAGGTCGGCGACAAGGTCCGCGTCGCGACCAACGGCCCGGTCAAGGAGTACTCCCTGGCCGGTGTCTTCACCACCGAGGACGGCGCCGTCCAGGCCGGCGGCAGCCTGGTGCTCTTCGACACCAAGGTCGCCCAGGAGCTCTACCTCAAGCCCGGCTACTTCATGGAGCTGTCGGTCGCGGCCAAGGACGGCACCTCCGCCGACAAGCTGCTCGCCGACATCAAGTCACTGGTCGACAGCAAGCACACCAAGGCGCAGACGGGCGCGGCCCTCGCCAAGGAGCAGGCCAAGGACATCGAGAAGGGCCTCGGCCAGATGGGCACCATGCTGCTCGTCTTCGCCGGCATCTCGCTCTTCGTCGGCATCTTCCTGATCTACAACACCTTCACCATGCTGGTCACCCAGCGCACCAAGGAGCTGGCCCTGCTGCGCGCCGTCGGCGCCAACCGCGGTCAGGTCATGCGCTCGGTGCTCGCCGAGGCCCTGGTCGTCGGCGCCGTGTCCGCCGTCGTCGGCTTGATCAGCGGCGTCGGCCTGGCCGTCGCCATGCGCTCCCTGATCGGCACCTTCGGCGCCAAGCTCCCGGGCGGCGACCTGGTGATCGCACCGAGCACCGTCGTCGCGGCCCTGGTCATCGGCGTCCTGGTCACGACGATCGCCGCGGTGCTGCCGGCCTGGCGCACCGGCCGGATCGCCCCGGTCGCCGCCATGGGCAGCGCCCACCTGCCGGCCACCGCGAAGTCCCTGGTCCTGCGCAACGTCCTCGGCTCCGTCATCAGCGTCCTCGGCATCGGCCTGGTCGGACTCGGCGTGTCCATGGGCGGCGACGACGGCCGCATGTCCATCGGCGCGGGCGCCTTCTTCATGCTCATCGGCATGATCGTGCTGCTGCCGCTGCTCTCCAAGCCGGTCATCGGAGCCGTCCGCCCGCTGCTGCAGAAGGTGTTCGGGATCCCCGGCAAGCTGGCCTCCCAGAACGCCGTCCGCAACCCGCGCCGCACCGCCGTCACCGCCGCCTCGCTGGCGATCGGCCTGACCCTGGTCACCACCCTGTCGGTGCTCGGCATCACCGTCGGCAAGGTCGTCGACCGGATGAGCACCGAGAAGCTCAAGGCCGACTACAAGGTCTCCATGGCCGGCGGCATGGGCTACCTCGACAAGTCGGTGGCCGAGACCCTGACCAAGACCCCCGGCATCAAGGCCGTCTCCCCGCAGACGGCCGGCTACTTCATGGTCGGCAAGGACTTCCGGTCCGCCTCCGGCGTCAACCCGGCCGCCATCGGCCGGCTGCTGAACATCGAGACCGTCAGCGGCTCGGTGGACTCCCTCGGCAAGGGCGAGGTCCTGGTCGCCGAGAAGACCGCGAAGAGCCAGAACCTCGCCGTCGGCTCCACGCTGAAGGTGAAGTACGACGACGGCCAGGAGGGCACCCTCAAGGTCGGCGCGGTCTACAAGGACATGGAGGGCCTGCTCTCCCCGTTCGTCCTCGACGACAAGATCCTCACCCAGCACAGCGAGGAGAGCGCCGTCGCCGAGGTGTACGTCAACGTCGAGGGCGGGGCGTCCAAGGCCGGCCAGCAGAAGGTCGTCGACGCACTGGGCAAGAACCCGGCCATCAACGTCGCCACCCAGCAGGACATGCGCAACGAGATGGGCGGCATGATCAACACCATGCTGAACGTCATGTACGGCCTGCTCGGCATGGCGCTGATCATCTCGGTGCTCGGTGTGGTCAACACCCTGGCGATGTCCGTCTTCGAGCGAACCCAGGAGATCGGCATGCTGCGGGCGATCGGTCTCGACCGGGGCCGGGTCAAGAACATGATCCGCCTGGAGGCCGTGGTGATCTCGCTCTTCGGAGCGACCCTGGGCGTCGCCATCGGCGTCTTCCTCGCCTGGGCGGTCGGCACCACGATGGCGAAGTCCATGCCGAACTACGAACTGATCCTGCCGTGGGACCGGATCGGCATCTTCCTCCTGCTGGCCGCCGTGGTCGGCGTCCTGGCCGCCATGTGGCCGGCCCGCAGCGCGGCCCGGCTGAACATGCTGACCGCCATCAAGACGGAGTAACCCCCGCGAGGGCGAGGGCGAGGGACACGGAAGGGCCCCGGGGCACACGCCCCGGGGCCCTACCCCGTTGTACGCGGGCCTGTCGTACGAGGACCTGCCGTACGGGGTCTGCCGTACGGGGTCACGCGCCCCAGGTGCGCAGCCGCAGAGGCAGACCCGAGCGGCCGGCCGCCGCGGACTTCACCGCGAGGACCTGGTTGACGCCGAGCCTGCCGTGCTCGAAGCCCAGTGCCGAAGCCGCCATGTACAGCCGCCAGACCCGGGCCCGCCCGGGCGAGGTCAGCCGTACGGCGGCCTCCCAGTGCTCCTCCAGCCGGGCCACCCAGGCGCGCAGGGTCAGCCCGTAGTGCTCGCGCAGCGCCTCCACGTCGCGGACCTCGAACCCGGCGCGCTCCAGCTCGCCCACCGTCGTGCCCAGCGGGGAGAGCTCGCCGTCGGGGAAGACGTAGGCGTCGATGAACTCGTCGACGCGGTACGCCTCTTCGTCGGGCTCCGGCGGACGCGCGATCTGGTGGTTCAGCAGGCGGCCGCCGGGGGCCAGCAGGGCGTGCAGCGTGCGGGCGTACTCGCGGTAGCGGTCGGCGCCGACGTGCTCGGCCATGCCGATGGACGAAATGGCGTCGTACGGGCCGTCCTTGACGTCCCGGTAGTCCTGGATCCGGATGTCGACCCGGTCGGCCAGGCCCTCCTCCGCGGCCCGCTTGCGGGCGTACACGGCCTGCTCGCGCGAGAGGGTGATGCCGGTGACGCGGACCCCGTACTCCCGGGCCGCGTGCAGGGCCATGGAGCCCCAGCCGCAGCCGACGTCGAGGAGCCGCAGACCGGGCTCGAGGCCCAGCTTCCGGCAGACCAGGTCGAGCTTGTCCCGCTGGGCCTCCTCCAGGGTGGAGCCGGGGCTCCAGTAGGCGCAGGAGTACACCATCGAGGGGCCGAGGACGTGCTCGTAGAACTCGTTGCCGACGTCGTAGTGGTGGCTGATGGCCTGCCGGTCGCGGTTCCTGGTGTGCAGCGGGCCGCCGCGGCGGGGGGCCTCCTCGGGCGGCGGCGCGGGCGCCGGCCACGGCCGGGCCAGGGCGACGAGGTCGCGCAGGGCGGACCGGGCGGCCGGGTCGCGCAGCAGCGCGGCGGTCCCGGCGGCGCCCGCCGCGGCCCGGTCGGGCAGGTGCGGGCGCAGGGCGGCGAGTTTGCCGAGCCCGGAGCGGCGGACCGCCGGCTCGGCCTCGGGGGCGGCGGCGGGATCCCGCGCCCAGAGCAGGCCGGCCACCCGGTCCAGCAGTTCGAACAGGTCGCCCTCGACGGTGATGTCGCCGGCGACCCAGGCACGGGCCAGGCCCAGTTCACCCGGTCGCCACAGGACGCGGCGCAGGGCGCGCCGGTTGGCCAGCACCAGGGTGGGGCCGGTGGGCGGTCCGGCCTCGCTGCCGTCCCAGGCGCGAATCCGGACGGGCACGGGGGCGCCCAGCAGTGTCTCGGCAAGAGTGGCCAGCCGCGGCGCGGCGTCGGTCATCGTAGGCACCTCCAGAACGATCCGACCGATCGGCCTACCCATTTCCGGGGCCCGTCAATCGGACACCGCTCCATCGGGGCACCGCCGGAGGAACCGCCGGAGGGGCCGGCCGGAGGGGCCGCCGGAAACGCCCGAAGGGGCCGCCCGCACCACGGATGGCGGGCAGCCCCTTCGGGGACGTGCTGGAGGAGTTGCCGGTCAGGCCCGGGTCAGGAGGCCTTGGCCTTCGCCGCGGGGGCTGCAGCGGCGGCCGGAGCCGGCGCCGGCTTGGCGGCCTCGTAGAACTCCTCGCGCGGGGTCTCGAGCGCACCGAGGGAGACGACCTCGCGCTTGAGGAACATGGCGAGGGTCCAGTCGGCGAAGACGCGGATCTTGCGGTTCCAGGTCGGCATGGCCATGCCGTGGTAGCCACGGTGCATGTACCAGGCCAGCCGGCCCTTGAGCTTGATCTTCGTCTTGCCCATGACGATCATCGCGACGCCCTTGTGGAGGCCGAGGCCTGCCACCGCACCCTTGTTGGAGTGCGAGTACTCGGCCTGCGGGAAGCCCCGCATGCCCGAGATGACGTTGTCGCCGAGGACCTTGGCCTGACGCAGCGCGTGCTGGGCGTTCGGCGGGCACCAGGCGTTCTCGACACCGGCCTTGCGGGAGGCGATGTCCGGAACCTGGGCGTTGTCGCCGGCGGTCCAGATGTAGTCCGTGCCCGTGACCTGGAGGGTCGGCTGGGCGTCCACGTGGCCGCGGGGGCCCAGCGGCAGGCCGTAGCGGGCCAGCACCGGGTTCGGCTTGACGCCGGCGGTCCACACGATGGTGTTGGAGTCGACCTCGAGGCCGTTCTTCAGCACCACGTGGCCGTCCACGCAGGAGTCCATGGAGGTGCTGAGGTAGATCTCGATGCCGCGGGACTCGAGGTGCTCCTTGCCCCAGGTGCCGAGCTTGGGCCCGACCTCGGGAAGGATCTTGTCGGCCGCGTCGACCAGGATGAAGCGCATGTCCTCGCGCTTGATCGTGGAGTAGTACTTCGCGGCGTCGCGGGCCATGTCCTCGACCTCACCGATGGTCTCCGCACCGGCGAAGCCGCCGCCGACGAAGACGAAGGTGAGGGCCTTGCGGCGGACGTTCTCGTCCGTCGTGGACTCGGCCTTGTCGAGCTGCTCGAGGACGTGGTTGCGCAGGCCGATGCCCTCTTCGACGCCCTTCATACCGATGCCCTGTTCGGCGAGGCCGGGGATCGGGAAGGTGCGGGAGACGGCGCCGAGCGCGATCACCAGGTAGTCGAAGGGCAGCTCGTACGCCTCGCCGACGAGCGGCGTGACGACGGCGACCTTGCGGTCCTGGTCGATGCTGGTGACCCGGCCGGTGAGAACCTCTGCCTTGGGCAGCACGCGTCGCAGCGGGACGACGACGTGCCGAGGCGAGATGCTGCCTGCGGCCACTTCGGGGAGGAAGGGCTGGTAGGTCATGTACGACCGCGGGTCGACGACCGTGACGGTCGCCTCGCCATAGCGCATCTTCTTCATGATCCGCTTGGCCGCGTACAGGCCTACGTACCCACCTCCTACAACGAGGATCCTGGGACGCTCCGTGGTGCTCATGGAACGAGTATCCAGCACCCAAAGGGGTGTTGCTCGTGAGCCCCTTCACAAGGTGCCGGAAGGCCTCTGTTACACTGCGCGGCCCACGTGACGGAGGTCATGGCGCCGAACGGGAACCAGGGTGTAACGGGAGTCGTTGTTCACCCGTCCTGAACTGGCCTCCAAGCCCATAAGCGGAGTAGACCACCGGGTTGGTGGATACCTACCGACGAGGCCGGACCGCGCCCTCGAAACGCACGAACGCACACGAAAAAGAGGCCTGCGAGCCCCGGGAGCCCCCCAAAGAGACCTTCCCGCGGCCCATCAGGCCCCTTTTCCTTGTGAAGAACTTCACGAACTTTCTGCGGAGGGTGGGACCTAAGGCCCCCGTAAAGGCCCCCAGAGGTCCCCGGCAGGCCTCCCGCGACCCTCGCACAAGCCCCGCACAAGCCCCCCGCGACCCACCCGTCAGGCGATGGACCAGGCGATTGCGCCCGCCATCCCCCTGAACCCGCACCCGTGTTGCGGCCACGGGAAGCGCGCGTACACACCCAGGCGTACACTACGGCCATGAGTGAGAACACGGTAACCGTGCGTGAAGCCCGGGCCCACCTCGCCGACCACATCAACCATGCCGAGCAGGGCTCCCCGACGATCATCACGCGCAACGGTGCCCCCGTGGCCGCCCTCGTTCCCATCGCCGACTTCAACGCACTGGAAGATGCGGCCGACGAACTGCTCGCCCGCGAGGCCGAGGCGGTTCTGGCCGAAGAGGGCCCGACGGTGACGATGGCGGAGCTGCTCGCCGACCTGTTCACCGAACGAAGCGACGACGCGGCGTGAAGTACGCCTTCCGCTTCACCACCGCGGCGCAGCGGCAGCTGCGGGCGATCGAGCGGCCGGCGGCCATGCGCATCCTCACCGCGCTGACCGCGCTCGGAGACGACCCCTACCGCGAGGACTCCGACATCAAGAAGCTGACCGGCCCGTCCGGCCTCTACCGACTCCGGGTCGGCAGCTACCGGGTCGCTTACCAAGTCCTTGACGGCGAGCTCGTCATCCTCGTCGTCAAGGTCGGCGACCGCCGCGACGTCTACAAGACCCTCTGACGCGAAGCATGATCGGGCCGACCGGAACCGAACTGCTCCGGCCGGCCCGATCTGCCGTCCACGGGCTGCCATCACCCGTCAGGCGATGGACCAGGCGATTCCGTCGAGGATGTCGTGCTCCGAGACCACGACTTCCGAAGCACCGATGCGCTCCATGATCGCGAGCAGCACGAGGGTGCCCGCTCCGATGACGTCCACCCGGCCCGGGTGCAGGACCGGGATCGCCGCGCGTTCGGCGTGCGTGGCGGTCAGCATCCGCCCGCTGATCTCCCGGACCGTCTCGTACGGGACGCGCGCGTGGTGGATCGCCGAGGAGATGTACTCCGCCAGCCCGAGGGCGATCCCGGCGACCGTGGTCACCGATCCGGCCAGGCCCACCAGCGTGCGCGCCTCGGAGAGCGGGACCGTCTGCTCGACGCGGTCCAGCGCCGCCTCGATGTCGGCCCGTATGGCGGCGATCTGCTGCGCGGTCGGCGGGTCGGTGACCGCGCCGTCCACCACCAGGTGGCGCTCGGTCATGCGGACGCAGCCCACGTCGACCGAGAGGGCCGCCCGTACGTGCTCCTCGCCGACCACGAACTCGGTCGAGCCGCCGCCGATGTCCACCACCAGGAACGGCTTCTCCATGTGGGTGGTGCCCGTCAGCTCCTTGGTGGCGCCGATGAAGGAGAACTCCGCCTCCTGGTCACCGGAGATCACCTCGGGCTCGACGCCCAGGATGCCGAGGACCCCCTGGACGAACTCGTCCCGGTTCTCGGCGTCGCGCGAGGCCGAGGTCGCCACGAAGCGCAGCCGCTGCGCACCCAGCTCCTTGATGACCGCCGCGTACTCGCGGCAGGCCGCGAAGGTGCGCTCCAGCGCCTCCGGGGCCAGCCGGCCCGTTTTGTCCACGCCCTGGCCGAGGCGGACGATCGTCATCCGCCGGTCCAGCTCGACCAGCTCGCCGGTCGTGGGGTCGCAGTCCGCGACGAGCAGGCGGATGGAGTTGGTACCGCAGTCGATGCCGGCGACCCGGGTCACGCGTCGGACTCCTTCGTCTGCGCCTTCTCCGCGCACGGCGTGACGCAGGCGCCCTTGGCCCACCACTCCGGCAGCATCGCCAGCGCCTCGTCGCCGAACGGGTTCACCCCGGGGCCGGCGGCGAGCGAGTGGCCGACCAGCACGTGCAGGCACTTCACCCGGTCCGGCATCCCGCCGGCGCTCGGGAAGCCCTGGAGCACCTCGATGGCGTCGCGGCGACGGATGTAGTCCTCGTGCGCGGCCTGGTAGGCGGCGGCCAGTTCGGGGTCCTCGGCGAGCCGGGCCTGCATCTCCTTCATCACGCCGTTCGCCTCGAGGGTGCCGATCGCGGAGGCCGCGCGCGGGCAGGTGAGGTAGTACGTCGTCGGGAAGGGCGTGCCGTCGGGGAGGCGCGGGGCGGTCTCCACCACGTCCGGCTGGCCGCAGGGGCAGCGGTGGGCGATGGCGCGCAGCCCGCGCGGCGGGCGGCCGAGCTGCTGCTCGAACGCCTCGATGTCCGCGTCGGTCGGCTCGGTCCGGTCGGTCTGGGGCGGGGGCGTCTGCATGCCTGGAGGAAGTCTCTTCGTTCTCGTGGGTGGGTGCGGTGCTCGGGGTGCGGTACTCGGAGTGCCGTTGCCGGTCACTCGCCGGGGCGGTCGGCCTTGTCGACGCCGTCCCAGACGTTCGAGTACCAGGGCCGGTCGGATCCGGCCGTTCCGGTGCGGTGCCGCTCGGCGGCCCCGGCCCCGGGGTCGGTCATGATGTAGCTGATCTCGCCCGGGCGGACGAAGTGCAGGTGCTTGCGCGCCTGCTGCTCCGCGTACGCGTTGTCCTGCCAGCGGGCCTTCTCGTCGCGCAGGCGCTCGAGGCGCCGGCTCGCGGCCTCGGCGGCCCGCTGCTGCTTCGCGATCTCCGAGCGCTGGGAGACGTACTGGCGCATCGGATACGCGAGGGCGACGACCAGCGTACAGAGGACGAGCACCAGGAGCGCGGCCCGGCCGGTGAGCCGGCTGCGGCGGACCTGACGGCGCGTCTGCGAGCGGTAGACGTGGGCGGCGGTCCGCTCGCCGAGCTGCTTGAGCCTGGTCGCGGTGGAGAAGGTGGAGAACCGATCCCGGTTCCCGGCCATTGATCCCGCCTCCCCTTGTACGCGGTACGCACTACGCAATACGTCCCCGCACACGGTACGGGACCGAGTGCGGGGACGTACGGAAGCAAGAGCGTGGTTAACCCTTAGCCCTTGAAGCGCGGGAAGGCGGAGCGGCCCGCGTACACCGCGGCGTCGTCGAGGATCTCCTCGATGCGCAGCAGCTGGTTGTACTTGGCGACGCGGTCCGAGCGGGCCGGGGCGCCGGTCTTGATCTGACCGCAGTTCACGGCGACGGCGAGGTCGGCGATGGTGACGTCCTCCGTCTCACCGGAGCGGTGCGACATCATGCACTTGAAGCCGTTGCGCTGGGCCATCTCGACGGCGTCGAGGGTCTCGGTCAGCGAACCGATCTGGTTCACCTTGACGAGCAGGGCGTTCGCGGAGCCCTCCTCGATACCGCGGGCCAGGCGCTCCGGGTTGGTGACGAAGAGGTCGTCGCCGACGATCTGGACCTTGGTGCCCAGCTTGTCGGTGAGGGTCTTCCAGCCGGCCCAGTCGTCTTCGTACAGCGGGTCCTCGATGGAGACCATCGGGTACGCGGAGACGAGCTCCTCGTAGTACTCGGTCATCTCGGCGGCCGAGCGGGACTGGCCCTCGAACTCGTACTTGCCGTCCTTGTAGAACTCGGACGCGGCGACGTCGAGCGCGAGCGCGATGTCCTTGCCGGGGACGTAGCCGGCCTGCTTGATGGCCTCGACGATGAGGTCGAGCGCGGCGCGGTTGGACTCCAGGTTCGGGGCGAAGCCGCCCTCGTCGCCCAGGCCGGTGGACAGGCCCTTGGTGTGCAGGACCTTCTTGAGGGTGTGGTACACCTCGGCACCCCAGCGCAGCGCCTCGGAGAAGGACTCCGCGCCGATCGGGGCGATCATGAACTCCTGGATGTCCACGTTGGAGTCGGCGTGCGACCCACCGTTGAGGATGTTCATCATCGGAACGGGCAGCAGGTGCGCGTTCGGGCCGCCGAGGTAGCGGAAGAGCGGGAGGTCCGAGGCCTCGGACGCGGCGTGCGCGACGGCGAGGGACACGCCGAGGATGGCGTTGGCGCCGAGCGAGCCCTTGTTGTCGGTGGCGTCCAGGTCGAACATGGCCTGGTCGATCAGGCGCTGCTCGGTGGCGTCGTAGCCGACGAGCTCCGGGCCGATCTGCTCGATGACCGCGAGGACGGCCTTCTCGACACCCTTGCCCATGTAACGGTTGGGGTCACCGTCACGGAGCTCAATGGCCTCGAAGGCACCGGTGGAGGCGCCGGACGGAACTGCAGCACGGCCGGTGCTGCCATCGTCGAGGCCCACCTCGACCTCGACCGTGGGGTTGCCTCGGGAGTCCAGGATTTCCCGGGCTACGACGACGTCGATGGACGGCACGAGCATCTCCTTCTGGGATGTGACGCTGGGTGTGCGGTGGCATGTCAGGCCGTGGGATGGCCCCGCCGACTAGAGCCTAACCGGCTCCGGGCACTCGGCCAGCCGACCGCCCGCCTCCTGGGACGAAAAAGGGCCCGAATACCCGCCTTCCGGTACATAGGACTCTCGACTGCCGGCGTCCCGGCCGGGTCCGTGGCGGGACGGGGGAGGGGAACAGGAGGGGCTCGGGCCGGACAAACGCCGCCGCCCGGCGCGTGGGGGGAAGACGCGCCGGGCGGTGGGGATGCTGCGTGTTGTGCTCGCTGCCGCAGTTGTTGCGGCAGGGTTCAGCTGAGCTTCAGCTTCTGACCCGGGAAGATCAGGTCGGCGTCCGAGACGATGTCCTTGTTGAGCTCGAAGAGCTTCTCCCAGCCGCCCTTGACGCCGTTGGCCTCGGCGATGGTGCCCAGGGTGTCGCCGGGCTTGACCTCGTACGAGCCGTTGCCGGTCTTCGGGGCCAGGGCCTCGGAGCGCTCGGAGCGGGTCGTCGGAGCCTCGGAGCGCTTCGTCTCCTTCTTCGGCTCGGTCTTCTTCGGCTGGGTCTTCTTGGTCTCGGTCTTCTGCTCCGTCTTCTTCGGGGTGTCGGTCGTACCACCGCCGGTGTAGGAGGAGTTGGAGAGGCCGACGCCGCAGGACGGCCACGCGCCCTTGCCCTGGCCCTTGAGGACCTTCTCGGCGATGGCTATCTGCTGCGACTTGGAGGCCTGGTTGGCCTGCGCGGCGTAGGCCTTGCCGCCGTACGCGGCCCAGGTGGAGGACGAGAACTGCAGGCCGCCGTAGTAGCCGTTGCCCGTGTTGATGGACCAGTTGCCGCCGGACTCGCACTGCGCGACGCGGTCCCACTCACCGGAGGTGGCGGCGGAGGCCGAGCCGGCCGCCATCAGCGGGGCGGCGACGGCGACACCGGCGACGCCGGCGAGCGTGACGATGCGGGTGGTCCGCTGAATGGCCGTGGCGCGGCGGTGCTTGCCCTTGCCGGAAAGCAGCATGGAGTTCTCCTCACCGACGCCTACGAGGTGAGCTGTCGGGTTCGGGCTGATGAGTGCCCGGCCGTGCGACGTGGCGCACGACTTAACCCCTAGCCGTTTCCGCGGCCGTCTCTCAACGGCCGGTCCCGGCGCCTACCTTGGTTCCCCCGCTCCTGCCTTCGGCGCTTGACGCGACGACTGTTCCCCCCGTCCGCCGGCAGGATTCGGCGATGCGGTCGAAGGAGCCCGCGGTGGCGGGCGACTCAGAAGGTAGACACGTCTCTCCCCGATGTTCAACGAGGAACACCGGGGAGATGCGGCCCCTACTTGCGCTCCCTTTAGGGCCGTTTGCGCAGGTGAGGACGGGGTTTGCGGAAGGCTCCAGGCGGGACACGCCAGTTGACCGGAAGAGACACATGTCTCACTTGCAGATAACGGACATTCAGCTCTTTACGGATGCCCGAAGTGCCGTTATTTCTGCCTTAGATCCAGATTCTGACCGGGCTTGATCAGATCGGCGTCATTGCCGATGACCTGCTCGTTGGCCTGGTAGAGCGCGTTCCAGCCGCCCTTGAGCCCCTTGGCGGACGCGATGGTGGCCAGGCTGTCGCCCGCCTGGACGGTGTACGAGGGGGCCGACGCCCCCTCAGATGCCGCAGGCAGTTCCGGCGCGGGCGTACCACGGTGCTTGCCGGTGCCGGAGGTGTCCGGGATGGCACTCGGGTCGGTGGAGGCGCCCGGGGTGCCCGGGGCCGCGGGGGTGCCGGGGTTGGCCGGGACGACCGGAGCGGTCGGGTCCGCCGGGTTCCCGGGCGTGGTCGGGCTCCCCGGGGTCGTCGGCGCGGTGGGCGTCGTCGGGGCCGTGGGGGTACCCGGGTTCGCGGTCGGGTCGCCCGGGAGCACCGGGACGGTCGGCGACGTGGACGGC
Source organism: Streptomyces sp. NBC_01296 (assembly GCF_035984415.1). NCBI lineage: Bacteria > Bacillati > Actinomycetota > Actinomycetes > Kitasatosporales > Streptomycetaceae > Streptomyces > Streptomyces sp. NBC_01296. The sequence goes on along the minus strand of NZ_CP130720.1, from coordinate 5,218,902 downwards.
AGGTCCGGGTCGGGCATGACGGGCAGTCCGCTGTTCGGCGCGAGCGGCGCCGGCGGGATCGTGAAGTCCGGGGCCGGGGTCGGGGCGCCGAAGTCCAGCGCCTTCACTCCGGAGCCGCCCTTCGGGACCGAGTGGTCGGGGCGCGAGGGGCTCGGGGCGACGGGGCCGAGCGTGCCGGGCAGGCCCGGATCCACGGTCGCGGCGGGGGCCTGCTGGGTCAGCCCGGCCGACTCCGAGCACTGCCCCCACGCCTGGGGGCCCTGGCTGCCCAGCACCCGCTCGGCGACGGCGATCTGCTGCGAACGGCTGGCGAGGTCGGGGCGCTCGGCGAAGTCGAGGCCGCCCGAGGAGTTCCACTGCTCCTGCGTGAACGAAAGTCCGCCGTAGGACCCGCTGCCGGAGTTGGCGCTCCAGGAGCCGCCGCTCTCGCACTCGGCGACCTTGTCCCACGTGGAGGTGTCCGCCGCGCTCGCGCCGGTGGCAGCGAGAAGTGGCAGGGCCAACGCGGAACCGGTGACTCCGGCGGTGACGACTATCGCGGGTACCTGGCGGGGGCGTCTGTGGCGGCCGTTCCCGGAACGCATGAGCTGCACCTTTCGCATAACGGCTGGGTAACGGCAGAACCTAGCCTTCTTGGCATGCAAGTCACAACTCTTGGCGTGCGCTGACTTCCGGTCAGGGGACGTTCAGGTGTTTCGGGGTGTGAACCGGACGGGAAGAGTGCGCAGGCCACGCATGATCAGACCCCCGCGCCAGCGAAGCTCGTTGGGCGGAAGAGCGAGTTCCAGATCCGGCAGACGCGTCAGCAAAGTCGCAAGCGCCGTCTGCCCCTCAAGTCGTGCGAGCGGAGCACCCAGGCAGTAGTGGATGCCGTGCCCGTATCCGAGGTGCTGGTTGTCGGTGCGGGAGAGGTCGAGGGTGTCCGGATCGGCGAACCGCTCGGGATCCCGGTCGGCCGCGGCGAGGACGACGAGCACCGGATCGCCGGCCGCGATGTCCTGGCCCCCGAGGGTCAGCGGCTCGGTGGCGAAGCGCCAGGTGGCCAGCTCCACGGGGCCGTCGTAGCGGAGCAGCTCCTCGATGCCGGTCTCCAGCAGGCCGCTCTCGCCGGCGGCGAGCGAGTCCTGGAGGCGGGTGCGCTGATCGGGGTTCATGAACAGGGCATGTACCCCGTTTCCGATCAAATTGACCGTGGTTTCGAAACCCGCGAACAGGAGGATGAAGGCCATCGCCGTGGCCTCGGCCTCCGTCAGGTGGTCCCCGTGGTCGCTCGCGCGGATCAGGTCGGAGATGAGGTCATTGCCCAGATCATCCCTTTTGCGGTGGATGAGTTCACCGAGATAGGTCCGCATCTGCTTCACGGAGCGGGCGACCCCGCCGCGCGGGCCGCCGCCGTGCCGGATCATCATCCCGGCCCAGTCGCGGAAGTCGTCCTGGTCCTCGCGCGGTACGCCGAGCATCTCGCAGATGGCGTAGATGGGGAGCGGGAAGGCGAACTCGTGGATGAGGTCCGCCTCCCCCTTGCTCACGAACTGGTCGATGAGGTGGTCGGTCAGCTCCTGCACCCGCGGGGTGAACTCGGCCACCCTGCGCGGGGTGAACGCCTTCGACACCAGCCGCCGCAGCCGGGTGTGGTCCGGCGGGTCGATGTTGAGCAGATGCGTCATCAGCTCCGCCTTGCGCTCCCCCGGGATCCCGGTCTTGCCCTTGGCGTGCGCCGGCTCCGCGTGGTGCGCCGGGTTCTTGCTGAGCCGCTGGTCGGCGAGGGCCTGGCGGGCGTCGGCGTACCGGGTGACCAGCCAGGCCTCGACCCCGCTGGGGAGCTTGGTGCGGTGCACCGGGGAGTGCTCCCGCAGCCAGGCGTACGCCGGGTACGGATCGGTCGCGAACTCCCAGTCGAACAGGGTCGGGCCCTGGGGAGGAGTGCTGTCTGCGGGGGCTGCGGAGGTCGGCTCGTGCACCCGCTGACCGTATCCCGCGGGCAGGCCGCCATCCCATATGGGTCGTTCGCCGCGGCTGTCCGTAGATCCGCCATCGCTTGACCTCGCGTTCCCCGGTCCTCCTACTTTCGGTTCTGTGGATGCGAGGATCTTGAAGAGCAGTTTCGCGGTGGTGGAGAGAAGGGCCGAGCACGCGGTCAAGTACTTCTACTCCCACCTCTTCTGGCACAACCCCGGGATCCGTGAGCTCTTCCCGGCCTCCTCCGAAGACATGGAACGCCAGCGCGACCGGCTCTTCGCCGCACTGACCCACGTGGTCGCCCACATGGACGACGAGGGCCTCCTCCCCTATCTCCACGACCTCGGCCGCGACCACCGCAAGTTCCTCGCCAGGCCCGAGCACTACGCGGCCGTCGGCTCCAGCCTGCTCGCCGCGCTCGCCCGGACCTCCGGCGAGGCCTGGACCCCGGGCGTGGAGAAGGCCTGGTCCGAGGCGTACCAGGTGGTCGCCGACGCCATGATGGAAGGAGCCGCTTCGAGCGAGGACCCGCCGTGGTGGGACGCCGAGATCGTGCGCCACCTCCAGTACGGGCAGGACATGGCGGTGCTGACCCTGCGCCCGCACGCCCCCTTCCCCTATCTCCCCGGCCAGTACGTGAGCGTGAGCAGCGAGCGGGTCCCGAGGATCTGGCGCACGTACTCCCTGGGGAACGCCCCGCGCCCGGACGACACCCTCGACCTGCACGTCAGCCGCATCGAGCAGGGCCGGCTCAGTACCGCCCTGGTCCGCGAGGCCCGGCCCGGCGAGATGCTGCGGCTCGGCGCGGCCGGCGGGCAGCTGACCTTCCGCCGCGCCGACCGGCCGGTCAGCCTCATCGCGGCGGGCACCGGCTGGGCCCCGATCCGGGCCATGCTCGAGGAGCTCGCCGGGCAGCCCCCCGATCAGGACGTACGGCTCTTCGTCGTCGCCCGGGACGCCGCCCACCTCTACGACCGGCCGCTGATCGACGAGTACGCCGCCGCCTTCGGCTGGCTCGGCGTCACCTACATCACGCCCGCCCCCGGGCAGCACCGCAACCAGGCCACCGGGCGGCTCGCGACCGCGCTCGGCCACCGGGCGCTCTGGCCCGACCAGGACGTCTACCTCAGCGGCCCGCCGCCGTTCATCGACGAGACCGCGTACGTGCTCCGGGAGCTCGGCGCCCTCCCCGGGCGGATCTTCCACGACTCCGTACCCGCCGCCGGCACGGGCCACGGCCCGAACGGCCGTCCCCTGGGCTTCGGGGAGTGGTTCCTGGGCCGCCCCGCACCGCACTGGCACAACCCGTCGGGGCGCGCGCCCCGCTAGGCATGCGCTACTCGCCGACGCCCTCGGCGGCGCGGATCGCGTCCCGGTAGACGCGGGCCGCGGCGCGCAGCGCGGTCTCGGGGTCGACGCCCGCCGCCTCGGCGCGCGCCGCCAGTTCCAGCAGTTCGTACCCGATGCCCTCGCCGCGGGGCAGCTCCACGGGCACGCCGCCCGTGCGGACCCGGCCGGCGAGCTTGGCCGCGAGCGCGAGACCGGGCTGGGCCAGCGGGATCCCGTCGGTGACCGACTCCCGCTGCTTCTCGACCGCCTTGGTGCGCTGCCAGTGCGCGCTGACGTCCTCCGGGGTCTGCGCGTCCGCGTCCCCGAAGACGTGCGGGTGCCGGTGGATCAGCTTCTCGACGAGGCTGCCGGCCACGTCGTCGATGGAGAACGGCTCTGCGCCGTCGCCGGGACGGCCTTCCTCGGCGATGCGCGCGTGGAAGACGACCTGGAGGAGTACGTCGCCGAGCTCCTCGCGCAGCGCCTCGCGGTCCCCGTCCTCGATGGCCTCGACCAGCTCGTACGCCTCCTCCGTGGCGTACTTGACCAGTCCCTCGTGGGTCTGGCGCGAGGTCCAGGGGCATTCCCGGCGGACCCGGTCCATCACCTGGACGAGGTCGAGCAGGCGGGCGCCGGGCAGATCGTAGGAGCCGGGCAGCAGCTCGAGGTCGGGCATGTCGACGCGGCCGGAGCCGGCGAGCCGGGCCAGTCCGTCGGTGAGCCGCTGGTCGCCCTCGCCGCCCGGGATCACCACGATCGTGCGGCCGCCGGCGCAGGCCTCGACCAGCGCGTGCGCGTCCGGGGTCTCGTGCGCGACGTCGACGCCCGCCTCGCGCAGGTACGGCAGCTGCGGGTGGCCCGGGTCGGCGCACAGCACCCGGTCCGCGGCGTGCAGGCTCTGCCAGGCGGGCCAGGACAGCAGGCCGGGGGCGACCCGGTGGCTGGCGGTCAGCAGGACGATCCGGCCGGCGGCGGTGTCGCCGGCAGCGGCAGGACCGGCGGCGGGCACGGCGGGGGCGGGTTCGGCGGCGTGGTCGTTCACCCTCCGAACCTACCTCCTCCCCCAGCCTCCGGCCGGGGGTGCCCCCAGGCGGCTCAGGCTCCGGCGGGGGCCTGCTCGGGCCGGGTCCGCTGGACGATCCAGGGGGTGTCCTGGTCGCCGAGCACGATCTGCTGCGCGTCCCAGACGCCGTAGCGCGGGTTCACCTCGATGTGCAGCGCCTTCGCGGCGGAAGCGAGCTTCTCGACGGCCTTGTCCTGGCTGCCGTAGTGGTCGAAGAGCTTGTCGCGCAGCAGCTTGAAGCGGGCGTCGGCATCGAGCTGGCCGGGCGCCAGCTGGGCCTGCTCGAGGGCGGCCGCGGCCAGCTTCTCGCTGCCGCCGGCCTTCTCCAGCTGGGCCGTGCGGAAGTCCTGGACCTCCTTCTCGCCGACGCTCACGCCCGCCTCCTTCGCGGCGCGTTCCAGGACGACGGTCTGGATCATCTTGTTGAGCTTGACGCGCTCCAGGCCGGGCGAGGCCTGGATGAGCTGCGCGGCGGTCGGCCCGGACTCGTTCTGCGCCGCGCGGACGTCGCCCACCTGGGCCTGGAGCGCGGAGGTGGTGATCCGTTCGCCGCCGACGACGGCCGCGGTGCCGGGGCGGGCCTGACCCGAGCAGGCGGACAGCAGGGGGGCCGCCGCGAGCAGGGCGGCGGAGACGGAGAGCGCTGTGCGACGGTGCAAAGGAGCCTCCAGGGCCGGGAGATTGTGCGTCGGTGCACAAGGGCCGTGCGGTGATCGATGGTATGCAGTCAAGCGGTTCCGAGCCACCGCTTCGACCAACGATTCCCGGGGTGTTGGGGTACGCGTCTGTTGATGTCACCGCCACCCCCCGGCCACCCTTTGGTCCACCGGCGCTGCCAAAGTCGGCCCACCATGTCGACACCGCACCGCTCGCCGCGCCGCCGGAGCCTGCACGGCTCGGCCCTCGCCGCCCTGATCACGGTGGTGGCCGTGTGCGCCGGGGACGCGGCCGCCCGCGTGTTCCCGTACGGGCACCGCCACCGCAGCATCAACGACCTCGGGAACCAGTTCGTCCCCTTCCACGCCCACCTGTGGGACCTCCTGCACGGGCGGGCGCAGGGCGGGCTGCTGCTCAACTGGCAGTCCGGCTACGGCACGAGCTTCCTGCCCGATTTCGGCACCTACCTCTCGAGCCCGTTCGCGGTGCTCGTCGGCCTGTTCCCGCGCGAGGACATCGACCTCGCCGTGTACGTGGTCACCGTGCTGAAGATGGCCGCCGCCGCGGCGGCGATGGCCTGGCTGCTGCGTACGCTGCGCCGCGGGCCCTGGTGGGCGGCGGGGCTGCTGGCGGCCTCGTACGCGCTGTGCGGCTGGTCGGTGATCGAGGCCTCGTACAACCCGATGTGGCTGGACGGGCTGATCGCGTTCCCGCTCCTGTGTCTGACGGGTGAATGGGCGCTGCGGGGGCGCCGGCCGGCGGTCGCCGTCCTCGTGGTGGCGGTGTGCTGGACGGCGAACTTCTACACGGCCTACATGGCGACGCTGGGCGCGGCGCTGGTGCTCCTGTTGCGGGTGGTGCTGACGCGCCAGGGGGTACGGGAGCGGCTGCGGGTGCTCGTCCGCGGGGCGGGGACGACCCTGCTGGGCATCGCGGTCTCCGCCCCGGTGCTGGTCCCCCTCTTCCTGAGCTCGAAGCAGGCGTACCCGGGGTGGACGCGGCAGTTCGCGCCGGTGTCCTGGCCGGACGTGTTCGCGCGGGTCCTGCCCGCCACGTACTCCTTCTCCTCGCCGGCGCTCTTCGTGGGTACGGGCACGCTGCTGCTGGTGGCGGCCCTGCCGTTCCACCGGGCGGTGCCGCCGGCCACCCGCCTGGGGTGGGCGGGGCTGACGGCGGCCGTCCTGCTCTCCTTCCAGTGGACGCCGACGCACCTGGCCTGGCACGTGTTCGCGACCCCGAACGGAAGCCCGTACCGGCAGACGTTCGTGCTGGCCGGGGTGGCCGTGATCGCCGCGTGGACCGGGCTCGCGACGGCCGGGCTGCCCGGGCCGCGGGCGCTGGCGGGCGGGGCGGCGGTGCTGGCCGCGGCGGCCGTGGCGGCGAGCGGCAGCACGCTGGCGACGACGTGGGGGTTCGCCCTGTTCTGCGGCGGGCTCGCGCTCGCGGCGGCGGCCTGGTGGTGCCTGCGCCACCGCAGGCTGGTCCTCCCGGCGGCCGGGGTGCTGGCGCTGGTGCTGGTCGGCCAGGCCGCCGCGACGACGGCGTTCGGGCACAAGGGCAAGTTGGGCGGCCTGGACGACTACCCCTCGTGGGGGGCGGCCCACACGGCGCGCGCCGAGGCCCTGGCCGGCGCCGAGGGCTGGCCGGCGTACCGCACGGACCCGAGCCGGCCGGCGCTGTCGGGCAACGATCCGCTGCTGCTGGGCGGGGAGGGCGGCGCGTACTACAGCAGCCACACCCCCGACGTGTTCACGCGGACGATGGTGGCCCTCGGGGCGGGCTGGACCTCGCGCGGGCGCAACGTGCAGAGCATCGACAACCCGGTGACGGACGCCGTCTTCGCCGTCGGCGCCCGCCTGCGGCCGGACGGCACGATCGGCCGCGCCCAGGTGCCCCCTCTGATCACGATCCGTCCGCCGGGGCCCACGCCGTCGTACGCCGACGGCGACGGGCCGCCCTTCGCCGACCAGGAACTCCTGCTGGGCGCCCGGGTGTACGAGGACCCCGTCTCCCCCGGGGTGTGCCGCGCGGGCACGGAGGCCTACCTGTGGGCCCCGGAGTACAACGCGACGGCCCGCCTCGCGGACGGCCCCGCCTTCCGGCTGAACGGCAACTCCCCCCGCAACCGGGCGGCCCTCCAGCCGCTGGGCGCCTCCCGGGGGGCCTCTTCGGCGCTGGTCTTCGACGCTGCCGCGCCCCCGCGCTGGGCCCTGTCCTGCCTGGACCGCGCCCGCCTGGACCCGGCGGTGGCCGCGCTCCGCGCGACGGCGCCGACGTCCCTGCGGGTCGGCTCGTCGACCGTGCGCGCCACCGTCCCGGCGGGCACCACGGGCACGGCGGTCCTCTCGTCCCCGGCGATCGCGGGCTGGACCTGCAACGACCGCCCGGCGACGCCGTACCTGGGCCTGGTCTCCGTCCCGGTGACCCCGGGCACCACCACGATCAGCTGCTCGTTCCGCCCCCCGGGGCTCCTCCCGGGCACGGCCGTCGCGGGAACGGCCCTCCTGCTGCTGGGCGCGTTCCTCGCGGCGCAGCGGCGCCGCAGGCCCCGGAGCGGCCGACCGGACGTGCCGGGCACCCGGGAGGCCGACGCCTCCGCGGAGCTCGCCGCGACCGGGGCCCGGGCCGCGGGCGTCAGCGGACCTGGCTGAGCCAGTGCAGGGTGCGGCGGACCTCGGTCGAGAAGGGGTGCGCCGGGCCGTGGACGCGCTCCGCGTCGAACAGGAGGCGGGCCAGGGTGTCGTGGGCCGCGGGGCGGTCGCCCATGGAGAGCAGCAGCTGGGCTATCCGGCGGCGGACCTCCAACGGGAGGCCGGGGTCCGGGTTGGCGTAGTGGTTCTCGAACAGCGGGAGCAGGGAGCGGTATTCGGCCAGGGCGGCCCCGGGGGCGCCGAGCTGCTCCAGGCACTGGGCCGCGTCGTAGCGGAACCGCAGGGACTGCGGGTCGCCGGCCGGGAACTCGTCGGCGAGGCGGCGCAGTTCGGGCAGGGCTCGGCGGTACTGGCCGTCGTCCATCAGCGTGGCGGCGTACTGCTTGCGCAGCGAGCGGACCACCGGTGAGTGCTCGCCGTGCTCGGCCTCCGCGGCCGGGAGGATCCCGCCGAGGATGTCCACGGCCTGGGTGAGGCGGCCCTCGTCCAGGAGGCTGCGGGCCTCGTCCACCGCGGCCGGGATGTCCGGCTTGCGGGGCGGCGTCGGCGGGACGGTCGGCTGCGGCGGGATGGTGGAGGCGCGGTCCGGCCAGGGGGCGTGGGGGCGCAGGAAGGGGCGGGTCGGGTCGAGCGTGCCCGCCGGCGTGCCCTCCTTGGGCAGCAGCGACGCGAGGGCCTCGTACACGTGCTGTGCGGAGGCGGGCCGGTCCTGCGGGTCCTTCGCGAGCAGGTGGAGCAGGACCGCCTCGAGCTGGTGCGGGATCTCGGGGCGCATCCTGCGGACCGGGACCGGCGGCTCGTACAGGTGGCGGTGCAGTACGCCGAGTGCGGTGGACCCGGCGAACGGGACGTTGCCGCTGAGGAGTTCGTACAGCAGCACGCCGAGCGCGTAGAGGTCGGTGTGGGGGCCCACCGCGCCGCCCATCGCCTGCTCGGGCGCCATGTACGCCGGGCTGCCGATCGGGGTGCCGGTGCTGGTGAGGCGGGTGGTGTCGGTGTCCATCACCGAGGCGACACCGAGGTCGAGGACCAGCACGGTGCCGTCCGGGCGGATCATCACGTTGCGCGGCTTCAGGTCGCGGTGCACGATCGGCACCGCGTGCACGGCCGACAGCACGCCGCACAGCTGCGCGACCACGGCGACCGCCCACGGCCAGGGGTACGGGTCGTGCTGGGCGAGGTGGTCGGCGAGGTCGGTGCCCTCGACGTAGCCCATGACGAGGAACAGCTCGTCGCCGTCACTGCCCGCGTCGTGGACGGTGACCAGGCCCGGGTGGTCCACCTGGGCCGTGACCCGGCATTCGCGCACGAAGCGGCGGCGCAGCTCGTCGGCGACGGAGCCGGGGCCGGCCACCTTGTCGGGGCGCAGCAGCTTGACGGCGACGCGGCGGTCCAGCCGCTGGTCGTACGCCGTCCAGACCTGGCCCATGCCGCCCTGTCCGAGGATCGAGGCGAGCTGGTAGCGCTCGCCGATGATCCGGTCGTCGTCCGTCACCGGGCCGGGCCCTCACCCTCGTTGCCGGGCGTGTTCGGGTTCGCCTGCGGGTTCGGGTGCGGGTGCGGCGTCTGCTTGCGCAGCAGTTCGCTCAGCTCGTCGAGCTCGGCGCGCACCTGTCCGATCCGCGGCGGGGTGGCCGGCCCGGGAGCCGGTGCGGGGGCCGGGGTCGGCGTCGGGGTCGGGGTGTGCTGCTGGGCCGGCGGGTATCCGTACGCCGGGCGGGCCTGCTGCTGCGGCGGAACGTACGGCGCGGGCTGCGCCGGGTACCAGGGGGCGGTCGGGACGGCCGCCGCCCGGGATCCGTAGTGGCGGATGTCGGCGACGAGGAAGTACACGCAGGTCAGGAAGCCGGTGATGATGATGCCGAAGGCTCCGGTATTGCCCTGCCAGCCGTCGGTGTTGGGCGTCGGGTCGGCGCCGATCAGCGCGATCCAGGCGACGCTGAGCGCGCAGTTGACGGCCAGCAGCCACCAGTCCCGGGGCTTGCGGGTGACGACCGCGAGCCGCAGCATCGTGCCCCAGGCCAGGAAGCCGCAGCTCAGGACGGGCAGCAGGGCGAACAGCACGCGCAGTGCCACGATTCCCCCGGTACTGGGCTGGGGGCCTTGCTGCGGCGGGAGGCCGGGGCCGTGCATCGCTGCTCCTGACGGACCGTGTCGACGAAGTTTCGGGTCTGAGCGTATACAGCGTTTCCGGCCGCCAGTGAGGGGATGCGCGCAACCGTTGCAGGGTCGCCGCACACCTCCGGCCGCCGCGGGCCGCGCCGCCGGGGCGGAAATCGTCGAGGCCCCCTGACCGGCGGCGACTACCCTCGGCAGTCGAGTTGTTGTTCCAGGGGGGAATCCACATGCGGAGCCGGACCATCGGTGCGTCGGTACTGGCCACGACGGCCCTTTTCGGGCTGACGACGGGCTGCCTGCCGGGGGGCGGGGGCAAGGCCGCCGACATCGGCAGGGCGGCCCGCGCCGCCGAGCAGGCCCCGGGCGGGGCCACGCCGTCGCCGACGGCCAAGGGCAAGGACAAGAGCACCGGCGTGCTCGCCGACCTGTCGGGCGCCGAGATCCTGAGCCAGTCGTACGAGGCCATGCGCAAGGTCGAGTCGGCGCACGTCGTCGCCAAGATGCACGACGACGCCCGGCAGGTGGAGTTCGATCTCTCCCTCGACAGGAAGAACGACTGCAACGGCGCGATCCGGTACGAGGGAATGGGCAAGGTGGACCTCATCAAGTCCACCGACCTCATGCATTTCAAGGGGGACGCCGACTACTGGCGGGCCGTGGCCGCGAAGAAGCACACCCCCAAGAAGCAGACGGATGCGATGGTCACCATGCTCGCCGACCGCTGGCTGAAGATGCCGCTCTCCGATCCCGAGGCCACTTCGATCGCGCACGTCTGCGACCTGGGCAAGCTGACGGGCGGCGGCAGCAAGCCCAGCCCGCTGGCCCGCAAGGGCGAGACGGTCGCCATCGACGGCAAGCAGGCGCTGACGATCACCTCGGCGGCCAAGGAGGGTACGGAGATCGACTACATAGCCGCCCAGGGCACCCCGTACCTGCTCAAGTCCACGATTTCGGGGGACGCGTCCGGAGAGATCCTCTTCTCCGCCTTCGGTGCTCCGGTCGACACGGCCCTGCCGGAAGGCGCGGACGTCCTGGACCTGTCGAAGCTGCGCGACGGCGCCCCCGGCGAATCGGTCTGAGCGCGACCTCGACGGGCGGATCCCCGAGAACGCGCGTAGCGTCGCACAAGGGATACGGAAGGGAGCTCTCGCATGGGGATCCTCGACAAGGCCAAGGAACTGCTGCACGGCCACGGCAAGCAGGCGAAGCAGGCGTCCGACGCCGCCGAGCAGCAGATCAACCAGCGCACCGGCGACAAGTACGCCAAGCAGGTCGACCAGGGCCAGCAGCAGGTCGAGAAGCAGCTGGGCATCGACGACGACCCGAACCGGTAGCCCGCGCCCGACCGGCCCGCGGCGCGGCCGGGGACCCGCAGGTCACCGGCCGCGCGCCTGGCCGTACGGAGGCGCTTACGACCCGAGGATCGTGGTGAGGAACTCCCCGGTCCAGGCCAGCAGTTCCCGGCCGACGAGCGGCTTCCCGCCCACCCGGGCGGTCTTCGGCCGCGGGATCAGCACCTGCGAGGTGGCCGGCTTGAGCACCGCGCCGGGGTAGAGCCGCTTGAGCCGCAGCTCCTGCGATTCGCGCAACTCCACCGGCCCGAAGCGGATGTTGGCGCCCTGGAGGGTGATGTCGCCGACCCCGCAGGCCCGCGCCAGCATCCGCAGCCCCGCCACCAGCAGCAGGTTCTCCACCGGCTCCGGCAGCTTGCCGTAGCGGTCGTGCAGCTCCTCGCGCACGGCCGTGACGTCCGCCTCGGAGTTCGCCGACGCGATGGAGCGGTACGCCTGCAGGCGCAGCCGCTCGCCGGGCGCGTAGTCGTGCGGGACGTGCGCGTCGACCGGCAGCTCGATCTTGACCTCGAGCGGCGGCTCCTCCTCCACCCCGCCCTCGACGGCGGCCCGGTAGTCGGCCACGGCCTCGCCGACCATGCGGATGTAGAGGTCGAAGCCGACGCCCGCGATGTGGCCGGACTGCTCGCCGCCGAGCAGGTTGCCCGCGCCGCGGATCTCCAGGTCCTTCATCGCCACGTACATGCCGGCGCCCATCTCGGTGTGCTGGGCGATCGTCGCGAGCCGCTCGTGCGCGGTCTCGGTCAGCGGCTTCTCCGGCGGGTAGAGGAAGTACGCGTACCCGCGCTCGCGCCCGCGGCCGACGCGGCCGCGCAGCTGGTGCAGCTGGGAGAGGCCGAAGTTGTCGCCGCGCTCCACGATGAGGGTGTTGGCGTTGGAGATGTCGATGCCGGACTCGACGATCGTCGTGGAGACGAGGACGTCGAACTTCTTCTCCCAGAAGTCCACGACGACCTGCTCCAGGGCCTGCTCGGACATCTGGCCGTGCGCGGTCGCGATCCGCGCCTCGGGGACGATCTCGCGCAGCTTGGCGGCCGCCCGGTCGATGGACTCGACCCGGTTGTGGATGTAGAAGCACTGGCCCTCGCGCAGCAGTTCGCGCCGGATGGCCGCGCCGATCTGCTTCTCCTCGTACGGGCCGACGAAGGTGAGCACCGGGTGGCGCTCCTCGGGCGGGGTGGTGATGGTCGACATCTCGCGGATGCCGGTCACCGCCATCTCCAGGGTGCGCGGGATCGGGGTCGCGGACATGGTCAGCACGTCGACGTTGGCGCGCAGCTTCTTCAGCTGCTCCTTGTGCTCGACGCCGAAGCGCTGCTCCTCGTCGACGATGACCAGGCCCAGGTCCTTGAACTTGGTCTCCTGCGAGAAGAGCCGGTGCGTGCCGATGACGATGTCCACGGAGCCCTCGCGCAGGCCCTCCAGGGTGACCTTGGACTCGCTGTCGCTCTGGAAGCGGGAGAGCGCCTTCACGCTGACCGGGAACTGGCTGTAGCGCTCGGAGAACGTCCCGAAGTGCTGCTGCACGAGCAGCGTGGTGGGGACGAGGACGGCGACCTGCTTGCCGTCCTGGACCGCCTTGAAGGCGGCGCGGACCGCGATCTCGGTCTTGCCGTAGCCGACGTCGCCGCAGATGAGGCGGTCCATGGGGACGGACTTCTCCATGTCCTCCTTGACCTCGGCGATGGTGGTGAGCTGGTCGGGCGTCTCCGCGTACGGGAAGGCGTCCTCCAGCTCGCGCTGCCAGGGGGTGTCGGGGCCGAAGGTGTGGCCGGGGGCGGCCATGCGGGCGCTGTAGAGCTTGATGAGGTCGGCGGCGATCTCCTTGACCGCCTTCTTGGCGCGCGCCTTGGTCTTGGTCCAGTCGGCGCCGCCGAGCCGGTGCAGGGTCGGGGCCTCGCCGCCGACGTACTTGGTGACCTGCTCCAGCTGGTCGGTCGGGATGTAGAGGCGGTCGCCGGGCTGGCCGCGCTTGGCGGGGGCGTACTCGACGAGGAGGTACTCGCGGGTGGCGCCCTGCACGGTGCGCTGGACCATCTCGATGTAGCGGCCGACGCCGTGCTGCTCGTGGACGATGTAGTCGCCGACGCCCAGGGTGAGGGGGTCGATGGACTTGCGGCGCCGGGTCGGCATCCGGCCCAGGTCCTTGGTGGCGGTGCGCTGGCCGGTCAGGTCGGTCTCGGTGAGGACGGCGATCTTGAGCGCGGGGTCGAGGAACCCGTTGTCGAGCGAGCCGCACGCCACGTGGACGATCGACGGCTCCAGGGTGCGCAGATCGGCCTCCAGGCGGGCCGCGATGCCCTCTCCGCCGAGCACCTCGACGGTGCGGGCGGCCGGGCCGTGGCCCTCGGTGAGGTAGACGGTGTGCCAGCCGTCGGCGATCCAGCCCTTGGTGTCGGCGAGCGCGCGGGCGGTGTCGCCGCGGTAGGCCTCGGGAGCGTGCATGCCCAGTTTCAGGGTGTCCCCGGCGCCGTTGACCTCGTCGGCGGCGAAGGGGGACACCGACCACCACATCATGCCGAGCTCGCGCGCGTGCTCCCGTACGTCCGCGATCCCGCGCAGCGAGGCCGCGCCGACGTCGATCGGGGCCTCGCCGCCGCCGGCGGTGGCGGCCCAGGAGGCCATCAGGAACTCCTGCGAGGTCGCCACCAGGTCGGCGGCCCGGGTGCGCACCCGCTCCGGGTCGCACACCACGGCCATGGACCCGGCCGGCAGGACGTCGATCAGCAGTTCCATGTCGTCGACCAGGACCGGGGCGAGGGACTCCATGCCCTCCACCGCGATCCCCTCGGCGATCTTGTTCAGCAGTTCGCCGAGCTCGGGGTGCTCCTCGGCGAGGGCCGCGGCCCGCCCCCGCACCTCGTCGGTCAGCAGCAGCTCCCGGCAGGGCGGAGCCCACAGCCCGTGCTCGGCGACCTCCAGGGACCGCTGGTCGGCGATCTTGAAGTAGCGGATCTCCTCGACCTCGTCGCCCCAGAACTCCACGCGCAGCGGGTGCTCCTCGGTGGGCGGGAACACGTCGAGGATGCCGCCGCGCACGGCGAACTCCCCGCGCTTCTCGACGAGCTCGACGCGGGAGTACGCGGCCGCGGCCAGCGCCTCGGTGATCTCCCCCAGATCGGCGCTCACGCCCTGCCGCAGGCTCACGGGGACCAGCTCCCCGAGCCCCTTGACCTGCGGCTGGAGCACGGATCTGATCGGCGCGACGACGACGGAGACGGGCCCTGCGGCCGGGTCGTCCTTGCTCGGGTGCACGAGGCGGCGCAGTACGGCGAGGCGCCGGCCCACGGTGTCGCTGCGCGGCGAGAGCCGCTCGTGCGGAAGGGTCTCCCAGGACGGGTACTCGGCCACCTCGTCGGGCGGCAGGAACGAGCGCAGCGCGGCGGCCAGGTCCTCGGCCTCCCGCCCGGTGGCGGTGACCGCGAGCACGGTCCGCTCGGTTCTGGCGGCCAGCGCGGCGATGGCGAAGGGCCGTGCGGCGGGCGGTCCGACGAGGTCCACGTGCATGCGGTTGCCGTCGCCGGCCGCGGTGACCGCCTCGGCGAGGGCCGGGTCCCGGGTGACGGCGTCGAGCAGTCCGTGCAGGCTCATGAAAGGAGGCTTCCGTCCGGTGGAGGGGCAACGCGAAGGGCCCGACACGTCTCACGGGCCGGGGCTTCCCACCCTACGACGCCGCCCCCTCACCCGCGCGAGGGATTGCGGTCACTCCGCCGAGTGACACGGTGTGAACAGCGGACGGCCCCGGCCGGCCCGGAGGGGCCGACCGGGGCCGTCGGCCCCCCGTACGACCGCGCAGCTACTCGCTCGCGATCGCGTTCAGTACGTTCATCCGCCCTGCCCGGAAGGCCGGGACCAGTGCGGCGAACAGGCCCACGAAGGCCGACCCGGCGAAGACGCCGATGATCGTCGGCCAGGGGATCTCCAGCACCTTCAGGCCCTGGAGGGCGAGCAGCTGCTGCGCGGTGGCTCCCCAGCCCATGCCCAGGCCGAGGCCCAGGAGGGCGCCGAAGAGGGCGATGACCACCGACTCCAGGCGGATCATGCGGCGCAGCTGGCGGCGGGAGAGGCCGATGGCGCGCATCAGGCCGATCTCGCGGGTCCGCTCGACCACCGAGAGGGCGAGGGTGTTCACGACACCCAGGACCGCCACGATGATCGCGAGGGCGAGGAGCCCGTAGACCATGTTCAGCAGCTGGCCGACCTGGTCCTGGAGGTTCTTCTTGTAGTCGGTCTGGTTGCGCACCTTGTACTGCGGGTACTCGGCGAGCGCCGTCTTGACCGACTGGTACGCGGTGGCGTCGGACTGCCCGTCCTGGGCGCTGGCCAGCAGCATGAAGGGGAGCGGCAGCCGGTCGGCCGGGACGTTCGCCCGGGCCACCTCGGTGCTGATGTACTTCATGGTCTTGTCGAGGTTGCCCTCGTCGCTGGTGATCGCGGCGACCTTCAGCTTGACCGTGTTGCCGCCGGTGAAGGCGACCGTCAGCTGGTCGCCGACCTTGACGCCGTGCTTGGTGGCGTATTCGGAGCCGACCGACATCGCGTTCGCCCCGTACGCCGCGGCGTGCTCGCCGGCGACCATCTTGCGCCGGATGTCCTTGGCGTACGTCGGGTCGGTGGCGCCGAGACCCACCTCCTCGGAGGTGCCGTCGGGGGCGGTGACCTTGGCCGCCACCTCGCGGTAGGCGGTGACGTGGTCGAGGCCCTTGGTGGCGCGCAGGGCCTGTTCGGCCTGCGGCAGCACGGGCTGCCCGGTCCCGGAGTCGACGATGTAGTCCGCGCCGACCGACTTGTCGAGCTCGTCGGTGGCGGAGGCCACCATCGAGGAGCCGACCACCGACAGACAGGCGACGAGCGCCAGTCCGATCATCAGCGCGGCGGCGGTGGCGCCGGTACGGCGCGGGTTGCGCAGCGCGTTGCGCTCGGCGAGGCGGCCGACGGACCCGAAGGGCCGCAGGACCACGCCGGAGAGCAGCCGGACCACGCCGCCGGCGAGCAGCGGGCCGATCACGATGAAGCCGATGAGGGTGAACAGCACGCCCATGGCCAGCCAGAGCGAGCCGGGCGCGGCCTTGTCGGCGGCCGCGGCGAGGAACAGGCCCGCGCCGCCGATGCCGGTCAGGACCAGGCCCAGGACCGCCCGGATGCGGCCGGCCTTCTTGTCGCCGGGGGTGCCGGCGTCGCGCAGGGCGGCCATCGGGGAGACCTTGCCGGCCCGGCGGGCCGGGATGAACGCGGAGACGACGGTGACGATGATGCCGAGCACCAGGCCCACGACCGGGGTGGTCCAGGCGACGGTCAGGTCGTCGGTGGACAGGTGCATGCCCATCTGGCCCATGAGCTTCATCAGGCCGACGGCCAGGCCCACACCGGCCCCGACACCGAGGAGCGAGCCGACGAAGCCGAGCAGCAGTGCCTCGACGACCACGGACTTGAGCACCTGCCCGCTGTCGGCGCCGATGGCGCGCATCAGGCCGATCTCGCGGGTGCGCTGGGCGACCAGCATCGAGAAGGTGTTGAAGATCAGGAAGATGCCGACGAGGAAGGCGATCCCGGCGAAGCCGAGCATCACGTACTTCATGACGTTCAGGAAGGAGCCGACGTTCTTGCGGTTGGCGTCCGCGGCCTCCTTCGCGGTCTGCAGCTTGTACGTGTCCGCGCCGACGGCGGCAGCCACGTTCTGCTTGAGCTGCTCGTCGCTGACCCCGTCCTTGGCGGTCACGTTGACGTGCGTGAAGAGGCCGGGTCCGCCGAGCAGCTTCTCCTGCGCGGTGGCGGTGTCGAAGTAGACGATCGCGGCACCCGGGTTGGTCACGGTGAAGGTGGCGATACCGCTGATCCGGGCGCGGATGTCGCCGGTGACGGCGATGGTGCGCAGCTCGTCGCCCAGCTTGAGGTGGTGCTTCTCGGCGGTGTCGGCGTCGACCATCATCTCGGTCGGGCCGCGCGGGGCCTGGCCGGAGGTGATCTTCATCGACTTGAGCTCGTTGTCGTTCCAGTTGCCCGCGATGGTCGGGGCGCCGGTGGTCGAGCCCAGGTTCTCGTTCTTGGCGTTGACGACCGTGACGGACATCGAGACGACGCCGCCCTCGGCGCCCTTGACCCCCTCGGCCTTCTTGACCTGCTCGACGACCGAGGCGGCCAGCGCCTCGGGCTTGCCGCGGTCCGGAATGTCCTCGCCGCCCCCGGCCGCCTTCGGAGTGACCGTGACGTCGGAGTTGGTGACGGCGAACAGCTTGTCGAAGGTGGTGTTCATGGTGTCGGTGAACACCAGGGTGCCGCAGACGAAGGCGACGGAGAGCAGGACGGCGACGGCGGAGAGC
Source organism: Streptomyces sp. NBC_01296 (assembly GCF_035984415.1). NCBI lineage: Bacteria > Bacillati > Actinomycetota > Actinomycetes > Kitasatosporales > Streptomycetaceae > Streptomyces > Streptomyces sp. NBC_01296. The sequence goes on along the minus strand of NZ_CP130720.1, from coordinate 5,201,453 downwards.
GCCATCCGCCCCTTGTGCGCGACGAAGTTGCGCCGCGAGGTCTTCAGGACGGTGTTGCTCACGAGGTCCGCCCGCGCGCGTCAAAGTCCTTCATGCGGTCGAGGACCTGGTCGGCGGTGGGCCCGTACATCTCGTCCACGATCCGGCCGTCGGCCAGGAAGATCACGCGGTCCGCGTACGAGGCGGCCACCGGGTCGTGCGTGACCATCACGATGGTCTGGCCGAGCTCGTCCACCGAGCGGCGCAGGAAGCCGAGGACCTCGGCGCCCGCCCGGGAGTCCAGGTTTCCGGTGGGCTCGTCGCCGAAGATGATCTGCGGGCGGGCCGCGAGGGCGCGGGCCACGGCCACGCGCTGCTGCTGGCCGCCGGAGAGCTCGGTCGGGCGGTGCTTGAGGCGGCCCGCGAGGCCGACGGTCTCCACGACCCGGTTCAGCCACTCCGCATCGGGCTTGCGGCCCGCTATGTCCATGGGGAGCGTGATGTTCTCCAGGGCGTTGAGCGTCGGCAGCAGGTTGAAGGCCTGGAAGATGAAGCCGATCCGGTCGCGGCGCAGCTGCGTGAGCTTCTTGTCCTTCAGGCCGGTGATCTCGGTGTCGTCCAGGTGGATCTGCCCGCTGGTCACCGTGTCGAGACCGGCGAGGCAGTGCATCAGCGTGGACTTGCCGGAGCCGGAGGGGCCCATGATCGCCGTGAACTGGCCGCGCTTGATGTCCACGTCCACCTCGTCGAGGGCGACCACGCGGGTCTCCCCGGCGCCGTAGGCCTTGACGACCTTGCGCGCCCGGGCCGCGACGGCTTCATGCCCTCCAGTACCCCCGTGCCTGGTTTCGGTCATAGCCGTTGTCACGGTGCTTCCCCCTCGTTCGTTCGCGTTGCCGCGCATGTGGCCGGATCCTGCGTACCGGCCGGATCCTGCGTGTGGTGCCGTCGTGAAGTCTGCGGGGCGGAGGCGGCCGGCGCGCTGGTGCCCATCGCCGTATCCACCGGGGGGTTAACCCCACCCCCGCTCGTATGAACCAGTTAAGGACCTCCCGGAGCCGTTCTCCTCCTCCGCCGGGACGAAAGGCCCCTGGACCCTTGTGAGGAGCAACCCTTAGGGGTTCTCCACCCTTTGGGGGATCAGCTCTGGGGGATACCGCCGGATACGCCGTGATGAGAGGGTGTTCCCCGCAGGTACGTGCACGGTGAAAGGATCTTGGTGGGCGCGGAGGAGAGCACGGGCGAGCGCACCGGGGACCCCGCCGGGGACAGCGGCGACGCCGTCGCCGGGCGGGCGGTTTCGGCCAAGACGGGCGCAGTCGGCGAGGAGCCGGGGGCGGCTCCCGGGAGCGGCAGCCGGCCGCCCCGCACCGCGCTCGTCGCCGCCCTCATGCTGAGCATGGCCCTCGTCGCCCTCGACAACGCCATCGTCTCCACCGCCGTCCCCCAGATCGTCGGCGACCTCGGCGGGTTCTCCGTCTTCTCCTGGCTCTTCGCCGGCTACCTGCTCGCGATCACCGTCACCCTCCCCGTCTACGGGAAGCTCTCCGACACCTTCGGCCGCAAGCCGGTCCTGCTCTTCGGCATAGCCCTGTTCATCGTCGGCTCGCTGCTGTGCGCGCTCGCCTGGAACATGGCCGCCCTCATCGCCTTCCGCATCGTCCAGGGGCTGGGCGGCGGCGCCCTCCAGGGCACCGTGCAGACCCTGGCCGCCGACCTGTACCCGCTCAAGGAGCGCCCGCGGATCCAGGCCAGGATGTCCTCCGTGTGGGCCGCCTCCGCCGTGGCGGGCCCCGCGCTCGGCGGACTCATCGCCTCGTACGCCGACTGGCGCTGGATCTTCCTCCTCAACCTGCCCCTGGGCGGCCTCGCCCTGTGGATGCTCGCCCGCCACCTCGTCGAGCCCGTACGGTCCCCCGGGCGCCGCGGCCCGATCGACTGGGCGGGCGCCCTCGGCGTCTTCGCCTGCGGCGGACTGCTGCTCTTCGCGCTGGTGCAGGGCGGGGTCGCCTGGCCCTGGCTGTCCGCGCCCTCGCTCGGACTGCTGGGCGCGAGCGCGGTGCTGGCGGCCGTGGTCGTGCGGATCGAACGCCGGGCCGAGGAACCGATCATTCCCGGATGGGTCTGGCGCCGGCGCACCATCGCCGCCGTGAACCTGGCCCTCGGCGCGCTCGGCCTGCTCATGGTCGCCCCGATGGTCTTCGTCCCCACGTACGCCCAGTCCGTGCTCGGCCTGGGGCCCGTCAGCGCCGGGCTCGTCACGTCGGCGATGACCCTCACCTGGCCCGTGTCCGCCGCCTTCAGCCAGCACGTCTACCGGCGCATAGGCTTCCGCAACTCCGCCGCCGTCGGGATCTCGCTGGCCGCCGTGATCCTGTTCTCGTTCACACTGCTCCCGCATCCCGCCCGGCCCTGGCAGCCCACGCTGATCATGCTGCTGCTGGGCGCCGCCCTCGGCCTCTTCCAGCTGCCGCTGATCGTCGGGGTCCAGTCCACCGTGGGCTGGTCCGAGCGGGGGACGACGACAGCCTCGGTGCTGTTCTGCCGCCAGGTCGGCCAGAGCCTCGGGGCCGCCCTGCTGGGGGCCGTCGCCAACGCGACCATCGCCGCCCGGCTGGCCGACGCCCCGATGGCCGGGCTGCCGGAGCACCTCGACGACGTCTCCAAGACCCTCGACCGGCCGGAACTGCTCCCGCGGGCCGCCGCCGACTACCTGCGCGAGGCGGTGGCCGCCGCCGTGGACCACATCTTCCTCTGCGCGACCGCCGCGGCCGTGGCGGCTCTGCTGATCCTGCTCCTGGTGGCTCCGCGACGGTTCCCGATACTGGCGGAGCACCGAGAGGACCGGACGTAGGCAGACGCGCCTGTCAAGCCACGGGATCGCGGGACCTGACGCGACGCGGGTGCCGGGGCCTACTTGAGACCGGTGGTTCACACCCCTTCCGCCCCACCGCCTCAAGGAGAACTCCCATGACCCACGTCCTGCGGACCCGGCGTTTCCTCGTCCTCGCCGCCTCCTCCGCCCTGGCTGCAGGAGCCGTGCTGCTGCCCACCGGGGCATTCGCCGCCACTGCGGCCTCCACGCACACCGTCGCGGCCGACGGTGACCCCGCACCGGGTGATTGCAACGGACCCGGGAACCCGGCCTGCAGCGCACGCACCGATCCCCTCCTCCCCCCGGCCGGCGAGCCCGACGGCCAGGGCCCCGTCCTCGTCATCAACCCCGAGGTCACGCCGCCGGACGTCAAGACCGACCCGGGCAAGCACGGCCAGGGCAAACACGGCCAGGGCAAGGGCCACCCCGGCAAGACCGGTCGCACCGGCGGCGGCGTGGTGGTGGTGCAGACCCCCAACACCCGCGACTGGGTCTGCGACGTCGCCCCCTGCGGTCCCCCGACCCATCCCCAGATCGAGGCCTTGTAGACGCCCCGGTGACCCGCGGCGCACCCCACCCCCGCTTGTCCGCTTGTCCGCTTGTCATGACCCCGGTCAACGGAGTAGACCTCGGAGTCCTGAATCCGAGATCCGTTCCGGGGGGACGACATGGTTTCCGCACTCTTCGCACTGGCCTTACTGGCCGCCGTGGCCGGGCCGATCGGCCTGCGGCTGCGCCGCCGTCCGGGCTTCGTCACCGGCCGCGACGGCCGGCTCTCCACCTCCACCACCCTGGCACTGGCCTGGACCGTGATCCTGGTCTGGCTCCTGCTCACGATCCTCGCGTACGGGCTCACGGCCGGCGGCGGCGCCGACTGGTTCGCCGGGGAGCACGGCCCGCTGTCCTCCTTGACCACCGTGTACCTGCCGCTGCTCGGGGGCCCGTACGTGGCCCTGATCGCGGCGAAGACGGTCGTCGGCATCCGCCTGGAGAACGGCAGCATGGCCAAACCGGCCCCCAAGCCGACGGACTCCGGGAAGCGGCCGCTGCGCGAGCTGATCGCGAACGACAGCGGGCGCACCGACCTGGTGGACCTCCAGTACGTGGCGCTGAGCGCGGTCACGATGCTCTACGTGGTGCTGTTCTTCCTCTCCGACGTGGGCGGCGGGCTCCCCCACCTCCCCGCCGAGATCTGGGCGCTGACGGGCGCACCGGCCGGGGCGTACCTGGTGAACAAGATGGCCACCCGCGCGAATCCGGTGATCACGGGCGTGGCGGTGCAGGGCGCCGCCCTGGTGGTGGAGGGCGGCGGCTTCGGCCCCGAAGCCCGGGTGGAGCTCGACTCCACCGCCCTGGCCACCGAGTTCGCCCCGGCCACGGGCACCCTGACGGCGCAGCTGCCGGCCGCCGCGCCTCCCGCCTTCACGGTGGTGGTCGTCTCCCGCGGCCTGCGCAGCGACCCGTACCGCCACGCGGCGGCTGCGGCCCCGGTCCCGGCTCCGGCTCCGGCTCGGCAGCCGGCGGGGTAGTACGCCCGGGTCGGGTCACGGGAGCTTCGCGAGGAACTCCCCGATCAGCGGGGCGATCTGCGCGAGGTGGGTCTCCAGGGCGAAGTGCCCCGCCCCCTCGAAGACGTGCACCTCGGCGTCCGGCGCATCGCGCAGGTACGCCTTCGCCCCCGCCGGGGTGAAGAACGGGTCCCCCGCGCCCCAGACGACCAGGACCGGCACCCGGGCGGCGCGCAGCCAGGCCTGCCAGGCTGGGTAGTGGGCGAAGTTCGACGCGTAGTCGAAGGCCAGGTCGGCCTGCGCGTCGGCGCGCCCCGGCAGGCCGAGGTAGTGCACGTCGAGGGTCCAGCCGTCCGGGGAGATCAGGCTCGGGTCGGCGACGCCGGTCTCGTACTGGAAACGGGTGCCCTCCGGGGTGAACAGCCCCCGCACCCGCTCCTCGTGGCCCGGCACGTCCCGCCGCAGTCCGGCGAACTCGCGGGCCGCGTCGGAGAGTCCCTCCTCGTACGCGTTGCCGTTCTGCACGATCAGGCCGGTCACCCGTTCGGGCCGCCGCGCGGCGAGCCGCAGCCCGACGGGGGCGCCGAAGTCGAAGACGTACAGCGCGAAACGGTCCAGCCCGAGGGCGTCGGTGAAGCCCTCCACGATGTCGGCGAGCCGGTCGAAGCCGTACGTGAACCCCTCCGGGGCCTCGGTGCGGCCGAAGCCGGGGTAGTCCGGGGCGATCAGCCGGTACGGGGTGTCGCCGAGCGCGTCCATCAGCCGGGCGAACTGGTGCGAGGAGGTGGGGAAACCGTGCAGGAGCAGCAGGACCGGGCCGTCGGCGGGACCGCTCTCGCGGTAGGCGACGCGGACCCCGTGCACCTCGGCGGTGCGGTGATGGACGAGCTGCATCACATGCCTCCAATGGCTGGGTTCCCATTAGTCTCACCGGAGATCTCTAATGGGTCAAGCGTTTCGCGTACCATTAGGCCCATGACGTTCCCGCTCACCGGTGAGCCCCTCGCCCTGGACCTCCTCAACACCCGGCCCGCCGGCGCGGGCGACCTGATCGCCGGCCCGGAGGGGCTCGCGGCCTGGCTGGCCGTCCAGGAAGGCCGGCTCGGGCCGGTCGGGAAGGCGGGCCCGGCGGAGGTGGCGGCCGTGCACGCCGTACGGGAAGCGGCCGGCGCGGCGCTCGCGGCCGCGCGGCGCGGCGAGCAGCCCCCGGCCGGTGCGCTGCGCGCGCTGAACGAGGCCTCGGCGGCCGCCCCGGCCCACCGCACGCTCGCCTGGACCCCGGAAAGCGGCCTGACGGTCGCCCCGCACCGCACGGGCACCCCGGCCCGGCGACTCGCGGCGCAGCTGGCGGACGCGGCGGCCGACCTCCTGACGGACCCCCGGGTGCAGGACGTACGGGAGTGCGAGGGGGCCGACTGCGTCCTGCTGTTCCTGCCGGCGCACCCGAGGCGGCGCTGGTGCGTGGCCTCGACCTGCGGCAACCGCGCCAGGGTCGCCCGCTACTACGCCCGCCACAAGTCCTGACCGGGCGGCGGGGCCGGGCTCGGGACGCAGGGCGCAGGGCGCAGGGCGCAGGGTTCAGGGCTCCGGGCTCAGGGCTCCGGGCTCCGGGCTCGGGGCTCGGGGCTCAGGGCTCGGGGCTCAGGGCTCGGGCGCCCCGCCCCGGGATCCGCCCGCCGGGTCAGCCCTCCGCCGGGGCGCGGCCCGTCAGGGCGGCAAGGCTCGAGCGCACGTGGTTCATGTGCGCCCGCATCTCGTCCTGCGCCTCCGCGTGCTCCCGCAGGATCCGGTCCGTCTCACGGCCGGTCCGCTCCTCCCACACCCGGGCCTCCGCCAGCAGTTCCGCGGCCCGCGCCTCCGCGTCCTCCTGCCCGTGCCGCGCCGACTCCTCCGCCTCCGCGTATCCGCGGCGCGCCTCCGCCAGCCGGCCCTCCGCGTACCGCTCCAGCTCCACGAGGCGCGCCTCCAGATCGGCCTCCCGGGACGCCAGCTCCCGGTCCGCCGCGTCCCACCGCTCCCCGTGCTCCTGCTCGCGGTCCGCCAGCAGCGCGTCCGACCGGTGCCGCATCTCCGCCAGCGCCGTCTGCGCCTGCGAGCGCCACTCCGCCGCATCGTCCCTGGCCTCCGCCCGGACCGCGTCGGCCTCCCGCTCCGCCCGCAGCAGCCCCTGCCGCGCCCGGACCTCCGTCTGCTCGCGCACCGCCTCCGCGTCCTGCCGCGCCAACTCCGCAACCCGGTCCGCGTGCGCCTCGGCCGCGCCCGTCGCGTCCAGCGCGTCGGCCTGCGCGTCCCGGCGCACGGCGTCCGCCTCCTCCTCCACCAGCAGCAGGATCCGCCGGGCCCGCTCGCTCAGCTCGTCGTACGTCTGCGGGGCCAGCTCCGCCACCGCGCCGCGCAGCCGCCCCGCCTCCGCCTCCATCCGCTTCGCCAGGACGGTCAGCCGCGCCACCCGCTCCCACGCCTCGTCCCGGCTGCCGGAGAGCCGGGCGAGATACCGGTCGACCTCTTCCGTGCGGTAGCCGCGACCTCGTACGGTCGCGAAACCCGGTCCGTGAGGTGACATGGGTGCAGTCATCCTGGAAGCGCCTCTCTCGGGGGGATTCCTGTCAAGGATGCGCCATTTGCTCTCAGAAGCCGGAATGGCCGGGCCGAGACCCTGTACGAGGGTCCCGGCCCGGCCATTCAACTGATCATCCGATCAGAGCAATCCGTCCCACATCTGCTCCAGGAGCACCGACCACCAGCTCTCCGGCGACGCCAGCGCCGCACTGTCGAGCCCGGCCAGATTCGTCTGGAAATCGACGGTCCAGCGCCCTGCCTGCTCCGGCGTCAGATGCTGGCGCAGCCGCCACATGTGACCCAGCATCGCCAGCGAACGCGCGAACTGCGGCAGGCTCGAGTTCACGAACTGCGGCGGCACCGGCGCACCGCCCGGACCGGCCTCCACCGGAACCGCCACTATGTGCGCCGTCCCGTACTGCACGCACAGCGCCTTGCCGAAGTCGCTGCCCACGACCAGGTAAGAGCCCGCGTCCGGCGCCGGCTGCACCTGCCGCTGCGCGGCCAGCTCCGCCAGCGTCGGCACCGGCTGGCCCGGCACCGCCTGCGCCCAGAAGAACGGACCGAAGTCCGTCGGCAGACCCGCCCACACCAGCGTCTGCGCCACGATCTCCGGCACACCCTGGCGGGACACCGCCCGCTGGTCGAAGCGGAACACGCCTTGCGGACCGAACGCCCCGGCCAGCTCCGCGCCGATGGCGTCCAGCGGGATCGCCGGCTGGAGCGGCACCTGCTGCAGCGGCGCCCGTACCGGCGCGGGGCGCGCCGGGCCGTCCGCCACCTGGTGCAGCTCGCCCTGATGGGTCAGCAGATGCCGCATGCCCTGCTGACGGCCCGCGTGGTCCTTGCCGTACGGGGCCACGCTCGTGATCCGGACCTGCGGCCAGGTCTCCCGGATCATCCGCGCGCAGTAACCGCCGGGCAGCTCGCACGACTCGAGCTCGGTGTGCAGTTCCAGCACCTGCTGCGGCGGCACGTTCATCGCCCGCAGCTCGTGCAGGATCTGCCACTCCGGGTGCGGGGTCCCCGGCGCGGAACGCCGGATGAGCTGCTGCTCGGAGCCGTCGGGCGCGCGGTAGCGGAGCACGGCCTGGTAGCCCGGGCCGACCGTGGGCACACCGGTGGGCGCCGGGGGCTGCGGCGCGGGACCGCCCTGCGGCTGCCCGGGCGGGCCGGGAGGCGCGGGCGGCTGACCCGTCACGGCCGGACCGGCCAGCATCGTCGCGGCATGGTCGAGCCCGCCCCCGGGCGCACCGGGAGCCCCCGGCGGACCGGGAGGCTGGGGTACGCCGGGACCGGCGAGCATGGTGGCGGCCTGAGGGGCCGGGCCGCCGGGGGCCCCGGGCGGGCCGGGAGGCGCCGGCGGCCGGCCGGCACCGGGAGCACCGGGAGCACCGGGCGGACCGGGAGGCGCGGGCTGACCCGTCACGGCGGGACCGGCCAGCATCGTCGCGGCATGGTCCAGCCCACGCCCCAGCGAACCCGGAGCACCGGGCGGACCGGGAGGCGCCGGGGGCTGACCCACACCGGGAGCACCCGGAGCCGCGTGGGCCCCGGGCGGACCCGGAGGCGCCGGCTGACCCGTCACGGCGGGACCGGCCAGCATCGTCGCGGCATGGTCCAGCCCACGCCCCAGCGAACCCGGAGCACCGGGCGGACCGGGAGGCGCCGGGGGCTGACCCACACCGGGAGCACCCGGAGCACCGGGGGCACCGGGCGGACCCGGAGGCGCCGGCTGACCCGTCACGGCCGGACCGGCCAGCATCGTCGCGGCATGGTCGAGCGCGCCGCCCGGCGCACCGGGAACGCCGGGAGCCCCCGGCGGGGCGGGCGGCGTCACCGGCTGCGCGCCCGGCCGGGAGACCTGGGCCTTGCTCGTCGGCGCATCGGCGATGGACCCGGAATCCGGGCCCGCGTCGGCCCCGAGGTGCAGCGCCGGCGCGATCGCCGTCCTCGGGAGCTGGCTGCCCCCGGCCATCAGGGTGGTCTTCGCCTCCGAGGCCCCGCCGGACGGCGGCGCCATGTCCTCCAGGTCCGAGCCCGACAACGGCGGCGCGAACACCGTCGCGGGCAGCGGTACGGACACGTCGTCCGCGCCCGGGTTCACATCGGTCCCGGCCCACGGCGTGGCCCCGACGGGCACCCCGTCGTTGGCCGTCGGCTCGTACGGCACCTCGCGGCGCAGCGGCACCGCCTCCACCGGCTCGGGCGCGGACGCCTGAACGGGAGCCGGCGCAGCCGGAACCGCATACTCCGGAGCAGACACAGGGGCAGGGGCAGGTGCTGCCGGCGCAGGCGCCGGAGGAATCCCCGCCCGGTCCGCCGCCTCCTGCAGCCACTCGGGCGGACTCAGCATGAACGAGGTCTGCTCCGAGTCGATCCGCGGCGTCGGCACCGAAGCCTCCGCCACCGGCGCGGCCGCAGCCCCGTACTCCTCCTCGTACCGGCGGATCACCTCACCCACCGGCAGCCCGGGCCACAGCGTCACCTCACCGCTGTCCCGGGCGATGACCAGCCGCTGCCGACCGCCACCGGACACCGGCCCGGCCGCACGGTCCTCCGCCCACACCACGAACCCGAGCCCGAACTCCCGTACGCGCACCTCACGGTGCTGGTACGCGGGCACGTCCCCGTTGATCCACTCTTCGGCGCGCTCCTGCGCCTGCGCAAACGTCACCATCGCGCCGTCACCCCTCCACCGGTGCCGCACCCGGCCCCGCAACCGACCCGGACACGGGAACCGAGCGTGCGAATCCGCCGTCCACCATCAGACCGGCCACCGTCTCCAACTCCGGCGGGTTCCCCGCCAACCGCTCGAGGAAGGCATCGAAATCGGCACCGCACGGCAGCAACAACCGCTCCACGCGCTCCTGCACCGACCAGCCGTCCCGGTCGCGGGCGTCGTCGTACGGCGAGAACCACACCGAGCCGATCGCCTCGCCCTTCACCTTCACCGCGAGCAGACCCCCCTGGACGAAGGCCACGCACAGGTAGTCCTTCGTCAGGTGGTCCCGCAGACACTTGTTGACGTAGACGAGGTCGTTGACCGCCGCCTCCTCACGCACCGTGAAGAAGGGCTGGTCCACCAGCAGACCGAGCTCCACGTCGAGCCCCGCGCCCACCGGCGCACAGCCGCCCGCAGCCTTCAGGAACGCGCGGTACGCCTCCGGCAGCCGGTAGCCGAGGTCCTCCTCGACACCCTGCACCGCCTCCTCGGACACCGACACCACCGACTTCGGCAGCCCCAGGTGCACCGGGCGTACCTCCTGCAACGGCCGCGTCCCACGCTTCCCGTGGTCGACCGGCGCCGTCACCAGCCCCGCGTGATGCCGCAGCAGCGCCTTCACCTCGACCGGGACCAGCTCCATCCGCCGCGTCTTCGCCACGTGGTGCCAGGTCCAGCCGTGCGGGGTGGCCACCGGTCCGACGGTGTCCCACAGCGCATGGCCGGCCGCGTGCATCGCCGCGTTCGCGGACACGCAGTCCGTCAGCCGCAGCTCGTCCACACCGAAGCCCTCCGGCGGCTCGGCGATCTCCACCGCCGCACGCGCGTACGGGGAGAGGTCGGGATGCCCGTCCCCGTCCATCCGCACACCGTGGGGATGCCGAGCGGCCCGGACCGGGTCCGGGAAATGCACGACCTGCCCCGAGTACGCGGCGTTGGGTGGCGCGGCCTGCTGCCCGAGCCGACCTGTCGTCATGGCGGTAGCCCCCTGCTGGATCTGGCTGGTTCACCACAGCCTATGTGCTCCGGCAAGAGCGTCACCCGCCTACAACCCCCGCACCCACGCGAGGGCCAGGAACATCCGAATTGATACGAATATTCGACCCCGCTTCCACACGACAGGTGACATTTGACAGGCTGTCCCCTCAGCACGGGGGCGTGCGCGACAGCGGCCACCACCGCCGCCACGGGAGGGAAGACGCGACCATGCAGAACACCGCCACACGCACAGACACGGCCGACGGCGCCTCAGGACCGGGCGGACAGGCCGCACAGGACGGAGCGAGCGCCGGGCCGACGGGCGGACCGGCCGGCGACCCGCGCCTGCGCTGGAGCAGCGCCGACGGCCGGCCCGCCGCCCCCGTGCTGCGCTTCCGCCGCGACGGCATCCTCCCGACCGTCGCCGCAGCCCTCTCCGTACGCGGCGAAACCCTCACCGGCACCGCCGGCAAGGCCGATCAGCCACCCGCGCTCCACCCGCTCGTCCAGGACTTCCTCGACACCCTCACCAGCGGCCAGCGGGAACGCTTCACCGGCCGCTGCCCCGAGGCGATCCTGCTCTCCCGCCACCTCACCGCCGCGGAAGGCGCCCGCAGCCGCCGCGCCTCCCGCAAACCCCTCACCGCGAACGAAGCCCGCCGCTCGCTCAAACACTCCAAGATCACTGCCCGCCACATCCGCGAAGACGGCGACCCGCTCCACGGCAGCTACGCACCGCCCTGCCGCTCCTGCGAAGCCCTCCTCGCCCACTTCGGCGTACGCGCCGTCGACCTCACCCCCGCGTCAGAGAAGGCCTGACCCCCGACACCATGACCACCTCCTCCGCCTCTTACGACCGCTCCTCGGCCACCCGCTTCCCCGCCGCCGTGGACACCGCCCTGCGCACCGCCGGCTGGGAGCCCGGCCGCTGGGACATCAAGCAGGCCGAGTTCTGGGCCGACGCCCTGCGGGACCACACCACCCCCGCCGGGCACCGGCACACCGTCTTCCCCGCGGCCGTCGAGGCCTGGGCCGAATTCGGCGGGCTCACCGTCACCGCCCCCGGCCCGGGCCGCCAGATAGCGCCCGTCCCCGTGCGCCTGGACCCCCTCACCGGACTCCACCTCGCCCGCACCTTCGCCGATCTCGGCCGCGCCCTGTCCACCGAGCTCTGCCCCCTCGGCGTCGACGCCGACGCCGGCTCGCACCTCGCCATCGACCGCGAAGGCCGCGTCTACGGCATCGACCACACCGGCGACTGGTACCTCGGCGGCGCCGTGGACGAAGCCCTGACCCTGCTCCTGACCGGCCTCCAGCCCACCCGCCTCACCACGGCCCACTGACCCCCGCCCCGCCCGGGGCCCGGCCCCGGGACGGCCGGCCGCCCCGGGGCGGGCTCAGGCCTGCCGGGGGTCGCCCGGCAGGACCGCCGAGACCTTGAAACCGCCCTCGTCCGTCGGGCCGGACACGAACACCCCGCCCAGCCCGAGCACCCGCTCACGCATCCCGACCAGCCCGTTCCCGCCACTCGGCAGCCCCGGCTGCACCCCGTCCGCCCCGCACGGTCCGTTCTCCACCTGCATGGCCACCTCACCCTCCCGATGGGCCAGCCGCACCACGACCCTCGCGCCCGGCGCATGCTTGTGGCAGTTGGTCAGCGCCTCCTGCACCACCCGGTACGCCGTCTGCTCCACCTCCGCCGGATAACCCGCCCCCGCACCCCGGACATCCAGCTCCACGACCATCCCGGCCGCCCGCGACTGCCCGACCAGCGCCTCCAGCTCTTCCAGCGAAGGCCCGGCCCCGTCCTCGAAACTCCCCACCAGCGCAGCCACCGGCACCACCGCAGGAGCCCGCTTCGGCGATTCGGCCGCCCGCAGCACCCCCAACATCTCCCGCAGCTCGGTCAACGCCTGCCGCCCCATGTCACCCACGAGCGCCGCGTTCTTCGCCGCCCGCGCCGGATCCTTGGCCGCCACCGCCTCCAGCGCCGCCGCATGCACCACCATCAGCGAGACCCGGTGCGCCACCACGTCGTGCATCTCCCGCGCGATCCGCGTCCGCTCCTCCGTACGGGCCCACTCGGCCCGCTCCTCCGCCCGGTCCGCGAGCAGCGACAGCTCCCGCTCCAGCGAGTCCGCCCGCTCCTGCAGGCTCTCCATCAGCCGCCGCCGCGCCCCTATGTACAGGCCCAGCAGTACCGGCGGCACGGTCAGCGCCACCGCCACGAACACGGACAGCACGATGACGAGCGACTGCGAGGCCCCCTGGTCCCCGCTGGTCCGCACGTACATCACCACGAAGGTCGCCACCAGCGACATCGAGGTCAGCGTCGCGGTGATCCGCCGCGGCACCTCGCAGGCGGCCAGCGTGTACAGCCCCACCACCCCGAGCAGGAACCCCATCGCAGCCGGCGACACGGCGATCCCCACCAGCACCACCGCGATCGGCCAGCGCCGGCGCAGCACGAGCGTGGACCCCACCAGGAGCCCGAACAGCACCCCGACCGCCACCGGCACCCCGGCCTCGCGCGCGAAGGGCACCCCCTCGACGGCGCACTCGACGGCGGACACCGCCGCCAGCGCCACATCGAGCACGGCCCCCCGCCGGCGCTCCCACCACAACGGCCCGTCGCGCCCGGCCCCGCCCCGCTCTTCCCCCGTAATGGTCATGCCGTCCAGCGTACGCAGGGCCCCGGGCACCCACGCGAGCGCAATTCCGTGCGTGCGCGTACTACAAGGCGCGGATCTTTACCGTCGCATCGAGGGGTGGTGGTGCGGCATAGTAGTGCCGTCGACTCGACCACAAAGACGTAATGTCCGGTTCAGTCATAAATAGTCCCCTGTGGTGTAATTGGCAGCACTGAGGCTTTTGGTGCCTTATGTCCGGGTTCGAGTCCTGGCGGGGGAGCTTTTGTCAGTTCGGGTCCTGGCCGGTCGGTCGGGACCCGGCCTCGTTCCCGGGGCGTAACACCCCGGTATCCTTCACGGGTCCACCACCCGAAGCCGAAGGGCACACCCGTGAGCGCCAACCGCCCGGCAGCCGTCGTCGTACTCGCAGCGGGTGAAGGCACCCGCATGAAGTCGGCCACTCCCAAGGTTCTGCACGAGATCTGCGGGCGCTCGCTCGTGGGCCACGTCGTCGCCGCCTCGCGCGAGCTGGACCCCGAACACCTCGTGGTCGTCGTCGGCCACGCCCGCGAGCAGGTCACCGCGCACCTCGCCGAGATCGACGCCGCAGTCCGCACCGCCGTCCAGTACGAGCAGAACGGCACCGGGCACGCCGTCCGCATGGCCCTCGAGGAGCTCGGCGGCCGGCAGTCCGGCACCGTGGTCGTCGTCTGCGGCGACACCCCCCTGCTGACCGGCGAGACGCTCGAGCAGCTCGCGCGGACGCACGAGGCCGACGGCAACGCCGTCACCGTGCTCACCGCCGAGGTGCCGGACTCCACCGGCTACGGCCGGATCATCCGCGGCGCGGACGGGGCCGTCACCGCCATCGTCGAGCACAAGGACGCCACCGACTCCCAGCGCGCGATCCGGGAGATCAACTCCGGGGTCTTCGCCTTCGACGGCGCTCTGCTCGCCGACGCCCTCGGCAAGGTGCGTACGGACAACAGCCAGGGCGAGGAGTACCTCACCGACGTCCTCGGCATCCTGCGCGAGGCCGGTCACCGTGTCGGCGCGGCGGTCGGCGCCGACCACCGCCAGATCCTGGGGATCAACAACCGCGTACAGCTCGCCGAGGCCCGCGCCCTGCTGAACGCACGTCTGCTGGAGCAGGCGATGCTCGCGGGCGTGACGGTGGTCGACCCGGCGAGCACGTTCGTGGACGTGACGGTGACGTTCGGGCAGGACTCCCTGATCCACCCGGGTACGCAGCTGCTCGGCGCGACGCACGTCGCCGAGGGCGCCGAGGTCGGGCCGAACACGCGGCTCAAGGACACACAGGTGGGCCCGCGGGCCCGCGTGGACAACACGGTGGCGGACACGGCGGTGATCGGCGAGTCGGCGTCCGTCGGCCCGTACGCGTACCTGCGCCCGGGTACGAACCTGGGCGTGAAGGCGAAGGCCGGCACGTACGTCGAGATGAAGAACGCGACGATCGGCGAGGGCACGAAGGTGCCGCACCTGTCGTACGTGGGTGACGCGACGATCGGCGAGTACACGAACATCGGCGCGGCGAGCGTGTTCGTGAACTACGACGGCGAGCACAAGCACCACACCACCGTCGGCTCACATTGCAAGACGGGTTCGGACAACATGTTTGTGGCGCCCGTCACGATCGGGGACGGCGCGTACACGGCCGCCGGATCGGTGATCACGAAGGACGTCCCGCCGGGTGCGCTGGCGGTGGCCCGTGGTCAGCAGCGGAATATCGAGGGCTGGGTGGCCCGCAAGCGTCCGGGAAGCGCTGCGGCGACGGCGGCCCAGTCGGCGGTCCAGGAGGACTCCGACCCCCGTTGAGGCCTCGTTGAGGTGAACTGACCGGAAACAGGTAGGCCCGGCAGGGCGTACCGTGATACGTGCACGCAATTCGGCTGGCTCACCGTGTGCGGGACGGACGCACACGGGGGCGAGCAGCTTTCAACACGTCTGAGGAGACTGTGCTGTGACCGGGATCAAGACGACCGGCGAGAAGAAGCTGATGCTCTTCTCCGGCCGCGCCCACCCCGAGCTGGCCGAGGAGGTTGCGCATCAGCTGGGCGTTGCCCTCGTGCCGACCAAGGCTTTCGACTTCGCGAACGGTGAGATCTACGTTCGCTTCCAGGAGTCGGCTCGTGGCGCGGACTGCTTCCTGATCCAGAGCCACACGGCTCCGATCAACAAGTGGATCATGGAGCAGCTGATCATGATCGACGCGCTGAAGCGCGCGTCGGCTCGCTCCATCACCGTGATCATCCCGTCCTACGGGTACGCCCGCCAGGACAAGAAGCACAAGGGCCGCGAGCCGATCTCGGCCCGCCTGGTCGCCGATCTGCTGAAGACGGCGGGTGCGGACCGCATCCTCACGGTCGACCTGCACACCGACCAGATCCAGGGCTTCTTCGACGGCCCGGTGGACCACCTGTCGGCGCTGCCGGTCCTCGCGGACTACGTGGGCGCGAAGGTGGACCGTTCGAAGCTGACGATCGTCTCCCCGGACGCCGGCCGCGTGCGCGTCGCCGACCGCTGGTGCGACCGTCTGGACGCGCCGCTGGCGATCGTGCACAAGCGCCGTGACAAGGACGTCGCGAACCAGGTGACGGTCCACGAGGTCGTCGGCGAGGTCCGCGGCCGCGTCTGCGTCCTGGTCGACGACATGATCGACACGGGTGGCACGATCTGCGCCGCTGCCGATGCGCTGTTCGCGCACGGTGCGGAGGACGTGATCGTGACGGCCACGCACGGCATCCTGTCGGGGCCGGCTGCGGACCGTCTGAAGAACTCGAAGGTCAGCGAGTTCATCTTCACGAACACCCTGCCGGACCCGTCCGACCTGGAGCTCGACAAGATCACGGTCCTGTCGATCGCCCCGATGGTCGCGCGCGCCGTGCGCGAGGTCTTCGAGGACGGTTCGGTCACGAGCCTGTTCGAAGAGCAGCAGTAACCGGCAGTACAGAGATCCTTTTGGGTGCGGCCTCCGCGCCGGGTAGACTCTACGAGTTGCTCGGCGAGGGAGGCCGCACCTTTTCGGTGTCGGCGCTCCGTTATCGACGCGCTCTTCGTAGCAGGCCGTTCAGGCCGGGTGACCGCTGTCCCTTTCCGTCACCCCACGAGGAGTGCGCATGTCCGAGGTCAAGATTTCCGCCCAGCTCCGCAACACCTTCGGCAAGGGCTCTGCCCGCCAGGCCCGTCGCGACGCCATGGTTCCCGGCGTCATCTACGGCCACGGCAACGAGCCGAAGCACGTCAACGTCGAGGGCCACGCCCTGGCGCTGGCGCTGCGTACCCCGAACGTCCTGCTCTCCCTGGACATCGCGGGCGAAGGTACCGAGCTGGTCATCCCGAAGGCCGTGCAGAAGCACCCCCTGAAGCGCTCGATCTCCCACGTCGACTTCCTGATCGTCAAGAAGGGCGAGAAGGTCACCGTCGAGGTCGCCGTCGTCACCGAGGGCGAGCTGGCCGCCGGCAGCAACATGCTGGAGACCCTCCTCAACACCATCACGGTCGAGGCCGAGGCCACCCACATCCCGACCGAGGTCACCGTCTCCATCGCGGGCCTCGAGGCCGGTGCCTCCATCCACGCCAAGGACCTGGTCCTGCCGGCCGGCACCACGCTGGCCGTCGACGGCGACACCGCCGTCCTGCAGGTCGTCGCCCCGCAGGCCGAGGAGCCGACCGCCGAGGCCGCCGAGGGTGCAGAGGCCTGAGCCTCGCCTTTCCCCCTCAGCACTTGCTGATCGACCGCCGTCCGGCTCCACTGGGAGCGGGACGGCGGTCGTCCTCGTTAAGGAGCATGGATGTCGGACGACGCGGCGCCGTGGCTGATCGTCGGCCTCGGTAACCCCGGTGCGGAGTACGCGGGCAACCGCCACAACATCGGGTTCATGGTGGTGGACCTGCTGGCCGAGCGGATGCGCGGGAAGTTCAAGGCGCACAAGGCGCGGGCGCAGGTGGTGGAGGGCCGGATGGGTCCTCCGGGTCCGGCGAACCGCCGGGTGGTGCTGGCGAAGCCCATGTCGTTCATGAACCTGTCGGGCGGACCGGTGACGGCGCTGCGCGATTTCTACAAGGTGCCGGTGGACCGGATCGTGGCGGTCCACGACGAGCTGGACATCGACTATCCGACGCTGCGGCTGAAGCTGGGCGGCGGGGACAACGGGCACAACGGCCTGAAGTCGATGACGAAGTCGATGGGTGCGGAGTACCACCGGGTGCGGTGCGGCATCGGCCGTCCGCCGGGCCGTATGCAGGTCGCGGACTTCGTGCTGAAGGACTTCTCGTCGACGGAGCGCAAGGAGCTGGACTGGTTCGTGGACCGGGCCGCCGACTCCGTGGAGTGTCTGATCGCGGAGGGCCTGGAGCGGGCCCAGTCCACGTACAACTCCTGACCGCCGCTACATCTCGTCGAGCCCGTCGAAGTCGATTTCGGCGGCGAAGGGCCGGTCGACGCTGAACGGCTTGGTGTGGATCCCCTTGCAGACGTAGGCACGTGTGTGGGGGTCCAGCTCATAGAGGTACACGACCGGTTCGACCGCTTCGTCGCCCTCGATCTTGACGATCCAGTAGTTCGGGAGGCCGGCAGCGGCATACTTGTGCAGTTTCGTTTCGGTGTCCCGGGCTTCGGACTCGGGCGAGACCACCTCGACTGCGAGCAGGACGTCGGCGGCATAGAAGTGGGTCTGCCTGGGACTCGTACAGGCTTCTCGCCGCACGACTGAGATGTCCGGTTCGGGCCCGTTGCGCTTGTCGATCACCACGGTCATCTCTCGCGCGACCTTCGTGTGCCGGGGGGGCGGTCAGCCGCAGCCGGGTGACAAGGAAGTCGATCAGATCAGAGTGGATGGAGCGTTGCGGGCTCACGAAGACCAGGCTCCCGTCGATCAGCTCGGTGTGTCGCGGGAGGTCCGGCAGCGTCAGCAGGTCGTCCACCGTGTACCCGTCCAACGGAGGCCTCGACCAGTCGTGTACGGGCTCGGCAGTCATGGTTGCTCCCATGGACGGGATTGCGGTCCTGGACGTCCACGGTAGCGGCCGGTATCCGTGTCCGTCATCACAAAGGGTGACGGACACGGATACCCGGCGGCGTCAGCCGGTGTTGCGCAGGCCCGCGGCCACGCCGTTGACCGTGAGCAGCAGGGCTCGGGCCAGCAGCGGGTCGGGGTCTTCGCCGCGGGCGGCGGCCGCGCGCTGGCGGGCCAGCAGGGAGACCTGGAGGTAGGAGATCGGGTCCAGGTAGGCGTCGCGGACGGCGAAGGTCTGCTGGAGGACCGGGTTGGAGTCCAGGAGCTTGTGGCCGCCGGTGATGCGCAGGACCTCGCGGACGGTGAGCTCGTGCTCGGCCTCGATACGGGCGAAGACGTGCTTGAGGTCGTCGGGGACGAGGGTGTCGACGTAGTGGCGGGCGATCCGCAGGTCCGTCTTGGCCAGCGTCATCTCGACGTTGGAGAGGAAGTTGCGGAAGAAGTGCCAGCGCTCGCCCATCTCGGCGAGGGCGGCTTCGCCGCCGGCCTCGCGCAGGGCCTTGAGGCCCGAGCCGACTCCGTACCAGCCGGGGACGATCTGGCGGGACTGGGTCCAGCCGAAGACCCACGGGATGGCGCGCAGGCCGTCGAGGCCGGCGCCGGAGTCGGGGCGGCGTGAGGGCCGGGAGCCGAGGTGGAGGTCGGCGAGCTGGTCGACCGGGGTGGCGGCGAAGAAGTACGACGGCAGGTCCGGGTCCTCGACGAGCTCGCGGTACGCGGTGTGGGCGGCGTCGGAGACGGTGTCCATGGCCGCGTCCCAGCGGGCGAGGTCGTCCTCGGACTGGCGGGGGGCGGTGTGCAGGGCGGAGGCCTGCAGGGTCGCCGCGACGGTCAGCTCGAGGTTCTCGCGGGCCAGGGACGGTACGAGGTACTTGTCGGAGATGACCTCGCCCTGCTCGGTGACCTTGATCTCGCCCTCGAGGGTGCCCCAGGGCTGCGCGAGGATCGCGTCGTGGGAGGGGCCGCCGCCGCGGCCGACGGTGCCGCCGCGGCCGTGGAAGAGGCGCAGGCGCACCCCGTAGCGGTGGGCGACGTCGCGCAGGCGGCGCTGGGCCCGGTGGATCTCCCACTGGCTGGTGGTGATGCCGCCGAACTTGCTGGAGTCGGAGTAGCCGAGCATGACCTCCTGGACGTCGCCGCGCAGGGAGACGAGGCGCCGGTAGGAGGGGTCGGCGAGCATGGCGTCGAGGATGACGTCAGCGGCCTTGAGCTCGTCGGTGGTCTCCAGGAGCGGGACGATGCCGATCTTGGCCCAGCCGGCGTGGAGGTCGATGAGGCCGGCTTCGCGGGCCAGGACGGCGGCGGCGAAGACGTCGTCGGCGCCCTGGCACATCGAGATGATGTAGGACTCGATGACTTCGGGGCCGAACTTCTCGAAGGCGTCCTTGATGGCGAAGAAGACGCCGAGGGTCTTGTGGCCGGCGGCGTCCAGCGGTGCCGGGGTGGGCGCCAGCGGGCGGCGGGAGCGCAGCTCCTTGGCGAGGAGCTTCTGCCGGTAGTCGCGCGGCATGTCGGCGTAGCGCCACGACTCCTCGCCGAGGCGGTCGAAGAGCTGGCCGAGGGCGTGGTGGTGGGCGTCGGCGTGTTCGCGGACGTCCATGGTGGCGAGCTGGAGGCCGAAGGCGGCCAGCGTGCGGATGGTGCGGTCCATGCGGCCGTCGGCGAAGAGGGCGCCGCGGTGTTCGCGCAGGGAGGTCTGGACGAGGGTGAGGTCGGTGAGGAGCTCGGCGGTGCCGAGGTAGTCGCGGCCTTCCTCGTGGAGGGTGCCCTTGGCGAGGCGCTCGCGCGTGTTGACGAGCTTCTGCCGGATGCAGGTGGCCTTGAGGCGGTACGGCTCCTCCGCGTTCAGCCGCTTGTAGCGCGGGCTGATCTCGGGGAGGCGCTCCAGGTCGGCCTGGAGGGAGGAGAGGAGCTCCTCGGTGGCGCCGGTGTAGCGGATGGAGTTCGACAGCAGTCCGCGCAGGTAGTCGACGAGTTCGAGGGCGTCGGTGATGCCGTGCTCGTGCTGGAGGATCAGGACGTCGCGGGTGACGTCGGGGGTGACGTTGGGGTTGCCGTCGCGGTCGCCGCCGATCCAGGTGCCGAACGTGAGCGGGCGGGTGCCCGCGGGCAGCTCGACGCCGACGCGCTGGAGTTCCGCGGCGAGGTCCTCGAGTACGTCCCCGACGGCGCCGGCGTGCAGCTCGTCGAGGTAGTAGATGGCGTTGCGGGCCTCGTCGGCGGGTTCGGGCCGCACGACGCGGAGCTCGTCGGTCTGCCACACGAGGTCGATGTTCTCGGCGAGCCGCAGGTCGTGGCGGCGGCGTTCGCCGGCGCCGGAGACGGGCTCTTCGAGGAGGGCGGCGATGCGGCGCAGCTTGTTGAGGACGCTGCGGCGGGCCGCCTCGGTGGGGTGTGCGGTGAAGACGGGTCGGACGTTGAGGTTCCGGACCGTCTCGCGCAGGTGTTCGGGATCGGCGTCCTTGAGCATGTCGGCGGTCCGGGCGAGCAGCCCGCCCTCGGCGGCCCGGTGGGCGCGCAGCTCCTTGCCGCGGTGCACCTGTTCGGTGACGTTGGCCAGGTGGAAGTAGGTGGAGAAGGCCCGTACGAGCTTGGCGGCGGTCTCCAGGTCGGTGTCGCCGAGCAGTGCGGCGGCGGCTTCGCCGTCGGTGCGCGTCAGGGCGCGCACTTGTTCGACGAGGTCGAGGAGGTCTTGGCCTTCCTGGCGGACGAGGGTCTCGCCGAGGAGGTCGCCGAGGCGGCGGATGTCCGCCCGCAGCTCTGCGTTGGCGGCGACGGCGGTGGCCTGGGCCTTGGCCGGGGTGGAGGAGGCCTGGTCAGCACTGCTCACAGGTGCGGCTCCTTGCAGTGTTCGAGCGCTACTGGGAGGTGGGCTCCGGGGTGCGCGGGGGTGTGCGTCCCGGAATTCCTCCCCCAGCCACGGCTGGGAGGGGGCCCCGGGGGTGTCCCCCACCTGATGCGCAGCTCGGCTGCCCGTGCGGACCGCGCTGTCCGACGACACCAGGATAGGTGTCATCGGCTCGCGGCCCGCTAAACGTCTCACCAGGCGGCGCGCGGGCCAGGGCGGGCGCCGTTTCGAGCGCCCCGGGCCCGCCGTGCTCCCCTTGTCCCCGGCCGCGGCTTTGCCATACTTACGATGCCGTAGGTTACGCGTCCGTAGCCGGGGCAGGCGCCCAGGGCGCCTGCCGATTCCTCACCCCCCAGGGGACCCTCATGACCACCAGTCCCGAGCTGATCGAGGACGCCTCCGCGACCTCCGATTCCGATTCCCCCGCGCCCTCCGCGACCCTCGGAGGCGAGAGCAAACGGTCCGTCGAGCAGATCGCGCTGCTGCTGTTCATCGCCGTTCCCTTCCTGGCGCTGCTGGCGGCGATTCCGCTGGTCTGGGGCTGGGGGGTGAGCTGGCTGGATCTCGGCCTGATGGTGTTCATGTACTTCCTGGCCTGCCACGGCATCACCATCGGCTTCCACCGGTACTTCACGCACGGTTCCTTCAAGGCGAAGCGGCCGCTGCGGATCGTGCTGGCCGTGATGGGTTCGATGGCGGTGGAGGGGCCGCTGGTGCGCTGGGTGGCCGACCACCGCAAGCACCACAAGTTCTCCGACCACGAGGGCGACCCGCATTCGCCGTGGCGGTTCGGGGAGACGGTCCCGGCGCTGATGAAGGGGCTGTGGTGGGCGCACATCGGATGGCTCTTCGACGAGGAGCAGACCAACCAGCAGAAGTACGCCCCGGACCTGGTCAAGGACCCGGCGATCCGGCGGATCTCGCGTGACTTCGTCCTGTGGACGATCGTCTCGCTGGCGATCCCGCCGCTGGTCGGCGGCCTGGTGACGATGTCGTGGTGGGGTGCGTTCACGGCGTTCTTCTGGGGCTCCCTCGTGCGCGTGGCGCTGCTGCACCACGTGACGTGGTCGATCAATTCGATCTGCCACGCGGTGGGCAAGCGGCCGTTCAAGTCGCGGGACCGCTCCGGCAACGTGTGGTGGCTGGCGGTGCTCTCGTGCGGGGAGTCCTGGCACAACCTGCACCACGCGGACCCGACGTCGGCCCGGCACGGCGTCCTGCGCGGCCAGGTCGACTCCAGCGCCCGGCTGATCCGCTGGTTCGAGCTGGCCGGCTGGGCGACGGACGTGCGCTGGCCGTCCAGGGACCGCATCGATGCCCGGCGCAGGGAAAACGCGTCGAACGCGGCATGATGGGGGACGTGGCGATCGACGGCAGCAGTTCCAGCAGCGACAAGCCCCGGCGCGGCCGCCGGGTCCGGATGACGGGCGCCGAACGGCGTCAGCAACTGCTGGACATCGGCCGCGCCTTGTTCGCCGAGAAGGGCTTCGAGGGCACGTCGGTGGAGGAGATCGCGGCGAAGGCCGGGGTGTCCAAGCCGGTGGTGTACGAGCACTTCGGGGGCAAGGAGGGCCTGTACGCGGTCGTCGTGGACCGGGAGATGCGCCAGCTGCTGGACGGGGTGACGGGCGCGCTGACGGCCGGGCATCCGCGGGAGCTGCTGGAGCAGGCCGCGTTCGCGCTGCTGGACTACATCGAGTCGTACACGGACGGCTTCCGGATCCTCGTCCGGGACTCCCCGGTCGCCCAGTCGACGGGTACGTTCGCCTCGCTGATCAGCGACATCGCCACGCAGGTCGAGGACATCCTGGGGCTGGAGTTCAAGGCGCGCGGGTTCGACCCGAAGCTGGCCCCGCTGTACGCGCAGGCGCTGGTCGGGATGGTCGCGCTGACCGGGCAGTGGTGGCTGGACGTGCGCCGGCCGAAGAAGGCGGAGGTCGCGGCGCACCTGGTCAACCTGGCCTGGCACGGGCTGGACGGGCTGGAGTCGAAGCCGCGGCTGGTGGGCCACCGCAAGAGCTGAGCCCGCGGCCGCGGTGGGTACGACGCGACGGCGCCCCGTCACCGGAGATCCGGTGGCGGGGCGCCGTCGCGTTGCACCGTGCCCGGCGGAGGTCAGGCCAGGGGCTCCGGGCCGCGCGCTTCCAAGAACTCGATCCGGTTGCCGACGGGGTCCTCGGAGTAGAAGCGGCGGTGCCCCGGCAGGTTGTCGTCCCAGACGACCTCGGCGCCCCGTTCCTCCAGTCTGCGCGCGTACGCCTCGATCCCGGTCACCCGCAGCCCCGGGTGCGCCTTGCGGGCGGGCCGGAAGTCCTCCTCGACGCCCAGGTGCAGCTGCACCGGCCCGGCGGCGAACCAGCAGCCTCCGCGGGCGGCGAGGACGGGCGGTTTGGGGACCTCGGCCATGCCGAGGACGTGGGTGTAGTACGCGCGGAGCCGGTCCTCCGAGCCGGGGGGCGCGGCGAGTTGGACGTGGTCGACTGCGGTCAGCACGGTCAGAGCTCCTTGCGGGCGACGGCGAAGATGCGGCGGAACGGGAAGACCGTGCCGCGCGGGCCGGGCGGGTAGGCCTCGCGCAGCAGGTCGCGGTACTCGGCGAGGAAGGCGTCCACGGCGCCCCGGTCGTTCCCGAGGGCGGTCAGGACGGGCCGCAGGGCGGTTCCCTTGACCCAGTCGAGCACCGGGTCGGAGCCGGACAGCAGCTGGTGGTACGTCGTCTCCCAGGTGTCGACGGCGCAGCCCAGCTCGGTGAACCGGGCCAGGTACTCGGCGGGTTCGAGGAGGTGGATGTAGCGGGCGCCGTGGCCGGCGAGCCGGCCCCGCCAGCGCGGGGTGTCGCACAGCTCGGCGAGCAGGGCGTGGCTGGGGGCGGTGAAGTTGCCGGGGATCTGGAGGGCGAAGGTGCCGCCGGGGCGCAGTCCGTTGATCCAGGCGGCGAAGGAGCCGGGGTGGCTCGGGACCCACTGGAGGGCGGCGTTGGAGACGATCAGGTCGTACGGCTCCTCGGGGAGCCAGCTCGCGAGGTCTCCGTGGTGGAAGTCGAGGCTGCCGCCGCCGGCGGTCTTGCCCGCGTACTCGTCGGTGGCGCGCCGGAGCATTTCGGGGGAGAGGTCGAAGCCGGTGATGTGGGCCTCGGGCCAGCGTTCGGCGAGCAGCGCGGTGACGTTGCCGGGGCCGCAGCCGAGGTCGGCGATGCGGGCGGGGCGGGTGGGGAGTTCGGGTATCCGGTTCAGGAGGTCGAGGAAGGGGCGGGTTCGGTGTCCGGCGTGCCGGAGGTATTGCTGGGGGTCCCAGGTGGGCGCGGCGTGGGTGGTGGCCGTGGGGATCCTTGCCGACGCGATATCGGAATGCATGTTCGAGCCTCCCTACTGGCGGGGCGGGCGGAAGCGGAAGCCGTTCCGGCCCCCTCCATGCCCATCGTCGCCCAAAATATATCTTGACGTCAAGATTCCCGATCTCGAGATATCCATGGCCGAGATCCTCGATTTGAAGAGACTTCACGTCGACAGACCCCTTACACTGATCGGCATGGAGGACGAGGTCGACCGATTGGTCGCGGCATGGCGGCGGGAGCGCCCTGACCTCGACGTGGAACCGCTCGAAGTGCTGAGCCGCGTCAGCAGGCTCGCCCGGCACCTCGACCGCGCCCGCAGGCTCGCCTTCTCCGAGCACGGCCTGGAGCCCTGGGAGTTCGACGTCCTGACGTCGCTGCGCCGCGCCGGCGCGCCCTACCAGCTCTCGCCCGGCCAGCTGCTGACGCAGACGCTGGTCACCTCCGGCACCATGACGAACCGCATCGACCGGCTCGCGAAGAAGGGCCTCGTCGAGCGGCTGCCCGACCCCAACGACCGGCGGGGGGTGCTGGTCCGCCTCACACCGGAGGGCCGCGACCGCGCCGACCAGGCCCTGGCCGGCCTGCTGGCCCAGGAGCGGGCGATCCTCGCCCAGCTCTCCCAGGCCCAGCGCGGCGACCTCGCGGCGCTGCTACGCCAGTTGACCGCTCCGTTCGACAACATCCCCGGCTAGATCGGCCGGCCGCACCCCGGCCCGCCGGGCCAGTGCCACCGCCGCCAGCGTGGAGTGCACTCCGAGCTTGCCCAGCACGTTCTGCATGTGCGTGCGGACGGTGTGCGGGGACAGGAACAGCCGCGCCGCCACGTCCTTGCGGCCCAGCCCCGCCACCATGCAGCGCAGCACCTCGTGCTCCCGCGGCGTGAGGGACTCGACGAGCCGCTCGCTGTCCGTACGGTGCTTGCGCGCAGCGGTCAGTTCGCGGAGTACTCCGGTGAGCAGCGCGGGCGGGAGGTGGGTCTCCTCGCGCAGGACCCCGCGGATGACGGCGAGCAGCCGCGAGAGCGAGCAGTCCTTCGCCACCCAGCCGGAAGCCCCTGCCTGCAGGGCGAGCGCGGCCCGGCGCGGGTCGTCGCGCTCGGCGAGCACGACGGTGCGGACCCCGGGGTGGGACACCCGCACCCCGGCGACCAGCGCGATCCCGTCCGCGCCGGGCGGTGGCCCGGAGCCCGATTCGCGCTGGGCGGGCACGGCCCCGGCGGCGGCGCCGAGATCGGCGTCGACCAGCAGGACGTCGAAGCGGCGGCCCTCGGCCACCGCCCGTTCGAGGCAGCGCAGCGCGGCGGGGCCGCTGCCGGCCGCGGACACGTCCACGTCGGGCTCGGCCGCGAGCGCGGCTGCGAGCGATTCGGCGAAGATGCGGTGATCGTCGACCACGAGAACCCGGATGCGAACCACAAAACCCCCAAGGGTCGGGGAACGGACGACTGCGGGTACGGCGCCCGGACCGGGTGATCCGCAGCTGCCGCGGCCGCCGCCGAGACATCTCTGCACTACCCCGGACCGGACGCCGTACCCGGCGTGTCTCGACCCCTGAATCAACACCGGCCCCCACCGGCGTCACGCATCAGCGTAGAACGGGTCACGGCTCGCGGTTGGCCGAATAGCAGAAGTTTTCCGAGCGATTTTCCGGCTGGGCAGTGACGAACGCGGTGCGGGGTGGCCTGAATTCGACGGTCCGGAAGGTCTGGAAGGCGGTTTCCGACCGGCGTGTGCCACGGGCAGTTGCACGGAGGGCATTTCACCCGGCGTGTACACGCCGGGCGCCCGCGCACCGCGCCCGCCCACGGCGCCGACCCGCGCGCTCGCGCTCCCTGCGCACGCCGCCCCACGCGCCGCGCCCCCCGCACCGTCGGGTGCGGGGGGCGCGGTGAGCGGGTGCGGCAAGGAGTCAGGAACGGTGCTTGCGCGTGAAGTTCCAGGCGTCCGTGATGATGCCGGTGAGGTCCGAGCGGGCCGGGGTCCAGCCGAGCTTCTCGTGGGCGGCGCGCGCCGAGGCGACGAGCACCGCCGGGTCGCCGGCCCGGCGCGGGGCGACGACCTCGGGGATCTCCGCGCCCGTGACCTTGCGGACCGTCTCGACGACCTCGCGGACCGAGAAGCCGTTGCCGTTGCCGAGGTTGCAGATCAGGTGCTCGCCCGCGGTGGCGGCCTCCAGGGCGGCCAGGTGGGCCTCCGCCAGGTCGGCCACGTGGATGTAGTCGCGGACGCAGGTGCCGTCCGGGGTCGGGTAGTCCTCGCCGAACACCGAGATCGACTCCCGCTCGCCCAGCGCGACCTGGAGCACCAGCGGGATCAGGTGGGTCTCGGGGTCGTGCCGCTCGCCGAACTCCCCGTACGCGCCCGCCACGTTGAAGTAGCGCAGCGAGACCGCCGCGACGCCGTGCGCCGCGCACTCCCCCGCGATCATGTGGTCGACGGCCAGCTTCGAGGCGCCGTACGGGTTGGTGGGCTTGGTGACCGATTCCTCGGTGAGCAGGCCCTCGGTGGGCTCGCCGTAGGTGGCGGCGGTGGAGGAGAACACCAGCTTGCGCACCCCGGCCCCGCGCATCGCGGCGAGCAGGGCGAGCGTGCCGCCGACGTTGTTCTCCCAGTACTTGCCCGGATTGACGACGGACTCGCCGACCTGCGAGGACGCCGCGAAGTGCAGCACCGCGTCGTAGGAAGCGTCCAGGTAACGGTCGGCGTCCTGGATCCGGCCCTCGATGAAGGCCGCGCCCGCCGGGACTCCCTCGCGGAAGCCGGTGGAGAGGTCGTCGAGGACCGTGACCTCGTGCCCGGCCTCCAGAAGGTGCGCCGCGACGACGCTGCCGACGTATCCGGCGCCGCCGGTGACCATGTACTTAGATGACGCCGTCTTGCTCACTCGCCTACTGCCTCTCGCAGGGGGATGCACGCGGGGTGCGTGCACATGCCGGTCACTGGCTTACCGGATTACGGGCCTCCGGGGAAATCGGCGGCCACCGGCACCGGCCCCGCCCGGTCCAGCAGACCGGTCCGGGCGGCCAGCGCGGCCGCCTCCAGCCGGGAGCCGACGCCCAGTTTCATCAGCACCCGCTGGACATGCGTACGGGCGGTGCTCGGTGCGATCTCCATGCCCGCGGCGATGAGCCGGGTGTCCTCGCCCTCGGCGACCCGGACCAGCACCTCCACCTCGCGCGGCGTCAGCAGCCGCAGCAGCCGGCTGCCCTCGTCGTCGGGCTGGGCGGCGGGGTTGAGCAGCTCCGCGAAGGCCCCCTGGAGCAGCTGCGGGGAGATCGCGACCTCCCCGGCGCGCGCCTTGGCCAGCGCCCGCTCCACGCCTTCGATCCGCTCGTCGTGGCGTACGTACCCCGAGGCGCCGGCGGCGAAGGCGGCCGCGATCCCGCGCGGGCTCGGCACCGGGCCGAGGACGACGACGGCGATCTGCGGCCGCTCCCGCTTGATGCGGACGACCGGCTCGAAGACCCCCGGCTCCGCGGGCGTGGCGGTGCCCAGCAGGCAGACCTCCGGCGCCCGGCTGATGACCAGCTCGGCGGCGCCCGCGGCCGGGGCGGCCGCGGCCAGCACCCGGTGCCCGCGCAGCTTGAGAGCCGAGGCCAGCGCCTCGGCCAGCAGCCGGTGCTCGTCGAGCACCATGACCCGTACGCCCATCGCGCACCCACCCCCGACCCTTCTGCCCCGGCAAGCTACACGCTTGTTCGACGGTGCGCGGCGGTTACCGCGCAGAAGCCCCCGGAAGGCGGACCTTCCGGGGGCTCGAGCCGTCTGCGGGGACCGGCCGGGATCGGCCGGGGATCAGCTGGCGCTGAAGGAGACGAACAGGTACTCGGGGTCGCCCTTGTCGGAGTACGGCTTCCTGGCCATGGTCCGGGAGATGAAGAGCTTGCCGTTGTGGTAGCGGTATTCGGAGTAGTCGGGCGAGTAACCGGTCTCGGCGGTCCGGCTGGCCTTCTCGGCCGGGTTCTCCATGAGGACGGTCTCCTTCATCGTCGTACCGTCGATGCTGACGATCTGGCCGCCCTTGTCGTAAGGGGGCTCCTTGTACGCGATGACGTTCGACCCGTCCATGCGGAGCGGGAACAGGGTGTACTTCTCGCCCGCGTCGGCGCGGTCGGTGGTCTCCTTGCCGGTCTCCAGGTCGAAGGAGAGCAGCTCGTTGGTGTCGCCGCCCGACTCCTTGCCCTGGTGCTCGATCGAGGGCAGGTAGAGCTTGCCGTTGCCGACCACGAAGCCGTGGCACTTCTCGACGTCGGTGCCGTTGCACTTGCCGCCGAAGTTGCCGGAGGCGAGCGAGATGCGTGCCTTCAGCTCGCCCTTGGGGTCGACGACGAAGAGGTCGCTGACGCCGGAGGCGTTCTTGGCGGCCTTGCCGACGTCGGCGGCGACGATGAGGGGCTTCGTGGAGACGATCGACGCCCACTCGATGCCCGGGGAGAGCTTGTACGAGGCCGTCTGCGCGCCGGTGGCCGGATCCAGGGTCTGGGCGTACAGCGTCTGGTTGTCGCCGCGGCCGCACTTGCGGATCACGCCGAGGGCCTCGCCGCCGGCGTAGCCGCTGTCGTAGCAGCCCTCGCCATCGGTCTTGGGCGTCCACAGGGACTTGCCGTCGGCGAGGTTCCAGGCGGCGCCGCCGCTGGTGCCGCCCGCGGCGACGGTCTGGCCGCTGATCGTGACCTCGTCGAAGAGGGCGGGCTTGTCGCCGGTGGTGGCGCCCTTGGCGTTGCCGGACCACAGGAGCTTGCCCGCGTTCAGGTCGATGACGCCGACCTCGGTGCACGCCGGGTACTTGACCTCGGGCGTGGGCTTCGCCGGCCGGAAGAGGACCGCCGTCTTGTTGTCGCTGACGTGCTTGGTCGCGCCGCAGAGCTCGCCCGGGAAGGGGATCTCCCACTTCTTGCCGCCGTCGACGGTGTTGTAGCCGACGACCTTCGCCACGTCGGACTTGACGTAGGTGGAGTCGGTGAGCCAGGAGCCCTCGACGTTGACGACATCTTCCGGGGTCGGGCTCGGCTGGTTGAACAGCGGCTTCGACTTGACGTTGGCGGGCGCCTTCTCCGAACCGGGCGTGCCGGCCTGCGCCTTGGTGCTCTGGCTGCCGTTCGGGGTGGGCTGCTTGCCGTCGCCGTCGTCGCCGGAGACGGACCAGAAGCCGGCTCCGACGATCAGGGAGACGGCCACGACGGCCGCGCCGACGATCATCAGCTGGGTGCGCTTTGCGTTGCCGCCGCCCGGGGCCGGGGGCCGGGCCGCCTGCATGGGGGCCGTGGGCGCGCCGAACTGCGGCGGGGCGCCGGCATCGGGGGCCGGCTGCTGCTGCGGGTAGCCGTAGCCCTGCTGCGGATAGCCGTAGGCCGGCTGCCCTTGCGGGGGCACGGCCGGCGTGGCCGGCATGGTGGGCGGTACGGGCGGCTGCTGCGGGGGCGCCGGCGGTACGGGCGGGCCCGGCTGCGGCGCGCCGAAGCCCCCGGGGTGGGGATCCTGCGGCGCTCCGAAGCCGCCGGCGGGCGGCTGGTTGGGGGGCGGCGGGGTACTCATGGCTTGCTACTGCCTCTCGGTGGGCGGCTCGGTGGACTCGTTCACTTGCCGAAGACCATCAGGAGCTTCTCGTCCTTGCCCTGGGCGAGAAGGCGGGTTTGGGAGATGAACAGCCGCCCGTCCACGTAGTCGACCTTCGGGGTGTAGAAGCTGCTCTCGACGGGAGCGGAGGATCCCGACGGGTTGCGCAGCAGCGCGGTGGGCGTGCCGCCTGCGGCCGGGATCGAGACGACCTCGCCGCCCTGGTCGGAGGTGGCCTTGCGGTAGGCGAGCAGCTGGCCGTTCGCGGCCCCGATCGGGGTGAGGGTGCGGCCGTCGCCGGCGGGGGTGCGCCACTTGACCTTGCCGGTGCCCAGGTCGAAGGCGACGATCTCGTTGGCCTTGCCGGATGCGGCGACGGTCGGCATGTAGAGGGTGTTCGCGTCCACGGCGGTGGTGGAGCAGACCTCGACGGAGCGGAAGAGGCCGCCGTCGCACTCGGTGGCGAAGCTGCCCTCGCCGCTGACGGTGGCGGTCTGCTTGCCGTCGGGTCCGATGACCACGATGGCGCGTTCCTTCTTGTCCTGGTTGCCGATGTCGAGGACGAGGGGGTCCAGCGAGTAGATGGCGGCGACCTTGTACTTCGCGGGCAGTTTGAAGGTCCAGCTCTTCTTGCCGGTGACGGGGTCGGCGGCCGACACCTCGCTGGAGAGGTCGTCGTCGTAGCAGGTGGAGACGGCGACCATCTTGCCGTTGTTGACGACGTACGAGTCGGGCTTGCAGCCCTCGGCGGTGGCGCTGCCGAAGAGCTTGTCGCCGGTGCTGACCTTGAAGGCGCTGGCGGTGCCACTGCGGCTGACGGCGACGGTGTCGCCGGTGATGCCCAGGCTGGGGCTGGTCATGATGTCGAAGAGGCCCTCCTTGGGGACCTCCTTCGTCCAGCCTTCCTTGCCCGCCTTGAGGTCGACCAGCTTCATCTGGTTGCAGGTGGCGCGGTCGCCGTCGCCGTCCTTGAACATGACGACGGTCTTGCCCTCGGCGGTGGTCTGCCGGGTGACGGAGCAGATAGGAGTGGGGAACGCGAGCGTCCACTTCTCCTTGCCGTCGGTGGCCCCGTAGGCGGTGAGGTTCTTCCAGACGCTCTTGACGACGGTGTCGCCGACGATCCACTGGCCGGCGGACTCCACGCCCATGCCGGGGCCGTCGATCTTGGCGGTCCTGAGCCAGAGGGCCTTGTCCTCGCCCTGCTTGCGGCCGGCGTTGAGGTCCTCGCCCGCCTTGGAGCCGCTGC
The DNA here is from genome assembly GCF_035984415.1 of Streptomyces sp. NBC_01296. Lineage (NCBI taxonomy): Bacteria > Bacillati > Actinomycetota > Actinomycetes > Kitasatosporales > Streptomycetaceae > Streptomyces > Streptomyces sp. NBC_01296. The sequence goes on along the minus strand of NZ_CP130720.1, from coordinate 5,170,177 downwards.
CGCTGCCGTCGCCCTTGTCCACGTCGGCGGAGGGCTTGGCGTCGGTCGGGGCGGAGCTCTGCGCGACGGGCTTCTTCGGGTCCTCGCCGCTGCTGCCGGCGAAGGCGAAGTAGCCGCCGGTACCGAGGACGAGTACGCCGGCGGCGGCTGCGGCGATGACCACGGCCGTCTTCTTCTTGGGCGCCGCGCCCCCGGCCTGCTGCATCGCGGCGGTCGGCGGCCCGGGCGGCGGCGGGAGGTAGCCCTGCTGCGGCATCGGCGGCGGGGGCTGCATCGGGTGCATCGGCTGCGTCGGGGGCTGCTGGGCGTACGGGTTGTCGCCCTGCTGCGGGTACCCGTACCCGGACCCGGACTGCGGCGGGCCGGGCAGGTGGCCGTAACCGGAAGGTGTGGGCGGCTGGTTCGGCGGCTGGGGCGGCTCGGTCATCAGCGCATACCTTCGGCGTCGGGTGGCGTAGGGGGATGACCTTTCTATCACTGACAGCGCTCATACATCGGGCCGGTCCAGCCCCTGTTCCCAAGGGAGGACCGGCCCGTGACAACGCCGTTATCAGGTCAGTTGACCGCGAAGGACGGCCACATCCACGACACCCCTAGGCGTCCTCGGCCAGCTCGAGCCAGCGCATCTCCAACTCGTCGCGGTCCGAGATGAGTTCGCGCAGCTCCGCGTCGAGCTTCGCGACCTTGTCGAAATCGGTCGCGTTCTCGGCGATCTGGGCGTGCAGATTCGTCTCGCGGTCCGCCATCTTGTTGAGCTGGCGCTCGATCTTCGCGAGCTCCTTCTTCGCCGCGCGCGAGTCGCCCGAGGCAGTCGACTTGGCGGCGGCCGGGGCGGGCGCCGGGGCGGCCGCCTCGATCATCTTCTGCCGGCGCTCCAGGTACTCGTCGAGACCGCGCGGCAGCATCCGCAGGCTGGCGTCGCCCAGCAGCGCCATCACCGTGTCGGTGGTGCGCTCGATGAAGAACCGGTCGTGGGAGATCACGATCATCGAGCCCGGCCAGCCGTCGAGGAGGTCCTCGAGCTGGGTGAGGGTCTCGATGTCGAGGTCGTTGGTGGGCTCGTCGAGGAAGAGCACGTTGGGCTCGTCCATCAGCAGGCGCAGGATCTGCAGCCGGCGCCGCTCACCGCCGGAGAGGTCGCCGACGGGCGTCCACTGCTTCTCCTTGGTGAAACCGAACTGCTCGCACAGCTGACCGGCCGTCATCTCGCGGCCCTTGCCGAGGTCGACGCGGTCGCGTACGCGCTGCACCGCCTCCAGGACCCGCAGGGACGGGTCGAGTTCGCCGACCTCCTGGGAGAGGTACGCCAGCTTGACCGTCTTGCCGACGGTGACGCTGCCGGCGGCCGGCTGGACGTCGCCCTGGGTGCGGGCCGCCTCCGCGAGCGCGCGCAGCAGGGAGGTCTTGCCCGCGCCGTTGACGCCGACGAGGCCGACGCGGTCGCCGGGGCCGAGGTGCCAGGTGAGGTGCTTGAGCAGGGTCTTCGGCCCGGCCTGGACGGTGACGTTCTCCAGGTCGAAGACGGTCTTGCCGAGGCGGGCGTTGGCGAACTTCATCAGCTCGGACTTGTCGCGCGGCGGCGGCACGTCGGCGATGAGCTCGTTGGCCGCCTCGATGCGGTAGCGCGGCTTGGAGGTCCGGGCGGGGGCGCCGCGGCGCAGCCAGGCCAGCTCCTTGCGCATCAGGTTCTGCCGCTTGGACTCCTCCGTGGCGGCGATGCGGTCGCGCTCGGCGCGGGCGAAGACGTAGTCGCTGTAGCCGCCCTCGTACTCGAACACGGCGCCGCGCTGCACGTCCCACATGCGGGTGCAGACCTGGTCGAGGAACCAGCGGTCGTGGGTGACGCAGACGAGCGCGGAGCGGCGTTCCTGGAGGTGCTTGGCCAACCAGGAGATGCCCTCGACGTCGAGGTGGTTGGTGGGCTCGTCGAGGACGAGCAGGTCCTGGTCGGCGATGAGCAGTTGGGCGAGCGCGATGCGGCGGCGCTCACCGCCGGAGAGCGGGCCGATGACGGTGTCGAGGCCCTGGCCGAAGCCGGGGAGGTCGAGGCCGCCGAAGAGTCCGGTCAGCACGTCGCGGATCTTGGCGTTGCCGGCCCACTCGTGGTCGGCCATGTCCCGGATGATCTCGTGCCGGATGGTCGCCGAGGGGTCGAGGGAGTCGTGCTGGGTGAGCACGCCCATGCGCAGGCCGCCGCTCTGGGTGACCCGGCCGGTGTCGGGCTCCTCGAGCTTGGCGAGCATGCGGATGAGGGTGGTCTTGCCGTCGCCGTTGCGGCCCACGACACCGATCCGGTCCCCCTCGGACACGCCGAGGGAGATGCCGTCGAGCAGGGCACGGGTTCCGTACACCTTGCCGACTGCCTCGACATTGACCAGATTGACGGCCATCAGGAGCGCTCCAGGTGGGGGTCCCCCCGGACGGGTCCCGGGGGAGGGTGTGGATCAGCCCCCCAGCCTAACGCTCCGGGCCGCTCCGGAACGTTCCACCAGGAGCCAGCCGCCCAGCGCCATGGCGATCGCGGCGGGCGCCGTGACCGGAAGGGCGATCAGGGTGGCGCTGTGGCCTTCGAGGAGGCCGCCGAGCCCGGTCGTGGACAGGCCGAGGATGCCGAGCAGGCACAGGGTGGTGCCGAGGGCGGCCAGCGGCCCGCTGCCGGGCTCGGCCCCGGTGCGCACCGGGGCTTCGAACCTGCGGAAGAGGGCGACGAGTACGGCGGTCAGCCCGGCGGCGGCGAGCAGCCGCAGCGGCACCTGGGCCCACCAGGCGGCGGAGGCGGGCACGGGGAGCGCGATGCCGAGCGCGAGCTGGGCCGCGTAGACGGCGAGCATGGCGGTGAGGTGCCAGAGGAAGGCGGTCATGGCGATGCCGTTGGCGGCGACGACCGTGCGCCAGACGCGGGGGCGGGCGAGCCAGGCGGTGGCGGGGGCCGCGAGCAGCTGCACGGCGCCGACGAGCCACATCCCGTGCGCCAGCAGGGCGAGGGTGGGCGGGGCCATGTTGGAGACCTTCTCGCCGGGCATCCCGACCATGGACAGCGGGTACGGGCCGTACGCGACGAGCAGTACCGCGCCGGTGAGCCCGGCGGCGGCGAGCAGGCCGGGGCGGGTGATCCGGCCGTCGGCGCGCAGGAAGCCGAGCTGGTGCACGGCGAGCCAGACGAAGGCGAAGTTCAGGAACTCGACGTACGGAACGGCGAGCGCGAAGCGGAGCACGTCGACGGCGGCCGCGGACCCGGCGAGGAGGGCGAACGCCCCCCAGCCCCACCGCTGGTGGAGCGCCAGGAGGGCCGGGGTGAAGGCGACCATGGCGAGGTAGATCCCGATGAACCACAGCGGCTGGGTGACCAGCCGCAGGGCGGCCCCGGTCAGCCGCCCGTCCCCGCCGCCGGCGAGCTGCACGGCCAGCGCCCCGGCGGTCCAGACGAGGACGAACACGAGGGTGGGGCGCAGCAGCCGCTGGAGCCGGGCCCGCAGGAAGGCGGCGTAGACGGGCCGCCCTTCGGCCTTCCTGGCCAGGGACCGGTACGACAGGGCGTGCGAGAACCCGCCGACGAAGAAGAACACCGGCATGATCTGCAGGCCCCAGGTGAGCACCTGGAGCGCGGGGACGAGGGCGAGCAGGTTCCCTATGCCGTCGCTGCTGACGGCGGCCATCAGCCAGTGCCCGAAGAGCACGGTCCCGAGCGAGGCGACCCGCAGCAGGTCGACGTACCGGTCGCGGTCGGCGGGGGTGGCCTCGGCCATGGCCCGTGCGGTGGCTGTCATACGGCTTACGCTGCCGTGCGACCGGACGTCGCAACAGGGCGCGGATACTCACCCCGGGAGTGAGTAGCCGGCGCTGCCCGGTCAGCCGAGCCATCACACTCGGCTGTCCGCCTCAGCCTAGCCCCGGCTCAGGCTTCGTGAAGGACCGTTGCGCCCGCTGCCGGGGAGCCGGCCACTCGGGTCGTGCGGCAGGTGCCCGAGGCTTCGAGGGCCGCCGCCACCTTCTCGGCCGACTCCGCGTCCCGGCACAGGAAGGCCGTCGTGGGGCCCGAGCCCGAGACCAGCGCGGCGAGCGCACCGCCGTCGGCGCCCGCCGCCAGCGTCCCGGCCAGCTGCGGGCGCAGCGAGAGCGCCGCGGGCTGGAGGTCGTTGGCCAGTGTGGCCGCCAGCGCGTCCGCGTCGCCCGAGGCGAGGGCCGCCAGGAGCGCCGGGGAGGCATCGGGCTCCGGGATCTGCGTACCCTCCGCGAGGCGGTCGAACTCGCGGAACACCGCCGGGGTGGACAGGCCGCCGTCGGCCACCGCGAACACCCAGTGGAAGGTGCCCGCCTCGACCGGGGTGAGCAGCTCACCGCGGCCGGTGCCGAGCGCGGCCCCGCCGACCAGGCTGAAGGGGACGTCGCTGCCGAGCTCCGCGCAGATGTCGAGGAGCTGCGCACGCGGGGTGTTCAGACCCCACAGGGTGTCGCAGGCCAGCAGGGCCGCCGCGCCGTCCGCGCTGCCGCCCGCCATGCCGCCGGCGACCGGGATGTTCTTCGCGATGTGGAGGTGGACGGCGGGTTCGATCCCGGCCCGGGCCGCGAGGATCTCGGCGGCGCGCGCCGCGAGGTTCGTGCGGTCCAGCGGGACCTGGCCGGCGTCGGGTCCGGTGCAGCTGACGGTCAGGGCATCGGCCTCGGTGACCGTGACCTCGTCGTACAGCGACACCGCGAGGAAGACGTTGGCCAGGTCGTGGAAGCCGTCCGGCCGCGCCGCGCCCACCGCCAGCTGGACGTTGACCTTCGCGGGGACCCGTACGGTCACGGCCCGGCGGCTCTCGACGTGGTTCACAGCGCGGGCCTCTCCTGCGCGGGCTTGTGCTCGGCGATCGCCGCGAACTCCTCCACCGTCAGCGACTCGCCGCGCGCCTGCGGGGAGATCCCGGCGGCGACCAGCGCCGCCTCGGCGCCCGCCGCCGAGCCGGCCCAGCCGGCCAGCGCGGCGCGCAGCGTCTTGCGGCGCTGCGCGAAGGCCGCGTCCACGACGGCGAAGACCTCCGCCTTCGTGGCGGTCGTCTTGATCGGCTCGGCCCGCCGCACCAGCGACACCAGGCCCGAGTCCACGTTCGGCGCGGGCCAGAAGACCTTGCGGCCGATGGACCCGGCGCGCTTGACGTGCGCGTACCAGTTCGCCTTGACGGAGGGCACCCCGTACACCTTGTTGCCCGGCTCGGCGGCCAGCCGGTCGGCGACCTCCGCCTGCACCATCACCAGCGTGCGCTCGATGGTCGGGAAGCGGTCCAGCATGGTCAGCAGCACCGGTACGGCCACGTTGTACGGGAGGTTCGCGACGAGCGCGGTCGGCGGCGGGCCCGGCAGCTCCTCGACCAGCATCGCGTCGGAGTGCACCAGCGCGAAGCGGTCCTTGCGCGCGGGCATCCGCGCCTCGATGGTGGCGGGCAGCGCCGCGGCCAGGACGTCGTCGATCTCGACGGCGATGACCCGGTCGGCGGCCTCCAGCAGCGCGAGCGTCAGCGACCCCAGCCCCGGGCCGACCTCGACGACCACGTCGTCGGGCCGCACCTCGGCGGTGCGCACGATCCGGCGCACCGTGTTGGCGTCGATGACGAAGTTCTGGCCCTTCTGCTTCGTCGGCCGTACGCCGAGTACGGCGGCCAGTTCCCGGATCTCTGCCGGTCCGAGAAGGGCGTCGGGGGGCGTGCTGGTCGAAGGCTCGGGCTGCTGCTCTGCGGTGCTCACCGGTAAAGCCTACGGCCGCAGTGGGGCCACGGAGTCGCGCCCCGTTGTACGTAGAGCTTCTTCGCCCGGTACGTCTGTTCCGCGCCCGGGGCGTCCTGCGGGCGTCCGGAGCCGCCGAGGCTCTGCCAGGTGCGGACGTCGAACTGGTACAGGCCGCCGTACGTGCCCGAGGCGTCGGTGGCTGCGGGGCGGCCGCCGGACTCGCACTGGGCCAGTGCCCCCCAGTCGAGGCCGTCCGCCCCGGAGACGGAGGACGGCAGCGGCTTCGTGCCGACCTTGACCAGCTGGGTGACGGGCTCGCGGACGACCTCCTCGGCGATCTTGCGGGGCTTCTGCTGCACCCCGTTGACCGTGCGCAGGGCGTACGTGACCCGGCGCGCTCCGGGGCGGCCCGCCCGCTCGACGAGCTCGGTGCCGGCGAACAGGTCGGCGTCCTCGGACTGCTCGGTCTCGTACGGGATGCGCTCCTCGCGGACCTCGCGGGTGCCGGTGATGCGGAGCACGGTGACGGTCTGGCCGTCGCGCGGGAAGGAGTCGGGCGGGACGGAGGTGGTGTCCTGGCCCTGGAGGGTGATCCCGGCCTGGCCGAGGGCCTCCCGGACGGTGGCCGCGTTGGTGCGGATGGTGCTTTCGCGGCCGTCCGACATGAAGGTGACGCTGCGTTCGGTGCGGACGGCGAGAGCGAGGCCGGCGCGGGGCACGGGGGCGGTGCGCGGGGCGGAGAGGTAGGCGCCCTCGACGCGGACGCCGAACTGGCGCAGCGCGCCCTCGACGGTGCCGGCCGTGGTCCACACCTGGCGGCTCTGTCCGTCGAGGGTCAGGCGCACGGGGCGGCCGTAGCGCACGACGATCTCGTCGCCGTCGTCGAGGGCTTCGGTGCGGGCGGGGGCGACGAGGTCGTGGGGGCCGACGCCGACCCCTTCGGCGGCGAGGAGCTCGTCGACGTCGCCGGCGAAGGTGTGCAGCGTCCGGGGCTCCCCGTCCACGGTGAGGCGGACCGATTTGTCGGCGGCGACGAAGGCCGTGGTGCCGCCGGCCAGGAAGGCGACGACGAGCGCCTGCGGGACGATCCGCCGCCAGCTGTCGCGCCCCGCGGCCGTCGTGGCGGGGGCGGTACGGCGCCGCCGGCCGGTCCCGGCGGGGACGGCTTGGATGCCGGTGGCGGCGCCGAAGCCGGGGGCTCGTCCGGGGCCGGCGGCTGCGCCGGTGCCCGGGGGCGGCGGGCCGGGGTCCGGGCTGCGGCGGCGCCCGGTGCCGGGTCCGGCGGGCGCCAGGAGTTCCGCGCCCGCGGCGGGCGCGGCCCGGCGCCGCCCGGTGGGGGCGGGCGGCGCCGCGGGTACGGGGCCGGCCTCGACGATCCGGCGGCGCCGGGCGGCCCGCCGGTCGCCGGTGCGCGGGGCGGGTACCACGGCCGGGTCCGGGTCCGGGGCGGCTTCGTCCCCGTACGCCCCGGTGAAAGAACTCTCGCTCACGACGCTCGCTCCACTGGTCCGGCCCCATCGGTTCGGGCACGGCACCCTAGCGGACGTCCGTCACTCGACAAAGTCGAGCGGCTACCCAGCGTGTCGGCCGTCTCTGCGGGCTCGGCGGTCCTCAGTAGGCGAAGGCGCGCGCCGTGTTCGCCGCCAGGGCGGTGGCCATCGCGTCTTCGTCGATCCCCCGTACCGCCGCCATCGCCCGTACGGTCAGCGGAATGAGGTACGGCGCGTTGGGCCGTCCGCGGTACGGCGCCGGGGTGAGGTACGGGGCGTCCGTCTCGACGAGCACCAGCTCCAGCGGGGCCACGGCGAGGGCTTCGCGCAGCGGCCGGGCGTTCTTGAACGTCACGGTCCCGGCGAAGGACATGTAGTACCCGGCGGCGGCGCATGCGCGGGCCATCTCGGCGTCCCCGGAGTAGCAGTGGAAGACGGTCCGCTCGGGCGCACCCTCCTCGCGCAGGATGCGCAGGACGTCGGCGTGGGCCTCCCGGTCGTGGATGACCAGGGCCTTGCCCTGCCGCTTCGCGATCTCGATGTGGGCGCGGAAGGAACGCTCCTGCGCGGCCATGCCGTCGGGACCGGTGCGGAAGTAGTCGAGTCCGGTCTCGCCGACGGCCTTGACGTGGGCGAGCTTCGCGAGCTCCTCGATCTCGGCCAGCGCCTCGTCGAGCGCGGCCTCGCCGCCGCCCGCCCGCGCGCCCTGGCGGGACCACCCGTCGGGATCCCCGAGCACGATGCGGGGCGCTTCGTTCGGGTGAAGGGCGACGGCCGCGTGGACGTTCTCGTACGCGGCGGCGGTCTCGGCCGCCCAGCGGGAGCCCTTCACGTCGCAGCCCACCTGGACGACGGTGGTCACCCCGACCGAGGCGGCCTTGGCGAGGCCTTCCTCGACGGTGCCGCCCTGCATGTCCAGATGGGTGTGGGAATCGGCGACCGCCACCCGCAGGGGTGCGGGCAGCGGCGGCGGGGTGTCCTTCGTGGCGTCCTTGGCGGCAGTGCTCATACGGCCGATCTTATGACCGGCGGAAGATCCTCATCAGGCGGGAGAGCCAGCCCCCGCGCTCCTCGGCTTCGTCCACCGGGACGGGCCCGGGGGCGTCGTGCAGCGGGATCCTGCGCTGCTTCGGGGCCCGCGGGACGTTCGCGCCGGCCGGCACCGGGCCGGCGATCCCGGGCGAGATGCGGTGGTGGTAGATCTTGTCGATCGTACCGAGCACCGACGACACCTGGCCTTCCCGCATGATCCGCACCACGTGCCCGCCGCAGTTGTGGCAGGTCGGGTTCGACAGCGGGGAGGGCACCCGCTCGCCCTTGACGGTGTAGATGATGAAGGGCTGGCCCTTGCCGTCGACGTGGTGCTCGATCTCGTAGCCCTGCTCCCAGGCGTACCCGCACTTCATGCACGCGAACGAGTAGGCCTCGTGCACGGTGTGCACCGCGGGCCTCGGTACGGAAACGGGTGCTGCGGGGGCGGGGACGGAGGCGGGGACGGGTACCGAGGTGTCTGCGATCTCACTCATGCCAGCTCCTCTTTTTCCACTGGTGCCATTGCCAGTGGACGCCTCTTCGGGCGGGAGCGCATCAGGCCCTGTCCAGTGTTGGACGGCCTTTGGGCGACTCATGTCCCAAAGCGCCCGGTGCGCGGTCTGAGCTTTGCTTTTCAGGTTAGCTCTTTACCGTCTTACAGCACCTTTTGAGCCGCATTCTTTGCCGCGACCACTGCGTCGAAGACCTCCCGCTTGGGTACTCCGGCCTCGGCCGCGACCGCCGCGATGGCTTCTTTTCGCCGCTCCCCGGCCTCCTCGCGCACGCGCACCCTGCGCACCAGCTCCTCGGCGTCCACATCACCGGGCCGGGCCGCCGGTGCGCCCTCCACGACGACGGTGATCTCCCCGCGCACACCCTCCGCGGCCCAGGCCGCCAGCTCGCCGAGCCCGCCGCGCTTGACCTCCTCGTACGTCTTGGTCAGCTCGCGGCACACGGCGGCCCGCCGGCTCGCGCCGAAGACCTCGGCCATCGCGGCGAGGGTGTCGTCGAGCCGGTGCGGGGCCTCGAAGTAGACGAGCGTGCGCCGCTCGCCCTCGACCTCGCGGAGCCGGCCGAGGCGCTCGCCCGCCTTGCGCGGCAGGAACCCCTCGAAGCAGAAGCGGTCCACCGGCAGCCCCGACAGGGCGAGCGCGGTGAGCACCGCGGACGGCCCGGGCACGGCGGTGACCTTGATGTCCTTCTCGACGGCGGCGGCGACCAGCCGGTAGCCGGGGTCGGAGACGGACGGCATGCCGGCGTCGGTCACCAGCAGCACCCGCTTGCCCTGCTCCAGCGCCTCGACCAGCTCCGGGGTGCGCGCCGATTCGTTGCCCTCGAAGTACGAGACGACGCGCCCGGTGGTGTGCACGCCGAGCCCCTGGGTCAGCCGGCGCAGCCGCCGGGTGTCCTCGGCGGCGACCACCTCGGCCCGCTCGAGCTCGGCCGCGAGCCGGGGCGGGGCGTCGGCGAGATCGCCGATCGGGGTGCCGGCGAGCACGAGCACTCCGGCGGAGGAGGAGGTCGCGGAGGGGGTTTCGGAGCCGGTGGGCTGGTCAGTCGTCACCCGCCCATCCTCTCAGCCGTCCTGCCCGGCACACGTCATCCGTCCCACCCGGCACACGCACCGAGGGTCCCCGGCGCTGGGGTTCGCACAGGTGCGTTCCCTACGATGACCCGGTGACCAGTACCGCGACGCCGCCGCCCAGCCCCGCGGGGGCTCCGCCCGCCCCTCCGGCGGGGCGCGAAGAACAGCCGTCCACCTGGCTGCGCCGCCTGCGCGGCTTCGGCTACGCGCCGCCCGCCGACGCCCGGCGGCGCCCGGACGTCCGTGCCCGCCTGGTGCCCCCGTACGCCCGGCCCTCCGAGCAGTTGTGGACGGCGCTCGGGATCCCGCCCTCCGCGGTGGACGCCTGGCAGCGCGTACTGGCGTGGGCGGGGCCGGTGCTGGTGGCGCTGGTGGCCGGGGTGCTGCGCTTCGCGCACCTGGGCAGCCCGAAGGCGGTGATATTCGACGAGACGTACTACGCCAAGGACGCCTGGGCCACGATCCGGCAGGGCTACGAGGCGAGTTGGCCCAAGGACATCGACAAGTCGATCCTCGCCAACCCCGACGGGGTCGCCCTCCCGCTGGACCCCGGCTACGTCGTGCACCCGCCGGTCGGCAAGTGGGTCATCGGGCTCGGCGAGTGGATGTTCGGCTTCACGCCGTTCGGCTGGCGGTTCATGACGGCCCTGCTCGGCACCCTGTCGGTGCTGATGCTGTGCCGGATCGGGCGCCGCCTGTTCCGCTCCACCTTCCTGGGCTGCCTGGCCGGCGCGCTGCTCGCGGTGGACGGCCTGCACCTGGTGATGAGCCGCACGGCCCTCCTCGACCTCGTCCTCATGTTCTTCGTCCTGGCCGCTTTCGGGGCGCTGCTCATCGACCGGGACCGGACCCGGGCCAGACTCGCGGACGCGCTCCCGGTGAACGAGGAGGGGCGCACCCTCCCGGACGTCGACGTCGCCGAGACGCTGCGCCTGGGCTGGCGCCCGTACCGGATCCTGGCGGGCGTGTGCCTGGGCCTGGCCTTCGGGACGAAGTGGAACGGCCTGATCGTGCTGGCCTTCTTCGGTGTGCTGACCGTCCTGTGGGACGCGGCCGCGCGCCGCACCGCGGGCGCGGGCGCCCCGTACGCGGCGATGCTGCGCCGCGACGCGCTGGCGGGCTTCCTGTCGACGGTGCCGGTGGCCATCGCGGTGTACCTGGCCTCGTGGACGGGCTGGATCCTGTCCCCCGACAACGGCAAGGGCGGTTACTTCCGCGACTGGGCGGCCAAGAACGACCAGGGCAGTTCACTGTCGTTCCTGCCGGAGTGGCTGCGCAGCCTGTGGCATTACGAGACCGAGGTCTACAAGTTCCACGTCGGCCTGACCTCGGGTCACACGTACGAGTCGAACCCGTGGAGCTGGCTGGTCCTGGGCCGTCCCGTCTCCTATTTCTACGAGTCCCCCGACCCGGGTGCGGACGGCTGCCCGGCGACGGAGGCGGGCAAGTGCGCGCGCGAGGTGCTGGCCCTGGGCACGCCGATGCTGTGGTGGGCGGGCTGCTTCGCGCTGCTGTACGTGCTGTGGCGGTGGTTCTTCCGGCGCGACTGGCGGGCGGGCGCGATCGCGTGCGCGCTGGCCGCGGGCCTGCTGCCCTGGTTCAACTACCAGGAGCGGACCATCTTCTTCTTCTACGCGGTGGTCTTCGTCCCGTACCTGTGCCTGGCGGTCGCGATGATGATCGGCGCCCTGCTGGGCCCGTCGGGCTCGACGGAACGCAGACGCGCGCTGGGCGCGATCGCGGCGGGCGTGCTGGTCCTCCTCATCATCTGGAACTTCATCTATTTCTGGCCGATCTACACGGGCCAGCCGCTCCCGATGGACTCGTGGCGCGGTCGCATGTGGATGGACAGCTGGGTGTAGCGGTCCAGCCTCCGGGGCCCGCCGGCGCGGGGGCACGGCCCGTCACCGCTCGCGGGGGTGGCGGGCCGTGCCCATGCTGGAAGGAGGAGGTGAAGAGTCATGCGCATACGACGACTGCTCGGCCTCGCTCTCGCCACGGCGGCCCTGGCCGGCTCGAGCGCCCTTGGTGCCGCCACGGCCCAGGCGGCGGCGTCCCCGACCATCACGTCCCCGGAGTGCACGGCCCAGGGCGGAACGGTGGTCAACCAGCCCTACGCCGGAACCGTGTGCGTGCTCCCCGACGGAAGCAAGTTGGTGGTCAACTGACCGGCCGCGGTGTTCCGGTCCGGTAACAAGCTGTACGTGGTCCACTCGCACAGCGTAAGGTCCGCACCAGAGGTTCTTTGAACACGTTCAGAGAATTCGGGGATCTGGGGAGGACGTGCGTGAACGGGGCGGCGAAGGGTGCCATCGTCGGCGGGGTGTTCCTCGCGATGGTCGGCGGGGCCGGGTACGGGGTGTACGCGCTGGTCGACGACAGCGGCGGCGACGGCAAGGGCGGCGGTGACACCGTCAAGACCGAGAAGGCCGCCGGACCGGTCACCGACAAGGAGGCCGCACAGACCGCGAAGGCCTTCCTCGCCGCCTGGGCGGCCGGGGACGCCCGCGCGGCCGCGGAGCTGACGAACAACGTGCAGGCCGCGCAGACCGCCGTGGCCGATTACCGGGCGAAGGCCTACGTGTCCAAGGCCGTGATCACTCCGGGGGCGCAGACGGGTACGACCATCCCGTTCAGCGTCGCCGCGGAGATCACGTACGAGGGCGCCGGCAAGCCGCTCGCGTACGAGTCCAAACTGACCGTCGTGCGCGGAGTGACCAGCGGGAAGCCGCTCGTCGACTGGCAGGCCTCGGTGATCCACCCGCAGCTGCAGAAGGACGAGAAGCTGCGCGCGGGCGCCCCCGCGGCTCCGCCGGTCAAGGCCGTGGATCGCAATGGCGAGGAGCTGAGCGCGGAGAAGTACCCCTCGCTGCGGCCGGTCCTCGACCAGCTGCGCCAGACGTACGGCAGCAAGGTGGGGGGCAAGTCCGGGGCCGAGCTGTGGATCGAGCCGGCCGCCCAGGACGCGCCGAAGCGGACCCTGCTGACGCTGGTGGAGGGCGAGCCGAGCACGCTGAAGACGTACCTGGACGCCAAGGTGCAGGCGGCGGCCGAGAAGGCCGTCGCCAAGTACCCGGAGTCCTCGGTGGTCGCCGTCCAGCCGAGCAACGGACACATCCTGGCCGTCGCCAACAACCGCAAGGACGGGTTCAACGCGGCGATGGAGGGACGGCGGGCGCCCGGCTCGACGATGAAGATCGTGACGGCGGCGATGCTGATCGACCGGGGCAAGGCGGCGGCCGACCAGCCCGCGGAATGCACCAAGGACGCCTCCTGGGGCGGCCGCACCTTCCACAACCTGAACAACTTCGAGCTGCCGGGCGCGAACTTCGCGACCAGCTTCGCCAAGTCCTGCAACACCGCCTTCATCAAGCAGATCGACAACGTCGAGGACGACGCGGCGCTGGCGAAGGAGGCCCGGGACGTCTTCGGTCTCGGGCTGAACAACTGGAAGACGGGCATCCGCTCGACCGACGGCCAGGTGCCGGAGGCGACGGGCGCGGAGGCGGCCGCCGAGTACATCGGGCAGGGCCGGATCACCATGAACCCGCTGAACGTCGCCTCCTTCACCGCCACCGCGGTCAGCGGAGCCTTCCACCAGCCGCTGATCGTCTCGACGGAGCTCGACGGGCGGCCCGTCGCGCAGGCCGCGCGGCGGATGAAGCCGTCCGTGCAGCAGCAGCTGGTGCGGATGATGAAGCTGACGGCGACCAGCGGCACGGCCCGGGAGGCGATGAGCTCGGTGGGCGGCTCCGACAAGGGAGCCAAGACCGGCTCGGCGGAGGTCGACGGCGCGGGCAGCCCGGACAGCTGGTTCACGGGCTTCAGCGGGGACGTGGCCGCGGCGGCGATGGTCGAGGCCGGCGGCCACGGCAGCGACGCGGCGGGCCCGATCGTCGCGACGGTCCTGAACGCCTCCTGACGCGCCCCACTCCGGTCCGCCGGCCGGTGCCCGGCCCGCGCCGGCGGCCAGGCCGGTCCGGTCCGGTCCGGCACCGTTGCGGGGGCGGGCAGCGGGCCGCGGACGCCCGGACGGGGTCAGAGTGCGGACTGGACGGCTCTGACCAGGGACTGGGCCCGGGGGTCGGCGGTGACCGACTTGGCGTGGGCGTTCGTCACGTAGCCGAACCCGATCCCCGTCTCCGGATCCGCGAAGCCCAGCGAGCCGCCCCGCCCCGGGTGGCCGAACGACGCCGGGGACATCAGCGGCGAGGCCGGGCTGTGCAGCATGTAGCCCGGGCCGAAGCGCGTGTTGACCACCAGCACCCGGTCCGGCCCGGACGAGAGCTCCGTACCCGCCAGCCGGGCCGTCTGCGGGGTGAACAGCCGCGTGCCGTCCTCCGTGTCGCCCAGCAGGACCGCGTACAGGCCGGCCAGGCCACGTGCCGTGCCGATGCCCGCCGACGCCGGGAGTTCGGCCGCCCGGAACGCCGGGTCGTTCTCGTCGGGCGGCGGCGTGATGGCCGCGAACGCCCGCCGCGTCAGGGACGACGGGTCGGCGTACGCCTCCGAAACGTTTCTCCGGGGGCGCGTCCGAAGACCCCCCGCCGTCTGCGGCGGGTCCACCGGGCCCACCCGGCCGACACGCGCCCTCTCCGCCTCCGGCAGGCCGATCCAGAACTCCAGCCCCCGCGGGCCGGTGACCTCCTGCGCCAGCCACTGCCCCAGCGAAGCCCCGGTCACCCGCAGCACCAGCTCCGACAGCAGCCAGCTGTACGTCTGCGCGTGGTAGCCGTGCGCGGAGCCCGGCTCCCAGAAGGCCTGCTGCTCGGCGACCGCGCGCGCCCCGGAGAGCCCGTCCTCCGCCTCGGCCGGGGTCAGCGGAACATCCAGCGCCGGCACCCCGGCCCGGTGCGCGAGCAGGTCCCGGACCAGCGCCCGCTCCTTGCCGCCCGCCTTGAACTCCGGCCAGTACGCCGCCACGGGCGCATCCAGGTCCAGCAGCCCGCGCTGGTGCAGCAGCAGCGGTACGACGGCGGCCACGCCCTTGGTGGCCGACCGCACCACCTGCGCGGTCCCGGCCGCCCACGCCTCGCCGCCGCCGTCCGCGCCATCGCCGTCACCGCCGTCGACGTCCCCAGGGCCCGCCCACAGGTCCACGACCTTGCGGCCGTCCCGGTACACGGCCACCGCCGCGCCCCGGTCCCCGAGCACCTCGAAATTGCGTACGAAAGCGTCCCGGACGGCCTCGAAGCCCTCCGCCACGGTCCCGTTGACGTCCACGTCCCTGCTCCTCGTTCACCGCGGGTGCCGCTGGTCGGTCCGCCTGAAAGAGTCCAACACGGACCGGATCCGCGTCCTTCCCCGGGGCCGGCAGGGAACGGCGACCGGCTGACCGGCGGACGGAGTCCGACGCAGCGGGCCGAAGCCCGGGAGGCGCCCCGGCGCCGATCAGTGCGAGGGCTGCGTCAAGGAGGGCGTGCGCGGGTCGAACCCGAACGGGAGCTCCAGCCGGTGGGCCCGCATCAGCTGCTCGTCGCACAGCAGGTCCTGCGTGCGCCCGTCGGCCGCGATGACGCCCTCGCTGAGGATCACCGCGCGCGGGCACAGCTCCAGCGCGTACGGCAGGTCGTGGGTCACCATCAGCACCGTCACGTCCAGCGAGCGCAGGATGTCCGCGAGCTCGCGCCGCGACGCCGGGTCCAGGTTGGACGAGGGCTCGTCCAGGACCAGGATCTCCGGCCGCATGGCCAGTACGGTCGCCACCGCGACCCGGCGGCGCTGCCCGAAGGACAGGTGGTGCGGCGGCCGGTCCGCGAAGGCCTCCATGCCGACCTGCTCGAGCGCCTCCCGGACCCGCGTCTCCAGTTCCGCTCCCCGCATCCCGGCGGCCGCCGGCCCGAAGGCCACGTCCTCGCGCACGGTCGGCATGAACAGCTGGTCGTCCGGGTCCTGGAAGACGATGCCGACCCGGCGCCGGATCTCGGCGAGGTTCCGCTTCTCGACCGGCAGCCCGGCCACCGCCACCGTGCCGACCCCGCCGTCGAGGATGCCGTTGAGGTGCAGCACCAGCGTGGTCTTGCCGGCGCCGTTCGGGCCGAGCAGGGCCACCCGCTCGCCCTGTCCGACGGTCAGGTCCACCCCGAAGAGGGCCTGGTGCCCGTCCGGGTAGGCGTACGCGAGGCCGGACACCTCGAGGGAAGGCGCAGGAGTCACAGGCGCAGGAGTCACAGCGGTCACAGGGTCCATCCCATCAGACAGACGGCGAGCGCCGCCGCCGGGAGTACGGCCGCGTACGCCCACTGGGCGCGGGTGGCCACGACTTCGTCGATCACCGGCATCGAGCCGTTGTAGCCGCGGCTGACCATCGCGAGGTGGACCCGCTCACCGCGTTCGTAGGAGCGGATGAACAGGGCTCCGGCGGTCTTGGCCAGCACCCCCCAGTGCCGGATGCCGCGGGCCTCGAACCCGCGCGAGCGCCGGGCGATCGACATCCGGCGCAGCTCGCCGGTGATCACGTCGCCGTACCGGATCATGAAGGAGGCGATCTGCACCAGCAGCGGTGGCAGCTTCAGCCGCTGGAGCCCGAGCAGCAGCGCCCGCAGTTCGGTGGTCGAGGCGAGCAGGACGGACGCGGCGACCCCGAGCGTGCCCTTGGCCAGTACGTTCCAGGCGCCCCACAGGCCCGAGACGCTGAGCGACATGCCGAGCACCTGAACCCGCTCGCCCTGCGCCACGAACGGCATGAGCACGGCGAAGGCCACGAACGGGACCTCGATCAGCAGCCGCCGCAGCAGGAAGCCGGCCGGGATCCGGGCCGCGGCCGCGACCGCCGCGACGAGGACGGCGTACAGCCCGAAGGCCCACACCGCCTCGCGCGGGGTGGAGACGACGACCACGACGAAGGCGAAGGCCGCGGCCAGCTTGCAGTGCGGCGGCAGCGCGTGGACCGGCGAATGCCCGTGCCGGTAGAGCTTGTGGGAGTGGCCCGCGCCCACCTCAGACCGCCGAGGTCGAGGCGGCCGTCAGGTCCTGCGCGCGGCGGCGGCGCACGGTCCAGAAGATCCCGGCGGCGACGGCGACGGTCGCGCCGACGCCGATGACACCGGCGAGACCGCCGGAGAGCCGGGCGTCGCCGACGTCCTTGACGCTGTAGTCGGCGAGCGGGGAGTCGGCGGCGGCGTGCTCCTTCACGTTCTGGTCGATGCCCTTGTCGGCGGCGACCTTCTCGAGGCCGTCGGGGCTGGCGGAGGCGTAGAAGGAGACGAAGCCGGCCAGTACGAGGGCGGCGGCCAGGCCGGTGATCCACACGGGCTTCGTCGACCGGGCGGCCCCGGCCGCGGGCACCGCGGCCGCGGCGGCGGCCGGAGCGTCGACCAGCTCGCCGCCGATGCGCAGCTTCAGCGGCGCGGCCAGCCCGCGCGCGCCGTGCACCAGGTCCGGCCGGACGGCCAGTACGGCGCCCACGGTCGCGGCGGTGATGGCGGCCTCGCCGATGCCGATCAGCACGTGCACGCCGACCATGGCGGTGAGCACCTTGCCGAGCGGCACGTCGGTGGTCCCGCCGAGGGCGTACAGGAGGGTGAACATGACGGCCGCGCCGGGCACCGAGAGCAGTGCTCCGGCGAAGGCGGCGACGGTGACCGAGCGGCGGGTGTCCGGCAGGAGCTTCAGCAGCCCGCGGAACACGGCGTAGGCGACGACCACGGTCACGACGGCCATGTTCATGACGTTGACCCCGAGGGCGGTCAGCCCGCCGTCGGCGAACAGGACGCCCTGCATGAGCAGCACCACGGACACGCACAGCACACCCGTGTAGGGGCCGACGAGGATCGCGGCGAGCGCGCCGCCCAGCAGGTGTCCGCTGGTGCCGGCGGCGACCGGGAAGTTCAGCATCTGCACGGCGAAGATGAACGCGGCGACGAGTCCGGCGAGCGGCGCGGCCTTCTCTCCCCCAGAGCCTTCGGCCTGGGAGGTACCCCCAAGCTCCCGGCGGGCGCCGCGCAGGCTGACGGCCACCGCGCCGGCGGCGGCGACACCTGCGGCGATGGAGACGGGGGCGTCGATGAAGCCGTCGGGCACATGCATGGGGCTGCTCCGCTTCCTGCGGTCTTTGAGCTGGCAAAGTCTTTAACCGCTCAAGAATAGTGCCCAATTGCAAATGCTTGGCAAGAGCGTCCACATCACAAATACAGCCGCGCAGATTCGTGGGAATGTGCGAGGCTGGGGTCAATACGGACTCAAATGTTCCGATTTGAGGAGTCTTGTCGTGTCAGCCACCGCCGAGAATCCCCCCACGGCCTCCGCCGCCACCGCCGTCGCCACAGCCGTCGTCGCCGCCGCCGTCGAGGAGCGCGTCACCGCCCGCGTGATCACCGACGACCCGCTCTACCGGAAGATCCCGGTCGCCCTGCGCTTCGCCCCCGCCGAACCGCTCGCCGTACGGATCGTCTTCCCCGCCGGGCTCTCCCCCGAGGGCACCGACAACGAGTGGGTCTTCCCGCGGGCCCTCCTCGAGGCGGGCCTCCAGGCCCCGACCGGCACCGGCGACGTACGCGTCTGGCCCTGCGGCCGGGTCCAGGCGGTCGTCGAGTTCCACTCCCCCGAGGGCGTCGCGGTGATCCAGTTCGACATCGCCGCGCTGCGCCGCTTCCTGCGCCGTACGAACGCCCCCGTCACCCAGCCGGCCTAACGGGACGAGACGAAACGGGACCGGGCTCGACGCGACCGGACACGAACGGGCCCGGCCCCGCACCTGATGATCAGGTGCGGGGCCGGGCCGACGTGCGCTGCGGGTCAGGCGTTGACCAGCTCGCGGTCCTTGTCCGGGCCCTCCGCCTCCGGGGACCCGTCCGCACCCTCGAGGTGCTTGCGCAGGCTCTCGCCCTCCACGTCGACGTTCGGCAGCAGCCGGTCCAGCCAGCCCGGCAGCCACCAGGCCTTGTGGCCGAGCAGTGCGAGCACCGCCGGGACGATCGTCATGCGGACGATGAAGGCGTCGAAGAGGACGGCGATGGCCAGACCGAAGCCGATCATCTTGATCATCTGCTCGCTGGCGCCGATGAAGCCCGAGAACACCGCGATCATGATGACGGCGGCCGCCACGACCACCCGAGCGCTGTACTGGAAGCCGGTCACCACGGCCTGGCCCGGACGCTCGCCGTGGACGTACGCCTCACGCATCCGGGTGACGAGGAAGACCTCGTAGTCCATGGCCAGGCCGAACACGACGCCCACCATGAAGATCGGCATCATGCTCATGATCGGGCCGGTCTGCTCCACCCCGAAGACCGAGCCGAGCCAGCCCCACTGGAAGACCGCGACGACCGCGCCGAGGGCGGCGACCACCGAGAGCAGGAAGCCGAGGGCCGCCTTCAGCGGAACCAGGACGGAGCGGAAGACCAGCATCAGCAGCAGGAAGGCGAGGCCGACCACGAGCGCCAGGTAGGGCAGCAGCGCGTCGTTCATCTTCTGCGAGAAGTCGATGTTCATCGCGGTCGCGCCGGTGACGAGGACGTCGTCCCCACTGCCGTCGCGGATCGTGTGGACGAGGTTCTCGGTCTCCACGGAGGACGGGCGGTCCTTCGGGATCACCGTGATCACCGAGGCGTCGCCCGCCTCGTTCGGGGCCGGCGGGGTGACCGCGGCCACGCCCTCCAGGCCCTTGATCCGGGCCTCGGTCTCGTCGGCAAGCTTCTTGTCACCGTCGACGACCACCATCAGCGGACCGTTGAAGCCCGGGCCGAAGCCCTCCGACAGCAAGTCGTACGCCTTGCGCTGGGTGGTGGAGACCGGCTGGGCGCCGTCGTCCGGCAGGCCCATCTCCAGCTTGCTCGCCGGGATCGCGATGATGCCGAGGCCGATCACGGCGACGAGCAGCACCATGATCGGGCGACGCAGCACGAAGCGGGCCCAACGAGTACCGCCGTTGGCCTTGGGCTCGGCTCCGGCGGGCTTGCCCTTGCCGAACAGCTTGCTCTTCTTGCCCGCCGGCAGGACCTTCTTGCCCGCGAAGCCCAGGATGGCCGGGACCAGCGTCAGGGCGACGAGGACGGCGATGACCACGGTGCCCGCGGCCGCGAAGCCCATCTTGGTCAGCATCGGGATGTTGACGACGGCCAGGCCCACGAGGGCGATGACCACGGTGAGACCGGCGAAGACGACGGCGGAGCCGGCGGTTCCGGCGGCCCGGCCCGCGGCCTCGTCCCGCTCCCGGCCCTCGGCGAGCTCCACGCGGTAGCGGGAGACGATGAAGAGCGCGTAGTCGATGCCGACCGCGAGGCCGATCATCATCGCGAGGGTGGAGGTGGTGGAGCCGAGGTCCAGCACGTTGGCGAGCGCGGTGATGGAGGAGACGCCGATGCCCACGCCGATCAGCGCGGTCAGCAGCGGCAGCCCGGCCGCGATCAGCGAGCCGAAGGTGATGACCAGCACGATCGCCGCGATCGCGATGCCGACGATCTCGCCGGAGCCCGTCTCGGGGGCCGTCATCAGGGCGTCGCCGCCGATCTCGACGGTGAGCCCGGCGCCCTGGGCCGCGGTGCCGGAGTCCTTGAGCGCGTCGCGCGTCTCGTCCTTCAGCTCCATGCCGCTGACGGTGTACTTGACGCTGACGTACGCGGTGGAGCCGTCCTGGCTCACCGCCTGGGCCTGGTACGGGTCGGTGACCGAGGCGACCTCGGCCTTGCCCGGGCCGTCCTTCAGACCGGAGACGATCTTCTCGACCTCGGTCTTGTACTTCGGGTCGTTGACCGAGGCGCCCGCGGGCGCCTTGACGACGATGCGGGCGGTGGCGCCGTCGGCGGCCATGCCCGGGAACTTCTTGTCCAGCACGTCAAAGGCCTTCTGGGCCTCCGTGCCGGGTATGGAGAACGATCCGGAGGTGGGTGCGGACGCCGTCGCCGCGCCGAAGCCGGCGGCGAACAGCAGTGCCACCCAGACGAGGGCGACGAGGCCGCGGCGCCGGAAGGCGCCCCTGCCGAGTCGGTAGAGGAAGGTAGCCACGGAGGCGGTTCTCCCGTTCAGGTCGTGGGATGGATCCGGGATGGATCAGGGCGTGGAAAGCCGGCCCGACGACGAGAGCGGCGTGTCAGGAGCAGCAGGAAGGAGTGCGGGCGGACTCAGACGCCGAGGGCGGGGAAGACCACGGAGTCGATGAAGTCGGCGAGGAACGCCTGGTCCACCGATCGGTCCTCCATCAGCGGCAACGCGATGAAGGCGCCGATCAGCATGTGCGGCACGAAACGGATTGCGGGGCAGTCCGGGGCGACCTCGCCCCGGTCCACGGCCCGCCGCAGGATCTCGTCGAGGCCGGAGATCTCCGGCTCCATGAGCAGCCTGCGCAATGCCTGGTGGAGTTCGGGACTCGTATGGACGGCGTGGGCGAGCCCCCGCAGGAGCGCGGTGTCCTTCGCCATCTGCGCGTTGTCGGAGTGCTCGACCATGCGGTGGAAGTCGCCGCGCAGCGTGCCCGTGTCGATCTCCCGGAGGGAGGTCGGCTGGGTGCAGCGCAGCGCCCTGGCGACCAGCTCGGGCTTGCTCCCCCACTGGCGGTAGAGGGTGGCCTTGCTGGACTTCGTACGGGCGGCGACCGCATCCATGGTCAGCGCCTCGTAGCCGACCTCGCGGAGGAGGTCGAGGACCGCCTCGTGGAGTTCGGCTTCCCGCTCGGGGGTGATCCGGCTGCGCCGCGACGAGACTTCTTCGGGCATCTCCGGCACCTCCCTTCCGAACGAAACTGTTTCGTACACCGATGACGATACCCCGGTCGCTAACGAAACGAAACCGTTCCGTTTCGCTGAGGGGAGTGGCATGGATCACCTGTACGAGTTGCCAGGGCCCCTCGGCGCGGAAAGCATTGTGGGGTGAGTCACGACGGCGCGTACCTCCGCTTCCCGCACCTCCACGACGATCTGCTGTGCTTCGCCACCGAGGACGACCTCTGGGTCGCCCCGCTGGTCCCCGAAGGCGGAACTCCCGGCCGGGCCTGGCGGATCACCGTCGACCGGACCAGAGTCGGCCATCCCCGCTTCTCCCCCGACGGACGCCACATCGCCTTCACCACCTGGCGCAGCCTCGACCCCGAGGTCCACCTCGCCCCGGTGGACGGCGGCCCGGCCCGCCGGCTCAGCTACTGGGGCGCCACCGACACCCGTGTCTGCGGCTGGACCCCGCCCGACAAGGACGGCCACAGCGACATCCTCGCCGTGTCCTCGCACGGCCAGCCCTTCTCGTACTACGCCTGGGCCTACAGCCTGCCGACCGACGGCTCGCCCGGCGGCCGGCTCCCCTGGGGCCCGGTCTCCGACATCGCAGTCCATGAGGACGTCCACGACGGGGAAGGCACCGCAGAGCGGCGCACCCTGCTGCTGACCGGCAAGCCGCCGCACGAGCCCGCCGCCTGGAAGCGCTACCGCGGCGGCGCCACCGGGCGGCTCTGGCTGCACGGCAAGCAGCTGCTGGAGGACCTCGAGGGCCACCTCGACGCCCCGATGTTCGTGGACGGCCGGATCGCCTTCCTCTCCGACCACGAGGGCATCGGCAACCTGTACTCCTGCCTGCCCGACGGCACCGACCTGCGCCGGCACACCGACCACGAGGAGTTCTACGCCCGGCACGCCTCCAGCGACGGCTCCCGGGTCGTCTACCAGTGCGCCGGTGACCTCTGGCTCGTCGACTCCCTCTCCCCCGGCGCCGCCGCGCGCAGGCTCGACGTCCGCCTCGGCGGGCCCCGCGCGGGCCGCCGCACGTACCAGGTCCCGGCCGCCAGCCACGTCGACTCGCTCTCCGTCGACGCCACCGGCCGGGCCAGCGCGGTCGTCATCCGCGGCAGCCTGTACTGGCTCACCCACCGCGACGGGCCCGCCCGGACCATCGCCGACACCCCGGGCGTGCGGGTGCGGCTGCCGGAGATGCTCGGCAGCAGCGGGCAGGTCGCGTACGTGACGGACGCGGAGGGCGAGGACGCGATCGAGATCGCTTATCTGCCGCGGGCCTCCGGGGACCGGGAGCCGCGTCGGCTGGCCTCCGGCGAGCTGGGCCGCGTACTGGAACTGCTCTCCGATCCGGACGGGGAGCGGCTCGCCATCTCCTCCAACGACGGGCGGCTGCTCCTGATCGACGCAAGCGAGGAGTCCAACGGCGAGGTCACCGAGCTGATCCGGTCCATCAACGGGCCCGTCACCGACCTGGCGTTCTCGCCCGACGGGGCCTGGCTGACCTGGTCGCACCCGGGCATCGGGCGCTCGCTGCGCCAGATCAAGATGGCCCGGATCTCCGGCTCCGGCCCCCGTTCGATCGTCGACGTCACCAACGGCCGCTTCGAGGACGACCACCCGGTCTTCACCCGCGACGGCCGCTACCTGGCCTTCCTGTCCTGGCGCGGTTTCGACCCGGTGTACGACGTGCACACCGGCGACCTGTCGTTCCCGCTGGGCTGCCGCCCGTACCTGGTGCCGCTGTCCTCGGCGACCCCCTCGCCCTTCGCGTTCACCCCAGACGGCCGCCCGGCGGCGGGCGGGCTCGACCCGGGCGAGGGCGAGGCCGCCGAGGCCGCGGAGGGCGACGGCGCGGTCACGGTGGAGGTGGAGGGGCTGGAGAGCCGGGTCACCCCGTTCCCGGTGACGGCGTCGAAGTACTCCGCCCTGTACCCGGTCCACGGCGGCGGGCTGGTGTGGCTGCGCTGGCCGATCTCGGGCGCGCTCGGCGAGACCTTCGCCAACCCGACCGACACCAGCGGCAAGCCCACCCTGGAGCACTTCGAGATCACCAAGGCGCGCAAGACCGAACTGGCCTCCGGGCTGGACTGGTTCGCGGTCAGCGGCGACGGCACCCGGCTCGTCGTCAACGACGACGGCGACCTGCGCGCGGTCCCCTCGACCGAGTCCGGCGACAGCGACTCCACCGTCTACCTGGACCTGCGACGCATCCTGCACGAGGTGGACCCGGCCGCCGAGTGGCGCCAGGCCTTCGAGGAGGCCGGGCGGCTGATCCGCGCGTACTTCTGGGAGCCGGACATGTGCAACATCGACTGGGACGGGGTGCTGCGCCAGTACCGCCCCCTGGTCGAACGGGTCGCCTCGCCCGACGAGTTCGCGGACCTGCTGCGCGAGGTGCTCGGCGAGCTCGGCACCTCGCACGCGTACGTCTCGCCCGCGCGCCGCAACGAAGGCCCGCCGCACTACCAGCGGCCCATCGGGCTGCTGGGCGCCAACCTCGTGCCCCGCGACGAGGGATGGGTGCTCAGGCGGATCCTGCCGGGCGAGTCCTCCGACTCCAAGGCCCGCTCCCCGCTCGCCGGCACCGGCATCCGGGAGGGCGCGGTGCTCACCCACGTCGACGGACGGCCGGTGGACCCGGTGGCCGGGCCCTATCCGCTGCTCTCGGCCGCCGGGGGCACCACGGTCGAGCTGACCTTCAAGCCCGCGGAAGGCGAGGGCCGGGCCCGGCGGGTGGCGGTCGTGCCGCTGATCGACGAGCGGCCGCTGCGCTACCAGGACTGGGTGTCCAAGCGGCGCGCGGTGGTCCGCGAGGTCAGCGGCGGCAAGTGCGGCTACCTGCACATCCCCGACATGGGCGGCTCGGGCTGGGCGCAGTTCAACCGGGACCTGCGGATGGAGATGTCCCGGCCCGCCCTGATCGTGGACGTACGCGGCAACGCGGGCGGGCACATCAGCGAGCTCGTGGTCGAGAAGCTGACCCGCTCGATCCTCGGCTGGGACCTGACGCGAAACGCCCAGCCGGTGTCGTACGCCTCCAACGCGCCCCGGGGGCCGATCGTGGCGCTGGCCGACGAGGCGACCTCCTCGGACGGCGACATGATCACGGCGGCCTTCAAACTGCTCGGGCTCGGCCCGGTGGTCGGCCAGCGCACCTGGGGCGGGGTGGTCGGCATGACCGGCCGGCACACCCTGGGCGACGGCACGGTCATCACGGTGCCGATGAACGCCGCCTGGTTCCCGGAGTACGGGTGGTCGGTGGAGAACCACGGCGTGGAGCCGGACCTCGCGATCCTGCGCACCCCGCTCGACTGGGCGGAGGGGCGGCACGCCCAGCTGGACGACGCGGTGTACCTGGCGCTGGAGCTGCTGGAGCAGGAGCCGGCGGCGGTGCCGCCCGGCTACGCGGACGTACCGGACCTGCGGCGCCCGAAGCTGCCGCCGAGACCGTAGGGGGCCGAGGCCGTAGGGCCGAGGGCATGCGCAAGGGGCGCGACCCGTCGTCGAATGCGACGGGTCGCGCCCCTTGCGGCGTTGCGGCGTACGGGCGTCCGGGCGTCAGAAGTCCCAGTTGTCGTCGAGCTCGTCGTGGACCTTTTCCTTCTTCTTCTTGGCCGGCTCGGGAGCTTGCGCGCCGCGCTCGGACGCCTCGTCCTTCGCGCCCTGCTGGGCCGCCTTGGCCTTGTCCTTGAGCTCTTGCGCCTTGTCCTGGAACTGGTCCTTGATGCCCATGCTGTTCACTCCTGGAAGGGTGTGGGGGACGGGGCCTCGACCAGATTTGCACGACCGGACAAAGCTCGCATTTCGATCAATGGCGCCCGGTGTCCTGCGTGCGCTCCTTCTCGTCGGCGGCCCCTCCGGCCCCGACAAGTCCCCTGGAGACACTCGTCAGCCTGGGTTCGAAGCGCTTCATCTCCCGCTGCCCGACGGTCGCGATGATCCCGGGCAGGTAGCCGCGCACGCCCTGCATCCCGCGCAGCCACCACTGCGCGTACACGTGCGGCGAGCGCCGCTCGATGCCGGCCACGATCCGGTCCACGGCCGGGCCCAGCGGGTACGTGCGGTTCGACGGCCAGGGCAGCCGCTGCCGCAGCTCCCGCATGACCTCGTCCTGGTCGGCGCCGCGCACCATGTCGGTGTCGGTCCACGAGAGGTAGCCGACGCCCACCTTGACGCCCTTGTAGCCGACTTCGGCGCGCAGGCAGTGCGCGAAGGCCTCGACGCCGGACTTGGAGGCGCAGTACGCCGTCATCATCGGCGCCGGCGTGATCGCGGCGAGCGAGGCGATCTGCAGGAAGTAGCCGCGGCTCTCGGTGAGTACGGGGAGGAACGCGCGGGCGGTGACGGCCCCGCCGATCAGGTTGACCTCGATCACCCGGCGCCAGGCGTCGGGGTCGGAGTCGGCGAACGGCCCGCCGGCGGCCACGCCCGCGTTGGCGACGACGATGTCGACCTTGCCGAAGCGCTCCTTGACCTCCTGAGCGACCCGGGCCATGGCCTCGTGGTCGGTGACGTCGGCGTGCCAGTGATCGCTGTCGGTGTGCAGCCGTTCGGAGACCTCCTTGAGGGCCTCCGGCTCCAGGCCCACGAGCGCCACCTTCGCGCCGCGTGCGGACAGCTTGCGGGCGAGCAGCTCGCCGACCCCGCGTGCGGCGCCGGTGACGACGGCGACCTGGCCTTCCAAACTCCTGCGCGCACTCACTGCGTGACCTCCTTCAAGAAGTGCGCGCTCAGCTCGCGCACGGCGTTCGTGACGGCCTCGGGGGCCTCGATCGGCGTCATGTGCCCCATGCCGGTCAGCTCGGTCAGCCCCACGCAGTGCGGCAGCGCGGCGGCGAGCCCCCTGGCGTGCACGATCGGGGTCAGCCGGTCGTTCTTGCCGCCGATGACGGCGGTGGGCACGGTGAGCGCCGCCAGGTTCGCCTCGAGGTCCAGCCCGGCCAGCACCTCGGACCAGGCGTAGCGGACCCCGGTGGGGCAGGCGTGCACGATACGGGCGCAGGCCTCGACCCGGTCGGGCGCGGACCCGGGGCCCATGGTCGCGTACTTCAGCACCCGCTTGGCGACCGGCGTGACGGGCCCGAGCGGGGCGCGTGCGCCGAGTACCGCGCCGGTGATACGGGTCCGAACGCGCCCGGGGCGCAGCGGCACGACCAGCGCCTCCGCGACCAGTCGGGCGCTGCCGGTGCTGCACAGCAGCGCGGCCGCGGCGTGCTCGGCGAACTCCGGCCGCCCGGCGGCGGCCATGATCGTCATCCCGCCCATGGAGTGTCCGGCGACGACCGCCTGCCGGCCGGGGGCCAGGGTGGCCCGCAGGACGGCGACCAGGTCGTCGGCGAGGGCGGTGGTGTCGTAGCGGGAGGCGGCGGGGCTGCGCCCGTGGCCGCGCTGGTCGTACGCGATGACCCGGTGGTCCCTCGAGAGCTCCCGGATCTGCGCGGCCCAGAAGGCGGTGGAGCAGGTCCAGCCGTGCGCCAGCACCACGGCCGGCGCGTCCTCGTCCCCGTGCTCCTCGACGTGCAGCCGGGCCCCGTCGGCGGAGACCGCGACCAGTTCCCGCCGGGCGGCGGGGGGTGCGTACGGCCCGGAGGTGACGTGCGCGGGCCGGCTCATGCGGCGCCCTCCTCGGCGGTCGCCTGCGCCGCCCGGGCCGGGACGGGCTCGCGCTCGGCCTCCCGGAGGCGGATGACCTCGTACTCGGACAGGTCCACGCTCCGCGTCTCCTTGCGGAACTCGCCGGTGGTGCCCGGCCAGACCGTCGTGTTGCGCCCCTGCGCGTCCAGGTACCAGCTGGTGCAGCCGCCGGTGTTCCACACGGTCCGCTCCATGCGGGTCTGGACCTGCCGGTTCCACCGGCTCACGGCGGAGGGCCGGGCCGCGAGCGCGACCTGCCCGCCGAGCACGCCCAGCTGGCGCAGGTAGTCCGCCATGTAGTTCAGCTGCGACTCGATCATCAGGATCATCGAGCTGTTGCCGAGCCCGGTGTTCGGCCCGATGATCGTCATCCAGTTCGGGAAACCGGCCGCCGTCGCCCCGCGCAGCGACTGCATCCCGTCCTTCCAGTGGTCCGCGAGGGTCCGCCCCTCCGCGCCCACCACCCGGTCGGCGATCGGCATGTCCGTGACGTGGAAGCCGGTGCCGAACACGATC
Organism: Streptomyces sp. NBC_01296; assembly: GCF_035984415.1. Classification (NCBI taxonomy): domain Bacteria; kingdom Bacillati; phylum Actinomycetota; class Actinomycetes; order Kitasatosporales; family Streptomycetaceae; genus Streptomyces; species Streptomyces sp. NBC_01296. The sequence goes on along the minus strand of NZ_CP130720.1, from coordinate 5,142,557 downwards.
GCGTCGGCCTCGGTCTCGGTCCCGTCGGCCGCGATCAGGGTGTTGCCGCGGATCTCCCGGAGCCCGGAGGCGACCAGGTCCACGTTCGGCCGGGCGAGCGCCGGGTAGTACTCGCTGGACAGCAGGATCCGCTTGCAGCCGATCCGGTACGCGGGCGTGAGCTTGGCCAGCAGCGCCGGGTCCTTGATCGAGCGCGCCATGTTGGCCTTGGCCAGCGACTCGATGAGCCCGAGCCGGTTCGGCCGCTTGGTGAACGCGCTGACCTGGAGCTCCCGGATCCCCCACAGCAGCCCGCGGCGGGCCGCCCGGGTGAACGGCAGCTGGCGGTGCAGCCAGCGCTCCACGCTGCTGATGGCCCGGTCGGTGCGCGGCATCACCCACGGCGGGGTCCGCTGGAACAGCGTGAGCCGCTCCACGTCGGGCGCGATGGCCGGCACGATCTGGATGGCCGAGGCGCCGGTGCCGATCATGGCGACCCGCTTGCCGCGCAGGTCGTAGTCGTGGTCCCAGCGCGCGGAGTGGAAGACCTTGCCGGGGAACTCGGCGAGCCCGGGGACCTCGGGCATCTTCGGGTCGGACAGCGGCCCGGTGGCGGAGACGACGACATCGGCGGTGAGCTCCCCGGCCGAGGTCTCGATCTCCCACCGCAGCCCGTCGGCGTCCCAGCGCATCATCCGGACCTCGGAGTCCAGCCGGATGTGCGGGCGCAGCCCGAAGGTGTCTGCGACGTGCTCCAGGTACGCCCGGATGGCCGGCTGCCCGGAGAAGGTCCGCGGCCAGTCGGGGTTGGGAGCGAACGAGAACGAGTACAGGTGGGAGGGGACGTCGCACGCACACCCGGGGTAGCTGTTGTCGCGCCAGGTCCCGCCGACGGAGTCGGCCCGTTCCAGTACGACGAAGTCCGTGATCCCCTCGCGCCGCAGCCGTACGGCCGCACCCAGCCCGCCGAACCCGGACCCGATCACTGCCACTCGTACGTGTTTGCGCTCGCCCATGCCACCCATGCCCCGCCGCCTTCCGCATCCGCGCCTGCAACACTGCCAGCAATCACTGGCACAATCGCGAGAGTAGAGCAGCCCCGTACTCGCGGGTAGGGGTCACGCCCGGAAAGTTACCGGCGGTCTCACGCGAAGACTCCGACTTCGGGCTGGGATTGGAGCGCGCGGGCGCGAGATGCCATGAATAGGCACTTCCGATCATTTCTGACGTTTGACTCCATCGCGACGAGATGCGGTCGTACGGTCTTGCGTGTGCAGCTCCGCTACAACTACCGGGTATATCCGGACGCCCGACAGCGCTCCGCATTGGCGCAGGCGTTCGGGTGTGCTCGTGTGGTGTGGAACGACTGTCTGCGTGACCGGAGGGAAGCGTATTCGGCGGGGCTGCCGTATGTACCGTCGGGGGAACTTTCGAAGGTGCGGATCACGCAGGCCAACGTTCGCCGTCCTCTCCGACGGCACGAAGATCTCCTCCCCAAAGTTCCTACGACGAGCGGAGAAGAAACTCAAACGCCTCCAACGCGATCTGTCGCGGAAGGCGAAGGGGAGCAAGAACCGGGCGAAGGCCCGGATAAAGGTCGCTCGGCAGCATGCCCGGGTGGCCGACCGGCGCAGGGACTGGCACCACAAGGCTTCTACGCAGATCATCCGCGACAACCAAGCGGTGTACGTGGAAGACCTCTCGGTATCCGGCCTCGCACGTACCCGCCTGGCCAAATCCGTTCACGACGCGGGATGGATGCAGTTCATCAACATGCTGGAGTACAAGGCGGCCAAGCACGGTCGGCACTTCGGGAAGATCGGCCGGTTCGAACCGACCTCCCAGGTCTGCTCAACCTGCGGGATCAAGGACGGCCCCAAACCCCTCCACATCCGGGAATGGACCTGTAAGGGGTGCGGAACGCTCCACGACCGCGACGAGAACGCAGCACACAACACCCTGGCCGCCGGACGGGCGGACAGGCTAAACGCCTCGCGGAGCGCAGGTAAGACCAGGATGAAAGTCCCGGCACCGCGCGTTGAAGCAGGAAGCCACCCAGACGGCCGCCCAGCCGTGGCAGGAATCCCCGGCCTTGCGGCCGGAGAGCACGTCAATGCCGGTACGCCATAGGCTGCGGCTGTGGCGAAGGAAGAGACGGAAGCGAAGACAGTGCGCGAGTACCGTACGGAGGAACTGGCCGAGGCGGCCGGCATCCCCGTCCGCACCCTGCGCTTCTACCGCGAGCGCAAGCTCCTGCCGGCGCCGCGCCGTGAGGGCAGGATCGCCTGGTACGACGACCACCACCTGGCCCGGCTGCGCACCATCGCCGCCCTGCTGGAGCGCGGCCACACCCTCGGCGGCATCGCCGAGCTGACCGCCGCCTTCGAGAACGGCCGCGACGTCGGCCAGCTCGGCGAGCTGCTCGGCATCGGCTGGTCCGAGGAGACCCCGGTACGCCTGACCCCGGAGGCCCTCGCCGACTACTTCGAGGGCGAGGTCACCCCGGAGAACCTGGCGGCCTCCCTCGACCTCGGCTACCTCGCCACCGACGGCGACGAGATCGTCCACGTCAGCCGCCGCCTGCTGGACGTCTCCTCGGCGCTGGTCCGCGAGGGGGTCCCGCTCTCCGCGGTCCTGGAGACCGGCCGCCGGGTCCGCGAGCACGCGGACGCCATGGCGGCCCTGTTCACCGAGCTGATCTCCACACACCTCACGGAGGAGGCCATGGCGCGGCTGCGCCCGCTCGCCAAGAGCGTGGTCGAGGCGGAGCTCAGCATGGCGATGGACCGCCTGCTGGCGTCAGGGGCTCAGGACCCCAGCTCGTAGACCACGGTCACGGGCGCGTGGTCGGACCAGCGCTCCGGATGCGTCTCGGCCCGCTCGACGAAGGCCTTCACGGCCCGGGCGGCCAGCCCCGGGGTCGCGACCTGGAGGTCGATGCGCCACCCGGCGTCGTTGTCGAAGGCCCGCCCGCGGTAGGACCACCAGGAGTACGGCCCCTCGGTGTCGGGGTGCAGGCTCCGTACGACGTCCACGTACCCGGCGGCGTCGTACACCTCCCCGAGCCACTCCCGCTCCTCGGGCAGGAAGCCGGCGTTCTTGCGGTTGGTCTTCCAGTTCTTGAGGTCGGCTTCCTGGTGGCAGATGTTCCAGTCACCACAGACGACGACCTCCCGCCCCTCCCCGGCGGCCCGCGCCCTCAAGGCGCTCAGATAGGGCAGGAACTCCCCCATGAACCGGTACTTCTCGTCCTGCTTCTCGGTACCGGCCTCGCCGGAGGGCAGGTAGAGGCTGGCCACGGTCACGCCCGGAAGATCCACCTCCAGGTAGCGCCCGCTCGTGTCGAACTCGTCGCTCCCGAATCCCACCTGCACCCGCTCGGGCTCGCGGCGCGTGTACAGCGCGACCCCGGCCCGCCCCTTGGCGGCGGCCGGCGCGAAGACGGTGTGCCAGCCCTCGGGCGTGCGGACCTCGTCCGGAATCTGCCCCTCCTCGGCCCGCACCTCCTGGAGGCAGACCACGTCGGCATCCGACCCGGCCAGCCACGGGGAGAACCCCTTCTTGGCGGCGGCGCGGATCCCATTCACATTCACGGAGGTCACGGTGAGCATCCGAGCACCATAACGGGAGCGTTCCGTACGATGTCCGGATGTCTCACGGGATCCAGCTCCGCGCCGTGCCGTACGACCACCCGGACGCGGTCAAACTCAACGACCAGGTCCAGTGCGAGTACCAGGTGCTCTACGGCGGTGAGGGGGACGTCACACCCCTCGACCCGGCGATGTTCGCTCCGCCGAACGGGCTGTACCTGCTGGCGTACGACGCCTCGGACACGCCGGTGGCCAGCGGCGGCTGGCGCAGCCAGGACGAGAACGACGAGGGCTACGCGGACGGCGACGCCGAGCTCAAGCGCATGTACGTCGTCCGCGAGGCCCGCGGCCTGGGCCTGGCCCGCCGCATCCTGGCCGAACTGGAGTCCGACGCCCGCGCGGCGGGACGCACCCGCATGGCCCTGGAAACGGGCGACCGGCAGCCGGAGGCGATAGCCCTCTATCTCTCCTCGGGCTACACCCTCTCGGCAAAGTTCGGCCACTACCGCCACTACGACTCGAGCCGCTGCATGACCAAACCGCTCCACCCCTGACGCGTCCCTCGCACCGCCTCGCGGGTTTCGGGCCGCAGCGGCCCGGCAGGGCTACCGCGGGAGCCACTGCGCCTGGTCCGTCCCCCACCGGGACGGCCCCCGCCCCCACTGCCCGAACGGCAGCGGCGAGCCCGCGCACCGCAGCGCCCCGTACCCCGAGTCCACCTCCCGCAGCCACGGCTCCGCCGCATACGGCTCCCCGGAGGCACCGGCGCGGCCGTCCGCCGGAACCTCCCGCACGAGCCACGACGCCGTCCCCGCCAGCGAGAACCGCAAGGACCGCCCACCCCCCGCGGCCAGCGCCCTCAGCACGCCGGCCGCCACCAGATACCCGGTCCCGTGGTCCAGCGCCTGCGCCGGCAGCACCCCCGGCGCCCCTGGCGCCCCCGCCGCCCCACCCGCCCCGTCCCCGTACGCCGCGGCGACCCCGTACCCCGCCTGCACCAGCGAGTCGAACCCCCGCCGCCCCGCCCACGGCCCCTGCCACCCCCACGCGCACAGCTGCGCCACCACCAGCCCCGGCCGCCGCTCCAGCAGCTCGTCCGCGCCGAGCCCGTACCGCTCCAGCGCCCCCGGCCGGTACCCGGTCACCACCACGTCGGCCCCGGCCAGCAGCCCCTCGAAGACGGCCCGCTCCCCCGCGTCCGCCAGGTCCAGCAGCGCCGACCGCTTCCCGAACCCGGTGTCCGCGTACGCGTCGTCCGACTCCGGCAGCCGCGGCGAGTCGATCCGCAGCACGTCCGCCCCCAGCAGCCCGAGCGTGCGCGTCGCGACCGGCCCCGCGATGACCCGGGTCAGGTCCAGCACCCGCACCCCGGCCGCGGGCAGCGCCGCCGGCCCGAGCTCCCGCCCGGCGCGCCCCGCGCCCCCGGACTCCTGTACCTCCACCAGCGGCTGCGGATCCCCGTACCCGTGGGCCACGGCGACGGCCAGCCCGCCCTCCCCGTACGCCAGTTCCTGCACCTCGACGGCCCCGCGCCCCGCCACCGCGGCCCGCAGCGCCTCGGGCGTCGCGGACGGCAGTCCCAACGCCCGTACCAGGGCGTCCCGGTGATGCGGATAGTTGGCGTGCGTCCGCACCCAGCCGTCCGCCGCCCGCCAGAACCCCGACAGCGGCGCGAAGTTCACCGGCTCGCGCCCCGCCACCCGCAGGTGCCGCTCGCTGACGAATGCGGTGGCCACGGCCCCCTCGTCCACCACCAGCGGTTCCACCTCGTCCGCCGCGCCGCCGGCCCGTACCGCGGCCAGCTCCGCCGCGGCCAGCGCGCACGCGCCCACGGTGGCCCGCGCCAGCTCCCGTACGGGCAGCGGCCCCTCCCCCAGCCCGCCGGCGCCCCGGTAGGCCACCCGCCCCGCCAGCTCGTCCGCCCCGCCGAGTGCGCCCCAGGCCTGCCGCGTCCCACCGTCGAAGATCGTCATGGGCCCATTCTCCGAAGATCCCGCAAAAGCAGAAGATCCCGCCCGATCCTCGCGATCGGGCGGGATCCCCCGTCAGGCAGTGCGGATCCGGGTCAGGACGTGAAGAACCCGTTCAGGTCGGCGATCACGTCGACGCTGCCCGCGTTGTTGAAGAACGTCACCCGCCCGTCCACCACGGGGACCACCACCAGGTTGGAGACGGTCTGCCCCGCCCGGTAGTTGAGGTTCGAGACGCCGGGGCGCTCGACACCGTGCGGGTAGACGATGAGGTGGCTGTCCTGGGTGGGGTTGGTGACGGTGACGTTGAGCACCACCGCGCTCACCCCGGTCAGCGGCACGCCCTCGACCCCGGCCACGTTCAGGCTGACGACCCCGCCCTGGCCGACCGCCCCGGCGCGCGCGCCGAGACCCTCACGCGTGTCCAGCAGCCGCACCGGCGAACCCGCCGAGAACGCAGACCCGGTGGCCGCGTAGTACCCCGTGACATCCGCGATCAGATCGACGGAACCCGAGTTGTTGCGCAGGTCCACCTTCCCGTTCACCACCGGGACCGTCACCAGGTTCGGCACGATCTGCCCGGCGGTGAAGTTGAGGTTGGAAACCCCCGGCGCCGCCTGCCCGTTCGGGTAGACGGTCACATGCCCGGCCTCCGTCGGGTTCACGGCGGTCACGTTCATCACGACCGCGGTCACCCCGCTCGCCGGAACGCCCTTCACACCGGCCACCTGGAGCGTGACCACACCGCCCGGGCCGACCCGCTGCTTCGTCGCCCCGGTACCGTCCCGGGTGTCCAGGAAGCGGGCGGGCGTGATCGGCGTCAGCGCGGACCCCGTGTCCGCCTTGTCGGTGAAGTACCCGGTCACATCCGCGATCAGATCCACCGACCCGGCGTTGTTGCGCAGGTCCACCTTCCCGTTGACGACCGAAACGGTCACCAGATTGGGCACGATCTGCCCCGCCGAGAAATTGAGGTTCGACACCGCGGGCTTCGGCTGACCGTTGGGGTACACCATCACGTGCCCCGCCTCGGTCGGATTGACGGCGGTCACGTTCATCACGACCGCGGTCACCCCGCTCGCCGGGACCCCCTTCACACCGGCCACCTGGAGCGTGACCACACCACCCGGGCCGACCCGCGCCTTCGTCGCCCCGACACCGTCACGGGTGTCCAGGAACCGCGACGGCGTGATCGGCACGAACCGGCTCTTCGTCACCGTCGCCGCCGCCGTCACCGTGTACGCCTTCGGCAGGTAGCCCGGGGAGGGCTGCCCGGGGTTGGGCGCGTAGCCGTCACGCGCCACGTCGTACGTGCCCGGCGCCAGAGCGTTGGTGTCGACCAGGACGTCGAGCGCGGTGCCGTCGGCGTTCACCGACAGCACCTTCATGACCGGCTTCGGGTCGCCCCACGCATCGCTGCGCACCAGGTGGAGCTTGGTGTCCAGGGTGAGCCCGGTGCCGCGGACGACGGCGTGGGTCTGCGTCCCGGCGGCGCCCGTAGCGGGGCTGATCGAGGTCGGCACCGCCCCCGGCTGCGGGTAGACGCACTCGGAGTCGCACAGTCCCTGCATGCTGTACTCCACGGGCGTGGCGCTCCGGCCGGCGCTCATGAGGAATACGGCCTGGCCGCCCTCGGCGTTGCCGAGTGCCTGGCACCGAGCGCCGAACGCGCCCCATGTCTGGCCGCACTGGTACTCGAGGTTCGTGCTCGTCCACTGAGCGGCACCGTGCAGGTTCAGGGACGGTTGCTCGCTGGTGGTCGAGCTGCTGTTGCCGACGACCTTGAAGGCCTGACCGGGCTTCACGTCGACCACGGCGCAGTAGCCCGTCGAAGACTCGGAGAGCACCCCGCTCCGTGCGGGGAAGCCGTTGACCGAGAGGGGGTTGGCCGTGCACTCCGGTGCCCAACCGGTCGCCGTGCCGACCTTCCAGGCGTCCACGTTCGTGTGGATCGGCTTGTCCTTGTACCCGGAGGCCAGCACGACCGCGAGGTACGAGGTCGAGCCGGTGACCCGGCAGGAGACGCCCCACTGACGGCAGACGTACTTGCCGTCGGCGTCGACCGCCATCATCAGGGTGGAGGGCTCGTAGCGCGCGTCCCCGAGCGTCCGGGAGCTCAGCCAGAACTTGTCCTTCGCCGCTGCGGTGACCCGCACGCAGCGGGCGTCGAGCGCGGAGGTCAGGTCGAGCGGGGTCGACTTGCCGCCGACGGCGGTCGAGGACGGCGTGAGGCACTTCGCGGTCGCCGAGACGTCCCGGCGCACCAGCTTGTACGTGTCCGGCTGCCAGCCCGTGAGGATCAGCATGGCCGTGTACGGGACACCGGCCGCGAGGCCGCACATGGTCGTGGACGAACCGGCCGTGGAACAGACGGTGGTACCGGTGGGGTCGACCAGCTGGACCGACGCGTTCACCTTGTTGTTGAGGTTGGCGTAGTCGAGCATCTCCGCGGTGGAGTGCCGGTCGGCCGCGATGGCCAGGCAGCGCATCGGGTCGGCCGGGGTCTGCGAGACCTCGGCGCCCCAGGTGCCGTCGAAGCCCGTCTGCTGCCACGGGGTGCAGCCCGCGGTCTCACCGGTCCGGTGGACGACCAGCCCGTACGCCTGGGACGGCGTGCCGCTGAGCACCGCGCGGAACGGAGCGGTACCGGTCAGCTTGCAGACGGCGTAGGCGCGGGCGTCGTCCTCGCACTGCTTGGCGCCGGAGGCGTCGTAGACCACGACAGTGGCGGCGGTGCCCTCGGCGGGCGGCCGGTTGAGCAGGTAGACGCCCTTGCCGGTGGCGGTCGGCAGCGTCAGGCAGAGCTTCTGCCCGGCTCCGCCGAAGGTGCCCGTGGCCGGACCGGCGACCAGCCCGTTGTCGTGGGTCGCGGTGCAGCCCCGGGCCTCCTTGGTCGAGAGGAAGGCCATCCCGAAGGCGCCGGCCTCGGTGCTCCGCGGGTCGACCACCCAGGTGTGGTCACCGGGGGTCAGGTCGCAGGCGCCCTGAGCACAGCCGGCCATCGGCGCACCGTCGGCCGCGAACAGCCCGCCGTAGGGGGCGGCGCCGGAGGAGACCGGCTCGAAGGCGTACGCGCCGCCCTGCGACACCCGCAGGGTGCGGCAGCGCACCGTGGAGCTCAGGTCCGGGGAGACCCCGAACGCCTGCGGCTCCACCACGGTGCAGCCCTCGGGCTTGGAGAGCCGGGCCACCGTGAGGTCATAGGTCTCGGCAGCCCCGGAGAACTGCAGCACCGACATCCGGTACGGCGCGGTGCCCGTGAGCTTGCAGTCGAGGGCGTCGCTCTCGTGGTCCCGGGAGGAACAGATCTGCGTGCCGGTGGCGTCGTAGACGCTCTGGGTGACCCGGTACGTGGAGGCGTAGCCGCGCAGTACGTCGTTCGTGGCCAGGTCCAGCGTGTAGCAGTCGCCCGCCGAGCCGGCGGCCGGTGCACCGTGGAACACGGTCGGCGCACCGAGCTTGCGGTCGGCGGCGCCCACCGCCTTGCAGGAGGTGGAGGAGAGCAGCGGGACGTACGACACCGAGATGTCGTTCTGCGAACCGCTGTTGCTCCAGACCTGCAGGGTGTAGGCACCCGCCTTGCCGGTGGCGCAGCGCTGGGCCCCGTACCCGAAGCTGCTGCCGAACGCCGGCTCACAGGTCACCGCGGCGCCGTCCGGCCCCACGAGCTTGGTGTAGACCGACCCCTGGGCCGAGACGGCCTGGAGCAGCAGCAGGTCCTTCTGCTGCGGCAGGGTGAGCGCGAAGGACGCGGTCTTGTTCGGCTCCACCGTGCAGTTGACGGTCGTGTGCGGAGCGAGCGCCGCAGGGCAGTCCTCGGCGGCGTCGCTCTGGCGCAGCGCCCGCACGGCGGCCTCGTGGTCGGCCTTCGGGTCCGCCTTCGGGGGCGCCTTGGGCCCGGCCGGGGCCGGCGCGGTGGTCTCGGCCTGCGGTGAGGCGCCGGCCGCGGGCGGCGCGGCGGCCGCGAACGCGGATCCGGTCTGACCGGTGAACGCGGTCAGTACGGCGAGCAGCAGGGCACCGGAGGCAACCGCCCCGCGGCCTCTCCCCCGTCTTTCCCGCACTCTTCTGCCGATCGGCAGCAAACTCATGAACCCCCCAGTTCAAACGGCCCGACCCGGATGACCATCACACGGGTTACGGGCAGGCGGAGTTTAACCACCGCCTACAGGGGAGGCCCAAGGGGATTATCGAACCCGGGAAGCGCGAAGATCCCGCCCGATCTTGCGATCGGACGGGATCTTCATCGTCTGTGGACCTGTGGGGATTTGAACCCCAGACCCCCTCGATGCGAACGAGGTGCGCTACCAGACTGCGCCACAGGCCCTTGCGACGTGTGAAACATTAGCACCCCCGCGCGGGTGCTCCAAAACCGATACCGGGGAGCGTCCGTGCAGGTCCGGTCATTCGTTCGCGGCGCGGGGGCGGTCGTCGCTCTCGTACTGGTCGAACAGCGGCGTGCGGCCGCGGCCCTGGCCGCGCGGGCGGGCGTTCGGCTGGGGCTTGTGGTCCGGCTTCGGCTCGGCCTTCGGGGCCGGCGACGGCTGGGCGCGCAGGCGCGGGTCCGTCGGCTCGGCCGTGCTCGAGCGGGTCGCGCTCCAGGCGTCCGGGGTCGCAGGACCGGTGGCGCGCGGGGCGACCGGCGCCGTCACGTACGTCGGCAGCGGGACCGGGACCGGCTCCCAGCTGTCACCGCGGGCGGGGCCGCGTTCGCGTTCGCGCTGCTGGTCCACCCACTCCGCGTGGTCGGTCTGCTCGACCAGGGCGCGCCGTCCGGCCTCCTGCGGGGAGACGGGTGGCGCAGGGTCCGGTTCGGATCCCGCCGCGGCCTCCGGCTCACGGCGGCGCGGGCGGTTCTCGCGCAGCTGACGGGCGGCGGCCTCGGCGCGCCGCCGGTCCATGGTGAACTCGTAGCGGCGCCGCTCCTGGACCCGCAGGTGCACGATGTACGCGCTCAGCAGCAGGGCCGGTACGGCGGGCGCCCAGAGGTAGCCCAGGCCGCCGACCGCCGCGACGACCGCACCGAGCGTGAAGATCAGGAAGAGGAGTGCGGTGGTGCGCCGGCGGCGCGCGAGCACCTGCAGGCGCTGCTCGCGCCGGTGCCGCTCCGCCACGGCCGACCTCGGCTCCGCCCTGGTCGGGGGCACGCCGACGGCCCGGGCGTCGGCGTCCACGGAATTCACCGTTTCCGTCGCGGCGTCCGGGTCCGCGCGGTGCTCGGGCTCGGCCTCCTGGTCGCCGCGTTCACGCAGCCCCTTGGCGTAACGGCGCTCCATTCCCGCCCGGCCGGAAAGCAGCCGAATGGCAGTGGAGAAGCGTTCCGTCGGACGGGCTTCGTTCAGCTCGTCCTGCCTCCGGAGCCACATGGGCACCAAGTAGGCGGCCCAGGCCCCGACAATGACTGCGTAGATGAGGCCGCTGCTGCTCACACCTCACACCGTAGAGGGGCGCGGCCGGGCGGATCCGCCAATTGGACCGGTGTGTCGCACGAACTGGCTGATATCACGGACTTTTTTTGTGATTCTTCGGATCAGGTTATGGGCGAATCGGTTTCCCGACCCGATAATTCGAACAGTTATTCGTTTACCGAGCTTCGGCCGGCCGCTGCCCGCTACGCCGACGAGGTGCCCTGCCTGTGTCCGCGGTGCCAGCGGCGCAGCAGCCCCTCCGGGACCTCCTCCGCCGTCAGCGCGTACACGAGGTGGTCGCGCCAGGCGCCGTCGATGTGGAGGTAGCGCGGCCGCAGCCCCTCCTCGCGGAAGCCCAGCTTCTCCACCACCCGCCGGCTCGGCCCGTTCTCCGGGCGGATGCACACCTCGATCCGGTGCAGCCCGACCTTCGCGAAGCAGTGGTCCACGGCGAGCGCGACGGCCGTCGGCACCACGCCCCGGCCCGCCACCTCGCGGTCCACCCAGTAGCCGACGTGGCCCGCGCACATCGAGCCCCAGGTGATCCCGGCGACCGTCAGCTGGCCGACGAGCCGGCCCTGGTACTCGATGACGAACGGCAGCATCCGCCCGGCGTTCGCCTCGGCCCGCAGATGGCGGACCATCTGCCGGTACGTCGGCCGGTGGATCACCGGCCCCCACGGCGCGGGCGGCGGAATCGTCGCCTCCCACGGCCGGAGCCAGTCGCGGTTGCGCCGGTTGACCTCGCGCCAGGCGCCCTGGTCCCGCAGCTTTATCGGCCGGAGCGTGACGTCGCCGTCGGTCAGCACCACCGGCCAGGAGGGTCCGTTCAGCTCGGGCTCCCGGAGGATCTGCCCGGGGGCACGGGGTGGTCGCCGCCCCGGATCTGGTCCACGGCGTGCGGCAGGATCCGCGTGAGGACCGCGAGGCCGTCGCGGACGCCCCCGGTCGAGCCGGGCAGGTTCACGATCAGGGTGTGGCCCGCCACGCCCGCCAGGCCCCGGGACAGGGCCGCGGTCGGCACGGTCGCCAGGCCCTCGGCCCGGATGGCCTGCGGGATGCCCGGGATCTCGTAGTCCAGCACCCGCGCGGTGGCGTCCGGGGTGCGGTCGGTCGGCGAGATGCCGGTGCCGCCGGTGGTGAGGATGACGTCGTACCCGGCGGCCACGCCCTCGCGCAGCGCCTGCTCGACGGGATCCCCGTCGGGGACGACCCGCGGGCCGTCCACCGTGAAGCCGAGCTTCTCGAGCCCCTCGGCCAGCAGCGGTCCGCCCCGGTCGGCGTACACGCCCGCCGAGGCGCGGTTCGAGGCGGTGACCACGAGCCCGCGCAGGGTGCGCCCGGGCTCCCGGGCCGCGCCCGCGGCGTCCGGTTCGGCCGCCCGGGTCCCGCCCGCCGCCGGCGGGGCGGGTACGGGGACGTGGCTGAAGGCGTCGCCGCCGCGCGGGGCGTTCACGCGCGCGTCCAGTCGCCGGACTTGCCGCCGGTCTTCTCCTCCACCCGGACGTCCGTGATGACGGCGCCCTTGTCGACGGCCTTCACCATGTCGATGACGGTGAGCCCGGCGACCGCCACGGCGGTCAGCGCCTCCATCTCGACGCCCGTGCGGTCGGTGGTCTTGACGGTGGCGAGGATCTCGACGGCGTCGTCGGCGACCGAGAGGTCCACCTTCACGCCCGATACGGCCAGCGGGTGGCAGAGCGGGATCAGGTCGGGGGTCTTCTTCGCGCCCATGATCCCGGCGATCCGCGCGGTGGCGAGGGCGTCGCCCTTGGGCACGCCCTCGCCGCGCAGCAGCTCGATCACCCGGGCGGAGACGAGCACGCGCCCGCTGGCCCGTGCCGTCCGCGTCGTGACGTCCTTCTCCGAGACGTCCACCATCCGGGCCGCGCCGGCCTCGTCGATGTGCGTCAGCCTGCTGTGCTCAGGGGGTCCGGGGGTCGCCCCCTGGGAAAACGCTGCCATAGGTTCGTGCCGCTCCCGCTCCGGGCCCCGCAAGGGCCTGTGTGGTGCAACACGCTACCCGCACCCGCAGGACTTCAGCCGAGCAGGACCACTTCCAGCTCGGCCCCCGGCTCCACCGAGGTGACGTCCTCCGGTACGACCATCAGCGAGTCGGCGTGGGCCAGGGCCGCGATCAGGTGGGACCCCGATCCGCCGACCGGGCTGACCGTGCCGCTCTCCGCGTCGTACGTGCCGCGCAGGAACTGGCGGCGGCCCGCCGGGGAGCCCAGCGCCTTGTCGGCCTTCAAGGCCGCCCGCACGCTGGGCCGGTTTACGTCCGCCAGGCCCATGAGTGCGCGGATCGCGGGGCGTACGAACAGCTCGAAGGAGACGTACGAGGACACCGGGTTGCCGGGCAGGGCCAGCAGGGGGGTGTGGTCCGGGCCGACGGTGCCGAAGCCCTGCGGTTTGCCGGGCTGCATCGCGAGCTTGCGGAAGTCCATCCGCCCGCCGTCGGGCTCGTCCTCGGCGGTGCCCACCGAGGACAGCGCCTCCTTGACCACGTCGTACGCGCCGACGCTCACGCCGCCCGTGGTGACCAGCAGGTCGGCCCGGATCAGCTGGTCCTCGATGGTGGAGCGCAGCGTCTCGGCGTCGTCGGCCACGGCCCCGACCCGGTAGGCGATCGCCCCGGCGTCGCGCGCCGCGGCGGCCAGCGCGAAGCTGTTCGAGTCGTAGATCGTCCCCGCGGCCAGGGACTCGCCCGGCTGGACCAGCTCGCTGCCGGTGGACAGCACGACCACGCGCGGGCGCGGCCGCACCCGTACGGTGCCCCGCCCGATGGCCGCGAGGAGCGCGATCTGCGGCGGGCCGAGCACCGTGCCGGCGGCCAGGGCGAGGTCCCCGGCCTGGACGTCGCTGCCGCGCGAGCGTACGTGCGCCCGGGCCTCCGCGGCCCGGTGCACCCGCACCTCGCCGCCCGCGCCCTCGGGGGCCGCGCTGGCCGGGGTCATGCCGGCGGCCGCGCCGCCGCCGCTGCCGCCGTCGGTCCACTCGACCGGCACGACGGCCTCGGCCCCCGGAGGCAGCGGGGCGCCCGTCATGATGCGGGCGGCCTGGCCGGGGCCGACGGTGGGCAGCTCTCCGCTGCCCGCCGCCACGTCCCCGATGACCGTCAGCACCGCGGGGAACTCCTCGCTCGCGCCCTGGACATCGGCCGTGCGGACGGCGTACCCGTCCATGGAGCTGTTGTCGAAGGGCGGGAGGGCGACGGGCACGGTGACGTCCTCGACCAGGACACAGCCCTGGGCGTCGAGCAGCTGGAGCTCGATGGGCTCCAGCGGCCGGATGGCGGCGAGGACGTCCGCGAGGTGCTCGTCGACCGACCACAGGCGCTGGGCGCCGTGGCCGGTGTCCTGCGGTGCGCGGCTGCTCAAGGTGCTACATCTCCTCCGTGACGTAACGGTGAAGCCAGGTGCGGAACTCCGGGCCCAGGTCCTCACGCTCGCACGCGAGACGGACGATGGCCCGCAGGTAGTCGCCGCGGTCTCCGGTGTCGTAGCGGCGGCCCCGGAAGACCACGCCGTGCACCGGGCCGCCCACGGTCTCGTCGGCGGCAAGCTTCTGCAGGCCGTCGGTGAGCTGGATCTCCCCGCCGCGGCCCGGCTCGGTCTCCCGCAGTATGTCGAAGATCGCGGGGTGCAGGACATAGCGTCCGATGACCGCGTAATTACTGGGCGCGTCCGCCGCGTCCGGCTTCTCGACGAGGCCGGTGATCCGGACGACGTCCTCCTCGTCCGTGGCCTCGACGGCGGCGCAGCCGTAGAGGTGGACGTTGGCGGGGTCGACCTCCATGAGGGCGATGACGGTGCCGCCGGTGCGGGCGTGGACGTCGGTCATCTGGCGCAGCAGCGGGTCGCGGGGGTCGATCAGGTCGTCGCCGAGCAGGACGGCGAAGGGCTCGTCGCCGACGTGCGGCTCGGCGCACAGGACGGCGTGGCCGAGGCCGCGCGGGTCGCCCTGGCGGACGTAGTGCATGGTGGCGAGGTCGCTGGACTCCTGGACCTTCTTGAGCCGGTCGTCGTCGCCCTTGGCGATGAGGGCCGATTCCAGCTCGTAATTGCGGTCGAAGTGGTCCTCGAGTGCGCGCTTGTTACGCCCCGTGATCATGAGAACGTCGTCCAGGCCCGCCGAGACGGCCTCCTCGACGACGTACTGGATGGCCGGCTTGTCCACGACCGGGAGCATTTCCTTGGGCGTCGCCTTCGTCGCCGGAAGGAAGCGGGTGCCGAGACCTGCGGCCGGGATCACGGCCTTCTTGATCACAGGGTGCAACTGAGTCATGGGCAGAACGATAGTGGGTCTCACGGACCGCTCCGGGTTTGATTCCGGTGAATAGATCCGACTTCGCCCCGATTTGAAAGGAAATCAGAGTCAGCTGTGGTATGGAACCCGCCGAACCCGTCCGAAAAGGCCGGGCTGCGCCGAGAACTCCTGGCCGCCCGCCGCGCCTTGTCCCCCGCATTCCTGCGTACGTCGGCCCTCGCGCTCTCCCGCTCCGCTCTTGAACTGCCCGAGCTGGCCGATGCGCACACCGTGGCCGCGTACGTCTCCGTCGGCGCCGAACCCGGCACCCGCGATCTGCTGGACGCCCTGCGCGCGGCCGGGAAGCGGGTGCTGCTGCCCGTCCTGCTGCCCGACAACGACCTCGACTGGGCGGCGTACGAAGGCCAAGGCAGCCTCGCCGGGGCCGCCCACCCCGGAAGGATGCGGCTGCTGGAGCCGGCCGGGCCCCGGCTCGGGCCGGACGCGGTCGCCGGCGCCGACGCCGTCCTGCTGCCGGGGCTGGCCGTGGACGGCCGCGGGATGCGCCTGGGGCGCGGCGGGGGCTCGTACGACCGGGTACTGGCGCGCCTGGAGCGCGCCGGGGCGCATCCCGCGCTGGTCGTGCTCCTCTACGACGAAGAGGTGGTCGCGCGGGTCCCGGAGGAACCGCACGACCACCCCGTTCAGGCGGTGGCCACCCCGTCGGGGGTGATCAGATTCACGGCTTGAGCGTCAGCGTCTCCGCCGTCGCCTTGTCCACGGCCTCCTTGCCGAAGGGCCAGTCCAGCAGCTCGCCCTTGGCCCACATGTCCGTCTGGTCGTAGTAGTTGTCGTGGTACGCGTGGCCCGAGGCGCCGGTCAGGTTGATCCAGCGGGACTTGTCCAGGTCACTGAGGTTCACGATCATGCGCATCGACGGGACCCAGGTGACCCCGTACCCGCTGGAGGCGTTCCAGCCGGTCGCGTTCACGGTGGCCTCGCCGCCGCCCAGGTTCCACGGGCCGCGGTTGAGGAGCCACTGCATGAAGCCGGGGCCCTCGGTGCCTATGGTCTGGTTCTTCAGCGTCAGCTGGTGCAGGCGGCCCCAGCTCCAGGTGGACTGGTCCTTGCCGAGCTTGGCGGTCAGCTCCCAGCGGGCGTCCTTCATGGCCCGCGCGAACAGCTGGTCGCGGGTGGCGGTCGCCGGCTGGTTGCGGGCGGCGGGCGTCTGCCACCAGGCCGACTTCTCGTCCTTGACCAGGCGCCGGACCACCTCGAACCAGCGGTCGCCGCCGTCCGGCTGCGCCGAGTCGGAGTCGCGCGTACCGCATTCGCGGACCGTCTTGGCCAGGTCGTCGACCGGACCGCCGCTCTCCTCCCGGACGTTCATGCAGCTGCCCTCGATCCGCAGCTCCTTCGGCATCTTGTCGCCGAAGGACAGCTTGAGGATGTTGCGCCAGACCGCGTTGAAGTACGCGGCCGCCGCCGAGTCGGGCTCCTGCGTGTAGTTCCAGCCCTCCAGCAACTTCTGCGCGGAGCGCACGTCGGGGTCCGAGACCTCGATCTTGGCCAGCATCGGGGTGAGCAGCGCGGCGATCTCGCTGCTGTTGTCCATCTGCATGGTGCGCATGTCGTCGGTGGAGATCTTGCCGTTGTCCTTGATCTTCGCCTCGATGAGGTCGTTGATCCGCTGGCTGCGGGCGCCGTAGCCCCAGTCGGTGGTCAGCACGTACGGGTACTTGCCCGCGCCGGTCCCGCTCTCCACGACGGCCTGGTTCGCGGTGACGATGTAGCCGCGCGCCGGGTTGTAGTCGTACGGCATCTCGTCCTGCGGGATGTATCCCGCGTTCCCGTCCTTGCCGCCCTTCCAGGCGTACTTGGAGTCCCAGCCCGGGGCCGGCATGCGGCCGTCGCCGGAGCCGCGCATCGGGATGCGGCCCGGGGCCTGGTAGCCGATGTTGCCCTTGGTGTCGGCGTAGATCAGGTTCTGGGACGGCACCTCGAAGTCGCGGGCGGCGGCCCGGAAGCCGGCGAAGTCCTTGGCCCGGTCGAGGGCGAAGACGGCGTCCATCGACTTGCCCGGGTCCAGGGCGGTCCAGCGCAGGGCGACGGCGTAGCCGTTGCCGCGGTCGGGGGCCGAGCTGGAGACGGGGGCGCGGCTGCCGACCGTGCCGAGCTCCTCGCTGCGGTCGGAGATCAGCGGGCCGTTGTTGGTGGTGCGGACGGTGATCTTCTTGCTGGTGCCGCCCGCGATCTTGATGACCTCTTCACGGGTCGTGAAGGGGACCACCTTGTTGTCGTAGACGTAGCCCTCGGGCTTGACCTGCTCGAGGTAGAGGTCGGTGACGTCGGCGCCGAGGTTGGTCATGCCCCAGGCGATGTCGGCGTTGTGGCCTATGACCACGCCGGGCATGCCGGAGAAGGTGTAGCCGGCGAGGTCGTACTTGCACTGGTTCGAGACCGCGCGGCAGTGCAGGCCCATCTGGTACCAGACCGAGGGCAGCTGCGGGGACAGGTGCGGGTCGTTCGCGAGCAGCGGCTTGCCGGTGGTCGTGTACTGGCCGGAGACGACCCAGGAGTTCGAGCCGATGCCGCTGCCGTTGGGGCCGAGGATCGCGGGGACCTTGTCCAGGGTCTTGGCGAGGGAGGTCAGCGAGTTGCGCAGGCCCACGGTGGCGCCCTGGGCGGTGGTGTCGTCCGCGAGGCCGGTGGGCGAGGGCTGCGAGCCGGTGGTCGAGGCCTGCGAGCCGGCGGCGCTGCCGGAACCCTTGCCGGAGCCCGTTCCCGTGGAGCCGGCGGCCGCGCCGCCGCCCTGCGGCGTGTACTTCCCGCCGTCGATCTTGCCGCCGTCGACGATCGCCTTGTTCCGGTCGAAGGGGTACGGCGGGTAGAGCTCGTCGATCTGCGCCTGCGTGAGCTTGTTGGACATCAGCGCGCGGTCGATCTCGTCCTGCATGTTGCCGCGCAGGTCCCACGCCATCGCCTTGAGCCAGGCCACCGAGTCCACCGGGGTCCACTGCTCGGGCCGGTAGTCGTCGCTGAGCTTGAGGGTGGCGTGCTCGACGGAGAGGTCCTTGCCGGACTTCCCCTTCAGGTACGCGTTGACCCCGTCGGCGTAGGCCTGCAGGTACTTCTTCGTCTCGGCCGAGAGCTTCGTGTCGTACTCCGCCTGCGCGACCTGGCGCCAGCCGAGCGTGCGCAGGAAGGCGTCGGTCTCGACCTGGCCGGACCCGAACATCTCGGAGAGCCGGCCGGAGGTCATGTGGCGGCGGACGTCCATCTCCCAGAAGCGGTCCTGGGCGTGGACGAAGCCCTGGGCGCGGAAGAGGTCGTCGTCGTTGTCGGCGTAGAGCTGGGGAATGCCGTGGGAGTCGCGCTTGACCTCGACGGTCCCGGTCAGGCCGGGGACCTTGAGGGTGCCGGTGGCCTGGGGGAACGAGGCACGGACGTTGTCCATGCTCCAGTACGTCCCGTACCCGAAGCCCGCGAGGAGCGCCAGGACCAGCACGAGCACGATCAGACGGGCGCGTCGTCCCCTCTTCTTGACGGGAGGAGCGGTTTCGTTGGCGGGCATCGCTGTCCTTAGAGGGGCAGGGTGGTCCTGGGAGTGCTGGGAGCAACCATAGGCGCAGGACCGGGTCCGTTGATCCGCCAGGGGTCGAGGTGACGAGGACAGGGCCGAACAGGGGTTTCACAATGTGGTTATCGCGTAAAGGGCGCGTCAAATATTAGGTAAGGTAACGAAGTACCTGCCGATCTTGCCGGACTTGTCGCCTGGAGGAACGTTCCGCCTGGCGCCTTGAGGAAAGGGCCGCCCGCTGACCGTCCACACGCTCAATGAGCTCCTGCTGGTCTGCTCGCTCGTGCTGCTCGTCGCCGTCGCGGCGGTACGCATCTCTTCACGCAGCGGCCTCCCCAGCCTGCTCATTTACCTCGGCATAGGCATCGCGATAGGCCAGGACGGCATCGGCAACGTCGTCTTCGACAACGCCGAACTGACTCAGGTCATCGGTTACGCCGCGCTCGTCGTGATCCTCGCCGAGGGTGGTCTGGGCACCAAGTGGAAACAGATCAAGCCCGCCCTGCCGGCCGCGATCGTCCTGTCCCTGGTCGGCGTCGCGATCAGTGTCGGCGTCACGGCGGCCGGCGCGCACTACCTGGTCGGACTGGACTGGCGCCAGGCCCTGCTGATCGGCGCGGTCGTCTCCTCGACCGACGCGGCGGCCGTCTTCTCCGTCCTGCGCAAGGTGCCGCTGCCCTCGCGGATCACGGGCGTGCTGGAGGCCGAGTCGGGCTTCAACGACGCCCCCGTCGTCATCCTGGTCGTCGCCTTCGCGACCGTCGGCCCGGTGGACCAGTGGTACGTCCTGCTCGGCAAGATCGCCCTCGAGCTGGCGATCGGCGTCGCGATCGGCCTGTCGGTGGGCTTCATGGGGGCGTACGGCCTGCGGCACGTGGCCCTGCCCGCCTCCGGCCTCTACCCGATCGCCGTGATGGCGATCGCCGTGACGGCGTACGCGGCGGGCGCGATGGCGCACGGCTCGGGCTTCCTCGCCGTCTACCTGGCGGCCATGGTGCTCGGGAACGCGAAGCTCCCGCACTGGCCGGCCACGAGAGGGTTCGCCGACGGGCTCGGCTGGATCGCCCAGATCGGCATGTTCGTCCTGCTCGGCCTGCTGGTCACCCCGCACGAGCTGGCCCAGGACTTCTGGCCCGCCGTGATCATCGGGCTGGTCCTGACGATGGTGGCGCGGCCGCTGGAGGTCTTCGTCAGCCTCCTGCCGTTCCGGCTGCCCTGGCAGGAACAGGCCCTGATGTCGTGGGCGGGGCTGCGCGGCGCCGTGCCCATCATCCTGGCGACCATCCCGATGGTGACCGGGATCGAGGGCAGCGACCGCGTCTTCAACATCGTCTTCGTGCTGGTCGTCGTCTACACCCTGGTCCAGGGACCGACCCTGCCCTGGCTCGCGCGCAAGCTGGAGCTCGGCGCCGGCGACGAGGGCGCCGCCGACCTGGGGATCGAGTCGGCGCCGCTGGAGAAGCTGCGCGGGCACCTGCTGTCCTTCGCCATCCCGGACGCCTCCCGGATGCACGGCGTCGAGGTGAGCGAGCTGCGGCTGCCGCCGGGGGCGTCGGTGACGCTGGTGGTCCGGGACGCGAAGAGCTTCGTACCGCTGCCGTCGACCGTACTGCGGCGCGGGGACGAGCTGCTGGTGGTGGCCACGGATCCGGTACGGGACGCGGCGGAGGCCCGGCTGCGGGCGGTGGCGCGGGGCGGCAAGCTGGCCGGATGGCTCGGCACGGGCTCGAACGGGGCTTGAGCGGGGCCGGTCCCGGACTTGAACAGAGAGTTAGAGCGCCGTTCTAATTCTGTGTTTTCGGGGGTTTGCATGCCGTTTCACCCTGCTTTGAAGACCCGAGGAAGGCGAACTTCCGGTTAATCGCAGGTGAAGGCACATTCTGTCACCGGAATCACAGGACGCTACGCGCGTACTACCTGTACGATAAAGGCACACCACATCGAACCAACTCTGCCTGACGCAGAGCTGGCGCGACCGCAAAGCGGCCGTGGCTCCCTCCCGCAGTGGGCGCCCAGGTATCACTCGGTTCTGCGCAAGAGGACAGCTCTCGGGGCTCCCACATGTACGGGTGCGGTCGCTCACGAGGCGGCACACCGTCCGCAGACGGGGACGCTCTACCAGGCAGCGGAAAGGCCAGGCCGTGACATCCGCGGTCACGACCGACAAGTCCGCACGCCCCGGTTACGGGCAGCTCCTGCGCACGCCCGGCGCCATCGGCTTCGTTCTCCCGGGATTCGCCGCCCGGCTCCCGTTCGGCATGCTGACCATCAGCATCCTGCTGCTCGTGCAGCACACCACCGGCTCCTACGGCAGCGCCGGCATCGTCGCCGCCGTCACCGGTGTCTCGATGGCGCTGTCCGCCCCGGTGATGGGCAAGCTCACCGACCGCCGCGGCCAGAGCGCCGTCCTGGTCCCCGTCGTCCTCATGCACTCCGCCGCCGTCATCGCCCTCGTGGTGCTCGCGCTGCTGGGCGCCCCCGTGTGGGCACTGGCGCTGGCCGCCGTCCCGGCCGGCGCCTCCGTCCCGCAGGTCGGACCGATGGTCCGGGCCCGCTGGGCGGCCAGGCTCGAGGGCTCCCCGCTGCTGCCGACGGCCGCCGCGTTCGAGTCCGTCACCGACGAGTTCACCTTCGTCGTCGGCCCGGTGCTGGCGACCGCCCTGTGCACCGGCGTCCACCCGGCCGCCGGTCTGATCACCGAGGCCGCCCTCACGTTGGCCGGCGGTCTGGTCTTCGCGGCCCAGCGCGCCACGCAGCCCAAGCTGCACGCCGCCGCGGCCGAGGGCCAGAAGCATGCCTCCGCGCTGTCCTTCCCGGGCCTGCGCGTCCTGATCGTGGCCTTCCTCGGCATCGGCGCCGTCTTCGGCGGCATGCAGGTGTCGCTGGCCGCCTTCTCGAACGAGATCGGCAACCCCGGTGCGAACGGCCTGCTCTACGGCGTCTTCGCGGCCGGCAACATGACCGCGGGCATCGCCTGCGGCGCCATCGCCTGGAAGATCGGCCCGCGCCGCCGGCTGCTGCTCGGCTACGCCGGCCTCACCGTGGCCGCCTCGGTCCTGTGGACCGCCCACTCGATGGTCCTGCTGGGCGCGCTCGGCCTGGTCGTCGGCCTGTGCATCGCCCCGGCCCTGATCACCGGCTACACGATGATCGAATCGCTGATCCCGGCGAACGCCCGGACCGAGGCCTTCACCTGGCTGACCGGCGCGGTCGCCTTCGGTCAGGCCACCGCCGTGACCCTGGCCGGCCGTCTGACGGACGCGCACGGGTCCTCGTACGGCTTCCTGGTGCCCATGGCGGGCACCGTGCTGGCGCTGGCGACCCTGCTCGCGCTGCGCTCGAAGCTGGCTCCGAAGGCCCCGAGCCGGATCATCAGCTCGTCGGCGGGATCGCCTGCGGCCGCTGCTCCGGAGGTCCCTGGTGCGCGGGTGAACGAGCGTGGTCTCGGTCACCGCGTGCCGGTGACGGTGGACTGATCGGCCGGAATACGTCACCATGGAACGTCGTTAGCACTCATCGAGTCAGAGTGCCAGGAGGAAATTCGTGCCGACCTACCAGTACCAGTGCACCGAGTGCGGTGAGGGCCTTGAGGCCGTGCAGAAGTTCACCGATGACGCACTGACCGAGTGCCCGAACTGCCACGGACGCCTGAAGAAGGTGTTCTCCGCGGTCGGCATCGTCTTCAAGGGATCCGGTTTCTACCGGAACGACAGCCGTGGCGCTTCGTCGAGCAGCACCCCTGCCTCGAAGCCGTCGACGCCTGCCGCCCCGGCCGCTTCGTCGACGTCCGCCGCGTCTTCGACGTCGAGCTCGAGCAGCAGCTCCACGTCGGCTGCCTGATCTCCGATCCCGTCCGTTCTTCGCAAGGCCCCGTCGCCCCTTCCGGGCGGCGGGGCCTTGTGCATGCCCGGTTAGGGTGGCCGCATGGCTAACGCAGAGATCGGTGTCATCGGCGGCTCGGGGTTCTACTCCTTCCTGGAGGACGTCTCCGAGGTCCGGGTGGACACCCCGTACGGGCCCCCGAGCGACTCCCTCTTCTTCGGCGAGCTGGCCGGGCGGCAGATCGCCTTCCTCCCGCGCCACGGCCGCAGCCACAAGGTCCCGCCCCACAAGATCAACTACCGGGCCAACCTGTGGGCGCTGCGTTCGGTGGGCGTACGCCAGGTGCTCGGCCCGTGCGCGGTCGGCGGGCTGCGCACCGAGTACGGTCCGGGCACGCTGCTCGTCCCCGACCAGCTGGTCGACCGTACGAAGTCCCGCGCCCAGACCTTCTTCGACGGCGAGCCGCTGCCCGACGGCACCGTGCCGAACGTCGTGCACACCACCTTCGCCGACCCGTACTGCCCGGTGGGCCGCTCGGTGGCGCTGGCGGCGGCGCGGGGCCGGGCGTGGGAGCCCGTGGACGGCGGCACGATGGTCGTGGTCGAGGGCCCGCGCTTCTCGACGCGCGCCGAATCGAAGTGGCACGCGGCGATGGGCTGGTCGGTCGTCGGCATGACGGGCCACCCGGAGGCGGTCCTCGCGCGCGAGCTGGGGCTCTGCTACACGTCGATGGCGCTGGTCACCGACCTGGACGCGGGCGCGGAGACCGGTGAGGGCGTGTCCCACACGGAGGTCCTGAAGGTGTTCGGCGAGAACGTGGACCGTCTGCGCGAGGTCCTCTTCGACGCGGTGGCGGCGCTCCCGGCGACGGAGTCCCGCGCCTGCCTGTGCACCCACGCCCACGACGGCTGGGACCTGGGCATCGAACTCCCGTAACGGGCCCTGCCTGCCTGCCGCCACGAGGATCCCGGGAGGAATCCGAGGCGGGCTGTCACATTCCGGAGGGCTGTCCGGTCTCGGCTGGTGAAGGACCGCCGAGACCGACCCTCCAGGAGGCGACCGCCATGTCGCGCATTTCGCTCACCCCGCCCCGCACCCTCCTCATGCGCATCGGCGCCTGGTACTCGCGCCGCAGGTACGGCAAGGTGCTCGACCCCGGCCAGGCGTACGGGCACAACGCGCGCGTGCTGTTCACGTACGTACGCCTCGAGCAGCAGGCGGCGAAGTGGCACGCCCTCGACGCCGGGCTCAAGCACCTCGCGGTGATGGCGGCGGCGGCCCGGATCAACTGCTCGTGGTGCATGGACTTCGGCTACTGGGAGGGCCTGGAACGGGGGCTTTCGGCGCGGAAGATCGGGCAGGTGCCGCGGTGGCGGGAGAACCGCGGGGCCTACACGGAGCTGGAACAGCTGGTCATGGAGTACTCCGAGGCGATGACCGAGACCGAGCCGTCGGTGACGGACGAGCTCGCCGCCGAGCTGATCGCGCGCCTGGGAGAGGCGGCGTTCGTCGAGCTCACCGCGATGGTCGCGCTGGAGAACTGGCGCTCGCGGGCCAATCGCGCCTTCGGCCTGACCAGCCAGGGTTTCTCCGAGGCCTGCGAGATCCCGGCCCGGCCGTGAACCGCAGCGTGGCGGGTCCGGGCGGGCGGTCAACGGCCCCGGGCGGGCCTCACTCCCCCGCGACGCGGAGCAGCAGCTTGCCGGTGGTGGTGCGGGTGTCCATCAGGCGGTGCGCCTCGGCGGCCCGGTCGAGGGGGAACTCGGCGGTGACCGGCAGTTGGACCTTGCCGCTCGCGGCGAGCCGGAAGGAGTCGGCGGCGAGGGCGCGCAGCGCCCCGGGGTCGTCCTGGGCGAGGGTGAGGACGGAGAAGCCGCCGACGGAGAGTCCGCGCGGGTTGAGCTCGGGCTGGCCGACCTGCCAGGGTGCGGCTCCGCCGGCGTTGCCGTAGGCGACGAGGCGGCCGTAGCGCGCGAGCGAGTCCAGGCTGCGGCGGAAGGTGTCGCCGCCGACGGGGTCGAGGGCGAGGTCGACTCCGCGGCCGCCGGTGGCACGGAGCACGTCCTCGGTGAAGCCGTCGCCGACGAACACCTCGTCGTAGCCGTACTTGAGGGCTTCCGCGGCCTTTTCGGGGCGGGAGACGACGCCGTAGACGGCGCGGGCTCCGGCGAGCCGGGCGACCTGGGCGGCAACGGTTCCGATGCCGCCGGCCGCGCTCTGGACGAGTACGGTCTCCCCGGCGCGCAGCCGGCCGACCTCGTGGACGAGCCCCTGGACCGTGGGCAGGACGGTCGGCAGGGTGGCGGCGGTGCGCAGGGAGATGCCCTCGGGGAGTGCGAAGACGGTCGCGGCGGGGGCGACGGCGACCTCGGCGTAACCGCTGTGCGAGGTGAGGGCGGCGACCTCCTGTCCGGGGCGCAGGCCCGCGACTCCGGGGCCGACGGCCCGGATGCGGCCGGAGATCTCGAGGCCGGGGCGGAAGGGCAGGGCCGGGACCCGGTAGCCGTGGGCCCGGGCCAGGACGTCGGCGAAGTTGACTCCGGCGTAGGCGACGTCGACGGTCACCTCGCCGTGGGCCGGCTCCGGTACGGGGACCTCGGTGGCGTGGAGGACCTCGGGTCCGCCGAACTCGTGGAACTCGACTGCGTGCATGGCTGTACCCCCGGCTAGACTGTTCGATGAAAAGCGAACACTGCGGTGACGTGACTGTACGGTTTTCATCGAACATTCCGCAAGAGCGCAAGCACTGCAGGGAGGAACCGCGATGGGGAACCGGGCCGAACCCGAGCACACCCACCCCGACGACGTGCCCGTCCAGGCGGCCCTCGCCGCGCTCGCCGACCCGGTGCGGATGCAGCTCGTACGGGAACTCGCGGGTGCGGGCGACTGGGAGCGCAGCTGCGGCACCTTCGACGTGCCCGTGGGCAAGGCGGCCCTCAGCCACCACTTCGCGGTGCTGCGCGGCTGCGGGCTGCTGGAGCAGCGCGACCAGGGGCGGGGGCGCGTCAACCGGCTGCGGCGCGCGGAGTTCGAGGCCCGCTTCCCGGGGCTGTTGGGCCTGGTCCTGCGCGAGGAGAGCACCGGGGCCTGACGGGCACTCACCCCTGTGGGTGACGACGTTGTCCACAGGCTGGGGATCATCCACAGGCGCGAGCGGGATACGGCGGGGCGGCGGATCGTGAGGGGTGTCCGGGCGCCGGCCCGGACACCGGAACTCAGCTCACTGGTGGTGGCCGTCATGTCCAATACCTCGCGCCTCTCTTCCCTCTCGAGTCCGCCCGCTCCTTCCGCTCCTTCCGCTCTTTCCGCCCCCTCCACTCCCTCTCCGTGTCCCCCTGCGCGCCCGGTCCCGTCCTTTCCCCCGCTTCGCGTCGGCCGGGGCGGGGACCGGCTGCGCCGCGCGGTACGCCGTCGGCGGCGGGCCGCGTCGGCCGGGCTGGCCGTCCTGGCGGCAGCGCTGGCGGTGGTGGGCGGGACGGAGGCACAGGCTTCGCGGGGCGCCGCGCCGCCGGAGGTGAAACCGCCGCCCGCGGCGGTGCGGTGGGTGTCGGCGCCGGTGCGCATCGCGGACGCGGCGACGGTGCGGCTGCTGCGGCCCGGGGACCGGGTGGACGTGGTGGCGGCGGAGCGCGCCGGCCCGCCGCGGGTGGTCGCCGCGGGCGCCCGGGTGGTCGAAGTGCCCGAGCCGGAGAAGGGCGTTGGGGACGGCGGGGGGCTGGTGGTCCTGTCGGTGCCCCGGGACACCGCGCGGGCTCTCGTGGGGGCGGGCGCTGTGGCACGACTGGCGGTGACGTTGTGCTGAATCGGACGGCCGTGCAGTCAAGTCACCACAAGACGGGCACCGATTGGACACGCCGTGCCCGGACTGCCGTAGCTTTCGGAACCGTTGGCTCCATGTTCGGCGGATTCGAAGAGAGGCTCAGTGGTGAGCGAGAAGAAGAAGGAGAGCGTCCTGGCAGGCTTCAAGGCCTTCCTGATGCGCGGCAACGTGGTCGACCTGGCGGTGGCGGTCGTCATCGGCGCCGCGTTCACGAACATCGTGAACTCGGTGGTGAAGGGGATCATCAGCCCGCTGGTGGGCGCCGTCGGCACGAAGAGCCTGGACGGCTACACGTCCTGCCTGAAGGACCCTTGCGGCATCGACGCGAAGGGGGAGCCCACGGGCGTGAACATCCTCTGGGGTTCGGTGCTGAACGCCGCACTGACCTTCCTGATCACGGCCGCGGTCGTCTACTTCCTGATGGTGCTGCCGATGTCGAAGTACCTCGCCAAGATGGAGCAGCGCCGCCGGGCCAAGGAGGGCGTCCAGGAGACCATGGAGATCACCGAGCTGGTGGTCCTCAAGGAGATCCGGGACGAGCTGATCGCCCAGCGCAGCCAGAATGGCCAGGGCGGGTACGGCGGCCAGGGCGGCCAGGGCGGGTATGGGGGCCAGGGCGGCCAGGGCGGCCAGGGCGGCCAGTACGGTCACCCCGGCTCGGGGTACTAGCAGGTCAGATGTGGTGCGGCGGCTTCTCGTCGAGGAAGCGGGCCAGGTCTGCGGTGCTCCCGCCGGCGGGCTGCCGCTCGCCCCAACCGCGGTCGGTGTCGTCCGCGGACTGCTGGTCCAGCGGGTCGTCGAAGACGAGCCGGGGCCTGGGCTTCGCCGCGGGCGCGGCCTCGGGCCGGGAGGCGGGCTGCGAGGACTGCGGGTCGGAGGCGGGGGCGGTGCTCATGCCTCCAGGGTACGGCCGCTCCCGGCCCGCCCTCCGGCCCCGCCCCGGCTCTCGCCCGGGCACCGGCCCCGGCGCGGGGTCAGCTGGGAGCCTCGGCGCCCTTGCGGGCGTAGAACCACCAGCACACGGCCAGGCAGGTCGCATAGAAGCCGATGAAGAGGCACAGGGCGTTCGTGACGGCCATGGCCGCGAACATGGCGGGGATGAAGAAGAACCCGTAGGCGGCGATGGCGGAGGAGAAGCCGGTGACGGCGCCCGCCTCCCTCTCCGACTGCTTCAACGCTGCGGCCTGCGCCTGCGGCCCCTTCCCCTCGGCGTCCCGCATGTGCTGGTCCCGGAAGATCACCGGAATCTGCCGGAAGGTCGATCCGTTGCCCAGCCCGGAGAAGGCGAAGGCGGCGAGGAAGCCGGTGAGGAACGCCCAGAAGCTGCCCTGGTGGCCGTCCGAGGGCAGCGCGAAGATCACCACGGCCAGCGCCGCGGCCATGCCGGCGAAGGACAGCATGGTGACCCTGGCTCCGCCGATCCTGTCGGAGAGCCGGCCGCCGGCCCACCGCATGAGCGCGCCGACGAACGGGCCGATCCAGGCATAGGTGGTGGCCTGGTGGCCCTGCGCCTCGAAGTTGTTCTTGATCAGCAGGGGCAGGCCGGCGGCGAAACCGATGAACGACCCGAAGGTGCCGACGTAGAGCCAGGTCATCAGCCAGTTGTGCTTGCGCTTGAAGATGACCTTCTGCTGGCTGAAGGGGGCCGCGGACACCCTGAGGTCGTTCATCAGGAACCAGGCGAGCAGCGCCATGACCACCAGCAGCGGCACCCAGAGGAACGCGCCGTTCTGGAGCCAGATGTCGGTGTTCGCCTTCGCGTCGTGCTGCGGGCGGCCCGCCGGTGCGCCCAGCACGGCGGCGGTGACCACCAGCGGGGCGACGAGCTGGACCACGCTCACACCGAGATTGCCGAGGCCGCCGTTGAGGCCGTTGGCGCTGCCCTTCTCCCGCTTGGGGAAGAAGAAGCCGATGTTCGCCATCGAAGAGGCGAAGTTGGCGCCGCCGATACCGCAGACGGCCGCGATCAGGGCCAGCTCCCCGTACGGGGTGCCGGTGTCCTGGAGTGCGAAGCCCAGCCACAACATGGGCACGACCAGGATGACCGTGCTGAACGCGGTGAACTTCCGCTCGCCGAAGTTCGGCCCGATGAAGGTGTACAGGATCCGGAAGGTGCCGCCGGTGAGGCCGGGGATGGCGGTCAGCCAGAACAGCTGCGACTTGGAGAAGCCGAAGCCCACGTCGTTCAGTCTGACCACGGTGACCGACCAGACCTGCCAGACCACGAAGCCGAGCATCAGCGCGGGGACGGAGACCCAGAGGTTGCGCCGGGCGACCGTCCGGCCGGTGGACTGCCAGAAGTCCTCGTCCTCGGGCCGCCAGTCGCCGATGGTGGCACCGGGCCGGTAGCTCTCCCGGCGCTGGGAGCGCACCGGGGACGGAACGGGCGTGGGCGTCGGCGTGGACATGGTCATCGGTCCTTCGGGTCGAGGAGCCACAGTCCCAGCACGGCGAGGAAGGAAAGGACCAGGAATCCCGCCCCCCACCAGGCCGTGCCGGTGTTGCCCTCCATCCACTCGTCGACGGTCACCGTGAGCGCCCAGAGCTGGCCGATCACGACGGTGAGGGCCAGGGTCAGACGGAGACCGACCTCCCGGCCGGCGGGAGGGTCCCGGCCCCCGGCGGCTCGGTCGGACGCGGAGGCACGGGCGGGGGCGGCGGCTCGGCCGCGAGGACGTCTGAGGGCTCGGACACAGCACCACGCTAGGCGGTATGCACAGTGTGGGCCCGTTATGAGGGAGTTGTGGGTGGGCCGGACGGGTGAGGCCCGGACGGCTCAGACGGCGGTCTTCACGGCCGCCGGGTACGCGGGTGTGCAACACTCCCG
Organism: Streptomyces sp. NBC_01296; assembly: GCF_035984415.1. Lineage (NCBI taxonomy): Bacteria > Bacillati > Actinomycetota > Actinomycetes > Kitasatosporales > Streptomycetaceae > Streptomyces > Streptomyces sp. NBC_01296. The sequence continues at coordinate 5,113,313 of NZ_CP130720.1, read as the reverse complement.
CCCGGCTTGTCGGCGCACCCGGCGCCGGATCGGGCGCCTGCGCGCCTCGCCTGCCGGCCGGCGTACGGCTGATGTCCTGGCGGTATGACGTACGTACCGATGACCTCCCGCAGCCGGCACGAGAGCCACCGGGCCTCGACCCCGCTGGAGCTGTTCTTCGACCTCTGCTTCGTCGTCGCCGTGGCGCAGGCCGGCCGGCAGCTCGTCCACGCGCTCGCCGAGGGCCATTTCGGCGCCGGCATCACCGGCTACCTCTTCGTGTTCTTCGGGGTGTGGTGGGCCTGGATGAACTTCACGTGGTTCGCCTCTGCCTACGACGTCGACGACGTCCCGTACCGGATCGCGACCCTCGTGCAGATCGCCGGTGTGCTCATCTACTCGGCCGGGATCCCGCGCGCCTTCAACGACAACAATTGGACCATCTGCGTCCTCGGCTACGTGGTGATGCGGCTCGCGCTCACCCTGCAGTGGCTGCGCGCCGCCGCCGGGGAGCAGGGGCCGGCCCGGCGCACCGCGCTCACGTACGCGATCGGCCTGCTGGTCTGCCAGGCCGGCTGGGTGGCGCTGCTCGCCGCCCCCGAGCACTCCCGCAGGTGGCTGTTCCTGACCCTCGTGATGGTCGAGCTGCTGATTCCGGCCGTCGCCGAGCGCAGCTACCAGACCCAGTGGCATCCGCACCACATCGCCGAGCGGTACGGCCTGTTCACCATCATCGTGCTCGGCGAGACCATCGCCGCCAGCACGGTCGCGGTCCAGTCGGCGATCGACGAGCACGAGGCGCTGGGCGAGCTGCTGCCGATCGCCGCCGGCGGACTGCTGCTGGTCTTCGCGGCCTGGTGGATCTACTTCGCCGTTCCCGCGCACGACCGGCTGCGGGGCAATCGCGAGGCCATCCCGTGGGGGTACGGGCACTACGTGATCTTCGCCTCGGCCGCCGCCATCGGGGCCGGCCTCGAAGTGGCGATCGAGCACGCGGTCGGCAAGGCCCACATCTCGGCCCTGTCCGCCCATCTCGCGGTGTGCATCCCGGCAGCGCTCTTCCTGGCCTTCGTCTGGCTCCTGCACTCCCGCCACTTCAAGCGGGGCGCCGCCCAGCAGCTGGTGCTGCCGCTCACGGCGCTGGCCATCCTCGCCTGCGCGTGGACCGGCGCGCAGGCAGTGCTCTGGGCCGGGCTGGTCGCCTCGGCCTCCGTTGCGGTGGGCGTGACCTTGGCCCACCGGGAGCGTTCTGGTGCGTGAGGACGGCGGGCGCCGTGGCCGCGGCGGCCAGGGCGAGCGCGCCGGCGACAGGGAGAAGAAACGATGAAGGTCCCGGTACAGCGGTACGCGGACACGGGCGCGGCGGTGGCGGAGTACGGGGAGCTCGCCGACCCGGCGTTCTGGCAGCAACCCCCGGCGGCCCGGCTCGCGGCGTTCGCCCGGCTGCGGGCGCTGGAGTCCCCGGTCTACGTGCCCGAGGGCAAGGGCCGCGGGCACTGGGCCCTCGTACGGCACGCGGACGTACAGGAGGCGAGCCGGCTCCCCAAGGTGTTCGCCAGCGCGCCCGGCGTGACCACGCCCGAGCCGGCCCGGTGGGTGCGGGCGCTGTTCGGGGACTCGATGGTCAACCTGGACGGCGCCGACCACGCACAGCTGCGCAAGATCGTGCAGCGGGCGTTCACACCGCGGCTGCTGGCGGCGGCCGAGCAGGACATCCACGCGGTGGCCGCCCGGATCGTGGACGACGTACTGGCGGACGAGCCCGACGAGTTCGTCTCGGCCGTGGCCTCGCGGCTGCCGCTCGAGGTCATCTGCAACATGATGGGCATCCCGGAGCGCTACCGCGCCGAGATCGCCGACCGCGTCAACCACGCCTCGGAGAACATCGGCGTCGAGCGGGGCCTGGCCTCGCGGCTGCGGATGCCCGGTCGCGGGCTGCGGGCCCTGGCCAAGATGCAGCGGATGGTCGCGGGCATCGGCCGGGAGCGGCGCAAGCACCCCACCGACGACCTGATCTCGGCGCTGGTCTGCGCCGATGTGGACGGGCAGGCGCTGAACGCCCGCCAGCTCGGCGCGTTCTTCTCGCTGCTGATGGTGGCCGGGGTGGAGACCACGCGCAACGCGATCACCCACGGGCTGACCCTGCTGACCGACCATCCAGAGCAACGGGACCTGCTGCTCGGGGACTTCGAGACGTACGCGGACGGCGCGGTGGACGAGATGATCCGGCACTCGACGCCGATCATCCAGTTCCGCCGGACGGTGGCCGCCGAACACACCCTGGGCGGGCACCTGTTCCGGCCCGGCGACAAGGTGGTGCTGTACTACGCGTCCGCCAACCGCGACGAGGCCGTCTTCCCCGACCCGGACGCCTTCGACATCACCCGCTCGCCCAATCCGCACCTGGGCTTCGGCGGCGGAGGCCCGCACTTCTGCCTGGGCGCGCACCTGGCCCGGGTGGAGATGAAGGCCCTGTTCCGCGAACTGCTGACCCGTCCGGTCGGACTGCGGGCGGTGGGGCTGCCGGACCTGGCGGGCTCGAACTTCGACAACCGCGTCCGCTCGCTCCGCTTCGCCTTCGAACGCCCGTAGGGCCCCCGGGTCCCGCAGGTCCCCGGGAGGGGAGACCGGCCACCGGGCAGGCTGGGAGCCCGGCGGCCGGAGCGGGGGCTCCGTCCCGGGGGCCTGCTACTGCAGGCGCCGGACCGCGAGCACGCAGTGGGCGCTGCCCGTGAGCACGGCCTCGTCCCCGGCGAACTCCTGGAGGGTCTTCGGCTCGACCGGCTGGCCCGGGACGGCCTCGGGCCAGGCGCGCGTGGCGAACAGGAAGTAGGCCTGGCCGCTCTCGTTCGCCGCGGCGACCCACTCGTCCGGGGCGGTGCAGGTCGCGTTCAACCCGGGCAGGGTCAGCGCGACCTGGTTGTCCGCCAGCACGATCTGCACCGGGAAGGCCGCCGGGTTGCGGGTGCCGTCCATGACCACGTCACCGATGGGCAGGCCGATCTCCTCCAGCAGCCCGCGGGCGGCCTTCTCCCCGGCCTCCCGCCCCTGCGGACCGTCGCCGAGGGTGTAGGCGAGCAGGTACGGGATGTCGTGGCCCTCGGAGGGGTCGCCGATCCAGGCGAGCACGGAAAGGGTGCCGAGCTGGGACCGGTCGATTTCGGCTTGAGTTGAAGTCATGCGCCGCACCCTAGTGGTCTCTCCCGCGACCCTTTCAGGCCTTTCACCCGGGCGGGCTAGACGGCCCAGAATCCCTCTCCGGAATTCGCCTGCATGTTCGCGTCCTGATACTGGAGACGCACAATGCGCGCCTTTTCCGGGATTTCGAACACCACCCACCCCTCGGCCCGCTCACCGACGGCGAGGGAATCGAAGACGAGCGGTTTGCCCGTGGTCAGTTCGCCGGTCGCCGCCACCGGGTGGCGACCCCCCGCGCTGTCGTACGCCCACATGCGCCCGAGGGCCCCGTACGAGGCGCCGCCGACGTTGACGAACGACATCGAGGCGGCCACCCAGCGCTTGCCCGCGGGTGGCGCGTAGTCCTTCTCCACGCTGACCGCGGGGTCGACGTACGCGGTGAGCACGGCCTGGAGGTGCCGCCCCATCTGGCGGCCGTGGACCCGTACGGAGTCACCCACATGGGCATCCTTCGCGGCCTGGGCCGCCCCCGGGGCCGCGGCGGCCGGGTCCTCCTCGGCGCCCGGCGCGCCGTCGTCCACCGGGACGGCGGGCGCCGCGGCCGGGGCGAGCGCAGCTCCCTCGGGGGCGTCGGAACAGGCCGTGGCACCGAACAGCAGAAGGGGCAGGAGAGCGGCGGCGAGGACGGAAGCGGACTGGCGCATACGTGATCCCTTCGGGGACCTTCGGGAGGTATTCCGGCCAGTCTCACGCGCCCGAGCGGGCAATTGCACACACCGACACGAGTGTGCGGAAGGAGTTGCCCGCCATCTGCCAGCACAATGCGTTTCGGCGCTTTTGTGCCGACCCACCCCCCATGGAGGATTCATGCGCGTTTCCACCCGCCGGCTGGCCGTCACCGTGCTTTCCGCGCTGGCCGCGGCCACCGTATTCACCACTCCCGCCGGGGCCCGGTCCCACGGCGATGAGATTTCCGTACAGAAATTCGGTCACATCTCCGACGACGGCCACGTCACCCTGTTCGGCACCTACACGTGCCGGCCCTCGTCACCCCGTGGAGTGCAGATCCAGGTCACCCTCGTGCAGGACGGAACCCGCCTGGGCTTCGGCGGCGGGGAGGCCGTCTGCGACGGGGCGGAGCACGACTGGTCCGCCGGCACCTCGCTGCGCCTGACCCCCGACGTGCACCCGGGTGCGGCCGGCGTGGAGGCCCGGCTCCAGTCGGCGAGCCTGCACTCCCAGATGACCCTGCGCGTGTCCTACCTGGCGCAGACGGAGCGGGACGTCCAGCTGGAGGCCAGGCACCGCTGACCCGGCCCGACCCGGCCCGGGGCCGGTAGCCGCCGCTACCGGCAGGCGGGCGCCACGCCGGTCATCGACATGAACGCAACGGTCCGGCAGCCGGTATCGGGATGCGGGCGCCCCGTCGTACGGTGCGCGGCCGTCGGGACCCCGACGGCCACCAGGAGCAGCGCGAGCAGAGCGGTCGTGGCGCCCCTGCCCGGCCGCTTGTTCAGCCGGGGCACGGCAGGATCCGTGTCCATGCGGTCGTCCGTTCCATGGACCGCATCATCACTCCACCCCCGCCATCCCACAACTCGGCGTGACCATCCGGTCACTCCGCGCCTGTCACCCCCCGTGCCCGTCACCCCATGCTCCGGACGCTGCCCGCGACGTCGAACTCGCACCACACGGCCTTGCCGTCACCCCGGGACTCCACTCCCCAGTGCGTGGCCAGCGCGTCCACCAGCAGCAGCCCGCGCCCGGTGGTGGCGGCCTCGCCCGGGGTGCGCCGGCGCGGCCAGACGCTGGAGCGGTCCTTCACCCACAGCCGGATCCGCCGGACCGGCTCCGGCAGCACCTCCATGGTCAGCACCGCCCCGCCGTCCGTGTGCAGCAGGGCGTTGACCAGCAGTTCGCCGGCGGCCAGTTCCACGTCGTCGGCGAGCTCCGGCATGCCCCAGTCGCGCAGCGCCTGGCGCAGGGCGTAGCGGGCCTCCGAGAGACCCTCCGGGTCCGCCTGGTGGATGTACTGGTGGATCCGCGGGGCCCGGTGGGTGCCCGGGTCGGGGGCCCTGCGCAGCACGAGCAGGGCCACGTCGTCGCCGGAGCCCCAGCGCTCCCAGAGCCGGTCCGAGAGGTGGTCGGCGAGCGCCCCGGCCTCCTGCGGCCCGCTGCGCACGGCGTGCGAGAGGGCCTCCATGCCCTGGGTGATGGCCGTACCGGGCTCCTCCACCAGGCCGTCGGTGCACAGCACCAGCGTCTCCCCGGGGACCAGGTCGAGCCGGGTCTCGGGAAAGTCCTCCTGTTCGAAGACCGAGGCCAGGCCGAGCGGCAGCCCGCCGCGCACGTTGGGCCAGCCCGTGCGTCCGTCCGTGTGCCGGATCAGCGGCCCGAGATGGCCCGCGCGGACCGCCCGTACACCGCCGGTCTCCAGGTCCACCTGTGCGTACATGCAGGTCGCGAAGCGCTCGGTGTCCAGTTCGGCCAGGAAGCGCGAGGCCCGGGCCAGCACGGTCGACGGCGGATGCCCCTCCCCCGCGTACGCCCGCAGCGCGATCCGCAGCTGGCCCATGATCGCCGCCGCGTGCGTGTCGTGGCCCTGTACGTCGCCCACGACGATGCCGACCCGGTCGCGGGGCAGCGCGATCACGTCGTACCAGTCCCCGCCGACCTCCCGCCCGCTCCACGCGGAGTGGTAGCGGACCGCGATCTCGCCGCCGCTGATCTCCGGGATCCGGCGCGGCAGCATCGAGGCCTGCAGGCCGGTCGCGAACTCCCGCTCCTGGTCGAACAGGAGGGCCCGCTGGAGGGACTGCGCCACGATGCCGGCCAGGCCCAGGCACAGGTTGCGCTCCTCCGGGCTGAACTCGCTGCGCCGCCGGTAGAACAGCACGAGCCCGCCGATGGCCTTGGCCTGGGCGATCAGCGGCAGGTAGGCGGCGGCGTCGAAGCGGATCCGGCGCAGGTAGTCCGCGAGCAGCGGGAACTCACCCGCCAGGTCGGTGAGGGAGGTGACGAAGCGCGCCTTGCGGGTGAGCACCGCCTGCGAGAGCGGCAGCGAGCCGTCCAGCCGGGTGAACTTCCGCTCGCTGAGGATCTCCAGCGACTCCCCGCTCAGCGCGATGATCTTGATGGCGCCGTTCTCGACCAGCCCCAGGGCCAGCCCGTCGGCACCGAGCCGCTCCAGGGCTCCCGCCCCGGTCAGCGTGGCCGTGACGTCGTCCACGGTCACCGCCCGCGACAGCGCCTCCGTCGTCCGCTGCACGATGGTGGCCTGCTGGGCCCGCGCCGACTCCAGCTTGCGCAGGATGGTGGCGTGCGCGAGCTCGGCCGTCGCGTCCCGCACGATCCCGATGATCCGCTGGGGCCGCCCGTCGGGATCCCGCATGATCCGGCCCTGCGTGTGCGTCCACTGGTCGACGCCGTCGCGCCGCTGCACCGTGAAGTACGAGCCGTACGTCTCCGCGCCGCCGTCCAGGGCGGCCTGCGTGGATTCCGCCAGCAGGGCACTGTCGCCGGCGGGGATCCGCAGCCCCAGCCCCTCCGGGGTGTCGCCGAACTCCTCCCGCTCGAGGTCGAAGACCACGAGCCCGGCCGCGTCCAGCAGCAGCGTCCCGGCCTCCAGGTCCCACTCGAAGCTGCCCATGCCGTTGAGCGCGAGCCGCTCCCCGGGCCCGGTCACAGGGTCCCGCCGGCCCTGCTCGGATCTGTCGCGCTCCGCCGCTGCCACGAGAACACCACCTAACGGCCGGGCCAGCACGGCTGGGAGATCAGCCGCTCCCACTCCTCGTCAGGATGCCCCGGAAGGGTGCGCCCGGCCTCCTGCCAGCGCTTGACGAGGGACAGGTAGATGGTCGGCTGGTCCGGTGCCGCATGCGCGGGAGGGGCGTACGGCGAGGCGGTCCTGGGCGGGGCGGCCCGGGCCGTGGCAGCCCTGGGCCCGGCGGGCTGCTCCGCCCGGCTGGCGGGAATGCGCACCCAGCCACGGCCCTGTGCTCGCTGCTCCGCACTCATCGCGGACCCCTCTCGACCTCACCGCAGAGACGTCTTCGGATGCCCGGCACCGGCCCGGTCGGGCCGTACGGTCCCGGCGGAGCCCGCCGGCCTGCGCCGGGCGCCGAGGCGCTTTCGGACTCCTCCGACCAGTCTCCCCGCCGTGAACCCCGCACCGTGCACGAATCGCATGGAAGGGCCGAATGAGGGAGCCGTCAGCAGCCCCGCGAAGAACAGCCCGGGCCAGGAGGACTCGAAACCGGCGCTCAGCTCCGGCGTGCCGCTGTCCCCGACGGTGTCGAGGGCGGCCCGCAGCCGGGCGTCCAGCAGCTCCAGCCGGCCCAGGTGCGGGGTGAACCCGGTGGCCGCGACGACGTGCGCGACGTCGAGTACGACGGACTCCCCGGCCGCGGTGGTCAGTCCGAGCCGGGTCCGCTCGCCCACCGCCACCGCCCGGTGCAGCCGGTGCCCCAGCAGCACCGGGACGCTCCGCTCGAAGCGGTCCCGCAGCCACCAGGCCCCGGCGGGCCCGAGCGCGGTCGCGGCGATCCGCTCTCGGGTCGGCGCGGGCAGCCGGCGCACCGCCCAGGGCAGCTCCGACCACACCCAGCTGCGCCAGCCGGTGCCGAGGCCGCTGTGCGGATCCCGCAGGGCGCGCACGACCGGGCGCTCCAGCGGCTGGGGCACGGTGTTCCAGTTCAGCCGGGACCGGCGGGCGACGAGACAGGGCCGGGCCCCGTTCTCGGCCAGCAGGGCGGCGGTCTCCAGGGCCGCCTGCCCGGCCCCGACCACCGCGACCTCCCGGCCGGCGAACCGGGCCAGGTCGCGGTGGCCGCTGCTGTGCGAGCAGTGCCGGGGGGGCAGGTCCCGCAGCGCCTCGGGGAGGTGCACGAACGGCATCACCCCGACCGCGATCGCGACCGTCCGGGCGAGCAGCGGCGGCCCCTCGGCGGTGCGGATCAGGAAGCCGTCGCCCTGCGGGCTGACCTCGGTGACCGTCACCTCCTCCACCTCGGGCGCGGCGTGCCGGGCGAACCACATGCCGTACGAGCTGAAGGTGCCGATCGGGAGCGGGCTGCCGTGCTCGGCCGCCCGCCCCCGGGTGGCGCAGTACGCGGCGAGGGTGTGCCGTCCGCCGGGCGCCGACAGGTTGGAGGACCAGGGCTCCGACTTCAGGTACATGCCCTCGGGCATGTGGTCCCGCCACGAGGCCATGGGCCGCCCGAGCACCCGTACGCCGAGCCCCGCCGCCGCCGCGTGCGCGGCGATCGACAGCCCGTACGGCCCGGCGCCGACCACGACGAGATCGTCCACCTGCGTCACCCCTGTCCCTCGAGTCTCTTGGCCCCCCAGCCCGTGCCAGTGCCTCCGGCGGTACGCGTGACGGGCCCTCGCGGCGCCGGAGGCGGGGACGGGGGCCGGGGCGGGTGGCGCGGCGGGGGCGGGTGGCGCGGCGTCATCGGGTCACCAGTTCGTCCGGTTCTGCGGGGGCGGTCGGCGGGGTCAGGTCGCGGGCACGCTGGCGCGGGGCGCGGACCACGGCCCGGGCCGTGCGGCGGCCGTGCGCCGGGACACCGCGCAGGGCGCGCACACCCTTCCCCGCGCCCCGGCCCAGGAACGCGGCGAGCATCGCGAGGAACGGCACCGGGTCGTCGGCGGCGAACCAGGCCGCTTCCACCCGGCCCCGCTCCACCCGCGGCGTCACCCGCACCGGCCCGGGCCTGCCGCCCGCGGCGCGGCCCTGCCCGGTCCCGGCGTCCCCGGGTGCCGAAGGGGACGGGAGCGGCGGGCGGGCCGGGGACCGCCAGGGGAGCCGGCGGCCGCGGACCGACGCCAGCAGGGCGTAGTTCTCCGCGACGAACACCCGGCCCGGGCCGCCTGCGGGCTCCGGGACCCGTTGCCCCGTCAGATCCAGGTACATCGCCTGGACCACGTCCAGCCCGCCCGCGTCGGTGAACAGCCGGAACTGCGCGCCCGGCCGCGGGTTGAAGTCCACCAGCCGGAAACAGCCCTTCTCGTCCCGGCGGAAGTCCAGGTCCAAGATCCCCTGGTAGCCCAGCCGTTCGGCGAGCCGCAGCCCCGCCTCCTCCACCGCCGGGTCCGGCAGCCAGCGCCCCACCGCCGTCAGCCCCGTCCGCACCGGCCAGGACAACTCCTTGCGGCCCGACCCCGCGAGCAGCGGGTGACCGCCCCGGGCGAAGGCGCCGTGGAAGAACCAGTCCGTGTCCGTCCCGGCCGGCAGGAACCGCTGGAGCAGCAGCCGGCTCCCGGCCTCCGCCGTGCGCTCGTACAGGCGGCGCGCCTCGGCGGCGGTGTGGACGAGCGTGGTGCTGCGCAGCCCGCCGCCCGGGGGCAGCAGCCAGGGCCGGCTCCACTTGGCCACCACCGGCAGGCCGAGGCGCCATGCGGCCTCCGCCGCCTCGGCCCCGCTCGCCGGGATCACCGTCTCCGGATGCGGGATGTCCCAGCGCGCGCACAGCCGTGACAGCTCGGCCTTGTCCGCCACCCGCGCGGGCAGCCCGTCGGGTTGATGGGGGATCCGGAACCGCCCGTCCAGCATCGGCGCGATCCGCGCGACGGCGATGGCGCTCAGGTCGTCCATCGCGATGAGCACCGCCGGCCGGCCGATCCGCTCCGACACCCCGACCAGGCACTCCAGCAGCGTCTCCGGAGCCTCGGGGTCCAACCCCCCGGACGGCCCGGGATGTACGGCGTGCAGATAGCGCGAGCGCCCCATGGGACCTCCCCCGGCCTCGACGACGGCATGGACCTCCACGCCCCTGCGTCCAAGAGATCTGACGGCACCGAGGGTTCCGTGGTGGAACGGATTCCGATCGAGTCTGAGCACTACAGCGGGCACATGGCCGTCGAACGCGTGCATGGGAACGGTGTCTTTCACCTAGTCGGACCAAACGGGGAGGATGCGCAGCTGCGAATGGCCTATGCAGCGGTCACCGGACAGGCCATTCGTCAGATGTGATGCCTAACGTCTTCGACAAGCACACCGATTCAGGAAAGCTCGGGAGACGCCATGCCCAGACCTCACCGCCGACTGGCGAGCACCTGCATCGGTACGGTCACGGCCGGACTGCTCGCCACCGGGGCCGCACTCGCGGCCCCGGAGAGGGAACAGCCCAAGGGCTCCGACATCGCCATGGGCGCCTTTCTCGACTCCGGTCCGCCCGGAGTCGCCCGGATCCCGAACCTGTCGCGCTGGCTGGGCGGCAAGGAGATCCGGGTCGGCCACACCTATCTGCCCGGGGACCGCTGGGCCCGCATCGAGTCCCCCGACTTCCTGGAGGCGTGGGCCGAGTGGCGCCGCGCCAAGGCGGACCGGGTCTTCGTCCTCAACGTGCCCATGCAGGAGCACAACGAGGACCGGGTCCCCGACCGCCAGGTGGCCCAGCTGATCCGGGCGGGCGCGCAGGGCGAGTTCGACCGGCACTTCGAGAAGCTCGCCGAACGGCTGGTGGCACTGGGCGTCCCGGACACGGTGATCGTGCTCGGCTGGGAGATGAACGGCGCCACGTACACCCACCGCTGCGCGCCGGACCCGGAGGGCTGGAAGGAGTACTGGCGGCGGATCGTCAACACGATGCGCTCCGTCCCCGGTGCGGAGTTCAAGTTCGATTACGCCCCCAACCGCGGGTCGGACGCGATCGGCTGGACCAAGTGCTACCCGGGCGACGACGTGGTCGACATCGTCGGCATGGATTCGTACGACCAGGCTCCCGGCAGGACCTTCGACGAGATGGTCAAGCAGCCGTACGGGCTCCAGCAGCATGTGGATTTCGCGAAAGCGCACGGCAAAGACATCTCGTACCCGGAGTGGGGGCTGTTCCGGCACGGGGACAACCCGGAGTACGTCCGGCGCATGCTGAAGTGGATCGAGCAGCACAAGCCGCTCTACCACACCATCACGGACTACTGCCCGCACGGCGTGTGGCAGTGCAAGCAGAACCCGAAGTCCACGAAGGCCTTCCGCGGCGCGCTCGCGCCCCAGCGCCCGGACCCGGTCCCGACGCCCGTCGTGCCCACGCCGGTCATCCCGACGCCGGTCGTGCCCACGCCCGTCGTGCCGACCCCGGTCGTACCGACGCCGGTGATCCCGACCCCGGCCGTGCCGAGCCCGCAGATCCCGACCCCCCAGGTCCCCGTGCCCTCCCCGGCCTTCCCGTCGCCGGAGATCCCGGAGGTCCCGGTGATCCCGAGCCCGCAGGTCCCGGTTCCGGTCCCGTCGCCGCAGGCCCCGAGCACGAGCCCCGAGCCCGTGCCCGTCCCCGAGCCCGTCCCCGAGCCCGTTCCGGTGCCCGTGCCCTCGCCTGCCGTGCCCTCGCCCGAGGTCCCGGCACCCGAGAGCCCCGCCCCCGAGCCCGTGCCCGTGCCCTCGCCGGCGGTCCCGTCGCCCGAGACCCCGGTGAACCCGAGTCCGGACCCCGTCCCGGTCCCGGTCCCGTCGCCGGAGATCCCGGTCCCGAGCCCCGTCCCGAGCCCGGCCGTGCCGAAGCCCGAGCCCGTCGAACCGCCCGCCAACAGCACGGAGTGGTGCGTGCCGATCAACTTCGGCGAGTGGCTCTCCAAGCTGGTCGGCAAGCAGTCGGTCTGCGTCAAGATCGACTGGGGCAAGGACTCCGGCTTCTGGCCCTGGTAGACCCGTCATCGGACCCGCAGTTCGTTGAGCCGCGCCCGCCAGTCCCTGGCGGCCGGCAGGGCCTCGCGCAGCGCGTCCACCGCCCGCTCGCGCCCCGTCACCTGCGATTCGTGCAGGCGCAGCAGGGGCGCGAGCGACGTCCTGGCCAGCAGGAACCGCTGGTTGACCACCGTCTCGGGCCGCCAGTGGTTCTTGTACGGCTCGTTGCCGCGCAGGAAGCTCACCACCGGGCGGCCCTCCGCGATGGCGCGACCGGCCTCGTAGCGCAGCAGCAGCGTCGCCACGTCCACCTTCCGGGTCCTCAGGTCCGGGTCCGCCCCGTACAGGTAGCCGCCGCTGAGCGCCCCCGACAGCAGGGTGACGTTGGCCGCCACCACCTTCCCGTCCAGCCGGAACTCGGTCAGCCGGCCCTCGCCGACCCGCACCATCCGCCGGGTGGCCCGGGTCAGGTGCTCGGCGAAGCGCGGCCTCAGGTGCTCCGGGGTCACCCCGCGGCCGCGCCACTGCTTCTCGTGGAGCCGCAGCAGGGTCCGTACGGCACGCGGCACTTCCTGTTCGGTGACCTCGTGCTCCTCGATCCCGGCCGCGTCCGTCTTGCGCAGCTTGGCCCGGACCCGCTGGGCGCCGGAGGCCGGCATCCGCTTGACCAGCTCGTCGAACGGCAGCGCGGGCAGCTCCATGCAGGTGGAGTCGGCGAGCCGGCTGCGGATCCCGGGCCATTGCCCGAACAGCGCCTCGGCGGCGGCCCCGGGCCGTACCTCGCGCAGGTCGACGACCGCGCCGCGGGCGGCCCGGTGCAGGCCGCGGACCAGCGCCGGGACGACCTGGTCGGCGTACTCGGCGGCCACCAGGACGTCGAAGTAGTCGGTGATGCCGCCGCCGAGCGGTACCAGGAGCGGCAGCGGCCGGTGGACGAGCATCAGCGCGCACGCGCCGACGAGTTCCTCGCCGCGCCGTACGAGCACGATCCGCAGCCGCCCGTCCCGGCCGTACGAGAGCCACCAGGAGTGCAGCCAGGCGTGGCTCTGGAAGGGGGTGGCGGTGGGACAGGCCCGGAAGAGCCGGTTCCACGGCTCTTCCAGCGCGGCGAACTGCCGGGGGTCGCGGCACAGCGTCACCGACAGGGCCCCGGCGGAGCCCGAAGTCATCGCACGGACTCCTTCTCCTTGGTCTCGTTGTGGTCGCCCTGCGCGGGCAGGGAGGCGTACTCCTCGACGACCGGCTGCTCCTCGGCCCGGCCCTCGGGCCGCCGGCCGCGGCCGGGCCGGGCCAGCAGCCACAGCCCGCCGAGCAGTCCGCCGGCGCACAGCCCGACGGCCCCGCTGACGGTGGCGGACGGCGAGGCGGGGTCGCTCGGCGCGACGGCCTGGTTGAACAGCAGCAGCTGGACGCCGGTGTTCTTGGCGGCCTGATTGCTGCTCAGCGAGAGCGCGTCGGCCACGGCGTTGGCGATGTCCGCGGCCTCGGTCGGGCTCTTCGACGTCCCCGTGATGGCGATCATCGGGGACTCGGGGGAGGTTTCGGCGCGTACCTGCGTACGGAGCTGCCGGGCGCCGATGCCCGCGCGGGGCTGGGCGTACGCGAGGGTGGAACTGCTGGTGGCGATGCGCGCGTACGCCTGGGCGAAGCCGAGGGCGGTGGCCGGCTCGGTGGTGTCGTCCGGAACGGCGACGACGTAGCTGGTGGCGGCGTACTCGGGCGCCTTGAGCACCCCGTACGCCCCGCCCGCGGCCAGCCCCAGCACGGCGACGACGGGCAACGGCCACCACGCGGGCGGCGGCAGCAGCCGGGCCCTGCGACGACGGCGGTCGGTCTTCTTCTGATCGGCGGTGTCAGCCATCTACGTGCCTTCCTGGAGGAATGGAGTTCTTTCGGGCCCCGCGTCGGGAACCCCTTCGGCGGTGCGTGAATCAACCGGCCGGCGGCATCTCCAGCCCCGCCGCCGCCTGCGCCGCGGGGCCGGGGGCCGAATTCAGCCCCGTCGGCATTTGAGGCGCGGGGTCCGGGGCGGCGCCCCGGGAGTCCGGGCCGCGGCCCGGAGCCGACCGCACCGCAGCGGGTTCCATGGCGCAGCCCGGCGATTGCGGCCCCGCCGGCGATCGAGGCGCGGGGGCCGGGGAGGCGGCGGCGCCACGGGCGGACAGGGCCAGGGCGTACACCGCGAGGAGCTGGTCCGCGCTGCGGGCGATGTCGTAGCGGCGGACCACCGGTGGCGGCGGCAGCCGCCTCGCTCCCGCCTCCATGTGCCCGCGCAGCGCCGCGACCAGCTCTTCCGTGCCCGTACCGATACGGCGGGCCCCGGGCGCCTGCGCCGCCGGCAGGTCGTCGATCGCCGGACAGGTGACGTGCAGCACGGGCAGCCCCGCGGCCAGGGCCTCCACGACCGCCAGCCCGAACGCCTCCTCCCGCGACGGCGACACGAACACGTCCATCGCGGCCAGCAGCGCCGGGATCCCGGACGTGCGCCCGTCGGCGCTGTCGCCCAGCGGGTCCCGCTCCCCCAGCAGGTGGATCCGGCTCTGCGCGCCCAGCTCCGCGGCCAGCCGCCGCAGCGCGGCCCGCTCCGGCCCGTCCCCGGCCAGCAGCAGATGCGCGCCCGGCAGCGCCGCCACCGCCCGGACCAGCGAATCGAACCGCTTGCCCGGCACCAGCCGCCCGACCCCGCCGACCACGAACGCCCGCTCGGGCAGCCCGCTCCGGGCCCGCGTGGCCCGGCGCACTCCCTCGTCGAAGCGGAAGCGCACGGCCTCGATCCCGTTCGGTACGACGTGCACCCGCGCAGCCGGCACCCCCCACTCCTCCAGCCGCGCCGCCACGCTGTCCGACACCGCCACGGTCGCCGCGCCCAGCCGCTCACTGGCCAGGTACAGGGCCCGCACCCCGGCCGTCAGCCGCCGGCCCTCGATCTCGCCCTCGCCGAGGGAGTGCTCGGTGGCCACGGTGGCCCCGACCCCGGCGAGCCGGGCCGCGAGCCGCCCGTACACGCAGGCCCGGTACAGGTGCGTGTGCACCAGGTCGTACTGCTCGCGCCGGATGAACCGGACCAGCCTCGGCAGCGCCCCCAGGTCCCGGTTGCCCCGCATGCCCAGGTGCACCACCCGGACCCCGTCGGCCCGCAGCCCCTCGGCCACCGGCCCGGGGTTGGTCAGCGTCAGCACGTCGCAGCGCATCGGCAGGTGCCGCAGCAGCAGCCGCAGTTGCTGCTCGGCGCCGCCGACCCCGAGCCCCGTGATGATGTGCAGCGCCCGCAGCGACTTCATCGGTGCACCGCCCGCGTCAGCTCCCGCACCCGGTGCCGCAGCTGCTTGATCCGCAGCCGCCCGGCCCCGTCCGCCTGGCTGACGTGGGTGCGCGGCAGGGCGTGCGGCCCGGCCAGCCGCCCGGGGTCGATGGCGCAGGCGTACCCGTACCCCGCGGCCCGCGTCGCCTCGACGACCCGCTCGTCGAGGTGCCCGTACGGGTAGCAGAACCCCTGCGGCAGGGTCCCGGTCAGCTCCCGGATCAGCTCCCGGCTGCCCCGCAGCTCCTGCTGGAGGATGTCGTCGGGGGCCGCGGTGAGGTCCTGGTGGAGCAGCCCGTGCGAGCCGATCTCCTGTCCGGCGGCGGCGACTTCGCGGATGCCCTCGGCGGTCAGCAGGGACTTGCGCGGGCCCAGCGGGTCCCACACGTTGTCCACCCCGAGCCGCCCGGGCAGGACGAACAGCGTGGAGGTGCAGTCGTGGCGGCGCAGCAGCGGCAGCGCCCGGGTCAGGTAGTCGGTGTATCCGTCGTCGAAGGTCAGCCCGACGAGCCCGGCGCCGCGCCCGGCCGCATGGGCCCGGAGCAGTTCGCCGACGGACACCCCGCGCAGGCCCCGGGAGCGCAGCCACAGCAGCTGGGCCTCCAGCGTGCCCGGGGTGACGGTGATGCCGTACGGGTCCTCGGCGGGGTCGGTGAACTCGGCGACCGAGTGGTACATCAGGACCCACGGCGAGGCGGTCCGGCGGGCGGGGACCGTCCGGGCGGCCGGCGCCGTGCGGGTGTCAGCGGGCATTGCGGAACCTCTGGGTCATCTGGGTGATCTGGGCGGGCAGGGCGGTGATCTCGAGCGCCCGTATGGCCATGCCGCAGGCGCCGAACATGGCGGGGACGAGCAGGCAGCCCAGTGCGGCGCTGAGCAGCGGGTCGGGGATCATCGGCCCGGCGATCCAGCCGGTGCCGCAGGCGCCGACGGCGGCGACGGAGAGCCGGCCGATGCTGAGCGCGACCCGGCGGACCTGGATGGCGACGATCCGCGAGCCGAGCCCGGTCAGCAGCAGGACGGCGGCGGTGGAGATGCCGGCGGCGTTGGCGGCGGCAATGCCGTACGTGCCCCACCAGCGGACGGCGAAGGCTCCGGCGACGATGTTGACGAGGAGTCCGGCGCCCATCGCGAGCGCCGGGAACCAGGTGGGCCGGGCGGTCGAGAAGAAGGGCCGGGACAGCGCCCCGACGAGGCAGTGGCCGAGCAGTCCGAGGCCGTAGACCCGCATGACGGAGGCGGTGGCCAGGGTGTCGCGGTGGGTGAAGGCGCCGCGTTCGAAGAGGACCTGGATGATCTGGGGCGCGTACCCGATGACGAGGGCGCTGCCCATGAGGACGGCGAGGGAGGCCAGTGCGAGGTCCTGTTCGACGCGCCGCCGGGCCTTCTCGCGCTCGCCGCCGGCCATGGCCTGGGCGACGACGGGGAACGTGACGGTGCAGATCATCAGCGACAGCACCATCGGCATCTGCGCGACCTTCTGCGCGTAGTTCAGGTGCGAGATGGCCCCGGGCGGCAGCGAGGCGGCCAGGAACCGCTCGACCAGGACCTGCGACTGCCGGAACACCGCGAAGAAGATCACCGGGGCGATCAGCCCGAACGCCATCAGCGTGGGCCGGTCCCGGTCGCGCTGGCTGCGCGGCGCGCCCTTGACGCGGGACGGGCCGAAGCCCACGTTCCGGACGAACGCGGGCAGTTGGACCAGCACCATCAGCAACCCGCCGGCGGCGACCCCGGCGGCGGCGGCCCGCACCCCCCACGCCGCGTGCAGCGCGACCATCACCCCGATGATCCCGACGTTGTACGAGACGTAGATCGCGGCCGGTGGCACGAACGAGCGGTGCGCCCTGAGCGCGGCGCTGAAGTACCCCGCGATGCCGAACGACAGCACGGTCAGCGCGGTCATCCGGGTGCACTCCACGGCCAGGTCCGGGTCCGGCAGTCCGGGCGCGAGCACGGCGACGACGAGCGGAGCGGCAACGACGAGCACGGAGGCGACGGCGGCCAGGAACACCGCCAGCCGCGGCAGGGTCGCCCCCACGAGCAGCCGTACGGGGTCCTGCGACCGGGCCTCCTTGCGGGTGAGCCCTGCGCGGAAGGCCGCCCGCCGGGCCAGGGCATGGCTGAACGCGGGCACCATCAGCAGCGCCATGGCGTCCTCGATCAGCAGGGTCGAGGCCATCTCGGGCACGGTCCAGGCGATCAGGAAGGCGTCGCTGTCGTGCCCGGCCCCGAAGAGGTGCGCGATGGTCTGGTCCCGGACCAGCCCGAACACCGCCCCGGCGGCGGTCAGTCCGGCCGTGACGGCGGCGGCCCTGGCCAGGAACCGGCCGAGCGGAGCCGGACCCGTGCTCCCGCCCGGGGGGCCGGCCCCCCGGGGTGCGGCAGCCTGGTCGTCCTTTCCGGACCCCGGGCCCTCGGGCAGTTCGCGGCGCGCGGCCCGGGCCGCCACCCGGACACTGCGCTCTGCCCCGGCTCCGCCCGGGTACCCGGGCGGGCGCGAGGTGCCCGTTCCGGACGGCGGCTGGGATCCGCCGGAGCCGTGCGGGGCTGCGGGGGACGCCGGGGCCGGCGCGCCCGGGACGCGGGCGGGGCCCGCCCCGGCCGGGGGGCCGGAAGCGGGCCGCCAGGGCGTCGTATCGGTCACCGGCCGTCCGCACCCGGAACGACGCGCACTGCGGCCACGAGGCCGGTGCGCCCTCCCGCGGCAGCAGCCTTGCCCGGACCGCGTCCCGCGCCGAGGGCCGTGCGTGCCCCCGGCCGGCCGGGGCCGCCGGGAACCGCCTCCCCTGCGGAGGGCGACGGCAGGGCCCACCAGGCCGCCAGGCCGATGATCACCCCGGTCAGGACCGTGGAAGGACCGCCGATGTCCGCGTACAGGAAGTCGGTGAGCTGCCAGACGAACAGCCCGATCGCGATCAGCCCGCAGTCCTGGAGCCCAAAACCGCCCGTGACGCACCGCCGCAGACCCGCGACCAGCAGCGCCGCCCAGCCTCCCGCCAGCGCGGTCAGCCCGACCAGGCCCTGCTCGCTCAGCACCAGCAGGTACATGTTGTGCGGGGAGAGCAGCGGCTGGCGGATGTACGCCTGCCCCGCGCCGGCGGTGTCGCTGCCGGAGGACAGCCCCAGCGAGGAGTGCCCGTCCCGGTTGGCCGGGAAGCCCTTGAGGCCCACTCCGACCGCCGGCCGCTCGCGCCACATCGACTCGGCGGCGGCCCACATCGTGTAGCGGTCGGTCACCGACTGGTCGGGTGCGCTGGAGACCTGGGTGATCGAGGTCAGCCGCTCCACGACCATCGCGGAGCCGACCCCGAGCCCGCCCACCAGGACCACACCGGCCGCGGCCAGCGCGAGGAGCACCTTCAGGGCCCGCCGGATCCCGGCCAGCAGCATCACCAGCACCGCCGTGCCGGCGGTGGCGATCCAGGCGCCCCGGCTGAACGACAGCACCAGCGGCACCACCAGGACCAGGGCCGCGCCGCCCGCGAGCTGCCGTACCCGGCGCGGCAGGCCAGGAGCCAGCGCCGCGGCGGTCGCCACGACCAGCCCGTACGCCACCACCGTGGCCATGCCCATGACGTCGCCGGGGCCGAAGGTGCCGACGGCCCGGACGTCCGCGCCCTGGTACGAGGCCCCCGTGTGGGTGGCGTACTGCACGACCCCCACCGCGCCCTGCACCAGCGCCAGCACCACGAAGCACCCGGCGGCCAGCCGGAACTCCCCGGCGTCGCGCACCAGCAGCACGATCGCCGCCGGGACCAGCACGAACACCTGGAGGTAGCGCACGAAGCCGGGCAGCGCCGCGTGCGGGTCCCCGGCGGTCGCGGTCGCGACGGCCAGCCCCACGGCGGGCACGCCCAGCACCAGCACGCCCAGCGGGCTCAGCTCCCGCACCCGCCCGCGCAGCGCCTGCACCGCACACACGAACACCAGCAGCAGCGAGGCGGCATCGGCCGGGCCGACCTTGCCGGAGGTGCTCGCGTCGCCCGCCGCGATCGGGGCGAGCAGCAGCAGGACGGTCGCGGCGAGCGGCAGCAGCGGCCAGTGCCGCCGCAGCAGCCCCGCCGCGTCGGGCCGGGAGCCCACCGGGGACAGGGCGAGGCTCATCAGCTGCCCCCCAGCCGGAAGCGGAAGAAGGAGGACGCGGTGCGGGCGAGGATCCACAGGTCCTGCCACAGCGACCAGGTGTCGATGTAGTGGTTGTCGAAGCGGGCCCGGTCCTCGATGGAGGTGTCCCCGCGCAGGCCGTTGATCTGGGCGAGCCCGGTGATGCCGACGGGCATCCGGTGCCGGGCCTCGTAGCCGGGGTGCACGGCGGCGAACTTCGCCACGAAGAAGGGCCGTTCCGGCCGCGGTCCGACCAGGCTCATGTCACCCCGTACGACGTTCCACAGCTGCGGCAGCTCGTCGAGCGAGGACTTGCGCAGGAAGGAGCCGATGGGGCTCATCCGGTGGTCGCCCGCGACCGTCCACCGGGTGGCGGACTCGTGCTCGTCGGCCCGCAGGGTACGGAACTTCAGCAGCGTGAAGGGGCGCCCGTACAGACCGACCCGCTCCTGCCGGAAGATCACCCCGGGCCCGTCGGAGATCCGTACGGCGAGCGCGCACGCGCCCATCACGGGCGAGGCCGCGATCAGCGCGACCGCGGCCAGCAGGCCGTCGACGGCCCGCTTCACCCAGCGCTCCACCGGCCGGGACGGGCGGGGCAGCAGCGGCTGTACGGCGTACCCCCACAGCTGGTCGGCGGGCTGCGCCACCCGCATGCCGGTCACCTTGGCGGTGCCGGCCGGGTCGGCGAGCCAGAGCCGGCAGCCGTGGTCGTGGAAGAGCCGGACGAGCGAGGCGGTGCGCTCGTCGGCCTCCGGCGGGCGGGTGAACACCGCGTGCCGGACCGAGTTCTGGATGACCGCTCGCCGGATGTCCTCGTGGGTGGCGAGCACCGGCACGCTGCCGCTGCCCTCCTCGGCGGCGCCGGTGTCGGCGAGCCCGACGGGCCGCAGTCCGTACTCGGGGCGCCCGTGCAGGGCGGCGGCGACCGCACTCGCCCCGGCGCCGGGGCCGACGACGAGGGCGGAGGCGGGGTGCAGGCGGGCGGAGCGGCGGCGGAGCCGGTTGGCGAACCCTCGGCCCGTGCAGGTCAGGAGGAGCTGCAGGCAGACGGCGCCCAGCAGGGCGGACCAGCCCAGGGCCTGTCCCGGCGCCGCGGCGGCCACGACGGCCGCGGCCCCGCACCACAGGACGGCGGCCCGCGCGGCCAGCGCGGGCAGTTCGAGCAGCGCGGAGGGGGCGAGCCGCGGCCGGTACAGCCCGGCCTGCGCGTGCAGCGCGGTGGCCAGCACGGCGATCGGGGCGGCCGCCTCGGCAGGCAGCGCCGCCCCGGGCCGGGCCAGGGCCGTCGTGGTGAGTACGGCGGCCAGCGCATCGGCGGTCAGCAGCGGGAGTGCCCCTTCGCGGCGCCGGACCCGCTGGGGCCGCGCCAGGGGCCGGGCCTGGTCGGCCCTGGGCCGGCGTGGGGGGTGGATGGCGGTCACGGACCGTCGGACGGCTGCGGTGCCGGCGGTGCCGCCGGCGGGCCCCGTGCCGCCCTGCCCGGTGTGTCGGGCGGGTGCGCTGTCCATCGTCATCGGCTGATGCGCTCCTGGTTCAAGGGCCGGGGCCTGCCCAGCAGTTCGTGGTACAGACCGGTGACCGCGTCCGTGGTTCGCCGCACGTCGAAGTCGGTCCGGGCGTGCTGCTGGGCCTGCTCCCCGAGTTCGGCGAGCAGCCGCGGTTCGGCGAGCAGCCGTCCCAGGGCCTTGGCCAGCGCCGTCGGGTCCTCCGGCGGTACCAGGCAGAGCCGTCCCTGGCCGGGCGGCAGGCTCTCCCGGGCACCGCTGACGTCGGAAACCAGGACCGGTCGGCCACAGGCCATGGCTTCGAGCGGGGCGAGCGCCATGCCCTCCCACCGCGACGGCAGTACAACGAGATCGGCGGCCCGAAGCCACGGTCGGATGTCGCAGGCGGCCCCCGCGAAGAGCACCCCGGGCGGGGCGGTGCGGCGCAGCCGCTCGGTGTCGGGGCCGTCGCCGACGAGCGCGAGGCGGGCTTCGGGGAGGTTGCCGAGCACCTCCCGCCAGGCCCGGAGCAGGATGTCCTGGCCCTTCTGGTGGCAGAGCCGGCCCACGCAGACGGCGAGCGGCCCGTCCCCCAGGAAGGCGGCGGGCAACGGGAGTTCGGTACGCGCCCGGGCCCGGTCCGCGGCCCGGTCGGGGCCGCCGGGGCGGAAGTGGTCGAGGTCCACGCCGTTGCGGATCACCGACCAGTGGGCGGTGATCCCCTCGGCCTCGCCGGCCCGGCGTTCGGCCTCGCTGACACAGAGCACCCGGTCGGCCCAACGGGCCCCGAACCGCTCCCAGCGCAGGGCGAGCGCGGCGGTGGCCCCGCCGACGGCGTCGAAGGACCAGGCGTGCGGCTGGAAGACGGTGGGCACGCCGCCGCGGACGGCGAGCCGCCCGGCGAGACCCGCCTTGGCGCTGTGGGCGTGCAGGACGTCGGGCCGCAGCCGGCCGATCACCCGCCGGGCGCCGAGTACTTCGGCGGGCAGGTCGGGCCCGGGGGCCCGCCCGGCACGCCAGGTGAGCACCTCGGCCCCGGCGGCGCGGGCGGCGTCGGCGAGCTGTCCGCCGCGCGGACAGCCGACGGCGGTTCGCAGGCCGGCGGCCGTCTGGGCGCGGACGAGGTCGACGACGACGCGGGCGACACCGCCGTCGACGGGCTGGACGAGGTGCAGGACGGAAAGGGGGCGGGGAATCGGGTCCTGCGCAGGGGAGGACTGCACAGGGGGAGGCTGTTTCGGCACGCGGAGTGGTCTCCTACGTTCAGCGGCGCGCGTCTGTCTGAACGAAGAGCACGCCGAGGAATTGACCCTGGCTTTCGCCCGTGAACCTGAAGCTCAGGCTCCGGGCGCCACCGGACAGGGCGGGACTCAGGTCGAACACGTCCGCGTCATATCCGAGATTATTCACATGTTCGGGCTGTCGCACGAAAGAGTGATGTCCGAATTCCGTGATCGTGGAATTCATAACATCATTAAAAGGATTTTCAGCATCGCTGACGTTGATCCGGCGGCCACTGTCGGCAGTCACCGTGAGTGAGTCCCCGAGGGTCCCGCGGTCGCCGTCGTACGCGACCACCCCGGCCTTCCCCGCGGACCCGGCGGCCGCGTCCAGGCCGGCGATCTCGACCGTCTCGCCGGCCGCCTCGCCCGCACCCGCGGCGAGCGACTCGAAGCCGTCCCACAGCGAGATCCGGCGCACCGGCTCCTGCGGGTGTTCGTAGGCCACGACCAGCGTCCAGCCGCCCCAGGCACCCACCTCCGAGTTGCCCATCGCGATGTTCAGCTGGGCGACCGTCCACATCCCGGCGCCGCCCTCGCGGACGAGCGGGGTGACGTCGGCCGAGGCCTGGTAGGCATCGCTGCCCTCGTCCGAGCGGTGGCCGATCACGGTGTCGGCGAGGACCTCCTTGTACGCCCCGCCCGGCTCGGCGACCAGCACCCGGCCGTTGTCCTGCGGCGGCTTCTGCTCACCCACCCGCAGGTTCCCGCCCCAGTACAGGCGGGCGTACGAGACCTTCGCACCCTGCGGGACCCTGAGCT
The DNA here is from genome assembly GCF_035984415.1 of Streptomyces sp. NBC_01296. NCBI lineage: Bacteria > Bacillati > Actinomycetota > Actinomycetes > Kitasatosporales > Streptomycetaceae > Streptomyces > Streptomyces sp. NBC_01296. The sequence continues at coordinate 5,090,633 of NZ_CP130720.1, read as the reverse complement.
CGGCCCGGGTGGAGTTGTAGGTGTCCGGATCCTTGTCGACCTCGCTGTAGAACATGTCGAAATCGCCGTTGACCCCGGCCGCGCCGCGGTTGACCTCGGCGCACGGCTCGGCGTCCGGGGCCTCCTGCCGGCGGCAGGCGATGGAGGAGTTGGAGGCCCGGACCAGTCCGCCGCGCTGGACGGCCTGGTAACGCTGGGTGAACGGCACCTTGGGCATTTCCCGCACGGCGGGTGCCGCGGGGCCGGGCGGGGCGGCGGCAGCCACGGCCGCAGCGGGGACGTTGGCCGAAAGTGCGAGGCAGGACAGCAGACCGAGCGTGCCGAGGATTCTGCGGGACGAACCCATGACCCTGTCTCCATTTTCGATCAAGGGGACAAAACAGGATTGAACTTTGTCAGAAGTCGGGCGGGAAATCACGCCGGACTCGCTCGTACGGCCTTTTGGGCGATAACACGCACCCTCGCAGTCGGCGGGTCGTTATGCGGTTGCACCATCGTTCGAACCGAAAGGAAAGCCGGAGATGAAGAAGAGGCTGATGCGCGGCGCCACGATGGCGGTCGCGAGCGCTGCGGTCCTGGCGGGCGGCGCGGGCCTCGCCTCCGCGGACAGTGCGGCGGAGGGCGTCGCGGCGGGGTCCCCCGGCGTGCTGAGCGGCAACCTGGCCCAGGTCCCGGTCAACGTCCCGGTGAACGTCTGCGGCCTCACCGCCAACCTGGTCGGCGTGCTGAACCCGGCGTTCGGCAACACCTGCGTCAACGCCTGACCGTCACCCCCGCTGTCAACCGTGCTGCCCGAAACGACGGCATCTGAGTGAAGCCACGCAACCCGAACCGGGGCATGGGCGTTGATCCGGGTGCTCCACTACCGGGCAATCCAGCAAAAAAGGGACGACAATGATCAAGAAGATGATGGCCACCGCGGCTGCTGCAGCCTCGGTCGTGGGCATCGGTGCCGCCATGGCCCCGCAGGCGATGGCCATCGGCAACGACAACGGCATCAACACCGTCAACGGCAACGGCGCCTCGCAGATCTACGGCAACCAGGCCACGTACGGCACCATGAGCCCCCAGATGGCGCTCATCCAGGGCTCGTTCAACAAGCCCTGCATCGCGCTGCCGGCCAAGGTCAACGCCCAGTCGATCCTCGCGCTCATCAACGTCGGCGTCCAGGACATCCCGATCCTGTCCAACCCGATGAACCAGCAGTGCACCGAGAACTCCACCCAGGCCAAGGGCGACGAGCCGCTCTCGCACATCCTGGACAACATCCCGGTCCTGTCGGGCAACGGCGCCTTCGGCAGCTGACCGCACCCCGCGTCATTGAGGCCGCCGCACCCCCTCCGGGTCGCGGCGGCCTCGCCGCTTGTCGGCACGGCGAATAGCGGCGTAAATTCGCCGAGAATTCCGGTCGGCACGCGTTGGGGTGAATTGCGGAGCCGCCTGCAGAAACCTGCGGTTTCTTTTCCCCGGCCCACTCGTTGTTATTTCTGCAGTGGACACGCCCCTGCGGGAAGGATCGAAAACAAATGACGTACAAGAAGGCAGTGGTGCTGGCCGCCGGCGTTCTGATGGCCGCCGGTGCCGCCTCGCCCGCCATGGCCGACGCGGTCGCCGACGGCAAGGCCATCGGCTCCCCCGGCGTCCTGTCCGGCAACCTCCTCCAGGTGCCGGTCAACGTCCCGGTCAACGTCTGCGGCAACACCGTCAACGTGATCGCCCTGCTGAACCCCGCGTTCGGCAACACCTGCGTCAACGCCTGACGAAGCGCCTGCCCGCCAGGGCAAACCTCCTCGGAGTGGCCTCGGAGTGCACGGCGGTGCACTCCGAGGCCACCTTCGATTCAAAACCGGCGGGAGTGCCGGTAGACAGGGAAGGACCCATGCGACAGGTACTGAGCCGACAGGTACTGGGCAAGGGGGTGCTCACGGCGGCGGCCGCCTCGAGCCTGCTGTCGATCGCGACCGGCGCGGCCTACGCGCACTCGGGGGCGATGGCCGAGGCCTCGCATTCGCCGGGTGTGCTGTCCGGCAACAGCGTCTCGGTACCGATCACCCTCTCGCCGAACGTGTGCGGCAACAGTGTGGACGGCGGGGCGGCGCTCAACCCCTCGATGGGGAACACGTGCGCCACCACGACCGGTTCGGACGCACATGCCGACCACGACTACGGGCGCTACCTCAGCCCCGAGAACGCCGAGGCCTTCGAGCGCTACCTCGAGGAGCGCCAGGGCGGCCGGCACGCGCTGCCGGAGCAGCGCCACGAGGAGCCCCGTCACGAGGAGTCCCGCCGGCAGGCGCCGCGGCACGCGGCACCCCGCTACGAGGAGTCCCGCGACGAGGGCGGCTACGGCGGATCGGGCGAGGAGGGCGACCGGAGCCACGGCGGACCGGCCGACCACGGCGCCCACGGCGGACCGCGCGGCCACGGCGGCCCGGACGAGGAGGAGTGCGACGACCACCCGCACGCCCTCCCGGCCCCGGCGCCCGCGGCCCACCACGCGCCCCCGGCACCCGAACGGCCGCAGCCGCGGCCCCACCCGAAGCCGAAGCCGGAGGCGGGGCACCCGGCTCCGAAGCCGGCGCCGAAGCCCGTCCCCCACCCGGCCCCGAAGCCCGCCCCGGCCCCCGAGGCTCCCGTGGCGCACGCGCCCGCGCCGCCGCAGCCCGCGCCGGCTCCGGTCCCCGCCCCCGTGACCCTCCCGGCCCCGGTCGCGCAGACGCCCGTGACGCTCCCCGCGCCGGCTCCGGGTCCCGCCCCGGCCCCGGTCGCGCAGGCGCCCCGGCCGCTTCCGGCCCCCGCTCCCGTCGCCGAGGAAGCACCCGTCCCCGCCCCGCCGCACGGCAGCCAGTTCGTGGAGCACCCCGCCCCGGCCCAGGCCCCGGCGCCCGCTCCCGAGGTCGTCCGTCCCGCCGACCAGCCGCCGGCCGCCCCCGCCGGTGACACCCCCGTGCACCTGGCGCCGGCACCCGCACCGGCGCCCGTCCCCGCAGCCCCGGCCCCGGCCCCGGTCCCGGCCGCGCCCGTTCCCGCTCCCGCGCCGGCCCACGTCTCGGCGCCGGCGCTCGCCGAGACCGGCGCGGGTCAGCCCGCCGCCGCGGCGGCCCTCGCCTCGGCACTGATCCTGGGCGGCGCCATTCTGTACCGGAGGTCCCGTATCGCCTGACCGGCAATACCGGTAATCAGAAGAAATATCGGCCGGAGAATCCCCTGACGGATTCTCCGGCCGTTGCCGTACGCGTTTCCGGAACGGCGCGGAATCGTTACCCAGGACGAAAGCGGCGCGACGGTCGCCGCTGACGCGCCTGTCCACGAAAGAAGAGGATTTCGATAATGAAGCTCACGAAGGTCGCCGCGGTCATCGCCGGCTCCGTTGCCGCGCTCGGTGCCTCCGCTCCCGCCTTCGCGGCCGACGCCCCGGCCGCGCTGCCCCCCATGAGCCTGACGGGCGGGGCCACCGCGGCGGTCGACTCGCTCGCCCCGGTCACCGAGTCGCTCCCGCAGACCCTGAGCAACGGGGTGGCCGAGCAGGGCGAGAGCGTCACCCAGGTCGTGGACACCGCGCAGCGCGTCAACCAGTTCCGCAACAATGCGCCGGGCGAGGTGCTCGGCGCCGCGAACGGGCTCACGCAGGTGTCCCCGCTCCTCGGCGGTGTGAAGCTCAACGGCGGGGCGCACTGAGCCGGTCGAGTCACCGCCCCGGGCACACACCACTGTGGGCGCCACCGGCCTCGCCGGTGGCGCCCACAGTCAGGTGCGGCGACAGACGTCAGTCGTTGACGCAGACGTTGCCGAACGTGGGGTTCAGGGCCGCGATCACGTTCACGGTGTTGCCGCAGACGTTGATCGGAACGTGAACCGGGACCTGGGCCAGGTTGCCCGAGAGGACACCGGGGGAGCCCACGGCCGCGCCCTCGGCCGACGAGTCGGCCATGGCGGAGCCGGCGGCACCGGCCGCAGCGAGACCGGCGGAGGCCAGGACCAGGGCGGCCTTCTTGGCAGAGTTCATGGGAAGTGCACCTTCTGTTCGATGTTCTGCCCCGACGCGGGGCTCACAACGAGCGAAACGGTTCAGACTCCCAGACGACACGGCCTCGCGCGCAATCAGACCTGTTCAGCTCAATAGTCGTAACCACGCGCTATTTTCCGGCCCTCCTCTGCCACCCTGCCCGCCCGCTACGGGAGGCCGGGACCCTCCGGCACGATCTCCACCGGGGTCAGGACCGGGTTGGCCGGTGCCGGTGCCGGCCGCGCCGGGACGGCGGGCACGGGAAGCGCCGGCTTGGACACGGGCGCCGCCGGCTTCGAAACAGGTACCGCCGGCTTGGAGACGGGGAGTTCGGGGATCTCCGGAATCTCGGGAATCTCCGGGATCTCGGGAATCTCCGGGATCTCGGGGATCTCGGGGATGGAGGGGATCGGCAGCGCCGGGATCGCCGGGATCGCCGGGAGGTTCGGCAGCGTCGGCAGCTGGATCGGCGGCAGCGTCACCCCCGGCAGCAGGCCCTGGAGGGACTTGAGGAGTCCGTCCAGGGTCGCGGTGATCCCCGCGAGGAGGTCGTCGAGCGGGCCGGCCGCCGCCACACGGCGGTCGATCTGCTGCTGGGCGGCCGCGACTCGTTTCCTGGCGGCGGCTGCCGTGTCACCGTCCGCGGCGCCCGCGGGGGCGGCCGCGCCGGTGAGTATGACGACGGCGAGGGCCGACGGGACGAGGACGCGGCTGCGGAACGGCTTCGTACGGTGCATAGGGGTTCCTTCTCTGGTCGCGCAGAAGCGGACCCGAGCGATCCGCTTCCTTACCCACCGTGCGAACACCCTGCACGGAGCGCAACCGGAGGGTGCAGGATCCCGGTCGGCCGTACGGGCTGCGCACGGGCTTCGCGCACGCGTCCGCAAGAGGCTCACCCGGGGCGGGGAAAACCTCGAACCGGGCGGGCCGTTTGAGTGAAGCAGCGGAACCAACGCCCTGGCAGGGCAGTTGACCAGGGCGCTCCACTAGCGGGCACTCGTGCGACAAAAGGACCAATGATGCTCAAGAAGATCATGACTGCTGCCGCGGTCACCGCCGCCGCCGTCGGCGCGGGCGCTGCTGTTGCGGCCCCGGCCATGGCCATCGGCAACGACAACGGGATCAACACCATCAACGGCAATGGTGCTCAGCAGATCTACGGCAACCAGAAGACCCAAGGCGCCATGAGCCCGCAGCTCAGCCTGGTCCAGGGCACCCTCAACAAGCCCTGCGTCGGCCTGCCGGTCAAGGTCAACGCGCAGTCGATCCTCGCGGCCCTCAACATCGGCGTCCAGGACATCCAGGTCCTGTCCAACCCGATGAACCAGCAGTGCACCGAGAACTCCACCCAGGCCAAGGGCGACGAGCCGCTCTCGCACATCCTGGACAACATCCCGGTCCTGTCGGGCAACGGCGCCTTCGGCAGCTGATCTCCGCTCCCCCGCCTTCCGTGGTCCGGGCCCGCCGCGCCCGTGGAGCGATGTGACGAGGGCCCCGGCAGCCTCCAGCTGCCGGGGCCCTCGCGCGCGCCGGGCCGTCACCCGGTCCAGAACTCCCACCACCGGGTGAGGATCAGCATCCCGATCACGCCGATGTGCAGGGCGGGCGGGGCCCAGCCGAACTCGGTGAAGAAGATCCGCACCGGGCCGGGCGCGGGCAGTGCACGGGTGCGGACGTTGTACGCGGTGACCGCCCAGAACATCAGCAGGGTGGCCGCCCAGGTCAGACAGCACCACAGGCAGAGCGCGTTGATCTCGTACAGGGACTGCACCATCAGCCAGCTGCAGAAGCCGACTCCGAAGACGGTGCCGGCGTTCAGTCCCAGCCAGAACCAGCCGCGGTAGCGGGCGCCGGCCAGCAGGCCCGCGCCGACGCACACGACGGCCCCGTACGCGACCAGTCCCAGCAGGGGGTTGGGGAAGCCGAAGGCCGCCGCCTGGTCGCTCTTCATGACGCTGCCGCAGGAGACCACGGGGTTGAGGCTGCAGGCGGGCTTGAAGTCCGGGTCCTCCAGCAGCAGGAACTTGTCGAGGGTGATCACCCACGAGGCCAGCACCCCGGCGGCCCCGGTCAGTACCAGCAGCCAGGCCAACGCCCGTGGGGTGGCAGCCGGTTCGCCCTCGTGTCGACTCTGGGGCCGCCCCTGCTGGCGGGGAAGGCCCACTGTTTTCGTTGCCATACGGCCCATGTTCCCCCGCTCCGGCACAGACCCGGGCGAACCATGCGCATCCCTGCCCAAGTTGACCTGAAGGGGTGGGGGAACCCCTGATGCTTCCCGGACGTTTTACCGAACCCCGGACGTGATGTCAGAGCCAGGGGCTACGTTGAGCTTCCGCGAAGTCACTAGCTGCGACGGCCTGGAGACCCACCTTGAGCGATCCGTACGAGACAACCGAGGCGCACCTCGAGCGACTCCTGGGCCGCGCCCTCAACTCCTTCGACCTGCCGGACCGGTTGGTCGAGCGCCTCGGGACGGCGCTCGCCCACAGCTCCTCCCTTTACACCACCCACCACAGCCCGGCGGCGGGGCGGTGGCGGGAGACCCACCGGCACACGTACCTGCTGTCCGACGGCGGTTCGGCGTCCCTGTGGGAACTGGTGTACCGGCTGGAGGGCGACCGGACGATCCGGCACGAGGTCTTCGTGAGCAAGGCGGAGACCTGCCTGGCCGTGGCCCGGCTGTTCGGCGACGCCCCGGCGGAGGCCGCGTTCGACCCGGAGCTGGACCCGGCGTTCGCCGCCGCCGAGGAGGAGCCGGACACCGACGTGGCGGTGCTGAGCGCGCTGTTCGCGGCCGGTGCGCCGGCGCACCGGCACCGGGAGTACGCGGTGGGGGAGTCCGCCGACCATGCCCGCAGGGTGCTGCGGCGCGCGGAGAACCCGGACCGGCCGGGCGAGCGGACGGCGCTGTTGCTGAGATCGGCGTACGCGCACCAGATCACCCAGGCGTTCGGCACCCGGCCGTGCAGGGCGGACGGGCGCAGCGCCGGGTTCAGCCTGTACGAGCACTCGTTCGTACTGCTGGACGGGAGCGAGGTCAGCCTGTGGGAGGTCGAGCACACAGCGACGCCGGACGGACGGCACATGTGCGAGGTGTACGAGAACGAGGCGGCCGCCCGCGGGGCGATGGAGCTCCGCGCGCGGGTGAGATGAGGCGGCTCCAAGACACCCCCTAGGGGGTGCGGAGCTTCACGGCGTGGCGGGGGCGGACAGGCGCAGGTCCGGGGGCGGGTTCTCGCTGACGCGGACCGCCTCGGGGCGCAGGTCCGCGGGGACGGGCATGGCACTGCCGGGGAGCTGGACCGCGGCCGCGCCGTGGGCCAGGGCCGAGGCGAGGGCCGCCGGGCCGGTCCCGCCCGCGATCAGGAAGCCGGCGAGGGAGGCGTCGCCCGCTCCGACGTCACTGCGGACGGCGGCCACGGGGGCGGTGCCGTGGAAGGTGCCCTCGGCGCTCACCAGGAGCTGGCCGTCCGCGCCGAGCGAGGCGAGCACCGCGCCCGCGCCCCGGGTGCGGAGCTCCTGGGCCGCCCGGGCGACCTCGCCCAGGGTGGCCAGCGGGCGGCCGACCGCCTGGGCGAGCTCCGCGGCGTTGGGCTTGATCAGGTCCGGGCGGGCCTGCAGTGCGGCGGTCAGCGCCGGGCCGGAGGTGTCCAGCGCGACCTTGGCGCCGGCCTCATGGGCGCAGGCGATCAGGTCGGCGTACCACCCGGGCGCCAGGCCGCGCGGGAGGCTGCCGCAGGCCGCGACCCAGGCCGGGTCTCCGGTCACCGTACGGACGGTCTCCAGCAGGAGGCCGGATTCCTCGGCGGTGAGTTCGGGGCCGGGTGCGTTGATCTTGGTGAGGGTGCCGTCGGGTTCGACGAGCGAGATGTTCGACCGGGTCTGACCGGCGACCGTCACCGCGGTGACGTCCACGCCCTGTGCGCCCAGCAGTTCGGCGATCACCGTGCCCGAGGCGCCGCCGAGCGGGAGGACCGCCGTCGTGAGGAATCCCGCGGCGGCCACCGCGCGGGAGACGTTGACCCCCTTGCCTCCGGGGTCGACGCGGTCGCCGGTGGCGCGCAGCACGGCGCCGCGGTCCAGCGAAGGGACCTCGTACGTCCGGTCGAGGGAGGGGTTCGGGGTGACGGTGAGGATCATACGAGCACGACCTCTGCGGATCACGCGCCCACCGTACGCCCGTTCCGCAGCAAACCAAAGCAAACGGGCATGTCCGCCAACAGAAGCGGACATGCCCGTCAGGGGGAACGGCGTGGGGCTACCCGGCAGGGACGGCCTCCGGAGCGGCCGCGGCCTCGGCCTGCCTGCCGCCCTCGCGCTGCTCCATCGGGACCGACTTGCGCGGCAGCACGAACATCACCGCGAAGATCACGATCATCACGGCCACGATCCACCACAGCGCACCGTGGAAGGCCTCGACGTACGGCGGACCGAAGACGCGGTCGTCGTCCATCAGCCCGAAGAAGACGACGGAGGTGAGGCCGAGGCCCAGCGCGTTGCCCATCTGGCCGGTGGTGTTGATCAGGCCGGAGGCCGAACCGGCGTGCTCGCGCGGCACCTCGGACAGCACGGTGTCGTTCAGCGGCGCGACGATCAGCCCCATGCCGATGCCCATGAGGACGAGCGGTGCGGCCATCTGCCAGGAGGCGATCTCCATGCCGTAGCGCTGCGCCTCCCAGATGTAGAGGAGGATGCCCGCGGCCATGGTGAGCGCGCCCGCCTGGAGCACCTTGCGCCCGAAGCGCGGTACGAGCTTGCCCACGGACACGCCCGCGGCGGCCGAGACGGCGAGGGAGAACGGGATGCCGGTGGCGCCGGCCTTCAGGGCGCTCCAGCCGAGGCCCATCTGCATGTACATCGTCCAGACCAGGAAGAAGATGCCGGTCGCGATGCCGAAGGTCAGCTGGACGGCGATGCCGCCCGCGAAGCTCTTGACCTTGAAGAGGGAGAGCTCCACCAGCGGGGAGCCGTCCTTGCGGATCTTGTACTTCTCGTACGCGATGAAGGCGGCGAAGACGAAGGGCGAGGCGATCATGCAGACGAAGCCCCAGACCGGCCAGTCGTTCTCGCGGCCGTGCGTGAGGGGGAAGATCAGCATGACCAGGGCGAGGGTGGCCAGCACGACACCGACCACGTCCAGGCGCAGGGCCTTGGGGGCCTTCGACTCGGTGATGAACCGGCGGCCCAGGATCACGCCGGCGATGCCGACCGGCAGGTTGATCAGGAAGATCGGGCGCCATTCGAGACCGAGGAGGTTCCACTCGGTGAGCAGGGCGCCGAGCATCGGGCCGGAGACGGCGCCGAGGCCGACGATCGCGCCGAACATGCCGAAGACCTTGCCGCGCTCGTGGGGCGGGAACGTCACGTGGATGATCGCCAGCACCTGCGGGACCATCATGGCCGCCATGGCGCCCTGGAGGATGCGGGAGGCGACGAGCATGTCGGGGTTGGCGGCGATGCCGCAGAGCAGCGAGGCGGTGGTGAAGCCGGCGATGCCGAGGAGGAAGAGGCGCTTGCGGCCGTAGATGTCACCGAGACGGCCGCCCGTGATCAGGCCGGCGGCGAAGGCGAGCGCGTAACCGGCGGTGATCCACTGGATCGCGCTGGTGGAGGCGCCGAAGTCCTCGCGCATGCGGGGTATCGCGATGTTGACGATCGTGACGTCGACCAGGTCCATGAAGGCCGCGGTCATCACGATGGCGAGCGCCAGCCAGCGGCGGCGGTCGGCGGACGAGCTGGAAACTGCTTCGTCGTGGACGGTTTCGTTCCGCTCTTCTTGTACGGGCCCGTTCTCTCTCTCGGGCGATGTCTTGGACGTCTCGGTGCTCATGGAGAGAAACCTAGACGGCATGTAGGTCAGTTGGTGTCCTATTTGACTGGCAACCTGGATTACATGACGGACACCCCGGCACGGCTGCTCACCCTGCTCTCCCTGCTCCAGACCCCGCGCGAATGGCCCGGGAGCGAGCTGGCGCAGCGGCTGCGGGTGAGCTCGAGGACGATCCGGCGCGACATCGAACGGCTGCGGGAGCTCGGGTACCCGGTGGAGGCCACGCTGGGTGCGGAGGGCGGGTACCGACTGGTGGCGGGGGCCGCGATGCCACCGCTGCTGCTGGACGACGAGGAGGCCGTGGCCATCGCGGTGGGGCTGCGGGCGGGTGCCGGGCATGCGATCGAGGGGGTCGAGGAGGCCTCCGTACGGGCCCTCGCGAAGCTGGAACAGGTCCTGCCGGGGCGGCTGCGGCACCGGGTGGGCGCGCTGCAGTCGGCCACGATCGCGGTGACCCGCGGGGACGGGGCCAGCGTGGATCCGCGGACGCTGACCACGATGGCGTCGGCGGTGGCGGGGCCGGAGCGGCTGCGGTTCGCGTACCGGGCGCGCGACGGGCTGGACTCGCGGCGGCTGGTGGAGCCGTACCGGCTGGTGAGCACGGGGAGCCGGTGGTACCTGGTGGCGTACGACCTGGACCGGCAGGACTGGCGGACGTTCCGGGTGGACCGGGTGGCGGAGCCGTTCGCGACGGGCGCGCGGTTCACTCCGCGGGAGCTGCCGATGGAGGCGGCGGAGTTCGTACGGCGCGGGCTGCGGGGCGGGGAGACGTACCCGGTGGACGTGTCGTTCGCGGGCCCGGCGGAGGCGCTGCCTGGCTGGCTGCGGGCCGACGCCGAGCCCGTGGACGGGGGCTGCCGGGTGCGGTTCCCGAGCGCGGACTCCCCGGAGTGGGTGGCGGCCCGCCTGGCCCTGGTCGGCATCCCCTTCACGGTCCACGCCCCGGACGCCCTGGCGGCCGCGGCCCGTGCGCTGGCCGCCCGCCTGACTTCGGCGACGGCTCCGTAGCGGGGGCGGCTCCGCAGCCGGGGGCGGCCGGGAGCTTCGCCGCCGCAGGGCAGAAAGGGAGCCCCCGGCGTCTGGGGGGGGTAGACGCCGAGGGCTCGTTCCGGGGGGCTTCGCGCGGGCCGGGTCAGGCCACGGCGTCGAAGCCCGTGTCACGGGCCATGCGCTTCAGCTCGAGCAGCGCGTGCTTCTCGATCTGGCGGATCCGCTCCCGCGTCAGGCCGTGCTGCTTGCCGACCTCCGTCAGGGTCCGCTCGCGGCCGTCATCGATGCCGTACCGCATCTTGATGATGGACGCCGTGCGCTGGTCCAGCTTGCCCAGCAGGTCCTCCAGCTCCTCGCTGCGCAGGAGCGAGAGGACGGACTGCTCCGGGGAGATCGCGGAGGTGTCCTCGAGGAGGTCGCCGAACTGCGTCTCGCCCTCGTCGTCCACGGACATGTTCAGGCTGACCGGGTCGCGCGCCCAGTCCAGGACGTCGCCCACGCGCTTCTCCGTCGAGTCCAGCTCGGCGGCGACCTCCGCGTGGTCCGGGTCCCGGCCGTGCTCCCGGTTGAACTCCCGCTGGATCCGGCGGATCCGGCCGAGCTCCTCCACCAGGTGGACCGGGAGGCGGATGGTGCGGGACTGGTCGGCGATGGAGCGGGTGATGGCCTGGCGGATCCACCACGTGGCGTACGTGGAGAACTTGAAGCCCTTGGCGTAGTCGAACTTCTCGACGGCGCGCACCAGGCCCGCGTTGCCCTCCTGGATCAGGTCGAGCAGGGGCAGGCCGCTGCGCGGGTAGCGGCGGGCGACGGCCACGACGAGGCGGAGGTTGGAGCGGATGAAGATCTCCTTGGCGCGCTCTCCCTCGGCGGCCAGCGCTTCCAGCTCCTCGCGCGACGGCGTCTCGCCCTCGCGCTCCGTCTCGCCGTCGAGGATCTGCTGGGCGTACACGCCCGCCTCGATGATCTGCGAGAGCTCCACTTCCTTGGCCGCGTCGAGCAGCGGGGTACGCGCGATCTCGTCCAGGTACATGCCCACCAGGTCGCGGTCGGCTATCTCCCCGCCCACAGCGCGGGCGCTGCCCCTGGACTGACGACGGGCGACGGCGCGGGTTGCCATGCGTGCTCCCTTGCAATGAGTTAGGTCGCGGTGCGGCTGCTGGAACGCGGCTCTGCGTCCCTGGACACTCTCCCGAGTGCCCGCTTCCGAAGGAAACAACGACTGGAATCGGGACAGAATTCCCACGCCGGTCCCTCTTTTTCGAGATCTTGCAGTATCCTGCCCCGCCATCCCCCGCTCAAGGGGCGGGCGGGATACCGCCAGGGCCCGAAGAGGTGCAGGTCAGGCCCGCGTTCGAGGCCGGCCCGGAAGCCCTTGCCGCCCCGTACGGGCATCGCGTCCGTGAGACCGCCGTCACACGCAGCGACACGTGCCGTGGCTGCACTCCACCCCTGAAGACGGCCCTCGCCCGTTTCCGGTTGCCTGGACAACCGGCCCATTCCTAGCCGAACTGGACCGAACGCTTCGACAGACCCATCCAGAACCCGTCGACCGCGTCGGAGCGGCGGGCGAGGTCACCGGAGGCCTCCGCGGCGCCCAGGGTGACGAAGAGCGGGGCGAAGTGCTCCGTACGGGGGTGGGCGAGGCGGCCGGCCGGGGCCTTGGCCTCGAAGTCCAGCAGCGCGTCCACGTCGGACGCGGCCAGCGCCTCGCGGCCCCACGCGTCGAACTCCGCCGACCAGGACGGGACACCGAGGCCGGTGTGCCGCAGCGCGGCCAGGTTGTGGGTGAAGAAGCCGCTGCCGACGATCAGGACGCCCTCGTCGCGCAGGGCCGCGAGCTTTCGGCCGACGTCCATCAGGCGGCGCGGATCCAGGGTGGGCAGGGAGACCTGCAGGACCGGCACGTCGGCCTGCGGGAACATCTCCACCAGCGGGACGTACGCGCCGTGGTCGAGGCCTCGGTCCGGGACGTCCTGGACGGGGGCGCCGGGGGCGCGCAGGAGGGCCCGTACGGAGGCGGCGAGCCCGGGGGCGCCGGGGGCGTCGTAGCGGACCCGGTAGTAGCGCTCCGGGAAGCCCCGGAAGTCGTGGACGAGGGGGACCCGCTCTGTGGCGCCGAGGGCGAGCGGGGCCTCCTCCCAGTGCGCGGAGACCATCAGGATCGCGCGGGGGCGGGGCAGCGCGGCGGACCAGGCGGCGAGCTCGCCGGGCCAGACCGGGTCGTCGGCGAGCGGCGGGGCGCCGTGGCTCAGATAGAGCGCCGGCATGCGGGCCGGGGATTCGGCGGGGGTCGGGACGGTCGTCACGGGGCGCTCCTCGTTCGTCTGCGGGGGGCCGGACACAAGACTGACCCCGCGTCGTTCAAATTTGAACGACACGGGGTCGGCAGTCATTCCCGGGGTCCCCCGAGCCGCGTCAGTGGGCGATCACCGGGATCTTCACCTCGGCGTCGGCGCCCGCGCCGGCACCGGAGGCGACGGGGCCGCCCGCGCCCGGACGGCCGGTGTTGATCAGCGTCAGCGCGATGGTCGAGCTGGCGACGAGGATGCCGACCGCCCACCAGATGGCGCTGGAGTAGCCCTCCACCATCGCCTGGGCCTGGATCAGCTTCGCCGCCGCACCGCCCGCCGCGGCCTCGGCCGCGTGGTCGGTCAGGTACGCGGTGGTCGCCGAGGCGGCGATCGTGTTCAGCAGGGCGGTGCCGATCGCGCCGCCCACCTGCTGCGAGGTGTTCACCATGGCGGAGGCGACACCGGCGTCGGCCGGGTTCACCCCGTGCGTCGCCAGCGACATGGCCGGCATGAACGCCGTACCCATGCCGAGGCCCAGCAGCAGCTGCGCCGGCAGGATCAGCGCCGGGTACGAGGACCCGACCTCGAGCTGGGTCAGCATCAGCATGCCGGTGGCGGCGAGCAGGAAGCCCGGGCCCATCAGCAGCCGGGGCGGGACCCGGGTCATCAGGCGGGCGCCGATCTGCGTGGAGCCCGTGATCATGCCCGCGATCATCGGCAGGAAGGCGAAGCCGGTCTTGACCGGCGAGAACTCCTTCACGACCTGGAGGTAGTACGTCAGGAAGAGGAACAGGCCGAACATCGCGATGACGGCCAGGCCCAGGGAGAGGTAGACACCGCCGCGGTTGCGCTCCAGCAGGACGCGCAGCGGCAGCAGCGGGGACTTCACCCGGGACTCGACGAACACGAAGGCCGCGAGCAGCGCCGCCGAGGCGATGAACATGGCCACGGTGACCGTGTCGGACCAGCCGGCCGACTCGGCGCGGGTGAAGCCGTAGACCAGCGCGACGAGGCCGGTGGTCGACAGGATCACGCCGGGGATGTCGAGCGGGGCGCGGTTGCGGCCGCCCGCGGGCTCACGGATGACCAGCCAGGCACCCACGGCCGCGGCGATCGCGAACGGGATGTTGACGAAGAAGGTCCAGCGCCAGTTCAGGTACTCGGTGAGGAAGCCGCCGAGGATCAGGCCGACGGCTCCACCGCCACCGGCGATCGCGCCGTAGATGCCGAAGGCCTTGGCGCGCTCCTTGGCGTCGGTGAACATGACGGCCAGCAGGGAGAGCGCGGCCGGGGCGAGCAGCGCGCCGAAGGCACCCTGGAGGGCGCGGGCGCCGAGCATCATCGCCTCGCCATTGGCGGCGCCGCCGAGCGCGGAGGCCAGGGCGAAGCCGATGAGACCGACGATGAAGGCGTTCTTGCGGCCCCACTTGTCGGCGATGCGGCCGCCGAAGAGGAGCAGCCCGCCGAAGGCCAGCGCGTACGCGGTGATGACCCACTGGCGGTTGCCGTCGGAGATCCCGAGGTCGGTCTGGGCGGACGGGAGGGCGATGTTCACGATGGTCGCGTCGAGGACGACCATCAGCTGCGCCAGGGCTATGAAGACGAGTGCCTTCCAGCGACTGGGATCGGCAGCCGGCGCGAGGGTCGCGGCCGTTTTTGGCATGGGGGTACCCATTTCATCTGCGGAATGACTGAAAAATGATGTTCGAAACGTTCAAGAAGTTCGAGACGTTTCACATGTTCAAGACGCTTAAGCCGGGTTTACGACGCTAGCGGGCGCGACCCGGGGCGTCACATGGTTTTCTGCCTCAGGTCCTCGAGGGTGGCCGCCGAGCCGGGCAGCCGGGAGCGGGCCGGGGCCCGCAACCCGTCCAGGAACAGCTGGAGATGGCGGTGGACGAACCCCTCCACCTCGGTGCAGCTGATGCCCGGCAGGGGCCTGCTGAGCTGGGAGAGGGCGACCATCAGGTCGCCGACGCCGATGTCCGTACGGATCAGCCCGGCCTCCTGGCCGGCCGTCACCAGGGCCTCGACCGCTTCCGCCAAGGCCTCGCGGGCCGCGACGAGTTCGGGGTGCTCGCTGTCGAAGTCCCCGGCGAGCATGGGGCACAGGGCTCCGATCCGCTCGTCCGCGGCCGCGTGCGTGAAACGGCACAGCGCGGCGAAGGCGTCGGGCTCCTCGGCGAGCGAGTCCTCGGCCTGGGCCGTGACGCGGTCCATGACGAAGAGCACGACGTGGTGGACCAGGGCGGCCCGGTCGGGGAAGTGCCGGTAGAGCGTGGCGTTGCCGATGCCCGCCCGGCGGGCGACCTCGTCGAACGGTGCGCCCGAGCCCAGCTCCACGAGCACCTCGCGCGCCGCCACCAGGATCCGCTCGCGGTTGCGGACGGCGTCCGCGCGCGGACGCGGGACCCGCGTGGGGGCGGGCTCCGTGCCCGCCGGGCCCCCGGCCGCCTCCAAGGCGGCCGGGGCCGCCGCGAGGGTGGTGGAGCGCTTCATTCGAGGCCTCCCTG
Organism: Streptomyces sp. NBC_01296; assembly: GCF_035984415.1. Taxonomy (NCBI): domain Bacteria; kingdom Bacillati; phylum Actinomycetota; class Actinomycetes; order Kitasatosporales; family Streptomycetaceae; genus Streptomyces; species Streptomyces sp. NBC_01296. Next base: position 5,075,000 of record NZ_CP130720.1, on the reverse strand, counting down.
GGCCTGGGACTCGTACCCGCCCCCTCAAACGGGGAGCCGGTCCCCGCTTGGCGGGACTCCCGTACAAACGGGGATTGCGTCCCCGGTTATTTCACCCTCATGTGTGACCTGGCTCACTTCGGGGTTCCCGTTCGGACGCACCCGACGCGCGGGCGCGCCGCAGCCGACGGAGGGTGATCGCACAGAGCGCAGTCCGGGCCCGGCCGGCTGCCGCGGACCCGAAGGCGATCTCCATGCCGCAGACCCGCCACCGGATACGCACACCACGCCGCGCCTGCGCCTACATCGGCCTCACCGCGCTGGCCCTCGGCGTCACCGCCACCGCGAGCACCGGGATAGCCGACCGCAGCCGCTCCGCGGCCGGGCCCGTGGCCACCAGCGCCGAGTCCGCGCTGGCGCCCTGCCGGATCACCGGCGCGATGGGGGTGCAGATGTCCGAGGGCATGCCGACCCCGCCCGGGTACTCCCGCTCGACCGGCGAGATCCGGGCGCTGAACCTGATGATCGACTTCCCGGACGCCAAGGGCGAGGGCACGGCGCTGGACCGGCTCGCGGAGTTCTTCCCCCAGACCTCCGAGTGGTTCCACACCAGCTCCTACGGCCGCCTCACCTACCGCGCCGAGGCTCCGATACGGACCTGGCTGCGGATGCCGATGCCGTTCGCCGCGTACGGGATCGAGCGCGGCTCCGCGTACGAGCCGGGCTACCGGCAGCTCGTCGAGCACATCGCGAAGGCCGCCGACTCGGAGGTGGACTTCAGCCGCTACGACCTGGTCAACATCCTGGTCACGCCGAACGCCGGACCGTCCGCCCTGGACACCGTGCTCTCGGTGACGTTCTCCGGCAACGGCGAGGCCCCGATGGCCGACGGCGTGCCGCTCGCCAACACGTCCTTCGTCTACAGCCGCCAGGACGACGGCTCGGGCTCCTACCGGGAGACCGGCTACCGGGTGCTCCCCCACGAGAACGGGCACGTCTTCGGACTGCCCGACCTGTACACCTCCGACGGCGGGGGCGCGGTCGGGCACTGGGACGTCATGAGCGAGGACTGGGGCGCCAACAACGACCTGCTGGGCTGGCACAAGTGGAAGCTGGGCTGGCTGGACGGCTCGCAGATCAGCTGCGCCTCGAAATCCGGCGTCAGCGACCACACCCTGACCCCGCTCGGGGTGGAGGGCGGCACGAAGCTGGCCTTCGTGCCGGTGTCGGAGACCGCCGGGTACGCGGTGGAGGTGCGCACCCGGGCCGGGAACGACGAGGCCGTCTGCAAGCCCGGCGTACTGATCTACAAGGTGGACTCCCAGGTGGACACCGGGCGCGGGCCCGTGACCGTCTCGGACAGCGCGAACGGCAGCGGCGGCTGCACCCGGCGGCCCAACGTGCACGGGGAGCTGTCGGACGCGCCGTTCCGGCCGGGCGAGACCTTCACGGACGACAAGGCCGGCATCAGCATCTCGGTGGTGGGCGAGCTGCGCGACGGCAGCTTCCAGGTCCGGATCACCCGCCCCTGAGTCCGGGCCGTTGCAGGCCACGACAACCCAAGGAGAAACGGATGACGACCGGCACCCCCGAAGAGCGGCTCGCCGCGGCCGGGCACAGCCTCCCGAAGGCCCTCGCCCCGCTGGGCGCGTACGTGCCCGCCCTGGTCAACGGGCACCACGTGTACACCTCCGGCCAGCTCCCGATGGTCGACGGCGCACTGCCGCTGACCGGCAAGGTCGGCGCCGAGGTCAGCGCGGAGCAGGCCAAGGAGCTGGCCCGGCAGTGCGCGCTGAACGCCCTCGCCGCGATCGCCTCGGTCGCCGGTGACCTGTCCGCCGTCAAACGCGTGGTCAAGGTGGTCGGCTTCGTGGCCAGCGATCCGCGGTTCACCGGCCAGCCCGGCGTGGTCAACGGGGCCAGCGAGCTGTTCGGCACCGCCTTCGGCGACGCCGGCATCCACGTCCGCAGCGCGGTGGGCGTGGCGGTGCTGCCGCTGGACGCCCCCGTGGAGGTCGAGGTCATCGTGGAGCTGTACACCCCGATGGGCGTCTGAGGCGCCGGGTCACGCGGCTGCGCCGGACCGGTACTCCTCCCAGGTCCAGAGGAGTTGGCGGCGGGCCAGGACGCCGACGGCGTGGCGGCGGTAGCGGGCGGTGCCGCGGACGTCGTCGATCGGGTTGCAGGACGCGGCCGCGAGATCCCCGAACTGCTTCGCGATCGACGGGGTGACGACCTTGCGCGACTCCCAGAAGCCGCCCTCCTCCAGGGCCGCGGCCAAGAACTCCTCGGCCGTCTTCGCCCGGATCGGAGTGGGGGCCGCCGAGCCGATCCCCGTACGGACGGTCCGGGTCGCCGGGTGCAGGGCCAGGCCGAAGGCGCAGACGGCGATGACCATGGCGTTGCGGGTGCCGACCTTGGAGAACTGCTGGGGCCCGTCGGCCTTGGCCACGTGGACGGCCTTGATCAGCTCGTCGGGGGCGAGGGCGTTGCGCTTGACCCCGGTGTAGAACGCGTCGATCGGGATCAGCCGGGAGCCCCGTACGGACTCCACCTCGACCTGCGCGCCGGCCGCGAGGAGCGCCGGGTGCGCATCGCCCGCCGGGGACGCCGTGCCGAGGTTGCCGCCGACGCTGCCGCGGTTGCGGATCTGCGGGGAGGCGACGGTGTGCGAGGCGAGGGCCAGACCCGGGAGCTGCGTCCGCAGGTGCTCCATGATCTCCGTGTACGGGACGGACGCGCCGAGCCGTACGACGTCCTCGCCGATCTCCCATTCCCGCAACAGCCCGATGCGGTTCAGGTCCATGAGGTATTCCGGCCGGCGGTGGTCGAAGTTGATCTCGACCATCACGTCGGTGCCACCGGCGATGGGCACGGCGGCGGGGTGCTCGGCCTTGGCGGCGAGCGCCTCCTCCCAGCCGGCGGGGCGAAGGAAGTCCATGGGTGTCCCATGAACCGGGGCGTTCGACCTCAAACCGAAATCAGGCGGAATTCCCCCGGCCATCACGCCCCTGCGGGGACAGGTTGATGTTGAAATCCCGGCCCATGAAGACCTGGCTGTGGCTGTGGAACTCGCCGCCGGTGATCGTGTTCGCGATCGACGGGGTCTCCCGCCAGCCCGGGTTCACCTCGTCCAGCAGCTCCGTGAGCTCCCGTACGGCCGCCGGATCGGACTCGAGGACGGTGCGCAGGCGGTCCCGCCAGCCCTCCTCGAGCTGTTCCGCGGCGGCTTCGTCGCCGTCGGCGCGGGCCAGCAGCAGCTCGGCGCGCGAGGAGCGGAGCTCCGTGTCCGTGCGCCCGAGGAGGCGGGCCAGTCGCCCGCTCGTATAGGTCCACGCGTCCGAGGCCATCAGCCCGATGATGGTCGTCGCGCCCGCTGTCACCAGTGCCCCCACATCCATGCAGGCCAGGCTAAACCGTAGGCTGGCGGCGGCGTGAGCGGATCGGGGAAGCGGGGGGCACGGTGCGGGTGCGGACGGAGCGGGGGCTGCCGGACCGCCGGTGGCTCACGGTGCCGGCCACGCGCACGGTCCTCGGCGTCATCCACAACGTCACCTCGGCGACGCGGCTGCTCGACGTGCTCGCCGTCTTCGAGGGCGACCCGCGGGTGCGGGTGGTGTTCACGTGCACCGGGTCGTCGGAGCTGGACGGCGGGGTCGCGGAATTCGCCGCCGCGCACGGGCTTTTCCTCATTCCGTGGGAAAGGGCGCTGGCGCAGGAATTCGACCTGGCCGTGAGCACCAGCCGCGGTGGAGATCTGGAGGAGATCTCCGCACCGCTCATCGGCGCCCCGCACGGCGCCGGATACAATAAAAGGCTCAGCAGGAATCCGGAATCCGGAATCCGGAATCCGGTGCAGGGGCCAGGGCCGGGGCCGGGAGCAGGGCCGGGGCGTTCGGGCTCTCCGGCGAGTGGCTGCTCCACGACGGCGAGGTCGTCCCGTCCGCCATCGTCCTCTCGCACGAGGAACAGCACGCCCGCCTGCTCCGCGACTGCCCCGAGGCCGCCCCGTACGCCCACATAGTCGGCGACCCCTGCGCGGACCAGCTCGACGCCTCCGCGCCTTTCCGTACGGAATACCGCGCCGCACTCGGAATACGGCCCGGGCAGAAACTCCTCCTGATCACCTCCACCTGGGGCCCGGATTCCGTCCTGGGTGCCGCACCCGATGCCGTGCGCCGGGCCCTCGCCGAATTGCCGTACGACGAATACCGCGTCCTGGCCGCCGTCCATCCCAATGCCTGGTACGGCCATGGCGGCTGGCAGATCCGGAACTGGCTGAAGCCCTGCCTGCGCGCCGGGCTGATCCTGCCGCCGCCCGCCGGGGAGACCTGGAAGGCCGCGATCTGCGCCGCGGACGCCTTCCTCGGCGACCACGGCTCGCTCTCGCTGTACGCCGCCGCCCGCGGGCTGCCCGGGCTGCTCGCCTCCTTCGGCGCGGACACCGTCGCCCCCGGCTCCCCCATGGCCTGGCTCGGCGAGCGGCTGCCCCGCCTGGACCCGGTCCGCCCGCTGGCCGCCCAGCTGGACGGGGCCGTCGCCCTGCCCTCGGCCGCGGCGCGCATCACCTCGCGCCCCGGCCGCTCGCTCGCCCTGTTCCGCACGCTCTGCTACCGCCATCTCGCCCTGCCGGAACCGCAGTTCCCGTGCGTGCCGCGGCCCGTGGCGGTGCCGGAACCGGCCCCGCCCGGCACGCCGGTGGGTCCCGCGCTGTACGTCGACACCCGCGTCACCGGCCGGGAGGTCGCCGTACGCCGCTACCCGGCCGAGGCGCAGCGCGGGACCGCCGCCCACCTGGGCGCCGACGTGCACGTGGTGGCCGACGCCGCCGAGCCGGATCCGCGGCTGCGCGCCCTCGCCGACGTACTGGTGGCGCGGCCCGGGGCGGATCCGGCGGAGGTGCTCGCCCGGAACCCGGGGTGCGCCCTGGTGGCCGGGCCCGGGCCGCGGCTGGTGCTGCGGGGCGGGCGGGTGTTCGGGGTGCCGGGCGGGGTGGATCCCGCGCCGGCGGCCTCGGCGCTGCTGGCGCTGCTCGGCGAAGGCCTGGACCCGGAAGGGGAGTTCACCCTCCGGTTCGGCGGCGCCGTCTCAGCCCTGCGCCTGCTCCGGGCCCCCGCGGGCGAGGCGGATCCGGGCTTCCTCGGCCCGGATACTGCGCAATGACCCGTACAGCTCCAGCGCCTCCTGCCAGTCGGCCCGCGCGGCCGCCGGGTCGCCGAGGGCCGCGCGTACGTCTCCCCGTACGAGCACGGCGTCGGCCCGGTTGAGCGTGGGCGCGGCGAAGGCCTCCAGGGCTGCTTCGAGCGGTTCGACCGCCTCCCCGGGGCGTCCGGCCGCGAGCTGGGCCATGGCCTGGCGCAGCCGGGTCTTCGCCGCGTTCCCGGTGTCCGGCTCGGTGAGCGCCAGGAAGCCGCGCAACGCCTCGGCCAGGTGGGCGGCGGCCCGTTCGTGCCGGCCGGCCGCGCTCGCCGCGTTGCCCTGGTGGTACTCCAACAGGGCCCGGCCGCGCGGGTGTTCCAGGTCCCCGAGAGCCGCCAGGGCCTGCCCGTACAGCTCGGCGGCCGCCTGCGGATCGCCCTGCGCGACCGCGATCCGGCCGAGCCCCTCCAGGGCGGAGGACTCGGTCCGGGCGTGCCCTCCGGCGCGGCGGGCGCTCTCGCGGGCGGCGTCGTAGTGCGTGCGCGCGTCGTCGAGGTCCTCGGCGGAGCCGCGGTCGGTGAGGGCGAAGGCCAGCTCGAAGTGCATCCGGGCGAGGAGGAGCCCGTCGTCGACGGCGCAGTCCGCCGCCAGCCGCGCGATGCGGATCCACAGGGCGTGGTGGCCGCGGTCGAGGAACAGCCCGTGGACGGCCTCGGCGAGCAGGCAGAGCTGCGCCGGCTCGAGCCCCGGCAGTTCGGCGACGGCGACGAGGTTGTTCCGGTCGGGCTCCAGCGCCTCCAGGGCCTCGGCCTTGTCCCGGAACACGCCCGCGAGCGGGCCGGGTTCGGCGAAGAGGGCGCCGGCCCGCCAGCGCCCGGAGATCCGCAGCTCGGCGGCGACCGCCCGGCGCAGGTACCAGTCGATGACGCGCGGCCCGTCGGAGGGATCGGGGGCGGCCAGGATCTGGGCGTGGCCGTGCACGACCCCGTTGAGCCGGGAGCGCCGCGGCCCGGACCGCTCCAGCAGCCCGGCCGCGTAGAGGGGACCCCGTACGCCGGGCGCCAGCTCGTCGAGGAGGGCGTCGGCGAACTCCGGGGTGGGATGGACGCCCAGGAGGCGGAATCCGCGCTGCACCTGCGGGTCGAGGGCCTCGTACGCGAGGTCGAACAGGCGGCGGGGCATCCCGAGCGCCTCCAGGATGTTCTCCCGTGCGATCCGGGCCGCCAGACCCTCGACCCCGTCGGACGCCGGATCGGCGGCGCGGGCCGCGGCGATGCGTACGACGTACGGCAGCCCCGCCGACGCCCGCAGCACCGTACGCAGCGCCTCCCCGGCCGGTACGTCCTCCCCCGCGACGGTGCGGAACAGCTCGGCGCACGCCTCCTCGTCCAGCTCCGGCACCGCGAGCCGCACCGGCAGCCGCCCCTCGACGGCGCCGAGCCGGAACCTGCTGGTCATCACCACCATGCCGGCCGGATGACCGGGCAGCAGCCGCTCCACGTCCACCTGGGCGGCGGAGAGGACCCCGTCGAGGACGACGAGCGAGGGCCGCTCGGCACTCAGACTCCGAAACCGCGCGGCCAATGCCGCCTCGGTGGCGGGGAGTTCGGATCGGGGCGTGCCGAGCACCCCGATGAACGACTCGAGCACGGCGGCGGTCCCCGTGGGGTCTGCGAGCCCCTGGGGGCTCATGTCGGCGTAGAACACCCCGCCGGGGAAGGCGTCTTGGCGCTGTTGCGCCCAGTGCAGGAGCAGCCCGGTCTTGCCGACTCCGACGGTGCCGTGCAGCAGCACCAGCAGCGGCGCCCCCTGGCCGTCCCGCCCGGCGAGCAGCCCGTCGAGCCGGTCCCGCAGGACCTCGCGGTCGACGAACCCGTCGGGTCCGAAGGGCAGCATGCGGGGCACGGGCGGAGCCATGGGGCCGTGGTGGGCCACCCGGGAGTCCCGGCCCATGAAGACCGGGCCGTAGAAGGTGCCGCCGGAGATGTTGCTGCTGACCGAGTCGTCCACGGCCCGCAGTCTCCCAGCACCCCCACCCGCACGCCCCGCTCCTGCCGGATCATGGCCGATAACCGCCCCCGGGGGCCGCGGACCTCATCGCGAAGTCAGGCCTTTTCCCACGGTGTGGGATTCGGGCGACGGCGCCACCACCAGCCGCCGGCGACCTGTTCTGCGCAGACACCCGTCAGTTCTCTGCGAAGGCTCCCAGACGGGTCTTCCTCTGTCGCAGCGGCAAACCGCCGGTCCAACGGCTCCAGGGCCCTGCCCAGCAGCTCAGTGACGTCACCGGGCAGCCGGGCACCGATACCGGCCAGCTCGTCGCGGGCTTCGAGGCGCTCTCGATAAAGGTCGGCCGGATACCACCCCGATGGCGCCCACCCGCATTCCATTTGCGTGATGACCCTCTCCCACACCACCAGGTTGTTCTTCACGTACCAGACGGGGCTGCCCGTCCGGTCGTCGAGGGAAAGCCGCGCAAGGCCCGCGGCGGCCTGCCGCACTTTCTCCACCGATACCGCGAAGGCCCAGGCCACAGGCGTGTCCGGCCGCTGCTCCCGTACGATCTCGGCGAATCTCGTCACGATCGCCCGGGGCAGCCGAGGCACGGGCGCCTCGACGGCGGTGACCTCGTAAAGGGGAGGCTCGTCGTCGGAGAGTTCGAGCCGGGCACGAGTGAGAAGACCTTCCGGCGTCACCACCCAGTAGGCACTGGGCGGTGCTTCCTCCGCGGGAAACAGGACGGTCGTCATCGCGGCCTTCGCGAACCCCGCGGCAAGGTCGGACTCGAGCGGCTGGTCAGCAACGTGCTCCTGGGCATAGATGTCCAGCGACCAGGCCACCTCACCGCGGACCGCACGGTATTCGCACGAGACGGGCGCCTCCCAGTTCCGCAGGTCGGGGTCGCCGTCGGGGTCGGCCGTTTCCACGTCACCGACCGCGACACCCAGGCAGCCGGCCAGCGCGACGGCCATGGTCTCGGGGCTGACGGGGTCGACGGTGAGGAGGTTGTACGTCACGGATGCATCCCGTTGCAGACGGCATGGGGCGCGTCGGCCCCGGTTGGTCACCCCTGAAGCGAGTGGACGACGGTTTCCCGCACATTCCCGAACCACCGGCGCAGCCGCACCCCCGGGGGCGGGCAAACGCTGAGCCCGAGCGTCGCAGCCGACTTCTTGAGCAGTGAATCCGATTCATTGATGCTCAAGAATTCAAGGATTTCATTCGCCACGCTCCGGAGGTCGCTCTCCGAAACGCCCGAAACGTAGTCGTCCAGAGCCTCCTCGTCCGAGGCGTACTCCAACGAGAAATCCTGATGGAAGTAGGCTCCCAGCAGGTGCGAGAGAGCAGGAAAACGCTCTCTCCACTCCCACGCGGTTTGCGGAGGCAACGTGGAGGGGGCCACTGGCTCTGCGAGGAACTGCCGGAGGTGACCGCGCACCACGGCAAGGCATCTCTCGACCGTCTCCCCACGGGGAGGGTTGATGTGCGGCAAGAGATCGACGTCGTCCGCGATCTCGTCGCTGAACAGGCCGACTGCCAGGAGATCGTCGATTTCCGCTACGGCCTCCACCGCGCGCGCGGGATCGAGCGCGGCTTGCCTGAGGTACGCGGCGAGCGCGGCTCCGGGGCTGCCCTCTGTGTCATCGAAGGCGTAGCCGGTCACTTCATAAGAGCGCAGGAGCTGGCGCAGCTCACAAAAACGATCGTTCGACCGCGACACCTGTTCACGCCTCACTCTCGGGCAGAAGCCATTCGCCGACGATGGACCCGAGGGCGCGCAGGCAGCTCGGGCGCGGCCATTTCCACGTTCCGCACGATGGTATGCGAGCCGTTGAGTTGGGACCGCCGCACTGAACACCGGTCGCCGTCCGAGCGGTTGGGCGACGGCGAGGTCCCCTCGCCGGCAGCCCGTCACGTCCTGCGTCGGGCAGCGGACACGGCTCGTGCACGGGCCGGGGTCGAGCCTCGCTTATGGGGGCGCATCCGTGCAGCACGATCCGCTAGGCTGTCGGAGGTCAGGCCTTCGTAGCTCAGGGGATAGAGCACCGCTCTCCTAAAGCGGGTGTCGCAGGTTCGAATCCTGCCGGGGGCACACAGGGACAAGGGCACCTACTGGGTCAGTAGGTGCCCTTTTCCGTGGGGCGTCGCGCGGCTGACGGGGTGTCGGCGCCGGTCAGGGGGTCAGGTCGGCGTAGAAGATGATGTTGTTCGTGCGGTGGCCGTCCTTGATCTCGCCGCCGCAGGTCAGCAGGCGGAGTTCGGGGCGCTGCGTGTCGGCGTAGACCTTGTCGGTCGGGAAGTCCTTCTTGTTGACGTCCTCGATCTCGCGGATCTTGAACTTGGCGGTCCTGCCGTCCTCGCGCGGCACCTCGATGAGATCGCCCAGCTTGATCTTCTTGACGTCCTTCATCAGGGCCGGGCCGTGCTTGGTGTCGAAGTGCGCGACGAGGACGGAGACGCCCTTCTCGCCCGGGGTGACGCCCCCGGTCCACCAGCCGGGGCTGTTCGCGTCCGTGTCGGCGTTCGGCACGCCGAGTTCGCCGGTGGCGGCGTCCACCTCGAGGTCGACCATCCTCTTCGCGTCCACGCCCGCCGCGTCGATCTTCATAGCGGTCGGCTTCGACGGGGGGAGGGCCGCGGTGGTGTGCGCGACGGGGGCTGCGGAGGTGCTGGCGACCTTGGGGTCCGGGGGGAGCCGGGTACCGCAGGCGGTCAGGGCGGCCGTGACGGATGCCGCCAGGGTGGTCGTCACGATCAGGCGGCGCGTGCGCGGCACGAGGGTGCTCGGCATGGAGTTCTCCTGGCAGGGGCGGGCCGCCGGGCGGATGCCCGACGGCCGGGGTGGTGGCGGGGTCAGCGCTCGGAGCGGCGGCGGAACACCGTGAAGCCGAGGCCCGCGGCGCCCGCGGAGACCAGGCCGGCGCCGCCCGCGATCAGCGCTGCGCCGTCACCGGAGGCACCGGCCTTCTCGGCGCCCGCGCGGACGCCGCCCTTCGGAGTCGCCTTCTCGGGCTCCGGCTTCGCCGCGCCCCCGGTCCGCCCCTTCAGGCTGCCGTCCGGGTTCAGGACGAACTCCAGGTTCACGGTGCGCAGCGCCTCGCGCTCGATCGGCTGGGCCTCCGCGGAAGGGGTGTCGGCGGCGAAGGCCTGGGCGGCCGGGAGGGCCAGTGCCGTGACGGCGCCGGCGGCGCCGGCGGCGGTACGGAAGGTGGCGCGCATGAGTGGTACCCCTCGGGTCGCAGTCGCCTCTGGTCTCGGTCCGGTCCGACCGCATTCGGTGCGGTTCGCCCTGGCGACAACCCCGACGCTACGAGGGTCATGTTTTGGCCATCCGTCGGCAATGTAACAGTTGTCCGGATCCTGGCCCGCGTACCCACCAAGGACCAAAGTCCCTGATCGGAGACGTACGAAAGCCCTCCCGGCCGGAACCGGAAGGGCTGGCGTCCATCGACTGGCGACGTGGGGCGTGGGATCAGCTCAGGCCTCTGCTGCGTTCGCCGATGCGGTCACCCTGCGGAGTACCGGCCCGCTTGAGGGCCGCCTTCGTGTGCGCTCCGCCCTTGACCTTGCTCCGCAACCGCCCGTCGAAGTCGTGGCCTGCCGGGCGCGGCGGCCGATCCGGCTCCTGGGCCTGGTGGGCCTTTCGGAAATCCTGCTTCTGCTGCTCTTTGCTCATCCCGTCGTCAACTCCCTCAGGAAGCACCCAATCGGACTATTGGGATGGTATGCAGATATGCGCAGCAACGCACCCGGACCGTACGTAAAAAACTCCCGAGCAGCCCGATCCGGGCGAGCAGCCCGATCCGCCCGAGCCGCCTCCCGGTCAGGGACGCGGCGCCGCCGGACGCTGCGCCGCCCCCGCCGCCCAGCGGGTCAGCTCCTCCGGGCACGGCGTCCCCCGCGGCAGCTGGTACTTCGCCGCCACCCGGTACACCCCCGGCCCCGGCGCCAGCAGCTCCGTCCACACGTCGCCCTCGGTGTCCGGAGCGGCCTTGAACAGGCACCCGGCCGTGTTCGCGTACTCCTTCGGCAGCGTGCCCGAGCCCGAGCCGCCGCCCCCGCTGCGCGCCTTCGAGGCGAACGTCTCCTGCGGCGGCGGCACCGCCTTGCCCGCACCGTCCACCAGCCCCAGCCACGGCGAGTGCGGGATCCGTACGAGCACCCGCCCGGCCGCCTTCACGTCGACGACCAGCTGGTCCGCGCCGGCCCGCACCACCGTCGCCTGCCCGGACACCAGGTCCGTCGGCGCGTCCACCTTGAAGAGCCGCCAGTTCGCGTCGCCCCACACCTGCTGCAGGTACGGGAGCCCCGCGCGCACCAGCTTCGCCTCGTCTTCCCCGCCCGAATCGGGTTTGTCGGCCGGCAGCACCACGTAGTGCACGGCCCAGCGGTCCAGCCACTCCCGGTAGCTGTCGGCCGTGAGGGTGTCGTCGTAGAAGAGCGGGTTCCGCTCGAGGTCCGCCTGCCGGTTCCAGCCGCGCGCCAGGTTCACGTACGCGGGGAAGGCCGAGGACTCGCGGTGACTGCTGGCCGGGACCACCTCGACCCGGCCGCGGTCGGCGCCCTCCTTCTTCAGCTGGTCGACCAGCGGGGCCAGCTCCCGGTTCCAGGCGGCCACCGGGGTGGTGCGGACGATGTCCGTGATGCTGTTGGCGGTGATCCAGATGTTGATCCCGGCGAACGCGAGCAGCACCGCGTACCAGTGCCGGGTGCGCGGGACCGCGTACGGGAGGGCCGCGAGCAGCACGGCCCCGCCGAACAGCATGACCAGCCGGGTGACGTTCGAGCCGACCTGGGAGTCGATGGCCCAGGTCAGCAGGACCCCGAAGGCGTAGACCGCGGAGGCGATCCGGACCGTTTTCCACCGCTTCGGTACGAGGAACAGGATCGCCAGCCCGAACAGGAACGGCGGCGCGGCCGAGCCGAGCTTCATGGGCTGCGTCCCGGAGAACGGGAACAGCCAGGCCGACAGCCCGACCACCGCCGCCGGGGCCAGCCCCAGCGCGTACGCCCCGGGGCGCCGCCCGGACAGGAACAGAGCGGCCGCGATCACCCCGAGAAACAGCCCGGCGACGGGGCTGGAGGCGGTCGCGAGCCCGGCGAGCGGAGCCGCCACCGCGGCCTTGGCCCAGCGCCGCTCGGCCCATTTGCGGGGCCAGCAGAAGACGGCGGCGACGGCACCGAGGGCGAACATCGCCCCGAGGCCGAAGGTGACCCGGCCGGACAGGGCGTTGCAGAGCAGCCCGTACACCCCGGCCAGGGCCGGCCACAGCGGCTCGCGGACGGTACCGCGGCAGCGGGTCAGGATCAGCGCGAGCAGCCCGGCCGAGACCGTACCGGCGACCATCATCGTGGTCCGCACGCCGATCATGTACATCACGTACGGGGACACCACGCTGTACGAGACGGGGTGCATGCCGCCGTACCAGGCGAGGTTGTACGCCGAGTCCGGATGGCGGCCGACGAACTCGGCCCAGGCGTCCTGCGCGGCCAGGTCGCCGCCGCTGTTGGCGAAGCTGAAGAACCAGACGACGTGCAGGACCGCGGCGAACACGGTGGCCACCAGCACCGGGTGCCGGCGGGCCCAGCCGAGGACCCCCGCGGCCCCTATGCCGCCGGGCGCGGAAGCGGGAGCGGGAGCGGGGACGGAGCCGGAAGCGGAGCCCGGGCCGGCCTCGGGCACACCGGATCCGCCGGTGGCGGCTGGTGCGCTCCGGCTCTGGCTCTGGCTCTGGCTCTGCTGTTCAGCAGTGGTCACTGCCGTACTCCCCGGACTTCCCGGACTTCCCGGCACATCGATCGAACATCTGCGGCCCTTCTCGGGTCCCGTTCCCGGGTCGCTAGACGCGCGACGGCGCCCCGGGGTTGCCCGGGGCGCCGAATCACGCGGTCAGCTCACCGATGCCGGCGATCAGCCGACACGGGTCAGTTTGCTGCCGATGCCGGGCGCGGCGAGATCGCTCTGCAGCGCCACCGGCACCTTCACCTGGCTGGCCCCCTCGCCGACGGTCAGCACGCCGATCTCGGTGCCCGCCTTGGCGGTCTGCGGGAGCTTGCCGTCCCCGCCGGCCAGCTTGATGTTGACCGTGAGCGACGGCCAGCCGACCGCCTCCACGTCAGCGGTCGCGATGACCGGGGTGTGCCCGCCGAGGCCGTCGTCCACGTACCCGACGACGTCGCCCTTCTTCACGACGGGCGCGCTCACCAGCATCTTCTGCGTGGCCAGCATGACCTGCTTGCTCGCCGCGATGGCGGTGTCGAGGATGGGGACGCCGTACTGGCCGAGCACCGCGCCGACGATCAGCTGCTTGGTCTTGCCGACCTGCTTCTCGGCGGCGAAGAGCAGGTTGCCTCCGGCCTTGGTGGTGGAGCCGGTCTTGATGCCGAGCGCGCCGTTGCCCGGGATGAGGGTGTTGTAGTTGCGCCACTTCTTGCCGGAGGGGTCGATCCACTCACCCATCTTGGTGATGGCGACCAGCTCGGGCATCTCCACGACCTTGAGACCGAGCTTGACCTGGTCCTCGGCGGTGCTGACCGTGGTCGCGTCCAGGCCCGAGGGGTCCGTGTACGTGGTGTTGGTCATGCCGAGTTCCTTGGCGGCGTCGTTCATCTTCTTGACGAACGCGTCCTGGTCGCCGCCGGCGTCCCAGCGCGCGAGCAGCCTCGCGACGTTGTTGGCCGAGGGGATCATGATCGCGGCGAGGGCGTTGTACTCCGAGATCTTGCCGCCCGCCTTGAGCGTGTCGACCGTGGACTCGCCCTCGGAGCTCTTGGCGCCGTCCTCGACCGCCGTCTTGTCGACGTCGATCATCGGACCCTGCTCCCCCTTCTTGAGGGGGTGGTTCTTCAGGATCACGTACGCCGTCATCGTCTTCGCGACGCTGCCGATGGCGATCGGCTTCTGCTCGCCGAAGCTGCCGACGGTGCCGAGGCCCGCGGCGGCCATGTAGCCCTGGCCCTCCTTCGGCCAGGGCAGGACCGGGTTGCCGCCGTCGAAGGTGTACGAGGACTTCGCGGTCATCGTGAGCTTCGGCTCGGGCAGCGGGCGCACGAGCTGGACGACGGCGAGGATGATCACGAGAAGCGCGACCAGCGGGGCGTAGATCTTGAACCGCCGCACCGCCGTGCGCAGGGGGCTCGGCGGCGGGGGCGGGTTGTTGGTGAGGTCCGCGAGCATGTCGAGCGGCGGCTTGGGCGGCAGCGGCTGCTGCGTGGTCCGCTCGGTCCGCTCGGGGACGACCGGCTTCGGCGCGGCGGGCGCCGGGGCCGGGGCCTGGGCGGCCGGCGATGCCGACGCCGAAGCCGCGGGCTTGGCCGCCGGTCCCTGGTCCTTGCGCAGCGGTACGAACGTACTGGCCCGCTCCCCGCCGACCGCCTTCGGCGGCACGGGGCGGGAGGCGGCGGGCTTCTCCGGGGCCGGGGCCGGGGCCGGAGACGAGGTCGGGGCCGATGCCTTGGGCGACGCCTTCGCGTCCGGGGCCTTAGCGTCCGGAGCCTTCGCATCCGGCTTCACGGCCCGGAAGACGGCGGTGCGCTCGCTGTCGCCCGCCTCCTCGGCGGGCTTCCCGGCAGCAGCCGGGGCTGCCTTCGCGGCACCCGAAGCGGAATCCAACTTCGGCGCGCGGAAGACGGCAGTGCGCTCACTGTCCGCCGGCCCGTCGGAAGCCTTGCCCGCAGCAGGCGCCTTCGCGGCACCCGAAGCGGAATCCAACTTCGGCGCGCGGAAGACGGCAGTGCGCTCACTGTCCGCCGGCCCGTCGGAAGCCTTGCCCGCAGCAGGCGCCTTCGCGGCACCCGAAGCGGAATCCAGCTTCGGCGCCCGGAACACGGCGGTGCGCTCGCTGTCCCCCGCATCCGCGGGGGCCGCGCCCTTGCCGGCACCGGAAGCGGAACCCCCGGCAGGGCTCCGGTCGCCGTCGACCGGCTTCTTGGCGCCGGACGCCGGGGCACCCGTACCGCTCCCCGGCTTCACGGCGCGGAAGACCGCGGTGCGCTCGCTGTCGGCCGACGCCTTCGCAGCGTCTTCCGTCGGCTTGTCCGCGGCAGCGGCGTCCGTACCGCCCTTGGCCGCAGCCGAAGCGGACGCAGGCGACGATCCCGGCTTCACGGCGCGGAAGACCGCGGTGCGCTCGCTGTCGGCCGGCTTGTCGGCAGATGCCTCGGCAGCTGCCGGCCTCGAACCGGAAGCCCCGCGCGCGGCTTCCGCAGGCTTGTCCGCGGAAGCCGAAGCGGAATCCGAGATCGGCTTCTCGGCCGACGCAGCGGCGGCCGTCGGCTTTGCAGCCTCGGACGCGGGGGCATCCTTACCGCCCTTGGCGGCAGCCGACCCCGAGCGCGGCTTCTCGGCGTCCGACGGCTCGTCCGCAGAAGCGGGATCCGAGCCAGAAGCGGAATCGGCGTCGGGAGCGGAGCCGGCGTCGGCGTCATCCGCGGCTGCGTCCCGCTTCGGCGTGCGGGAGACCGCGGTGCGCCCGCTGTCGGCCGCGGGCTCGGAGTCCACCCGTCCGGAGGACCCGGCGCCCGGCTCCGGCTCCGCGGCGGAGCCATCGGCTTCCGCGTCGGTCGTCGCCACCCACGCCGCCACCGCCTCGCGCAGCGGATCGCGGCTCTTGCCTTCGCCCGAGCCGGAGCCCGAGCCGGAGCCCGAGCCCGAGCCGGAGCCCGAACCAGGGGCAGAGGCGGTCCCGGACTCGGGTTCCCGCGGCCGGAACACAGACAACCTCGGGTCACGCTCCGCGGAGGACATCGCCGCCCCCGACGCTCCTTCATCAACCGACTTGTCGGGGGACTCGCCCGCCACCAGTTCCTCCTCGATCGCCACCACGTCCGGCTGTCCGAATGTCTAACAGTGTCCCGTCTAGGGGGCATCGCCCCCGTGCTAGACGAGAACGACATAGCTGCGGGTTCCCCCACAAAGCGACCAGGCGCTCTCGACAGATGAATGTGAGAGGCGTCACCCTGTCACTCATCCACGCGGGGAGGCATGGATGGGCAGGAGCCGCAGAACAATTCCGGAGGAGCTTCTGCTGCTCGCTTTGGACCCGACCACGGGTACCACGGCGCAGCCGCAGTCGCTCGACCTCGGCCTGGCCGGGGCACAGCTAGTAGAGCTGGCTCTGGCAGGACGGATAGCCCCTGACGGGGATCGTATCGCCGTGGTGATGCCACGGCCGACAGGAGATCCGACTCTGGACTCCGCACTGGAACTGCTGCGCAGGCGCGGCAGCCCGGTACGGGCCGTCCACTGGATCGGCGGACCCCGGTTGGGGCTCCGCCAGATTTACCTCGCTCATCTGGAGCGTTGCGGCATGGTGCATGCCGTCGCGGGACAGATGTGCGGAGTGCTGCCGACGACTCGCTACCAGGCGACCGACACGGCGATCAGCCGGGAGATCCGCGCCCGGCTCGACAGTGCGATCCGCACCGGTGTACCGCCGGACCCGCGGACCGCGGCGCTCGCCGCACTGGCCCACGCGGTCGGACTCGGCAAGCACCTGTACCCCGGCAACGAGGGGCGGTCGTCCAGGTCCCGGCTGCGGGACCTGATCCGGCACGACCCGATGGGCGGACTCGTGGCGCATGCCGTCATGGACGTCCAGAACGGCGCGGCTGCGCAGCCGCGCCGTGACCGCGCACCGGCGCCGCCGCCGCCCGCCCGGGCCACGGCGAACGGCGTTCCGCTGCAGGCACGCCGGACGGGCGCGATGGCCCGCGCGGCCGCGCACTGATCCACGGCTTCACCGGTTCACGGCTTCACCGATTCACGGATTCACGGCACCACGGATTCACCGCTCCACCGAACCGCCATCGCCGCAACCGGCGTCCCCGATGACCCGGTTCGGGAGCCGCCAGCGCGCGGGATGGCGAGGCCGGTCCGCCGGCCCCGCCGTCCCGCGCGTCTGCGTTTCCGGGCCGTTCTCCGGCGCCGCCCCGCCCTTCGGTGGCAGTCTGCTCACCATCAGACACGCAGAGAGACAGAACCAGAAGAAGGCGGAGGTGCCGTTCAAGTGGCGTCCAATGTCAATCCCACCGTCCGACGCCGCCGACTGGGCATGGAGTTGCGCAAGCTCCGCGAAGACAAGGGCATGACGGCCGAGCAGGTCGCCGAGCGCCTGCTCGTCTCCCAGTCGAAGATCAGCAGGCTGGAGAACGGCCGCCGTTCCATCAGCCAGCGCGACGTCCGCGACCTGTGCGACGTGTACGAGGTCGAGGACCGCCGGCTCGTCGACTCCCTCATGCAGATGGCCAAGGATTCCCGCCAGCAGGGCTGGTGGCACGCCTTCGGCGACATCCCGTACAGCGTCTACATCGGCCTCGAGACCGATGCCGCGAGCCTGCGCACCTACGAACCCCAGATGGTGCCCGGCCTGCTCCAGACCCCGGAGTACGCCCAGGCCCTCATCCGCGGCGCGCTGCCCGAGACGGCCCCGGTCGACGTGGAGAAGCGCGTCCAGGTGCGGATGCACCGGCAGAAACGGCTCTCCGAGACGGACAACAACAACCCGGAGGTCGGGCCGCTGCGGCTGTGGGCGGTCATCGACGAGGCCGCGCTGCGGCGGCACGTGGGCGACCCCCAGCTGATGATCAGACAGCTCGAGTACTTGATAGAGCAGTCCGAGCAGCCGTACATCACGGTGCAGGTGATGCCGTTCTCGATGGGCGCCCATCCGGGCGTGAACGGCCAGTACGCCATCCTGGAATTCCCGGATGCCGCCGATTCGACGGTCGTCTACATCGAGGGCGTGACGAGCGATTTGTACCTGGAGAAGGCCAACGACGTTCAGAAGTACAGCGTGATGTACGAGCACCTGCGCGCACAGGCGCTCAATGTGGAACAGACACGTCAGTTCATCGCCGAGATCATCGGCGAGTATGCGGGCAAGGGGAAGTAAAACCGGAGGCAGCGGACACCGCGTGGGCGGGCAGGTGGCGAGGGGGCCGGTACGGTACACCGTCGCTCCCCGGCCACAGAAGTCCTGAATGGAATATGCCACTCGGTCGGGTGAATGACCCCTTCAGCCGTCGGAAGGTGCCGGTAGCGTCGATCACGTCGGCCAGGGAAACCGAAATGACCGACACATCACTGGCACAACTCGCTGAACCGGAGAGAAACATGGCTATTCGTCAGGGCGCCACGGACAACTGGACCAAGTCCTCCTACTCCGGCGGAAACGGCGCTTGCGTCGAGGTCAAGTCCCCCGTCATGGAGGCCATCGCGGTGCGCGACTCGAAGGTGCAGGACGGTCCGTCCCTCACCTTCGCGCCGGGTTCCTGGACCTCGTTCGTGGCCGAGGTCACCGAGGGCCGGCTGGGGCGCCTCGCCTGAACGTCGCGGCGTACGACCCCACCGATCCTCTCTCTGCACCACGCGCAACAACTGCGTTACAGGAACCGCCTGCATCACCTGCACCACTGACTGGAGCCCTCTCGACTGGCCCGCCGTCCCGGCCGAGGGGGCTCGGCCATGTCCGGGCCCGGATCCGGGGCCACTTACGGTTCAGCGCCCGGCTCCGGCCCCGGCTCGTCTCCGGCTAGCGGAGTTCGTTCACGTACCGGTCCGTCCCCGGCACCGTCGGGATGAACGGCGCCACCAGCTCCACCCGCCCCAGCCCGGCCTCGGCGACCTCGGTGTCCAGCCCCCGGAACCGGTCCCAGCAGGTGCGCGGATCGGCCTCCAGGAACCACAGCAGCGTCAGCCGGGTGTCGACCCCCTCGACCTGCTTGACGTACGTCATCCGGTCGCCGGGCAGTGGCGTCGGCCGGAAGACCGTCACCATCGCGGCCGGCGAGCCGTGCAGCCGCTTCGGCAGGGCGCGCGAGCGCAGCCACTCCAGCAGCTCCGCCCGCTGTTCGGGCCCGTCGGCGTCGACGACCTGGACGACGAGGCCGGCGTACGGGTGGTCGAGGGCGTGGAAGTCCCGCGGGCCGGCGGCACCGTCGCGGTAGACGGTGGCCTCGTGGTCCTGGAAGGACGTGAAGACGTGGGTGCGGTCCTGGTAGACGCGGCCGTCCCGGTTCAGCCGCTTGTTGATGCCGACGGTCCACTTCATGTGCTCGTCGTAGCGCCCCTCGGTGACCCAGTACGTGGAGATGTAGCACCCGGCGGTGACGGGCTGGGCGACGGCCGACTTCTCCGGATAGCGCAGTTCCTGGAGTTCACGGGTGGCGACCCAGCGGCGGCCCGCGTACATCCAGGGCATGGCCATGGCGCCGGCGTAGTAGTGGTCGTCCTCGTACCAGCGGTTGTACGCATACTCGTGGCCCGGGTGCGGCTCCACCATGGTGATCAGCGCATGGCCGGGCCGGACGCCGTACGGGCCCACGGCCGCCAGTTCGGCGTATGTGTCGGGGTGGGTGTCCTGGCTCTTTCGGTTTTCCGTCGTCATGGGGAACGGTCTAGCTGATGTCGCGTCAGATGGGGAGGGGTGCGTCGCACACGCCCCTTCCCTCCGGCGGCCGCACCCTCTAGCCTGACGGGTCGTCAGATACACCCTTCGCCGGGAGGCACGCGCATGCTGCTGCAAGGGAAGACCGTCATCGTCTCCGGCGTCGGGGCCGGGCTGGGGCATCAGGTGGCTGCGGCTGTCGTGCGGGACGGGGGGAATGCGGTGCTCGGGGCGCGGACCGAGGCCAATCTCGCCAAGTCCGCCGCCGAGATCGACCCCGACGGGCTCCACACGGCATACCTGCCGACGGACATCACGGACGAGGGACAGTGCGCGGCCCTCGCCGAGCTGGCGCGGTCACGGTTCGGCGGGATCGATGCCGTGGTGCACGTCGCCGCCTGGGATTCGTATTTCGGCGGGCTCGAGGACGCCGATTTCGGGACGTGGTCGCAGATCATCGACGTCAACCTGCTCGGCACGCTGCGGATGACCCGGGCCTGCCTGGACGGGCTCAAGGTGGCGGGCGGGTCCGTGGTCATCGTGGGCACGCAGTCCGCCGTGGCTGCGCCCAACGAGGTGCAGCAGGCCGCGTATGCCGCCTCCAAGGGGGCGCTGACCTCGGCCATGTACTCCATGGCCCGCGAGCTCGGCCCGCACCGGATCAGGGTCAACACCGTGCTGCCCGGGTGGATGTGGGGGCCGCCCGTGCAGGCCTTCGTGACCTTCAGCGCGCACACCGAGGGCGTCCCCGAAGCCGAGGTGCACGCCCGGCTGACCGAGCGGATGGCGCTGCCCGACCTCGCCACGGACGGGGACGTCGCCGACGCGGCCGTGTTCCTCGCCTCCGACCGGGCGCGGGCGATTACCGGCCAGTCCCTGCTGGTCAACGCCGGTGAGCTGATGCGATGAGCCACCTCGCGGCCGGGGCGTCGGATCGTATGCTCACCGCATGACGACTCCGACCGAAAACGCGATGCGCCGCGCGCTCAAGCGAGCCCGCGACGGTGTCGCGCTCGACGCGACCGAGGCGGCCGTACTCCTCCAGGCGCGCGGCGCGGACCTGGAGGACCTCGCCGCCTCCGCCGCCCGGGTCCGCGACGCCGGCCTCGCGGCCGCCGGGCGGCCCGGCGTCATCACGTACTCGAAGAGCGTGTTCATCCCACTGACCCGCCTGTGCCGCGACAAGTGCCACTACTGCACGTTCGCCACCGTCCCCGGCAAGCTCCGCCGGGCCGGCCACGGGATGTACATGTCCCCGGACGAGGTGCTCGACATCGCCCGCCGGGGTGCCGCGCTGGGCTGCAAGGAAGCGCTCATCACGCTCGGGGACAAGCCCGAGGACCGCTGGCCCGAGGCGCGCGAGTGGCTCGAGGCACAGGGCTACAGCGACACCGTCTCGTACGTCCGGGCCATTTCGATCCTGATCCTGGAAGAGACGGGGCTCCTGCCCCATCTGAATCCGGGCGTGATGTCGTGGGCCGACTTCCAGCGGCTCAAGCCGGTCGCGCCCTCGATGGGCATGATGCTGGAGACCACGGCCACGCGCCTGTGGTCCGAGCCCGGCGGGCCGCACTTCGGCTCCCCCGACAAGGAGCCGGCCGTACGGCTGCGGGTGCTGGAGGACGCCGGGCGGTCCTCCGTGCCCTTCACCTCCGGGCTGCTCATCGGGATCGGCGAGACCTACGAGGAGCGCGCCGAGTCGCTGTTCGCGCTGCGCCGGGTCTCGCGCTCGTACCACGGCGTGCAGGAGCTGATCATCCAGAACTTCCGCGCCAAGCCGGACACGGCGATGCGCGGCATGCCCGACGCCGAGCTGGACGACCTCGTCGCCACGGTCGCCGTGGCCCGGCACATCATGGGCCCCTCCGGCTGCCTGCAGGCCCCGCCCAACCTGGTCGACGGGGAGTACGCGCGGCTGATCGGCGCCGGCATCGACGACTGGGGCGGCGTCTCGCCGCTGACGCCCGACCACGTGAACCCCGAGCGCCCCTGGCCGCAGATCGACGTGCTGGCCGAGCAGTCCGCGGCGGCCGGCTTCGCGCTGCGCGAGCGGCTCTGCGTGTACCCGGAGTTCGTGCAGCGCGGCGAGCCGTGGCTGGACCCGCGGCTGCTGCCGCACGTACGGGCACTGGCCGATCCGCAGACGGGGCTGGCGAACCCGGACGCCGAGGTCGTCGGCCGTCCCTGGCAGGAGCCGGAGGAGGGGTTCGGCTCGTACGGGCGCACCGATCTGCACGCCAGCATCGACACCGAGGGCCGGACCTCGGACCGGCGCGAGGACTTCGACCACGTCTACGGGGACTGGGAGGCGCTGCGCGAGGCGGCCGCCCCCGGTATGGTCCCCGAGCGCATCGACACCGACGTACGGGCGGCGCTCGCGCAGGCCGCCGACGATCCGACGAAGCTGACCGACGCCCAGGCGCTGGCGCTGCTGCACGCGGACGGCCCGGCGCTGGACGCGCTGTGCCGGATCGCGGACGACCTGCGCAAGTCGGTGGTGGGCGACGACGTCACGTACATCGTCACGCGGAACATCAACTTCACGAACGTCTGCTACACCGGCTGCCGCTTCTGCGCCTTCGCGCAGCGCCGTACGGACGCCGACGCGTACACGCTGTCGCTGGACCAGGTCGCCGACCGGGCCGCCCAGGCCTGGGACGTGGGCGCGGTCGAGGTGTGCATGCAGGGCGGCATCCATCCGGACCTGCCCGGGACGGCGTACTTCGACATCGCGCGCGCGGTGAAGGAGCGGGTGCCGGGGATGCACGTGCACGCGTTCTCGCCGATGGAGGTCGTCAACGGCGCGACGCGGACGGGAATGTCCGTACGGGAGTGGCTGACGGCCGCCAAGGAGGCCGGGCTGGACTCCATCCCGGGCACGGCGGCGGAGATCCTTGACGACGAGGTCCGCTGGGTGCTGACCAAGGGCAAGCTGCCGACGGCGGACTGGATCGACGTCATCACGACGGCGCACGAGCTGGGGATCCGGTCCTCGTCGACCATGATGTACGGGCACGTGGACCAGCCGCGGCACTGGCTGGGGCACTTCCGCACGCTGGCCCGCATCCAGCAGCAGACGGGCGGCTTCACGGAGTTCGTGACGCTGCCGTTCATCCACACCAACGCGCCCGTGTACCTGGCGGGCATCGCCCGGCCCGGCCCGACGGTCCGCGACAACCGTGCGGTGACGGCGATGGCACGGATCCTGCTGCACCCGCACATCACCAACATCCAGACGAGCTGGGTGAAGCTGGGGGCCGAAGGCGCGGCCGAGATGCTGCGGTCGGGGGCCAACGACCTCGGCGGCACGCTGATGGAGGAGACCATCTCCCGGATGGCGGGATCGAGTTACGGCTCGTACAAGTCGGTACGCGACCTGATCGCCGTCGCGGAGGCCGCCGGGCGGCCCGCGAAGGCCCGTACGACGCTGTACGGGGAGGTGTCGCAGGAGCGGCAGCAGGCGGCGCGCGCCTCGGACGGGCACCTGCCGGAGCTGCTGCCCGTACTGGACTAGCAGGCGTACGGGAACGGCCCGGCCGGGAGCGACTGCGGCCGGGCCCTCGTCGTGGCCGGATCAGCCGACGAGGAGGTCCTTCCTGAGCTGCTTCAGCTCGCGGGCGTCGATGCCGAGCCCGTCCTTCAGGTAGCGGTCGAAGGTGCCGTACTTCGCCTTGACCTCGTCGTAGCCGGAGTTCAGGTACTCGGGGCGCACGTCGAGCATCGGCTTGTAGACGGCGGCCTGCGGGGCCGGCAGGTGCGACAGGATCGCGTCGTTGGCGGCCTTGCGATAGTCGTTGCTGGCCAGGTAGTCGGCCATGACGGTGTCGCTCGGCACGCCGAGGGCGGTCAGCAGGGTGGCGTTCGCCCAGCCGGTGCGGTCCTTGCCGGCGGTGCAGTGGAAGAGGACCGCGCGGTCGCGGTCGCGCTCCAGACCTTCGAAGACCTGGTGGTAGGCCTTCTTGCCGCCCTCGCCGCCGACCATCGCCTTCTCCGCGTCGACCATGACCCTGACGGCCTCGTCCGGGGACTTCGGCAGCGTCTGGAAGGAGCCGGAGCCGGCGAAGACGTCGGCGACGGTGTACGTGGCGCCGGCCGGGACCTTGTCGGGGTCCGTGGTGCGCTCGGTCTCCATGCGGAGGTCGAAGACGGTCTTCACGCGCAGGCGCTGGAGCTTGGCCAGGTCGGCCGCGGTCAGCTTGTTGAGGGCGTCGGAGCGGTAGACCTCGCCCATCTTGACCCACTGGCCGGTGGTGGTCCGGTAGCCGCCCGCGTCGCGGAAGTTGACCGCCCCCTCCAGCTTGATCAGGCGGTCGGCGAGGCGCAGGCCCTCGCCGCGGTCGGGCTGGAAGTCGAACCACTGGCGGTCGGCGGCGGGCAGCCCCGACACCACGGCGGCGCCCTCGGCGCCGCCCTTGGCGACGACCTTGCCGTTCGCCTTGATCTCGACCCGCTTGGCGCCCTGGGCCTTCCACTTCAGAGTGAACGCACCGTCGGCGCCGGCGGTGACGGTGGCCTCGGTGAAGGGTATGGCGGTCCGGCTGTGGTGGTGGCCGGTCCAGGGGAGGTCCCAGCCGGTGGAGGCCGAAGCGGCGGTGGCGGCGGGGGCTGCGACCAGGGAAGCGGTGAGCGCGGAGGCGACGACGGTCGCGGCGAGGAATGCCTTCTTCATGCCCTCGAGGCTGTTGGCCGCCGAAGAACTCTGCATGAACGAGACATGGCCGAAACCGACCGGCTCCAAGGCGAGTGGCAAAACGTGCCACTTATCGATCAAGGTGCACTACCTGCACTTCTGTCGACCCTTTCGGACCGGATGTGAACGAGTTGTCTGCAGGTCCCTGCACGCATTCCGGCCTTTCTGCGCACCCGTACGGGCCGCTGGACCGCCTCCCTCCGGATCCGATCGGACGTGTCCATTACAGTGCGCGCCAGAGCATGCCGGGGCGGTGCAGGGGGATCGCGATGGACCACACGACGACCGAGAAGCCGGCCGAAGAGCCGGCGGCACCGGCCGGGCCCGGCACCGGGGCACGGCCCGGCGCGACG
Source organism: Streptomyces sp. NBC_01296 (assembly GCF_035984415.1). Taxonomy (NCBI): domain Bacteria; kingdom Bacillati; phylum Actinomycetota; class Actinomycetes; order Kitasatosporales; family Streptomycetaceae; genus Streptomyces; species Streptomyces sp. NBC_01296. Next base: position 5,050,452 of record NZ_CP130720.1, on the reverse strand, counting down.
CTCGGCGGGCGCTCCGGCGCGACGCTCGGCGGGCGCTCCGGCGCGGCGGTCGGGCTCTGGGGCCGCGTCGAGCAGCAGGACTTCCGCAGCCGCGTCCGCGGCACCCTCCTCGGCTCCGCACTCGGCGACGCCTTCGGCGCCCCCCTGGCCGACCTCCCCCTCGACGCCGTACGCGAGGCGCACGGCCCCCAGGGCCTGATCGAGCCCGCCCCCGCGTACGGGCGCCGCGGTACGGTCACCGCCGCCACGCAGCTCACCCTGTTCACCGTCGACGGGCTGATCCGCGCCCACGTACGCCGGGACACCGGCGCCTGGCACCCGCCCACCGACATCCACCGCGCCCATCTGCGCTGGGCCGCCACCCAGCACGACTGGGGCCCCGACGAGCGCCGCAAGGACAACGGCTGGCTCGCCCGGCAGGAGTGGCTGTACGCCCGCCGCGGCCCCGCACGAGCCTGTATGACCGGCTTCGCCGACGACGTCCTCGGCACCCTCGACCAGCCGAAGAACCCCACCGCCCGCGACGCGGCCGCCGCCACCCGGTCGGCCCCCTTCGGCCTGCTGGTCGGCTGGGATCCCGCCCTGGTCCTCCAACTCGCCACCGAGTGCGCCGCGCAGAGCCACGGCCACCCCGCCGCGTACCTCTCCGCCGGGGCCTTCGCCGTCATCGTCCACGGCCTCACCCGCGGCGACTCCCTCGACGCGGCCCTCCAGCGCACCCTCGGCCTGCTCGGCGCCCGCCCGGGCCACCAGAACGTCACCGACGCCCTCCAGCGCGCCGTCGCGGCGGTCCCGCAGGGGCCGCCCACACCGCAGGCCGTCGCGACCGTCGCCGCGGGCGAGGGCCACGGCGGTGGCGGTGGCGGGGGCGGGGGCGGGGGCGCCGAGGACGCCCTCGCCGTCGCCGTCTACTGCGCGCTGGTCGCCGAGGACGTCCCGCACGGCCTGCGCCTCGCCGTCAACCACGACGGCGACTCCACCGCCGCCGGCGCCCTCTGCGGCGCACTGCTCGGCGCCCTCCACGGCGAGACCGCCCTCCCGGGCGCCTGGCTCGCGGACCTCGAAGGCCGCGCCACCGTGCTGGAAATCGCCGACGACTTCGCCCTCGAGATGACCCAGGGCCCCACCCTGCACGGACCGGCGGTCCCCGCCTCCGGCTGGCCGGCCCGCTATCCCGTCGGCTGACGCCCCCTCAACAATCCGACCCGCAGGCCGTAGCGTGACCTTCGCCGGTCCCGGGCGCCACGGACCACCCGTACGCCGGGGGAACCCGCAGACCCGGACAGCCCGAAGAGCCACGGAGGTGCCCTCAGCCATGCGGATCGCCACGACCGTCTTCCTGACCGACCACACCGTCTCCCCCGTCCGCCTCGCCCGCTCCCTCGAGGAGCGCGGGTTCGCCGGGCTCTACCTCCCCGAGCACACCCACATCCCGGTCAGCCGCGACACCTCCGCGCCCATGGGCGGCGAGCTCCCCGAGATGTACGGGCGCACCCTCGACCCCTTCGTCGCCCTGGCCCAGGCCGCCGCCGTGACCGAGCGCATCACCCTCGGCACCGGCATCACCCTGGTCGCCCAGCACGACCCGATCGACCTCGCGAAGCGGATCGCCACCCTGGACCACCTCTCCGGCGGCCGCTTCACCCTCGGGGTCGGCTACGGCTGGAACGTCGAGGAAGCCGCCGACCACGGCGTCGAGTGGCGCACCCGCCGCGAACTGGTCCGGGACCGGATGGCCCTGATGCGCGCCCTGTGGGCCCCGGAACCCACCGCGTACGTCGGCGAGTTCTCCTCCGTCCAGGCCAGCGCCGCCCACCCCAAGCCGGTCCAGCCCCCGCGCGAGCTCGGCCCCGGCCACCCCCTGCACGGCCCCCGCACCCTGATCGGCGGCGCGGCCGGCCCGAAGCTCTTCGCCGCCGTCGCCGACCACGCCGACGGCTGGCTCCCCATCGGCGGCGGCGGGCTCTCCGAGTCCCTGCCGGTGCTGCGCCAGGTGTGGGAAACCGCGGGCCGCGACCCGAAGAGCCTCCAGGTGGTCCCGTACGCGGTCCACCCGAACCCGGGCAAGCTCGCCCACTACGCGGACCTGGGCATCGAGGAGGTCGTCCTCCAGCTCCCGTCGGCGCAGGAGGCCGAGATCCTCCGGGTCCTGGACGACTTCGCGCAGTACCTCTAATTCGTTCGACGCAGCCGCGCAGCCGGCCCGACGATGGCCCCCGAAAGGGGGCTGATCCACATGCCGGGCCAGCGCAAGCGCAGACGCAGCAGGGAGCGGGCCAGCCGCCGGGCGCAGGACCTACCCGGCCGCTGGGAACCGCTGTTCTCGACGCAGGAGCACGCGGAGCTGAAGGAGTACGTCCGCCGCCTCATCGCCGAGGGCAAGGTCACCGACCCCGAGCTCCTGCGGATCGACCAGTTCTGCGGCCGCCTCGTCCACCCGACGTCCTACCGGGTGAGCCTCTTCGTCCCGGACGGATCCGCCTGACCGTGCGGCGCGGCGCGGTCAGTCCGCGATGCGCCGCACGGGCTGCCCGGTGACGCGGGCGATGATCTCGAAGTCCCGGTCCTGGTGGAGGACGGTCAGCTTGTGATGCTGCGCGGTGACGGCGACGAGCAGGTCGACCGGACTCGCGCACTGGTGGCAGCCCTCGTCGGCCATCCTCTCCTGTAGCGCCGAGGTCTCCTCCCACACGGAGTCGCGGGCCACGAAGTACGGAAAGGTCTCCCGAAGCAGGCCATCGGCCTCGTAGTAGGCCGGACGACCGCCGACGGCACGCAGGAACTCCTGGCGAACCGGTTCGCACAGCCCCACGACTCCGGAGGTGACCACCTCGTCCCATGCGGGAGCGGCCTGCCTGCGGTAGAAGCGGATGAGTGCGCTCGTGTCGATCAGGAAGCTCTCGCTCACGCGGCCGATCGCCTTCCCGGCCCGTGCATGCCCCCGCCATCGCCGCCCTCGATCGTGGAGAAGTCGATCTCGCCGTCGTCGACCATCTGCCGCATCCGGTCCACCGCAGCCGCTCTGCGACGTCGATCGGCGATCTCCCGCAGGGCAGCGTTCACGGTGTCCCGCTTGGTCGTGGTGCCGAGGTGCCGGGCGGCTTCCGCCAGGGCTTCGTCGTCCAGGTCGATCACCGTTCGGGACATCACGGCCTCCAGATTACGCTTATATACGATTCCCAAAAAAGATATCACCGTCGGCCGAGCTCGGCCCAGACCGTCTTCCCGATCACGCGGTCCGCGACCCCCCAGTCGACGGCGACGGCATCGACGATCTGCAGGCCGTAGCCGCCCTCCGCCTGGTACGCGTGCGGCTGCAGGACGGGCCGCCGCTCCCGGCGGGCGTCGGACACCTCGATCCGGAGTACGCCCTCGAGGAGCGTCAGCCTGAGCTCGAAGTCCCGCCCGGCGGCGCGGCCGTGGGTCACGGCGTTGGCGGTGAACTCGGCGACGATCCGCTCCGCGTCCTCGGACAGCGGGGTGCGGTGCGGGATCCCCCAGTCGTGCAGCTCGACCATGGCGAGGCACCGCGCGAGGCGGGCGCCGCGCCGGGTGCTGCTGAAACGCTGCGTGAACACGCGTACGAGGGTCTGGGTGGGGCCAGAGGGTGCGGTCATGGGGCCAACGTCCCGCATGAACCGGGGAGTTCCCCAGCCACCGGACCGCTACTTTTCATCTGTACGAGTTCACGCTCTGGACAGTAGCGGTCACTGCCCGTGAACCTGGCATCCGGGAGGTGACCGCGATGGCGAGCCAGGACGACAGCGGTGACAGCGAGGCAGGACCTGACGGCGACCTGCGGAACTTCGGCGAAACCGTGAAGGCCTTCCGCAAACGGGCCGAACTCACGCAGGAGCAACTGGCAGAACGGGTCGGGTACTCGGTCCAGTACGTCGGCTCGGTCGAACAGGGCCGCCGGCACCCGTCCGTGAAGTTCGTGAACCGGTCGGAGGAGGTCCTGGACGCGTTCGGCGTCATCCGCATCGCCGCGAGGGAGCTGCAGCGGCGGCGGGGGCTGGCGTCTTGGTTCAGGCCTTGGGCGGAGCACGAAGAGGAGGCCATCGCGCTCAGCACGTACGAATGCCGTTCAGTCCCAGGGCTGTTACAGACGGAGACCTACGCGCGCGCACTGGTCAGTGCGGTGCTGCCGCCGCCCACAGCCGAGGAGGCCGAAGCCCGGATCGTGGCCCGCCTGAACCGACAGAAACTCCTGTACCGCACCCCGTACACGGTCTTCAGCTTCATCCTCGACGAAGCGGTCATCGAGAGGCAGACCGGCGGTCCCGCCGTAACCCGCCAGCTGATCGACCACCTCCTGGAGTGCGCGGAGCTACCCAATGTCGACCTGCAGGTCATGCCGAAGGTAAGCCCACAGCACGCAGGTCTCGGTGGCCCCTTCCGCCTCCTCGAAACCGGGGAGCACGAATGGGTGGGCTACAGCGAAGGGCAGCAGTCGGGCCGAGTCATCTATGACCCGAAAGACGTCAGTGTTCTCCACCAGCGGTATGCCAAACTTCGCATCCAGGCCCTCAACCCTGCTGACAGCGTGGGCCTGTTGATGCGAATGCGAGGATCCCTGTGAACAGCTCCCAGTTGCGGTGGTTCAAGAGCAGCTACAGCGGAAGCCAGGGCGACGACTGCGTGGAGGTCGCCCTCTCCTGGCACAAGTCGACGTACAGCAGTGGTGACGGAGACGACTGCGTCGAGGTGGCCTCGTGCGCCGACGCCGTCCACATCCGGGACTCGAAGCTCACGGCGAGCCCGGAGCTGGCCGTGCACCCGACGACCTGGACGGCTTTCCTCGGCGGGATCACCGGAGCCTGAGCTTCGGCTCGACGGCGTCGGAAGAGGCGCTGGGGGCTGCCCGTCAGTCTCACTGTCCTTCCGTGGCGTGCCGGTCCCTCAAGGGCGCTCCTACGTCGCGTCGCTACGCGATGGCCTTCGGCCACCCTTGACCGACCGGCACGCCACGGAATGCCAAAGACTGTCGGGAAGCCCCCGAAGGAACGGCATGGGGGACAGATAGGCACACGGGTCCATCAGAGATGCCCGACCTTGGCCCCCGGTCAGCCACAGCCCGCCCACCAGGACCACCGAGCCGGGACGGCGATGGGCATGCGGGGACAGCCATGCCTCCCCCAAGGGCCCATGCCCCCCCCTTCCGGACCCGGGCAGGGTCAACCCGCACCAGACAGCGAAGAGATGCCCATGCGGTGCCGGTCGGGCCGTGTGCGCATCGAATCGCTACGCGCTCCTGCCTGCGTGGCGTCCTCGCCCCGCCCCTGGCTGGACATAGACCGCCCATGACCGTCGGAGAGACGACCGGGCGCGCGACAGCGGGTTGTTTGTCCCTTTTTGGCGCCCAGTTGAGAGGTGAATGGGCGCTTGCCGGAGTGAGGGGTTGAGAAATCCGGCATCAGGCTCCCTCTCGCCCTCTCTTCACCCCAGATGGCCTGCAGACGCTCGAAAACCGCCCCTGGGAGGCGTCTGGGCGGCCTATGCCCAGCCCCAGACGGCGGCCGGACGCGAGAGATGAGAAGCGCGTAGCGATCTGACGCGTCCACGGGCCCAGACGGACTGCCATGGGTATCTGGTCGCTGTCTGGTGCAGGTTGACCCAGCTGGGGCACGGAAAGGGTGGCTATGGGCCCTTCAGGGGGCATGGCTGTCCCCGCGGGCCGATCACTGGCCCGGCTCGGTGGTCCTGGTGAGCGGACTCCGGGTGGACAGGGGGCCCTGCTCGGCATCTCTGATCTGGGCAGGTAGGAACCCTGAACCCCCGGCCATCCTTCGGGGGCTTCCCGGCAGTCTGTTGTCTTTCCGGGGCGGGTCGGTCGGTCAAGGGTGGCCGAAGGCCATCGCGTAGCGACGCGACGTAGGAGCGCCCTTGACGGGCCGGCACGACACGGAAGGACAGTGGACTGCCGGGAAGCCCCCGGACACTCCACCGACACCGATCAGCTCGGACCCCGCCCCCGGCATCCCGACCGACCTCTCCGACCCGCCCCCGCCGCCCCAACTCCGCCTCCCCGCCCCGAGTCCGCGCCTCCCGCCCCCACCCCCACCCCCACCCCCGTACCCTCCCCCCATGATCACTTCAGGCACCCACGTCCGTATCGCCCGGCCCTCCCTCGACCTCGCCGCCGCCGAGCGGTTCTACGTCGACGGGCTCGGGCTCGGCGTCCTGTGGCGGAGCACCGACATCGCGCCCGGGGAGCACGAGCTGGTGATGGTCGGGCCCGTCGGCGGGGGCTGGCACTTCGAGCTCACCCGGGACCCCGAGAACCCCCTCACGCCCTCCCCCACCGTCGACGACCTGTTCGTCGTCTACCTCGGCGAAGCCCCCGACGAAGCCCTCGTCCAGCGGCTCGTCGAGCACGGCGGGACCCGGGTCACCGCGCACAACCCGTACTGGGACGAGTACGGGGTCACCGTCGCCGACCCCGACGGCTACCGCCTCGTGCTCTGCTCCCGCACCTGGGGCTGACCGGCCTGGGAGGCGGGCCAGAACTGAGCCAGCGCCGCCTCCTTGTACGGGGCCGGGGTGACGCTGAGTTCCCCCGCGAAGGGGCGGTCCAGCGCCATCACCAGCAGCAGGCTGAAGCCGATCAGCGCCGCCACCGCCGAGACGAACAGCAGCTGCATCTTCAGGCTGCGCAGGCCGAACAGGAACGTGAGCGGGAGGATCACCAGCGCGCCCCCGTACACCAGCACCTGCAGCAGCACCGGCAGGGACGTTTCCGCCATCGTGATGCGGGCCCGGCGCTGCGCGGCGACGTCGTTGAGGCGGTCGGCGGCCTGCCCGTAGAAGGTCTCGCTGCGGGTGCCGGTGGGCTCGTACGCCTGGAGCGCCTGGTACAGCCCGTGCGTCTGCTCGGAGGTGGCCTCGTAGCTGGGCTTGCCCTCGCGCATGAGCGGCCACTGGGTTTCGACGACGGCGTGCACGTAGTCGCCCACGGCCCGCTCCACGCGGGCGCGTTCGGCCGGCGGGAAGGCCTCGGCGCTGCGGACGACGAGGGCGAGGTCGGTGGCCTCGGTCGCGACGACGGTCTGGGTGTTCTCCAGCTGGGTCCAGAGCGTGACGACGACGAAGGCGAGGATGATGCCGTAGATCGCGCCGAACATGCCGAGGGCGACGCCGACCATCTCGTTGTGCTCGCCGCCGGCCAGGTGCGGGAAGCGACGGCGGGCGGCGAGGCTGCCGCCCACGGCGAGGGCGACGAACCCGCCGACGAGGAGGATGCCGAGGGTGAAGGTGCTGAAGGTGTTGAGCAACCAGAGGATCATGGCCTGCTCAACGATCAACTCCCCCTGAGGGCCCGCCCGCGAGCCCCGCCTCCTGGGCGTCGATGAGCTCGTCCCAGTGCTCGCGCGTCCAGTCGCACGCCGCGTCCAGCGGGCCCAGGAGGCCGCGGCCGAGCGGGGTGAGGGCGTACTCGACACGGCGCTCCGGCGGCGCCTGCTCCGTCCGTACGACGAACCCGTCGCGCTCCAGGGCGCGCAGCGACTGGGTGAGGGACTTGGACGTGACGCCGCGCAGCGGGACCTTGAGCTCCGAGAAGCGGCGGGGCCTGTCCTCGAGGCAACGCAGGATCATCGAGGCCCACTTGTCGCCGATCCGGAACGGGACCAGCGGGGACGGGCAGATGGGGTCGAACATCTCCGGGTCCAGCGACTCCCGTTCCGCGGCGGCGCCGGCGGGGCTGGACTGGGCGGTGCTGAGCCCGGCCGGGGACTTCGCTCCCGAGCCGGAGCCCGGCGGCGGCTACGCGTTCGGCCCGGCCGACGCCGCCGACCGGATCGCGCACGCCGACTTCGCCCGGGCGGTGCTGGACGAGGTCCGGACCCCGACGGTCCACCGCGCCCACACGGGGGTGGCGGCGGCATCACGGCCGATCAGGCCCGCCCGGTCGGCGCGGCCACCGACAGCCCGGACCCCTGGGTCGCCGAGCACATCCGCCGCTTCGAGGAGACCGGGGGGCAGCCGCGGCCCGGGATCTCGGACCTGCTGCTGACCACGCGGGGGCGGCGGTCCGGGCTGCTGCGGCGCACGGCGCTGGCCTACGTCCGGGACGGGGACGGGGACGGGGAGAAGGAGGCGGGCGGGGCCGCATACGTCCTGACGGCGTCGAACGCGGGCGCCGACCGGCACCCCGCGTGGTACCTGAACCTGGCGGCCGATCCCGCCGTCACGCTCCAGGTCGGGACCGAGACCTTCCCGGCGATCGCGCGCCGGGCCGCCCCGGCCGAGGCGGACCGCCTGTGGCCGGCGGTGGTGGCGGCGATGCCCTCGTACGCGGCCTACCGGGCGGCGGCCGACCGCGAGATCCCGCTGGTGCTGGTCACCCGTACCTAGGCGGGGTGGAGGGTCAGCGGATCGCCGGGGCCTTCGGGAGTCGCTGCAGGGCGGTGCCCGCGCCGGAGAGCGAGGTGTCGGTGGCCTTGGTGGCGGACCCGGCGGCGGAGGTGGTCACGGCCACCGCGGTCTTCGTGTCCTGTACGGCCTGGCCCGGGTGGTTGGCGATGTCGCCGACGCGGTGCGCGAGCGGGGCGGCCGCCCCGAGGGTGGGCCCGTCGGCGTGGGCGGCGACGGGGGTCAGGGCGAGGGCGCCACCGGAGAGGACCAGGGCGGCAAGGCTGCGCTTCATGGCGTTCATACCGTCCAGAACGACCCGCCCCTGCCCCCGGTCACCGGGCACCTCCACTTTGGGGTGACGGTCCGTGCTCCACGGCCCGCCCCGTGCCCGCCCCGTCCCCGCTCCCGCCCCGCCCCCGCCCCCGCCGCCGCCGGCGGTCCGGCTCAGCCCGCCCAGACGATCGACTGCATCTCGCTGTACGCGTGCAGCGCGTACGAGCCCACGTCCCGGCCGACGCCCGAGCGCTTGAAGCCGCCGAACGGGGCCTCCATGTTCCGGCCGATCGTGTTCACGCCGACCCCGCCCGCCCGCAGCCGGCGCGCCACCCGGAAGCCGCGCGCCGCGTCCCCGGACCACACGTAGCTCAGCAGGCCGAAGTCGCTGTCGTTGGCCAGGGCCACGGCCTCCTCCTCGCCGCCGTCGAACGGGACGACCACGACCACCGGGCCGAAGATCTCCTCCCGGACCACCCGCATGTCGTTCGTGCAGTCCACCAGCAGCGTCGGCGCCACGTAGAAGCCGCGGCCGTCCCCGACCGCCGGCCGCTCGCCGCCGTAGGCGATCCGCGCCCCCTCCTTCTTCCCCAACTCGACGTACGACTCCACCCGGTCCCGGTGCGCCGCCGAGATCACCGGGCCCACCACGGTGCCGGCCACCGCCGGGTCGCCGACCTTCATGAAGGCCAGGTAGCCGGTCAGCTTCTCCACCAGCTGCTCGTACACCGACCGGTGCACGATCACCCGGGTCGGGGCCGTGCAGATCTGGCCGGAGTAGAAGGAGAAGGTGGTGCCGATCCCCATCACCGCCGCGTCCAGGTCGGCGTCCTCGAAGACGACCGCCGCGCCCTTGCCGCCGAGCTCCATCAGCTGCCGCTTCATCGAGCGGCCGCAGACCTCCGCGATGCGCTGCCCGACGCCCGTGGAACCGGTGAACGAGACCATGTCCACGTACGGGGAGTCCACCGCGGCCTCGCCGACCTCGACCGAGGCGCCGCAGACCACGTTCACCACACCGGCCGGGGCGCCCGCCTCGTGCAGCGCCTCGGCCATCTTGAACACCGACAGCGGATCCTGCGGGGCCGGTTTCACCACCACCGTGTTGCCCATGGCCAGGGCCGGGGCCACCTTGCCCGCCGGGTTCGCCCACGGGTTGTTGTACGAGGTGATGCAGGTGACCACGCCGACCGGCTGGCGCACCTCCAGCGCCCCCAGGATGCTCGCCCTCCCCATCGGCCCGGCCTCGGTGACCTGCGGGGGCAGCCCGCGTTCCACCGGTTCGAGGGCACCCTTCGCGTACCGCCGGAAGCGGGCGACCCCGACCCCGACCTGCATGCCGCGCGCGATGCCGGTCGGTGCGCCCGTCTCGGCGCGGGCGAGGGCCGCCCACGGCTCGTACTCGCGCTGCATGATGTCCGCGGCCCGGTCCAGGACGGCCGCCCGCTCCTCGGGGGCCGTACGGGACCAGCGCTCGAAGGCCTCCGCCGCCGCGCGCGCCGCTTCCTCGACCTGGGCGCGCGAGGCCTCGGGCGCGAGCCCGACCACCGATTCGTCCGCCGGGTTGACCACCTCGTAGTGCCCGGCGGCCGGCTCCACCCACTCGCCGCCGATGTAGAGCTTCTGCTGCACGGGCTCGCTCAACGGGTGCTCACCGTCCTCGTGTCGCGGCCCGAGCGGAGCACGATCCCGGGGATCGCCCCCGTGACCTGGTCGTCGCGGATGGTCTCCACGCCGTTGACGCGTACGGACACGATCCCGATCGCGCGGGCGTCCAGCCGCGGGCTGTCGCCGGGCAGGTCGTGCACGAGGGTCGCCGGACCGGCCTCGATCCGCTCCGGGTCGAACAGCACCAGGTCCGCGTGGAACCCCTCGGTGATGCGGCCGCGTTCGCGCAGCCCGAAGAGCTGCGCCGGGTCGTCGGTCAGCATCTTCACCGCCTGCTCCAGCGGCACCAGCTTGCGGCCGCGCAGGCAGTCCCCGAGGAAGCGGGTCGTGTACGGGGCCCCGCACATGCGGTCCAGGTGCGCGCCGGCGTCGGAGCCGCCGAGCATGACGTCCTCGTGCTGCCAGGTCTCGGCGCGCAGTGCCCAGCTGGCCGGGTCGTTGTCGGTCGGCATGGGCCAGAGCACCGTACGCAGGTCGTCGTGGGAGCAGATCTCGACCAGGCACCGGAAGGGGTCTTGGCCGCGCTCGGCGGCGATGTCGTTCACGACGCGGCCGGACAGGCCCTCGTTCTCCTTGCTGTACGTGTCCCCGATGACGTAGCGGCCGAAGTTGGCCAGGCGCCGGAAGACCCCGGCCTCCTTGCTGTCGGCGCGGCGCAGCATCTCGGCCCGTACGTCGGCGTCGCTCAGCTTCGCGATCCGCTCGGGCACGGGCAGGCCGAGGATCTCGCCCCAGCCGGGGATCAGGTTCAGGGCGCAGAAGGTGCCGAGCGACATGTTCATGGGGGTGAGGATCGGCATGGTCAGCGCGACGATGCGGCCGCCGGCCTTGCGGGCGCGCTCGCTCGGTACGAGCTGGCGCGGCACCCGTTCGGGGACGGCGGCGTCGATGGTGAGGACGTTCCAGTTCAGCGGGCGGCCGGCGGCGGCGCTCATCTCGACGAAGAGGTCGATCTCCTCGTCGGCGAACTGGTCGAGGCAGCCCGCGACGATGGCCTCGAGCTGGGTGCCCTCGTGTTCTGCGACGGCCTTCGACAGCGCGATGAGTTCGGCGGGCTTGGCGTGGCGGGAGGCCACGGGGGCGCCGTCGCCGTCGGAGTGGGTGGCGGACTGGGTGGTGGACAGGCCCCAGGCGCCGGCGTTCATGGCGTCGTGGAAGAGGTCGAGCATCTGCTGCATCTGCTCGGGGGTGGGCTGTCCGCCGACGGCGTCCGCGCCCATGACGTGCCGGCGCAGTGCGCAGTGGCCGACCATGAAGCCGGCGTTGACGGCGATCCGCCCTTCGAGGGCGTCGAGGTACTCGCCGAAGCCGGACCAGGTCCAGTCGACGCCTTCCTCGAGGGCTTTGAGGGCCATGCCCTCGACCTTGCTCATCATGCGGCGGGTGTAGTCGGCGTCCTCGGGGCGGTCGGGGTGCAGCGGGGCCAGGGTGAACCCGCAGTTGCCGCCGGCGACGGTGGTGACGCCGTGGTTCATGGAGGGCGTCGCGTACGGGTCCCAGAACAGCTGGGCGTCGTAGTGGGTGTGGGGGTCGACGAAGCCGGGGGTCAGGACGAGGCCGTGCGCGTCCTCGCCGGTCCGGGCCTCCTCCGTGACCGCGCCCGGTTCGCCGATGACGGCGATCCGCCCGTCGCGCAGGCCGACGTCTGCGACGCGGGCGGGGGCGCCGGTGCCGTCCACGACGGTGGCGCCCTTGATCAGGTGGTCGAGCATGACGTCCCCTTCTGCGTTGCGGTACGTGGTGCGGCGCGCGCCGTCACCTTGGGGCTCCGCCCCAGACCCCGCGCCTCAAACGCCGGCGGGGCTGGAATTGCCGCTGCGCGGCAACCAGCCCACCGGACGGCAGGCGCAAGCGCAGATCAGCCCAATCCAGCCCCGCCGGCGTTTGAGGCGCGGGGGTTCGGGGCGGAGCCCAGCGCCCCGGCCGGTGGCCGCCCGGCCGGGGCTGGTTCGGGGCGTCGGTCCGGGAAGACGTCGCCCCTGTTCCCCCGCCGGGTCAGACGGCCTGGCGGAAGCGGGTGGTGCGGTGGACCGGGTCCGTGTCGATCTTCGGGATCACGTGCTCGCCGATGAGCTTGACGGTGGTCATCGTGTCCTCGTACGAGACGCCGGTCGGCAGGCCGAACGACAGCTGGTCGGCGCCCGCCTGCTCCCAGCGCTTGCACTGTGCGAGCACCTCGGACGGGTCGCCGCAGATCAGCAGTTCCTCGGCGATCAGCAGCTCGATGATCTCCGCGTTGTACTCGGGCAGCGTCTCGGGCCACTGCGGGATCGCCTCGGGCCGCGGGAAGGTGTCGTGGTAGCGGAAGACGAGCGACTGGAAGCGGTTCATGTTCGCGTTGACCGCGATCTCCACCGCCTTGTCGTGCGTCTCGGCGCATATCGCGGTGGAGGTGACCATCACGTTGTCGTTGACGAACGCGCCGATGGCCTTGGCCTCCTGGATGGCCGTCTTGTACTGCTCCAGCACCCACTCCATGTCGGAGACCTTCTGGACGCTGAACCCGAGGACGCCGAGGCCCTTCTTCGCGGCCATCGCGTACGAGGAGGGGGAGCCGGCGGCGTACCACATGGCCGGGTGGGCCTTGCCGTACGGCTTGGGGAAGATCTTCCGCGGCGGCAGCGACCAGTGCTTGCCCTGGAACCCCTCGTACTCCTCCTGGAGGAACATCTTGGGGAACTCGGCGATGGTCTCTTCCCAGATCTCCTTGGTGGCGTTCATGTCCGTGATGCCGGGCAGGAATCCGAGGATCTCGTGGCTGCCCGCGCCGCGGCCGGTGCCGAACTCGAAGCGGCCCTTGGAGAGGTGGTCGAGCATGGTGACCTTCTCGGCCACCTTGACCGGGTGGTTCACGGGGGCGAGCGGGTTGAAGATGCCGGAGCCGAGGTGGATGCGCTCGGTGGCGTGGGCGAGGTAGGCGAGGAACACCTCGTTCGCCGACAGGTGCGAGTACTCCTCCAGGAAGTGGTGCTCGGAGGCCCAGGCGTACTTGAAGCCGGACTTGTCGGCCTGGATGACGTACTCGGTCTCCTCGACCAGCGCCTTGTGCTCTGCCTCGGGGTCGACCTTGGACCGCGCCTCAGGCACGTATCCCTGCACGAAGAGCCCGAATTCCAAGGGGGTTCACCGTCCTTTGATTTCTGACGTGTCGTCAGATTTGATGAGTCGACTGTTCCACCGCGGGAGCGGGAGCGTCAATACCTGACGCTCCATCAGATGAGCTCGGCCCGGCGGGAGATCCGGCGGGAGATCTAGAGGATGCTGACGCCGGCCATCCAGCCGCCGTCGATCACGAACGGCTGGCCGGTGATGTACGAGGAGTCCTCGCTGCTCAGGAACAAGGCCAGCTTGGCGACCTCGTCGGGCCGGCCCACCCGCCCCATCGGCACGACCCGCTGGTAGAGCTCCGCCATCGCGTCGCGCGCCTCGTCGCTCATGTTGGCCGGGTCCAGCAGGCCGGGATTGGCCATCGGGGTGTCCACGGCGCCCGGGCACATCGCGTTGACCCGGATGCCCTTGGCGGCGAGCTCCAGCGCGGCCACCCGGGTCAGGCCGACGATCGCCGCCTTGGTCGCCGCGTACGAGCCGACGAACGCCATGCCCGTCAGGCCGGTGTACGAGGAGGTGTTGACGATGGTGCCGCCACCGGCCGCCTCGATCTCGGGGGCGACCGTCTTGATGCCGAGGAAGGCGCCTACCTGGTTGACCTGGACCAGCTGCTGGAACTCCTCCAGCGGGGTCGAGACCAGCTCGTTGAAGCGCAGGATGCCCGCATTGTTGACCAGGCCGTCGATCGGGCCGAAGGCCTCCTTGGCGGCGGCCACGGCGGCCGCCCAGTCCTCCTCCCGGCTCACGTCCATCCGTACGTACCGGGCGCGGTCCTCGCCTATCTCCTTGGCGACGGCGGCGCCCTGCTCGTCCAGCACGTCGCCGAGGAGCACCTTGGCGCCCTCGGCGGCGAAGAGGCGCGCCTCCTGCTCGCCCTGACCGCGCGCCGCACCGGTGATGACGACGACGCGCCCGTCCAGCTTGCCCATGCCCGAACTCCTAGTCGTTGAGAAGCGGGCCGACCTCGGCCCCGAAAGCGGTGATCTGGTCGGTCAGTTCGGCGCGGTCGCGGCTGCGGAAGCGGACCTGGATCTGGTCCACGCCGAGCGCCCGGTACGCGCGGAGGGACTCGGCGAGGGCCTCCGCCTTGCCGGTGAGGGTCCGGCGGCCGGTGTCCCAGCCGGGCTCGCCGACGTACAGCGCCTCGGTGATCGCGCCGAACTCGATGGGGTCCGCGACCCCGGCCGCGGCGCGGAGCTCCTTGATCCGGGCGATCTGCGCGGGGAGCTTGTCGCGCGGGTCGCCCTGCGGGAGCCAGCCGTCGCCGCGCACGGCGGCCCGGCGCACGGCGGCGGGCGAGGAGCCGCCGACCCAGACGGGGACGCGGGCCTGGGCGGGGCGGGGCAGCTGGCCGAGGTCCTTGAAGGAGAACAGCTCGCCCTCGAACTGCGGGTACTCCTCGGGCCCGAGGGCGGCGCGCAGCGCGTCCAGGGTCTCGTCGAGGACGGCCCCGCGGCGGGTGAAGTCGACGCCGAGGACCTCGAACTCCTCCTGCACGTGGCCCGCGCCGACGCCGAGGATCAGCCGGCCGCCCGAGAGGTGGTCGAGGGTGGCGTACTGCTTGGCGCTGAGCAGCGGGTGGCGCAGGCCCAGGATCGCGACGTGGCTCAGCAGCCGGACGCGCTCGGTGATCCCGGCGAGGAAGGCGAGGGTGGCCACCGGGTCGTACCAGATGGTGCTCATGGGTCCGGCGAGGCGGCGCGGGATGGCCACGTGGTCGCAGGTGGCGACGTACCCGAAGCCGGCCCGGTCGGCGGCCCGGGCCACCTCGGCCAGGTCGACGGCGGTGGCCGAGGCCTCCCAGGGCTCGGCGTAGATGGTGCTCTGCGACTGGATCGGGAGCTGCATCCCGTAGACCAGCCGGCCCTCCGCAAACACGCGCGCCATGCCGCCACCGCCTCCGCTTCGCCTGTCGCCTGCGGCTGCCGATTCCGCGTCCCGTCGGCGCCGGGGGCCATCGTCGTAGCTGACGGACCGTCAGGCAAGGGGTTCGACCCACTCGACGGGTGCGCAGCCGTACCCTGGAGCGAGGGGAAGGAGCCCGACCATGCTGGATGCCGACATCCGCGTCCCCGCGGAAGCCAAGGCCGCACTCACAGCCCTGGCCGCCGCCGAGGGCCTGTCGCTGCGCGCCTGTCTCATTCGCCTCGCCGGGACGGCCGGTACGGCCGGGATGCCTCCGGCATCGGCCGAGCGCGCCTGCGAGGCACTGCACGCATGGAATGGCTACGCGCCGACGACCGCCGAGCAGCGGGCCCTGGACCGCGAGCTGGACCGGCGGCTGGCCGCGCACGAGGCGCAGGGGAGCGCCCGCGCCGGGTAGCCCGTATGCGGGGGATGTGCCGGCGGGGGCGCGTTGGCTAGGGTGCCGCGTGTGGATCTCTTTCTGACGCTGGTCAGCGGGGTGGCGTGGACCGTCGTGTACGTCGAGGCGATCCGGGTCGGGCTGCGGGACCGGACGTATGCGATGCCGGTGGCCGCACTCGCGCTGAACTTCGCGTGGGAGGCGACCTACGCTGCGGGCGAGTTCATGAGCAGGGTCTCCGCTCAGGGGATCGTCAACGTCGTGTGGGCGGTCGCCGACATTGCGATCATCTGGACGTACCTGCGCTTCGGGCGGGCCGAGCTGCCCGAGTTCGTGACGCGGCCGCTCTTCGCGGCATGGAGCGCACTCGTGTTCGGCACCGGTTTCGCCGTGCAGTGGCTGTTCCTCGCGCACTTCGGGACGCACGACGCGAGCCGGTACTCGGCGTTCTTGCAGAACCTGCTGATGTCCGGGCTGTTCATCGCCCTCTACGCCGACCGGCGCGGGCCGCGCGGGCAGTCCCTCGTCATCGCCGTCGCCAAATGGCTGGGGACGCTCGCCCCGACCCTGCTCTTCGGGGTCGTCGAGGACTCGCCGTTCATTCTCGGGCTCGGCATCATGTGCAGCGTCTTCGACCTGGCGTACATCGGGCTGCTGCTGCGGGGGCGGCGGGCGGTCGCCGCGCCGACCGGTCGGGAACCGGCCGGCGCGACGGTCTGACGCCGGCCGGCCGGAGGCCGGTCAGTCGGACACCGGCCGGTCAGAAGCCGGCCGGTCCCATCACGATGACCGGCTTCGCCGCCGGGTCCAGGGTGGTCAGGAGCTTCTTCATGGCCTGCTTCGAGATGCCGATGCAGCCCTGCGAGGGGCCGTTGTGGTCGACGTGGAGCCAGATGCCGCCGCCCTTGTCCTCGCCCTCCGGCTTGAACAGGTCCAGCGGGGAGACCCCCGTCCGGCGGTTGTAGTCGATCGCGATGACGTATTCGAACGCGCCCGTGAGGGATTCGCCGTTCACGCCCCGGCCGGTGGGGACGAAGAGCCGGTTGCGGTCGTACGGGAACTTCGTGCCCGGCGGCTTCTCCAGCAGACCCCCGGCGTCGCTCAGGGTGAACACGCCCACGGGGGTGGTGAGGTCCCCGTCCTCGCGTTCGGCTGAGTTCCAGCCGCCGGCGCCGTTGTGCGCGGGCCAGCTCTCGGTGGCCCGGACCCAGTCGGCGCCGGCCGCCGGCCGGGTGTAGAGAGTCGCCGTCGACTCCGAGGAGTCCCTCGCCTTGCCGGCGACGAGGAGGAGCTGGCGGGCGGTGGCCGGGATCCTGGCCAGCGTCTCGTCGCTGACGTCGGCCAGGCCTTGGGCGGGGCCGTCCGGGGCTGCGGGTGCGCCTGGGGCGCCTGGGGCGCCTGGGGCGCCGGAGGCTGCCTGCGCTCCGGGGGCGCCGCGTACGCCGCGGGTGGCGCGGGGTACGCCTGCGGGGCTGGTGGGGTTGCTGGGCTTGTTGGCGCCGGTACCGGCCGCTTCCCCCGGGCGGTCGCCGGTCCGGGCCTGGGCCGTGGCGCCGGAGTTGTCGTCCTGGGCCGTGTACGCCCATCCCGCCCCGAAGGCCAACAGGCCCAGGGCGGCGGCGACGGCGACCCGTCGGGGCGAGCGGACGGTGCGGGACGTGCGGGGACTGCGGGAGCGGGCGCGGGGGTGCTTGCTCATGCCTCCGACGGTACACATGGGATCATTCAGGACTCTTCAGGCGGCGGCCGGAGCGGCGCGGGTCCCACCGGAAAGCGGACCCTGACGGTCAGTCCGCCGTCCGGAGCGGGATTGGCCCGTGCCACCAGCTTCGCGCCGTGCGCCCGCGCGATCGAGGCCACGATGGAGAGCCCGAGGCCCGCGCCCTCCCCCGTCGTGTGCTGCCGCTCGGCCCGCCGCCGGAAGGGCTCCAGCAGCCGCGGTACGTCGGCGGGTTCGATCACCGGACCGGTGTTGGACACCGTCAGCTCCCCGTCGGCGCAGGTCGACACGCCGATCCGGCCGCCCGGCCGGTTGTGCCGTACGGCGTTGCCGAGCAGATTCCGCACCAGATGGCCCAGCAGCGCCCGGTCACCGGTCACGGTCAACGCCGCGAGGTCCCGTACGACGACGGGCCGCACGACGACGGGCCGCCCGGCGCCCGGGGCGGCGGCCGGGACGGGCTCCGGCTCGGCCCGGGCCGCCTCGGTGAGTTCGGTCTCGACCAGGGCCGCCAGGTCCACCGGGGCGGTGGCCTCCAGGCCCTCCTCCGATACCGCGAGCAGCAGCAGCGACTCGATGAGGTGCTCGCTGGAGTCGGCGACGCCGATCAGCTTGGAGCGGATCCGGGCCACCTTCTGCGGCGGCGGGTCCCCGGCCAGCCCGATCTCGGCGGCCGCCCGCTGGACGGCGAGCGGGGTGCGCAGCTCGTGGGCGGCGTTGGCGGCGAACCGGCGCTGCGCGCCCACCAGGCTCTCCATCCGGTCGAGCATGCCGTCGAAGGTGTCGGCCAGCCGCTTGAGCTCGCCGGGCGGGGCCTCGAGGCCGATCCGCTCGTGCAGGTTCTCCCCCGAAAGGCGGCGGGCCGTCTCGGTGATGACGCCGACGGGGCGCAGCACGCGGCCCGCCATCCACCAGGCCAGCCAGATCGACGGTACGGCGAACACGGCGAGGGCGATGAGCGAGACGATCAGCAGCTCGTGGAGGGTGGCGGACTCGACGGCGGTGGAGAGGTTGCGGGTGGCGGCCCACGTCCGGAGCTGCTCCTGGGTGGGCGTGGCGGCGCCGGGCGGGAGCCGCTGGGCGGGGACGGCGGGGAGCAGTTGGCCTTCGACGGCGGCGCGTTCGAACGCGGTGCCGGGGACGGCGGTGGTGACGGCTCCGCTGATGCGGGTGTAGAGGCCGCCCCGCAGCAGGATGTTGATCAGGGCGATCAGGCCGCCGCCGGCGAGGACGAGCAGCGAGCCGTAGAGCGCGGTGAGACGGGCGCGCTCGGAATGGAGCACTGCTCTCATCGCGGATCGGTGATCGGATCGGCGGACCCGCCAGTGGCCGGACCCGTCGCCGGACTTTTCGCCGGACCCGCGATCCGGTAGCCCGCGCCGGGCACGGTCTCGATCAGCGGCGGCTCGCCCAGCTTGGCCCGCAGCTTGCTGAGGGTCACCCGTACGGCATTCGTGCTGTACGAGGTGTCCTCCTCCCACACCTGCTCGATCAGGTCGTCGTTGCCGAGCACGGCGCCCTCGGCCCGCAGCAGCGCCTCCAGCACGGCGAACTCCTTCCGCGACAGCGCGAGCCGGTGCCCGTCGCGGGTCGCGCTCCGGCGGGCCGTGTCGACGGCGATCCCGCAGCGCTCCAGCACCGGCGGCAGGGCCGGCCGGGCCCGCCGGCCCAGTGCCAGGACGCGGGCGAGGAGCTCGTCGTACGCGAAGGGCTTGGTGAGGTAGTCGTCGGCGCCGAGGCCGAGCCCCTCGACCCGGTCCCGTACGGTCCCGGAAGCGGTCAGCATCAGGACGCGGGTCAACAGCCGCTCGCGCACCACCTGCCGGCAGACCTCGTCGCCGTGCAGGCCGGGCAGGTCGCGGTCGAGGACGAGGACGTCGTACTCGCCGAGGCGCAGGCGCCGCAGGGCCTCGAGGCCGTCGCCCGCCTCGTCGACGGCCAGCGCGTCGCGGCGCAGACCGTCGGCGATCATCTCCCGGAGGAATTCCTCGTCCTCCACCACCAGAACTCGCATGCCGCCCTCTTTACCGGAATCTCGTATTTCCTCGTCATAAGCAAGATCGGAGAGAGAAGCGAAACCCGCCTTGGGTACAGGGTCGGCCGCATGAATCGATCCATGACCATGACCACGGCCGCGGCCCTCACCGGGCTGACCCTCTTCGTCACCGCGTGCACGGGCGGTGTCGGTTCGGACGGGAAGGACGGGAAGGACGGAAAGAAGGACGGCTCCAGCAAGAACAGCGCTTCGAGCGGCGGCGGTAACGGCACGACCAGCGGCGCCGACGCCGACAAGGCGCTCAAGACGCGCAAGTGTCTGCGCGAGCACGGCATCGATGCGCCCGACCCGGAGCCCGGCCAGGACCCGCGCGGCATGACGCTCGGCTCGGGCAGCGAGGACCCGGAGGCGCTGAAGAAGGCCTTCGAGGCGTGCGGGCTGCAGGCCCCGGGGACGGGCCAGATGTCGCAGGAGGACAAGGACAAGGCCCTGAAGTGGGCCAAGTGCATGCGGGACAACGGCGTCGATGTCCCGGACCCGACCTTCAACGGGAGCG
This sequence comes from Streptomyces sp. NBC_01296, assembly GCF_035984415.1. Classification (NCBI taxonomy): domain Bacteria; kingdom Bacillati; phylum Actinomycetota; class Actinomycetes; order Kitasatosporales; family Streptomycetaceae; genus Streptomyces; species Streptomyces sp. NBC_01296. The sequence goes on along the minus strand of NZ_CP130720.1, from coordinate 5,030,471 downwards.
CGATGAGCGCGACCAAGATCCCCGAGGGTCAGGAGAAGGCCTTCGAGGAGGCCCAGAAGAAGTGCGAAGCCGCGTGAGGCGGCGCGGCAAGTGGCTGCTGGGCTCGCTGGCCGTCGTACTCGCCGTCTCGGGTGGCGGGTACGCGGTGACGGCCCAGCCGCGGGGGGACTCGGGCGGTTCGAAGGACCGGCGCACCGACGGGCTGCCGCAGCAGACGGCTCCGGTGACGCGCGGGGACCTCAGCTCCGGGCTCACGGTCGAGGGCACCCTCGGCTACGCCCAGGAGCGCAAGCTCGCCGCGGGCGGCCCCGGGGTGCTGACCTGGGTGGCGGGCGCCGGCACGGCGATCGAGCGGGACGGGAAGCTGTACGAGGTCAACGGCAAGCCGGTGCGGCTCATGTACGGGAGCACGCCCGTGTACCGGCCGATGAAGACCGGGGACAAGGGCGAGGACGTCAAACAGCTCAAGCGGAACCTCCAGGCCCTCGGGTACGGCACCGGGCTCGACCCGCAGGACGGCACCTTCACGGCGGGCACGGCGACGGCGGTCAAGCGCTGGCAGAAGGCGCACAAGGCGGCGGAGACGGGCGAGGTCGGCAAGGACGACATCGCCTTCGCGGCCGGACCGCAGCGGGTGCAGAAGAACGACACGGCGGTCGGCGACGAGCCGGCGCCGGGCAAACCGGTGTTGACCCTGACCGGAACCGAACGGATGGTCCGGTTCCAGTTGGATGTGGCCAAGGCGGGCGTGGCGAAGACCGGCGACAAGGTGACCGTGAACCTGCCGGGCGGCGCCGCGGCGACCGGGAAGATCGACTCGGTGGGCAGCACGGCCAACCCGGACGACCCGAACGGCGGCGGGGGCGGGCCCGGAGGCGGCGGGGGCGGCGGGGGCGGCGGCGGCGGTGGGAAGCCGAAGGTCGAGGTGAGCGTCTCCCTCGACAACGCCTCCGAGATCAAGGGCCCGGACCAGTCCCCGGTGTCGATCCGGCTGACCGGCGAAACCCGCAAGGGCGTGCTCTCCGTACCGGTCAACGCACTCCTCGCCCTGTCCGGCGGGGGCTTCGGCGTGCAGGTCGTCGAGAACGGCGCGGTCCGTGACGTCCCGGTCGAGCTCGGCATGTTCGGGCAGGGCCGCGTCGAGGTCAAGGGGGACGCCCTCGAGGAGGGCATGCAGGTGGGGATCCCGAAGCAGTGACGACGACAGCGGCCACTGCAGAGAACCGGCACGCCCGCGCCGTCGTGGAGCTGGCGGGCGTCACCAAGGAGTACCCCGGCGGGGTCAAGGCCCTGCGCGGGGTGGACCTCACCGTCCTGAACGGCGAGCTCCTCGCCATCGTCGGCCCGTCCGGCTCCGGGAAGTCCACCCTGCTGCACATCGTCGGCACCCTCGACCGCCCGAGCGCCGGCGCGGTCGCCATCGCGGGGCACGACATCGCGACCCTCTCCGACCGCGCCCTGTCGGCGCTGCGCTCACGCCATGTCGGCTTCGTCTTCCAGTCCTTCCACCTCGTACCGGGCATCAGCGCGCAGGCGAACGTCGCCGAGGGCCTGCTGTACTCCGGCCTCTCGCGCGCCGAGCGCGGCCGCCGGGCGGCGCGGGCGCTGGAGCGGGTCGGCCTCGGGGACCGGACGGAGCACCGGCCGCACGAACTGTCGGGCGGGCAGAAGCAGCGCGTGGCGATCGCCCGGGCGGTGGCCGGCGCACCGGACCTGCTGCTGGCCGACGAGCCGACGGGCGCACTGGACTCGGCGTCGGGGCAGTCGGTGATGGAGCTGCTGCACGAGCTGAACGGGGACGGGGCCACCATCGCCGTGATCACCCACGACCAGGAGATCGCGGCGAGCCTGCCGCGGCAGGTGCGGATCCGGGACGGGGAGATCGTGGCGGACGCATGGAACACGGCGGGGGCGGGAACACGATGAGGGCCTCCAGGAAGCTGACCCCGTCCCGCCTCGGCCCCCGGGACGTCCTGCACGTCGGCTCGGCGGGGCTGCGCTCGCGCCCGATGCGGGTGTTCCTGTCCGCGCTCGGGATCGCGATCGGCATCGCGACGATGATCGCGGTGGTCGGGGTGTCCTCGTCCAGCCAGGCCAAGCTCCTGCGGGAGCTCGACAAGCTGGGCACGAACATGCTGGTGGCGACGCCGGGCCAGTCGATGTTCTCGGGGCAGGAGACGAAGCTGCCGAAGGAGGCCCCGGGCATGATCTCCCGTATCGAGGGGGTCGAATCGGTGGGTACGACGGGCGACGTCGCGCAGTCCGTACGGCGATCGGAGAACATCCCGAAGGAGGAGACGGGCGGGATCGGCCTCAAGGCGACGAAGGACGACCTGCCGGAGGTGCTGCGCGCCCGGATGCAGAAGGGGACCTGGCTGAACGGGGCCACCGGACGCTACCCGTCGGTGGTGCTCGGGAACGTCTCGGCGGAGCGGCTGGGCATCACCGAGCCGGGGCAGCAGGTGTTCATCGGCGGCCGGTACTTCACGGTCATCGGCATCCTGGACCCGATCCCGCTGGCCCCGGAGATCGAGCGCTCGGCGCTGATCGGCTGGGAGGCGGCGGAGCAGCTGCTCGGCTTCGACGGCCACCCGACGGCGGTGTACGAGCGCTCGGCGGACGACCGCGTGGCGGCGGTCCGCAGCCTGATCGCCCCGACGGCCAACCCGCAGTCCCCGAGCACGGTCTCGGTGACGGACCCGTCGGCGGCGCTTCAGGCGAAGGCGGCCACGGAGGGCGCCTTCAGCACGCTCCTGCTCGGCCTGGGCGGGATCGCCCTGCTGGTGGGCGGGGTCGGCGTCGCGAACACCATGATCATCTCGGTCCTGGAGCGCCGCCACGAGATCGGCCTGCGCCGCTCGCTGGGCGCGACCAAGGGCCAGGTGCGCATCCAGTTCGTCACGGAGTCCCTGCTTCTGTCGGGCCTCGGCGGCCTGGCGGGCATCGCCCTCGGCGCGGCGGCCACGGCGGCCTACGCCCGCGCGGGCGACCTCCCCTGGGTGGTCCCCCTCTGGGCGGTGACGGGCGGCTTCGCCTCGACCCTGGCGATCGGCACCCTGGCAGGCCTCTACCCGGCAGTCCGCGCAGCCCGCCTGTCGCCGACACTGGCCCTGCAGGCGGGGTGAGGGGGGCGGGCGCCGGATGGCACCATCCGGTGTCATGGCAACCGACACCACGCATGACACCGGCCAGTACGAGGCAGGCCAGACGGGCCTCATCGTGAAAGTCCCCGAAGCCGAACCAGCCGTTCGCGCATGGCGCGAACGGCTGGACCCGTCGGCCGCCGCCGGGATCCCGGCACACGTGACGGTGCTCTTCCCGTTCCTCGAGGAGCGGCTCATCGACGCCGCCGTCCACGCGGCTCTCACCGAAACCGTGGGCGCGCACCGGGCCTTCGACGTCCGGTTCGCCGAGAGCCGCCGCTTCCCGGAGGTGCTGTACCTGGCCCCCGAGCCGGACACGGAGCTGCGGCTGCTCACCCGGGCAATCACCGCCCGCTGGCCGCAAGCCCAGCCGTACGGGGGCCGGTTCCCGGACGTCATCCCGCACCTGACGGTCGCGCAGCGCCAGGAGGCGGACGTACTGGCCGAGATCGAAGCCGACCTGACACGCTCGCTCCCCCTCACGACCCGCGTCTCGTCGGTCGACCTCATGGTCCACGACGGCACGGCATGGCGGGACCGGGCGTCGTTCGCACTGCGGGGGTGAGGGGCGGAGGGGCTGACCGGGGCGGGGGTGGGGGCTTGGGGGTTCATGTTCCGATAAGGGCCCATCAGAGATCCTGACCGGCAGCCCCCATCCATCCGCACCCAGCCCACCAGGACCACCGAGCCCGAGCACACGGACCCCGCCCCCCGCACCCCGGCCAACCGTTCCGACCCCCCAATCCCATCGACCCGCCCCCTCCCCCGTCGTACGCTGATCTGATGAGAACTCCCAGGCAGGCAGCCCGCATTGTGATCCTCTCTCCGACCGGTTCGGTGTTCCTCTTCCGCGAGAACAACATCGAGGTCGGGATCCACTGGCTGCCGCCCGGTGGGGGGATCGATCCCGGGGAGACTCCCGAGGAGTGCGTGCGGCGGGAGTTGCGGGAGGAGACCGGGTGGACCGACCTCGAGCCGCAGCGGCTGCTGTGCACCTGGGAGCACGACTTCACCCACGAGGGGATCCCCGTACGCCAGCACGAGCACATCTACGTCACCACCGGCCCGCGCCGCGATCCCGTCCCCGAGTCGCCCGACGCGCACTGGCGCTGGCTGTCGCAGCAGGCCCTGGCCTCGCTCGGGGAGCCGCTGTGGCCGCCGCGGCTCGCGGAGCTGCTGGCCGACGCGCCGGCCGAGCCGGTCCACCTCGGGCTGATGGGCTGACGTCGCAAGAGCCTCGCGACATCCCGCCGAAGAGGACGGGAACCGACCCACTTGGTGTCTAGAGTCCTGGCACTGCCATCGACAACGGCCCGAGCAGCCGAGGAGCGTCCATGTTGCGAGGTCTGACCACCGTCAGTTTCTGGGCCGCCGATCTGGACGCGGCCAAGGCCTGGTACACCGAACTCCTCGGCACCGCCCCCTACTTCGAGCGGCCGGGGTACGCCGAGTTCCGGCTCGGCGACTACCAGCACGAGCTCGGGCTGATCGACCGCCGCTACGCGCCCCCCGGCGCGCCGGCCGAGCCGGGCGGGGCCGTCGTGTACTGGCACGTCGACGACGTCGACGCGACGCTCGAGAAGCTGCTGTCCCTGGGCGCGAAGCAGTACGAGCCGCCCACGGAGCGCGGTCCGGGCTTCGTCACCGCCTCGGTGGTCGACCCGTTCGGCAACGTCCTGGGCTTCATGTACAACGCGCACTACCTCGACGTGCTCGGCGAGCGCCCCTGAGCCGGCCGCCGCGGCTCACCGGGCCGCGGAGGTCGCCTTCGCGTACAGCGTCGCCGCGTACTCGCCCAGGATCGTGCTCGTCGACACGTCGTCCGTGTCGCCGCCCGTCAGGATCCCGATGATCTTGCCGTCCTTCGCGAGCCAGGCGCTGCCGCTCGTGCCGCCCGGGAAGTCCGCGCAGTCGAAGCGCTGCTCCGCCTCGGTCTCGCGGATCGCCGACGCCGTGCACGTGCGCGGTACCTTGCGGTCCGCCGGGTAGCCGGTGACGGTGATCTCCTCGCCCGTGCGGCCCGTGGTGTCCAGGGTGGCCGCGCCCGTGACGTCCTCGATGTTGCGGCCGGCGGCGTCCGGGGCGAGGCGGGCGAAGGCGAGGTCGTAGTCGTCGTCCGTGCCCTCGGCCCAGCGGGGGTCCTCGAAGACCTCCTCGATCGTCCAAGCGCCGTACGGGGCTCCGCCGTTCGCGTACGCGGGTGCGAAGATCGCGCCCCCGTCGCCGGCCTTCCCGGCGAGCAGACAGTGCCCGGCGGTGACGATCAGGTTCTTCCCCGGGCTGTGCACCACGGTGGCGGTGCAGAAGTGGTCCCCCTGCACGCCGCCTTCGAACAGGGCCCCGGTGAAGGCGGCGGGGCTGCCGGGCCGGGGCGTGCCCGAGGTGTTCAACTGCGGCTGCTTCGCCGCTTGCGATCGTGAAGACGGGCTCGGTGAAGGCTTGGCCGGGGCCGCTGCCTTGACGTGCGGGGCCGAACCGCCCTCCGAAGCCGGCACCACCTTCGTCATGGCAGCGGACGCGCCCAGCGCCGCCACCGCGCACAACACCCCGGTCACCACGGTCCGCTTGTCCACCGCCACCGCCCCTCCTACTTTGCTCCGGCGAAGCATGCCTTGATGTTCGCCTTCGCCGCAAGGGGACCCCCGGGCTCCCGCCAACGCGCCCGCCCACGCGCCCGCCCACGCTCCCGCTTACGCGCCCGCCCACAGGCCTTCCGGCGTCAGGCCGAGGAGGTCGATCGCGTTGCCGCGCACGATGCGGTCCACCACGTCCGGCGCGAGGTGGGACATCTGGGCCTCTCCCACCTCCCGCGACTTCGGCCAGGTCGAGTCCGAGTGGGGGTAGTCCGTCTCGTAGAGGACGTTGGCCACGCCGATCGACTCCAGGTTCTTCAGCCCGAAGGGGTCGTCGAAGAAACATCCGAAGACGTGCTCCGCGAAGAGCTCCGACGGCGGGCGCAGCACCTTCTCCGCGACGCCGCCCCAGGCGCGGTTCTCCTCCCAGACCACGTTCGCGCGTTCCAGGATGTACGGGATCCAGCCGATCTGGCCCTCCGCGTACATGATCTTGAGGTTCGGGAAGCGTTCGAACTTGCCGCTCATCAGCCAGTCGACCATCGAGAAGCAGCAGTTGGCGAAGGTGATGGTGGAGCCGACGGCGGGCGGCGCGTCCGCCGAGGTGGACGGCATGCGCGACGAGGAGCCGATGTGCATGGCGATGACCGTGCCGGTCTCGTTGCACGCCTCGAGGAAGGGGTCCCACTCGTCGGTGTGGACGGAGGGCAGCCCCAGGTGCGGGGGTATCTCGGAGAAGGCGACCGCGCGCACGCCGCGCGCCGCGTTGCGGCGGACCTCGGCGGCGGCCAGCCGGGCGTCCCACAGCGGGATGAGGGTGAGGGGGATCAGGCGGCCGCGGGCGTCCGGGCCGCACCACTCCTCCACCATCCAGTCGTTGTAGGCCCGTACGCCGAGCAGGCCGAGCTCGCGGTCCTTGGCTTCGGTGAAGGTCTGGCCGCAGAAGCGCGGGAAAGTCGGGAAGCAGAGCGCCGACTGGACGTGGTTGACGTCCATGTCCGCGAGGCGTTCGGGAACCGAGAAGGACCCCGGGCGCATCTGCTCGTACGTGATCACCTCCAGCTTGATCTCGTCGCGGTCGTAGCCGACGGCGGTATCGAGCCGGGTGAGGGGGCGGTGCAGGTCTTCGTAGACCCACCAGTCGCCGATCGGACCGTCGTCTCCCCTGGCGCCCATCACGGGGGCGAACTTGCCGCCGAGGAAGGTCATTTCCTTCAAGGGGGCGCGGACGATCCGGGGGCCGGTGTCCTGGTATTTGGACGGGAGCCGGTCCCGCCAGACGTGGGGAGGCTCAACCGTGTGGTCGTCCACCGAGATGATCTTCGGGAAGGTCTCCATGGCTCCCACGGTAGCGTCAATCTGACGAACCGTCAGCTACTTGGACGGCGATTGGGAAGCGATCGGTCCGACACGGGCTGACGGGTAAGCGCAACACAGGGCAGACTGGCCCTTACACCGACGGAAGGCAGGGGGGACGACAGATGGACGGCATACCGGCCATCCCGCACCAGCGGAACCACCCCGAGGCAGCCCGGCGCCACTCCGCTGCCGCGCCGGACGCCACGGCGGGGATCCGGCCCGGCAGTCCCGCCGACGCGCCGGACACCGCGGGCGGTGCCCCTGCCGGTACTGCGCCCGCCGCTTCGGCCCGCACGCCGGGCGCCGCGTCCCCCGCCGACCCGGACGTGACCGGCGCCGACGACGCGCACCCCGCTCCCGCCCCCACCGCCACCCGCTTCGCCGTCCTCGGGCCCATCCGCGCCTGGCGCGGCAGCGAGGTGCTGCCCTCCGGCACCCCCCAGCAGCGCGCCCTGCTCGCCGCGCTCCTGCTGCGCGGCGGCCGTACCGCCACCGCGCCCGAGCTGATCGACGCCATCTGGGGCGAGGACCCGCCCCAGCAGGCCCTCGCCACCATCCGTACGTACGCCTCCCGCCTGCGCAAGGTCCTCGCGCCCGGCATGCTCGTCAGCGAGTCCGGCGGCTACGCCATCCGCACCCCCGCCGGCGCCCTCGACCTCGGCGTCGCCCGCAGCCTCGCCGCCGACGCCGACCGGGCCCGCACCGCCGGCGACCGCACCCTCGCCCGTACGCTGCTCGCCCGCGCCCTCGACCTGTGGGACGGCGAACCGCTCGCCGGGGTCCCCGGACCGCACGCCGAGACCGAGCGCACCCGGCTCGCCGAATGGCACCTCCAGCTGCTCGAGACCCGCCTCGACCTCGACCTCGAGCTCGGCCACCATGCCGAGGCCGTCTCCGAGCTGACCGCCCTCACCGCCGCGCACCCGCTGCAGGAACGCCTGCGCGAGCTCCTCATGCTCGCCCTGTACCGCAGCGGCCGGCAGGCCGAGGCCCTCGCCGTGTACGCCGACACCCGCCGGCTCCTCGCCGACGAACTCGGCGTCGACCCCCGGCCCGAACTCTCCGCGCTCCAGCAGCGCATCCTGCGCGCGGACGCCGAACTCGCCCGCGCCGAAGACCCGGCCCCGGCCGCCGCGCCCGCACACGTGAGGCCCGCCCAATTGCCCGCCACCGTCGCCGACTTCACCGGCCGCGCCACCTTCGTCAACGAGCTCGGCGAGATCCTGTCCGGCGTCGGGAGCCAGGTCATGGCCGTCTCCGCGCTCGCCGGGATCGGCGGCGTCGGCAAGACCACCCTCGCCGTGCACGTCGCGCACGCCGCCCGCCCGCACTTCCCCGACGGCCAGCTCTACGTCGACCTCCAGGGCACCGAGCCGCGGCCCGCCGAGCCCGTCGCCGTCCTCGGCTCGTTCCTGCGCGCCCTCGGCACCCCCGACACGGCCATCCCGGACACCGCCGCCGAGCGGGCCGCGCTCTACCGCTCCACGCTCGACGGCCGCCGCGTCCTGGTCCTGCTCGACAACGCCCGCGACGCCGCCCAGGTCCGCCCGCTGCTGCCGGGCACCGCGGGCTGCGCCGCCCTCGTCACCAGCCGGGTCCGCATGGCGGGCCTCGCCGGGGCCCATCTCGTCGACCTCGACGTGATGAGCCCCGAGGAGGCCCTCCAGCTGTTCACCCTGATCGTGGGCGCGGAGCGGGTCGGCGCCGAGCGCCAGGCCGCCCTCGACGTGGTCGGCGCCTGCGGCTTCCTGCCGCTCGCCATCCGCATCGCCGCCTCCCGGCTGGCCGCGCGCCGCACCTGGACCGTCTCCGTCCTCGCCGCGAAGCTCGCCGACGAGCGCCGCCGCCTCGACGAGCTCCAGGCCGGCGACCTCGCCGTCAAGGCCACCTTCGAGCTCGGCTACGGCCAGCTCGAGCCCGCCCAGCAGCGCGCGTTCCGCCTCCTCGGCCTCGCCGACGGCCCCGACATCTCGCTGGCCGCGGCAGCCGCCGTACTCGACCGGCCCGAGCACGACACCGAGGACCTCCTCGAAGCCTTAGTGGACTGCTCCCTCCTCGAATCGGCCGCGCCCGGCCGCTACCGCTTCCACGACCTCGTACGCCTCTACGCCCGCGCCTGCGCGGACCGCGACGAGCAGCCGCCGAGCGGGCGGGACGCCGCCCTGGACCGGCTGCTGGACTTCTACCTCGCCACCGCCTCCGCGGTGTACGCGGTGGAGCGCCCCGGCGACCGGCTCCCCGCGCACCTGTCCGCCACCCGCTACCCCGGCCTGTGCTTCGCCGAGCCGCGCGCCGCCCTGGACTGGCTCTACGCCGAGGCGGACCCGCTGCTGGCGTGCGTGCGGCAGGCCTCCGTGCGCTCGACCGGGCAGGCGGACGTGCTGCGCCGGGCCGTGGACCTGCTGTGGGCGGCCAAGGACCTCGCCGAGTCGGGGGCCAACTCCAAGCAGTACGAGTCCGCCGCCATGGCCCTGCGCGACGCCGCGCACGCCGCGAAGGACCCGCACGCGGAGGGCCGGGCCCGGACCACGCTCACCAACGTCCACCTGGTCGCGGGCCGGTTCGACGAGGCCGACGACGAGGCCCGGCAGGCGATGGTCCTGGCCCGCGAGGCCGGCGACCCGCTGCCCAGCTGCTGGGCGCCCAACGACCGCGGGATCATCGCCCTCTACCAGGGCCGGCACGCCGACGGCGAGCGGTACCTGCTGGAGGCCATCGAGAACTTCCGCGCCGACGGCAACCACATCGGCGAGGCCAGCGCGCTGTGCAACCTCTCCCGGATCCACGTCGAACTGGGCCGGCTGACGAGCGCCATCGACCTCGCCGAGCAGGGCATCGCCATATACGACCGGATGGGCCTGACCCTGCGCCTGGCCAATGGCCGCTACGCGCTCGGCATCGCCCTCACCCAGGCCGGCCGGCTCGGTGAGGCGCAGACGCAGCTCACCGAGGCGCTCTCGCTGTTCCACGACAACCGGCAGCCGCTGTGGGAGGGCGTGACGCACTTCCGGCTCGCCGTGGCCCACCTGGCCGCGCACCGGCCCACGCTGGCCGCCGCGCACGCCGAGCAGGCCATCGCGCTGCGCGGCATCGGCGGGGAGTGGCGGCGGGCGACCGTGCTGACGGTGCTGGGCAAGGCGCTGCGCCGGCTGGGGCAGCGGGACCGGGCGCGGGTGTGCTGGCGGGATGCCGAGGTCGTCTTCAAGCAGCTGAAGTCGGCCGAACTGGCCGAGGTCCAGGCCCTGCTGGCTTCCGAGATAGCGGCCTGAGCTGCACCGATCGGCGGATGAACGAGGCATTCATCGTTCGTTTATCGCCGCCCGCCACGATAGGTACATCGACTCACCGCGTCGGGGGGCGTGAGAGTCGGCTGGAGGACCGCCCGTTCGGCGGTCCGCGGGGGAATCGCCGAACGGGCCCGACCCATCCATCAGGAGAACCGATGACGACGAACGAGAACATCCTGCCGAACGACGGCGACATCAAGCCGATGGACAACCACGCGTCCGGCATCGAGATCAAGCCGCTCGACGACAGCCTTGCACCGGGCGTCGACATCACGCCGATGGACAATCACGCCTCCGGCATCGAGATCAAACCGCTCGACAAGAAGGCTTCGGACGAGGAGATCGTGACGCTGGACAACCACGCGTCCGGCCCGCGTCCGTAGAACGTCCCACGGGGGATACGGGGGACGGGGGGACGGTCCCACGGGGGATACGGGGGACCGGGACCAACGGAGGGACCACGGGGGATACGGGGTCCCGACGGAGGTCACGGGGGGACCGACGGGGGAGCACAACAAGGACGGCGGTCGCGGTGGCCCGGAGGGGGAGCCACCGCGGCCGCCGTCGCCTGCGTCCCCCACCTGGCCGGGGCCGTGTCATTAGGCTGGGCTCGTGTTCACTTCCCAGGGACCGACCGTCCGCGAGCTCGCCGTGCAGGCCCTCTCGTCCGTCGAGCGCGGGTACGACCTGCTCTCGCCCAAGTTCGACCAGACCCCGTTCCGCACCCCGGACCGCATGCTCGACGCGGTCGAGGAGACGCTCGCCCAGTACGAAGGCTCCTTCGGGGACGGGCTGGACGTGTGCTGCGGGACCGGCGCGGGGCTGGGGATGCTGCGGCGGCTGTGCCGGGACCGGGTGACCGGGGTGGATCTGAGCGCGGGCATGCTGGCCGAGGCCGCGCGGGCGCACCCCGACGAGCGCATCGACCTCGTACGGGCCGACGCGCGGGCGCTGCCGCCCGAGCTGGCCGGCTCGTACGACCTGGCCGTCAGCTTCGGGGCCTTCGGGCACTTCCTGCCGGCCGAGCGGCCCGCCCTCTTCGCCGGCGTCCACGCCGCGCTGCGCCCGGGCGGCGTCTTCGCCTTCCCGATCGGGGCGCCGATCCCGCCGACCTCCCCGGTGTGGTGGGCGGTGGCGGGCTTCGACGCCGCGATGCGGGTGCGCAACGCCGTGTGGCGGCCGCCGTTCGTCATGTACTACCGCACCTTCCCGCTGGGCGGCGTCCGGGCCGACCTCCGCGCGGCCGGCTTCACGGTGGAGACCCTCCCGCTGGAGCCCTTCGGCCGACAGGACGACGGAACCCCCCGCTGGCGGCTGCTCCTGGCCCGCAAGCCCTGACGCGCATCGGCCCGGCCCGCGAGTCCGGGGCCGGGCCGATGGGAACCGGGGCTCAGCGCAGGGTGAAGGGCGCCACGTGGGTCGTGGTGTCCGCTCCGCTGATGGTGAACTCGAGGTTGTAGTTGCCGTTCGGCAGCCCCCGCGTGCTGACGGGAAGGCTGTAGCCGGAGCTCAGCGAGCTGTAGAGCATCCGGGCGCCGACCGTCCTCGTGACGGGGCCGGTGATCCGGGTGGCCGTCACCGTGATGCCGGGGCCGGAGAGGTTGTTGCCGTTCGCGTCGCAGATCCGCAGGGAGATCACGACCTGGCCGAGCAGGCGGACCGGCCGGTTCGGGTCGTAGAGCAGGCAGATCCGGTAGGCGACGGTGTACGTGACGCTCTTGGTGGACGGGTTCGTTGCGACGTCCTTGGCGTTGACGGTGAACGTGTGCGAGCCCAGCGTCGAGGTGTCGACCGGGCTGCCGTTCGCCACCGTGCCGGTGCAGCTCGCCACTCCGGAGGTGGCGTCCGTACACGCGTAGGACGCGGTGACCGACTGGCGGTACAGGTAGGTGCCGGCCGCCGGGCGGACGATGGTGATCGACGGCGCCACCGTGTCGAGCCGCACCGTGATCGTCTGCGGCGCGGAGGTGTTCCCGGCGTTGTCGGTGGCGGCGTACGTCACCGTGGTCACGCCGTTCGTCGTGATCGGAACGGAGGCGCCCCCGCCGGACACGTCGGTGGATCCGATGGGCTGGGCGCCGCTCGCGCTGTAGGTGATCTTCTGGATGCCGGAGCCGCAGGAACCGTCAGCGGCGCTGATGGTGACGGTGGCAGGGCTGGTGGTGTTCCAGCCGGCGCCGTTCGGTGCGGGCGAGATGCTCGCCGTGACGGTCGGCGCGGTCGCGTCCGGGTCGTACGTGAACCGGTCGGCGGCGGTGATCGGGCTGGTGCCGTTGGGCGTGGTCACGGTGACGTCCACCGTGCCGCGTGCCTGCGGGGGCACTTGCGCGGTCAGTTCCTCCGGTCCGATGACGTTCACGTTCGCGGCCGCCGCGGAGCCGAAGCGGACGGTGGTGCCGCTCGTCGGGAACTCGGTGCCGCGCACGGTCACGGTGTTCACGCACTGGGCCAGTTCGGGGGCGTGGTTCGGGGTGACGCTCGTGACGGTCGGCGGGGACAGCGTGACGCGGTCCATCGCGGTGCCCCAGTCGCCGCCGAAGATCCCGGTGTTGCCGGTGGCTCCGATCTGCTGGACCGTCCAGACGTCCTTGGGGTTGCTCGGGTCGCGCGCGGTGCCCGAGTAGTCGCCCCAGCGGCTGTCGCCGTTGCAGCGGCATGCGAAGGCCTCCGTGCCCGCGGCGTAGAAGTCGCCGAACGTGGTGGCCGGGAAGTTGCCGCCCGGTACTCCGATCGCGACGGCCGTGGCGAACATCGTGGACGAGGACGCGGTGAAGCCCGAGAACAGGTCGTCCTCGTCGTTCAGGGTCAACGAGCCGTAGTAGATGTCTCCGCCCACGAGGCCGAGATCGAGGTTGGTCGCCAGGCTCTGGCCGCCGCCGGTCGCGATCTGGATGTAGCGCTGGCAGGTGTGGACCGCGGTGTCGCCCAGGGGGGTGCAGCTGACGTTGAAGACGCCCCACAGGTGGTTGTTCTGCCAGGCGACCGAGAGCATCCGGCCGTCGTTGGTGTTGATGGTGGCATCACCCCCGGCCGGCTGGACCGCGAGCGGCGGGGGGTCGGCGGTCCCGATGGCGATGGTGTTCAGGGTGCGGTTGACCGCGCTGACGCCGGGCACGCCGGTGATCGTGGACACCGTCACATTGGTGCCGTCGTGCTTCATCGAGAGCTGGTCGTTGATCGCCGACAGCGAGGTGGCGGGGACGGTGTCGTCCAGGCTGGTGTCCTGTGCGAACGTCGTGAAGTTGATCGTGCCGCCGGCCAGCAGGTCCGCCTTGTTGACGACCACGTTCACCGCGCCCAGGAACCCCTCTTCCTCGGGGGCGTCGAGATCGAAGTTGTTCCAGCTCAGCGTGACCTTGTCGTTGCTGTATCCGAGCAGCGGCCGGTCCTGCTGGATGTCGGCGGCGTTGCTCCCGATGTTGTAGACGGTCCAGTGCCCCCGGGGGTCGGAGCTGTCGCTGACCGCGACGTCGACCTCGTCGCCGTTCGAGAAGATCCCCTCGTACGAGGCGAAGAACCGGCCGGACCCCGCGTCGTAGTGCACCCGCGGATCCCCACCCGTGTCCGCCGCGAATCCGAAGAAGGCGCCCAGGTCGAAGGGCGTGCCCACCGCGCTGCCGGCCTTGTCGTAGATCTGGCCGGACCGATTCACGACCTGGACGATGTAGGTGGGCCCGACCGCGAGATTGGTGTCGGAGGGGGTGATGGTGTCGACGTTCCCGAGTGTGGGGAACGTCTTCAGCCGCTCCACGACGGCCGAGGAAGGCACCGCCTTCGGCGCCGTCGCGCCCTTCGGAGTCAGCAGCGCGGTGGTGACCGGCAGGCTCGGCTGTCGCATCGGTCCCACGGGCGCCCGCCGCTTCGGAGGGGTGAGGTTGGGCCGCGCCTGCGGCTCGGCGGTGCGCTTGGGCCGGGGCAGCGCCCGCACGTCCACACGCTTCTTCACCTCGGCCCGCGACAGCGTCCCCTCGCCTCCCGAGGGCGAGGGGACGCCGGCCGAGGGCGGGGCGCTGGGCCGTGGCTCGGCCGGCGCGGCGGCCGTCGGCGCGGCGGCGGTGAGCGTCACCGCGAGGGCGAGGAGCAGCGCACGCGGCCAGCCTCGCGCGGCGCGCATCAGGTGTCGGTTCACTCGGAGAATCCGTCTCGACGACACGGGCTCCCCCCTTCAGCCCTGGTCGGAAGTACGGTCCCGCCGGCGGATCGGCAGCGGGCGGTCGTGGTCCTGCGGTAGCCGATGATCACGACCGGCTATCTACCGGACGGACCCGCCGCCGGTCTCGGTCTGCGGCAGGGGTTGCCGACACTTCCCCCTTCCGGCCCACTTCGGTCCGCTTCGGTCCACTTCGGTCTACTTCGCTTCGCGCAGCTCCCGCTTCAGGACCTTTCCGCTCGCGTTGCGGGGTAGTTCGGTGACGAACTCGACGGTGCGCGGGACCTTGTAGTTGGCCATCTCCCGGCGGGACCAGGCGATCAGGTCGTCGGCCGTGAGGGTGGAGCCCGGCCGGCGGACCGCGTACGCCTTGCCGACCTCGCCGAGGCGGGGGTCGGGGACGCCGACGACCGCGACGTCCGCGATGTCCGGGTGCAGGCCGAGGAGTTGTTCGATCTCGGCGGGGTAGGCGTTGAACCCGCCGACGATGAACATGTCCTTGATCCGGTCGGTGATGCGCAGGTTGCCGTCGGTGTCGAGGACCCCGACGTCGCCGGTGCGCAGCCAGCCGTCGGGGGTGACGGCCGCGGCGGTCTCGGCCGGGTCCTCGAAGTAGCCCTGCATGACGTGGTGTCCGCGGACCCACACTTCGCCCGCCGTCCCGGCGAGCTGGGCGTACCCGTGCTGGTCGGCGATCTTCACCTGGGTGTCGGGGATGGCCCGTCCCGAGGTGGAGGCGATGGTCTCGGCCGGGTCGCCGCGGCGGCACATCGTGACGATGCCGCTGGCTTCGGAGAGCCCGTACGCGGTGAGCACGGTGGAGATGTGCAGTTCGCCGCGCAGCCGCTCGACGAGCCGGAGCGGGACGACGGCGGCGCCGGTGACGACCAGGCGGAGGGCGGACAGGTCGTGGTGGTCGCGCTGGGGGTGGTCGAGGAGCGACTGGTGGAGGGTGGGCGGGCCGGGGAGTACGGAGATCCGCTCGGCGGCGATGTTGGCGAGGACGGTGTCCACGTTGAAGACGGGCTGCGGGACCATCGTGGCCCCGCGCATCAGGCAGGCGATGATGCCGGCCTTGTAGCCGAAGGTGTGGAAGAAGGGGTTCACGATCAGGTAGCGGTCGCCCTCGCGCAGTCCGGCGAGCTCGCTCCAGACGTCGTAGCAGCGCAGGGACTGGGCGTGGGTGATGACGGCGCCCTTGGGGCTGCCGGTGGTGCCTGAGGTGAAGATGATGTCGGAGGGGGCCTCGGGGCGGATCGACTCGGCGCGCTCGCGCACGGTCTCGGCGCCGACGCCGTCCCCGCCGGCCAGGAAGTCCTTCCAGGTGCGGAAGTCCTGGGGGGCGTCCTCGGCGAGGACGACGACCTGCTCGAGGTGCGGCAGCCCGGGCAGCGGGCCGCGGCCGCCCTCCCCTTCGGCGGCGGCCCTGCGCAGGGAGGCGACGTACGAGGTGCCGAGGAAGGTGCCGGTGACGAAGAGGAGCCGGGCCCGGCTGCGCCGCAGGACGTACGCGGCTTCCGTGCCTTTGAAACGGGTGTTGAGGGGGACGAGGACGGCGCCCGCCGAGACGGCGCCGAGTGCGCAGACGATCCACTCCAGGGTGTTGGGGGCCCAGACGGCGACCCGGTCCCCCGGCTCGACCCCGGCGGCGATGGCGGCGGCCGCGGCGCGCTCCACGCGCTCGCCGAGCTGCGCGTAGCTGATGCGGACGCGGCCGTCGACGACGGCCTCGCGGTCGGCGTACCGTCCGGCGGCCGCGCGCACCAGTCCGGCGATGCTGCCCCAGCGCAGATCCCCCCGCACGTCTTCGCTCATCGCACACCCCTCCCAGTAGCTGACTATCCGTCAGATTAGCTGTAGCCTTCGCGGCTGTCAGTACTGGTGCAGCCCCGGAGGTGGCGATGGCGGCAACACTCAAGGACGCTACGGCGATAGTCGGGATCGGCCAGACCGCCTTTGCCAAACGGCTCCCCGAGTCCGAGAAGGAATTGGCCTGCCGTGCGATCCTGGCCGCCCTCGCGGACGCCGGGATCGCCCCTGCCGAGGTCGACGCCTTCTCCTCCTACACGATGGAGGAGACCGACGAGGTCGAGGTCGCCAAGGCCATCGGCGCCGGCGACGTCACCTTCTTCTCCAAGATCGGCTACGGCGGCGGCGGTTCCTGCGCCACCGTCGGCCACCTCGCGGCCGCCGTCGCCACCGGCCAGGCGAGCGTCGGCGTCGCCTGGCGCTCGCGCAAACGCGGCTCGGGCCCGCGCCCCTGGAAGAACACGGCCGTCCAGCTGCCCACCCCCGGCCAGTGGACCCGCCCCTTCGGGCTGCTGCGGCCGGCCGACGAGATCGGCATGCTGGCCCGCCGGTACATGCACGAGTACGGCGCCACCCGCGACCACCTCTTCAACGTCGCCATGGCCTGCCGCAACCGGGCCAACGAGAACCCGGCCGCGATGATGTACGAACGCCCGCTGACCCGCGAGATGTACATGACCGCCCGCATGATCAGCGACCCGCTCTGCCTCTTCGACAACTGCCTGGAGACCGACGGGGCGCTGGCCTGCGTGATCGTTTCCGCGGAGCGGGCCCGCGACTGCCGCCAGAAGCCGGTGTACGTCCACTCCGTCGCCCAGGGGCTGCCCGCCCAGCACCACGGCATGGTCAACTACTGGAACGACGACCCGCTGTCCGGCCCCGCCTGGACCGCCGCCCGGCACCTGTGGAAGCAGGCCGACTTCGGGCCGCAGGACGTGGACGTGGCCCAGATCTACGACGCCTTCACCCCGTTGATCCCGCTCTCCCTGGAGGGCTACGGCTTCTGCGGGCGCGGCGAGGGCGCCGCGTTCACCGAGGGCGGGTCCCTGGAGATCGGCGGCCGGCTCCCGATCAACACCGGGGGCGGCGGTCTGTCCGAGGCGTACGTGCACGGCTTCAACCTGATCAACGAGGGCGTCAAGCAGCTGCGGGGAATCTCCACCGCCCAGGTGCCGGACGCCGCGACCTGTCTGGTGACCGCGGGCGAGGGTGTCCCGACGTCCGCGATCCTGCTGCGAGCCTGAGGAGCGAGCGACCATGACGACGACCCCGGCACCGGCGACGCCTCCGGCCACGGCCACGGCCGGCGCAACGGCCGGCGCAACCGCCACGGCCACGGCCGACCAGCTGCTCCTGCCCGTTCCCGACGAGGACGGCGCCCCGTTCTGGGAGTACGCCGCCCAGGGCGAACTCCGCGTCCAGGCCTGCACCGCGTGCGGCCGGCTCCGCTTCCCGCCCAGACCCTGCTGCCCGCACTGCCAGTCGTTCGACTCCGAGTGGCTGCCGATGAGCGGCCGCGGCCGCATCTGGTCCTACGTACGGCCGCACCCGCCGCTGCTCCCCGCGTACGCCGCGCAGGCCCCCTACAACGTGATCCTCGTGGAGCTCGCCGACGCCCCGCACATCCGCCTCGCCGGGAACCTGGTCGCCTCCCCCGGCGCCCCGCTGAACTCGGTGGACCCGGCCCGGCTGCGCATCGGCGCCCGGGTCCAGGTGGTGTTCACCGAGACCGGCGGGATGACCGTGCCGCGCTGGGTGCTGGAGAAGCCGTGACCGTACGGGTGGAGCGGGACAAGGCGGCCGGGGTCGCGGTCGTCACCCTGGACCGGGAGCGCAGGCACAATGCGATCGACCTGGCGACGGCCGCCGAACTGGCGGCGGTGTGGCGGGAGTTCCGCCACGAGGACGACGTACGGGCGGTCGTGCTGACCGGCGCAGGACGGGCGGCCTTCTGTACGGGCATCGACCGCGGGGTGGAGGTCCCGCAGCCGCCCTCCCCGTACTCGGTCGACGACCCGCTGCTGTCCGTCGGCCCGAAGGCGAACGACCTGTGGAAGCCGGTGGTCGCCGCCGTCAACGGCATGGCGTGCGGCGGGGCGTTCTACCTGCTGGGCGAATCGGAGTTCATCGTCTCCTCCTCGACCGCGACGTACTTCGACCCGCACACGACGTACGGGATGGTCAGCGCGTACGAGGCCGTGTACATGGCGCAGCGGATGCCCTTCGGGGAGGCCGCCCGGATGTCCCTGATGGGGACGGCGGAGCGGCTCTCCGCGCAGCGGGCGTACGAGATCGGCCTGGTCTCGGAGCTGACGGCCCCCGAGGAGCTGCTCCCGGCGGCGCTGCGGGCGGCGCAGACCCTGGCCGGGTACCCGACGGAGGCGGTACAGGGCACCGTACGGGCCCTGTGGTCGGCGAAGCAGGCGGCGCTGCAGCAGGCGCTGGCCCAGGCCCCGGCGCTGATCTCGCTGGGGAACCTCTCCCCGGAGCGGCAGGCGGACCTGTTCACGGGGCGCCGGGCGGCCCCGGAGCCGCGGGTGCGCTGAGCGGCGTGCGCGCCTGCTGCGTCGGCCGCGCCTGCTGCTAGTCGATCCGGCCGACGACGCAGGTCTTCACGTCCGCCGCCTTGTCGTCGTGGATCATCGGGGCGGTGACGGTCTGGGTCTCGCGGGCCTTGAGCGTGACGCGGACGGAGGTCCGGTCGACGACGCCGTTCGCGCCCTCGAAGGTCATCGGGACATCTACGGTGCCCTGCTTGTCCACGTCGGAAGTCACCCTGAGGACGGCCTTCGGGCTGCCGGGGCCGGCGCAGGTGACGACCTGGGCGTGGGCGGGCGGGCCGGCGCTCTTGCTGGGCGACGGCGTCGACTTCCCGCCGCCGTTGCTGTTGTTGCTGTTGTTGTTGCTGTGGTAGGTGCTCTTCTTCTTCGAGCTGGAGCATCCGCCGCCGCTGCCGCTGCCCTTGCTCTTCGAGCCGTGCCCGTGCCCGCTCGACGAGAAACCGGTGAGCGCGAACACGACGCCCACCAGCACCGCGGTGAACCTGATGCGCCGTCCAGCCACCATGGCCCGAACCCCTTCCCTGACAACGGCGCGCCACGCTATCAGCCTTGGACCGCGGCGGGCAGGACCGCCGGGCCCGGCGTTGCCTGTCATGCATATGATCGGGGCCTTCCAACGGGGGAGATCCAACATGTCAGTGGATTCAGGCCATGAGCGGGACCTCGCGGGCACGGCAAGCCCGGACGAACTGGTGGGCATGCGGCTCAACCACGTGCCGCCGGAGCCATCGGGCGGGGCATCGGCTCCGCCCGTGTACGGGCCGTTCGCTCCGGGCAAGGGGGGCGGCGACTTCGCCTCGACGCCGGCCGAGAAGAAAGCCGCGGCCGGCACGATCGAGACCGAGCTGGAGCCCCACACGAAGAAGGCCGGCGACCACGCGGACGACGCCACCAGCGCCGCCCGGAAGGGCTTCGACGGCTGGGAGACGGCCGCGGGCCTGCAGAAGCTGGCGGAGCGGTGGGACCAGCAGGTGAAGAACCTGATGAGCCGCCTGGCGGCGGAGAAGACCGCACTGCGCGGGGCCACGGGCCTCTTCGTGGGGAACGACACCGGCCTGGGCAACCAGTTCCTGACCTCGAATTCGAAGCTGAACGGGCTGTCGGGAGATCCGCGGTGATGAACTACCACGAGGTCATGACCACGGACCTGGGCCTGTTGTCGACGGCCGCCGGCAAGTGGGACGAGATGGCCGGCGAGTTCAAGAAGGTCGAGACCCGCTACGGCGACACCGTCCAGAAGATCACCATGGGCGACAGTTGGTCCGGCGTCAGCGCCGGGACCGCCCACACGAGCTTCAAGGCAACCCGCTACGAGTACACCGCCGCGCAAGCCGAGGCGAAAGCCATCGCCGGCCTCTTGCGGGAGGCGCACGAGAAGTTCACCGATCTGAAGAAGAAGCTCGAAAGCGCGCGCGACGACGCGGTAGCCGCCGGCATGACGGTCTCGGAGCAGGGCCGCGTCGCCTTCGACTACGCCAAGCTCACGCCCGCCGAGCGCAGCGCCTACCACCACGACCCCGACGGCCAGAAGGCGATCAGCGACGCGGTCACCAAGTGGCAGCAGCACATCGACGACCGGGTCAAGGCCTTCGACGAAGTCGACCAGAGCGTCAAGACCGCCCTCGGCCACGCATCCGCCGACAGCAACAGGGACG
This sequence comes from Streptomyces sp. NBC_01296, assembly GCF_035984415.1. Taxonomy (NCBI): domain Bacteria; kingdom Bacillati; phylum Actinomycetota; class Actinomycetes; order Kitasatosporales; family Streptomycetaceae; genus Streptomyces; species Streptomyces sp. NBC_01296. Next base: position 5,009,934 of record NZ_CP130720.1, on the reverse strand, counting down.
CTTTCGGCAAGGGCGCGGACGAATCGCTCACCGGGTTCAACGCCCACCCCGAGACCACCCTGGCGAAGGCCGGGACGCCGGACAAGCCGGAGCCCGCGAAGAAGCCCGACGGCACCACGTTCACCGGGCCCGACGCCGGCTTCAGCATCTCCGGGACCAAGTACGGCAAGGAGGGCTCGATCAAGGCGTACGCCGACCTCTGGCACGCGACGGCGCAGGGATCGACGGACCTGGGTCCGATGCACCTCTCCGGGATCACCGACGTCTACGAAGGCGCCAGAGCCACCGGGAACTACGGTCTCACCGACAAGGGATTCGTGGCCAAGGCCGAGGCGTCCGCGGGACTGCGGGCCTTGGCCGAGGGCCGGGCGGAGCACGGGAACCAGAGTGTCTACGGGCGAGCCGAGGGGTTCGTCGGCGCCGAGGCCGGGGTCAACGCCAAGGCGACCAGGGAAGAGGCGACCGTCGGCGCCAAGGCGTTCGCCGGGGCGAAGGGCACGCTCGCCGCGGGTACGGAGACCGCCGGGATCGGCGTCGGCCTGACGGCCGAGGGATGGGCCGGTCCCGGTGCGGAAGCCTGGTGGGGCTACAAGAAGGACGACAAGACCGGCGATTACAAGATCGGCGGCAAGGCAGGGCTCTCGCCCGTCTTCGGCGGCGCCGTGGGACTCGAGATCACCGTCAATCCCGGCAAGGTGGCCAAAGCCGCCGGTGACGTGGCCGACACCGTCGGCGACATGGCCCACGAAGTCGGCAGCTGGTTCGACTGATCTACTACTCCGTGGAAGGAGGGCTCGACATGCCCACAACACTGCCGGTACCGATCGCGTTCCGCCTGCCCGAAGGCTGGCTTCCGGCCCACCCCGAGGGGATGGACCCGGGCGTGGCCTTCGCCGCGGTACATCCGCAGCCGGACGCCGGGTTCACTGCCAACATCACCATCGACGGCGGCTTCCCGCTGGACGAGGTGACGTTGGACGTGATCGCCGACAAGTCGGCGGAGCGCCTGCGCCAGGTCGCCGAGTCCGTGGTGGTCTCCCGCCGCCGGGAGGTCGGCCCCGACGACGCCCTCGCCCTGACCCAGCGGTTGACCTTTACGGCCGTCACCGGCGACACCCGCCGCGACCTCGTCCAAACCCAGGTGTACCTGACCATGACGGACATCGAGGATCCGCACAAGCGGGCCGTGATCCGGCTGGCTCTGACCGCCACCGCAGCCCAGCACGACGACATCCTGGGAGACTTCCAGGACTTCGTGCGCACCGTCCGTCCGGACAGCGGGGAAGCGGCCTAGCGATGGGCCGCATCCGGGACAGGTACATGGGCACCAGGTACCCCGACAGCGGCGTCACGGCGATCCCCACCACGGAGCTCCAGAGCGCGCTGCTCGCGCTGAACGGCACGGGTGTGCCGTTCAGCGTGCGCGAAGCCGCGGGGTCCGGGCTGCTGGCGGAGTGGCGGATCCTCGAGCCCGCGTGGGGCTCCGGCGTGTCCCGCCGGCAGGTGGAGCGGACCCTCAAGGTCTGGATGCGCCCGCTCCCCACGGAACGCGTGGTGCGGGCCATGGACGAACAGTGGTCGGTGACGCGGGCCGGGGATCCGCCCACGCTGACCGTGGGGCGCGAGCGCGGCCGTGGACCGATGCGCTCGATCCACAAGGAATGGACTTACAAGAAGGGGCCCGACGGCCGCAGGCACAAGGTCGAGACCTTCAGCCTCGACACCCGGGACATGAAGAACCCCCTGCGCGACGCGGTCCTCGAGTCGGGCTGGACGTGGCGCGGAGTGTACAAACTCTGAGCGACATGGCGGCGGCCCCGACCCCCGGTGAAGGGGGCGGGGCCGACCAGCCGGTACGGCGGGTGGTGCAGGCGGATCAGACCGCTTCGACGACGCCCGAGGCGGCGATCTCGATCTTGCCGCGAGTGGCGCCCGAGGGGGTGCCGAGCTTCTCGATCGCGTCGACGAGCTCGGAGCCCTTGACGACCTCGCCGAAGACGACGTGCTTGCCGTCCAGCCACGGGGTGACGACGGTGGTGATGAAGAACTGCGAGCCGTTGGTGTTGCGGCCGGCGTTCGCCATCGACAGCAGGTACGGGCGGTCGTGCTTCAGCTTGAAGTTCTCGTCGGCGAACTTCTCGCCGTAGATGCTCTTGCCGCCGGTGCCGTTCTGGTTGGTGAAGTCGCCACCCTGCAGCATGAACTGCGGGATGACGCGGTGGAACGGCGAGCCCGCGTAGCCGAACCCGTGCTGGCCGGTGGCCAGCTCGCGGAAGTTCTTCGCGGTCTGCGGGACGACCTCGTCGAAGAGGGCGAACTCGATGCGGCCGGCGGGCTTGCCGTCGATGTTGATGTCGAAGTAAACGTTGCTCATGGGGTCCATCCTGTCACTCCCGGTGCCGCACGCGACCCGGAGGGGCCCGAAAACCCTCACCCGGCCGTACGGGTCCCCGTTCCCTTGGCGGCGTCCAGGGCGTACACGCAGCGGTCCTTGCTGCATGCGTAGACCACGCCCGCCTCGGCCACCGGGGCGCCCGTGATCTCGCCGCCCGTGGCCAGCTTCCAGCGCAGCTGGCCGCCCGCAGCGTCCAGGGTGTACAGGCAGTGGTCGGCCGAGCCGAAGTGCACCCGGCCGTCCGCGACCGCCGGCAGGCCGGTGATCTCGCCGCCCGCGGCGAAGCGCCACTTCGGGGTGCCGGTGACCGCGTCGAGCGTGTACAGGGCGCTGCCCGCGCCGAGGTGGACGTTGCCGTTCGCTACCACCACCGGGTCCGAGGACGGCCGCGGCTCGGTGGCGATGCGCCAGCGGTCGCTGCCGGTGGCCGCGTCCAGGGCGTAGACCGTGCCCAGGTAGTCGGCGAGGTAGACCCCGCCGCCCGTGACCGCCGCGCCGGGCGCGAAGGCAGGGGCGGCCAGGAAGACCGCGGGGGCCTCGAAGTGCCAGCGGACCCGGCCCGAGGCCCGGTCCACGGACAGCACGCGGGTGCCGGCGGCGATGTAGACGTTGCCGTCCGGGGCCGGGGTGACCCGGACCGGGACGTTGCCGCAGGAGGCCGCGTCGCCGACCGGGTACGACCAGGCCTCACGGCCGCTGCGGGCGTCCAGGGCGCGCAGCCGCGCGTCCTGCCACACGTACACCGTGCCGTCGTGCAGGACGGGAGCCGCCTCCGGGGTCTCGAAATCGCTCTGGGCGCCGGTCAGCTCCCACAGCTTCTGGCCGTTGGAGGCCTCCCAGCCCTGTACGCCGCCCCCGCGCGTGGCGGTGACGACGGTGCCCCGCTCGGCGCGCAGGGCGTACACCCAGGCGTCGGCGTTCAGCCGCCAGCGCTCGGAGCCGTCGGAGGCGTCGAGCGCGTAGAGGGAGGGGCCGTCGGAGGCGTGGATGCGGCCGTCCGCGACGGCCATGGACCAGGCGACGTCGCGGGTCTTGAACTGGCGGCGGCCGCTGGCCACGTCCAGCGCGTGCACCTCGAAGGAGGTCACGTACAGCAGGTCTCCGGCGACGGTCGGGGTCCCCCAGACCTCGTTCGACATGCGGAAGCGCCACGGCCGCCAGCGGCCGCTGTCCGGGGCCGCGCCGGGGCTGGGCACCACGGCCGACACCGCGGAGGAGGCCGGGGCCGGTGCGGCGGCCGCCACACCGCCCGGCGGGCGGACCCAGCCGGTCGCCGAGGCGGCGGCGGGCGCCGCGGGCGCCGAGGCGCTCGCGCGCGGCCCGGGCCCGATCGGCACGGGGGAGCCCCCGAGGCGTACCGGCTCGCCGGACGGCGCGGGGGACGGCGCAGGGGACGTCGGCCTCGGCGGGTGCTGCGGGCGCTGCGGCACGGCCTGGCCGGTCCGCGGGTCGACCCACGGGTCGGCGCCGCCGCGCGGCTCGCGGCGGTGCGTGGCGGCCTCGGCGGCGCGCCCCGCAGGGCGGCCGGGCGCCGGGACGGGCGCGGCCGCCGTACGCTGCCCCGCCCGCCGGGCCTCGATCATCGCGACGGCCCGGCCCGGCAGCCACGCCGAGGCGGTACCGCTGTCGTCGCCGCCGTCGAAGAGGTGCGGGGCGAGCTGCGCCTGCAGGTCGGCCGGGGTCGGGCGCTGGGTGGCGTCCATCTGCATGCAGGAGTCGATCAGCGGCCGCAGCTCGTCCGGGAGCCCCTCCAGGTTGGGCTCGTCGCGCAGCAGCATGAACACCGTCTCCACCGGGTTGGCCCCGTGGTACGGCGGATGCCCGGTCGCGGCGAAGACGAGGGTCGAGCCGAGCGAGAAGACGTCGCTGGCGCCCTTGACGCTGCGCGAGTCCTTCGCCTGCTCGGGCGACATGTACGCGGGCGTGCCGACGGCGACGTTCGTCATGGTCAGGCGGGTGTTCGAGACGCCGCTGGCGATGCCGAAGTCGATCACGCGCGGGCCGTCCTCGACGACGAGCACGTTGGACGGCTTCAGGTCGCGGTGGACGAGGCCGGCGCCGTGGATGGACTGCAGGGCCTCGGCGATGCCGGCGGCGAGCCACCGTACGGCCTGGGCGGGCATCGGCCCGCACTCGTTGACGATCTCCTCCAGGGAGGGCGCCGGGACGTACGCGGTCGCCAGCCACGGCACGGCGGCGCGCGGATCGGCGTCGACCACGGCCGCGGTGTAGAAGCCGGACACGGCGCGCGCCGCCTCCACCTCACGGGTGAAGCGGACCCGGAACAGCTGGTCCTCGGCGAGCTCGGTCCGCACCGTCTTGATCGCCACCCGGCGTCCGGATGCCGACCGCGCGAGATAGACCAGCCCCATGCCGCCGGCGCCGAGCCGTCCCAGCACCTCGAAGGGGCCGATCCGTCTCGGGTCGTGCTGCGTCAGCTGCTCCACCACTCGCCTCACAATCCCCGTACGGGTCCTTGCCGGGCCCGTTCCCACCTGCACGCGCGCCGGCACGGCGGTCGGCCCCGTGCAGCGTCTCACCCCGGGCGCCGCCCGGGGTCGCGCAACCCCGATTCTGTCAGGCCCGCGCCGGGGCCGTGTCGTCACAGTCCTGGCGGGGCGGCCGGAGGTACGGCGGACGGACGACGGACCGCAGACGTACGGGCGGACGACGTACGGCGCCGGGCAGGCCCGCCGCCCCCGCCCGGCGGCCGCTACTGCGTCGGCCCGGTACGGGGCTCCGAGAGCAGCGCGAACACCGCGCCCTGGTTGTCGGCGACGACCGCGATCCGTCCGTACGGCGTGTCGAAGGGGTCGGCGGTGACGCGGCCGCCGAGCCGCTTCACGGTCGCGACGGACTCGTCGCAGTCCGGGACGGCGAAGTACACGAGGAAGTGCGCCGGCATGATCTCCGGGAACGCGTCGGTGATCAGGCTGCGCCCCATCACGGCGGTCTCCGCGCCGGGCCGGCTGCCGGGCGGGGACCACAGGCGGTACTCGACGCCCGTGCCCGCGTCGTCCTGGTCCTCGGGGACGTAGCCGAAGACGTTGGCGTAGAACACGTCGACCGCGTCGCGGGCCCGCGTGTAGAGCTCGCCCCAGCAGTACGTGTACGGCTCCTGCTGGGCCTCGAAGCCGTGGTGGGTGCCGGGCTGCCACAGGCCGAAGACGGCCCCGCCGGGGTCGGCGGCCAGCGCGGCGCCGCCGTACGGGCCCACCGGCTGGGGGTCCATGACCATCTGGCCGCCGGAGGCGCGGATGCGGGCGGCGCACGCGTAGGCGTCGACGGTGTAGAGGTAGATCCCCCAGACGGTGGGCATGCGGCCGTCGGGCTTGGGGGCGAGGGCGGCGACGTTGCGGCCGCGGCTGTAGGCCTGGGTGTAGCCGCCGTACTCGGGGCCGGCGCCGGCGCCGAAGGTCCACCCGAAGAGCTCACCGTAGAAGCGCTTGCCGGCCTCGACGTCCGGAAGCGAGGCGTCCACCCAGCAGGGTGTGCCCTCCGCGAATGCGGCCATGGCCCGTTTCCTTCCGTTGTGCCCTTTGCCCCGTGCCCCTCAGCCATGATCTGCCCGAAAACTTGTCCACAGCCTGTTGACAAGACTAATCGGGGGATACCGAGAGGAAGCGGTCGGGTCACCCGGGCGGGCGTCCGCTCGGATTTCGCACCGGATCCGCCCGGGATCCACCCCCGATCCGCCCGGGACATACCCGGAACCAGCACCTCCTCAGGGCCTCGCCTGCCCGGATTCCGGGCGGATCCCGGCAGGATCCCGGCCGGAAACGACCACCCGGGAGGGCCCGGGGTCCGGACTTCGCCCAGGCCAGGTGTCGCGTAACCCCATTTGCAGGCGGCCGAATCGCGCGCAGATCACCCCTCGGTAAGCTGACGGCATGACAGGACAAGTACGCACCGTCGACGGCCGCGTTGCCGGCCGGCGCGGTCAGGCGACGCGGCAGAAGCTGCTCGACTGCCTCAGCGAGATGCTCAGCTCCTCGCCGTACCGCGACGTCAAGGTGATCGACGTCGCCCGCAAGGCCGGCACCTCCCCCGCGACCTTCTACCAGTACTTCCCGGACGTCGAGGGCGCCGTCCTGGAGATCGCCGAGCAAATGGCCACGGAGGGCGCGCAGTTGACGGCGCTCGTCGAGGGCCGCAACTGGGTCGGCAAGGCCGGCTGGCAGGCCGCCGAGGAGCTCGTCGAGGGATTCCTGGACTTCTGGCGGCGCAACGACGCGATCCTGCGGGTCGTCGACCTCGGCGCGGCCGAGGGCGACAAGCGCTTCTACAAGATCCGCATGAAGATCCTCAACTCCGTCACCAACTCCCTCACGGAGTCGATGAAGGAGCTCCAGGCCAAGGGCAAGGTCGACAAGGACATCAGCCCGGCGGCCATGGCGGGTTCGCTGGTCGCGATGCTGGCCGCGGTGGCCTCGCACCAGAAGGGCTTCCAGACCTGGGGCGTCAAGCAGGCCGAGCTCAAGCCGAACCTGGCACTGCTCGTCCACCTGGGCATCACGGGCAAGAAGCCGACCAAGTAACGGCGGACCCTCACCGGGGTCCGCCGCCCTCCCCGCACGTTCTCCCCCGCCCCTTCTCCTCCCCTACCTCCCCGTTCTCCCCGTTCTCTCCGTTCTCTCCCTCGACTGCCGGCCGTCCGCCCCGATCAGCGACGCTCCAGGCGGAACAGCCGGATCTCGCGCTCGATGCGCGCCTGGTACGTCGCGTACGGCGGCCAGAACCTCAGCACGGCCTGCCACGCCGCCGCGCGCTCCTCGCCCTCCAGCAGCCGGGCCCGTACGGCGATGTCCCGGCCCTTCCAACTCACATCCGCGTCAGGGTGCTTGAGCAGGTTCCCGGTCCACGCCGGGTGCCCGGGGCGGCCGAAGTTGGAGCCGATGAGGAGCCAGCTGACGCCTCCGTCCTCCGGCATGCAGGCGAGCGGCGTGGTGCGCGGTTCGCCCGTCCTGGCGCCCTTGGCGGTCAGGATCACGCCGGGCAGCATCTGCGCGCTGAGCATGACCTTGCCGCGGGTCAGCTTGTGCACCGCCTTGTCCATGGCGGGGATGAAGTGCGGTGCGATCTTGGCGAACAGCATGGTCGAGGAGACCTTCTGCATCAGTTTGACGCCGGCTGCCATGGCCATCAGACGGCCACCTTCTCTTGTGGGGTGGTGAACAGGCCCGCGCGGTGGGCGGCGTGCGCCCGCAGCCGGTGGACCGGGCCGAACAGCAGCTCGTCGGCCGCCGCCCGCTTGAAGTACAGGTGTGCGTCGTGCTCCCAGGTGAAGCCGATGCCGCCGTGCAGCTGGATCGCCTCGCCGGCCGTGACCCGCAGGGCTTCGAGGGCCTGGGCGAGGGCGAGGCCGCCCTGCTGCGGGTCCCAGGCGGCGTAGTAGGCCGCCGAACGGGCCGCCTGTACGTGGACGTAGAGGTCGGCGAGGCGGTGTTTGACCGCCTGGAACGAGCCGACGGGCCGGCCGAACTGCTCGCGCTGGCGTACGTACTCCACCGTGCGGGCCAGCGCCTGCCCGGCCGCTCCGACGGCCTCGGCGGCGAGGACGGCGGCGGCGGTGCGCCCGGTGGCGGCGAGTGCGGCGAGGACGCCGCCGTCGGCGCTGTCTCCGGTATCCGCCCCGAGCAACTCGGCGGGGGTGTCGCGGAGTTGGATGCGGGCCTGCGGCCGGGTCTCGTCCAGGGTGGCCTGCCGCGACCGGACGAGCCCGGGGGCGTCCTCCCGTACGAGGAACAGCAGGGTCCGGCTCCGGGCGAACCCGCCGGTGTGCGCGGCGACCAGCAGCAGGGAGGCGCTGTGCCCGTCGAGCACCTGCGCGACCTCCCCGTACAGCCGCCAGCCGCCGTCCTCGCCGGCCTTGGCCTGGACGCCGCCGGCCCGGCCCCCGCCGGCCCACTCCCCGGGGGTGTTCTCGCCGGTCAGCGCCAGCGCGGTGGACAGCGCCGGGCCGGGGACGGCGAGGGCCGCGGTGAGCCCGCCGGCGGCGAGCGCCGGCAGCAGTGCGCAGTGCTGGGCCGCGGTGCCGAGGGCGGTGATCAGCGGTACGGCGAGCACGGCGGTGGCCAGCAGCGGCGAGGGCAGCAGCACCCGCCCGGTCTCCTCGCAGGCCAGCGCCAGGTCGGCGGGGGTGCAGCCGACGCCCCCGTACTCCTCGGCGACGGCCATGCCCGGCAGACCGAGCTGCGCGGAGAGCTGCCCCCACAGCTCGCGGTCGTGTCCGGCGGCGGTGCGGACGGCGGCTTTGACCTCGTCCGGGCCGCAGCGTTTGCCCAGGATCTCGCGCAGGGTACGGCGCATCTCGTCCTGCTCCGCGGTGAAGGCGGCATCCATCGTCGGGCTCCTCCCCGTATCTGACGGGCCGTCATGTTAGGCCGGGCGGCGACAGATGCACAGGGGGCGGGGGGCTCGGGTGCCGGGCGGACCGGTTTGCGTGGACTAGAAACTGACGGTACGTCAGATGTACGGTCTGATGCATGCCTGGACCCACGCCTGAACCTCGCAACGGACGCCGCCGGGTCGCCGTCGTCGGCGTCGCCCTCTCGGACTGCGGCCGGGTGGACGGCCCCACCCCGTACGCCCTGCACGCACAGGCCGCCCGGCGGGCGCTGGCCGACTCCGGCCTGGACCGCTCCGTCGTCGACGGCTTCGCCTCGGCGGGCCTCGGCATCCTCGCGCCGGTCGAGGTGGCCGAGTACCTGGGACTGCGCCCCACCTGGGTCGACTCCACCTCGGTGGGCGGATCGACCTGGGAGGTCATGGCGGCGCACGCGGCGGACGCGATAGCGGCCGGCCACGCCAACGCCGTGCTGCTGGTCTACGGCTCGACGGCGCGGGCCGACATCAAGGCCCGGCGGCGCACCTCGAACCTCTCGTTCGGGGCGCGGGGGCCGCTGCAGTTCGAGGTCCCGTACGGGCACACGCTGGTCTCCAAGTACGCGATGGCGGCGCGGCGCCACATGCACGAGTACGGGACAACGCTCGAGCAGCTCGCCTCGGTGGCCGTCCAGGCCCGGGCGAACGCGGCGACCAACCCGGACGCGATGTTCCGCGACCCGATCACGGTGGACGACGTCCTGTCCGGCGAGATGATCGCGGACCCCTTCACGAAGCTGCACTGCTGCATCCGCTCGGACGGCGGCTGCGCGGTGCTGCTGGCCGCGGAGGACTACGTACCGGACACCGCCAAGTCCCCGGTGTGGATCCTGGGCACGGGCACGTCCGTCTCCCACACCACGATGTCGGAGTGGGAGGACTTCACCGTCTCCCCGGCGGCGGTCTCGGGCCGCCTGGCGTTCGAGCGGGCGGGCCTCACCCCCGCGGACGTGGACCTCGCGGAGATCTACGACGCCTTCACGTACATGACCCTGGTCACCCTGGAGGACCTCGGCTTCTGTGCGAAGGGCGAGGGCGGGGCCTTCGTGGAGAAGGGCCGCCTCCTACGGGACGGGGAACTGCCGGTCAACACCGACGGCGGCGGCCTCTCGGCCTGCCACCCGGGTATGCGCGGCCTGTTCCTGCTGGTCGAAGCGGTCCGCCAACTCCGGGGCGAGGCAGGCCCGACCCGCCAGGTCACCAAACGGGACGGCCGCCTCCCGGAGGTGGCCCTGGCATCGGGCACGGGCGGCTGGTTCTGCTCGTCGGGGACGGTGCTCCTGGGACGGGGGTAGGGACGCCGCGGTCAGGGACCCCGGGGATACGAAAACGGGCCTGTCCCGCACCGCGCCCCGGGGGTGCGGTGCGGGACAGGCCCGTGGATTCTCAGCCCCGGCCGAAGCCGATGTACTTGGAGGCGCACTGACGCCACTCGTTCTGGAACGTGTTGTTCATGTTGCCCAGGTTCCCGCCGTGCGAGCGCAGGTACCCGAAGAGGCCCTCGCAGTTCTGCGCCGTCGGCTCGAAGTACGACGTGCAGCGGTCACCGGCGCCACCCCCGAGGTCGCAGCTGCCGGCCGCCGCGGGCGAGGCCGTCATCAGACCGAACACCGGCACGGCGATGGTGGCCGCCAGGGCGACGGCGCCGGTCTGCAGCTTGCGCGAAATGTTCATGGTGGTTCTTCCCCTCGTTGTCCACACTGGATCGCCCCCTGCACCGCCGTTTGCATCACCCCTGGTCAGGGGGTAGAGGCGGCGCGGGAACTGGCTTGATCATGGCGACCTGAACCAGCGGGTAACAAGAGAGTTGAGGGAGTTCAGAGCTTTGTCGCCCGCGAGCCGGCCTCGGGCCGGCGGGCCGGTCGCGGGCGCGCGGCACCCGCCGGTCAGTACTGCCAGCGGGGCTGGGCGCCGTCCAGACGGCAGTGGATCAGGCGGCCGTTCTCGGCGTGGGTGGACCTGCCCAGGTCGGCTTTGCGGCAGAACTGGCCCGCTTTGTAGCAGTTCCCGGCGTTCGAAACGATCTCGCACGTGCCGCTCGCGGGCTCGGCCGGTTCCTCCGTCGGCGCCTTCGTGGCGGGCGGCTTCGGCGCGCTGCCGCTGCCCCCGGTGGAGCCGGAGGAGAGCGTACGGGTGGGGGCCGGCTTCGCATCGGGTGTCCGTACGGACGGCTCGGCGGTCGGGGCGGACGGCGTCGGCGTGGCCGTGGGGGTGGCGGACGGCGTCGGTGTCGGCGTTGCGGAGGGGGACGGGGTCGGGGAGGCCGACAGGCTCGGCGGCGGCGATACCGCGGGGCCGCCGCCCCCTGCGGGGCCGCAGGCCACCGCCGTGCAGGCCACCAGGACGGCCACCACCGTGCGCCGGAGCGCACCGCCGCGCCGTCTGCCGCGTATCGCGCTCGTACCGCTCGCTCTGCCGCCGTTGATGTGCATGAGGGGCCCCCACCTCGAGTCGTTGAAGGCTGCACATCATAGGGACGGCGGGGGACGGGATTCCGGCGAACGCCGAAGCTGCCCCATGGTGTTCGATGGGCGGTATGACCCGCGAGATCACGAGCGACGAGATGGACGAGATCGAGGCGTTCCACGCCACCCTGCACTCGCTGCGGGTGTGGGACGGCCCGCTGCCCGGCTTCGACGTCGAGGCCGCGCCGCCCGAGCCGGTGGCGCTGTTCCGGCAGTGGTTCCTGCATGCCGCCCGGGCCGGGCAGCCGGAGCCGCACACGATGAGCCTGGCCACGGTGGACGGCGACGGGCGGCCCGACGTGCGGATCCTGATGCTGCACGGAGCCGACGGGCACGGCTGGCACTTCGCCTCGCACGCCACCAGCGCCAAGGGCCGCCAGCTGGCCGGGCACCCGGACGCGGCGCTCGGGTTCTACTGGCCGGCCGTGGCCCGGCAGGTCCGGATCCGCGGCCGGGTCACCGCCTGCGGACCGCAGGAGAGCCGGGCGGACCTGGCGGTCCGTTCGCGGGGTGCGCTGGCGGCGGCGCTGACGGGGCGCCAGAGCGAGGTGCTCGGCAGCGTGGAGGAGCTGCGGCGCGCCTCCGAGGCCGCCTGGGAGCGGGCGGGCACCGAGCCGGACGCCCCGGCCCCGACCTGGACCCGGTACGTCCTCGACCCGGCCGAAGTCGAGTTCTTCCAGGGCGACGCCTCCCGCCGGCACGTCCGGCTGCGCTACCGCCGCACCGGCGACGGCAGCGGCTGGATCCGCGAGCTGCTCTGGCCGTAGGGAGTGTCCCGCCGATCCCTCGATAGCCTTTCGCCGCATGACACGCATTTGGATCCAGCCGGTGCTGCTGGTGCTCTGCGGCTCGCTCATTGCGGCCGGGCAGTTGTCCAGCGGGGCCCCCGCCGCAGCGGCGGCACTCCTGGTGACGTTCGTGCTGCTCGCGAGCGTGAACTCGCCCCTGGTCTTCCCGAAGTCGATCAGTGCGCCGGAGGCGCGGCGCCGCAGCGCGGCCGACGGCCGACCGGTCGTCTACTGGCGCCCGGGCTGCGGCTACTGTCTGCGGCTGCGCATCCGGCTGGGCCGCGGCGCCCGCCGGGCGCACTGGGTCGACATCTGGCGCGACCCGGCGGGCGCGGCGGCGGTGAGGGCGGCCAACGACGGCAACGAGACCGTGCCGACCGTCGTCGTGGCGGGCCGGCCGCACACCAACCCCGATCCCGCCTGGGTGCGTGAACAGCTCTCCCGCCCCGCCTGATCGGGAACGGCGCCCTACCCGAGGTCCGGCCGGAAGACCGCGACGCTGACGCCCTCCGCCGCCTCGCGGAACGTCACCCGGAGCGGCATCCCGATGCGCAGGTCCGCCGGGGCGCAGTCCACCACCTCGGTCATCATCCGCGGGCCTTCGGCCAGGTCGACCACGGCCGCCGTGTACGGGACGCGCGTGCCGAACGGCGGGAGGTCGTTGCGGTGGATCACGGACCAGGTGTAGAGGGTGGCGCGGCCGCCCGCCGGCTCCCAGGTCACCCGGTCCTCGCCGGCCCAGCAGAACGGGCAGAACTCCCGCGGGTAGTGGTGGGCCCGCCCGCAGTCCGTGCAGCGGCGCAGCAGGAGCCGGCCCTCGGCGGCCGCGTCCCAGTAGGGGCGGGTGAAGTCGTCGGTCTCGGGGAGGTCGTAGCGGGTGGTCACAGGAACAGTCCCGTCGCCGCGTCGAGGGACCAGGTCTGCCAGGCCATCGCGAAGAGGGCGACGAGCGAGATGAGGGCCATCATCGCGTTCTGGCCCTGCTCGGCCCAGTCGTGGATCATCAGGATCAGGTAGAGCAGGTTCAGGAGCAGGCCGCCGACGAGGGCGATCGGCGTGAGGAAGCCGAGGACCAGGCCGAGGCCCAGGGCGAGTTCCGCGTAGACGACGATGTACGCCATCAGGCGCGGGCGCGGCCGGACGATCTTCTCGAAGCCGCCCTTCACGAACGGCCAGCGGTGCTTGCCGGCGACGTCGGCGGCCCAGGCGATGCCGGTGCCGCGTTCGAACCAGCCCTTCTTGTCCTTGTGCCGCCAGCTCTCCAGCCACCACAGGCCGAGGCCTATCCGGAGCACGGCGAGCCATTCGGCCCCACTGAGCCAGACGGTCTGCATCGGGCCCTCCTCCCTTGATCTGACGGTACGTCAGTTCAGCGGATCCGGGGCGATCCCGCAAGGGTCCCGCCCGGGCCCGGAGGCGGTCCGTGATCGATCCGCAATCGATTCCCTCCTTGTCCGAGACCCATCAACGCTGTGTGTCGATACGCTCACTCCTCATGCCCGGAGTCCCCACATCCCCTGACTTGACCACCCAGCCCCGCCCCGTGTACGTGGTCGGCGCCGGCCCCGGCGGCCTCGCCGCAGCCGCCGCGCTGCGCGCCCGCGGGGTCCGCGCGGTGGTCGTCGAGAAGTCCGACGAGGTCGGCACCTCCTGGCGCAGCCACTACGACCGCCTCCACCTGCACACCACGCGCCGGCTCTCCGCCCTCCCCGGGCTGGCCATGCCGCGCCGCTTCGGCCGGTGGGTCTCGCGTGACGACGTGGTGCGGTACCTCGAGAAGTACGCCGAGTTCCACGAGCTGGAGCTCGTCACCGGCGTCGAGGTGACCCGGATCGACCCGGCCCCCGGCGGGGACGGCTGGCTCCTGCACGCCACCGGCGGGCGGGTGCTCGACGCCCGGGCCGTCGTCGTCGCCACCGGGTTCAACCACACGCCCGCACTGCCCGACTGGCCGGGCCTCGACGCGTACGCCGGGCAGCTGCTGCACGCCCGCGACTACCGCAACGCCTCGCCCTTCGAGGGCCGGGACGTGCTCGTCGTCGGCGCCGGGAACACCGGCGCCGAGATAGCCGTCGACCTGGCCGAGGGCGGGGCCGCGCGGGTGCGGCTCGCCGTGCGCACCGCGCCGCACATCGTGCGCCGCTCCACCGCGGGCTGGCCGGCGCAGCGCACCGGGATCCTGGTGCGCCGGCTGCCCGTACGGCTCGTGGACCGGCTCGGCGCGCTCGTCGCCAAGGCGTCCGTCCCCGACCTGACGGCGTACGGGCTCCCCCGCCCCGGCGCCGGCCTGTACAGCAGGGTCAGGGAGGGCGCGATCCCGGTCCAGGACGTCGGCCTGATCGATGCCGTGCGCACGGGCAGGGTCGAACCGGTCGCCGCCGTGGCCTCCTTCGAGGGCGCCGAGGTGGTGCTCGCGGACGGTTCGCGGATCACCCCGGACGTGGTGGTCGCGGCCACCGGATACCGCCGCGGCCTGGAGGGCCTGGTCGGGCATCTGGACGTACTCGACGGGCGCGGGCGCCCCCGTACGCACGGCACCCGCACCCCCGCACAGGCCCCCGGCCTCTACTTCACCGGTTTCACCAACCCCATCAGCGGGATGTTCCGCGAGATGGCCCTGGACGCCGAGAGGATCGCCAAGGCCCTGGCCCGCCGGCTCGGCCCCCGGACCGGCCTGCCGCCGGCCGAGCCCCTCCCGGACACGGGCCTGCGCCCGGTCGACCCGCTCGCGTAGCGGGGGTGCGGGCGGCCGGATCCGCCCTTTTCCGGTCTCCCGAAGAACAGGCCGAATCCGGTCCTGGACCCGTCCCGCCGGGATCTGGGACCGTTCCACGCATCACCTCCACCAGCTTTCCTACGCAGCACTGTTCCTGACGGCACGTCAGTTCAGTAATCTGACTACGCGTCAGTTATTGAGGTTCATCGAGCAGGAGCGGGCGGAACGATGCTTGGATCTACTCACGGCACCCTCACCACCGACTTCCGCGCACGTGTCGAGGCCTGCGGCGAGTCCCCCAGGACGGCCGTCCACTCCACGGCGGCGCCGTCCGCCGCGGACACGGTCGCGGTGGACGTCAGCGGACGGCCCCTGCACGCCGATGTCCCCGACCTGGACCGGTTCTTC
Source organism: Streptomyces sp. NBC_01296 (assembly GCF_035984415.1). Taxonomy (NCBI): domain Bacteria; kingdom Bacillati; phylum Actinomycetota; class Actinomycetes; order Kitasatosporales; family Streptomycetaceae; genus Streptomyces; species Streptomyces sp. NBC_01296. The sequence continues at coordinate 4,994,778 of NZ_CP130720.1, read as the reverse complement.
CGGCCCGAGTCCGTGGCCGTCATCGGCGCCTCCGACGCCGAGGGCAGACCGAACACCGGCATCACCCGCCAGCTCATCGCCTGGGCGGAGCGCGTCGGCGCCCGGATCCACCCCGTGCACCCCACCCGCCCCTCGGTCTTCGGGCTGGCCTGCCACGCGTCCGTGGCCGACCTGCCCGAGCAGGTGGACCTCGCCGTCCTCCTCGTCGGCGATCCGCTGCCGGTGATCGAGGAACTGGCCGAGGCCAAGGTGAAGTTCGCCGTCGCCTTCGCCTCCGGCTTCGCCGAGACCGGAGACGCCGGCGCCGCCGCCCAGGCCCGGCTCGCCGCCGCGGTCCGGCGGTCGGGCCTGCGCCTCCTCGGCCCCAACACCAACCTCAACGCCTTCGAGAAGTTCCGCGACGACCTCGACGGCCCGGCCATCGCCCTGATCACCCAGTCCGGCCACCAGGGCCGGCCCGTCTACACCCTCCAGGAGCTGGGCATCCGGCTCTCCCACTGGGCTCCCACGGGCAACGAGGCCGACCTCGAGACCTCCGACTTCATCTCCTACTTCGCCGAGCAGCCCGAGGTCGGCGCCATCGCCTGCTACGTCGAGGGCCTCAAGGACGGCCGGTCCTTCCTGCTGGCCGCCGACCGGGCCGCCCGCAACGGCGTCCCCGTCGTCGCCGTCAAGGTCGGCCGCACCGAGACCGGCGCCCGGATGGCCGCCTCCCACACCGGGAAGCTGACCGGCGCCGACACCGTCGTGGACGCCGCGATGCGGCAGTTCGGGGTCATCCGCGTCGACGGGCTGGACGAACTCCAGGACACCGCCGCCCTGCTCGCCCGGGCCCGTAAACCGCTGGCCGACGGGGTCGTCGTGTACTCCATCTCGGGTGGCACGGGCGCCCACTTCTCCGACCTCGCGACCGAGGCGGGACTCAGCCTGCCCACCCTCTCCCAGGCCAGGCAGGACGAGCTCCACCAGTGGATCCCGGAGTACCTGAACGTCGCCAACCCCGTCGACAACGGCGGCCACCCGGTCGGCGACTGGCGCGGCCGGAAGATCATCGACGCGATCCTCGCCGATCCGGCGGTGGGCGTGCTGATCTGTCCGATCACCGGGCCCTTCCCGCCGATGAGCGACAGGCTCGCGCAGGACCTGGTGGACGCGGCGGAGGCCTCGGACAAGCTCATCTGCGTGATCTGGGGTTCCCCGGTCGGCACCGAGGAGGCCTACCGCACCACCCTGCTCGGCTCCTCCCGCGTGGCCACCTTCCGCACGTTCGGCAACTGCATCACCGCCGTCCGCGCCTACCTCGGCCACCACCGGTTCACGGCCGCCTACCGCTCCCCCTTCGAGGACGCGCCGCGGAGCCCGTCCCCCTCGTACCGCAAGGCGCAGGCGCTCATGCGCCCGGGCCAGCAGCTCAGCGAGCACGCGGCGAAGCAGCTGCTGCGGGCGTACGGGATACGGGTCCCCCGCGAGCAGCTCGTGACCAGTGCGGCGGCTGCGGTACGGGCCGCGGGGCTGGTCGGCTATCCGGTGGTGATGAAGGCGTCGGGCCCGCAGCTCGCCCACAAGACGGAACTCGGGCTGGTGAAGATCGGCCTGACCTCGGCGAGCCAGATCCGCGACGCGTACCGGGAGCTGACGGACATCGCCCGCTACGAGGACGTCCCGCTCGACGGCATCCTGGTCTGCCAGATGGTGGAGCGGGGCGTGGAGATGGTCGTCGGCGTCACGCAGGACGACCTCTTCGGCCCGACGGTGACGGTGGGGCTGGGCGGAGTCCTGGTGGAGGTCCTCCACGACGCGGCGGTACGGGTCCCCCCGTTCGGCGAGGACCAGGCGCGGGCGATGCTGACGGAACTGCGCGGGCACGCGCTGCTGGAGGGGGTCCGGGGGGCGCCGCCGGCGGATGTCGACGCGCTGGTGGAGGTCGTCCTGCGGGTGCAGCGGATGGCGCTGGAGCTGGGCGACGTCCTCTCGGAACTGGACATCAACCCGCTGATGGTGCTCCCGCGCGGGCAGGGGGCGGTGGCCCTGGACGCCCTGGCCATCTGCCGCTGACGCCGCGCGCCCCGGGCCCGCCCCGGACCTGACCGGGCCGCCGCTGCGCGGGGAGGAGGCTCCGCGCAGCGGCGACCTGCACCCGCGACCCGCGAATCCGCATCGACGACCCTCACCCCGAACGGGAGTTCAACCGATGACCAGCGCCCCCGCCGACGAAGTCCTCCACCGCATCGAGAGCGGTGTCTCGTGGATCACCCTCAACCGGCCGGAGGCCATGAACGCCGTCACCTGGGACCAGCGGGAACGCGTCATCGCCCTCCTCGCCAAGGCATCGGCCGACCCCGCCGTGCGCGCCGTCGTCGTCACCGCCACCGGCAAGGGCTTCTGTGCGGGCGCCGACCTGCGCGGCGCCCCCGCCGCACCGGGCGAAAGGGTCGCGGGCGACGTGGCCCGCATGATCCGGCTCGGCGCGCAGCGCCTGATCACCGCCGTGCTCGACTGCGAGAAGCCGGTCCTCGCCGCCGTCAACGGCACGGCCGCCGGCATCGGCGCCCACCTCGCCCTTGCCTGCGACCTCGTCATCGCCGCCGAATCGGCCCGCTTCATCGAGGTGTTCGTCCGCCGCGGCCTGGTCCCCGACGGCGGCGGCGCGTACCTGCTCCCGCGCCTGGTCGGCCCGCAGAAGGCCAAGGAGCTGATGTTCTTCGGCGACGCCGTCCCGGCGGCCGAGGCCGAGCGGCTCGGCCTGGTCAACCGGGTCGTTCCGGCCGAGGAGTTGGAGGCCGCCGCCCGGGAGTGGGCGGAGCGTCTCGCGCAGGGCCCGACCCGCGCCCTCGCACTGACGAAGCAGCTGGTCAACGCCTCCCTGGACGGTGGCCGGGCGGCCGCACTGGCCGCTGAGGCCACCGCTCAGGAGATCAACATGACCACCGCCGACGCGAACGAGGGCGTGGCGAGCTTCGTGGAGCGCCGCTCCCCCAAGTACCTCGGGCGCTAGGGGGTGTCGCTCACATCCCGGGGTTGGGCTTCAGCAGGGCGAACACCGCGCCGTACGGGTCCGCCACCCACGCGATCCGGCCGACGTCGGGCACGTCCGCCGCGGGCATGAGCACCGACCCGCCCTTCCCGCTCGCCGCGGAGACGGTGGCGTCGACGTCCGCGACGTTGAAGTACGGAACCCAGCGCGGCTTCTCGACGCCGCCGCCGCCCGCACCGTCACCCATGGGCGCGATCCCGCCGAACGAGGTCTGCTGCTGGTCGCCGTCCTTGAGGCTCAGCACGCGGTAGGTCATCCCGGGGGTCTCCATGTCCTGGCTGCGCCAGCCGAAGACGCCGTTGTAGAAGGAGACGGCCGCGGCCGGGTCGGGTACGTGCAGCTCCGCCCAGACCAGGGTGTTCTCGGCGGAGGCCAGCCCGAACCCGGCGGTCTTCCCGGGCTGCCAGAGGGCGAACTCGGCGCCCTGCGGGTCGGTGGCCTGCGCGAGCCAGCCCTCGCCCATGACGTCCATGGGTTCCATGCGGATCTTCCCGCCGCCGGACTGGACGGCCTCGACGGTGGCCTGGACGTCCGGGCTCATGAAGTGCACCATCCAGGCGGTCTTCGCCCCGTCCTCGGTGAGCGGCCCGAGCGCGGCGACGGTCTTGCCGTCCACCTGGAAGAACCCGTACCCGCCGGCCTCGGGCCCGGCGGAGGTGAACTGCCAGCCGAAGACCGCTCCGTAGAAGGCGGCGGCGCCGTCGGTGTCGGGGCTGCCGAGGTCGAGCCAGACGGGCGATCCGATACGGAAGTCGGTGCCGAGCATGCGGGTCCTCCTGGAAGGCGGGTGGATCGGGCCGGGGGCCACGATGCCGACCTCCCGCGGGGCTGTCCGCCGTACGGCTCCCGGCGGGGCAGTGGATTCACCCGTACGGGCGAACGCCCCGGCCCGCCCCGCGGCTACACGCGGTGCACGGTGACGGCGTGCCGGGGGTGGAGGTCCTGCGTATCGCCCAGTACGGAGAACAGCTCGGGCCGTTCGGCCGTGCCGGCCACCTCCCAGTCGCGCATCGGGCCGCAGCCCTCGATCGAGAGCGTGACGCGGTCCCGCGGGCCGCGGTGGAAGAGGCCACCGGACTCGTGTTCCGGCTCGAACTTCCACGTCCCGGTCCCCGAGCACGTGTCCCACAGCTCCTTCGGCGCGACCAGCGGCATGTTCCCGGCCACCGCCTCGCCGTTCTCGCCCAGCCGCAGGTGGTACGCGCCCCCGCCGCCGATCCAGTCCCCGGCGTACTGCTCCCGCGACAGCCGGGGCGGCTCGTACGCGCCGAGCCCGGTCCGTTCCTGGAGGAACGCGCCGAACGCGCAGACGAGCAGGGCGATCCCGGTGGCGGCGCCGACCCGGGCCGCCATCCCGCTCCAGCCCAGCGACCGGTGGTGCGCGTACGAGGCCGCAACGACCGGGAGCGCCCCGGGGCCCGCGATCCAGAGCGCCGTCCAGCCGTACGGCAGGTCCCAGGCGGAGGCGGCCCACCCCGTGTAGGCCGCGGCGACGGCCGCGGCCCAGAGCGGCGCCCACCACGGGCTTCCCAGCGCTCGCGTCAGCGCCATCACCGGCAGGGTGAACAGCACCCGGTGCAGGTACCCGGCCAGGAGCACCACGAGGAACATCACGGGAATCGCGGCGAAGACGCCGGGGTCGGTGCCGAGGCCGTGGTCGTCGCGCATGCCGGAGGTGGCGAGGAAGACCCCTCCCGCCACGATGGACTGCCCGACGAAGGCCAGCTCCGACCCGGTCGACAGACGTGACCGGCTCCCGGCCTGCGCGGCCGGTCCCGTGTGCACCTCCGGCATCCCCATGCCCCACCCCCACAGCAATTGAACATGTTCAATCAATCGCGACGATACACCCTCCCCATTTCCGAGTCACCCGCCCGCGCCCCTTCCCATCTGACGGGCCGTCAGCTTCAATCGTGAACGTGATGGGACACGCAGGGATGGCGGCCACCGTCGTCCGATACCTCAGGTCAGTCGGCTCCCCCACCTCCGCCCCGTCGGAGCAGGAGCCGGCCCCCGGCCACGTCGATGCGCTGCCGCGCCCCGAGCTGCGGGCCGTCGGCGACGACGAGCGCGCGCCCGTCAGCCCCGCCGAGTTCCGGGCCGTGCTCGGGAACTTCGCCAGCGGTGTCACCGTCATCACCGCCCCGCCCGCCGACGGCGAGGAGGGTCCGGCCGGGTTCGCCTGCCAGTCCTTCGCGTCGCTGTCCCTGGACCCGCCCCTGGTCACGTTCATGGTGGCCCGTACGTCGACCACCTGGCCGCGGATCGCCCGCGCCGGGGTGTTCTGCGTCAACATCCTGGGCGCCGAGCAGGGCGGGCTGTGCCGGGCGTTCGCCGTCAGCGGCGCCGACAAGTTCGCCGGGATCGCCCACACCCCCGCCCCGGTGACCGGGTCACCGCAGCTCGAGGCCGTGCCCGCCTGGATCGACTGCCGGATCCACGCCGTTCACACCGGCGGGGACCACCTGATCGTGGTCGGCCGGGTCGAGGCCATGGGCGCCGCCGGGGAGGACGGCCCGCTCCTCTTCCACAAGGGCCGCTTCGGCCGCCTGGCCGATCCCGCCGACTGAATCCGCCGTCACACGGCAGAGGCCGGGTACCCGCCCACGGCGGGTACCCGGCCTCTGCCGTGACCGGCTCAGAACGTCAGGACTCCCCGTGCCACCCGCCCGTGCTGCGCGTCGTCCACGGCCTTCGCGAAGTCCTCGATCGGGTAGGTCTCGGTGACGAGTTCGTCGAGCAGCAGCTTCCCCTGCCGGTAGAGCTCGGCGTACAGGGCGATGTCCCGCTGCGGGCGGGAGGAGCCGTACCGGCAGCCCATGATGGTCTTGTCCAGGTACATGGACGAGACCTGGAACGAGGCCTCCTCCTTGAAGCCCGGCACCCCGAGCAGGACCGCCTGTCCGTGCCGGTCCAGGAGGTCGACGGCCTGGCGGATCAGCTTGACGTTGCCCACGCACTCGAAGGCGTGGTCGGCGCCCGTCGGGAGGATCTCGCGGACCGCCGCCGAGGAGTCCGCCACGGCCGAGGCGTCGATGAAGTGCGTGGCCCCGAACTGCCGGGCCACCGCCTCCTTCGCCGGGTTCGCGTCCACCGCCACGACGGTGGACGCGCCCGCGATCCGGGCCCCTTGCAGCACGTTGAGCCCGATGCCGCCCGTGCCGATGACGACCACCGATTCGCCGTGGTCCACCCGGGCCCGGTTCAGTACGGCCCCCACGCCGGTCAGGACACCGCAGCCGATGAGCGCCGCCGAGGTCAGCGGGATGTCGGCCGGTATCTTCACCGCCTGGACGGCCTTGACGATCGTCCGCTCGGCGAAGGCCGAATTGGACGCGAACTGGAACAGCGGCTTCCCGCCCCGCGAGAACGGCTGCCCCGGCATCCCGATCGCCTTGCGGCACATGGTCGGCCGTCCCCGGTCGCAGTCCGCGCAGGCCCCGCAGTTCGCCAGGGTCGACAGGGAGACGTGATCGCCCGGCGCCACGTGCGTCACTCCGGACCCGACGGCCTCCACCACTCCCGCGCCCTCGTGCCCGAGCACCACCGGCGGCGGAAACGGGATCGTCCCGTCGATCACCGACAGGTCGCTGTGGCACAGCCCGGCCGCCGCGATCGCGACCAGCACCTCCCCCGGACCCGGGTCGCGGATCTCGAGGTCCTCGACCACCTGGGCCTGCTTGCCGTCGAACACGACGCCTCTCAACTGGGCTCCTTAGGCAGGCCGAGCACGCGCTCGGCGATGATGTTCCGCTGGATCTCGTCCGAGCCGCCGTAGATGGTGTCGGCACGGGTGAACAGGAACAGGCGCTGCTCCTCGTCGAGTCCGCGTTCGTACGGGAGGCCGGGCGCCCACGGCGCCGGCCCGGCGGAGGCCGCGGCTCCGCGGACCGCCACCGCCAGCTCGCCGAGCCGCCGGTGCCAGCCGCCCCACAGCAGCTTGGCCACGCTCGGCGCGCCCGCATCCGCGGTGGTGCCCAGCGTCCGCAGGGCGTTCCAGCGCATCGTGCGCAGCTCGGCCCACTGCCGTACGAGGCGCTCGCGCAGTACGGGATCCCCATCGGCCGCGCCCGGGGCCGCGCCCGCGGCCACGTGGGCCGCGAGCACGCGCTCCAGCTCCGCCGCGAACCCGATCTGCTGGACGAGCGTCGAGACCCCGCGCTCAAGGGCGAGCAGTCCCATGGCCACGGTCCAGCCGTTGCCCTCGCCGCCGACGACCTCCGCCGCCACCGCCCCGTCGAAGAACACCTCGTTGAACTCCGAGGTCCCTGACATCTGGCGGATCGGCCGGACGTCGACCCGCCCCGGCTGGTCCATCCGTACGAGCAGGAAGGACAGCCCGTGGTGGCGCCGGGAGCCGGTCTCGGTGCGGGCCAGCACGAAGCACCAGTCCGCGTCCCGGGCCAGCGAGGTCCAGATCTTCTGCCCGGTGACGCGGAGGGGGCCGCCGGTTCCGGGGCGGGGTTCCCGTACCGCCGTCGTCCGGATCCCCGCGAGGTCGGATCCGGCGCCCGGCTCGCTGTACCCCTGGCACCACAGCTCCTCGCCGCGTGCGATGCCGGGCAGGAAGCGGCCTTGCTGCTCCGGGGACCCGTACGCGATCAGGGTCGGCGCGAGGAGGTTCTCGCCGATGTGGCCGACCCGGCCGGGGGCGCGCAGCGCCGCGTACTCCTCGGCCCAGACGACCTGGCCGGTCAGGGAGAGCCGCCGGTTGCCGTACCCCTCGGCCTCCCAGCCCTGGCCGATCCAGCCGCCGCGGCCCAGCTCGCGCTCCCACGCGCGCCGGGCGCCGACCCCCTCGTGCTCGCTGCCGGGCCCGCCGAGGCCGCGTGCGTCCGCGTACGGGCCCACGAGGTGCTCGGTGAGCCAGGCCCGGGCGCGGGTGCGCAGTTCCTCGTCCTCGGCCCCGAAGCTGAAGTCCATGTCGTCGGGGCTCCCCTACGCGTTGGGGCGGTCCTTGGCGGCCGCCGCCTTGGCCATGGCCTCCAGCTGCGCGAGCATCGGCATCGGGTCGGTGCCCACCGTCCCGGGCAGGAAGTCGGCGATCTTCTCGGGGGTCCAGGAGCCCTCGGCGTAGCCGGCACGCAGCTCGCGCGGCTGCGCCCAGACGGCGATCTTCGGGCCGGCGATCGTGTAGACCTGCCCGGTGATCCTCTCGCCGCCGACGGCGACGGCCTTGTCGGAGAGCAGGTAGGTGACGAGCGCCGCGACGTCCTCGGGCTCGCCGATCTCCTTGAGCTCCATGGGGACGTTGGCCGACATGCGGGTGCGGGCGACGGGTGCGACGGCGTTGGCGGTGACCCCGTACTTGGCCAGCCCGAGCGCGGCGGAGCGGACGAGGGAGATGATCCCGCCCTTGGCGGCGCTGTAGTTGGCCTGGGCGACGGAGCCCTGGTGGTTGCCGCTGGTGAAGCCGATGAGGGTGCCGGAGCCCTGGCGGCGCATGACGGCGGAGGCGGCGCGGAAGACGGTGAAGGTGCCCTTGAGGTGGGTGGCGACGACCGGGTCCCACTCCTCCTCGGACATGTTGAACAGCATCCGCTCGCGCAGGATGCCGGCGACGCACACGACGCCGTCGATGCGGCCGTACCGGGCGAGGGCCGTGTCGACGATGCGCTGGCCGCCCGCCATGGTGGAGATGTCGTCGGCGACGGCGACGGCCTCTCCGCCGGCGGCCTGGATCTCCTTCACCACGCCGTCGGCGATCTCGCTCGTCGGCTCGCCGCCCTCGATGCCGACTCCGTAGTCGTTGACGACGACCTTGGCGCCCTCGGCGGCCGCGGCGAGTGCCACGGCCCGCCCGATGCCCCGGCCCGCGCCGGTGACGGCCACGACCTTGCCTGCCAAGAAGTTCCCCACGCCCGACCCCTTCCCGCGTTTTCTGACGGACCGTTAGATTCTATGGGCAGTCAGACACGAGAGCACAAGCCCCAGTTCGTCTCGCATCCACAGGGAGCTGATGAGATCCATGGGCATGCCCCCCGAGTTCCACGACATCGCCAAGCGCGTCAACAACTGGGGCCGCTGGGGCGCCGACGACGAGATCGGCACCCTGAACCTGATCACCGACGAGGTGGTCCGGTCGGCCGCGGCCGAGGTCCGCTCGGGCCGCCGGATCCCGCTCGCGCTCCCGCTCAAGGAGGACGGGGTCCAGGCCGGCCTGATCCCCGGCCGGATCAACCCGCTGCACACGATGGTGCAGATCAACCAGGAGCTGTTCGGGCCGGGCACGGTGGCGTGCAGCGACGACGCCGTGACCATGGGGCTCCAGGCCGGCACCCACTGGGACGCGCTCACGCACGTCTCGCACTCCGGGAAGATCTACAACGGCCGCCCGGCCGGCACCGTGACGGCGCACGGGCGGGCCGAGTTCAGCGGCATCGACAAGGCCGGGCACATCGTCTCGCGGGGCGTCCTGCTGGACGTGGCCCGCGCGAAGGGCTTGGACCGGCTGCCCGGGGGCCACGCGGTGACCCCCGAGGACCTGGCGGAGGCCGAGGAGTTCGGCGGGCTCACGGTCCGGGCGGGCGACATCGTCCTGGTCCGCACCGGCCAGATCCAGGTCTACCTGGCGGGCGACAAGCACGGCTACGGTTTCCCGTCGCCCGGGCTGTCCGTCCGTACGCCGCAGTGGTTCCACGCACGGGACGTGGCTGCCGTCGCCAATGACACCCTGACCTTCGAGATCTTCCCGCCGGAGATCGACGACCTGTGGCTGCCGGTCCATGCGCTGGACCTGGTCGAGATGGGCATGCACCAGGGCCAGAACTGGAACCTCGAAAAGTTGTCCACAGCCTGTGCAGAAGAAAACCGTTACAGCTTCCTCCTCGCGGCCATGCCGGAGCCCTTCGTCGGAGGCGTCGGCACCCCGGTCGCCCCGGTGGCCGTCCTCTGAGCCCGGCCCGCCCGACGGGTGCGGTTAAGGTGTGCGACCGTGCCCCACCTCGAGATATCCGACCTGATCACCGTCACGGACCCGGCGAACGGAGCGCGTCTGCCGGTCCGCCGGGCCGAGGTGGTCCGCCGGCTGCGCGAGGCGGGCGATCCGCGCGCGGCCCGCATCGTCGCCGCGCTGCCGGCCGACCGCGACGGCGTGCTCGACCCGCACGCCGTGGACCGCCTGATGATCGGCGTGCACACCGAGCTGCAGCGGCTCAGCGAGGAGCTGCGCATCGGCGAGCGCCTCGTCCACGTACTGCGCCCGCTCTTCGCCGCCCTGCGCGCGACCGCCGGGCAGGGCGGGCCCGCGGAGCCGCTGCGCCTGGTCGACATCGGATCCGGCCTCGGCTACCTCGTCCGCTGGCTGGCGGCCACCCGCGCCCTCGGTCCGGGCGTCGAACTCGTCGGCGTCGACCTCGACGCGGCGCTGGTCGGCGAGGCCGACCGGCTGGCCCGAGCGGAACGGCTCGACTGCCGATTCGTCCACGGCAACGCCTTCGACCTGCCGGAAGCCGCCACCGTCTACGTCTCCACCGGCGTCCTGCACCACTTCCGCGGCCCCGCCCTCGCGGAGTTCTTCCGCGCCCAGGCCGCCTCGCCGGCCCTCGCCTTCTGCCATTTCGACATCGCCGCCACCCGGCTGGCCCCCCTCGGCGCCCGCGTCTTCCACCGGGCCCGGATGCGCCACCCCCTCGGCCGCCACGACGGAGTCGCCTCCGCCCTGCGCGCCCACACCGACGAGACGCTGCTGAGCGCCGCGGCCGCCCCGGGCATCCGGCCCCTGCTGTACGAGCCCCGCGGCCTGGCGAACCCCTTCTGCACCACCCTGCGCCCCGTCCTCGGCGTCCGCCCCCACCTGGAGGCGCCGCTGCGCCAGGCCATGGGCCGCGCCTCCCGGCGTCTGGTGGGTCCCGAGCAACTCGCCGGGACGCCGCGGTGAACCCGGCCGTCCCGGCGCTGGCGCTGGGCGCACTCGGCCTGGTCGACGCGGCCTTCAGCGGCTTCCGGGCCTACGCCGGGCGCGATGCCCGGATCCGCAAGCACCGCGCCGTCACCCGGGCGGCGCTGCGGGGCCTGGCCGTCGGCGCCGCCGCGCTGCTCGCGCCCGCGCTCACCGCCGGCTGCGTGCTGCTGGCCGCCGACGACCGGGCCCGCGCGTACGCCGTCCTGGCCGACGGCGCGATCGGCTACCTCGCGCCGCTCGCGCTCTACGCCGCCGCGGTCCTGCTCTCGCTCGCGGCCTACTTCGTCCTGCCGTTCCGGGCGAGCACGCTCGCCGTGGTGGTCGGCCTGGGCCCGCTGACCCTCCTGCGGCCGGTCGTCGTGGGCATCGCCTGCCTCGGCGCGTTCGCGGGCGGCGGGCCCGCCTCCCTGCTGGTCGGCGCGGTCGCGGGGCTCGCCGTCCTGTACGTCGAACCCTTCGTGCACCGCCGCTGGTACGCCGAGGCACTCACGGCCGACCGGAGCCTGCGGCCGCCCCGTCAGCGGTAGCGGGCTGCGGCCGCCGCGAAGGCGGGGGCCTCGGCGGGGGTCAGGGCGGCCACGGCGACCCAGGAGAGGTCGGCGAACTCGATGTTCATACGGCCCTTCTGGAGCAGGCCCGTCGCGTTCGCGCGGACGACGGTGATCGCCGATCGCGGGACCTCCCAGTACTGCCTCATCTCGGGCGTCGACTGCCACAGCGGCGAGACGTCCGTCAGGGCGAACCAGCGCCGGTCCGTCACCACGAGGACGTCCGTCGCCGAGCCGTGCGCGTTGGCGCGACCGATCAGGAACCGGCCGGCCGCGCTCTGCCAGCCGCCCTCCATGCCCGTGCCGTCCGCCGGGCCGGGGATCCGGTCGGCCGGATCCCGGCGTGGATCGTGCGCACGGGCCTTGAAGAGCTGCTGGAGGGAGCGCGGGAGCTTCTCCTCGATCCGCCGGCCGAGCGCCGCCGGCTCCGGCGGCGCGAGCAGGTCCTCCGGAGGGCTCGGCACGCCCGGACCCGGTTCGCAGGCACATACGGCGATCAACTGCTCGTCGGGCTGCAGGAATTCCTCGGCCTGGCGACGCCTGTCCTGATTCAACGCGCTTGCTCCTACTGCTGAGTAACATCGGTGCGTCCCCAATTGTCCTCGAAGCGGAATGCCTCGTTACCACCGGGCCCCACACCCTCCTGCGGGATGCATCCCGCAGGCCGATGCCGGTGCCGCGCACGGTCGTTAGGGTCGCGGCATGAACACCTCATCAGGGCAGACGGACAGGGGCCGGCCCGCCGTCCGGTGGCAGACCGCGGCCCTCTGGGCAGGCGCCGGGCTGGGCACCCTCGCGCTGTCGAACCTCGCGTTCCGCGTACCCCTCGGCGTCGGGGACCGGATCTTCGCAGTGGGGCCGCTCCTCGCGGTCATCGGCGTGGCGACCGGCGCCCTCCTGGTGCGGCGGGCACCGCTCAGCACCCTCGCCCTGATGCTCCTCGGCACCTACCTCATGCTCTTCCTCGGCCGCGCGCCCGCGCTCACCCTCGCCATGGTGCTGCCCGCCGCGGTGGCGCTCGGCATGGTCGCGGCCACCCGGTCGCGCCGGGTGACCCTGTCGGCCGTGGGCATCACCGTCCTGCTGCTGCTCACCGCCCAGTTCGCCCTGCCCGTGACCGGCCCCGCGCGCATCCTCACCCAGAGCCAGCTGCCGATCGTCGTCCTCGCCTGGCTGATGGGGGACTCCGTACGGCGCGCCCGCGAGGCCGCCGCGCAGGCGCAGGCCCGGGCCACCGAGCAGGCCCTCACGGACGAGCGGCTGCGCATCGCCCGCGAGTTGCACGACATGGTCGCCCACAGCATCGGCGTGATCGCCATCCAGGCCGGGGTCGGCAGCCGGGTCATCGAGACGCAGCCCACGCAGGCCCGCGAGGCCCTCCGGGCCATCGAGGCCACCAGCCGCGAGACCCTCGCCGCCCTGCGCCGCACGCTGGTCGCCCTGCGCCGCAGCGATCCGGCGTCGGTGGCGCCCACACCGGGCCTGGACGGCATCGAGCGGCTGGCCGCAACCACCGCGAGCGATACGGGCGTACGCGTGGACGTGGTGTGGGCCGGGGAGCGGCGGCCGCTGCCGGCCGACATCGAGCTGGCCGCGTTCCGCATCGTGCAGGAGGCGCTGACCAACGTGGTCCGGCACGCGCACGCCGACGGCTGCCGGGTGGGCATCGCGTACGGGCACCGGGAACTGGCCCTGGAGATCACCGACGACGGGCGGGGCATCATGCAAGACGGCGCGGCGGGCGCCGGATTCGGCATCACGGGCATGCGGGAGCGCACCGCCCTGCTGAACGGCCGGTTCGAGGCCGGGCCGCGGGCCGAGGGGGGCTTCCGGGTGGCTGCGGTCCTGCCCGTGGAGCAGCCGGAACAGCCGGAACGGCCGGAACAGCCCGTGGTACGGGATCGGGAGGAGAAGCGATGAGCAGCGGCAGCGGCAGCGTCCGCGTACTGCTCGCCGACGACCAGCCCCTGGTGCGCTCGGGACTGCGCGTCCTGATGGCCGACACCCCTGACCTCGAGGTCGTGGGCGAGGCCGCGAACGGCGCCGAGGCGGTCCGGCTGACCGCCGAGCTCGCCCCCGACGTCGTGGTGATGGACATCCGGATGCCGGAGATGGACGGCATCGAGGCCACCCGCCGGCTCACGGCCGGCCCCGGCGCCGCCCGCGTGCTGATCCTGACCACCTTCGACGAGGACGACCACGTGTACGGGGCACTGCGCGCCGGAGCGAGCGGTTTCGCCGTGAAGGACATGGCGCTGGACGACATCCTCACGGCGGTGCGCGTGGTCGCGGCCGGCGACGCCCTCATCGCGCCGGGCGTGACGCGCCGCCTGATAGCCGACTTCGTCGCGGGCCCGGCGCCCACCCCGGAGCGCGCCCCGGCGATCACGAGCCGGGAGCAGGAGGTGCTGACCCTGGTGGGGCGGGGCCGGTCGAACAGCGAGATCGCACAGGACCTCTTCATCACGGTGGCGACGACGAAATCGCACGTGGCGCGGCTGCTGACGAAGCTCGACGCCCGGGACCGGGTGCAACTGGTGATCAAGGCGTACGAGATGGAGCTGGTCACGCCGCCCCGGTGAAGGCGGCGCGGTCCAGCGGGTGGCGGCGCGCGGTCGTGCACGCCCCGAGCGCGGCACGGCAGCCGCCACCCCACGACCCGCACTCGTCAAGGTCTGCCCTTGGCGTCCCCTCGCGACGAATCGCTCAGTACAAGGGTGATCAACAGTTGACGAACCGTCAACACCTCGTTAGAGGTACACGCGCGGTTCCCGCGTCGACCCACACACTCTGTTCGAGCCTTCACCCCGCTCGGACGCACAGTCCGCGGGCTTGTCGGCGCGGTCGATCTCGCACCAGATCCGCTTGCCCGCGCCCTCGCGCTGCCAGCCCCAGCGGTCGGCCAGCCCGTCCACCAGCTCGAGCCCGCGCCCGCCCGTGTCGTCCCCGGCGGCCTGCCGCCGGGCCGGGCCGCGGGAGCTGGCGTCGGCGACCTCGACCCGCACCCCGGGCTCGCCGAACAGCATCCGCAGGACGGCCGGGCAGCCGGTGTGCACGACGGCGTTGGTGACCAGCTCGGAGATCAGCAGGATCAGCGTCTCGGCGAGCGGTTCGTCGTCCCCTATGCCCGACCCGGCCAGCCGGGACCGCGCCCAGCGGCGGGCCCGGCCGACCTCGGCGGGATCCGGTCCTACCTCCAGCTGAACCTGAAGCACCTGCACCGCTCACACCATCCGAACCGGCGGACACTTCGCCTCGCGACAGGATGGGATCACCGAGTGTGATCCCCTTGTGGAGCAGCATGGTTGACATACAGTCACGACAACAAGCGCTTCGGGCATATTCCAGCGCGAAGGAGTAGGCGTGGTGCATACTGCGCGACGCTCGCGCCGCTCAGCCGCTCGCATTCCCGGGAGCGTACCGGAGCAGGCCCCCGACTCCGGGCCGCAATGAGGCGGGCCAAGGACACAAACCGATATCAACTCTCTGTAATCGGACATGCGTCCCGGTCCGTCCCGACCGTGCCCCGTTCCGTGACAGCGAGCTACTGTGCAGCCGTCGGCAACTCCGCTGCGAGGAGCTCCCCGGCGAGCAGTTCCTCCGCCTCCCCCGCCGTCCGCCACTGCTCGGCCCGCACCCACGCCCGCTTGAGGTGCAGATGGACATCGGCCTCCCAAGTGAAGCCCATCCCGCCGTGCACCTGCAGGCAGTCCCGGGCATTGCGTACGGCGGCCTCGTCGGCCAGCAGCTTGGCCCCGGCCACCTCCGCCGGGTCCACCGTCACCGCCGCCGCATAGACCGCCGTACGGGCCACCTCGGCCCGCACCAGCATCTGCGCGCACAGGTGCTTGACCGCCTGGAACGCCCCGATCGGCTGCCCGAACTGCTCGCGCTCCTGCGCGTAGCGCACCGCCAGCTCCACCGTGCGCAGCGCACTGCCCGCCTGGAGGGCGGCCGTCAGCAGCGCGCCCTCGTCGCGGTACGCCGCGGCCGCGCTCCCCGGTCCCGCCACCCGGTGCAGCGGGGTGAGGGGGTCCGCCGAGCGCACCGGCTCGCCCGAAGGGAGCGACGGGGTACCGAGCACCGCGTCCGCGTCCCCGAGGTGGGCCACCAGCCGCCCGCCAAGGCCACCCGGGCCGCCCGGACCGCCCAGGTCGAACGCGGTGACCACCGCGGTCCCCGCCGCCGCCCCCGGGACCGTCCCGGCCGCCAGGTGCGTGGCGACCAGCGGCCCCGGCAGCAGCGCCCGCCCGGCCTCCTCGAAGACGAGGACCGCCTCCGGCAGCCCGAGCCCGACCCCGCCGTCCGCCTCCTGGAGCCGCAGCGCGAAGAACCCGGCCTCGCCGAGCTCCCGCCACAGCCCCCGGTCCAGGGCTCCGCCCGCGTCCACCGAGGCCCGCAGCGCCTCGCGCCCGTACCGGCCCGCGAGCAGGTCCCGTACGCCGGCCCGCAGGTCCTGCTGCTCCTCGGTCAACCGGAAGTCCACGGCCCTCACCGGCCCTTCGGGAGGCCGAGGATCCGCTCGGCGACGATGTTGCGCTGGATCTGCGAGGTGCCCGCCGCGATGGTGTACGACAGGGACGAGAGCCGGTCGAGCACCCATTCCCCGTCCAGCGCGAGGGAGTCCGCTCCCAGGACCTGCGCCGCCGTGTCGTACAGCTCCTGCCGCGCGTGCGAGTAGGCGAGCTTGAAGACGGAGCCGCCGATGCCGGGGACCCCGCCGGTCCCCTCGGACTCGCTGACGTTCCACTGGGTGAGCCGCCACAGGGCGCCGAACTCCCCGTACAGCCGCCCGAGCCGGCGCCGCAGCACCGGATCGTCCCACCGGCCGTTCGCCTTCGCCGTGCGCGCGAGCTCGCCCAGGGTGCGGCGGCAGGCGACGACCTCGCCGACGAAGGCGGTCCCCCGCTCGAAGGAGAGGGTGACCATGGTGACGCGCCAGCCGTCGTTCTGCGCCCCGACCCGGTTCGCGACGGGCACCCGGACCTCGTCGAGGAACATCTCCGCGAACTCCGTGGACCCCGCGAGGGTGCGCAGCGGCCGGACCGTCACCCCGGGGGCGTCCATGGGCATGGCCAGCCAGGAGATCCCGCGGTGCTTCGGGGAGGCCTCGCTGATGGGGGCGGTCCGTACGAGCAGTTCGCACCAGTCGGCGACCTCCGCGTGCGAGGTCCAGATCTTCGAGCCGGTGATCACGTAGTCGTCGCCGTCGCGCACGGCGCGCGTGCGCAGCGAGGCCAGGTCGGAGCCCGCGTCGGGCTCGCTGAACCCCTGGCACCACACCTCGTCCCCGCGCAGTACGGGCGGCAGCCAGCGCGCCCGCTGCGCCGCGGTGCCTTCGGCGGCGATGGTCGGGCCGGCGTGCAGCAGTCCGACGAAGTTGGCGCCGACGTACGGGGCCCCGGCCCGCTCCGTCTCCTCCAGGAAGATCAGGTGCTGGGTCGGGGTGGCCCCGCGCCCGCCCGCGTCGACCGGCCAGTGCAGCCCGGCGTACCCGGCGTCGTACAGCCGGCGCTGCCAGCCGGCGTCGTACGCGCGGCGGCCGGGCCAGTCGTCGGGGGACGGCCTGGCGGGCAGCTCGGGCAGCACCTTGGCGAGCCATGCGCGCAGGCAGGCGCGGAACTCCTGCTCCTCGTCGGTGTACGTCAGGTCCATCAGCGGTTCTCGTCCAGGGACAGGCCCAGCATGCGGATGGCGTTGCCGCGCATCAGCTTGTAGACCGTCTCGTCGTCCAGCCCCTTCACGTGGTCGAGGGCGACCTCCTTGGTGTGCGGGAAGGTCGAGTCCACGTGCGGGTAGTCGGTCTCGAAGGTGGCGTTGTCGCGGCCGACGACGTCGAGCGAGGCGATGCCGTGCTTGTCGCGGAAGAAGCAGCAGAACATCTGCCGGTAGTAGTACGTGGACGGCGGCTCGGGGATCAGGTCGCGGACCCCGCCCCAGGCACGGTGCTCCTGCCACACGTCGTCGGCGCGCTCGAGGGCGTACGGGATCCAGCCCATCTGGCCCTCGCTGTACGCCAGTTTCAGCGTCGGGAACCTCACCAGGACCCCGCTGAACAGGAAGTCCATCATCGAGGCCATGGCGTTGTTGAAGCTGAGCGAGGCCTGGACGGCGGGCGGCGCGTCGGGGGAGGCGGCCGGCATCTGGGAGCTGGACCCGATGTGCATGTTGACGACGGTGCCGGTCTCCTGGCAGACGGCGAAGAAGGGGTCCCAGTAGCCGGAGTGGATGGAGGGGAGCCCGAGGTAGGTGGGGATCTCGGAGAAGGTCACGGCGCGCACCCCGCGGGCTGCGTTGCGGCGGATCTCGGCGACGGCCAGGTCGATGTCCCAGAGCGGGATGATGCACAGCGGGATCAGCCGGCCGCCGCTGTCGCCGCACCACTCCTCGACCATCCAGTCGTTGTACGCGCGCACGCAGGCGAGGGCGACCTCCTTGTCCCGGGCCTCCGCGAAGGTCTGCCCGCAAAAGCGCGGGAACGTCGGGAAGCACAGCGACGCCTCGACGTGGTTGAGGTCCATGTCGGCGAGGCGTGCCTTGGGGTCCCAGCAGCCGCGCCGCATCTCCTCCCTCGTGATCCCCTCGAGGGTCATGTCGTCGCGGTCGAAGCCGACGGCGGCGATGTTGCGCTTGTACGGGAACTTCAGGTCCTCGTAGATCCACCAGTCGGTCGGCGGGCCGTCGGGGTCCATGGAGATCACGTACTTGCCGCCCGTGTACTCGAGCTCGCCGATGCCCGCGGTGAGCGCCTTGGGCCCGCGGTCGCGGTACTTGGCCGGCAGCCAGACGTCGAAGAGGTGCGCGGGTTCGATGACGTGGTCGTCGACGCTGATGATCCGAGGCAGTTCCATGGTTTCCCCTCGCCGCTGGCCGATGGATCCGGATCGGAATCCGAGCCCGAATCCCGGTCCGCACCCCAAGCCAAATCTGATGGATCGTCAGAAACAAGCTAGCTCCGCCACCCCTGGACCGACAAGCGCCGGAGCCCTACGCTCTCCGCTGGATCTGACTCACCGTCAGCTACGGGAGGCTGGGATGGCGGACAGCAGGGACATCGCGATACGGCTCGGCCGGTCCCCCACCCTCTGGGAGCTGGTCGTACGGCGGGCCGAGCTCAGCCCCGGCGCCACGGTGCTGATCGAGGCGGCCGACGACCCCGCCGACGACCGGACGCTCACCTTCGCCGAGCTCCGCGACCGCTCCGAGCAGGTCGCGGCGGGCCTGTACGGGAGGGGTGTACGGCCCGGCACGGTCGTCGCCTGGCAGCTGCCCACCCGGATCGAGACGGTCCTGCTCTCCCTCGCCCTGGCCCGGATCGGCGCCGTCCAGACCCCGGTGATCCCCTTCTACCGGGACCGCGAGGTGGGCTTCGCGCTGCGCGAGTCCAAGGCCGAGTTCTTCGCCGTACCGGGCGTCTGGCGGGGCTTCGACCACACGGCGATGGCCGAGCGGCTCGGCGCGCGCGGCGCCTTCGAGGCGTACGAAGCCCTGCCGACGGGCGATCCGGCCGTACTGCCCCCGCCGCCCGGCAACGGGACGGACGTCCGGTGGATCTACTGGACCTCCGGCACCACCTCGGACCCCAAGGGCGTCCTGCACACCGACCGCTCACTGATCGCGGGCGGCTCCTGCCTGGCCCACGCCCTGCACCTGAGCCCGGCCGACGTCGGCTCGATGGCCTTCCCGTACGCGCACATAGGCGGCCCGGACTACCTGGTGATGCTGCTCCTGTACGGCTTCCCCGCCGTCCTCTTCGAGAAGTTCGCGATGCCGGACGCGCTGGCCGGCTACCGGCGCCACGGGGTCACGGTGGCCGGCGGCTCCACGGCCTTCTACTCGATGTTCCTCACGGAGCAACGCAAGGACCCGCAGGTGCGGCTCATCCCCACCCTGCGCCTGCTCGCGGGCGGCGGCGCCCCGAAGCCGCCGGAGATCTACCACGCGGTCGTCCGCGAACTGGGCTGCCGGCTGACGCACGGCTACGGCATGACCGAGGTCCCGATGATCACCATGGGCGCCCCCGACGACACCCCGGAGCACCTCGCCACGACGGAGGGCCGCCCCCCGGCGGGCATGTCGATCCGCATCACGACCCCGGACGGGGAGGTACTGCCCCCGGAGACGGACGGCGAGGTCCGGCTGCGCGGCGAGGCGGTCTGCCGGGGCTACCTCAACCGGGACACCGCGGCGGACGCCTTCGACGCCGACGGCTACCTGATCACCGGCGACCTCGGCCACCTGACCCGGGACGGCTACCTCGTCCTCACCGGCCGCAGCAAGGACGTGATCATCCGCAAGGGCGAGAACATCTCCGCGAAGGAGATCGAGGACCTCCTGCACCTGCTCCCGGGCGTCGGCGACGTGGCCGTGATCGGCCTCCCGGACCCGGAGCGCGGCGAGCGCGTCTGCGCGGTGGTGGAACAGCAGGCGGGCGCGGCCCCCCTGACCCTGCCGCGGTTGACGGCCCACCTCCGCGCCCAGGGCCTGTCCCCCCACAAACTCCCCGAACAACTGGAACTGGTCGACGCCCTCCCCCGCAACGACGCCCTCCGCAAGGTCCTGAAGTACAAACTCCGCGAACGCTTCGCCTAGCGGGCGTCTTGCCGGTCAGGCCCCGGGGGGCATGCCTTCGGACCGCCGTGCGGCGCACCGGCCGCACGGTGATCCGGGTTCCGGACGTGCGGGCTACGCGTCCGGCGCCTCGACGCCGCAGTAGCCTGCGAAGGCCGACAGGATCTCCTCCTCCGCGATGCGGCCGTCGCCGTCGCCGTCCAGGGCCTGCGAGACCTGGCCGGCCAGTTCGGCCGGGGTGCCCAGGACGCGCAGGACGCGGGCCGCCGCTGCCGGGGTCGGGCCGCGGCCGTCCTCGTCCGCCACCGCGATCACCGCGTGCAGGAACGGCCGCGCGATCTCCGCGAACCGCTGCGGGTTGTCCCGCAGCCGCTTCGCCGCCCCGGTGATGAACTCCTCGCGGGTCACCCGCTGGTCCCCGTCGACGTCGGCGATCCCGGCCATGCCCTGCCAGAACGCCTCCGCACCTGCGAAGAGGGCCTGGCCCTTGTCCGACCGCGCGGTGGTCGCGAATTCGGCCAGCACCGCCTTCGCGGCCGCGCTGAAATCCTCCCGGTCGATATATCCGTTCCCGTCCTGGTCGAAGGTGGCGAATCGGGCGGCGATCTTGCGCTCGTATTCTGCGCTGTCCATATTCGGCGTTCCGCCTTCACATGTGCGGTGGGGTGCAGTTCAAGACAAGGCAGGAGCGTAAGGCCTACGTGGCCTGCCCGTTAAGCGAAGTCGTCAAGCAGGTGGCCGCATCGAACCCGCGCACGGGGAGCGCGGTGGGGCGCGTACACCTGTACCCATGTGTCGTGGGCCGCCCCACCGTTCACACCCCGCGACCCGCCTATCACCCAGGGCACACTTCCAGGGTCCGGTTCCCCCAAAACGGGCGCGAACCCGCCTGTGCCCATTACATTCGATGCGTCGACACACGGCTGGGGGCAGTTATGCCGAAGGACGTACCACCGCGCTGGGACCGCCGCATGCAGCAGCGCCTCGCCCGCGGCGAGGCCGCCGCGCTCGGAGAGCTGTACGACCGCTTCGCCTCGCTCGTGCACAGCCTGGCGCACCGGGTCCTCGGCGACGAGAAGGCCGCGGACCGGATCACCCGCGAAGTGTTCGGCTACATCTGGGAGAACCCCGACGCGTACGACCCCAAGCAGGGCTCGATGCGGTCCTGGGTCGCCCGGATCACCCAGGGCCAGGCCGTGGCCCGGCTGCGCCAGGCCGAACTGGGCCGCGGCTCGCGCGAGGAGCTCGAGCAGAAGGTGCGCAGCGCCAGCGCCGCCGCCCGCGCGGACTACATCGTCACGTCCATGCCCGCACCGCTGCGGGCCGCGCTGGAACTCGCGTACTTCAAACGCCGCGACTACCGGCAGGCCGCCGCCGACCTGCAGATCAGCGAGGACGAGGCCCGGCGCCGGCTGCGCCTCGGGCTGCAGCTGCTGTCGACCGCCAACGCCCTCCCGCAGGAGGACGCCGCATCGCCCGGATACGGCCCGCCCGGATATGGAACGCCCCGATGACCGGCCCCGCCGACCCGCCCGCCGACGGATACGACGAGCAGCGCCGCGCCGGTCCGCCGCGCATACCGGGCCCGCGCGGGGCCGCCGACGACCTCGACCCGCGGTACGCACCGGAGCCGCTGCCGCAGCCGCAGCCGGCGGCTGCGCCACAGCCGCCGCGGTCGCATGCCGTACTGAAGTCCCTGCTCGGCGCGTGGGCGCTCGCGGCGTGCTCCGCCGAGGAGACCCAGGCGGTGGAGGACCACCTCACCGAGTGCGCTCCCTGCGCGGAGGAGGCGCTGCGGCTGCGTGACGCCGTGGGCCTGCTGCACCCGGAGGAGAGCCTCGACCTCAAGCCGCTGCTGCGCTCGCGGGTGCTGGAGGACTGCCTCGGCAAGCGGCCGGCCCGGATCCCGGTGCCGGTGTGGGCGAACCCGTACGACACGGAGACGGCGCGGCTCGACGCGCTGCTGCGGGACTTCGGCGATGCGGAGTGGCAGACCCCGGTACGGCTGAAGTGGTTCGAGGAGGAGCGGCGCCAGTACCGCCGGACGACGGTGGCCGGGGTGATCGGGCACCTGCTCACGGTGGACGGGATGGTCGCGACGGCGCTGGGCCTCGACGATCCGCTGGGCCCGCAGGCGCCGTCGGGCGCGATGGGCCGTACGGAGCACTACTGGAAATCCGCCGCGCAGCCCCTCACCCGGCAGATCCGCGAGCCGTGGCGGGAGCAGGGCCACACGCTGGTGCGGACGGTGTCGTTCGCGGGGCGGGGCGTGGGGCACCTGTCGGTGGACTACGGGGCCTTCGCGCTGCCGCTCGGGGACGCGTTCCTGGAGCGGGCCTTCGAGTGCTGGGTGCATGCGTGGGACATCGCGGAGGCGGTGGACTACCCGTACGACCCGCCGTCGGGGCCGCACCTGAACCGGATGATCGACCTGGCGGCGCGGCTGCTGCCGAGTGCGCTGGCCCACCGGCGCCGGGCGGGCCTGGCGGCCCCGGCCCGCGGCCTGGTCGCGGCGGGCGCCCCGGGCCGGACCCTGCACCTGGAGATCGAGGGCGCGGGCGGCGGCAGCTGGGACATCGCGCTGGACTCCCCGGCGGCGAAGCCGTCGCCGGAGCACACGGTGGCGCAGATCGCACTGGACGGGGCCGAGTTCTGCCAGCTGGCCGCGGGCCACATCTCCCCGGAGGAAGCCGCGGTGGGCCAGCACGGCGACCGCGAAGCCATCCGCGACGTCCTGTTCGCGGCAGCTTCCCTGAGCCGCCTCTAGGCCGTCTCCACAGCCCCGTCGGCGCGCCGACGGGGCTGGATTCGGTTACGCGAAGACGACCGTGCGGGTGCCGTTCAGGAGTACGCGGTGTTCGCTGTGCCACTTCACGGCCCGCGCCAGCGCCTGGCATTCCACGTCCCGCCCGATCGCCACCAGCTGGTCCGGCGTCACCTCGTGGCCCACCCGCTCGACCTCCTGCTCGATGATCGGTCCCTCGTCCAGGTCGGCCGTCACGTAGTGCGCGGTGGCGCCGATCAGCTTCACACCGCGCGCATGCGCCTGGTGGTACGGCTTCGCGCCCTTGAAGCTCGGCAGGAAGGAGTGGTGGATGTTGATGATCCGCCCGCTCAACTCCTTGCACAGGGTGTCCGACAGCACCTGCATGTACCGCGCCAGCACCACGAGCTCCACGTTCTCGGCCCGCACCAGCTCCAGCAGCTGCGTCTCCGCTGCCGCCTTCGTGTCCTTCGTCACCGGGATGTGGTGGAAGGGGACGTCGTACGAGCGGACCAGATCGGCGAAGTCGGTGTGGTTCGAGACCACCGCCGCGATCTCGATCGGCAGCGCGCCGATGCTCGTACGGAACAGCAGGTCGTTCAGGCAGTGCCCGAACTTCGACACCATCAGCACGATCCGCATGCGGTCGTCGGAGCGGTGGAGCTCCCAGTCCATCCGGAACGAGTCCCCGATGGCGGCGAAGCTGGCCCGCAGCTTGTCCAGCGTCACCGGAGCGTCGGCCGAGAAGTGGACCCGCATGAAGAAGAGGCCGGTGTCGTGGTCGCCGAACTGACGGCTGTCCTCGATGTTGCATCCGGTCATGAACAGATAACTGGACACGGCGTGCACGATGCCCTGCTTGTCCGGGCAGGACAGGGTCAGTACGTACTGCTGGGGGGCCTGGGGCTGCGGGTCGTCGCTCATGACCCCACAGCCTTTCACACCGCGCGGGTGAGGATCCTCAGCAGTTCCAGCGACTGCGGCGCGGCGTCCGGTTCGTCCCCGTCCGCGGTCGCGAGCCGTACGTGCGCCTCGCGCGCGGCGCGTACCGCCTCGGGCCAGGCGTGGTGCTCGAGGAAGGCGGAGACGGGGGCGTCGGGCCCGACCTGGTGCAGGATCCGCAGCACCCGCAGCACCGCGAGGTCCACGAGCGCGGCCTCCTGGGAGTCGCGGAAGATCGTGCCGACGTACTTCTCGGCGGACCAGCTGTCGAGCCAGGTGTCCTCGACGAGCCGGTACACGGCGTCGGTGACGTCCCCGTACCCCTCGACACCGGCGAGCCAGGTCCCCTCGTGGAAGACCGGGTCGGAAAGCATGTGAAGCGCCGAGCGCACGTTGCTGCGCCAGCGCCACCACGGCATGTCGTTCAGGGGCATGCCGCCCATGGTGGAGGAGCGGCCGCCGCGGCGGGAAGAGTTCTTCGAACCTTGGGCGAATGTCACGCTTTCGATCGTACGTTCACGGCCGGCGCGATCTTGAGGCGCCTGTGTGCAACCGACCCCCCTGCAATTCACCTTCGCGTCACTCTTTGTTGTGTCCATCTCATTTTCCAGTTACCCGCGGGGCGGAAGGGTGCATGGACATGACCGAATGGCGACGCACGGCATCCTTTTCCCGCACTCTGCTGGCAACGGCGATGGGCTCGTGTCTCGTCACCGGTTGCGGGGTGCTCCCCGGAGGCCCGGGGGGCTCCGGGGACACCATCACGGTCATGACCTTCGCACCGCAGGGCACCCAGGCGACCAACATGCCCGGAATGCCCGGCATGGCCAAGGCCTATGAGGCCTGGGTCAACTCCAAGGGCGGCATCAACGGTCACAAACTGCGCGTACTGACCTGCAACGAGAAGAACACCGCGAACGGCGCCGCCGACTGCGCCCGCAAGGCCATCAGCGAGAAGGCCGTCGCGGTCGTCGGCTCGTACAGCCAGCACGGGCGCGCCTTCATGGCACCCCTGGAGGCCGAGGGCATCCCCTTCATCGGCGGGTACGGGGTCTCCTCCGAGGAGTTCCAGAGCCCCTTCTCCTACCCCGTCAACGGCGGTCAGCCCGTGCTCCTCGCCGGCGCCGGGCACCAGCTGGGCCGGGCCTGCAGCCAGGTGGCCGTCGTCCGCCCGGACACCCTCGCGGGCGACTCCATGCCGCTCCTGCTCAACGCCGGGCTCAAGGCCAACAAGATGCCCGACGCCAACGACATCCGGGCCGCCGAGGACTCCGCGGACTACACGCCGCAGGCCCGCGAGGCGCTCTCCAACTCCTCCGGCGGCAAGGACAAGGGCTGCGTCACGGCCGTCCTCGGCGAGCGCACGGAGACGTTCTTCGACGCCTTCCGCCGCGTCGACGACAAGCACAAGAACCCGCAGATCTCCTCCGTGCTGGGCAGCGTCAGCCAGGCCGTGGTCGACCGCACCGGCGGCAAGGAGAGCCCCTTCGAGGGCGCGTACCTCACCAGCTGGTACCCGGTGTCGACCGATCCGCTGTGGGAGCAGATGCGGAACGTGATCTCCGATCACGCGTTCGGCAACGACGCCGTGGACGCGGACGACAGCGGGACGCAGACCACCTGGATCGCGTACACGGTGCTCAGCGAGACCGTGAAGCGGTTCAAGTCCGGCGAGGACATCACGGCGCGCAAGGTGGCGCGCGCGCTGAACCAGTCGGAGCCGGTGAAGACCGGTGGGCTGACCCCGGACCTGAGCTGGCGCTACAAGGACATGCGCGCCGTCGCCGGCTTCCCGCGCATGGTGAACGGGCGGGTCAACTTCCAGGTCGTCCAGGCGGGCCGACTGGTCGCCCAGCCGGGCGAGCAGTCGATGGACATGACCCAGACCCTGGAGCAGGCCCCCCGCGCCGCCTAGGGGGGTGCTCCGGGCCTCCGTCTAGGGGGCGTGCTCCGGGCCTCCGTCTAGAGCTGCGACTTGTCCCGCTTGGTGAGGCCGTACTTGGCCGCGATCGTGTTCCACAGGGTCGCGGCCGACTCCTTCGCCTTCGTCGCCTCGCCGCTCGCCTTGTTGCCGTCGGCGGCGTTGCCGGTGTTCTTGGCCTGCCCGTCCTTGCAGCCCTTCTTGTCTCCGGCGGCTTCGTCCGCCCAGGCCGCGTAGCTGTTGTCGGCGGCCGCGGAGGACTGCCAGGCCTTGGTGAGCGAGGCGGCCAGCCTCGCGTTGTCCGGGAGCTGGTCCATCTTCAGGTCCTGGAGACGGGTGACGAGCTCCTCGCGCTGGCGGGCGGCGTCGCGCAGATCGGTCGCCGCCTGGCCGAGGTTGCGGCAGCCCTTGATGTCGTCGACGGACCGGATCACTGCGGCGCGGCTGTCGTTGCTGTCCGCGAGGAGCTTGTCCAGCTGGACGGCCTGCGCCCGGGCCGGGTCCACGGGCGCCTCGCCGGCGGCCGCGGCCGAGCTGCCGGCGGTGGGGGTCGCCGCTGCCGCAGCGGGGTCGTTGTTCTGCGCCTTTCCGTCGCTGAGGAGCGCGCCGACGCCGAGCCCGACGACGACCAGGCCGATGACGACGGCGGCGATCACGCCGGCCGGCACGCGCCGGGGCGCCTCCGGCGGGGGCGGGGGCGGCGCGTACTGCGGGTGCTGCTGGGGCTGGCCCTGCGCCGGGGGCGCTGCGGGCCGCTGCCCGCGCGGCGGATAGCCCCGCGGCGGCGGCTGCCGCAGCACCGGCTCCTGTACGGGCGGCAGGTGCTGGGTGTGCCCGGCTTCGGCGCCGTCCCCGCGGAACAGCGCGTCGAACCCGTCGGTGACGGGCGGGATGTACTGGGTCGCCGCCTCATGGTGCGCGGGCGCAGCCGGAACGGGCGGGATGTACTGCGTCGCCGCTTCACCGTGCGCGGGCCCGGCCGGAACGGGCGGAATGTACTGCGTGGCCCCTTCGTCGGCCGCAGGCGCAGCCGGGACCGGCGGGATGTACTGGGTCGCCGCCTCATGGTGCGCGGGCCCGGCCGGGACCGGCGGGATGTACTGCGTGGCCCCTTCATCGGCCGCGGGCGCAGCCGGAACGGGCGGGATGTACTGGGTCGCCGCCTCATGGTGCGCGGGCGCAGCCGGGACCGGCGGGATGTACTGCGTGGCCCCTTCATCGGCCGCGGGCGCAGCCGGAACGGGCGGGATGTACTGCGTCGCCGCCTCGGGCAGCGGCGGGTAGCCGTACCCGTGCGGCTCCCCGGGCCCCTCGTAACCGGGACCCACCACATGCCCGGGCGCGGGCTGCCCCGGCGCAGACGGGTACCCGTACCCGGCCTGCCCCGACTCCTCCGGGCTCTGCGGCTCCCCCGGCTGGGGCTGGCCCGGCTGGGGCCGGCCCGGCGCCGGGGGGTAGCCGTACGCCGGCTCGCCCGGCTGCGGCGTCGGCGGGTAGCCTCCCCCAGCTACCGCTGGGAGGTGCCCCCCTGCCGGCCGGCCCGGGCTCTGCGGCTGCTGCGGGTACGCCGGGTCGGGGCCCCACGGCGCACCGGCCTGCGGGGCCGCCTGTCGGCCGCCGCCCTGTCCGCTCTCCGTCACCGGGACTCCTTCGCCGACTACGCCGGTATTCCGAATCGTCGGCTCACGCTACCCGGTCACCCCCCACCCCCGGCAGGCCCACCCGTCCCGTCCCCTACGCCACCACCTCCAGGCGGGCCGTGAACTCGCGGGCCGCCGGCTCTTCGCGGTACGGGGCGAGCCGGGTGCGGAAGTCGTCCAGGTACTCCGCGCCCCGGTTCGAGCGGAGCCCCGACAGCAGGTCCGCCGCCTTCGCGGCGGTCTGGCAGGCCTGCTCCACCTCCCGCTGCTGCACCTGCGCCGACGCCAGCAGCAGCAGACCGATCGCCCGGCGCCGGGCCTTGCCCGCCGGGAGCCCCCGCAGCGCGTCCTCGGCCTGCCGGGCCGCCGCCTCCGCCTGACCCAGGTCCCGGTGGCAGTGCGCCAGCTCGTCCGCGAGGTACGCCGCGTCGAAGTGCCGGATCCAGACCGGGTCATCGCCCGACTCCGGCTCCGCCCGCTCCAGCGCGGTCACCGCCCGCGAGGACAGCACCGCCGTGGCCCGGGTGTCGCCCAGCAGCGCGTGCCCGCGCGCCTCGGCGGCGTAGAACATCGCCTCCACCCGCGGCGTGACCTGCCCGCGGGTCCCCTCCTGAGCGGCCCGCGCGAGCTGCGCGATCTCCCGCGGATTGCCCAGTTCCGCCGCGAGGTGGCTCATCGACGCCGCGAGCACGTAGCCCCCGTACGCCCGGTCCCCCGCCGCCTGCGCCAGCCGTAGCGCCTGGATGTAGTAGCGCTGCGCCAGGCCCGGCTGCCCGGTGTCCACCGCCATGTAGCCGGCCAGCTCCGTCAGCCGGGCCACGGCCGCGAACAGCGCCCGCCCGACCGGCTCCCGGTACGAGCCGCCGATCAGCCCGGAGACCACGGAGTTGAGGTAGTGCACGACCACGGGCCGCACGTGCCCGCTGCCGAAGCGGTGGTCGAGGTCCTTGAGGGCCTCGGTGGTCGCCCGTACCGCCTCCACGTCCGGCATCCCGACGCGCGAGCCGCCGCTGCGCGCGACCTGCGCGTCGGCGCCGGTGATCAGCCAGTCGCGGCTCGGTTCGACGAGCGCGGACGCGGCCACGCTCGACCCGGACAGGAAGTCGCGGCGGCCGACATCGCTCCGCCACAGCTCGCTGACCTGCTCGATGGCGCCGATGACGGTCGGGGAGAACTGCAGGCCGATGCCGGAGGCGAGGTTCTTGCCGTTGGCCATGCCGATCTCGTCGATGGTGACGGTCCGGCCGAGTTTGCGCCCCAGCGCCTCGGCGATGATGCCGGGTGCCCGGCCACGCGGCTGCTGGCCGCGCAGCCACCGGGCCACGGAAGTCTTGTCGTAGCGGAGATCGAGGCCGTGTTCGGCCCCGCACATGTTGACGCGCCGGGCGAGCCCGGCGTTCGAGCACCCGGCTTCCTGGATGAGCGCCTGTAGCCGTTCATTCGGCTGGCGCGCGACGAGAGGCCTGGCTGCCATGAAAACCCCCAGTAGCCGCGGGTGATCGTTGGAATGATCACTTCCCGCCTGATGTGCGGAGAATCATCCGCTCTGCGTCGTGTCGCTACCCAACTCCGGCGCCCCGACCTCCTACGCGCCCCCGCGCGTGCTCCAGTGCGCCCCGTATGCAGGATCGATGCTCCGCCCACCGGCTGGTTGACGCCCGTAACCCCGGGTGACCCCGGGAGTTGTGATGGGCGTGGAAGAGACCATCACAGTCACGGAGACCGCACCCGTCCCCAAGCAGCGCGGCGAGCAGCTGCTGGACCATGCCGTGCGGTACGCGGAAGAACGGCACTGGGACGTCTTCGCCGGCACCTGGCTGGAGTCCGCGGAAGGGCGGGAGCTGTGCTCCTGCGGGGCGCAGGACTGCCCGGCGCCGGGCGCGCACGCCACGGTGAAGGACTGGGCGGCGCTGGCCACGGGCAGCGCGGTCCAGGTGCGGCGGATCTGGGCGAAGACCCCCGAGGCCTCGATCCTGCTGCCGACCGGCCGGACGTTCGACGCGCTGGACGTGCCGGACTCGGCCGGGTTCCTGGCGCTGGCGCGGCTGGAGCGGATGGAACGCACCCTGGGTCCGGTCGCCCTCACGCCCGACCACCGGATGCTGTTCTTCGTCCTGCCGGGCGCCGGGGCGAAGGTGCCGGACCTGGTGCGCAAGCTCGGCTGGTCACCGGCCTCGATCGACCTCGTCGCGCGGGGCGAGGGCGAGTACGTGGCCGCCCCTCCCACCCGCTTCGGCGGCCGGGGCTCGGTCCAGTGGGCGCGCCGGCCCACCCCGGCGAACCGGTGGCTGCCGGACACGGAGGAGCTGATCGCCGCGCTGGCGTACGCGTGCGGGCGCGAGGCCGCGGCGGACCGGGACCGCCAGGGCGCCTGACCCGCGTTCCGCAAAGACCTCCGGAATGCCGTAGATCACAACAGGGACATTCCTGTACGGAAACTCATGACATAAGTAACTGCCCCGCCTCACCCCGCCCTCCTATCGTGAAGAACGCAGGACCACGGGGAACACAGCGAGAGGCAGGCGCATGCCGGACCAGGCAGATGCGACGGGTGGGACGTACGGACCGGGCGGCGCGCGAACCGCGCCGTCCTCCGGACGGGCGGCGGTACGGGTAGAGGGCCTGTGGAAGCGCTTCGGCGAACAGGTCGCGGTCGCGGGGATCGACCTCGAGCTGCCCGCGGGCCAGTTCATCGGCCTGGTCGGCCCGAACGGCGCGGGCAAGACGACGACGCTGTCGATGGTGACCGGGCTGCTGCGCCCTGACATGGGGCGGGTCTTCGTCGCCGGGCACGACGTCTGGAGCGACCCGGTCGAGGTGAAGTCGCGGATCGGCGTGCTGCCGGAGGGGCTGCGGCTGTTCGAGCGGCTGTCGGGGCGTGAACTGCTCGGCTACATGGGCCGGCTGCGCGGGCTGCCGGGCGAGGAGACCGACAAGCGGGCCACGCAGCTGCTGGAGGTCCTGGACCTCGCGGGCTCGCAGCACAAGCTCGTCGTGGACTACTCGACGGGCATGCGGAAGAAGATCGGCCTGGCCGCCGCCCTGCTGCACAACCCCGAAGTGCTGTTCCTGGACGAGCCGTTCGAGGGCGTGGACCCGGTGTCGGCGCAGACCATCCGCGGAGTGCTGGAACGGTACACCTCGTCCGGCGCCACGGTCGTCTTCTCCTCCCACGTCATGGAGCTGGTCGAGTCGCTGTGCGACTGGGTCGCCGTCATGGCCGCCGGCCGGATCCGCGCCGCGGGCCCGCTGGCCGACGTACGGGGAAACGCGCCCTCGCTGCAGGCCGCGTTCCTGGAGCTGGTCGGCGCGGGCGGCCGCGACGCGGGCGACTCGCTGGACTGGCTCGGCGGGCAGGCCGCCCGATGAGCGCCGCATCCGCCTCCGCTCCGGCGGCCGCCACGGCCGCGGCGCCGACCGCGGCCGGCGCCGCCGACCTGACCGCGGTCTTCGTCCGCCTCAAGCTGTCGCTGCTCCGCAACGGGCTCAAGGGCTCGTCGAAGCGCAAGGCCGCCTACTTCGGCTCGCTGGCGTTCGCGCTGGTCGTGGCCTGCTTCGCGATGCTCGGCCTGGCGGTGCTGCACGGGAACGCGCACGCGGGCACGGTCGTCGTCCTGTTCGCCGCGATCCTGGCGCTGGGCTGGACGTTCATGCCGCTGTTCTTCCCCAGCGGGGACGAGACGCTCGACCCGAGCCGGCTGGTCATGCTGCCGCTGCGCCCGCGACCGCTCGTACGGGCCCTGCTGGCCTCCTCGCTGGTCGGGATCGGCCCGCTGTTCACGGTCTGCCTCGCGGTGGGCTCGGTGGTGGCCGTCGCGCGGGGCGCGGCGGGCATCGTGGCCGCCGTACCGGCCGTACCGCTCCTGGTGCTGGGCTGCGTCACGCTGGCCCGCGCGGTGGCCACGGCCAACGTCCGGCTGCTGACCAGCCGCAAGGGGCGTGACCTCGCGCTGCTCAGCGGCCTGCTGATCGCGGTGGGCGCGCAGCTGGCGAACTTCGCGAGCCAGCGCCTGTTCCAGTCGGGCGGCCTGGCCCAGCTGGAGCCGGTCGAGGCCGTGGTGCGGTGGCTGCCGCCCGCGACGGCCGTCGGCATGGTGGACTCGGCGAGCAAGGGCTCGTACGGCGTGGCGGCGGCGCAGCTGGCCGTCACCGTCCTGGCGCTGGTCCTGCTCCTGTGGTTCTGGGAGCGGAGCCTGACGACCCTGATGGTCACCCCGGACGGCTCGACGATCGCGGCCTCGAAGCCGTCGGCGAAGCGGGAGTCCACGGGCGGCGCCGGCGTCTGGTCGTTCCTGCCGGGCGGGCGGACGGGCGCGGTCATGCAGCGCACGCTGCGGTACGTGGTCCGCGACCCGAAGACGAAGTCGGCGTGGGTGACGGCGCTGGCGATCGGCCTGATCGTCCCGGTCTTCAACGCCCTCCAGGGCACGGGCTCGGTGTACCTGGCCTGCTTCGGCGCGGGCATGCTGGGCGTCCAGATGTACAACCAGTTCGGGCAGGACACTTCGGCGTTCTGGATGGTCGCGCAGACCATTTCGACCCCGCGGGACGCGTTCGCGGAGCTGCGCGCCCGCGCGTACGCCCTGGCCCTGGTCACCGTCCCCTACACGCTGGTGGTCACGGCGGTCACCGCGGCGCTGGTCCACAACTGGGGCGGGTTCCCGGCGGCGCTCGGGGTGGGGCTGGCCCTGCTGGGCTCGATGCTGTGCACGGGGGCGCTGGCCTCGGCCCGGTTCCCGTACTCCATCCCGACGGACGGCGCCTTCAAGAACGTCGCCCCGGGGCAGGCCGGGCTCGCCTGGGCCGGGATCTTCGGCGGCATGCTGGCGTCGGCGCTGATCTGCTCGCCGGTGATCGCGCTGACGGTCTTCCTCAGCGTGACGGACCAGCAGTCGCTGACCTGGATCGTGCTCCCGCTGGGCGCTGCCTGGGGCACCTTCGCGGCCTGGGCGGGGCTGCGCCTGGCGGCCCCGACGGTGGCCAGGACCCTTCCGGAGATCCTGCTGGCGGTCAGCAAGGGCTGAGCGGCGGGTCCCGCGTCCGCACGGGGGACGGACGCGGGACGGAGGGGACGGAGGGGGTGACGGGCGGCTGCCCGCCGCCCCCTCCTTTTCGTACGTGACGTGCGTGGCGTCCGTGGCGTCCGCGGCGCTGTCGGGCGTACGGGGCGCCGGTCAGGTCGCGGCGGCCCTGACCTGGTCCAGGAAGGGCTCCAGGGCGGCGCGCCAGGCCGTCGGATGGTCGTAGTGGAGGTAGTGGCCGGCATCGGGGATCTCGGCGTACTGGCCGGCGGGGAGGACGCGGACCATCTCCTGGGCCTCCGCGCGGCCGAGTTCGCCGTCCAGGCCCCGGACGACGAGGGTCGGGCAGCGGACCTGGGCCAGCTCCTCCCAGTGCGCGTCGTGGACCCAGGTCTCGCGGGCCCTCAGCATCTGGCGGCGGGAGAACAGGGGGCGCCAGCCGTCCGGAGCCTGGTGCATCACCTCGGCGAAGAAGGCGCCGCGGCCGGGGTCGGGGCGTTCCACCCGGGGGTCGTCCTGGCCGAACCAGCGGCGGGCGGCGTCCTGGGTGGGGAAGGGGAGGGGCCAGCGGTGGAACCACTCCTCCCATTCCTGCTGGGAGGCCTCGCCGAGGGCGGAGGCGCGCATGTCGCAGATGACCAGGGCCTCGACCAGGTCGGGGCGGCGGGCCGCCAGCTGCCAGCCGGTGAGGGCGCCCATGGAGTGGCCGATCAGGGTCACGGGCCCCAGGCCGAGCTGCTCGATGACGGTTTCGGCGTCGGCCACGAACGCGTCGCGCCCCAGGCGGGTCGAGGCGCCCGGGCCGGCCGAGGGGCGGTCGCTCTGGCCGTGGCCGCGCTGGTCGAGGGCCACGACGCGGCGGTTCCGGGCGAGCCAGCGGGCGGTGCCCGCCCAGTGGAAGGCGCGGCCCATCAGGCCGTGGAGTAACAGCACCCGGGGCGCGTGGGGATCCGGGGGCGCGGTGGCGGCGGACTCTCGGAACTCCCAGGCGGCCAGGCGCACACCGTCGGCCCCTGTCACATCGATGCGCTGTACCACGGCAGATGCACCCCCTTCGCTCACGGCCAGACTATCGAACCCGTATTCGAAAACGGGGTTCTCGCCTTCAACACCGCTCTTTCGAGTGACCTTGCTCAAGGATTGGCCGCCGCTGCCGATGGAGATCCTTTCAGCAGGGAGGCGGGCCGCTCGGGGAAGACGGTCCGAGGGGATGACCTTGAGAGCTCGGGGCTCCAGGTCAACAAAGGGGAGGACCGGTCCCGGCGCCGCAAGGCGCCGGGACCGCCCACTTCCACCACCCCCGAACGCCGCGTGCGTCCGGTCAGCGCTTGGCCACGAACACGTGCGAGGCGATCTCCGCGTCCAGTTCTGCGGCCTCTCCGCCGCTGCCGACCAGCACACCGCCCGGCGACTCGGTCACGCTGACCACCGAGCCGGGCTGCACGCCCGCCCGCCGCAGCGTGTACATCAGCTGGGCGTCCGTCTGGATCGGCTCCCCGATCCGGCGCACGACCACGGTCTTGCCGTCCGCACCCGGGTCCAGCTCCGACAGGCTGACCATGCCGTCCTCCAGGAACGGGTCCGCCTCGGCCTTCTCGCCCAGCTCCTCCAGCCCCGGGATGGGGTTCCCGTACGGCGACTCGGTCGGGTGGCGCAGCAGCTCCAGCACCCGCCGCTCCACCGCTTCGCTCATCACGTGCTCCCAGCGGCAGGCCTCGGCGTGCACCTGCTCCCACTCCAGGCCGATGACGTCGACGAGCAGGCATTCCGCGAGCCGGTGCTTGCGCATCACGCGCGTCGCCAGCCGCCGGCCCTCCTCCGTCAGCTCCAGGTGACGGTCGCTCGCCACGGCCACCAGGCCGTCCCGCTCCATGCGCGCCACCGTCTGGCTCACCGTCGGGCCGCTCTGGTCGAGCCGCTCGGCGATACGGGCGCGCATGGGGACCACGCCTTCCTCTTCCAGCTCGAGGATGGTGCGGAGATACATCTCCGTGGTATCGATCAGTCCGGACATTCGTGCCCCTCGGATATCGTGCGCTGGCCCTGCCCCCAATTCTGACGCATCCCGCGGACAACCGTCCCGTGCCTGACGTCAAGCCCCGCCCGGGACGTCCATTGACGTTCGTATTGACACGCCCTTGGTCCAGACCGCACGGTGAGCGGCGGACACGGACGAACCCCACATCTGGAAGGGCCATCGGCGTATGAGCGAGAGCAAGCTGGCCGGTCAGTTCCTCGACGCCGCGATCGGACTCCTGCAGCGGGTCCGCGACGAGGAGGCCGCGCACATCGCCGAGGCCGGAGCCGCCGTCGCCGACGCCGTCGCCGCCGGGAACCGGCTCTTCGTCTTCGGCGCCGGCCACTCCTCCCTCCCCGCCCAGGACGTGGTCTACCGGGCCGGCGGACTCGCCCTGATGAACTTCCTCGCCGTCCCCGGCACCGTCGGCATCGACGTCATGCCGGCCACCCTCGGCAGCGCCCTGGAGCGGGTCGACGGCCTCGCCGGCGCCGTCCTCGACAGCAGCCCGGCCGCCGACGGCGACGTCCTCGTGATCATCTCCCTCTCCGGGCGCAACGCCCTGCCGGTCGAGATGGCCATGAACGCCCGCGCCATCGGCCTGAAGGTCATCTGCGTGACCTCCGTGGCGTACGCGACGGAGACCAAGTCGCGGCACGCCTCGGGCACGTTCCTCAAGGACCACTGCGACATCGTCCTCGACAGCAAGATCGCGGTCGGCGACGCCGAGCTGAGCCTCGACGGCATCGACGCGCCCTTCGCGCCCGCCTCCACCGTCGTGACCAGCGCGATCATGCAGGCCGTGATGGCGGCGGCCGCGGGCGAGCTCGCCGCGCGCGGCATGGAGCCCCCGCTGCTGCGCTCGGGCAACGTCGACGGCGGCCACGAATGGAACGGCCGCGTCCTCCAGGAGTACGGCGACCGGATCTTCTTCCGCCACTGAGCGGCGGCGGGCTATTGCCGGGGTAATCCCTCGCCGGGGGTGCGGGGGCAGGCGGCCAGGTCGAGATCGGCCGCGACCCGGGCCGCCACCTCCTCCGCGTACGCCGCGTCCGCCTGTTCGAAGGCGGCCCGCGAAGCGCCCCGTACGAAGGTCAGCGCCCCCAGGGTCCGCCCGCGGCTGCGCAGCACCGTGCACAGCACGTGCGCCGCATCCTCCGGCCACTGCCGGTCCCGCGCCCAGCCCGCGCCCGCCTCCCCCCGCGGGGCGCTGGTGCGCACCGAGCCGATCCGGTCGAGCGCCTGCAGCGCCGGATGCCCGGGCTCGTACCGCGCTTGGCTCGCCCCCGCCCCGGGCAGCAGCGGCGGCGAGGCGGCCACCCGTACCAGGCGCTGCCGGTCCGGGTCGGCCGACTGCTCCAGTACGTCGAGCAGCGCGTGCTCCGCGAAGCCGGCGAGGGCGAAGTCCAGCCGTACGGCGGCGGCCTCGGCCGGGTCCTCGCACTCGGCGGCCGCCCGGCCCGAGCGGTGCAGCTGGCCGGCGCGGAACCGCAGCTGCGCCGTGTCCAGCGAGGCCTGCCGGGCCTCGGTGATGTCCTGGAACAGCCAGCCGACCCCGAGCGGCACCGGCTCCTCCGCCAGCGGGGACCCCAGCCGCAGGAACCCGGACCGCCAGCACCGCCGCCGCACCCCCTCCGGCGTGCGGACGGACACCCACAGCTCCACGGGCGCGGGCGGGGACCCGTCGGCGAGCACGTGCTGGAGCGCTCCCTCCAGCTCCTCGACGCCCTGGACCAGCAGCTCCCCCAGCGGCCGGCCGAGCAGCGCGGTGCGCCCCGATCCGAAGGCGCGGGCGGCGTGCGCGTTGACCACGGCGGGCCGCAGATCCACATCGACGAGGACGACACCCCACGAGGCGTCGTCCATCAGCGCCTCGCTGAGCGCGATGGACCGCTCCAGGTCGATCTGCGCGTGTACCTCACTGAAGGCGCAGTACACGCCGGCGGGCTTCCCGTCCGCCCCGGGCACCCCGGCGGACTGGGTCCGCACAAGCACCCGCCCGCCCTCCTTGGTCAGCAGCGCGAACTCGTGCACCTGCCGACCGGGCACGTCCTGGGCGGCCATGAGCCGCTCCTCGACGTCCTGCGCATCGGCGGCACGCACGGCCCACCCGGCGAACCCCTTGCGCCCGACCGCCTCGGCGGCGGTCCAGCCGAGGATCCGCTCGGCCTCGCGGTTCCAGTGCGTGATCACGCCGTCGGCGTCGAACGCGCACAACGCCGCGTCCATCCCGTCCAACAGCGCTGCGAGCAGATCGTCGGTGGTCTCACTCCGTCCGGAAGCACTCACCTGGCACCCCCTGCAGGTGTTCGCGTGTGCGGCACGTCAGATCATTCAACTGGAACGTGACGCAGCCCACACCGCATTCCCTGAATCGCCCCGAAATAAATCGCTTGAGTACCTCGGGGAGCGGTTCTAGGCTCTGCCGTACACGAGAAGGGAGGTGGTTCCCGAAATGTACGGAAACCGGACGCGTGAGGTGGCTGCGGGCTAAGGGCCCGTCGTCGCACGCACCCAGTGCGGTGCCCGGCGGGTACGCCAGGCGCCAATCCCAAGCAGTCACCCGACCCGCGGGCTCGCCGGTACGTCCGGCCGGCTTCTCGCCTTGTAGGCGAGAAACCCGAGCCCGCGGGTCGTCTGCGTTTTCCAGCCCCGGCCAGTGGTGCGCGGGGCCGCAACGGCCCACCCCCGCCCGGCCCAGCCGGCCCGCCCGGCGCCGCGCGGCTACGGGCAGAGGCGCTCGAGGCGCCACTTGCCGCCCTCGAGGACGTAGCGCAGCCGGTCGTGGAGCCGGTTCTCGTGGCCCTGCCAGAACTCCATCGCGTCGGGGACGACCCGGATGCCGCCCCACTCGGGCGGGACGGGGACCTGCTCGCCCTCGGGGTAGCGCTCGGCGAGCTCCGTGTAACGGCGGTCGAGCTCGGCGCGGGATCCGATCACCCGGGACTGCTCGCTCGCCCAGGCGCCCAGCTGGGAGCCGTGCGGGCGGGAGCGGAAGTACGCCGCCGTCTCGTCGCGGCCGATCCGCGAGGCCGTGCCGGTGACGATGACCTGGCGGGCGATGGGGTGCCAGGGGAAGAGCAGCGCGACGTGCGGGTTCGCGTCGATCTCGCGGCCCTTGCGCGAGCCGTAGTTGGTGTAGAAGGCGAAGCCCCGCTCGTCGAACTGCTTCAGCAGCACCGTGCGGGAGCTGGGGCGGCCGTCGGGGGTCGCCGTCGAGACGACCATCGCGTTCGGTTCGAAGAGGTGCGAGTCGGCGGCCTGCTGGAACCACTCGGCGAACTGCCTCATGGGGTCCTCGGCGAGGCCCTCCTCGTGGACGATCTCCGAGCGGTACTGCTTGCGCATCGTGGCGGGGTCAATGTCCTGGTCGGTCACGCCAGCCATCCTGCCGCAGGAGTGCTTGCAGCAGTGTGCCGTATGTCACGCTTCCGCCTGCCATCCGGAACCGCCAAAATCTTGGGGCCGGTCCGGAGGTCCCCACACGGGTGACCGACGGCCGTGCCGGGCATCAACGGGGATGACCGCGCCGGACCGCGAGTCACGCCGGGAGCCGCGCGTGTTCGCACTATCTGAGGAGCCGCCTGATGTCCGACTTCGTACCCGGGCTCGAAGGGGTCGTCGCGTTCGAGACCGAGATCGCCGAACCGGATAAGGAGGGTGGGTCGCTCCGCTACCGCGGGGTCGACATCGAGGATCTCGTCGGGCACGTCTCGTTCGGCAACGTCTGGGGCCTGCTGGTCGACGGGGCGTTCAACCCCGGCCTGCCCGCCGCCGAGCCCTTCCCGATCCCGGTGCACTCCGGTGACATCCGTGTCGACGTGCAGTCCGCCCTCGCCATGCTCGCCCCCGTGTGGGGTCTGAAACCGCTGCTCGACATCGACGAGCGGACCGCCCGCGACGACCTCGCGCGCGCCGCCGTGATGGCGCTGTCGTACGTCGCCCAGTCCGCGCGCGGGCAGGGCCGGCCGATGGTGCCGCAGAGCGAGATCGACAAGGCCGAGTCCGTGGTCGAGCGGTTCATGATCCGCTGGCGCGGTGAGCCGGACCCGAAGCACGTCAAGGCCGTCGACGCGTACTGGACCTCGGCCGCCGAGCACGGGATGAACGCCTCGACGTTCACCGCGCGGGTGATCGCCTCGACCGGTGCGGACGTGGCCGCGGCCCTCTCGGGCGCCGTCGGCGCCATGTCCGGGCCGCTGCACGGCGGCGCGCCGTCCCGCGTGCTCGGCATGATCGAGGAGATCGAGCGCACCGGCGACGCCGTGGCGTACGTGAAGAAGGCCCTGGACAAGGGCGAGCGGCTGATGGGCTTCGGGCACCGCGTGTACCGGGCCGAAGACCCGCGCGCCCGTGTGCTGCGGCGCACCGCCAAGGAGCTGGACGCGCCGCGCTACGAGGTGGCCGCCGCGCTCGAGAAGGCCGCGCTGGAGGAGCTGCACGCCCGCCGCCCCGACCGGGTGCTGGCGACCAACGTGGAGTTCTGGGCCGCGATCATGCTGGACTTCGCGGAGGTCCCGGCGCACATGTTCACCTCGATGTTCACCTGCGCCCGGACCGCCGGCTGGTCGGCGCACATCCTGGAGCAGAAGCGCACGGGCCGCCTGGTGCGCCCGTCGGCCCGCTACATCGGCCCGGGTCAGCGCAACCCCCGCGAGATCGAGGGGTACGCCGACATCGCCGAGACGGCCTGAGCCCTTCCTTCGCAGGGCGTGAGGGCGCCGCAATCCCGCGGTACGGGGTGCGGCGCCCTCCGCGTCCTCAGCCGAGGGTGTCGTCCAGGATCCGCGACCATTGGGCGACCACGCGGGCGCGGCGGGCCGCGTCGTCGGTGAGGACGTTGGCCAGGCCGAGGCCGCGGGCCATGTCGAGGAGGCCCTGTACGGTCTCGCGCACGCCGGGGACGGACTCGTCCGCGCCGAGGAGCTCCACGGCGATGCGGTGGGTCTCGCGGCCCACGCGGGCCTCCAGTTCGGTGACCTGGGGGCGCAGCTGCTCCTCGTTGGAGGCGGCGACCCACAGCTGGAGGGCGGCGCGGAAGAGGGCTCCGGTGTAGAGGTCGACGAGGGCTTCGACCACGGCGGGGCGGGCGGCGGGTCCGGCGTGGAAGAGGTCGCGCAGGGCGGCGGAGCGTTCCTCGGCGACGTAGGCGACGGCGGCGGTGAACAGGTCCTCGCGCGTCGGGAAGTGGTACTGGGCCGCGCCTCTGGAGACACCGGCGCGTTCGGCGACGACGGCGACGGTGGAGCCGGCCCAGCCCTGTTCGGCGAGGCAGGAGACGGCCGCTTCCAGGAGGTGGCGCCGGGTGACGCGGCTGCGGGCCTGCTTGGGGCCGGGCTGGGTGTCCTGCACGGAGCCGGCGTCGGTCACAGGGCCCATGACGGGTCCCGGCGTTCGAAGCGGGCGCCGATGCCCTCGCGGGCCTCGGCGGAGCCGAAGTGGTGGGCGGACAGCTCGGTGAGGGCGGCGCCGTCGCGGGCGAGGACGGCCCGCACCGGGGCGGTGAGCAGTTCCTTGGTGGCGGCGAGGGCCTGCGGGCCGGCCTTGCGCAGGCCCGCGAGGACGGGGTCGAGGACCTGGTCCACGTCGTCGCCGTGGAGGGTGAGCAGGCCGATCCGGACGGCTTCGGCGGCGTCGAAGGCCTCGGCGGTCAGGAAGTACCGGGCGGCGGCGCGCGGGTCCAGGCGCGGCAGCAGCGGCGCGGAGATCACGGCCGGGACCACGCCCAGGTGGGTCTCGGTGAAGGCGTACGTGGAGGCCGGGCCGGCGGCGGCGATGTCGCAGACGCCGAGGAGGCCGAGGCCGCCCGCCCGGACGTGGCCGGTGACGCGGGCCACGACCGGCTGGGGGAGTTCGGCGATCTCGCGGAGCAGGGCGAGGAAGTCGGCCGGGTCGCAGGGGGACTTCAGGTCGGCGCCGGCGCAGAACGTGGTGCCGGTGTGGGTGAGGACGACGGCCCGTGCCTCCGGGTCCGCCGCCGCGTCGGCGAGGGCCGTGCGCAGCTCGCCGACGAGGTCCGCGGAGAGTGCGTTGCGGTTGGCCGGGGAGTCGAGCGTGAGGGTGGTGACGCCATGCGTTCGCGCGGCGCCGACTGGGCGGGTCATGCCATGTCCTCCGGAGGTTGTGCGGATGCGTGGGGCCGGGCGGCGGGGGCCCGCCGGCGCCCGGCCGACCGGGCGGCCGACCGGGCCGGCCGACCGGGCCGGCCGTGACGCCGGACACCGCTCAGTACGACTTGGGCAGGCCCAAGGTCTGGTGCGAGACGAAGTTGAGGATCATCTCGCGGCTGACGGGGGCGATGCGGGACACCCGGGAGGCGGTGATGAGAGAGGCCAGTCCGTACTCGCGGGTGAGGCCGTTGCCGCCCAGGGTGTGGACCGACTGGTCCACCGCCTTCACGCAGGCCTCGGCGGCAGCGTACTTGGCCATGTTCGCGGCCTCACCGGCGGCCATGTCGTCGCCCGCGTCGTAGAGGTGGGCGGCCTTCTGCATCATCAGGCGGGCGAGTTCGAGGTCGATGTGGGCGGCGGCGAGGGGGTGGGCGATGGCCTGGTGGGCGCCGATCGCCTCCTTCCAGACCTGGCGGGTCTTCGCGTATTCGACGGCCTTGGCGAGGGCGTGGCGGCCCATGCCGATGGCGAAGGCGGCGGTCATGATGCGTTCGGGGTTGAGTCCCGCGAAGAGCTGGAGCAGGCCTGCGTCCTCGTCGCCGACGAGGGCGTCGGCGGGCAGCCGTACCTCGTCGAGGGTAAGCTCGAACTGCTTCTCCGCCGCCTGGAGTTCCATGTCGATGACGGAACGGGAGAAGCCGGGGGTGTCGCGCGGCACGATGAACAGGCAGGGCTTCAGGCTCCCCGTGCGCGCGTCTTCGGTGCGCCCGACGATGAGGGTGGCGTCGGCGATGTCGACGCCGGAGATGAAGACCTTGCGCCCGGTCAGCACCCACTCCTCGCCGTCGCGGCGGGCCGTGGTGGTGATGCGGTGGGAGTTGGAGCCGGCGTCGGGTTCGGTGATGCCGAAGGCCATGGTGCGGCTGCCGTCGGCGAGGCCGGGGAGCCAGGCCTGCTTCTGGGCGTCGGTGCCGAAGCGGGAGATGACCGTGCCGCAGATGGCGGGCGAGACGACCATCATCAGCAGGGGACAGCCGGCGGCGCCCAGTTCCTCGAGGACGATGGAGAGTTCGGCGATGCCGCCGCCCCCGCCGCCGTACTCCTCGGGGAGGTTGACCCCGAGGTAGCCGAGCTTGGCGGCGTCGGCCCACAGCTCGTCGGGGTGGCCGCCCTCGCGGGCGACGCGGGCGAGGTACGCGCGGCCGTAGCGCTGCCCGAGCGCGGCGACGGCGGCGCGCAGGGCCTTGTGTTCTTCGGTCTCGACAACGGCGCTGGTGGCGGGGCTCATGCGGGCTGTTCCTCCTGGACTACGGCGAGCAGGGCGCCGAACTCGACCGTGTGGCCGAGGGTGGCGTGGAGCGCGGTGAGCGTGCCGGAGGCGGGCGAGACGATGCGGTGCTCCATCTTCATGGCCTCCAGCCAGAGCAGGGGCTGCCCGGCCGTGACGGCGGCGCCGGGGGCGAGGCCCTCGGCGACGCGGACGACGGTGCCGGGCATGGGGGCGAGCAGGGAGCCGGGTTCGGTGCGGTCCTGGGGATCGGCGAACCGGGGGACGGGGGTGAGGGTGTGCGCCCCGAGCGTGGGGGTGCCCCCGCCGAAGACCGGGGGCGAGTCGACGTAGGTCTCGGCGGCTCCTGCGCCGTCGGTGTTCGATTTGCGTTTCACGTGGAACATCCGGCGGACGCCCTCGACTTCGAGGGTGACCCGGTCGGACTCGACGGCCAGGACTCGAACACCGGGATGGTCCACGAGCTCCGGGGGCCCGCTGCGGGCGGGCCGGTAACGGACCTCGTACTCGGCGCCCGCCGCGCTGTAGCGGCGGATCTGGGGCTGGGAGCGGAGGTTGCGCCAGCCGCCGAGCCGGGCGGCGAGCGGGCCGTCCGGGGCCGGCGCGGCATCGGCGAGGGCGGCTGCGACCGCGGCCAGGGTGGCGTCCGGGCTGCCTTCGGTGAGGGCTCCGAGGTGCCGCTCGTAGAACCCGGTGTCGAGCCGGGCCTCGGCGAACTCCGGGTGCCGCAGGGAGCGTACGAGGAGCTCGCGGTTGGTGGTGAGCCCGTGGATGCGAGCTCCGGCCAGGGCCTGGGCGAGGGCGCGGACCGCCTCGGCCCGGGTGGGGGCGTGGGCGACGACCTTGGCGAGCATCGGGTCGTAGTGGATGCCGACGGTGTCCCCGTCGGCGAAGCCGGTGTCCACGCGGACCTCACCGGGGACGGCGAGGGTGTGCAGGACTCCGGTCTGGGGGCGCCAGTCCTGGGCGGGGTCCTCGGCGTACAGGCGGGCCTCGACGGCGTGCCCGGCGGGCTCCGGGGGTGTCAGCGGCAGGGCCGCGCCCTCGGCGATGCGCAGTTGCAGGGCGACGAGGTCGAGGCCGAAGACGGCCTCGGTGACGGGGTGTTCCACCTGGAGGCGGGTGTTCATCTCCAGGAAGTACGGGCGTCCGTCGGCGGCGACGAGGAACTCGACCGTGCCCGCGCCCTGGTAGGAGACCGCGCGGGCGGCGGCCACGGCGGCCTCGTGGAGGCCGGCGCGCAGCGCCTCGGGCAGTGCGGGGGCCGGGGCCTCCTCGATGACCTTCTGGTGGCGCCGCTGGAGGGAGCAGTCGCGGGTGCCGAGGGCCCAGACGGTGCCGTGGGAGTCGGCGAGGATCTGGACCTCGACGTGGCGGCCGCGCTCGACGTAGGGCTCGGCGAAGACCTCGCCGTCGCCGAAGGCGGAGCGGGCCTCGGCGCAGGCGCCCTCCAGCTCCTCCTTGAGGGTGTCGAGGTCCCGTACGACGCGCATGCCGCGGCCGCCGCCGCCCGCGGCGGCCTTGAGCAGGAGGGGCAGGTCGGCGGCGGTGGCGTCCGCCGGGTCGACGGGGTCCAGGAGCGGGACCCCGGCGGCGCGCATCAGCTCCTTGGCCCGGGTCTTGGAGGCCATGGCCTCTATGGCCTCGGGCGGCGGGCCGATCCACGTGAGTCCGGCGGCGACGACCTCGCGGGCGAAGCCGGCGTTCTCGGAGAGGAACCCGTAGCCGGGGTGGACGGCGTCCGCGCCGGCGGCGAGGGCGGCCTTGATGACCAGGTCGCCGCGCAGGTAGGTGTCGGCGGGGGCGGCGCCCGGGAGGCGCACGGCCGCGTCGGCCTCCCGTACGTGCAGGGCGTCGGCGTCGGGGTCGGAGTGGACGGCGACGGTGGCCAGGCCCAGGGCGCGGGCGGTGCGGAAGACGCGGACGGCGATCTCACCGCGGTTGGCGACCAGGAGGGAGGTGATCGGGTTCGTCATGTGCGGGCTCACATCCGGAAGACGCCGAAGCCGCCGCGGGCGCCCTCGACGGGGGCGTTGTGGACGGCCGACAGGCACAGGCCGAGGACGGTACGGGTGTCGCGCGGGTCGATGACCCCGTCGTCGTACAGCCGCCCGGACAGGAACATCGGCAGGGACTCGGACTCGATCTGCGCCTCGACGAAGGCGCGCATCCCGGCGTCGGCCTCGTCGTCGTACGGCTGCCCCTTCGCGGCAGCGGACTGGCGGGCCACGATGGACAGCACGCCGGCGAGCTGCTGCGGGCCCATGACGGCGGACTTGGCGCTGGGCCAGGCGAAGAGGAACCGCGGTTCGAAGGCGCGGCCGCACATGCCGTAGTGGCCGGCTCCGTAGCTGGCGCCGATGAGGACGGAGAGGTGGGGGACGCGGGAGTTGGAGACCGCGTTGATCATCATCGAGCCGTGCTTGACGATGCCGCCCTGCTCGTACTCCTTGCCGACCATGTAGCCGGTGGTGTTGTGGAGGAAGAGGAGCGGGATGTCGCGCTGGTTGGCGAGCTGGATGAACTGGGCGGCCTTCTGCGACTCGGCGCTGAACAGCACGCCCTGGGCATTGGCGAGGATGCCGACCGGGTAGCCGTGGAGGGTGGCCCAGCCGGTGACGAGGCTGGTGCCGTAGAGGGGCTTGAACTCGTCGAAGTCGGAGGCGTCGACGATGCGGGCGATGACCTCGCGGGGGTCGAAGGGGGTCTTGAGGTCGGCCGGGACGATGCCGAGGAGTTCCTCGGGGTCGTACTTCGGCTCCTCGGCGGGCTGGGGATCGGGGCGGGGCTTGAGGTGGTTCAGGCGGGCCACCACCCGGCGGGCCTGGCGGATCGCGTCGTGCTCGTCGAGGGCGTAGTAGTCGGCGAGGCCGGAGGTGCGGGCGTGCATGTCGGCTCCGCCGAGGGACTCGTCGTCGCTCTCCTCGCCGGTGGCCATCTTGACCAGCGGCGGACCGCCGAGGAACACCTTGGAGCGGTCCTTGATCATGATGGTGTGGTCGGACATCCCCGGGATGTACGCGCCTCCGGCGGTGGAGTTGCCGAAGACGACGGCGACGGTGGGGATGCCGGCGGCCGAGAGCCGGGTCAGGTCGCGGAAGATCGCGCCGCCCGGGATGAAGATCTCCTTCTGGGAGGGGAGATCGGCGCCGCCGGACT
Organism: Streptomyces sp. NBC_01296; assembly: GCF_035984415.1. Classification (NCBI taxonomy): domain Bacteria; kingdom Bacillati; phylum Actinomycetota; class Actinomycetes; order Kitasatosporales; family Streptomycetaceae; genus Streptomyces; species Streptomyces sp. NBC_01296. The sequence goes on along the minus strand of NZ_CP130720.1, from coordinate 4,949,860 downwards.
CGACGAGGCTGATGCAGGGGAGCCTGTTCTGGCGGGCGATCTCGTTGGCCCGCAGGGCCTTCTTGAGCGTCCAGGGGTTGGAGGCGCCGCCGCGGACGGTGGGGTCGTTGGCGGTGACCAGGCACTCGACGCCCTCGACCGTGCCGATGCCGGTGACGATGGAGGCACCGACGGGGTAGTCGCTGCCCCAGCCGGCGAGCGGGGACAGCTCCAGGAAGGGCGTGTCCGGGTCGAGGAGCAGCTCGATGCGCTCGCGGGCGAGGAGCTTGCCGCGGTCCTTGTGGCGGGCCGTGTACTTCTCGCCGCCGCCGAGGAGGGCCTTGTCGTGCTCGGCGTCGACCTCGACGAGGCGTTCCTGTGCGGTGGCGCGGGCGGCGGCGAACTCGGGGGCGTGCGGGTCGACGGTACTGGTGAGTCGGGTCATGGGCCGGTCCCCTCCGAGGCGGGCAGCAGGTGGGTGGGGATGTCGAGGTGGCGGGCGCGCAGCCATTCGCCGAGGGCCTTGGCCTGGGGGTCGAAGCGGTGGGCGGAGGCGACGCCGGCGCCGAGGATTCCGGCGAGGGTGAAGTTGAGCGCGCGGAGGTTGGGGAGGGCGTGGCGGGTGACGGGGAGACCTGCGGTCTCGGGGAGCAGGGTCTGAAGGGTCTCGACGGTGAGGGTGCGGTCGAGCCACTCCCAGGCCTCGTCGGATTCCACCCACACCCCGATGTTGGCGTCGCCGCCCTTGTCGCCGCTGCGCGCGCCGATCACTCTGCCGAGGGGGGCGCGCGTCGTGGGCCCTGCGGGGCTTTCCCCCACCCCGCCCCTTCCCGAAACCGTGGGCTCCGCCCCCGGACCCCCGTCCCGGAGCTCCGCCCCGGACCCGGCGGGGGTTCCGCCCCCCGCCCCCCGGTCCTCAAACGCCGAACGGGCTGAAGTACCCGGCCCCGACGGCGTGTCCGGGATGCGGGGGACCGGGTGGCGGGTGCCGTCCGGGAGGACTGCCACGTGGGGGACCGATGTCGCGGGGATCGCCGACGACGTGAAGACGCCGTACGGCTGGGCCGGGCCCGGCGGGGTGGTGACGTGGAAGCCCGGGTAGCTGGCCAGGGCCAGTTCGATCGCCTCCGAGGTGAGGGGGCGGCCCACCCGGTCCGGCGACGGGTCGCGCACCACCAGGCGGAGCAGTGCGCTCGCCGTCTCCTCCGTCTCCGCGTCCTCGTGGTCCGTGCGGGCCAGGGTCCAGTCCGCCGTGGCCACCTGGGACAGGGCGTCGGCCAACTGCGCCCGGACGAGCGCCGCCTTCGCCTCGATGTCGAGCCCGGTCAGGACGAAGACCACCTCGTTGCGCCAGCCGCCGATGCGGGTCACCCCCACCTTGAGGGTGGGGGGCGGGGCCTCGCCCGCGACTCCCGTGATCTCCACCCGGTCGGGGCCCGCCTGCGCCAGCCGGACCGTGTCCAGGCGGGCCGTGACGTCGGGGCCCAGGTAGCGGGGGCCCTGGGTCTCGTACAGGAGTTGGGCCGTGACGGTGCCGGTCGAGACGACCCCGCCCGTGCCCGGGTGCTTCGTGATCACCGAAGAGCCGTCCTCGGCGATCTCCGCCAGCGGGAACCCGGGGCGGCGGACGTCGTGGGCCGTGAAGAAGGCGTAGTTGCCGCCGGTGGCCTGGGTTCCGCACTCCAGGACGTGGCCCGCCACCACCGCCCCCGCCAGCCGGTCGTAGTCGTCCGGCGCCCAGTCGAACCACCAGGCCGCCGGCCCGCTGACCAGGGCCGCATCGGTGACCCGGCCCGTGACGACCACGTCCGCGCCCGCCCGCAGGCAGGCCGTGATGCCGGCGCCGCCGAGGTAGGCGTTCGCGGTCAGCGCGCCCTCCGCGAACGGCATCAGGTCGTCGCCCTCGACATGGGCGACCGACACCGGGACCCCGACCTTGGCGGCGAGCGTGCGGATCGCGTCGGCCAGTCCCGCCGGGTTCAGGCCGCCCGCGTTGGCGACGATCCGTACGCCCCGCTCGTGCGCGAGGCCGAGGCCCTCCTCCAGCTGGCGCAGGAAGGTCTTGGCGTAGCCGAGGTCCGGGCTCTTCAGCCGGTCGCGGCCGAGGATCAGCATGGTCAGCTCGGCGAGGTAGTCGCCGGTCAGCACGTCCAGCCTGCCGCCGGTCAGCATCTCCTCGAACGCGCCGAAGCGGTCCCCGTAGAACCCGGAGGCGTTGCCGATGCGCAGCGGCCTGCGGCCGGTCATCGCGTGGCCCCCGGGGCGCGGCCGGGGCCCGCCGGACCGGCGAAGGCCTGGGCGATGTCCAGCCAGCGGTCGGCGTCGGGGCCGGTCGCGGTCAGGGCCAGGTCCGCACGGTGGGCCCGCTGGGTCACCAGGAGGCAGAAGTCGAGCGCCGGGCCGGTGATCCGGTCCGCCGCGTCCTGCGGGCCGTACGCCCAGGGCTCCCCGCCGTCCGGGGGTACGAGTTCCACCCTGAACTCCCCGGAGGGCGCGGGCAGTCCCCGTACGGCGAACGCGTAGTCGCGGGCCCGTACGCCGATCCGGGCCACGTGCCGCAGCCGCGCGGTCGGGGTGCGGGGTACTGCGAGGGCGTCCGCGACGTCCTGGCCGTGCGCCCAGGTCTCCATCAGGCGGGCGCTCGCCATGGAGGCGGCCTTCATCGGCGGCCCATACCAGGGGAACTTGGCGTCGGGCGAGGCCGCGGCGAGCGCCTCGTCGAGGGCGGCGCGCCCGGCCCGCCAGCGCTCCAGCAGCTCGGCGGGCGGCAGCGCGGCGCCCTCCGCCGCGCCCTCGTCCACGAAGGAACCGGGGGACTTCACCGCCTCCTCGACCAAGGCGGCGAAGCCTTCGGCGTCGGTGAGGGAGACCAGCGCGGCCCGGTCGGTCCAGTGCAGGTGGGCGATCTGGTGGGCGACGGTCCAGCCAGGCGCGGGGGTGGGCCCGGCCCAGCAGGCGTCGGGCAGGTCCCGTACCAGGGTTTCGAGTTCGAGGCCTTCCTCGCGCAGATCGGCGAAGACGGCGACAGCTGACGGATCGAGCACGGCGGGCTCCCCTTTCGGCGTGAGGGGAAGACTGGCAGCCGCCAGCAAAACAATCAAGCATGCTTGCATGATTTGGTCATCGGCCGCCGTCTTCGCGCCATCGCCTCCAACGGGCGCCGATGAAGAGGTATTTGCAGCCCGGCACCGGCCCCGGGCAGGTCCGGGGCCGAGGGCGCCGCGGGCCCGGAGGGGGCGATTCAGGCCGTACGTCGGAAAGCACCGAAAGATCACCGGATGTCGCATCGATACTGAACGCTTCGTCCCCCGCTCCGCGAAGAATTCACTCGACGAAGAGGATGAACCGACGTGATCCCAGCCGCTTTCTCCCTCTATCCCGAACTCGACGCGACCACCCTCACCGCCTTCGTCACCGCCCTGGAGACCGGCGATGTCACCGGCCTCGCCCCGGCCCGCGCCGCCGAGGTCGCCGACACCCGGTCCGTCGCCGTCTTCAGCCGCGCCAAGGTCGCCGGCGCGGACGGGGACCTGCTCGACGCCGCGCTGTGGCGGCACAACGGGGTCCAGCCGCGGCCGGTGATCGTGATGCCCTCGCCGTGGACGAACCACGGCTGGCTCCCGTACGCCGTCCAGGCCAGCGTCTTCGCGGCGCGCGGCTACAACGTCCTCGCCTACAGCACCCGCGGCTTCGCCGGCTCCGAAGGCCAGGTCGACGTGGCCGGCCCGCTCGACGTCGCCGACGGCAGCCGGGCCCTGGACCACCTCATCGAGCGCACCGCCGGCCCGGTCACGAGGATCGGCTTCCTCGGGGACTCGTACGGCTCGGGCATCAGCCAGCTCGTCGCCGCGCACGACACCCGCGTCGACGCGGTGGTCGCGCTCAGCACCTGGGGTGACCTCGGCGAGGCCTTCTACGAGAACCGGACCCGGCACGTGGCGTCGGTGGAGGCGCTGCTCAAGGCCGCCTCCAAGGCCCGGCTGAGCCCGCAGACGCAGAGCGTGTTCGAGAACGTCCTCGCCAACCGCGACATCCGGGGCACCCTGCGCTGGGCCGAGCCGCGCTCGCCGTTCAGCCACATCAAGGAGCTCAACCGCCGCCAGGTCCCGGTGTACTTCTCGCACGCCTGGCACGAGACGCTCTTCCCCGGCAACCAGACCCTGAAGATGTTCAACGAGCTCACCGGCCCCAAGCGCCTCGACCTCTCCATCGGCGACCACTCCGGGCCCGAGATGACGGGCATGATCGGCCTGCCCAACCGGATCTGGACGAACGCCCACCGCTGGTTCGACCAGCACCTCAAGGGGATCGACAACGGCATCGCCGACGAGGGCCAGATACTCAGCGAGGTCATGTGGGGACAGGCTCTGGAACCCCGCCCCACCTGGCATTCCGTCACCGAGGAGGTACGCCGGCTGTACCTGGTGAGCGGCGGGGAGCTCACCGAGCGGCCCGAGGCCGGCTGGAGCGCGGGCGTCCTGTGCGGGGTGGACACCCCGGCGACCGTCGCCGACGAGATCGTGCGGTCGGGGTACGACGAGATCGCGGGCCGCCCGAAGGCCTACCGGACCGGCGACATCGACCGCACCGTGGCCGCGGTCTGGTCGTCGGACCCGGAGGCGGAGACGACCCGGCTGCGCGGCACGCCCCGCCTGCGCGTCACGTACCGGGCCGCGAACTCCAAGTCGTCGTTCGTCGCGTACCTGCTCGACGTCGCGCCCGACGGGACGGCGCACATCGTCACGCACGCCCCGTACTCCGACCTCGACTCGCCGCCCGACAGCCTGGTCAGCGCCGACATCGAGCTCCAGGCGACGGGGTACGACGTCCCGCGCGGGCACCGGCTGATGCTGGTGATCGACGCCCGCGACCCGTTCTACGGGGACGCCAACCTGCCCCGCGCGACGCTGGCCTTCACCTCCCCGGAGGCCACGCCGTCGTACCTGGACCTGCCGCTGGGATGACGGCCGGGTGAGGCCTTCCTCCCGGGTGGGGCCTCACTGCGGGTGCGCCCGCCCCGCCGAACACCCCCGTAGCCGGCGGGGCGGGCGCATTCCCGGACTCGACGAATTCGACGAACTCCACGGACTCAGGCGGGCTGCGCCGCGGTGCGCCGCGTCAGGTCCATCGTCCAGTTGAGGAGCCAGGTCCCGCCCTCGTCGACGGAGAAGTACTGCTCCCAGCGGGCGGAGTCGGCCCGGATGTCCTTCCACACGAACCGCGCCCGCACGGCCTTGCCGGCGTAGGTGTCCTCGCCCTCGAAGATGCCGGTGCCGTCCGTGAACCGGCCGGCGACCGGCGGGAAGAGGGTCCCGGTGCGGCAGCTCGCCCAGTACAGCGACCACTGCCCGCGCTCCGGGTCGTACAGGCGCAGGGTCAGGCCGGCGAAGCCCTTCGTCGGGAACTCGATCTCGTCGAAGCTCGCGGCGCCGTCGAAGTGGCGGGAGGCCGTGGACAGGGCCGGGAACTCCTCCCAGCCGCTGTCCGGGTCGAGGAAGTCGGTGCGCCGGCGGTTGGCGACGTCCCAGGTGCCGAGGAGAAAGTCGAAGTCGTTCATGCAGCGCACCGTAGGAGCAATCCACTGACATCCTGTGTCAGTGAAGTCCAGCCGATTGCTGTCGATCCTGCTGCTGCTCCAGACCCGGGGGCGGATGACCGCCGCCGACCTCGCGCAGGAGCTGGAGGTGTCCGTCCGTACGGTCTACCGCGACGCGGAGGCGCTGGCCGCGGCGGGCGTCCCGCTGTACGGGGACGCCGGGCACAGCGGCGGCTACCAGCTGCTCGCCGGCTACCGGACCCGGCTGACCGGGCTGAGCACGGGCGAGGCGGAGGCGCTGTTCCTGAGCGGAATGCCGGGCCCGGCGGCGGAGCTCGGGCTCGGGCAGGCCCTGTCGGCGGCCCAGCTGAAGCTGCGGGCGGCGCTGCCCGCGGAGCTGCGGGAGCAGGCGGACCGGATGCGGCTGCGGTTCCACCTGGATGCGCCGGGTTGGTACGCGGAGCACGAGGAGACCCCGTACCTGGCGCAGGTCGCGGACGCGGTGTGGCGGGGGCGGGTGATCGAGGTCCGCTACCGGCGGTGGAAGGAGCCGCAGGAGGTGGAGCGGCGGCTCGAGCCGTACGGGCTGGTGCTGAAGGCGGGCCGCTGGTACCTGGTGGCCGCCCGGGCGGGGGCGGCGGGGCCGGCAGGCCAGGCCGGGCCGCGGACGTACCGGGTGGACCAGATCCTGTCGGTCCGCGAGACGGCCCAGGAGTGCCTGCTCCCGGAGGGCTTCGAGCTGGCGGCGCACTGGCGCAGGACGCAGGAGGAGTTCCATGCGCGGCTGCATCCGCAGGAGGCGGTGGTACGGCTCTCCCCGCGGGGCGCCGCACAGCTGACGGGGGCCCAGGCGCGGGCCCTGGCCGCCGGGGGCGCCCCGGACCCGGAGCTGGCGGGGTGGACCCGGGCGGTCCTGCCGATCGAGTCGGAAGAGCAGGCGCAGGCGCAGTTCCTGGCCCTGGGCCCCGACGCGGAGGTCCTCTCCCCACCACCCCTGCGGGCCCGGATCCGCGCCACCCTTGCGGCGATGACGTCCCGCTACGGCTGAGGCTTCAGCGGGGCGTCGGTGAACGGGCCGAACCCCTGACCGTCTTGCCGTTTCACTCCGTAGTCCCCTTGGGACAGCCCGGATCGTGGACCGTCACCCCGCCTTCCGGTCCACCGGCCTGTCGGATGGCTGGGCGGAGTTGTCACGCGCCGTTCCCCAGGCCGGGGCCAACGGCGTTCTCACGCTCGTTCCCGACGGCCATGGGTCAGCTCGCCTGGTCGAGGGCGCGACGGAAGGCTTTGACGACCCGGGCCAGTGCGCGGACATGTTCAGCGCGGTCCGGTAGATCTCGACCAGGGGTGTTGCCGGCAGAAGCGCAAGCAGTTCGGCCTCTTCCGAACTGGGCATGCGGGCCCGGAGTTCCTCGGTGAAGTCGACGGGGGCCATGCCCAGATCCGCCAACCGGGCGTAGACGCCGCCGGGGCCGGGGTCGGGCCGGGTGATCGGGGTGTTGCGGACGGGGTCGGCCGCGAAGTACGAGGTTGCCTGCTGTACAGGGGATCCGTCCACGGCGTACCGGCGAGCACGGACGAGGACTGACTCACCCTGTTCGAGGCGGAGAGCGCGCGTCACCCAACGCGGCGCGGTCACCGTCTCGTAGATCTCGATGTCGGTGACCTCCATCGGTCGATCGCTCACATCCGCAGACCAGATGGAGGTCCCGGACGACCACTGGGACCGGGACAATCGTCGGGTGACCACGCGACGGATCGGCTTGAAGTCACGGACGTAGGTGCCGGAGCCGGCGCGCGCGTAGGCCGCCCCTTCCGTGACCAGAAGCTTCAATGCGTTCGCGGCGGTCATCTTCGCCACGCCGTACTGCTCGACGAGTGCCGGTTCTCCGGGCAGTCGAGCACCAGGGCCGAACTCACCGGAGTCGATGCGCGCCCGCAAGTCGTCGGCGATCTGTCGCGCCGTCTCGGGCATGACCGGCCTCCGTTTCTCCCCAGGGTGGCCAACGGTCGGCAGCTTCGCTAAGCGGGGAGCCGTGCGTCTGCGCATCCCACCGATGCGGCAGGCAGGCTCGTGGCCGGTCGGCCCGTTGGTCAGGTGCAGGCCGGGCCCGGTTGTGCTGCCGCCGTGGCGCGGAGGAGGTCGCGGAGCAGGGTGAAGTCCACCGCCGGGGGGCGGCGGAAGCGGAGGCAGGCCTTGCCCATGTCGTGTCCGGCCAGGCGGTCCGCGAAGGCGTCCCGGATGTCCGTCCGCAGCAGGTAGAAGGAGATGTACTGCTTCTGGTTCGCCCAGGCGATCTCCCCCGCCTCCGCCCCGGCCCGTACGTACGCCGGCATGCCGTACGCCATGACCTCCTCGAAGCCCGTCAGCTCCGCCAGGCACAGCTCGCGCAGCCGCGTCAGCGCCTCGCGGCGGGCCTCCGGCGCCTCGGCCAGGTACGCGTCGACCTCGTCCGTCGCCGCCATCAGGCGACCGCCTTGCGGCTCTGGGAGCGGACGGCGCCCATGCTCGCCGCGATGACCAGCGCGATGGCCAGGGCGTCCGCCGCCGACATCGCCTGGTTCAGGAGCAGGAACCCGGCCGTGGCCGCGATCGCCGGTTCCAGGCTCATCAGGACCGCGAACGTCGGTGCGGGGAGGCGGCGCAGCGCCAGGAGCTCCAGGGTGTACGGCAGGACGGAGGACAGGACGGCGACACCGAGGCCGAGGGCCAGGGTGCTCGGGACCAGGAGGTCGGAGCCCGCTTCGACCACCCCCAGCGGGAGGGACAGCACCGCCGCGACCGCCATGGCGAGGGCCAGCCCGTCCGCCTGCGGGAAGCGGCGGCCCGTGCGCGCGCTGAACACGATGTACACGGCCCACATCACGCCCGCTCCGAGCGCGAAGGCCGCGCCCAGGAGGTCGAGGCCGCCGAAGCCGCTGCCGCCGCCGTGGCCGGCCAGCAGGGCGACACCGGCCAGGGCCAGGCCGGCCCACAGCAGGTTCACCAGCCGGCGCGAGACGACGACCGAGAGGACGAGGGGGCCGAGCACCTCGAGGGTGACGGCCGGGCCGAGCGGGATCCGGTCGATGGACTGGTAGAAGAGCCCGTTCATGCCGGCCATCGCCACGCCGAAGGCGACGACCGTGCCCCAGTCCGCACGCGAGTACCCGCGCACCTTCGGGCGGCACAGCACCAGCAGCACCAGCGCAGCCGCCGCCAGCCGCAGCGTGACCACGCCCGCGGCGCCCGCCCGCGGCATGACCATGACCGCGAGCGCGGCACCGAACTGCACCGAGATCCCCGCCGCGACCACGAGTGCGACCGGGCCGAAACGCGACGGGCCGGCGGCCGGCGGGAGGGCCTGGGTCGAGGAGGCCTGCGTCGCGAGGGCCGGAGTCGAAGGACCGACGGCCGCCGGGGTGGGGGCGGATTGGGGGGCGGGTGCGGGCATTCATCCAGACTAAGGGGTACGTAAGGGCCATCGGGGCATGCCTTGCCTTACAGGCCCTCCGCCAGCAGTTCCGCCAGGTGGCGGGCCCGGCTCCCGCCGGCGTCGGAGAGCTGGGCGATCTGGGTACGGCACGAGAACCCGTCCGCCAGGATCGCCGCGCCGGACGGGGCTGCGCGCAGGGCCGGGAGCAGCTGTTCCTCCGCGCAGGCGACGGACACCTCGTGGTGGCCCGGCTCGAAGCCGAAGTTCCCGGCGAGGCCGCAGCAGCCGCCGCTGAGCTCGCCGGTCAGCCCGGCCCGCTCGCGCAGCCGGCGGTCGGCGGCGTCGCCGAGGACGGCGTGCTGGTGGCAGTGGGTCTGGCCGACGGCCGGGCGGTCGAGGCGGGGCGGCTGCCAGTGGGGGGCGCACTCCTCGAGGGTCTCCGCGAAGGTCCGGACGGCGCGGGCGAGGCGCTCCGCGCGGGGGTCGTCGGGGAGGAGGTCGGGGAGGTCGGTGCGCAGGGCCGCGGCGCAGCTGGGTTCGAGGACGAGGAGGGGGCCGCGGGCGTCTGCGTCGCCCACGGCGTCGAGGGTGCGGCGGAGGACTTTGCGGGCGCGGTCGAGGCGGCCGGTGGAAATGTAGGTCAGACCGCAGCAGACGCCCGCCGGGAGGACGGACACGCGAAGGCCGGCGGCCTGCAGTACGCGGACTGCCGCCCGGCCCGTCCGTGGGGACAGGTACTCGGTGAAGGTGTCCGGCCAGAGCGTGACGCCGACCGCGGGGAGCGCCGGGGCAGGGCCCTGCGGGCGGCCTTCTTCCCCACCCCGCCCCGTCCCGGCCCCGGGGCTCCGCCCCGGACCCCGCGCCTCGACCGCCGGCGGGGCCGGATCGTTCGGCGCCCCGCCCGGGCAGCGGCCGGGGGCGAGCCCGGACGAGCGGTCGACGGGCTCCGCGGTGCGGCCCGTGCGCCGCCACCAGCGGGTGAAGGGCTCGCGGGCCAGCAGGGGCAGCGGGCGTTCGCTCGTCAGGCCCGGGATGCGGACGTGGCGGGCCGCCGCGTTCGCGGGGGCTGCCGCGCGGAGTGCGGCGATCAGGCGGAGCCAGCCCGGCAGGCCGCCCAGGGTGTAGTGGGACAGTGGGCGGATGCGGCCCGCCCAGTGGCGGTGCAGGAACTCCGCCTTGTACGCCGCCATGTCCACGCCCACCGGGCAGTCGCTGCGGCAGCCCTTACAGGCCAGGCACAGGTCGAGGGCCTCGGCGACCTCCGGCGAGCGCCAGCCTTCCGTCACGATCTCGCCCGCCAGCATCTCGTGCAGCAGCCTCGCCCGGCCGCGTGTGGAGTGCTGCTCCTCCCCCGTCACCCGGTACGAGGGGCACATCACCCCCGGCCCGGGCGCATCCGTCGAGCGGCATTTCGCCACGCCCACGCAGCGTGCCACCCCGTCCGACAGGCCCCCGTCCGACAGGCCCCCACCCGAGCGGCCCCCGCCCGGCAGCACCGCGAAGCGGAGGTTCTCGTCCAGCCGGGCCGGGCGGACCAGCATCCGGGGGTTCATCCCGCCCGCCGGGTCCCACACGTCCTTGTACGCGCCGAAGAGCCGGACGACCTCGTCCCCGTACATCCTCGGCAGGAGCTCGGCCCGCGCCTGGCCGTCCCCGTGCTCCCCGGAGAGGGAGCCGCCGTGGGAGACCACCAGGTCCGCCAGATCCGAAGAGAACTCCCGGAAGCGGGCGACCCCCGCCCGCGACACCAGGTCGAAGTCGATCCGTACGTGGACGCAGCCCTCGCCGAAGTGCCCGTACGGGGTCCCGCGCAGCCCGTGCGCCGCCAGCAGGGCGCGGAATTCCCGCAGGTACGCGCCCAGCCGGGCCGGCGGCACCGCGCAGTCCTCCCACCCCGGCCAGGCCATCCTCCCCTCCGGCGTCCGCGTCGCCGTGCCCGCCGCGTCCTCGCGGATCCGCCACAGCGCCCGCTGCTCCGCCGGGTCCGTGATCACGACCGAGTCCACCGCGTCGGCGGCCCGTACGAGGGAACGCGCCGCCCCCTCGTCCCGCATCTCGACGAACAGCCACGCCCCGCCCCCGGGGAGCCCGGAAGCCGAGCCCACCAGATCCTGCGCCATGCCCTCCACCGTGAGCGGCCCGAACCCCAGCAGCCCCGCCGCCGCATCCGCCGCCGCGCTCTCGTCCGCGTACCCGAGGACCGCGAGCGCCGGCGCGCGAGGCGCCTCCACCAGGCGCACGACCGCCTCGGTCACCACCCCGAGCGTGCCCTCGCTCCCGCAGAAGGCCCGGGCCACCTGCACACCCCGCTCGGGCAGCAGCGCGTCCAGCCCGCCGTATCCGGAGATCCGCCGCGAGAAGCCCCCGGACCCGGCCATGCCCGTACGCAGCAGCGCCAGGTTCTGCGACACCAGTTCGCGCAGGCCCGCCGGGGCTCCCGGCCAGCCCGTGCCGAGCCGGTACGAGGAGCCCCCGTACGCCGTGACCGCCAGCTCCGCCACGTTGTCCGCGGTGGTCCCCCAGGCCACCGAGTGGGCCCCGCACGCGTTGTTGCCGATCATGCCGCCGAGGGTGCAGCGGGAGTGGGTGGAGGGGTCGGGGCCGAAGGTCAGCCCGTACGGGCGCGCCGCGTCCCGCAGCCGGTCGAGCACGAGGCCCGGCTGGACCACGGCCGTGCGGGCCTCCGGGTCCAGCGACACGAGGGCGTTCATGTGCCGGGTCAGGTCCAGCACCACGCCGACGCCCGTGGCCTGCCCGGCGATCGACGTGCCGCCGCCGCGCGGGACGACCGGTAGGCCGGCCTCCGCGCAGATCCGCAGCGCGGCCGCCACGTCCTGCGCGTCGCGCGGGGCGACCACGCCGACCGGGACACGCCGGTAGTTCGAGGCGTCCATCGTCGCGAGGGCGCGCGCCGCGGCCCCGAAGTCCACCTCCCCGCGCAGGTTCTCCCGCAATGTCCGTTCGAGTTCCCCGGGTGACGTCACAGCCCCACCCTCCCACCGGCCGGACTCGTCTCATCGGGTGGACGCGCCTCCAAGGCGTGGACCAGGACCGGATACGCTCCGCTCGTGGCCGAGATCCAGATTCCCGCTGACATCAAGCCCGCCGACGGACGCTTCGGCGCGGGCCCCTCCAAGGTGCGGACCGAGGCGCTGGACGCCCTGGCCGCCACCGGTACCTCCCTGCTCGGAACCTCCCACCGCCAGGCCCCGGTCAAGAACCTGGTCGGCTCTGTGCGCGAGGGCATCCGGGACCTCTTCTCCCTCCCCGAGGGGTACGAGGTGATCCTGGGCAACGGCGGCTCCACCGCCTTCTGGGACATCGCGACCGCCGGTCTGATCGAGCAGAAGTCCCAGCACCTCACCTTCGGCGAGTTCTCCTCGAAGTTCGCCACGGCCGCGAAGCTCGCGCCGTGGCTGGACGCGCCGTCCGTGATCTCCTCGGAGCCGGGTACGCACCCGGAGCCGGTGGCCGAGGCGGGCGTGGACGTGTACGCGTACACGCACAACGAGACCTCGACGGGTGTGGCGGCGCCGATCAAGCGCGTCGCGGGCGCCGACGCCGGGTCCCTCGTTCTGGTGGACGCGACCTCGGGCGCCGGCGGTCTGCCGGTGGACATCACCGAGACCGACGTCTACTACTTCGCCCCGCAGAAGGCCTTCGCCTCCGAAGGCGGCCTGTGGCTGGCGGCGTTCTCCCCGGCGGCGCTGGAGCGCGCGGCGCGCATCCACGCCTCCGGCCGGCACATCCCGGAGTTCTTCTCGCTGCCGACAGCGATCGACAACTCGCTGAAGAACCAGACGTACAACACCCCGGCCCTGTCCACCCTGTTCCTGATGGACGAGCAGCTGCGGTGGATGAACTCCCAGGGCGGCCTGGAGTTCACCACCGGCCGTACCGCGGCCAGCGCGCGCAACCTGTACGGCTGGGCCGAGGCCTCGAAGTACGCGAGCCCGTTCGTGCAGAATGCCGACCAGCGTTCGGCCGTCATGGGAACGATCGACTTCTCGGACGACATCGACGCGGCGGCGATCTCGAAGGTACTGCGCGCCAACGGCATCGTGGACACCGAGCCGTACCGCAAGCTCGGCCGCAACCAGCTCCGCATCGCCATGTACCCGGCGGTCGACCCCGCGGACGTGCAGGCGCTGACCGCGTGCATCGACTACGTGATCGAGAAGCTCTGACCGCATCCCGCCTCCCCCAGCCGTACGGAGCCCCCGGCGACCTCGTGTCGCCGGGGGCTCCGGCGTTGCGGACCCCGACGCCGGGAGCGGCGGCCGCGCCGGCCGCATGGGCACCCCCTGCGCCCGTGGTCCGGCACGGGCCCGGCCGCCCCGGCGGCCGGGGGCCGCACGCGATACCTTCATGGCCTCGGCATTCGGCATTGGGTGAATGCAGTGCAGTGCAGGACAGCTTGGAGGCAGCGGCGTGAGCGTGCGAGTGACGGCGGCCCAGGGCGGCGTGGACCCCTTCGGCACGGCCCGGCTGCGGCGCGGGGTGCTCGACGCCTGGGGCGCGGGCCCAGCCCGATTCCGGGAGGACGCCAACGCCGAGGAGGACCTGGCACTCGGCGGCTACCGCGACCGGCTCGTCGTCGAGCTGGCGCAGAACGCGGCCGACGCCGCTGCCCGGGCCCGGGTGCCCGGCCGGCTCCGGCTCACCCTGCACCCCGGCGAGGGCGGGCACGCGGTGCTGGCCGTCGCCAACACCGGTGCCCCGCTGGACGCGACGGGCGTGGAGTCGCTGAGCACCCTGCGGGCCTCCGCGAAGCGGGAGCCCGCGGCATCGACCGCCGCGACCGGCGCGACCGGCTCCGCCGACACCGTGGGCCGCTTCGGCGTCGGCTTCGCGGCCGTCCTCGCGGTGTCCGACGAGCCCGCCGTGCTCGGCCGCCACGGCGGTGTCCGCTGGTCCCTGGCCGAGGCCCGCGAGCTGGCCCGCGACGCCGCCAACGGCAGCCCCGGCCTCGGCGACGAACTGCGCCGCCGCGACGGGCACGTCCCGCTGCTGCGGCTGCCGCTGCCCGCCGAGGGCACCGCCCCCGACGGGTACGACACCGTGGTCGTCCTCCCGCTGCGCGACGCCGCCGCCGAGGACCTGGTGCAGCGGCTGCTGGCCGGCATCGACGACGCGCTGCTGCTCACCCTGCCCGGGCTGGCCGAGATCCTCGTGGAGACCCCGCAGGAGGGCACCCGCACGCTCCGCCGCCGCGACGAGGGCGCGTACACCGTCATCGAGGACTCGGCAGGAGCCGCCGGGGGCGAGACCCGCCGCTGGCGCACCGTCCGCCGCAGCGGCCCCATCGAGCGGGCGCTGCTCGCCGACCGGCCGGTCGAGGAGCGGCTGCGGCCGGTCTGGACGGTGTCCTGGGCCGTGCCCGTCGACACCGACGGCGCTCCCGTCCGCCCGGCCACCGCAAGCGTGGTGCACGCGCCGACCCCGACCGACGAGCCGCTGGGCATCCCCGCCCTGCTCATCGCGACGCTGCCGCTGGACACCGCCCGCCGGCACCCCGCGCCGGGGCCGCTGACCGACTTCCTGGTGGAGCGCGCGGCCGACGCGTACGCCGAACTGCTGGGCGCCTGGGACCCGGTGAGCACCGCGCTCGTGGACCTCGTGCCCGGACCGCTCGGCAAGGGCCCGCTGGACGGGGCGCTGCGCGCGGCCGTGCTGCAGCGGCTGCCGCGTACGGCCTTCCTGGCGCCTGCGGCCCCCGCCGAGCACGCCGAGGAGCGGTCCGCCCTGCGCCCGTTCGAGGCCGAGGTGGTCGAGGGCGCGGGAACCGACACCGTACGGGTCCTCGCCGAGGTCCTGCCGACCCTGCTCCCCGCCGGGCTGGAGCGCCGGCCCGAGCTGCGCACCCTGGGCGTGGGCCGGCTGCCGCTGGGTGACGCCATCGAGCGGATCGCGGGCATCGAACGCACCCCGGACTGGTGGCACCGGCTGTACGACACCCTGGCCGGGGTGGATCCGGACCGGCTCTCGGGCCTGCCGGTGCCGCTGGCCGACGGGCGGACCACGATCGGCCCGCGCCACGTGCTGCTGCCCGACGCGGACACCCCGAAGGACCTGGCCCGGATGGGGCTGAAGGTGGCCCACCCGGACGCCGCGCACCCGCTGCTGGAGCGCCTCGGCGCGCTCCCGGCCACGCCCCGCGCGATCCTGACGACCCCGCAGGTACGGGCTGCGGTGGCCGCCTCCCTGGACGCCGGGGAGATCTGGGACGAGGACGCCCTCGATGCGGACGAGCTGGCCGAGGTGGTCCTGGGCCTGGTCCGGGAGGCCGACCTGGCGCCGGGCGACGAGCCGTGGCTGGGCGCGCTGGCCCTCCCGGACGAGGACGGCGAGCTCACGCCCGCCGGCGAGCTGCTGCTGCCGGGCTCCCCGCTGGCCTCGGTGATCCGCGAGGACGAAGTCCCGTACGTGGACGCCGAACTGGCCGACCGGTGGGGTGCGCAGCCGCTGACCGCCTGCGGGGTGCTGGCCGAGTTCCAGCTGGTCCGCGCCACCGATGTGGTCCTCGACCCGGACGAACTGGAGCCCCGTGAGGGGGACTTCGCCGAGCCCGACGACGCGGGTCTGCTGGACGCGGTGGACGTGTGGTGCGAGGACGTCCTCGACCAGCTGCCGGACACGCCGCTGCCGCCCGTGGCCACGGAACTCGTCGCGGTCCGGGACCTCGACCTGGTCGACGACGACTGCTGGCCCCAGGCCCTGGCCATGCTCGCGCAGCCCCCGCTGCGCGATGCGCTGACCCAGCCCGTACGGGTCCTGCTGCCGGACGGGACCACGCAGTCGGTGCGCCCGTACACCGCCTGGTGGCTGCGCGACCACCCGGTGCTCGACGGCCGCCGCCCGGCGGGTCTGCGCGCGGCGGGCGGCGACCCGCTGCTGGCGGGCCTGTACACCTCGGCGGACGCGACGGGCTTTGAAGACGAGCAGGTCCTGCGGGCGCTGGGCGTACGCACGACCGTGCCGGCGCTGCTGGACGAACCCGGCGGGGCCGCCGAGCTCCTGGGCCGGCTCGCCGACCCGGACCGCGAGGTGTCGGACCGCCAACTGCACGCCCTGTACGGGGCCCTGGCCGATCTGGACCCCGAGCAGGTCACGCTCCCGGACGAGCTGCGGGCGGTGGTGGACGGCGAGGTCGTCGTGGTCGATGCCGCGGACGCGCTGATCACGGACGCCCCGGACCTGCTGCCCCTCACGGCGGGCCTCCCCCTCCTGCCGGTTGCCCCGGCCCGCGCGGCCGACCTGGCGGAGCTCCTGCAGGTCCGCCGCCTCTCGGAGACGGTCCCGGCGGAGGTGACGACCCCGGGCGAGGAGCACGAGGTGCCGCAGTCGGTCCGGATTCTCCTGGGCCCCTCGACCCCGGAGACGTACCTGGAGCACGAGGAACTGATCGCGGGCGGCGTGGAACTCGACTGGCGCCGCACCCCGGACGGCACCCTGCACGCCTCCACCCTCGAGGGCGTGGCGGCGGGCCTGGCCTGGTCGGCGGGCCAGTGGCCGCGCCGCTTCGAGGTGGCGGCCCTCCTGGAGGACCCCTCCCGCACGGCAGAACTGGCCCGCGACCGCTGGTTCGACTGAGCCGGCCGGACCGGCTGCGCCCCCTCCCCTGGGCCCCCTCGTCAAAACGGTGCAAAATGGAAGGGAGGGGGCGGGCCGGAGCACGTACGGCGACCCTGCGGAGCGATGACCCATGGCGGAACGGTTGCGTATCGAGGTCCAGCGGTCCGACGAAGACATCGAATCGCTACTGCGGGAAGTGGACACCCTCCGCCGGGACCTGCTGGAACTGGACGTCGTGAGCGTCGAGCGCGCCGAGGCGGGCCCCGCCCCACCCGGCACCCGGGCGGGGGCCCTGGAACTGGCGAGCGAACTGCTGGTCACGCTGCCCGCGGCCATGACCCTCCTGAAGGAGGTCGTATCCGTCGTCGGCAACTGGCGAAAGCGCGCCACGACCAGCGCGGACGTCACCATCGAGATGGGTGACAAGCGCCTGGTCCTGACCGACGCGGATCCCGCGGAATTGCGCAGACTGACCGATGCGTGGCTGCTCGCCGCCGCGGCCGGCCGCGCTGCGCAGGAGGTGGACGGTGGCTGAGTCGCGCAGGAAGGCGCTCGTCGTCGTCACCAGCAGGTACGGCGACAGCAAGCTCACCGCGCTGCGGGCGCCGCCGCAGGACGCGGTGGCCCTGGCCGAGGTACTCGGCGACCCCGCCGTCGGCGGTTTCGAGGTCGAGACGCTCTCCGACCCGGGCTGCCAGGAACTGCGCGAGGAGGTCGAGGAGTTCTTCGCCGACCGCACGTCGGAGCACACCCTGCTGCTGCACTTCTCGTGCCACGGGGTGAAGGACGCAGCCGGCACGCTCTTCCTCGCGGCCCTGGACACCAGGTGCGACCGCCTCGCCTCGACGGCCGTGCCTGCCGAGTACGTGAGCAGCCTCATGCTGGCGAGCCGCGCACGCCGCGCCATCGTCATCCTCGACTGCTGCTACGCCGGTGCGTTCGAGCGCGGGCTCCTCACGCGGGCCGACCAGGACGCACACGTGGGCGAGAGCTTCCAGAACCTCGAGCAGATCAGCGACACGAGCCAGCGGGGGCGCGCGGTGCTGGCCGCTTGCAGCGCGGTCCAGGTCGCGCGCGACGGATCCGTCGCCGGGGGCGCGGAACCGGTGCAGCCGTCGTACTACACGCGCTCCGTGGTGAAGGGGCTGCGCAGCGGCGATGCCGACCTGGACGGCAACGGCGAGATCGGCGTGTCCGAGCTGCACCAGTACGTGTGCGATGAGCTCCGCGAGCTGACGCCCCACCAGACGCCTCGCCTGTGGGTGTTCGGTGCCCATGGACGCGACCTTCCCGTCGCCCGGGCCCCTGCGCGGCGGACCGAACCCGCGTCGCTCCCGCAAGAGCTGGCCGGCCTCGTCCGTTCGCCCAGCCCCGCAGACCGGCTGTGGGCCATCGAGGACCTCGAATCCATCCTGCAGGGCGACGAGATCGGGCTGGCCCTCGCGGCCGTGACGACACTGGACGAGCTGCTGGGGGACGACAGCCGCCGCGTGGCGCACCGAGCCGAAAGGGCCAAGCGCTCGGCACTGCCCCGGATCGGCCCGGGCGTGCTGGACCTCGGAACGGTGACCCTGGACTCGATCGGACCATCGGCCGTCATCACCGTGGAGGGTCCGCCCGTGGCGCACTCCAAGCTGGAAGCCACGACGGACACGTCGTGGCTGAAGGCAGAGCCCGTGGTGGACGGGGGCGAGGTCAAGGTGGAGGCGACCCGGCTTCCCGGACCGGGGAATCACCGGGGCAGCGTACGGGTCCGCACCGCGACAGGAGAAGCAGAGGTCCAGGTCGTCGTCCAGGCCGAGACCCGGGTGGGCAGGGACACGCCTCGGGCGCCCAGGACTTCCCCGGTGTGGGACCGGCAGCCCCCTCGCCCCAAAACCGTCAGAAGCGTGCCGTACTGGCCCTTCGCCTGGGCGGCGGCGCTCTTGGCGGCGGCCCTCACCACAGTCCTGTTGGCTTCGGTAGAACCCGGCTTCTACCTCTGGCGTGCATTCCAGGGAGCTTCGGGCCTGCTGGTCTGGCCGGTGCTGCTGCTGAGCCTGGTCGCGAACGTGGTGCTCGCCGTACGGGCACGGTGCGGATCCGCCGCCGTTCGCCGTCCATCGGTGTTCTGGAGCTACGCGGGCCTGACGGCTCTGAACATATTGGGAACGGGCGTGACCTACGCCGCATACAACCTCAGCTACAGCAAGTCCGCCACGGCCGCGCTCCTCCTCACCTTCGCCTGCGTCGCCGAGCTCGTCGGATGCCTCTACCTCTGGAAGGCCAGACCTGCCGTCACGCAGGCGACTTCCGGTCCACCCGGCGGAACGTGAACCCGGCTGTCAGCAGCGGCGGGTCTGGTACGGGACGGGGGCCGGCGCCGGTTCGGGCGGGGTCGGGCAGCGGGTCAGGGCCGTGAGGAAGGTCAGGGCGATGCCGCCCGCCACCACGAAGAGGGCGGTGCTGATCCCCTCGGCCGTGGCGGCGCGGAGCCGTTCGCCCGAGAGGCCGTCGAGGCCGGCGGTCGCGATCAGGACGAGGACGGCGAGGCCGACCGCCGCGCCCACGCCGGAGCCGGTGGAGGCGATGCCCGAGGCGGTGCCCTGGTCCCGGTCGGGGACGCCGGTGGCGGCGGTGATGAACATGGTGGTGAAGACGACGCCGTCGCCGATGCTGAGCGCCACCAGGCCGGGGATCAGGTCGGTGTACGAGCCGTCCGGGGCGACGGCGAAGCCGAGGGCGACGGCACCGAGTGCGCCGACGGCGAGCGCGCCGGTCAGGGTGGCTCTGAGGCCGAACCTCGTCACCAGCCGGCCCGCCGTCGTCGAGCCGGCGACCACCACCGCCGTGGGGATGAGGAAGCCGGCGCCGGTCTGCAGGGCGTCGTAGCCGAGGACTTCCTGGAAGTGGAGGGACAGGAAGTAGAGCACCGAGCCGAACGTCGCCATGAACATGAACGCGATGACGACGCCGGTGACGAGGTGGGGGTTGGCGAGCAGCCGGGGCGGCACGAGCGGGTCGTGGCTGCGCCGCTCGATGACGGCGAACGCGGCGATCAGCAGCAGGCCCGCCGCCGCGCTGCCGAGGAAGCCCGCCGAGAGCCAGCCGAGGGCGGGGCCCTGAACCAGGGCGAACACGATCAGGGTGACGCCCACGGTGACGCTGAGCGCACCGGGCAGGTCGAACGATCGGCCCCTCTCGCGCGGGCCGTCCGGCGGGATCACCACGAAGGTGAGCAGCAGCGCGGGTCCCGCCAGGGCTACGTTGACCAGGAACACCGCCTCCCAGCCGAAGGCCTGCGTCAGGAAGCCGCCGAGCAGCACCCCGATCACGAGTCCCGCCGCACCGGCGCCGCCCCAGAAGCCCAGGGCGCGATTGCGCAGCCGTCCTTCGGCGAAGGTGGTGTTGACGAGGGCCAGGGTGGTGGGGAAGACGAGGGCGCCGCCGAGACCCTGGACCGCGCGGGCGGCGAGCAGCATCCCGGGCCCGGTCGCGAGACCGCCCGCGAGCGCCGCGGCGGTGTACAGGCCGAGGCCGGTGGCCAGGACGCGGCGCCGTCCGAGCAGGTCGGCGGCGCGGCCGCCGAACAGGAGGAAGCCGGCCGAGGTCACCGCGTAGGCGCTGATGACGGACTGCAGCGTCTGAGCGGAGTAGCCCAGGTCGCGGGCGATGTCGGGGAGCGCCACCACCACGATGTACTGGTCGAGGGACACGACCAGCATGGCGAAGGACAGCAGTGCCAGGGTCGCCGTCCCACGATCCCGGCCCATGTCGGCCTCGGCCTAGGCCGGGAACTTCCGGTCCACCCAGCGGAACGTGAACTCGATCAGGGCGGACGCCGCCGCCGCGATGGCGACGGCCGTCCACGGCATCTGGGTGCCCACCAGCTTCAGCTGGAAGAACTCCTGGAGCCACGGGACGACCAGGACGATCAGGAACGCCGCGCCCATCGCGCCGACCAGGGCCAGGCGCCACCACGTGTACGGGCGGGCGATGATCGCCAGGACCCACATCGACGTCAGGAACAGCGTCAGCGTCGCCGCGCTCGTCTCGGCGTTCAGGGCGTCCGGGCCGGTGTAGTGGTGGCGGGCGACCAGGTACGTCACGAAGGTGGCCACCGCCGCGATCACGCCGCCCGGGATCGCGTACCGCATCACCCGTCTCACGAAGTGCGGCTTCGCGCGCTCCTTGTTCGGGGCCAGGGCCAGGAAGAACGCCGGGATGCCGATGGTGAGGGTGGACAGCAGCGTCAGGTGACGCGGCAGGAAGGGGTATTCGACCTGCGAGCAGACCACCAGGATCGCCAGCAGCACCGAGTAGACGGTCTTCGTGAGGAAGAGGGTGGCGACGCGGGTGATGTTGCCGATGACCCGGCGGCCCTCGGCGACCACCGAGGGGAGGGTGGAGAAGCTGTTGTCGAGGAGGACGATCTGCGCGACCGCGCGGGTGGCCTCGGAGCCCGATCCCATGCTCACGCCGATGTCCGCGTCCTTGAGGGCCAGGACGTCGTTGACGCCGTCGCCCGTCATCGCGACCGTGTGGCCCTTGGACTGCAGTGCGCCGACCATGTCGCGCTTCTGCTGCGGGGTGACCCGTCCGAAGACGGCGTTCTCGTCGAGGACCCTGGCCATGTCGGCCTGGTCGGTCGGCATCCTGCGCGCGTCGACCGTGTTCTCGGCGCCCGGCAGGCCGAGTTTGCCGGCGACCGCGCCGACGGACACCGCGTTGTCGCCGGAGATGACCTTCGCGTGGACCTTCTGGTCCTCGAAGTAGCGCAGGGTGTCGGCGGCGTCGGGGCGCAGCCGCTGCTCCAGGACGATCAGGGCGGTCGGCCGGGCCCCGGCCCCGACGGCCGCGTCGTCGAGCTCGCGCGCGGCCTTGGCGAGCAGCAGGACGCGCAGTCCCTGCTCGTTGAGCTCGTTGATCTCGTCGAGGGCCGGGTCTCCGGCCGGGAGGAGCACGTCGGGGGCGCCGAGCAGCCAGGTGTTGTTCTCGCCGTCGCCCTCGCTGAAGCTGGCGCCGCTGTACTTGCGGGCGGAGGAGAAGGGCAGCGATTCGGTGCAGCGCCACTCGGCGCTGACCGGGTAGGCGTCGATGATCGCCTGGAGGCTGGCGTTGGGCCGCGGGTCGGATTCGCCGAGCGCGCCGAGCACCTTCTTGACGTACGAGTCCTCCGCGCCGCCGAGCGGGCGGAGCTCGGTGACGTCCATGCCGCCCTCGGTGAGGGTGCCGGTCTTGTCGAGGCAGACCACGTCGACGCGGGCGAGGCCCTCGATGGCCGGCAGTTCCTGCACGAGGCACTGCTTGCGGCCGAGCCGGATGACGCCGATCGCGAAGGCGACGGAGGTCAGCAGGACCAGGCCTTCGGGGATCATCGGGACGATGCCGCCGACGGTGCGGGCGATGGCGTCCTTGAGGTTGTTGTCCTTGACGACGAGCTGGCTGATGATCAGGCCGATCGAGGTCGGGATCATCATCCAGGTGACGTACTTGAGGATGGTGGAGATGCCGGAGCGCAGCTCGGAGTGGACGAGCGTGAAGCGGGTGGCCTCTTCGGCCAACTGGGCGGCGTAGGCGGCGCGGCCGACCTTGGTGGCGGTGAACGCGCCGCCGCCGGCGACGACGAAGGATCCGGACATGACCGGGTCGCCGGGCTTCTTCAGGACGGGGTCGGCCTCACCGGTGAGCAGGGACTCGTCGATCTCCAGGCCGTCGGCCTCGCCGACGGCGCCGTCGACGACGACCTTGTCCCCCGGCCCGAGCTCGATGACGTCGTCGAGGACGATCTCGGAGGTGGAGATCTCGGCGGTCCGGCCGTCGCGGCGGACGCTGGGTTTGGCCTCGCCGATGACGGCGAGGCTGTCCAGGGTCTTCTTGGCCCGCATCTCCTGGATGATGCCGATGCCGGTGTTCGCGATGATCACGTAGCCGAAGAGGCTGTCCTGGGGCGGCGCGACGATGATCATGATCACCCAGAGCACGCCGATGATGGCGTTGAACCGGGTGAAGACGTTGGCGCGGACGATGTCGGCGGTGGAGCGGCTGCTGCGTACGGGCACGTCGTTGACGGCTCCGCGCGCGACGCGTTCGGCGACTTCGGCCGTGGTCAGGCCGGCGGGCTTGAAGCGCGGCGCGGGCGGCCGCATCGGGTGTACGGGGTCGAGCTCGGCTCCGGCGTCGATGGCCGCGCCGCCGGGCCCGCCGCCTACCGGCTCGGAACCGTTGGGTTCGATGTCTGCCCGCTGCGTCATGCAATCGACGGTAAAGGGGGTTTCCTCCGTTCACCCGCCGAGCGGCGCGAAGATCCGACTTCGGGATGACCCGAATCGTCCCCCGGTCGGGCACGCACCGGCTGCCGTCAGCCGGTGCGCGGCGCCGGGCCGGCGCCGCTCTCCTCGTTCCGCGCGGCCTGCGCGTCTGCGGCGTGCCGCTTGAGCGCCGCGTCGCGCCCCCGTACGTACCAGACGCCGATCAGGCCGAGCACGCCGCCGGCCGCGCAGCACCAGACCCACCAGAGCAGGTCCCGGTCGGCGAACCAGCCGTAGAAGGGGAGCTGGACGAGGAACAGGGCGAACCAGATGATCGTGCCGCCGGTGACGGTCGCGACGATCGGGCCCTCAAGGGGCTCGGGCGCCTCGTGCTTCGCAGTCCATTTCGCCATGCCCTCAAGTCTAGGTGCGCGGAAACGAGGTCTACGCGCGGAGATGGACGGGCTTTCGTTCATGTGTTCATACTGAAACGGTGTGGGCATGGCCCATTTTCTTCGTATGAATCCCCCAATGCCCCCGCAATGAGGACCCAGAGGACCGCATGAGCACGTCGGCCCCCGCCCCCGCGCCCACCCTCCCGGACCCCGCCCCCCAGGGCACGTCCGGCCTGGACCGCTACTTCAAGATCTCCGAGCGCGGCTCGACGATCGCTCGCGAGGTCCGCGGCGGTTTCGCCACCTTCTTCGCGATGGCCTACATCATCGTGCTGAACCCGATCATCCTGGGCAGCGCGAAGGACATGTACGGCCACCAGCTCGACAGCGGCCAGCTCGTGACCGCCACCGCCCTGACGGCGGCCTTCACCACGCTCCTCATGGGTGTCATCGGCAACGTCCCGATCGCGCTCGCCGCCGGCCTCGGCGTGAACACCGTCGTCGCCCTCCAGCTCGCCCCGCGCATGAGCTGGCCCGACGCCATGGGCATGGTGGTGCTGGCCGGCTTCGTCGTGATGCTGCTGGTCGCGACCGGCCTGCGCGAGCGGGTCATGAACGCCGTCCCGCTCAGCCTGCGCAAGGGCATCGCGATCGGCATCGGCCTGTTCATCATGCTGATCGGCCTGGTCGACTCGGGCTTCGTCACCCGTATCCCGGACGCCGCGCACACCACCGTGCCGCTCCAGCTCGGCACGGCCGGCCACCTGCACGGCTGGCCGGTGCTGATCTTCATCGTCGGCGTCCTGCTGACCCTCGCCCTGCTGATCCGCAAGACGCCCGGCGCGATCCTGATCTCCATCGTGGCCATGACCGTGATCGCCGTCGCCGTCCAGCTGATCGCCGAGCTGCCCGACTCGGGCTGGGGCCTGACCGTTCCCGAGTGGCCGGGCAACCCGGTGGCCGCGCCCGACTTCGGGCTCGTCGGCCAGGTCAGCCTGTTCGGCGGCTTCGGCAAGGTCGGCCTGCTGACCGGCATCCTCTTCGTCTTCACCGTGCTGCTGTCCTGCTTCTTCGACGCGATGGGGACGATCCTCGGCGTCGGCGACGAGGCCAAGCTGATCGACAAGAAGACCGGGGAGTTCCCCGGCATCAACCGGGTCCTGCTGGTCGACGGCCTGGCCGTCGCGTCCGGCGGCGCCACCTCGTCCTCGGCCACCACCTGCTTCGTGGAGTCCACGGCCGGCGTCGGCGAGGGCGCCCGCACCGGTCTGGCGAACGTCGTGACCGGCGGCCTCTTCGCCGTGGCGCTGTTCCTGACCCCGCTGGCCACCATGGTCCCGTCCCAGGCGGCCACCCCCGCCCTCGTGGCGGTCGGCTTCCTGATCCTGGCGGGCTCGGTCAAGGACATCGACTGGAGCGACTTCACCATCGCCGTCCCGGCCTTCCTGGCCATGGTGATGATGCCGTTCACGTACTCGATCACCAACGGCATCGGCTTCGGCTTCATCAGCTTCTGCGTCCTGCGGCTGGCGACCGGCCGGGGCCGCGAGGTCCCGGCGGCCATGTACGTCGTGTCGGCGGTGTTCGTCTTCTACTACGCGATGCCGGCCCTCGGTCTCACGTAAGCCCGTAGAACTTCTCCGTCTCGTCGACGGCGGCCTTGAAGCGCTCGTCGAAGTCATCGCGAATGAGCGTCCGGACGACATAGTCCTGGACGCTCATTCCGCGTTTTGCGGCATGAGTCCGGAGGCGTTCGAGCAGCTCCCCGTCTATGCGCATGCTCAGCACGTGTGTCCCCATGCCGAAAGAGTCGTGGCACAGGCCGTGGACGCGTGTTGCTTTCCGCCGCCGACTCACCCGTACGAGTGATTCGCTTCAGTGGCGTTCCTTAGAGAGAGTAATGAGGTAGTCTAAAGAGATGCTCGACCTTACCCATGGTGACGACGCTGCCGCCGTGAACGACCTCCGCTCCGCCGTCATGCGGCTGGGCCGGCGCCTCAAGCACCAGCGCGTCGACGAATCGCTGAGCCCGACCGAGATGTCGGTCCTCGGCACCCTCGCCCGGTGCGGCCGGGCCACCCCCGGTGAGCTGGCCCGGCGCGAACACGTCCAGCCGCCGTCGATGACACGCATCGTCGCGCTGCTGGAGGCCAAGGGACTGGTCAGGCTGCAGCCGCACCCGGACGACCGCCGCCAGAAGGTGGTCACCCAGACCGAGGAGGCCGAAGCGATGCTCGAGGAGAGCCGTCGCAAGCGGAACGCCTTCCTGGCCGGGCTCGCGGCCGAGCTCACCGAAGACGAATGGGCCAAGCTGCGCGAGGCCGCGCCTGTCCTGGAGAAGCTCGCACACCTGTAGGAGACGACGCCAGGAGGCGAACGCTTTTGAGTACGGGAAACGGAGCAGACTCCGCACCCGGCCATACATCCACCACTAGCACCGCGCGCACGACGCGCGCCGCGGGCGAGAACAACTCGATGTTCAGCTCGCTGAAGATCCGGAACTACCGGCTCTTCGCCACGGGACAGGCGGTGTCCAACACGGGCACCTGGATGCAGCGCATCGCCCAGGACTGGCTGGTCCTGTCCCTGACCGGCTCGGCTTCCGCCGTCGGGATCACCATCGCGCTGCAGTTCCTGCCGATGATGGTGTTCGGCCTCTACGGAGGCGTACTCGCGGACCGGCTGCCCAAGCGGCCGCTGCTGATCGCCACGCAGTCCCTGATGGGCCTGACCGGTGTCGCCCTCGCCGCACTCACCCTGGCCGGACACGTCCAGGTCTGGCACGTGTACCTCGCGGCCTTCCTACTCGGCCTCGTCACCGTCGTGGACAACCCCGCACGGCAGACGTTCGTCTCCGAGATGGTCGGCCCGGAGCAGCTCGCCAACGCCGTGAGCCTGAACTCGGCCAACTTCCAGTCCGCGCGGCTGGTCGGCCCGGCGATCGCCGGTGTGCTGATCACCGCCGTCGGCTCCGGCTGGGCCTTCCTGCTGAACGGACTGTCCTTCGCCGCGCCCGTCGCCGGCCTGCTGCTGATGCGGACGCGCGAACTGCACCCGATCCGGCCGCAGCCGCGCGCCAAGGGACAGCTGCGGGAGGGTCTGCGCTACGTCGCCGGGCGCCCGGAGCTGATCTGGCCGATCGTGCTGGTGGGCTTCATCGGCACCTTCGGGTTCAACTTCCCGATCTGGCTGTCGGCGTTCGTCAGCGAGGTGTTCCACGGGGACGCGGGCACGTACGGCCTGTTCAACACGCTGATCGCGGCGGGCTCCCTGGCGGGTGCGCTGCTGGCGGCGCGGCGGGGCAACTCCCGGCTGCGGCTTCTGGTCGCGGCGGCCCTGCTGTTCTCCGTACTGGAGGTCGTGACGGCCTTCGCTCCCGGGTTCCGGCTGTTCGCAGCGCTGCTCGTGCCGATCGGGATGTTCGGGCTGACGGTCAACGTCACCGCCAACGCGAGCGTCCAGATGGCCACCGACCCCGAGATGCGCGGTCGGGTGATGGCCCTGTTCATGATGGTGTTCACCGGCGGCACCCCGATCGGTGCACCGGTCGTCGGCTGGGTGACGGACACGTACGGGGCCCGCATCGGCATGGCCGCGGGCGGCCTCGTCTCGCTGACCGCCGCCGCGACGATCGCGGTGATCCTCTCCCGGGTCGGCAACCTCCGCCTGAGCGTGACCCGCCGCGGGGTCACGTTCGTCCCCTCCCTCCGCCCCCGCGAACTGGTCACGGCGGCGTAGGAGGTCAGGCGCGCGGCTCAGGCGTTGCGCGGCTCAGGAGTTGCGCGGCTCAGGACTTGCGCGGCTTCCGGCGGAAGAGGCGCTTCGCGCCGAGGACCAGGGCCGTGCCCACGGCAAGGACGGCCGCGCCCTTCGTGAAGCTGCCCCCGCCCTGCTCGCCCGCAGGGCCGGGGGCCCCTGCGGCCGGAGTCGCGCCCGGCTTCGCGGGGGCTGCGGAGCCATCGGACGCCGCCGGTTTCACCGGGACCGCCACCACCCGGCTCGACTCCCCCTCCGAGCCGAACATCAGCGTCGACCCGTCCGCCGAGTACGTCACCGACTCCGCCTGCCCCTGCCACGGCGCGTCCACCCGCTCGCCCTCGCCCTGCGGCCGCCCGTCCTTCCACGGGTACGTCCGCGCGAAGAAGTAGCCGCGCAGCGTGAGGCGGCCGCCGTCCGGCGAGAACGCCCCGTCCGTGACCCACGGCAGGTCCGCCACCCGCCGGAACACGTTCGTCCCCGACGCGGACAGGCTCTCCGGCCCCTCGTACAGCCCGCCCTTGTCCTCGCTCTTGCTCGCGATGTACACCCGGCCCGTCACCGGATGCACCATCAGCGCCTCCGCGTTGCGCGCCCCGTCCGCGTACCGCACGGTGAACTGCTCGGCCTTGACCGTGACATCGGCCAGCTGCTTCGGCTCCGGGAAGCGGTAGATCCAGACGTGGTCCCAGCTCCCGTTCAGGTTGTCGCCGATGTCGCCGACGTACAGCTGCCCGTCCGGGCCCAGCGAGATCGCCTCGACGTCGCGCGGGGTCCCGACCCCGGACAGCGTCACCCGGGCCACGGTCCTGCCGGTCGCCGAGTCCACCGCGTACACGTACGGGCCGTCGTCGCTGTCGTTGTGCGTCCAGTACACCCCCGGGTGGATCCGGCTCGCCGCCAGCCCGCTCGACTCCTTGATCCGCGGATCGGCGATCGTGAACCCCGACGCCACGGAAGCGGAGGTCCCGGCGGCCGCGGCGGCCGAACCCGGCAGCACGACAAGGGCAATGGCGGCGGTCAACGGCAGAAGGCGCATACCCCCAAGCGTGCCAGCCCGCCCCGCGTGTCCGGCATCACAGGGGCTCCCGGCGCATGATCCGCGATGATGACCGGATGCGTTTCATGTTCGTCGGCGACTCCATGACCATCGGACGCGCCGGCGACTACACCTGGCGCTACCGGATGTGGCAGCACCTCGACGCCACCCTCGGCGGGCCCTACGAGATCGTCGGCCCGCGCTGCGAGCTGTTCGACACCTCCGCGAACGAGCCGACCAGCCACGCGTACGCCGACCCCGGCTTCCCGGAGCACGCCCGCCGCCACCTCGCCGGCTGGGGCGAGGGCTGGCAGCACATGGCCCCGCTCATCGGCTCCGCCGTACGCTCCGACGAGGCCGACATACTCCTCGTCTCCCTCGGCCTGATCGACCTCGGCTTCTACACCGGCGCGGAGGAGACCGCGGCCAACGCCCGCCGCTTCTTCGCGGAGGCCCGCGCCGTCCGGCCCGGCATCCGGATGATCCTGCTCCCGGTCATCCCGAACGTCCGGGCCGAGTCCGACGCGCCCTTCGCGGCCGAGGTCGCCCGGTTCAACGAGCTCCTCGCGAAGGCCGTTGCCGACCTGTCGACCGAGGCCTCGCCGATCCTGCTGGCCGCGCGCCCGGCCTCGTACGGGATCCACCACGACACCTACGACGGCACCCACCCCAACGCCTCCGGCGAGCACCGCCTGGCCGGGGAGTTCGCGGCGGTCCTGCACCAGGCCTGGGGCATCGGCGGCCCGTACCGGATGCCCTGACGGCCAACGGGTATCCATCGTGACCCGGCCTGCGTGCGTATCGTTGTACTACGCGGCTGCCCGCGCCCGCGCGGCAGCGGGGAGGAGCGCCACGATGACCGTCGTAGAGACCGACAGGATCGAGATGGCCGACATCAGCAGCGAGCAGGCCTTGGACGAGATGTTCGAGGCGCTTGAGCCCGTCCCCGAGGGATTGAAGGTCGAGATCGTCGAGGGGACCGTCTACATGTCGCCGCAGCGGGACACGCACTGGGAGATCATCCGCAGGATCGTCCGAGCACTGGAAGACGAGTTCGGCATGGGAGTGAAAGCCCTCTCGGACGTACGCATCGACTTCCCGGGGCGGCTGAACGGGTTCGCGCCGGACGTCGCGTTGCTCAGTGCCGACGCCACGAAGGACGACGCGGCTCACTGGCGCCACCAAGACGTGGAATTCGTCGCCGAGGTGATCTCCAAGGGCACCGCGGCGAACGACTACGGCCCCAAGAAGGCCGCGTACGCCGCGGCCGAGGTGCCCGCGTACCTCATCGTCGACCCCTACACCCGCCGCTGCCTGCTCCACACCGGGCCCAAGGACGGCGATTACGCCACGGAGACGAAGATCGCCTTCGGGGGCGAGATCGACCTCACGGACACCGTGGTGGGCCTCACCCTCGACACCTCCGAGTTCCCCCGCGACTGATCCGCGCCCCGGCGACCGGTCCACGCCCCGCGCCGGGCCGCGGACCGGTCACTCCGTCAGCGTGGCCTGATCACCAGGCGAACGCCTCCGGCGAGGCGCCCGGGCCGGGGAAGATCTCGTCCAGAGCGGTGAGCACCTCGTCCGACAGCTCCAGCTCCAGCGCGCGCAGCGCGCTCTCCAGCTGCTCCGCCGTACGGGGACCCACGATCGGGCCCGTCACCCCGGGCCGGGTCAGCAGCCACGCCAGCGCCGTCTCGCCGGGCTCGAGGCCGTGCTTGTCGAGCAGGTCCTCGTACGCCTGCACCTGCGCCCGTACGGAGCTGTTGGCCAGGGCGTCCGCGGAGCGCCCGGAGGCGCGGCGGCCGCCCTCGACCTCCTTCTTGATGACACCGCCGAGCAGCCCGCCGTGCAGCGGGGACCACGGGATCACCCCGAGCCCGTACTCCTGCGCGGCCGGGATGACCTCCATCTCGGCGCGCCGCTCGGCGAGGTTGTACAGGCACTGCTCGCTGACCAGTCCGACCGAGCCGCGCCGCGCGGCCGTCTCGTTGGCCTGGGCGATCTTGTACCCGGGGAAGTTCGACGATCCGGCGTACAGCACCTTGCCCTGCTGGATCAGCACGTCGACGGCCTGCCAGATCTCCTCGAAGGGGGTCCGGCGGTCGACGTGGTGGAACTGGTAGAGGTCGATGTAGTCCGTCTGCAGCCGCTTGAGGCTGGCCTCGACCGCCCGGCGGATGTTCAGCGCCGAGAGCCGGTCGTAGTTGGGCCACGGGTCGCCTTCGCCGGCCATGCTCGCGTACACCTTGGTGGCCAGCACGGTCTTCTCCCGCCGGCCGCCGCCCTGGGCGAGCCAGGTGCCGATGATCTCCTCGGTGCGGCCCTTGTTCTCACCCCACCCGTAGACGTTGGCCGTGTCCACGAAGTTCAGACCCGAGGCGAGCGCGGCGTCCAGGATCGAGTGGCTGGTGGGTTCGTCTGTCTGCGGACCGAAGTTCATCGTGCCGAGTACGAGTCGGCTGACCTTGAGTCCGGTGCGTCCCAGCTGTGTGTACTTCATGACCCCCAAGCCAACTGCCTGGAGTCCACTCCAGGCAAGGGCCCGCGCGGGCGGACTACTGGCCCACGGCGGCTGCCACTGCCACGACGACGAACATCAGCACGAGTACTCCGGCCATTACGCGGTTTCGGGTCTTGGGATCCACCCGTCGAGCGTAACGCGGTCCTCCGCCGTTCCCGTACCGAGGGTCAAGCACCCAGGGGCCAGGCCTCGAGGACCTCGTAGCGGGGCTGCTCGCCGGGGACCCCGCCGGTCGGGAGGTTGCTGCGGACCAGGCTGAGCTCGCCGACCTGCCAGGGCGTGCCCTCGAAGCCGGCGAGGGCCTCCAGGTGCGGGTGCAGGTCGGTGCCGCCGTGGCTGCGGGCCAGGGTGAGGTGGGGGGTGTACCGGCGGTGCTGGTCCATCGGGATACCGGCCCGGCGGGCGGCGGCGTCCGCGCGCTCGGCGAGCATCCGCATCCGGTCGAGCCCGCCGGCGGCGCCGACCCACAGGGCGCGCTCGCCGAAGTGCCCGGAGCCGTGGATGCGCAGGGGGAAGGGGTCGGTGCGGTGCGCGGCGCGCGCCAGGCGGGCGTACAGGTCCGGCAGGACGGGTTCGCCTACCTCGCCCATGAAGGCGAGGGTGAAGTGCCAGCCCGCTTCCCCGGTCCACCGGAGCCGGTCGTGCCCGACGGCCCGGTCCTGCCCGACGGCCGGGCCGCTCCGGACGGCCTCGACGGCCCGGCGCAGCTCGTCGACGGCCTCCTGCGGCGGCATCACCGCGGCGAACAGCCTCATGACAGCCCCATGAGCGCGAGCCTAACCCGTGCGGGTCAGGCTCGCGCCGGACGGGTTACGCCTCCGCGATCGGGATCTGGTGGGACGAGGAGGCCGTGTTGCCGTTCACCGGGGTGGCGGCGGGGGCGGTCCCCGGGGCGGCCGGCTGGGACATCGACGCGAGCACCTGGCGGGCCAGGCCCAGCCCGGTGCCGCCCATGGTCAGCGCCTTCGCGAACATCTCCGACATGCCCTCGGCCCCGTTGAGCAGCACCATGTGCTCCACGTTCCCGAAGGCCCCGGCGCCCGCCTCCACGATCGCCGGCCAGTTCTCGGCGAGCTGCTGGGCGACGACCGCCTCCTGGTTCTCGGCGAGGGCGGCGGCCCGCGCCTTGATGGCCTCGGCCTCGGCGAGGCCCTTCGCCTTCGCCGACGCCGCCACCGCGAGGCCCTTCGCCTGGGTGGCCGCGGCCTCGGCCTCGCCGGTCGCCCGGGTGGCCTTCGCGGCCGCGAGCCCCCGGGCCTCGGTGGCCGCCGCGTCCGCGGTCGCCGCCGTCGTCACGCGCGTGGCCTCGGCCGCGGCCGCCAGCTCCGTCTCCTTGGCCTTGGCCTGCGCCGCCGAGATGCGGGCGTCGCGCTCGGCCTCGGCGCGGGTGCGGGTCTCGTACGCCGCCGCGTCCGCGGGCTTGCGCACGTCGGCCTGGAGCTGCTGCTCGCGCCGGTGCGCCTCGAGCTCGGCGACCCGGGTCTCCTGGACGACGACCTCCTGGCGGGCGGCCGCGTCGGACAGCGGGCCGGCCTGCTTGGCGGTCGCCGCCGCCTTGTCCCGCTCGGCCTGGTAGCCGGCCTGGAGGATCTCGCTGTCGCGGGTGGCCTCCGACATCCGGGCGAAGGCGGCCTGTTCGGCCTCGGTGGCCCGCAGGTTCGCCTCGGCCTGCGCGATGCGCGCGTCCCGCTGGACGGCGGCCGCGTGCGGCATCGCCAGGTTCTTGATGTAGCCGGTCGGGTCCTCGATCTCGTGGATCTGGAGCGAGTCGACGATGAGGCCGAGCTTCTCCATCTCCGTACCGCAGGCCGCCCGGGTCTGCCCGGTCAGCTTCTCGCGGTCGCGGATCATGTCCTCGACCGTCAAGCCGCCCACGATGGACCGCAGATGGCCCGCGAAGACGATGTGCACGCGCTCGGGCATCATCTTCTGCTGGTCCAGGAAGCGGCGTGCCGCGTTCGCGATGGACACGAAGTCGTCGCCGATCTTGAAGATCACGACGCCCTTCACCCGCAGCGGGATGCCCTGGTGGGTCACGCAGTCCACGTTCAGCTGGGTCTCGTTGAGGTCCAGCGAGAGCTTGCGCACCGCCTGCACACCGGGGACCACGAGGGTTCCGCGCCCGGTGACGATCCGGAACCCCATGCCCTCGCCGATGCCCTCGGTGCGGTGCGTGGAGCCGGAGATGACGAGTGCCTCGTTCGGTTCGGCCACCCGCCACATGAGCTTGAACAGGCCGATCAAGGCCAGGATTGCGGCGAGAACGATTCCCGCCACGACGCCGATAGCCATCGGCAACGCCCCCTTTGTCGCAGTGCCGTTCGACACTGACGAGGGCGAGTGTGCTCCTGTGCCGGGCCGTTAAGAAGACGCAGACGGATTCTTGTCGCCATCTTGATACGAACCACATCCGCGCAGGTGGCGCCGGGGCTCAGTTGTCGTACGCCGCCATCACGTACACCGTGCGCGGGGGCAGGTACTCGACGACGGTCACGACCGTGCCGACCGGCAGCCGGCCCGTGCCGTGCGCCGGGTGCGCGAGGAAGTGCTCCGCGCCGCCCCGGATGCGGACGATGACCTCGCCCACCAGGCCCGGGCCCACCGTCCCGGTCACCCGGCCGTCCAGCCCCACCATGCCGTCTTCCCCCATGCGCCGAGGGTACGCCGCCGGGGCGGGGCCGTCGCCCCGCCGTGCGGCCCGCATGCAGCGCCCGGCCTAGGAGTGGCCGAGGTCCGCGGCAGGGAGGTCCGCCGAGGGCACCGAGCCCGTGTCGGGGGCCGGGCGCAGCGAGAACTCGTCCGAGGCCATCGAGTCGAGCACCGGCGGCGCCGGGCGCAGCGGCTTCGGCATGACCGCGGCCTCGGAGTGGCCGCCGCAGCCGTACGAGAGGGAGACGAGGTGTCCGTCGGCCGGGCCGAACTCGTTGGCGCAGACACCGAAGGCCTGGCCGAGCGAGCCGCCGATCGCGACGAGGAACCCGCAGGAGACGCAGGAGGCGGGTGCCGCCTGGGCCATCGGTGTCTTGGCCCCGAAGGACTCGTCCCAGCGGTCGGCGGCGCTGTGCAGCCCGTAGCGGGACAGGACGCGGGCGCGCCGCATGCCGAGTTCCTCGGCGACGGAGGCGATGGAACCCCGTACGGGTACCACGGTGCGGTCGGTGACGTCGGCGTCCTCGGCCTCGACCAGTTCCGCCATCTCGGTGGAGACGACCGAGTTCGGCGGCGGTACGTCCTCGCCCGACCAGCCCGGCTCCAGCCGCAGGTCCTCGGCGTCGGTGGGCAGCAGGTCGCCGGGGCCCATGTCGCCCGGGCGCAGCCGCTCGCTCCACGGCACCCACTCGGGCGCGAGCAGCGCGTCCTCGCCGGGAAGCAGCACCGTTTCGTCGAGGGTGACGTTCTTGGCGCGGGAGGCGCGCGTCACGGTGACGGCCCAGCGCCAGCCCCGGTAGCCGGGGTCCTTGCACTCGAAGAAGTGCGTGACGACCCGGTCGCCCTCCGCGACGGCGGAGACGTGCTCGCCCACCACTGAGGGAGCGGCGGCTTCCTCGGCCGCCGCGCGGGCGAGGTCTACCGCCTCGGCGCACAGGCGGTCGGGGGTACGGCTTCGCGTCGTCGCAGCACTCACAGGTCTCGTTCTCTCCTACGCCGTCTCACGAGTGCGCCGTCCGTACTGTCGTCCACAACGACCCGTCGGTCCTGTCCGTACGTGGCGCGGGCGGAGCGGACCAGAGGGCCGCGTCGACGTCCGCACCCGATCGGCCTCGGGCGCACCTACCTGCGATCCATTCTGCGGGATCGCGAAGAGGCGCGCGGCCAAGAGCAACCGCCGGTGGCGCGCTACGCACGCTACCTCCTCCGAAGCCTTGGGCCCACATGCAAGGTCCGATTCGCGGACAAGCACGCGTGCCGACATCGCTCCCACACCGTCCGGACGGCGCCCGGACAGCGGCCCGACGGCGACCCGACGGGCGCCCGTAACGCGCCGGGACGGGACCCGGCGGGGTCCGTGGGGCACTATGTCGAGTGTGGCACCCGTACGGTCGTCCCGTGACGGCTCGGGACCGGCCAGACGGGCCGGCCGGGCCGTCGGGCGTGCCCTGCAGCGCCCCTTCACCGGTACGGCGCGCGGGATCCGGCGGGCCACGCACGCGCACGGGGCCGGCGAATCGGGCCTCGGCAAGCTGATCGAGCTGCACGCCATCAACGGCGCCGGCGATGTGATGATCACCGTGGCGCTGGCCTCGACGGTGTTCTTCTCGGTTCCCACGGACGAGGCACGCGGCCGTGTCGCCCTGTACCTGGCCATCACCATGGCCCCTTTCACCGTGCTGGCCCCGGTGATCGGCCCGGCGCTGGACCGGCTGCCGCACGGGCGGCGGGCCGCGATGGCCTGCGCGATGCTCGCCCGGGCGCTGCTCGCGGTGATGATGTCCGGCGCGGTGGCCACGGGCGGGCTGGAGCTCTACCCGGCGGCGCTGGGCGTGCTCGTCGCGTCCAAGGCGTACGGGGTGGTCCGCAGTGCGGTGGTGCCGCGGCTGCTCCCGCCGAAGTTCTCACTCGTCAAGGCGAACTCCCGGGTCACCCTGGCGGGCCTGCTCGCCACGGCGGCGGCTGCGCCGGTCGCGGCGGGGCTGCACACCATCGGGCCGCCGTGGCCGCTGTACGGGGCGTGCGCCATCTTCATCGGGGGCACGTTCGCGGCGTTCACCCTGCCCCACAAGGTGGACGAGGCGAAGGGCGAGCGGCGCGCCCGGCTGTCCACGCACGAGCCGCACTCGCGCAAACCGGGGCTGCGCACGGTCAGCCCGTCGGTCATGTGCGGGCTGCTGGCGAACGCGTCGATGCGCGCACTGTCCGGGTTCCTGATCTTCTTCCTGGCGTTCCTGCTCCGGGAGCACCCGCTCGCCGGGCAGAGCGCGGCGGTGTCGCTGGGCATCGTGGGCGTCTCGGCGGGCGTCGGGAACGCGTGCGGGACGGCGGTGGGCGCCTGGCTGCGGGCCCGGGCGCCGGAGACGATCATCGCGGCGGTGCTGTCGGTGACGTTGGGGGTGGCGGTCCTGGCGGCGGTGTTCTTCAGCGGGCTGTTCATGGCGGTGCTGGGGGCCACGGCCGGGTTCTGCCAGGCGCTGGCGAAGCTGTCGCTGGACGCGATGATCCAGCGGGACGTGCCGGAGGCGGTACGCACGTCCGCGTTCGCCCGTTCGGAGACGCTGCTCCAGGTGGCATGGGTACTGGGCGGCGCGATCGGCATCGCCCTGCCGCTGAACGGGGTACTGGGGATGGCCGTGGCCGCGGCGATCGTCGCGGCGGGCACCACGATGGCCCTGCGCGGCCTCCTCGCCTCCCCCCGCCACCACCACCCGGGCTCCCCCCGCCCCCGAGTGGCTTAGGGCGGGCCCCCGGGGGTCCCCCCTGGTCGGGGGCGGGCCTCCAGGGGTCCCCCGGACCGGGTCCCACAACATCGGTGCAGCCACGCGGGACCCCCGTGCGGCGGCGGAGCCGGGTGGCCCGATAGCCTTCGGCTCATGACCGCACCGCTTTTCTCGGGTAGGGGCCGCCGCAGCGTCGCGGCCCTCGGAGCCGTGTCCGCCGGCCTCCTCCTCCTCTCCGCCTGCGACAAGCCGACGCCGCTGGCGACCGTGACGGTCGGCACGTCGTCGGTGTCCACCGAGGCAGCCTGCTCCGATGACAAGGAGCTCTCCATGGACAAGGTCCAGGAGTGCCTCACCGACATCAAGAACGCCAAGACCATCGAATACGGCCGCGGGGACACCCTGCGCCTCGGTGTCGAGCCGGAGGTCGTCGAGGACGGCAAGCGGTGGCAGGCGGTCCTGGACGGCCAGCCGATCACCGAGCCCTCCTCCAACACCTACCGCAGCTTCCCCGGCGCCGACCTCTTCGCCACCGGCGGCCAGGGCGAGGCCCCGTCCTCCAAGAAGCTGAACATCGTCCAGGTGGCCGAGGACGGCAAGCCCCTCGCCGTCTGGGCCTACAACGTCAAGCTCAAGTAGCCACGTACCGACGGTGCGCGCGCTCATCGTGACCGCGGTGGCGGCGGAGGCAGACTCCGTCGCCGCCGGTCTCACCCCTCATCCGGACCCGGTGACACCGGAGCCGCGCACCCTTCCCGGCGGTTACCGCCTCTCCCGGCGGGATCTGCCCGGCCTCGCCGCCGACGTGCTCGTCGGCGGGGTGGGGCCGGCCGCTGCCGCGGCCGCCACGGCCACCGCGCTCGCGCTGGCCGACTACTCCCTCGTCGTCTCCGCCGGCATCGGCGGCGGGTTCCCGCCCGCCGCCCCGGTCGGCTCCCTCGTGGTCGCCGACGCCGTCGTGGCCGCCGACCTCGGGGCCGAGACTCCCGACGGCTTCCTCGACGTCCGGCAGCTCGGCTTCGGGCACAGCGTGCACCTGCCGCCCGCCGAGCTCGCCGCCCGCGCCGCCGAGGCCACCGGAGCGCTGCTCGCGCCCGTGCTGACCGTCTCCACCGTCACCGGCACCGCCGACCGCGCGGCCCTGCTCGCCGCCCGGCATCCGCTCGCCGGAGCCGAGGCCATGGAGGGCTTCGGGGTCGCGGAGGCGGCCGCCGCGCACGGGCTGCCCGTGCTGGAGATCCGCGCCGTGTCCAACGCCGTCGGCCCCCGCGACCGCGACGCCTGGCGGATCGGGGACGCGCTGGCCGCGCTCACCGCCGGATTCCGCGCCCTGGGGCCCGTACTCGTCCATTGGGGAGAGCACCGACATGAGTCGTGACCCGCAGTCGGCGGTCAAGATCGCCTATTCGCCCTGTCCGAACGACACCTTCGTGTTCGACGCCTGGGCCCACGGACGCGTCCCGGGCGCGCCCGGCCTCGACGTCACCTTCGCCGACATCGACATCACCAACGGCATGGCCGAGCGCGGCGAGCTGGACGTGCTGAAGGTGTCGTACGCCGTGCTGCCCTGGGTGCTGGAGGAGTACGCGCTGCTGCCCTGCGGCGGGGCGCTCGGGCGGGGCTGCGGGCCGCTCGTGTTGACGCGGGAACCGGGTGTGGACCTGGCGGGGAAGACCGTCGCCGTGCCGAGCGAACGATCCACCGCCTACCTGCTGTTCCGGCTGTGGGCGGCGGACGTGCTGCCCGAGGGCGTCGGCAAGGTCGTCGTCCTGCCGTTCCACGAGATCATGCCGGCCGTCCGCGACGGCCGGGTCGACGCCGGACTGGTCATCCACGAGGCCCGGTTCACCTATCAGGACTACGGGCTGCACTGCCTGGCCGACATGGGCGAGCACTGGGAGTCCACGACCGGGCTGCCGATCCCGCTGGGCGCGATCATCGCCAAGCGCTCGCTGGGCGCCGAGACCCTGCACGCGCTGGCCGAGTCGGCCCGTACGTCGGTGCGGATGGCCTGGGACGACCCGGAGGCCTCGCGCCCGTACGTCCGCGCCCACGCGCAGGAGCTGGACCCGGCCGTCGCCGACCAGCACATCGGGCTGTACGTCAACGAGTTCACCGCCGACCTCGGCGATGCCGGTTACGCGGCGGTGCGCGGGCTGTTGACGCGGGCCGCGGCCGAGGGTCTGGTACCGGCCATCGCACTGGATGCGCTGGCCTTCCCGTAAGGCCGTTCCAGGCGGATACGACGGTGCCCCGGCCCTCTCGCGAAGGCCGGGGCACCGTCGTGCGTACGGGCTCAGACGTCGAGCTGGTCGGCCACCGCGCGCAGCAGACCGGCGATCTTCGTGCCGTGCACCTTGTCGGGGTAGCGGCCGCGCTCCAGCATCGGAGTGATGTTCTCCAGCAGGGTCGTGAGGTCCTGCACGATCGAGGCCAGCTCGTCGGGCTTGCGGCGCTGAGCGGCTGCGACGGAGGGCGCCGGGTCCAGCACTGTCACGGAAAGCGCCTGGTCACCGCGCTGTCCGGCGACGACGCCGAACTCGACGCGCTGGCCGGGCTTGAGTGCGTCGACCCCGGCCGGGAGCACCGACGAGTGGACGAAGACGTCACCGCCGTCGTCGCGGGAGAGAAAGCCGAAGCCCTTCTCACTGTTGAACCACTTGACCTTGCCGGTAGGCACGTCCGTCCTCTGTCCTTGTGCTCGTCGGGGTCCGGTTCGCCGCGCAGCGGCTCCGGACAACAGCGCAGCGGGTCATGGTGACCCGCCGTATCCAGGCTAGTGGGCGATCGACAGGTGACAAGACGTTCCCCGGTCCTTCGCCGGCTCTTCGCTGTCGGATGCGTTGTCTGGTGCGCTGTCGGCTGCTTCGGCCAGGGAACTACCCTGGTGGGGTGACGGTTACTCCTCATTCCGACGAAGCGCGGCCCGGCGACGGCCTGGTGCGCGCCGGTGGCATCCTGTTCATCGTGGGCGCCGTGGCGACCCTCGTGACGATGGCCCCGCTGTTCCTGCCCATCAAGCCGTTCCCGCCGTCCGCGTGGGCCGTGTGCATGCTGATGGGCGTCGGCTTCGTCGTCTCGGCGGCGGGCGTGCTGCGCTCGGCGGCGGCCCAGCGCCGGGCCGCCCGCGCGTCCCAGGCCTGACTCCCGCTCGGGTCGGGCCTTCGGGTGGTCGGGCCTTCGGGTCAGACCGCCTGCGTGCGGACGTACTCCGCGAGCCACTGCGGCAGCGCCGTGAGGTCCGGCAGCACCACGTCCGCGCCCGCCTCGCGCAGTTCCGGCTCGGGGCACGGGCCGGTCGGGACCGCCACCGACAGCGCGCCGGCCGTGCGGGCGCCGCGTACGTCGCCCACGTGGTCGCCGACGTAGACCTGCGCCCCGTACTCGCGCAGCGCGCCCGCCTTGGCCTCGGCCCACAGCCAGCCGATGACCGCGTCCGGCTCGATGCCGAGGTGCGCGAGGTGCAGCCGGGCGTTGGGCTCGTGCTTCGCCGTGACGACGATCGCGCGGCCGCCGAGCGCCTGGACGGCCTCGATCGCCTCGCGGGCGCCGGGCATCGCGGGCGTCGGCTCGATGGCGTACGTGGGATAGATCTCCCGGTAGCGGTCGGCCATGGCGGGGATCTCCGCCTGCGGGAACCAGTAGGCGAGCTCCTCGTCCAGCGGCGGACCGAGCCGCGTGACCGCCTCGTCCGCATCGATGAACGTGCCCGTCTCGGCGGAAAGTGCCTGGTAGGCGGCCTTGATACCGGGGCGCGAATCGATGAGGGTCATGTCGAGGTCGAAGCCGACGGTCAGCTGGGCCGACGCGGCGGGCGCGGTGGGGGTCTCGGAGCTCATACCGCCATTGTGCCGAGCCGGGGCTCGCGGGCGGGAACCCCCGGGTTTCGCTGCCGTGAAGCGGAGGGGGATTCCTGCCCACCGCGCCGTGCCGGCCCGAACCCGGTGGCAGCCCCTGCCGGGCGCGACGCGGCGGGCTCGGGGGCGGCGGCTCAGGGGCGGCGGGCTCGGGGGCGACGGCTCAGCGTCGGCGGGAGCGCCAGGCCAGGTACAGCGCGGAGGCGACGGCCGCGGCCCTGGCCAGCCAGGGCCACATGCCCTGGAAGACCCCGCCGAGGCCGTCGTCCGTGAGCGGCGCCCCCCAGCGCCCCTCGAGCCGACCCCACAGCCACACCACCGCGCCCGCGAACACGGCCCCCGGCAGCCCGAAGACGACCATCTTGCGCTCCGTCGGCCCCAGCACCCGCGAGGCGTACGCCAGCAGCCAGCCGCCGATCAGCAGCAGCCAGGACCCGGTGACCGCGCCCGCGACGAGCACGACCGCGGCCAGCAGCAGGAAGGCGTGCGGCTTCGGACGCGGGGCGGCGGCCGCCGCGGGCGCCTTCTCCGGATCCGCCGCGGCCGCGGCCGATTTGGCCTGCCGGCGCTGCTTCAGGAACCGTACGAGTCCGCGTACGCCGGACGTCTCCTCGGCGGCCGGGGTGGCGGCCGGACCGGCCGCGGGCGCCGGCTTCTGCTCGTCCGGCTCCCCGAACAGCTCCGGGATCTCCACCCCGCCCGCGAAGCCCTCCACCTGCGGACCGGCGCCGAACGGCCCCGGAGCGACCCGCCACCAGTCGGGTTCCGCACCGCCGTCGGAGCCGAGTTCGTCGAGCCCGGCCAGGTGCGGCGGCGCGGGCGCGCTGTCCGCCGGGCGCGGCGGCGGCACCGCCTTGCGGCGCAGCCGGCCGGGCCCCCGCTGGGTCGGCACCGCAGGCGCCCGGTCGGGGGTGGCGGCCGGCGTCGCCGGGGCCGGGGACGCGCCCATGCCGTCGAGGACATCCTCCGGCGTGCCGAGCCGCTCCAGGATGCGGCGTACGGCCGCCGGGGTCTCCGGCTCGTACCTGGCGCGCCGACGGTCGATCTCGTCCCGCAGCCCCGCCACCAGCCGCATCCGGTCCCCGGAGGACAGCTGCCGCCGCTGCGCCAAGTCCCCGACCCGGCTCAGATATTCGTAGACCAGATGGTCGCTCTCGATCCCCACGCCCGGCTCCTCCCGTACCACCCACCCGAAAGGTAGCGCGTGCGCCCGTGGAGCGGCCGAGGGCGCAGCGGATACCGTTGGCCGGATGGGGACCGGCCGACGCGACCATGGAGGCGACCGTGCCTGAGCCAAGCAGCGCTGCGGGAAGCGCCACAGCAAGCAACGCCCCGCGCTCCCTCGCGGAGGCGCTGCGCGCCCGCGACGACGCATCGCTCGCCGCCCTGCTGCACGCACGCCCCGACCTGCTCGGCCCGGTGCCGGGCGACATGACCCAGCTGGCCACCCGGGCCGGCACCCGGGCCTCGGTGGTCCGCGCGCTGGACCGGCTCGACCGGTTCGCGCTGCAGACCGCGGAGGCCCTCGCGGTGGCCCCGGACCCGTGCCCGTACCCGGTGCTGGAGTCGCTGCTGGCCGGCGAGCAGGGCTCCACCGGCGAGGACAACGGCGCCCGCGCCGAACTCCCGCGCGCCCTGGCCACCCTGCGCGACCAGGCGCTGGTCTGGGGCGACGACGAGCGGCTCCGGCTGGTCCGCACGGCCCGCGAGCTGCTCGCGCCGTCCGCCGGCCGGCCCTCCCCCACGGGCCTCGGCCCGACCGTCGCCGAGGCCACCGCCGGGATGTCGCCGACCCGGGTCCAGGAGATCGTGGCGGCCGCCGGGCTGCCCGCCACGCACGACCCGGTGTCCGCCGTGACCGCGCTGACCGGCCTGTTCACCGATCCGCAGCGGATGTC
Source organism: Streptomyces sp. NBC_01296 (assembly GCF_035984415.1). Lineage (NCBI taxonomy): Bacteria > Bacillati > Actinomycetota > Actinomycetes > Kitasatosporales > Streptomycetaceae > Streptomyces > Streptomyces sp. NBC_01296. The sequence continues at coordinate 4,908,283 of NZ_CP130720.1, read as the reverse complement.
GGCGCTGCTGGACGAGGCTCCGGCGGAGGCCCACCAGGTGCTCGGCCGGCTCGTGTGGGGGCCGCCGTACGGGGAGGTCACGCCGAACCCGACCGCTCCCGTGCGCTGGCTGCGCGACCACGGGCTGCTGCTGCCGGCGTCGGCGCGGACCGTCGTGCTGCCCCGCGAGGTGGCACTGCACCTGCGCGGCGGCCTCGCGCACCGGGTGACGGAGCCGGTGGCCCCGGCGGTGCCCGCGGACCGCGAGCACCGTCCACAGCTTGTGGACGCCAATGCCGCCGGGCAGGCGCTGGCCGCGCTGTCCACCGTCGAGGAGCTGGTGAAGTCCTGGGAGCACACCGGGCCGCCGGTGCTGCGGGCCGGCGGGCTGTCCGTACGCGACCTGAAGCGGACCGCGGCCACCCTGGACGCCACCGAGCCGGCGGCCGCGTTCTGGATCGAACTCGCCTACGCGGCCGGGCTGCTGGCCGGCGACGGGGAGGCGGACGAGCGGTACGCGCCCACCCCCGCCTTCGACGACTGGCTCGAACTCCCGCCCGCCGAGCGGTGGTCGGCCCTCGCCGCGGCCTGGCTGCCGGCCACCCGCACCGCCGGCCTGGTCGGCGAGCAGGACTCCAAGGGCCGCACCCTGTCCGTACTGGGCCCCGAACTCGACCGCTCCGCCGCCCCCGAGGTGCGCCGGCGGGTCCTCGAACTCCTCGCCGCGTTGCCCGAGGGCGGCTCCGCCGCCCCGGACGCCCTCCTGGCCCGGCTCGCCTGGGAGCGCCCCGTACGGGGGACGAGCGCGCTGCGCGCCCGCCTCGCGCAGTGGACGCTGACCGAGGCCGAGGTGCTCGGCGTCACCGGCCGCGGCGCGCTCGCCGCGCAGGGCCGCGCACTGCTGGAACACCGCGACCCGGCGCCGCTGCTGGCACCGCTGCTTCCGGAGCCCGTGGACCACGTACTGCTCCAGGCCGACCTGACGGCGGTGGCGCCCGGGCCGCTGCGCCGGGCGCTGGGCGATGTGCTGGCCGTGCTCGCGGACGTGGAGTCCAAGGGCGGGGCGACCGTCTACCGCTTCACGCCCGGCTCCGTACGCCGGGCCCTGGACTCCGGGCGGACCGCCTCCGACCTGCACGCCTTCCTCGCCGAGCACAGCATCACGCCGGTCCCGCAGCCGCTGGCGTACCTGATCGACGACGTGGCCCGGCGGCACGGGCACCTGCGGGTCGGCGCGGCGTCCTCGTACGTGCGCTGCGACGACGACGGCATGCTGAACGAGATCCTGGCCGACAAGCGGTCCGCCGGACTGGGGCTGCGGCGCCTGGCCCCGACCGTGCTGGCGGCGCAGGCCGAACCGGGTGCGCTGCTCGACGGGTTGCGGGCGATGGGCTACGCGCCGGCCGCGGAGTCCCGTACCGGCGACGTGCTGGTCGCGCGGGCCGACGCCCACCGCACCCCGGCGCGTTCGGCGCCCGTCCCGGTGCCGGACGGGCCGCCGGTACCGGACGCGACGCTGCTGCGGGCGGCCGTACGGGCCATCCGCGCGGGCGATCTGGCGGCGACGGCGGTGCGCAAGGAGCCGGTCGCGGCATCCGCCGTCCCGGGCGAACTCCCGCGCACGAGCGCCGCGGAGACCCTGGCCACGGTGCAGGCGGCCGCGCTGACCGGGTCGGCGGTGTGGATCGGGTACGTGAACGCGGACGGCGCGGCGAGCCAGCGGGTCATCGACCCGGTCCGGGTGGAGGGCGGCTTCGTCACCGGGTACGACCACACGGCGGACGAGGTCCGGACGTACGCGCTGCACCGGATCACGGGGGTCGCGGAGCTGGCGGAGGAGCACCTGTAAAACGGCTCGCAGCGCGGGGTTGCCACCCCGCACCCTGGCCTCATGCAAGAAACGAAGAGTCAGGTGCCGGTCCCGGACCGGCAGATCCGCGCGGCCCACACCGACACCACCGTCACCGTCTACCAGGCGTACGCGCCCCGGCTGGGGCTGCCCGCGGCGCGCGACGGCCGGTTCCCGCCCGCGTGGAAGCGGGAGCGCATGACGTGGATCAAGCCGTCGTTCCTGTGGATGATGTACCGCTGCGGCTGGGCCGCCAAGGCCGACCAGGAGACGGTGCTGGCCGTCGAGATCACCCGGGAGGGCTTCGACCACGCGCTGCGCCACGCCTGCCTGTCCCACTTCGAACACGGCACGCACACCGACCGGGAGGCCTGGCAGCGGGCCCTGCGGGACTCCCCCGCCCGCGTCCAGTGGGACCCGGAGCGCGACCTGCACCTGAACCCGCTGGCCCACCGCTCGCTCCAGCTGGGCCTGTCCGGGCCGGCCTCGCGCGCGTACGCCGACGAGTGGACGGTCGCCATCCGCGACGTGACCCCGCTGGCCCGCGAGATCCACGGCCTGGTCCGGTCCGGCGACGAGGCCGCTGCGCGGGCTCTGCTGCCCGTGGAGACCCCGTATCCGGCGGGGCCGCTGGAGCACCTGGGCGCGTAGCGGACCCGAGCGCACGAAGCGGAATGCGAAGCCTCGTTTTCCCAGCTCAGAGGGGTCGAAGGGGACTCCGGTTCCTGTTGCACAGCGGTGACAGACGGGCGATGGATTAGTGATCCACGGTGTGTGAAGATCAGTTCATCGCAGCAGCGGCCGAGGGAAACACACCGGCCCGAGGGCGACACCCCGCACCATCCGGCCCGGCGCTCCGCCGCGGCCTCCCGTACGTCGTCTTCACCCCCGCTGTGCCTTCGCTGTCTCGTCTTGCCTTCACCTGCCTTCTGCCGGCCGCCGCCGCTCTGCGCTGCTCGCCTGCCTTCGTGATTCCTTGGGGGGAGTCCACCATGTCCGCTCGCACCGCCACCCGCCGCAACCTCCGCTCCGCGGCCGCCACTGCCGTCGTCGCCGCCGTCGCCGGTACCGTCCTGATGCCGCTGTCGGCGTACGCCGCCCCGGCCGAGGCCGGCAACCAGCACGCGCTGAAGATCACGGTGGGCGCCCCGGCGCCGAGCGGCCCGCTGACCCGCGGCGGCACGACGGAGACCTTCGAGCTGACGGTCGCCAACCCCTCGGACAAGGCGCACTCGTTCCACCCGTGGATGATCGGCACGCCGGCGGGCGCGAGCCCGCTCCAGAAGGCCGACGTGACCTTCAAGGTCGAGGGCGTGACCGCCCCGGCGACCGAGTCCTCCATCGGCCAGCAGGACGGCGAGTGGCAGGGCATGTTCCACCCGGCGGGCAAGGAGGCCTCGGAGGGCTTCGAGATCCCGGCGGGCGGAAAGCTGACCTGGAAGGTCACGGTCGGCCTCAACAAGAGCTACCCGACCAACGACGGCGACTTCCAGCTGCGCGCCACCAGCTACCGGAACGAGGTGGCGGAGGGCGGCGACGCCTCCCTGACCTTCAAGTCGGACCCGGCGGTCAAGGCCGGCAAGCTGGAGACCTCCTTCAAGAACATCGGCGACTGCAAGGGCGTCCCGGCGCTCCAGTGCCGGGAGATGGACCTGAGCTACCGCGTCACCGGCGACGGCGAGTTCGGCACGGCGCTCTACTCCTGGCTGGACCTGAGCTTCGGCTCCCAGGTCAACGTGCCCAACCTCCAGCTGTGGACTCAGGTCGACGGCAAGTGGGAGGCCCTGAGCACCGCCGACCCGTACCACTTCATGCTGCCGACGATCCCGAAGGGCTTCAGCGCCGCCTCCGGCGAGCGCGTCCTGCACCTGCGGGCCTCGTTCGGCCCGAACACGGACTTCAAGAAGGCCACCGACGTCACCCTGCACGCGGGTGTCAGCCTCCCCGAGGGCAACACCTACGAGTTCGCCGGCGCCGACACGAAGTTCCAGCTCACCCCGCCCACCGCGACCACGTCGCCGTCGCCGTCGCCGACCCCGAGCAAGTCCGCCACCGCGCAGCCGTCCGCGAGCGCGTCGCCCTCGGCATCCGCCACCACGGCCACCGCCGGCGGCACCAACTCCAACACCAAGGCCACCGGCTCCACGGGCACCCTCGCGAAGACCGGCGCCGGCTCCGACACCGGCCTGTACGCCGGTCTGGCCGCCACCCTCGTCGTCCTCGGCGGGGCCGCCGCCTGGCTCGGCGCCCGTCGCCGCCGCGCCACGCGCGTCTGATCACCCGCACCACCCGGAAGGGGCCCGGCACACCACGTGCCGGGCCCCTTCCGCGTTCACCGGGCCGCGTAGTCGATCCGCTCCACCTCGAACGGCCACGCCTCGGCGAGCCATTGCGCGACGGCGGCGTACAGGACCTTGTCGAGCGGGGCCCTGTCCTCCCGTACCCAGGAGCTGACCTGCACCCGCTCGGGCGCGTCCTTCCCCGGGTAGACGTAGAGGCAGCCGATGGCCTCGTCACCCTCCAGGACGCTGTACGTGAACCCCGTACGGGCCGCGAAGTCCCGTGCGTGCCGGGCCAGATCGGCCAGGTTCGCCTCCGCGGACATCCCCTCGACCGGCGGCCACTCCCGCCCCTGGAACCCGGGCGTGGCCCGCACGTGCGCGATGCTCCCGCTCCAGGCGGCGAGATCCCGCGCGTTGTGCGCCTCCCCGAGCGGCTCGAGCCGGAACCCGTCCCCGTCGAAGCCGAGCGGCACGTCGAACCCGTCCGGCACGAAAGAAAGTCGATCATTCATCCCCTCACCGTAGGACGAACTCCTACCGTTGGACGTATGACCGGTTCAGATGACAGGCACGGCATCCACAACACCATCAGCGGCGGGATGTACTTCAGCGCCGTCGTGCAGGGTGCCCACGCCAACGTCACCCTGCAGCTCCCGGCCACCGTCCCGGCCGCGCTGACCGGCCTGCCGGCCCCCTCCCCCGCCTTCACCGGCCGGGAGGCGGAGGAGGAGTCCCTGCTCGCGGCGGTGCGGCCCGACCCGTCGTCGGCCGGCGCCGCCCGGCAGGTGATCGCGGGGCTGCCCGGAGTGGGCAAGACCGAGCTCGCCGTCCAGGTGGCCCACCGCGCGCTCGGCGCGGCGGATCTGCTGCCGGGCGGCGTCCTGTTCATCGATCTCTTCGGCTACGACGACCGGCGGCGCGTCGGTCCCCACCGGGCCCTCGGCTCACTGCTCCGCGCCCTCGCAGTCCCCCACGAGCACGTCCCGGAGGACGTGGGGGAACGGGCCGGGCTCTACCGGTCCGTCCTCGCCGCCTACGCGGCGGGCGGACGGCGGATCCTGGTCGTCCTGGACAACGCGATGGACAGCGCCCAGGTCCGTCCGCTGCTGCCGGGCGACCCGGACATCCCCGTACTGATCACCTCCCGGCACACCCTGAGCGACCTCGGGGCCCGTGTGCTCGACCTCTCCGTCCTCGGGCGGCAGGCGGCGGTGGAGCTCGTCGGACGCAACCTGCGGAGCATCGTGGGCCCCGCCGACACCCGGGTCGCGGACGAACCGGCGGCGGCCGCGGAACTCGCGGACCTCTGCGGCCGGCTCCCCCTCGCGCTCTCCGTCGTCAGCGCCCTGCTGGCCGACGTCCCCACCCGGCCGCTGCACTCCATGGCGGCCGCCCTCGGCGACGCCCGGCGCCGGCTGCAGCGGCTCAGCCGCGAGGACCTCGCCGTCCGCGCGGCCTTCGACCTCTCGTACCGCCACCTGGCGCCGGACCAGGCCCGGCTGTTCCGGCTGCTGGCCCTCAACCCGGGCCCCGACCTGTCCACCGAGGCCGTGGCCGCCCTGGCCGGTGCGGAGCCCTGGGACGCGGAGGACCTGCTGCTGCCCCTCGCCCGCGGGCACTTCATCGAGCCCGGACCACCCCCGTACGGGCGCTGGCGGATGCACGACCTCATGCGCCTGTACGCGGACGAACTGTGCCGGGCCCAGGACGAGCCGGGCGAACGGGAGGCGGCCACCGACCGGTTGTACCTGTACTACCTGGCGGGCGCCCAGGCCGCCGACACCCACGTGGACGCCGGGCTCCCGCCCGACCCCCACTTCGCCGGCCGGGAAGCGGCCCTGGCCTGGCTGGACGCCGAGCGGCACAACCTGCGTGCCGCGGCCCTCGCCGCACCGGGGCTGGGGCGGCCCGAGGCACTGGTCCGACTCCATTCGTCCTTGCTGGAATTCCACTCCCTGCGCCGCCACTTCGACGAGTACGCCGAACTGGCCGTCGCCGCACTGGGGGCCGTCCGCGCCTCGCAGGACCCGGTGCTGCGGGGCACGGAGTCGAGCATCCTGAACAACCTGGGCACGGCCCGGCGCGAGCTGCGCCTCTTCGAGGCCGCATCGGCCTCGTACCAGGAGGCCCTGGCCCTGCACGAACGGGACGGGGACCCCTTCGCCGCGGCCGCCACCCTGACCAACCTCGGCCTGACCTACCAGCAGATGAACCGCCCGGAGGAGGCGGTCGACCTGCTCCGGCAGGCCCTGGACCGCTATCCGCCGGACAGCGATCCGCGCGCCCGGGGCATGGCGTACAACAACCTCGGCAAGGCCCTGCACGACCTGCGCCGGCTCCCGGAGGCCTCCGAGGCCTTCGCCGAGGACATCGCCATCTGCCGGACGGCGGACGACCGCAGGGGCGAGGGCACCGCGCTCAACAACCTGGGGATGGTGCTGCGCGACATGGGGCAGTACGGCGCCGCCGCCGAGGCCCACGAAGACGCGCTGGCCGCCGCCGAGGAGACCGGGGACCTGTACGGCGCGGGTCTCGCCCTGGCGAACAGCGGGCTGGCCCTCGCCATGGGCCGCGACGAACGCGGACCCCAGGAGGCGGTCGACCGGCTCACAAGGGCCCTGGAGATCCTGGACTCGCTCGGCGACGAGCACATGGCGGCCCAGGCGCAGAGCCAGCTCGGTCTGGTCCTGATCCGGTGCGGCCGGGCCCCGGAGGCGATCGCCCCGCTCGAGTCGGTGGTCGAGGCGAGCCGCAGGACCGGGGACCCGCACACCGCGGCGATGGCGTTGACCAATCTGGGCACGGCCCTGGAACTCACCGGCCTGTACGAGGACGCCGTACGGGCCCAGACGGACTCCGTCTCCCTCTACCGGCAGCTGGGCGAGCGCCACCACGAGGCGAAGGCCCTGTTCAACCTCGGCCTCGCCCTGCGGCACACCGGTGGCCTGGCCGCGGCTCAGGACGCGTTCCACGCCTCCGCGACCGCCTTCCGGGAATCCGGCGACGAGTACCTCCACACCCAGGCCCTGCGGCTCCACGAAGAGACCGGGAGATGGCGCACACAGCAGCTGCCCGGGCGGCTCAGGGGATCGGGGCCCCGGACACCGGGCCCCTGATACGGCAGACTGGAGGTTTGGCCGTCCGCGCCCGGGCAGCCACCCCACGTCGGAAAGGGACGTTTGTGAACGGGCCTCTCATCGTCCAGAGCGACAAAACACTCCTCCTCGAGGTCGACCACGAGCTCGCCGGTGCCGCGCGCCGGGCCATCGCCCCCTTCGCCGAGCTCGAGCGGGCCCCCGAGCACATCCACACGTACCGGATCACCCCGCTCGGCCTGTGGAACGCCCGGGCCGCGGGGCACGACGCCGAGCAGGTCGTCGACGCGCTCGTCGAGTTCTCCCGCTACCCCGTCCCGCACGCGCTGCTCGTCGACGTCGCCGAGACCATGGCGCGCTACGGCCGCCTCACCCTCTCCAAGCACCCCGTCCACGGGCTGGTCCTGACCAGCACCGACCGGCCGGTGCTCGAGGAGATCCTGCGGTCCAAGCGGATCATCCCGCTGGTCGGTGCCCGGCTCGACCCCGACACGGTGGCCGTGCACCCCTCCGAGCGCGGGCAGATCAAGCAGACCCTGCTGAAGCTGGGCTGGCCCGCCGAGGACCTCGCCGGGTACGTCGACGGCGAGGCGCACGCCATCGACCTCGTCGAGGACGGCTGGGCGCTGCGGCCGTACCAGCAGCAGGCCGTCGAGGGCTTCTGGCACGGCGGCTCGGGCGTGGTCGTGCTGCCCTGCGGCGCCGGCAAGACGCTGGTCGGCGCCGGGGCCATGGCGATGGCCAAGGCGACCACGCTGATCCTGGTCACGAACACCGTCTCGGCCCGGCAGTGGAAGCACGAGCTGGTCAAGCGGACCTCGCTGACGGAGGAGGAGATCGGCGAGTACTCCGGCACCCGCAAGGAGATCCGGCCGGTCACCATCGCCACCTACCAGGTCCTGACGACGAAGCGGAAGGGCGTCTACCCGCACCTGGAGCTGTTCGACTCCCGGGACTGGGGGCTGATCCTCTACGACGAGGTGCACCTGCTGCCGGCGCCGGTGTTCAAGTTCACCGCCGACCTGCAGGCGCGGCGGCGGCTCGGCCTGACCGCGACGCTGGTCCGCGAGGACGGCCGCGAATCGGACGTGTTCTCGCTCATCGGCCCGAAGCGGTTCGACGCGCCGTGGAAGGAGATCGAGGCGCAGGGCTACATCGCCCCGGCGGACTGCGTCGAGGTCCGCGTGAACCTCACCGAGTCGGAGCGGCTCGCGTACGCGACCGCCGAGACGGAGGAGAAGTACCGCTTCTGCGCGACGACGGCGACGAAGCGGAAGGTCACCGAGGCGCTCGTCGCCAAGCACCGGGGCGAGCAGACGCTGGTCATCGGGCAGTACATCGACCAGCTCGACGAGCTCGGCGAGCACCTGGACGCGCCCGTCATCAAGGGCGAGACCTCCAACGCGCAGCGGGAGAAGCTCTTCAACGCGTTCCGCGAGGGCGAGATCAGCGTGCTGGTGGTGTCGAAGGTCGCGAACTTCTCCATCGACCTGCCCGAGGCGACGGTCGCGATCCAGGTGTCCGGCACCTTCGGCTCCCGGCAGGAGGAGGCCCAGCGCCTGGGCCGCGTGCTGCGCCCGAAGGCGGACGGCCACGAGGCGCGGTTCTACTCGGTCGTCGCCCGCGACACGATCGACCAGGACTTCGCGGCGCACCGCCAGCGCTTCCTCGCCGAACAGGGCTACGCCTACCGGATCATGGACGCCGACGAACTCCTGACGACCGACGGCCCGTAGGAGCAGGCGAGCAGGTAGGAGCAGGCGAGCAGGAGGCGGGATCCGGCTGACCTCACAGATCTTGGCCGAGTACGTGGTGTCGCGCGGGCGCCTGCTGCTCGTGGTGCTCGTGGTGCTGCGCGTCTTCGACGACGCGGACATCCTGCTGCCCGAGGGGTGACCTTCGTACGGGGACCAGGACGAGGCCGGGCTTCGGAGCCGGGCGGCGGGTCGTCGCCGACCGGGCCAGGAGGGCGAGCAGGGGGACGCACCAGACCCACAGGTGCGGCCAGTCCAGCAGCAGGGCCCGGCCGGAGGCGGGCAGGTGCCGGGCCCAGAACTCGGCGGAGGCCTGCGGGAGGACGAGCAGCCCGAGCAGGGCGGTACCGGCGAGGGCGCCCAGCGCCGTCAGCCCGGCCCGGATCCGGCCGGTCAGCAGCAGGTACGGGATGAACAGCGCCGGGGTCAGGGTGATCCCGGCGGCCGTGCCCAGCGCGAAGCCCTTGCCGAGCGCGGCGCCGGGCCGGCGCAGGTCCCACAGGACCAGGCAGGCGAGCGCCAGGTTGACCTGCCCGGCGAGCAGGCCCTGGAACAGCGGCTCCACCCACAGCCCGGCGATGGTGGCGGCCAGGACGGGACCGGGCCGGGCCCGCAGTCCCGCGAGGCGGCAGGACATCAGGATCAGCAGGGCGAGCAGACAGGCGTTGCCGAGGACGAAGACGGCCTTCAGGACGCCCACGGGCAGCCAGGCGGCCGGTGTGAACAGGATCGCCGCGAACGGCGGGTACGCGGCGGGAGGGCGCCACTCGGCGGCGCAGAACCCGGCGGCGAGGCCGTCGGCGATCGGGATGCGCAGCGCGATGCAGAGCACGCCGAGTACGAGGAGCGGGCCCGTGACCAGCACGCCGGCCAAGGGCGACGGCGGGGGGCTGGGACGGGTGCTCCTGGTCACGCGCGTGACCCTAGTGGATCAGCGCGCCCCCTCCGCCGCTATCCGGCCAGCCCGCTGCGCGGCGCAGCCGGGATGCTGGTCAGCGGCGTATGACGCCGGCGTCCTCGGCGTATTCGCCCAGGACGACGACGCTCACCGCCGCCGCCGCGAAGACCTTCGCGGCGCGCAGGACGTTGCCCACCACGTGGCGGGGAGGGGAGTCGGAGGTGGCGGTGGCGCCGCTAGGGCGGCCGCCCCGGACCGGGGTGAAGGTTGCGGTGCTCATACGTCCATGGTGCGCTTTTGCCTCCCTTGTCACATCGCCCTGGGGGCGGAGCCGCAGGCCCTCCCGCCTACTCCTGCGGGCCCATGCCGTCCCCTAGTGGCTCTGCCCCAGGTCTGACACTCCCCGGTATGACACCCGGACGGGCGTCCCGCTCAGGAGGGACTTCCGTCCCGGTATTCCGTTCGCGCCCCACTTGCACGGTGACTACAATCTCCGCTCTTGCCGCCTCCCGCTGCCGTTCCGGGGAGAGCCGCCCGCCGGCCGGAAACCGGCGGGCATCGTTCCGTACCGATCAGCAGCTGGAGGCATTTCCGTGTCCGCGCACGCCCCCGAGACCGGCATCGACAACGACAGCGACTCCGCCGCCCACCCCCTCGCCCGCGAACAGGCCCACCTCACCGACTCCCGCGCCGCGCTCCGCGCCATGCGCGAGGACGTCGAGGCCCTCGACATCCGCGACGTCACCGCGAACTGGGTCAACGCGATCGTCCTCCAGGCCCAGATCGACGACCGGATCAAGGCGCTGGCCGACCTCGCGCACACCCCGCTCTTCTTCGGCCGCCTCAACTACCTGCACGCACCGGGCGCCGAGCTCGCCGAGGGCGCGGAGGGCGAGCAGTTCTACATCGGCCGCCGCCACGTCCACGACGCCGACGGCGACCCCATGGTGATCGACTGGCGCGCGCCCGTCTCCCAGCCGTTCTACCGGGCCTCGAAGAACGACCCGCAGGACATCGCGCTGCGCCGGCGCTTCGGCTACACGGGCGGCGAGCTCACCGCGTACGAGGACGAGCACCTCTCCGACCCCGCAGAGGCGGCGGCCGTCAGCAAGCTGCTCCAGCAGGAGATCGAGCGCCCGCGCGTCGGCCCCATGCGCGACATCGTCGCGACGATCCAGCCCGAGCAGGACGAGATCGTCCGCTCCGGCCTGTCCGGCTCCGTCTGCGTGCAGGGCGGCCCCGGCACCGGCAAGACGGCGGTCGGCCTGCACCGCGTCGCGTACCTGCTGTACGCCCACCGCGAGCGGCTCGCCCGTACCGGCACGCTCGTCATCGGTCCGAACCGCTCCTTCCTGCACTACATCGAGCAGGTGCTCCCGGCCCTGGGCGAGCTCGAGGTCAAGCAGGCCACCGTCGAGGACCTGGTGGCCCGCGACGGCCTGGAGATCCGCGGCACCGACGCCGCCGCGACCGCCGTCGTCAAGGGCGACGCCCGGATGGCGCAGGTGCTGCGCCGCGCGGTCCGCTCGCACGTCACCGCGCCCGACGAGCCGCTGATGGTGGTGCGCGGTTCGCGCCGCTGGCGGGTGCCGGCGTACGAGCTCGAGGAGATCGTGGCGGAGCTCCTCGCCCGGGACATCCGCTACGGCGCCGCCCGCGACGCGCTGCCGCAGCGGATCGCGCACACCGTGCTCGTACGGATGGAGCAGGCGGGCGAGGCGCCCGACGACCGCGTCCAGGACGCGGTGGCCCGGGGCGCCGCCGTGAAGGCGGCGGTCAAGGCGGTGTGGCCGGCGGTGGAGCCGGCGAAGCTGGTGCTGCGGCTGCTGTCGGACGCGGAGTTCCTGGCGGAGCACGCGCAGGGCGTCCTCTCGGACGAAGAGCAGCAGCTCCTGCTGTGGCCCAAGCCGTTCCGGAGCGTGAAGTCGGCGAAGTGGTCGGCGGCGGACCTGGTCCTGATCGACGAGGCGGCGGACCTGGTGGAGCGCACGCATTCGCTGGGCCATGTCGTCCTCGACGAGGCGCAGGACCTGTCGCCGATGCAGTACCGGGCGGTGGGCCGGCGCTGCACGACGGGCTCGGCGACGGTCCTGGGCGACCTCGCGCAGGGCACGACCCCGTGGGCGACGCGCAGCTGGGACGAGGCCCTGGCGCACCTGGGCAAGCCGGAGGCGGCGCTGGAGGAGCTGACGGCGGGCTTCCGCGTGCCGCGCGAGGTGATCGCGTACGCCTCGCGGCTGCTGCCGTCGATCTCCCCGGGGCTGGCCGCGGTCTCCTCGGTCCGTGAGACGCCGGGCTCGCTGGTCGTCGCGCCGACGCCGGACCTGACGGCCTCCGTCCTGGACGCCTGCCGCGTCTCCCTCGGCCACGAGGGCTCGATCGGCCTGATCGCGGCGGACGCGCGGATCCCGGAGCTGGCGCAGGCCCTGCGGGCGGCGGGGATGGCGTACCTGTCGCCGGGCGAGGAGACGACGGCGCAGGCGCGGCTGACGCTGGTGCCGGCGTCGCTGGCGAAGGGCCTGGAGTACGACTACGTGGTCCTGGACGAGCCGGCGGCGATCGTCGCGGGCGAGCCGGACGAGCGGACGGGGCTGCGCCGCCTGTACGTCTGCCTCACCCGAGCGGTGTCGGGCCTGACGCTGCTGCACGCCGACCCGCTGCCGGCGGAGCTGGCGTAGCCGGGGGCCGGGCGGGCCCCGCCGAAGCCGGGCCCTGACGTGGCCCCGCCCCCAGGGGGTGCCCCCTGCCCGACCGCCGGCGGGGCCGGATTCTTCGGCCCCGCCGGCGGTCGGGCGGCGCGGCGCGCGGAGGCAGGCCGTCAGGCCAGGGCGGTGCGCCAGGTGGCGACGGCGGCGGCGGAGACCGGGCGTTCCCACCCGGAGGGCCTGGCCGCGCCGCCGATGTGGAACGCGTCGATCCCCCCGGCCCGCAGCTCCGGCAGGTGCGACAGGGCCAGCCCGCCGCCGACCAGGATCTGCGCCGTGTACCCCGGCTCCCCGCGCCGCGCCGCCTCGGCCAGCAGCACCGGCAGGCCCGCCCCGACCCCCTGCGCCGCCCCCGCCGTCAGGTACGTGTCCGGCCCCGGCAGCCCCGGCGCGGCGGCGACCGCCTTGCGCAGCTGGTCCCGGTCCGCGGCCCGGTCGATCGCCCGGTGGAAGGTCCACTTGCAGCCGTGCAGCTCCGCCAGGACCGCCTCGAGCGCCGCCAGGTCCGGGCTGCCGTCCGGGTTCAGGAAGCCGAGGACGAACTCCTGCGCCCCCTCCGCCCGCAGCGCCCGCGCCTCCGCGACCAGCAGGTCCACGTCCTCGGCGGAGCCCGCCGCGAAACCGTCCGTCTTGCGGAGCATCACGCGCAGCGGGATGTCGACCGCCGCCCTGATCGCCGCGAAGGTCTCGCGCGGCGGGGTGAGCCCGTCGGCGGCCATCTCGGTGACCAGTTCCAGTCGGTCCGCCCCACCGGCCTGGGCCGCGACCGCGTCCTCCACGTCGAGGGCGATCACCTCCAGGACTGCACGGTTGCTCATCGGTCCCCACTCCTCCGGAAAGCTGCTGGTATGGAAAATAGGTCTAGTCCAATATCTAGAGTACGGGCCGCCGCCCACCCTCCACCAGCGCCATCACGCCACCCGCACAATGTCCGCATGGACCCCATGGACACCGAGCCCAACGGCGAGCCCGACACCGAGCCCGCCGACGCGCCCGACACCGCCCCGCTCCGCGCCCGTTGGCGCGCGACGGCCACCGCCGCCGGGGCCCCCGCGGACCGCGACCCCGACCCCTACGCCGACCGGCTCCTGGCCGCCTGGGCGGAGCCGCAGCGCCAGTACCACACCACCGCGCACCTGGCCGACGTACTCGCACGGATCGACGTCCTAGCCCCGCACGCCGCCGACCCCGCCGCCGTCGAGCTGGCCGCCTGGTTCCACGACGCCGTCTACCGCCCCGACCGCTCCGAGAACGAGGAGCGCAGCGCCGCCCTCGCCGAGCGCGCCCTGCCCGAGCTCGGCATCGGCGCCGCCCGCACCGCCGAAGTGGCCCGCCTGGTCCGGCTCACCGTCACCCACGACCCCGCCCCCGGCGACACCAACGGCGAGGTGCTCTGCGATGCGGACCTGGCCGTCCTGGCGGGCGGCCCGGACGCGTACGCCGCGTACGTCGCCGCCGTCCGCGCCGAGTACGGGTTCGTCCCCGAGGGCGCCTTCCGCGCCGGCCGGGCCGCCGTACTGCGCCAGCTGCTCGCGCTGCCCCGCCTCTTCCGCACCCCGTACGGCAGTGCGCACTGGGAGGCCGCGGCCCGCCGCAACCTGGCCGCCGAGCTCGCCGGCCTGAGCGCCGGGGAATGAGATCCGAGGCGCGGAGGTTCGTACGGGACGTGCCCCCAGCCCCCGCCCCCGCCCCCGGCCGCTCCCGCATGCCCGTCGCCGTCCACGTCCTCGGCCTGGCCGTCTTCGCGCTCGGGACGAGCGAGTTCATGCTGTCCGGACTGCTCCCGCCCATCGCCGAGGACATGGGCGTCACCATCCCGCAGGCGGGCCTGCTGATATCGGCCTTCGCGATCGGCATGGTCGTCGGGGCGCCGCTGCTGGCGGTGGCCACGCTGCGGCTCCCGCGCCGCACCACCCTCATCGCGCTCATCAGCCTCTTCGGCCTCGGGCAGGTTGCGGGGGCGCTGGCCCCCTCGTACGAGCTCCTCTTCGCCTCCCGCATCCTCGCCGCGCTCGCCTGCGCCGGCTTCTGGGCGGTCGGCGCGGCCGTCGCCATCGCGATGGTGGAGAAGGACCAGCGGGCCCGCGCCATGGCCGTCATGATCGGCGGCCTGTCCATCGCCAACGTCCTCGGCGTCCCCGCCGGCGCCTTCCTCGGGGAGCACCTGGGCTGGCGTTCGGCGTTCTGGTCGGTCGGCGCGGCCTCGGCCGTGGCCCTCGTCGGCATCCTGGCGCTGATCCCGGACATCCCGCTGCCCGCCGTACGGCCCACTCTGACGCGGGAGCTGCGCATCTACCGCGACCGCCAGGTGTGGCTGTCCATCGGCGTCACGGCTCTGGCCGCGGGCGGGGTCTTCTGCGCGTTCAGCTACCTGTCGCCGCTGCTGACGGAGGTCGCCGGGCTGGATGCGGGCCGGGTGCCGTGGGTGCTGGCGCTGTTCGGGGTCGGCGCGCTCGTCGGCACGACGATCGGCGGGCGGGTCGCGGATGCGCATCTGTTCGGGGTGATGCTGTGGGGCATCGCCGCGTCCACGGTCTTCCTCGTCGCACTGGCCCTGCTGGCGTCGGCGGCAGTGGCGGCGGTGGGGCTGTCGTTCCTGCTCGGCGTCTCGGCGTTCTTCACGGCGCCGGCGCTCAACGCCCGCATGTTCAACGTCGCGGGCGCGGCCCCGACCCTCGCCGGGGCCACCACGACGGCGGCGTTCAACCTGGGCAACACGGGCGGCCCCTGGCTCGGCGGCACCGTGATCGACGCCGACTACGGCTTCGCCGCCACCGCCTGGGCAGGCGCCGCGATGACGGTGACCGCGATCACCCTCGTCGTGATCGCGCTGCGCCTGGACCGGCGTACGCGGCCGCGGGCGACGCGGATCGTCGCGTCCTCGTCCGCCCACCCGGCGGCGGACACCGTCAGTACGTGAACGCCTGCCCGTGCCCGGTGACCCGCGGGTTCACCTGGGCATTCGGCGCGTTCCCGCCCTCGAGTTTGGTGCTGACGTGTACCTCGTAGCCGGTGCCGTGGGCGAGCGGCGCGATGACCTGCTCAGCCAGCATCGTGGATTTCGGACCGGCGGTGATGTCCCATCGCCCCCCGGCACATGACCGACCGTCATGTTGCTCTGCGAGGGCTCGCCGGGCGCATCCACCGGGCGGGCGCAGGGCAGGCGCAGACGGGATCCGGACGGACGCCGTCACCCTCGGCAACCACCCGGGAGCCGGGGCGCCGAGGGCCCCCGCCGCGCTCCGTTACGCCGGGCGGCCCTTCGGGCGGCGCAGGCCCGCGGACGTCAGGCGGCGGACCAGTTCCTTGCTGCCCACCTCCACCGCGCCCGCCCCCACCGCATCCGCGTAGCGGTGCGACGGCACGTCGTAGTGGTCGCGCTCGAAGGCCCTCGGCGGGCAGCCGATCGACGCCGCGAAGGCGTGCAGCTCCTCGTACGAGACGTCGCTGACCAGGTGCGACCACATGCGGCCATGGCCCGGCCACGTCGGCGGGTCGATGTAGAGCGTCACCGGCGGATCACCGGCCGGCGCCGAAGACGGGCGCGAGGCCGCCGACCGTGGCGACCTTCACTCCTGCCTTGGCGCACACCCAGTGCGGGTCGGGTCCCAACTCCGGCTCCACGTCCAGCGCGTGCGGATCGCCGTGCGAGCAGACCGGGCACAGCGGCCAGCGCCCGTACTTCTCCAGCAGCGCGTCCTGTACGTCCTGGGCGACGAGTCCGGCAAGGTAGTCGACCCCCTCCGGCCACTGCTCCACCCACCACCGGCGGTGCGTGACCGAGTCTTCGACGAGGGAGACGACATCGGCCTCGGCGACCTCGCCCGCGACGAGATCGGCGAGGACAAGAGCGCGGGCGGTGTGCAGCGCCTGTTCCAGGGGGGTCGCGTGGTCCATGCGCCCATTGTGAACCCGTACGGGCCAAGTGGCGAAGACCCTTCTGCGCCGGTGCCGAATGGTGCCTTGACCCCCACCCCGGCCGAAAATAGATTTCAGGAATGAGCGATGACCCGAAAGTAACTTTCAGCGAGGGGGACGGGGGGAACGAGGGCACCGGCTCCGGCGTGCCGCTGCGGGCCCGCGTCCGCAGTCTCGGCCCCTCCATGACCCGCTCCGTACAGGCCGTCGCCGAGACCGTCGCCGCCGACCCCGCAGGCTGCTCCCGCCTCACCGTCAGCGCGCTCGCCGCGCGCACCGGCACCAGCGAGGCCACCGTCGTCCGCACCGCCCGCCTCCTGGGCTACCCCGGCTACCGCGACCTGCGCCTGGCCCTCGCCGCGCTCGCCGCGCAGCAGGAGTCCGGCGCGGCCCCCGCCGTCACCGCCGACATAGCCGTCGACGACCCGATCGCCGACGTCGTCGCCAAACTGGCCCACGAGGAGGCCCAGACCCTCGCCGACACCGCCGCCGGACTCGACCTCACCGCGCTCGCCGCCGCCGTCACCGCGCTCGCGACCGCCCGCCGCATCGACATCTACGGCGTCGGCGCCTCCGCCCTCGTCGGCCAGGACCTGGCCCAGAAGCTGCTGCGCATCGGCCTCGTCGCCCACGCCCACAGCGACCCCCACCTGGCCGTCACGGGCGCCGTGCAGCTGCGCCCCGGAGACGCGGCCGTCGCGATCACCCACTCCGGCGCCACGGGCGACGTCATCGACCCCCTCCGCACGGCCTTCGAGCGCGGCGCCACCACCATCGCGCTCACCAGCCGCCCGAACGCCCCCGTCGCCCACTACGCCGACCTCGTACTGGCCACCTCCGCCGCCCGCGAGACCCGGCTGCGCCCGGCCGCCATGTCCAGCCGGACCAGCCAGCTCCTCGTCGTCGACTGCCTGTTCGTCGCCGTCGCGCAGCAGACGTACGAGACCGCCGCGCCCGCTCTCGCCGCCTCGTACGCGGCACTCGCCCCCCGCCGAACCGCCAGGAGCCCCCGCCCATGACCGCGTCGTACGCCGCACTGCGCGCCCAGCTCGACACGTTGACCACCGAGGCCTTCCGCCCCGAACTGGCCGGGATCGACCGGCTGTCCACCCTCGAGATCGCCCGCACCATGAACGCCGAGGACGCCGGCGTCGCGGCCGCCGTCGCCACGCAGCTGCCGCACATCGCCGCCGCGATCGACGCGATCGCGCTGCGGATGGCCCGGGGCGGGCGGCTGGTCTACGCGGGCGCCGGCACCGCCGGGAGGATGGGCGTCCTGGACGCCAGCGAGTGCCCGCCCACCTTCAACACCGATCCGGCGCAGGTCGTCGGCCTGATCGCGGGCGGCCCCCGCGCCATGGTCGAAGCCGTCGAAGGCGCCGAGGACTGCGCCGAGCTGGCCGCCGCGGACCTGGCCGCCCTGGAGCTGACCGCCGACGACACCGTCATCGGCATCTCCGCCTCCGGCCGCACCCCGTACGCGATCGGCGCCGTCGCGTTCGCCCGTACCCGCGGCGCGCTCACCGTCGGCCTGTCCTGCAACGCCGGATCGGCGCTCGCCTCGGCCGCCGAGCACGGCATCGAGGTCGTCGTCGGGCCCGAGCTGCTGACCGGGTCCACCCGTCTGAAGGCCGGTACCGCGCAGAAGCTCGTCCTGAACCTCGTCTCGACCATCACGATGATCCGGCTCGGGAAGACGTACGGGAACCTGATGGTGGACCTGCGCGCCTCCAACGAGAAGCTGCGCGCCCGCTCCCGGCGGATCCTGGCGCTGGCCACCGGCGCGCCGGACGAGGAGATCGAGGCCGCGCTCGACGCCACCGGCGGCGAGGTCAAGCAGGCCGTACTCGTGCTCCTCGCGGGCGTGGACGGCCCGACCGCGGCGGGGCTGCTCACCGCCTCGCACGGCCACCTCCGCGAGGCCCTCGCCCGTGCGGCCGCCGCCACCGAGTGACGCCACCGACCCGCTGACCCGCTGACCTGCTGACCTGCTGACCTGCTGACCTGCTGACCTGCTGACTGCCCCGTTCCCCCGACGCAAGGCGATCACCACATGTCCACTGACAAGAACCGCGCCACAGCCGCCGCGATCCTCCCCCTGGTCGGCGGCCCGGACAACATCGGCTCGATCGCGCACTGCATGACCCGCCTGCGCATCGCACTGCACGACCGCTCGCTGGTCGACGACGCGGCCCTCAGGGCGCTGCCCGCGGTGCTGGGCGTCGTCGAGGACGACACCTACCAGATCGTGCTGGGGCCGGGGACCGTCGCCCGGGTGACCCCGGAGTTCGAGGCGCTGGTCGAGCGGGGCCGCTCGGCCGGGCGCCCGCCGGGTACGGCCGTCGCGGCGGTCACCGCCGAGGAACTCGCCGCCCAGGGCGCCGCGTTGAAGCAGGCACAGAAGGCCCGGAACAGCACCCCGGTGAAACTGTTCCTGCGCCGGATCGCCAACGTCTTCGTCCCGCTGATCCCGGCGCTCATCGGCTGCGGCATCATCGCCGGCCTGAACGGCGTGCTGCTGAACACCGGTTGGCTGCCCGCCGTCGTCCCGGCGCTCGCCGCGATCGCCTCCGGGTTCATGTCGCTGATCCCGGTGTTCGTCGGCTACAACACGGCCAAGGAGTTCGGCGGCACCCCGATCCTCGGCGGCGCCGTCGCCGCGGTCATCGTCTTCCCGGGCGTCGCGAAGATCGATGCTTTCGGCCAACACCTTTCGCCCGGCCAGGGCGGCGTACTCGGGGCCCTGGCGGCCGCGTTCCTCGCCGTCCGGGTGGAGAAGCTGTGTCGCAGGTGGGTCCCCGAGTCGGTGGACGCGCTGGTCACCCCTACCGTCACCGTCCTGGTCTCCGGGCTGGTGACGATTTTCGGCCTGATGTTCCTCGCCGGCGAGGTCTCCACCGCCATCGGCTCCTTCGCCACCTGGCTGCTCGCCACCGGCGGCGCCTTCGCCGGGCTGGTCCTGGGCGGCCTGTTCCTGCCGCTCGTGATGCTGGGCCTGCACCAGGCCCTGATCCCGATCCACACCACCCTCATCGAGCAGACCGGCCACACCGCCCTCCTGCCGATCCTCGCCATGGCGGGTGCGGGCCAGGTCGGCGCCGCGCTCGCGGTCTACTGCCGGCTGCCGCGCAACCGGTCGCTGCGGACGACCATCAGGTCCGCGCTCCCGGCGGGCTTCCTGGGCGTCGGCGAACCGCTGATCTACGGGGTCTCGCTCCCGCTGGGCCGCCCCTTCGTCACCGCCTGCGTGGGCGGTGCGGCGGGCGGGGCGTTCGTCGGGCTCTGCAACCAACTGGGTGTCGCGTTCGGCGCGACCGCCATCGGCCCGTCGGGGTGGGCGCTGTTCCCGCTGCTGGACGGCCCGTCGGGGATGGGCCTGAACCTCGCGATCTACGCGGGCGGCCTGGTGGTCGGCTACCTGGTGGGCTTCGCCGCCACGTACTTCTTCGGATTCACGCGGCAGATGCTGACCGAGCTCAACGCCGACCAGGAGCCAATTCCGGCCACCGCCCCACCGGCCACGGAGCCCGCTATGGCGTAAATAGAGGTCGGCCGGGGAGACTGCGCGAATGCAGCTCCCCGCCGAAGCCGTTGCCGCCACCGCTGTCGTCGAGGTCGTACGCCTCTCCGCGCGCCCCGAGCGCTACGGCGACCCCATGACCGGCCCGGTCGTCTCCCGCTGGACGGGCAGAGAGGCCGCCGACTCGCTCGCGCTGATCTCGTCGATGGCGCCGGGTGAGCCGCGCATCTGCTTCGCGCCGGGCTGGGGCCTGCGGGCGTACGACGCCGTGGACGAGCCCCTGTTCGAGCTGATCTTCTGCTTCAGCTGCCACCACAGCTGGCTGTGGGGGCAGGCTGTCCCGCCGGGCATGGGCTTCGACACCATCTCGGGCAGCACCGCCGACGCCGAGGCCCTGCTGGCCCACTTCCGGGACGCGGCATGACCCTCGCCCCGGTGGTCCCGCCCGGCCGGATGGCAGCCTTCCCCCAGCCGGTCCTCGACCTCCCGGGCGCGCTCCGCCTGCGCCCGTGGACCCCGGACGACGCCCCCGCGCTGGTCGAGTCCTGCCACGACCCGGAGATCCGCCACTGGAACCGCCCGGCCGTGCTGTCACCGGCCGAGGCCGTGGCCCGCACCGAGCGCTGGCAGGAGCGCTGGCACGCCGAGGAGGCCGCGATCTGGGCGGTGGCCCCGGCCGCCGGCGGCCTGCCCGTCGGCCTCATCGGCGTGGCCGACCTCGATCTCCCGGGCGGGAGCGGCGAGTTGCTGTACTGGCTCCTGCCCGCGGGCCGCGGCGGCGGTGTCATGGTCGAAGCCACGGACCGGGTCAGCCGCTGGGCCTTCGAGGAGCTCGGCCTGCACCGCCTGCGCATCACCCACTCGGTGGCCAACCCGGCCTCCTGCCGCATCGCGACGAAGGCCGGCTTCCCCCTGGAGGGCACCATGCGCGGCGCCCTCCTCCACGCGGACGGCTGGCACGACGAACACCTCCACGCCCGCCTCCGCACGGACTGACGTCAACGCCTCTTGAGCCTGCTCACCCCATTGGGCTAACCCTGTGCCATGGGCCGGCTCGGTTTTGGCATACGCCTCTGGCGTTTGCCTCAGCCGTAGCCGAACGGAGTCGAAGATGGCGCTTCAAGCGATCCGGCCCGGGACTCGCAGGGCACCATGGAGGCGAGGAGGCGATTCCATGACCACAGGCTCCACCAAGCGCCCACAGATGTCCCTCGATGACTTCGAAGCCCTTGAGCGCGGCGCTCCAGAGACCGTGACGCTCGAATTCATTGCGGGAACGCTAGAGGTAAAGCCTGTGCCCGACGGTGACCACGGGGCCATCTTCATGTGGCTGCTCCGGCAGTGCATGCAACACCGGCCCGAACTCGACCTGCATCCCGAGCAGGGGCTGAAAGTCGAGCAGTACCGCACCGGCCGTGCCCGCTCGGACGGAGTTCTCGCCCCCGTCGCACACTTCGCCGGACAGGGTGAGTGGGCGGATACGGCGGGCGTCCTGATGGTCGTGGAGGTCACCTCCCACGACTCCGACACCGACAGTCGCGACCGGAACGAGAAGCGGGACGGCTACGCGGCCGCCGGTATCCCGGTCTACCTGCTCATCGACCGGGAGCGGCACAGCCTGACCGTCTACAGCGAGCCCGCGGAGGGGAAGTACGGGGACGATCCCGCCTTCGCCTACGGCGAGATGGTCGAGATCCCCGCACCCGTCGGCATCACCCTCGACACCGAGGCCCTGAAGGAGTTCACCGACTAGACGCGCTCCGCCGACGCCACCGCCGGCCCGGATCACCCCCGGGCCGCCTCGATGAAGGCGCGGATCAGGTCGGGGGACTTCACCCCGCGTTCCCGCTCCACCCCGCTGGACACGTCCACGCCCCAGGCGCCCGTGGTTTCCACCGCCTCCCGCACGTTCCCCGGGTTCAGCCCGCCGGCCAGCAGCCAGCGCCCCTCGGGCGCGGTGAACTCCCGCGACGCCCAGTTCCAGGGCTTGCCGGAGCCGGGGTCGGGCGCGTCGAGCAGCAGCAGGTCCTCTCCGTACTCCCCGCAGCGCTTCACGTGCTCGGCGGTGGCCCGCAGCAGGCTCCGCCCCTCGGCGCGCAGCGCCTCGTAGTACTCCGGGCCCTCGTCCCCGTGCAGCTGCACGCCCCGTACGCCGCTCTCCTCGGCCAGCCGCCGGACCTCCTCGACCGGCTGTCCGCGGAAGACCCCGACGGTCAGCACCCCGGCCGGCACCCGCGCCGCGAGCTCCCGCGCCGCGGCGGCGTCGATCGTGCGGGGACTCCCGGCGGCGAAGACGAACCCGACGGCATCGGCCCCGGCGGCCACGGCCACGTCGACGTCGTTCGCGGTCTTCAGACCGCAGATCTTGACGAAGAGATCGCTCATACCCCCAGTCAACCAAAGCACCCCGTTCGGTGGTGATCCGTCTCGGCACCCGGGCGCGGCCACCCACGCGCCGCTAGCCTGGAACAGGGCTCACGCCCAGTGCACGGCACGCCACGCGGAGGACAACGGACGATCATGATCGAACGGGCCACACCGATGGAGCAGGCGGCACCGCCGACGTTCGAGACGCTCCTGCGCACCGTCGAGGAGATGGACACGCCAGACGGCTTCAAAGCCGAGCTCATCCGGGGGAAGATCATCGTGTCACCGTGGTCCAGGCGGCGTTACTACCTCCCCATGCGGGCGCTGCGCGAGCAGCTTCAGGCCCACGCCCCCGAAGGTCACGTCGCGGACATGGCGCCGTTCCTCTTCCAGTTCCCTGCAGCCGGGCGCGCCTACGGCCCCGATCTCTATGTGGTCGACGTGTCTGCCTTCGAGGGCGAGGGGAGACACCTGGACGGAGCGGAACTCTCCCTGGTGGCCGAGTTCACCTCGGTGTCCACGAAGGACGTGGACTGGCACGAAAAGCTGGACGTCTACGGACAGCTCGTCCCCGTCCACCTCGTCGTCGACATGCAGGCGTCTGAGATCACCTGTTTCTCGGACCCCTCCCCGCACGGGTACCAGTTCCGCAAGACGGTGCCCTTCGGTGCGCCCTTGCCCGTCCCGGACCCCTTCGGCTTCGACGTCGACAGCTCGGGCTTCTAAGACGCGTTGAAACGCCCGAGGGCGGCACCCCCCTGTACGGGGAGTGCCGCCCTCGGTCGAAGAACAGCCGATCAGCCAGGGGCCGATCAGAAGTCCATGTCACCGCCCGGCATGCCGCCGCCGGCCGGGGCGCCGGCCTTCTCGGGCTTGTCGGCGATGACGGCCTCGGTCGTCAGGAACAGCGCGGCGATGGACGCGGCGTTCTGCAGGGCAGAGCGCGTGACCTTCGCCGGGTCGATGATGCCCTCGGCGATCATGTCCACGTACTCGCCGGTCGCGGCGTTGAGGCCCCAGCCGACGGTCAGGTTGCGGACCTTCTCCACGACGACGCCACCCTCGAGACCACCGTTGACGGCGATCTGCTTGAGCGGGGCCTCCAGGGCGAGCTTCACGGCGTTGGCGCCGGTCGCCTCGTCACCCGACAGGTCGAGCTTCTCGAAGACCGCGGAGGCCTGGAGCAGGGCCACGCCACCACCGGCGACGATGCCCTCCTCGACGGCCGCCTTCGCGTTGCGAACGGCGTCCTCGATGCGGTGCTTGCGCTCCTTGAGCTCCACCTCGGTCGCGGCGCCGGCCTTGATGACGGCCACGCCGCCGGCCAGCTTCGCGAGGCGCTCCTGGAGCTTCTCGCGGTCGTAGTCCGAGTCGGAGTTCTCGATCTCGGCGCGGATCTGGTTGACGCGACCCTGGACCTGGTCGCTGTCACCGGAGCCGTCGACGATCGTGGTCTCGTCCTTGGAGATGACGACCTTGCGGGCGCGGCCGAGCAGGTCGAGACCCGCGTTCTCGAGCTTGAGGCCGACCTCCTCGGAGATGACCGTGCCGCCCGTGAGGATGGCGATGTCGCCGAGCATGGCCTTGCGGCGGTCGCCGAAGCCCGGGGCCTTGACGGCCACGGACCGGAAGGTGCCGCGGATCTTGTTGACGACCAGGGTCGACAGGGCCTCGCCCTCGACGTCCTCGGCGATGATCAGCAGCGGCTTGCCGGACTGCATGACCTTCTCGAGCAGCGGAAGGAGGTCCTTCACGTTGCCGATCTTGGAGTTGACGATCAGGATGTACGGGTCGTCCAGGGACGCCTCCATACGCTCCATGTCGGTGGCGA
This sequence comes from Streptomyces sp. NBC_01296, assembly GCF_035984415.1. NCBI lineage: Bacteria > Bacillati > Actinomycetota > Actinomycetes > Kitasatosporales > Streptomycetaceae > Streptomyces > Streptomyces sp. NBC_01296. The sequence continues at coordinate 4,884,085 of NZ_CP130720.1, read as the reverse complement.
AGTACGCCGAGATGTAGCCCTTGTCGAAGCGCATGCCCTCGGTGAGCTCGAGCTCCAGACCGAAGGTCTGCGACTCCTCGACGGTGATGACGCCTTCCTTGCCGACCTTGTCCATGGCCTCGGCGATGAGCTCGCCGATCTGGGTGTCGGCGGCGGAGATGGAGGCGGTCGAAGCGATCTGCTCCTTGGTCTCCACGTCCTTGGCCTGGTCGAGCAGGGCGGCGGAGACGGCCTCGACGGCCTTCTCGATGCCACGCTTGAGGGCCATCGGGTTCGCACCGGCTGCCACGTTGCGCAGGCCCTCGCGGACGAGCGCCTGGGCGAGAACGGTGGCGGTGGTCGTACCGTCGCCGGCGACGTCGTCCGTCTTCTTGGCGACTTCCTTGACCAGCTCGGCGCCGATCTTCTCGTACGGGTCCTCGAGCTCGATCTCCTTGGCGATGGAGACACCATCGTTGGTGATCGTGGGGGCGCCCCACTTCTTCTCAAGGACGACGTTGCGACCCTTGGGGCCAAGGGTGACCTTGACGGCGTCGGCGAGCTGGTTCATCCCGCGCTCGAGACCGCGCCGGGCCTCCTCGTCGAACGCAATGATCTTGGCCATCTGAAGTGGTCCTCCAGGACTGGGGTTCCCCCTGCGCCGCCGGCGCGTGGGGAGGGTTGGATTGCTCCGGACCGCGCCCGCGCCCGCGACGGACGGCCTGCGTGCCCGGCGGTTCCTTCCCGCCGGACCCTGCGGGCCTCACCGACCCGGTCCTGTGTAGTAGCACTCTCGACAGGAGAGTGCTAACGCCAATGATTAGCACTCGACCCCCTCGAGTGCAAGCGGCTTGGGGAACGCCGGGCCAACGTCCGAGCCCGGCAGGCGGGCAGCAGGCGGGCAGCACGAAGGGCCCGCATCCCTCCTCAAGGATGCGGGCCCTTCGCGCGTATGCGTCGGTGGTCGATCGCGCCGGGGCTAGACGGCGAGCTTGACCATGTCCGCCTGCGGACCCTTCTGGCCCTGCGAGATCTCGAACTCGACCCGCTGACCCTCTTCAAGGGTGCGGTACCCGTCCATCTGGATGGCGCTGTAGTGGACGAACACATCCGCACCACCGTCGACCGCGATGAAGCCGTAGCCCTTCTCCGCGTTGAACCACTTGACGGTGCCCTGAGCCATGCCTAACTCCCCTATTACTGGCCCTTGCGCAGGACCGCACTTCGCGGTCCCGGGTCAGAACTTGCGCCGGAACGCCTCGACCGGGGCTGAATGTATCTGCACCGCTGCTGTCTGCAACAGGTCAATCCGACGAGAAATCTGGACACGGGGATACATTGAAATAGAGTGAAAATTTGGCATATTGCCGGGCAACTCGGACCCGGCATATCTCGCCAAAGCCCCATACCGCACTTGCATATTGACTCAATGTCAACCCTCACTCGACCCGCTCATATGCGGCCGGCAAGAACAGCGGAGGGGACTTCCCCAACCCTACCGCGCCCAACCAAGCAGAATTGCCCCCTCCGCTTTTAGCGGAGGGGGCAATTCTGGGCTTTCGCGTTTCAGCAGCCGCCGGCGACGGCGGGAATGATCGAGACGCCGGCGCCGTCCGGCGTCACCGCGTCCAGGCCGCCCTCGAAGCGCACGTCGTCGTCGTTGACGTAGACGTTCACGAAGCGGCGCAGCTTGCCCTGGTCGTCCAGGACGCGGGCGGCGATGCCCGGGTGGCTCGCCTCCAGGGAGGCGATGACCTCGGAGAGGTTCGCGCCCTCGGCGGTGACCTCGGCCTGGCCGCCGGTGTAGGTGCGCAGGATGGTGGGGATGCGGACGTTGACGCTCATGGCGCTACTGCCTTTCCGGGTGTCAGGGGTGGGTCAGACCAGGCCGGCGGCGCGGAATGCGTCCAGGCTCGGGCGGATGGTGGCGGTCTGCCCGCTGTCCGCGGCCACCGCCTCCAGGGTCTTGAGGCCGTCACCGGTGTTCAGGACCACCGTGGTCAGCGCCGGGTCGAGCTGCCCGTTCTCGATGAGCTTCTTGGTCACGCCGACGGTCACGCCGCCCGCGGTCTCGGCGAAGATGCCCTCGGTCTGCGCGAGGATCTTGATCGCCTCGACGACCTGCTCGTCGGTCACGTCCTCGACGTAGCCGCCCGTGCGGCGCGCGATGTCCAGGACGTACGGTCCGTCGGCCGGGTTGCCGATGGCCAGCGACTTGGCGATGGTGTTCGGCTTCTGCGGGCGGACCACGTCGTGGCCGGCCTTGAAGGCCGTCGAGACCGGGGAGCAGCCCTCGGCCTGGGCGCCGAAGATCTTGTACGGCTTGTCCTCGACGAGCCCGAGCTTGATCAGCTCCTGCAGACCCTTGTCGATCTTCGTCAGCTGTGAGCCGGACGCGATCGGGATCACGATCTGGTCGGGCAGCTGCCAGCCGAGCTGCTCGCAGATCTCGTACGCGAGCGTCTTGGAACCCTCGCCGTAGTAAGGGCGCAGGTTGACGTTGACGAAGCCCCAGCCCTCGCCCAGCGGGTCGCCGATGAGCTCGGAGCAGAAGCGGTTGACGTCGTCGTAGTTGCCCTCGATGCCGACCAGGTCGCCGCCGTACACACCGGCCATGACGACCTTGCCCTGCTCCAGGTCGTGCGGGATGAACACGCAGGAGCGGAAGCCGGCCCGGGCGGCCGCGGCGCCGACGGCGCCGGCCAGGTTGCCGGTGGAGGAGCAGGACAGGGTGGTGAAGCCGAAGGCGCGGGCGGCCTCGACGGCGATGGCCACGACGCGGTCCTTGAAGGAGTGCGTCGGGTTGCCGGAGTCGTCCTTGACGTACAGCTTGCCGGTGAAGCCGAGCTCCTTGGCCAGGTTGGCCGCGTCCACGAGCTTGGTGAAGCCGGGGTTCAGGCTGGGCTTGGAGGCCACGTCCGCGGGGACGGGCAGCAGCGGGGCGTAGCGCCAGATGTTGTTCGGGCCGGCCTCGATCGCGGCGCGCAGGGCTTCCGGGTCTCCGGTGGGAAGGTCGTAGGCGACTTCCAGAGGTCCGAAGCACTCGACGCAAGCGAAGATGGGTCCGAGCTCGAAGCGGGTACCGCACTCACGACACGAGAGGCCGGTGGCAGGTCCGAGATCGACAGAGGTGGCAACAGTCTGTGCAGCCATGATGGCGAGGCCCTTTCTCCTCATCTTCCCCATGGCGCACTTCGCCATGAGACGGAATTGGCACCTTCCCTAGCCGGGGACCTCGCTGCTGCAAGCGAGCGCGAGAACCGACTGGAGGGTTGCCGGGGCTTCAACGGGCCGTGTCCCTCTGCCCCTCTGGATGAGCGGTATGGCACCGGGCCGCGCGCTCCATGGCGCGTCCGGGCGTTTGTACGCGGGGACCCCCGGCATGCGGTGGTCCTTCGCGTTGTTCAAGACTGTAACGGAAGGTCCGGGTGGTTGAGACAGCCGTCCGAACCGCGAGATGGATCACTTTTCGGCTGAAACCCGCCGAGGGCGAACGAGGAAACAGGGAGTGCCGAACGTGCTGGAAGAGGTGGAGCGCTGGTTTGCGGACCGCTCCTGGTCCGCGGCCGACCGACCGCTCGACCAGCTGCTTTCCGCCAAGCGGGCGGCAGGCACCACGGTCAGCGTCGTCCTGCCCGCTCTCGACGAGGAGGAGACGGTCGGAGCCATCGTCGAGGTGATCCGGCGGGATCTGATCGAGGGGCTGCCGGTGCCGCTGGTCGACGAACTGGTCGTGGTCGACTCGGGTTCCAGCGACCGGACCGCCGAGGTGGCCGCGAAGGCCGGCGCCCGCGTGGTGCACCGCGACGACATCCTGCCGCGGATCCCGGCCGTGCACGGCAAGGGCGAGGTGCTGTGGCGCTCGCTGCTGGTGACCACCGGCGACATCGTCTGCTTCGTGGACGCCGACCTGCGGGACTTCTCGTCCGCCTTCGTGTCCGGGATCGTCGGCCCGCTGCTGACCGAGCCGGACGTGCAGTTCGTCAAGGCGATGTACGACCGCCCGCTGGGCACGGAATTCGACGGGCTCGCCTCCGGCAAGACCCACGGTCAGGGCGGCCGGGTCACCGAGCTCGTCGCCCGGCCGCTCCTCAACCTCCACTGGCCGCAGCTGGCCGGCTTCGTCCAGCCGCTGGGCGGCGAGTACGCCGTGCGCCGCACGCTGCTGGAACGTTTGCCCTTCCCCGTCGGGTACGGCGTCGAGCTGGGCCTGCTGGTGGACGCGCTGCACACCGTCGGGCTGGACGCACTGGCCCAGGTGGACGTCGGCGTACGGCTCCACCGGCATCAGGACGGCCAGGCGCTGGGCCGGATGGCCGCGGCGATCTACCGCACGGCGCAGCTGCGCCTCTCGCGCGGGCATCTCGTACGGCCGGAGCTGACGCAGTTCGAGCGCGGGCCGAACGGGTTCGTGCCGCGCACGTACGCCGTGGACACCGAGGAGCGGCCGCCGATGGCCGGGGTCAAGGAGTACTCCGGCCGCAGGGTGGCGTGAGGGAACTGACGTTTGAGCGGGCGGGCCCCGGGCTAGGTTCGCCGCATGGCTTCCCAGGTACTCGTTGCAGCGAACCGCGGCCCGCTCTCCTACCTCCTCGCCGACGACGGCACGCTCACCACCCGGCGCGGCGGCGGCGGCCTCGTCTCCGGCCTCTCCGCCGCCCTCGCCCGGCAGCCGGAAGCGCTGTGGATCTGCGCGGCGCTGTCGGAGGCGGACCGGGAGGCGGTCCGCCGCGGTGTCTCCGAACCCGGTGTCCGGATGCTGGACATCGATCCCACCACGTACGACGACGCGTACAACGGCATCGCGAACTCGGTGCTGTGGTTCACGCACCACCACCTGTACGACATCCCGCGCGAGCCGGTCTTCGACGCGGAGTTCCGCCGGCGGTGGGAGTCGTACGTCGCCTACAACCGCGCCTTCGCACGGGCGCTGGCGCAGGAGGCCGGCGAGGGCGCGGCGGTGCTCGTGCAGGACTACCACCTGGCGCTGGTCCCCGGTGAGCTGCGGGAACTGCGACCGGACCTGAAGATCAGCCACTTCACGCACACGCCGTGGGCCTCGCGCGAGTTCCTGGACATGCTCCCCGACGACATCCGGGCGCAGCTGATGTGGGGCATGCTCGGGGCGGACGTGGTGGGCTTCCACACGTGGGCGTGGGCGCACAGCTTCATGACCGCGGCGCAGCTGGACGACGAGCGGGGCATCGCGGAGCCGAAGACGGTGGCCGGGGCGGACCCGAGGGACGCGCCGTACATCGAGAAGATGACGAGGGGCCCGGTGCCGCACCGGCGGACGACCGTGGCCGTGTACCCGCTGGGCGTGGACGGCGACGAACTGCGGGCGCTGGCACACCGGCCGGAGGTGAACGACAAGCTGGCGGCGCTGCGGGCGGAGATCGGGGACCGCAGGGCGATCGTCCGGGTGGACCGGACCGAGCTGTCGAAGAACATCGTGCGGGGGCTGCTGGCGTACCGGGAGCTGCTGACCGAGCACCCCGAATGGCGGGGCCGGGTGGTCCACCTGGCCTCGGCGTACCCGTCCCGGCAGGACCTGGCGGTGTACCGGTCGTACACGGAGGCGGTGCGGGAACTGGCCGCGCAGATCAACGAGGAGTTGGGCACCGAGGACTGGCAGCCGGTGCTGGTGTCGGTGAAGGACGACTTCGCGCGCTCCCTGGCGGCGTACCGGCTGGCGGACGTGGCGCTGGTGAACCCGGTGCGGGACGGGATGAACCTGGTGGCGAAGGAGATCCCGGTGGTCTCGGACGCGGGGTGCGTCCTGGTGCTGTCGACCGGGGCGGGGGCGTACGGGGAGCTCCGCGAGGACGCGCTGACGGTGAACCCGTACGACGTGTCGGAGACGGCCGGGGCGCTGCACGCCGCGCTGGCGATGCCGGCGGAGGAGCGTGCGGAGCGCACGAAGCGGCTGGCCTCGGCGGCCACGGCCCTCCCCCCGACGGCCTGGTTCACGGCCCAACTGGCCGCCCTCCGCGCGGCGTAACGGCAACGGCTGCGCACGGGCCCTCTCCCCGCCCCGCCGAGGGGCGGGGTGGAGAGGGCCCCCGCGCGGCGGTTACGGCGTCGGGCTCACGGAGCGGATGGCTTCGGCCAGGGTGGCCAGGAAGGCGACGACCTCGCCCGGGCCGTTCAGGACGAGGTCGGCCCGGGAGGCGAGCTCGGGAACCTCGGCCGAGCCGCTGGCCACCAGCAGCCCCGGCATGCCGTCGGTCCGCAGTTTCTCCACGGCCGCATACGCGGCGAGGTCGCCCAGGTCGTCCCCCGCGTACAGCACGGCCTCGGCGCCCGTCTCCGCCAGGTACTCGGTCAGGGCCACGCCCTTGTCCATCCCCGGCGGACGCAACTCCAGCACCGCCCGCCCCGGCTCCACCATCAGCCCGTGCCGCGCCGCCAGCTCGGCCAGCGGCTCGCGCAGCGCGGCGAAGGCCGCTTCCGGGTCCTCGGCGCGCCGGGTGTGGACGGCCAGCGCCCGGCCCTTCTCCTCGATCCACGTACCGCGCCAGGCGCCGATGGAGTCCAGGAACCCGGGCAGTTCCGCCCGTACCGCGGCGACCCCCGGGTGCTCGGCCGGGGTGTGCACGATGCCGCTCACCGCGTCCCAGCGCTCGGCCCCGTAGTGGCCGAGGACCACCAGGTGTTCCAGGCCGGCAGCGCCTGCGAAGCCCCCGTAGCGCACCGCGACCCCCGCCGGGCGGCCGGTGATCACGGCCACCGAGGCGACCTCCGGGGCCAGGGAGGCCAGCGCTCCGACGGCTCCCGGGTCGGCACGCGCCTGGTCCGGGTCCGGGACGATCTCGGCGAGGGTGCCGTCGAAGTCGAGCGCGACCACGGATCGGCGGGGTGCGCGGAGGAGGGCTTCGAGTCCCTCGCGTCCGGCGGCGGTGACGGGCATCGGCATGCTGTGCGGATGGCTCCCCATACGGACGACCCTAACGGCCCTGCCGGGCCACGGCTACGGCGCGCGGCGGGCCCGTGGGCGCCGATGCGTCAGCGCCGGGCCCGCTGGACTTCGCGGATGCGGCGGAGCCGGTTGACGGTGCCGGGCGCGTGGGCCAGCGCCCGCGGGTCGTCCATCAGCACGTTGAGCAGCTGGTAGTAGCGGACCGGGGTCATCCCCAGCCCTTCCCGTATGGCCCGCTCCTTGGCCCCGGGCCCGGGCCAGGTGCGTCCCTCGTACGCGAGCACCGCGGCCTCGGCGGCCGTCAGCGCCTTGTCCGGCCCCGTGTCCGGCCCCGTGTCCGGCCCCGTGTCCGGCCCCGTGTCCGGCCCCGTGTCCGGCCCCTCGTCCGGCCTCCCGTCCGGCCTCCCGTCCGGGCTCGCGTCGTCCGTCATACGGCCAGATTAACGCCGCCCTCCGACAGCCACCGGGCGCCCACCGCCGAGCGGCGGGCGCCCGCGGACCGGCCGGCCCGCAGGTCAGTGGGCGTCCGCCTTGCGCGCCGCCTCCGCGATGTCCTCGAGGACCTTCGCGGGCTGCCCGCCCGGCTGCACGCTCTTGCCGATGTTCTGCTTCACGTCCTCGCTCACCCCGGCCCAGGACTTCTTGCCGACCGGGTAGAGACGGGCGTTCGGCAGCGCCTGCAGGAACGTCTTCAGCTGCGGGGCCGCACCCCCCGTACCGGCGTCCGTCGCCCGGTAGCCGCTCGTCGTGACCGGCAGCAGGTCGTACTTGTTGGTGAAGGCCGTCACGTTCTTCGCCTCGTACAGGTAGTCCAGGAACTTCCCGGACTCCTTGCGGTGGCCGTTCTTGAAGGCCATCACCCAGTCGGCGACGCCCATCGTCGGGTGCTCGGTCCCGTCGGCGGTCGGCATGGCCACCATGCCGAACTTCACGCCCTTCTCCCCCGCCTGCTTGATCAGCGTGGGGTGGCCGTTGAGCATGCCGACCTCGCCCCGCGCGAAGGCGTCGAACGCGGCCCGGCGGTCCGTCTTCGCCGGTTCCGTCGGCCCGGTCAGCCCCTGGCCGACCATCTTGTCGCGCAGGAACTCGAAGGTCTTGACGTTCTCCGGGGAGTCGATCGCGTACGCCTCCTCGTTGTCGGTGTAGCCGCCACCGCCGGAGAGCATCCACATCATCGATTCGGCCTGCGCCTCCTCGCGGCCCAGCGGCAGCGCGAAGGGGGTCGCCACGCCCGCGGCCTTGAGCTTCTTCGCCGCGGCCTCCAGGTCGGCCCAGCTCTTCGGCTGCCAGCCGCCCTTGGCGTCCTTCGGGATGACCCCGGCGTCCGTCAGCAGCTTCTCGTTGTAGAAGAGCAGGCGGGTGCTGGCCACGAACGGCATGCCGTACTGGACCCGGCGGACCTTGCCCGCGTCCGCGAGCGGCGCCAGGAAGTCGGCCTCGGTGGTGACGGAGAGCAGCTCGTCCGCCGTGTACAGCTTGCCGGCGGCCGCGTAGTCGGCGTAGGCGCCGATCTGGGCGATGTCGGGGGCCTTGCCGGCCTTGACCATCGCCGCGACCTTGGCGTCGACCTCGGACCAGGAGTAGACGCTGACCTCGACCTTGACGCCGGGGTGGTCCTTCTCGAAGCCGGCGGCGAGGTCCTTCCAATACCCCGACGAGGAGTTCTGCGGATTGTCCCCGTAGTCGGCCGCCACGACCCGCAGGGTCACCTCGTTGTCCCCGGTGAGACTCCCCACGGTTCCACAGCCGGTCAGCGCCACGGCGGTCAGGCCCAGCGCGGCTCCGGTCGCGGCCAGGCTCAGGTAACGGCCCTTCACAGTTCTCGATCCACCCCTTGTTGTACGTACGATCCACGTAAGGTCTACACCACTTTGGCGGCTCGTCCACATCGGGAAACGCGCCGTGTCCGGTTCGTGTCCCGACCTGGGTCGCGAATTTGTATGGCAGCTCAACAATCCCTTCCAATGGACTAGACCTTTCCCCGCCGAGCACGCGAGACTGTCACCTGTGAAACCCGTGAAACACGCCGTGAAGCACGTCATCGCCCTCGATGTGGGCGGCACCGGGATGAAGGCCGCCCTCATCGCCGACGACGGCACCCTGCTCCACGAAGCGCGCCGCGCCACCGGCCGCGACCGGGGCCCCGACGCCGTCGTCGAGACGATCCTGGAGTTCGCCGCCGAGCTGTCCGGGCTCGGCCGCGAACGCTTCGGCGTGCCCGCTTCCGCGGCCGGCGTCGCCGTCCCCGGCATCGTCGACGCCGAGAACGGGATCGCCGTCTACGCGGCGAACCTGGGCTGGCGCGACGTACCGATGCGCGAGCTGCTGAGCAGACGGCTCGGCTCCCTCCCGGTGGCCCTCGGCCACGACGTGCGCACGGGCGGACTCGCTGAAGGCCGCATCGGCGCCGGCCGCGGCGCCGACCGCTTCCTGTTCGTCCCCCTCGGCACCGGCATCGCCGGCGCCATCGGCATCGCCGGCAGCATCGAGGCCGGCGCCCACGGCTACGCCGGCGAGATCGGCCACATCGTGGTCCGCCCCGGCGGCCCCGCCTGCGGCTGCGGCCAGTACGGCTGCCTGGAGACCCTCGCCTCCGCGTCCGCCGTGAGCCGCGCCTGGGCGAACGCATCCGGCGACCCCGCCGCGGACGCCGCCGACTGCGCCAAGGCCGTCGAGTCCGGCGACGCGCGCGCCCGCGAGGTGTGGCTGACCGCGGTCGGCGCCCTCGCCGACGGCCTGGTCACCGCGATCACCTTGCTGGACCCGCGCACGTTGATCATCGGTGGCGGGCTCGCCGAGGCGGGGGAAACCTTGTTCACACCACTACGGAAGGCCGTCGAGGAGCGCGTGACGTTCCAGCGGCTGCCCGACATCGTTCCGGCGGCCCTCGGGGACACCGCCGGATGCCTGGGCGCAGGGCTGCTCGCCTGGGACCTACTCGCCACGGAGGTACCTGCCTGATGTCCGGAAGCGCACACAGCACCGTTCTCTCCGGCGCCAGGGTGGTGCTGCCCACCGGGACCGTGGCGGGCGGCCGCGTCATCGTCGACGGCGAGCGCATCGCCGGCAGCGCCGGCGAGGGCGTGCGGACCGTCGACCTGTCCGGGCACTGGATCGTCCCCGGCTTCGTGGACATGCACAACCACGGCGGAGGCGGCGCCTCCTTCACCTCCGGCACCGCCGAGGAGGTCCTGAAGGGCGTACGGACCCACCGCGAGCACGGCACCACCACGCTCGTCGCCTCCACCGTCACCGGCGACCTCGACGAACTGGCCCGCCGCGCCGGGCTGCTCGCCGAGCTGACGCAAGCGGGCGAGATCGCGGGCATCCACTTCGAGGGCCCGTTCATCAACGCCTGCCGCAAGGGCGCGCACAAGGAGGAGCTGCTGCGCGACCCCGACCCGGCCGAGGTCCGCAAGCTGATCGACGCCGCGCACGGCGCCGCCCGCATGGTCACCCTGGCCACCGAACTCCCGGGCGGGCTCGACTCCGTACGGCTGCTGGCCGAGCACGGGGTCATCGCCGCGATCGGCCACACCGACTCCACGTACGACCAGACGCGCCAGGCCATCGACGCGGGCGCCACCGTGGCCACCCACCTCTACAACGCGATGCCCGGCATGGAACACCGCGCCCCCGGCCCGATCGCCGCGCTGCTCGAGGACGAGCGGGTCACCGTGGAGCTGATCAACGACGGCACCCACCTGCACCCGGCGATGCTGGAGCTGGCCTTCCACCACGCGGGCGCGCACCGCGTGGCGCTGATCACCGACGCCATGGACGCGGCGGGCTTCGGCGACGGGATCTACCACCTCGGGCCGCTGGAGGTCGAGGTCAAGGAGGGCGTCGCCCGCCTCGTCGAAGGCGGTTCGATCGCGGGCTCCACGCTGACCCTGGACACCGCGTTCAAGCGGTCGGTGACGCTGGACAAGCTGCCCGTCGAGTCCGTGGTCCAGGCGATCTCCGTGAACCCCGCCAAGCTGATCGGCCTGTACGGCGAGGTCGGCTCGCTGGAGCCGGGCAAGTACGCCGACCTGGTCGTCCTGGACGCGGAGTTCGACGTCAAGGGCGTCATGCGGCGCGGCGAATGGATCGTGGATCCGCTGGTCTGAGCGGGTATGGGGGGGGCAGGCGGCGGCCCGCGGGACTGGGCCGCCCGCACTGCTGTTTGGCATGATCCCGGCACACACCGAGACCGGGGCCTGCCATGATCCTGACCGTGACGCTCAACACCGCACTCGACGTCACCCACCACGTGCCGAAACTGATCGCGCACACCACGCACCGGGTCACCGCCGTGACCGAAAGACCCGGCGGCAAGGGCCTCAACGTCGCCCGCGTGCTGGCCGCACTCGGCCACGAGGTCACCGCGACCGGCTTCGCGGGCGGCCGCACCGGCGCCGTCGTACGCGAACTGCTCGCCGATACCCCGCAGGTGACGGACGCTCTGGTGCCCTGCGCGGGCACCACCCGGCGCACCCTGGCCGTGGTCGACGAAGCCTCGGGCGACACCACGCAGTTCAACGAGCCGGGCCCGCTGATCAGTTCCGCGGAGTGGGCGGAGTTCCTCGCCCGCTACGAGGCCCTGCTGGCCGGCGCCGGCGCGGTCGCCCTGTGCGGCAGCCTCCCGCCGGGCGTGCCGGTGGGCGCGTACGCGGTGCTCGTACGGGCCGCCCGCGCGGCCGGGGTCCCGGCCCTCCTGGACACCAGCGGCGAGGCCCTGCGCCGCGGGGTCGCCGCCCGCCCGGAGATGATCAAGCCGAACGCCGCCGAGCTCGCCGAGCTGACCGGCTCCCGAGAGCCGCTGCAGGCCACCCGTGACGCCCGCCGCCGCGGCGCGCACGCCGTGGTCACCTCACTCGGCCCGGGCGGGCTGCTCGCGGCCACCGCCCAGGGCACCTGGCGGGCGGCCCCGCCACGCGCCCTGGCGGGCAACCCGACCGGAGCCGGCGACTCCGCGGTGGCGGGCCTGCTGTCGGCCCTCACGGAAGGCCTGGACTGGCCGGCCCGCCTGACCCGCGCGGTAGCCCTCTCGGCCGCCACGGTCCACGCCCCGACGGCCGGAGAGTTCGACCCGCACACGTACGAGGAGCTGCGCCACAACGTCTGTGTCACCGGCGGCATCTGACGGGCCTTAAGATCACACATTCAGTTGATCTTGTAACACGTGAGGCCGAAACACATGAAGCGCATCGTCCGCAACACGCTCGCCACCGTCACCGGGGTGGTGGCCGTGTCCACGCTGGCCGCAGTGCCCGCCGAGGCCCAGACGATCTCGGGCGGCTCCTGCGGCGCGGGCTACTACCAGCAGGACGCCTACCCGCTGGGGAACAGCCAGGGCGCCACCGGCGCCGGCGTCATCTTCCTGTACTTCAACAGCTCCACCGGCAAGAACTGCGCGATCCTGCGCCGTGACGCCAACTTCCTCGTCACCGACGGCATGTCCATCAGCCTGACGTCCAGCAGCGGCGGCAGCGACGGCGACGGCCAGCGGTCCTACACCCAGTACGCGGGGCCGGTGTACGTCTCCGCCCGCGGCGCGTGCGTCCAGGTCTCCGCCAGCGTCACTGGCGCCTGGCGGGACTCCGCCTACCTGCCGTCGACGCACCGGGAGAACACCGGCTGGGTCCACTGCGGCTGACGGGCCGACGGGCACAACGGGATCCGGCCCCGCCGCATGCGCGGTGGGGCCGGATTCGTGTCTCCGGGCCGGCGACGGGCGGTGCCCGGGTGCCGGTGGGAGGTCAGCGCTTGATGTGGCCCTGGCCCAGGTCGAGCTGGTCGAAGACCGCCTCGCACTGGTTTCCGGGCTCGCACGAGATCTTCATCGTGTTCGTGCCCTTCTTGAGGGTGATCCACGCGTACGTGCGCTGCCAGCCCTTGTCCCAGGCTCCGGCGTCGGCCTTGGCGAAGTTCGCCAGGTTCAGCGACTGGTTCGGGCTCTGCCCGTTGACCGTGAGGGTCGCCTTCGCGTCCTTCCCGGGCACCCCGTAGTTCACGAAGAGCGTGTAGTCCCCGGCCGTCGGAACGTCCACCGTCCAGGTCAGCGCCGCACCGGGGGCGTTGAAGCCGCCCACGTACTGGCCGCCCGCGCTCTTCGCGCCCGGGATGGTGCCTTCCAGGTGCGCGCCGCCCGTGAGGGACATGCCCGCGCCCGAGGCGTCCGCCTTGGGCAGCGGGGCCTGCGGGGAGTCCGAGGGGCTCGGCTGCGCGGAGGAGGAGTTCTGCGGCTGCGCGGACTGCTGCCCGCCCGCCGCGTTGCCCTTGTCCTTCTTGTCCTTGTCCTTGTCTCCGAAGGTCACGGCCGCACCGATGCCGATCGCGACCGCGGCAACCACCGCGACCGCCGCGATGAGCATGCCCTTGCGGCTGGAACCGCCGCCTCCGCCGTGGCCGCCCGGCGCGGGGATCGACGCCGTGGTCTGTCCCTGCTGCGGCGGAACCCCGTAGCCGCCCGCCTGGAGGGCTTCAGGGGCCTGGTACTGGGCCTGGTAGGCCGGCGGCTGCTGCTGCGGCGGAACCTGGGCGCCGCGCTGGCCGCCGTACGTCCGCTCGCCGACCGTGCGCACCTGGTTGTACGAGGTACGGGGGACACCTGGCTGTACGCCTGGCTGGCCACCGACCGTCGGGCCGGGGTAGCCGTATCCACCGCCCGGCGCGGGCGGGGTGGCTCCGGCGGCCTGACCGTCCGCGTAGAGGTAGCCGAACGGGTCGTCGTCCTCGGGCTGGTTCGCCCCACTGTTCGAGCCGTGGTTCGCGGGCGTCGTCATCGCAGGTCACTCCTTTCAACCCACGGGAGCCTACCCCGAACACGTGCACCCACGGGCGGCCGATCGCCTCATCCGGCCCGGCGGTGCGCCTTGGAACGGGACCTTTTCTCGATGTACATCCGCTGGTCGGCCGAGCGCAGCACCTCGTCCGCCGACATGCCGCAGCTGGCCCAGCCGATGCCGAAACTCGCGCCCACACGGACCGCGCGGCCGTCCACGCGGATCGGCGGGATGATCGCGTTGCGCAGCCGGACGGCCAGGTCGGCGGCGTCGGCGGCGCCCAGTCCGTCCGCGAGGACGACGAATTCGTCACCACCCAGCCGAGCGACGGTGTCACCGTCCCTGACGCCCGTCGTCAACCGCCGGGCCACCTCGATCAGGACCGCGTCACCCGTGTGGTGCCCGAACCGGTCGTTGATCGACTTGAACCCGTCGAGATCGCAGAAGAGCACCGCGAGCCCCTTCGTCCCGTCGTCGATGTCCGTCGCGGGCGCCACCGTGTGCACGTGGTGGTCGAACGGGCCCGCCCCCGCGCCGGGGGTCCCGGGGGCTCCGGGGGTGCCGGGCACCGCGGGCGCGCCGGGGAATTCGAAGGGCTCGGGGAAGGCGTCGGGCTGAAAGCCGTGCTCACCGCCACCACCACCTGCCGGGAGCCCCGCGGCGACGCCGTGCCCCTCGTAGGCCGCGTCGAGCGCCTCCACGGCGGTGGCGCGGACCGACTGCGGCCTGCGGCACAGCCGCGCGCCGAGGCGGGCGCGCAGCTCGGCGCTGTTCGGGAGGCCCGTCAGCGAGTCGTGGCTGGCCCGGTGGGCGAGCTGGAGCTCGTGGCGCTTGCGCTCCTCGATGTCCTCGACGTGCGTGAGCAGGAAGCGCGGCCCATCGGCGGCGTCCGCGACGACGGAGTTGCGCAGCGACACCCATACGTACGTGCCGTCGCGCCGCCCGAGCCGCAGCTCGGCCCGGCCGCCCTCGGCGGAGGTGCGCAGCAGGGTCCCGATGTCCTCGGGGTGGACCAGGTCGGAGAAGGAGTACCGGCGCAGTACGGAGGCGGGCCGGCCCAGCAGCCGGCACAGTGCGTCGTTGGTCCGCAGCAGCCGCCCGTGCTGGTCCCCGCCCATCTCGGCGATCGCCATGCCGCTGGGCGCGTACTCGAAGGCCTGCCGGAACGACTCCTCGCTCGCGCGCAGCGCCTGCTGTTCACGCTCCAGCCGGACCAGGGCCCGCTGCATGTTCGCGCGCAGCCGTGCGTTGCTGATCGCAATCGCGGCTTGGAAGGCGTACATCTGGAGCGCTTCGCGCCCCCACGCGCCGGGGCGCCGCCCATTGCGCGGTCTGTCCACCGAAATGACACCCAGAAGTTCCCCGCCGGACGCATACATGGGGGCGTAGAGCCGGTCCTCGGGATGCCACTCGTCCTCGAAGCGCGGATCGGGGCCGTCGGTGTGCCACTGGGGCACGTCGTCCTCGAGGAGGACCCAGCCCTCGGTGTGCGGGATGAAGCGGAGCCCGTCCCAGCTCTCCCCCATCGTCAGACGGCGCTCCCAGGAGGCTCGGGAGCCGACGCGGCCGGTGATGAGGGCTTCTGCGGCGGGGTCGCCGGCGAACGCGGCGACGACGAGATCCCCGTCAGGGCGTACGAGGTTGACACAGGCGAGCTGGTAGCCGAGGCCCACGACAATGCCGTCCACGACGGTCTGCAGAGTGTCCGCCAGGCTCCTGGCCGTATTGAGCTCGGCCACCACCTGGTGAAGCTGCCGCAGGGTCGCAAGACGGACGTACGGCTCCGACTCGGTCTCCATTGCTCGCTCTCCCCGAGACCTCGACAGCAACTCCAGGTTTGTCATCGGCGTTTCGTTGCGGTGTCCCGTCCACTGAATCACAGTGAGCTGTGCGCCAGGTACACAGGGTCAACAAATCTTGCCCTCTGTGACTCAAGTCACATGAGATGAATAAAGGTGAGCGGTGGGGGTGGCGGTGCCCGGGAGCGCTCCCCTGCATTCCCGGGAGCAAACGATACGCCCGGGCCTAGGCCAAGGGGCGGGGACGCGGCTCGGACTCGGGCCCGATGCGCGGCGCGGGAGGGCGAGACTAGCGTTCCGGACGTGCCGAAGACGACCCCTGTACCCATGCCGATCGCCTCCACCCTTCATCCTGAGGGCGTGAGCAACGACGAGTTCCGGGCCGCGATGTCCCGCCTGGCGGCGGGCGTGTGCCTGATCACCGCACACGAGAACCCGCTGACGCCGGACGGTCCGGGCGGCGAGGACGTCGGCATGACGGCCACCGCCTTCATGTCCGTGTCCCTGGAGCCGCCGCTGGTCCTGGTGAGCCTGCGCGAGGGCTCCCGGATGGACGACCTGCTGGCGGAGCAGCCCCTGTGGGCGGTCTCGGTCCTCGCCGACCACCAGGTGCAGGTGGCGGGCCGCTTCTCGATGAAGAACCGCATCAGCGACCGGCTGCTCTTCGCGGACCTGCCCTACGTACGCGGCGAGGTCTCGGGGGCCCCGCTGCTGACGGGCGCCCTGGCCACCCTCGAATGCCGTACGGAGAACCGCGTCGAGGCGGGCGACCACACCCTGGTCGTCGGCCGCGTCCTCACCTCGGCGCTCCCGTCCCCCGACTCCCCGCCGCTGACCTACTTCCGCGGCCGCTACCGCCACCTGGCGGGCTGAGAGCCTGCGCCGTCACCAGTCGCGGCCGGTGCGCCCGCGCTTGGTCTCGGCCCGGGCCTTCTTCTCCCGGAGCCGGCGCTCGTTGATCCCCCGCGGGATCTTCGTGGCGCGGCGCGCCTTGGGCGGCGGAGCGGTGGCTTCGGCGAGCACGGACGCCATCCGGACCAGCGCCATCTCCCGGTTGCGGAACTGCGAGCGGTGCTCGGAGGCGCGTACGGTCAGCACCCCGTCCACCAGCCGGGCCGCGAGCCGCTCCAGCGCCCGCTCCTTCCACACGTCCGGCAGCGCCTTCGTCGCCGCCACGTCGAACAGCAGCTCCACGCGCGAGTCCGAGGTGTTCACGTGCTGCCCGCCCGGCCCGGAGGATCGCGAAAAGCGCCAGGCGAGCTCCGCCTCGGGGAGCACGACCGAACCGCGAATGACATAGGGACCAGGCATGCCCCCTATGATCCCGCCCCGTGCGATGCCCGTCACCCGTATTTCCGCGGCTGAATGGTGGGCGCATCCGCGGGGGAATCCCGGAGTGGAACCTACTGCCCCCCTCCCCGCGTTATGAAGGTCAGCGGTACCTTGGCCACAATCTCGCGGCCATGCGACGAGGAAGGGACACCAGTCAAAATGGCAGTAAGCCTGTCCAAGGGCGGCAACGTCTCGCTCACGAAGGAGGCCCCCGGCCTCAGCGCCGTCACGGTCGGCCTCGGCTGGGACGTCCGTACGACGACCGGTGTCGACTTCGACCTGGACGCCTCCGCCATCGCGGTCAACGCGATGGGCAAGGTCGTCTCCGAAGGTCACTTCGTCTTCTTCAACAACAAGTCCACCCCGGACCAGAGCATCGTCCACACCGGTGACAACCGCACCGGCGAGGGCTCCGGCGACGACGAGTCCATCAACGTCAACCTCGCCACGCTCGCGGCCGACGTGGACAAGATCGTCTTCCCGGTCTCGATCTACGACGCCGACGCCCGCAGCCAGAACTTCGGCCAGGTCCGCAACGCGTACATCCGCGTCGTGAACCAGGCCGGCGGCGCCGAGATCGCCCGCTACGACCTCTCCGAGGACGCGGCCACCGAGACCGCCATGGTCTTCGGCGAGCTCTACCGCAACGGCGCCGAGTGGAAGTTCCGCGCGGTCGGCCAGGGTTACGCCTCCGGCCTGACCGGCATCGCCCAGGACTTCGGCGTCAACGTCTGATCCTGGGGCCGAGCCTGAGCTCGACCGGCCGCAAACGCCGTAGCCGAAGCCCCCTCCCGGCCGTCCGGGGAGGGGGCTTCGCTACGGTTCGGCGGGTGATCCTCAACAACCCCGCCGGCCTGGCGTTCTGGCGGTCCCGGGGCTACACCGCCCTGCGCCGCGCCCAGGACCACGAGCACGGCCGCGACTGCACGGTGCCGCGCAAGGCCCTGTAGGCCGACCGCGCAAGGCCTACTTGGGCCGGCCCTCCCCGTACAGCCAGACGTCCCAGACCTTCTTCAGGTCGTGCCCCGTCGTCCGCTCCGCGTACGCGGTGAAATCGGCCGTACTCGCGTTGCCGTACCGGTGGTCCTGGGCCCAGCCGCGCAGCAGGGCGAAGAACTTCTCGTCGCCCACCTCCTGGCGGATCCGCTGCAGGACCATCGCGCCCCGGACGTACACCGGAGTCTCCGAGATGTCCTTGGCGCTGGGCGGGTCGGCGGGCGGGAAGGCGTCCCAGTCGGAGTCGGCGTCCTTGTCCACCGCGGTGTCGCCCGCGAGGAACGCGTCGAAGTACTGCTGGGCGGTCGTCCCGCCGTGGTCCTCGGACCACAGCCACTCGGCGTAGGTCGCGAAGCCCTCGTTGAGCCACATGTCCTTCCAGGACTTCGGCGACACCGAGTCGCCGAACCACTGGTGGGCCGTCTCGTGCAGGACCAGCTTCTCGTCGGGTGCGCCGGAGAAGACGGGTTTGGTCTGCGTCTCCAGCGCGTACGTGAGGGTCTCGGCCGGCAGCACGATCGCCCCCGCGGTGCCGAAGGGGTACGGGCCGAACCGGCGGCTCCCCCACTCCACGATCTCCGGCAGCCGGGCCAGCGCCGGGCCGCCGGCGGCGGCCTCCGCGGGCGTGACGGCCTCGTAGAGGGCGACCCCCGACGGGGTGCGCCCGGTGGTCACCTTGAACTTGCCGATCGCGGCGGTGGCGAGGTAGCTCGCCATCGGCTCCGGGCTGTGCCACGCGAACTCGGTCTGCCCGTCGGCGGTGTCGGTGCGGGATTTCAACTCGCCGTTCGACACCGCCTCGTAGCCCTTGGGAACCGTCAGGGTGATGTCGTACGTGGCCTTGTCGCTGGGGTGGTGGTTCCCGGGGAACCAGGCCATCGACCCGATCGGCTCGCCGACCCCGACGGCGCCGTCCGCGGTGGTGATCCAGCCTTCCTTGGCACCGTCCGCATCCGTGATGGGCTTCGGCTTGCCGTGGTAGTCGATCTCCGTCCGGAAGACCTCGCCCTTCTTGAGGTCCTTCGCCGGACGCACCGTCAGCTCCCGCCCGGTCCGGTTGAACCGCGCGCCCTCGCCCTGCACGGTGACGCCCTCGACCTGCAGGCCGCTCAGGTCGAGGTTGAAGGAGCTGAGCCCCTGCTGCGCGCGGGCGGTGATGACGGCGGTGGCGTTCAACTCCCCGTCCGCGGGGTCGTAGTCGAGGTCCAGGTCGTAGTGCTCGACCTGGTAGCCGCCGTTGCCGGCCTTGGGGAAGTACGGGTCGCGCAGCCCGGACGCACCGGGCCGCCCCTGCACCGTGCCGGCCGTACACGCCGTGGTGAGGGCGAGCAGGAGGGCAGCGGCGGCTGCAGGGGCGGCGAGGCGGGAGAGAGCGCGGTGATCCACGCGCCCGATCCTATGTGGGCCCGATGTCGTACTTCGGGTCGTTTCCCACGAGGGCCGGATTTCGCCGGGGACCGGATCGCGCGGGTCGCGCCGGGCAGTGCGTGCCGGGACTACTTGTCCAGGGAGTCGGCGCCGGCCTTGGCGTACTTCTCGTCCAGGTCGCCGCTCGGGGCGCCCGCCACGCCGATGCCCGCGACCGGGGCGCCCTTGGCCTGCACCGGGGTGCCGCCGCCGAGGAAGAGGGTGCCGGGGATGTCCTTCAGGTTCGGGGCCTGGGCGAGGCGGCCCGCGAGCACCGAGGTCGGGGCGTTCCAGGACACGGCGGTGTAGGCCTTGCGCTGCGCCGACTCGTAGGACTGCGGACCCGCGCCGTCGCCGCGCAGGGTGACGATGGTGTTGCCGCCCCGGTCCACGACCGCGACCGTCACCTTCTGGTTCTCCTTCTGCGCGGCCTCGAGCGCGGCCTGGGCGGCGCGGGTGGCGGCGTCGATGGTGAGGTGGGTCGTGGTGGTGAAGTTCTTCTCGTCCGGCTGGCCGTCCTTCTTGGCGGCGACGGCCGGGGCGGTCTCGTTCTGCGCGGCGCTGGCGCTGACCGCGCCGAAGGTCCCGGCGCCGAGCGCGACGGCGAGGGCGGTACCGGTGAGAACGCGGGTGCGGGTGTTCATGTCTGCTGCTCCTGAGTGCATCGGCTGAGTGCGTCGGCGTCGGGCATCGGCGTCGACCGGGTGCGTCGGCTCGTTCTGCTGCTCCAAGCCTGGGCCCGCACCCGGCGCCCCCCGGTCCCCGTACCGGCTCGCGACGGCTGCCGCACCGGTTGACCCCGGGGTCAACCGATCGGTCGATGCGGACCGGGTACGGGTACGGATTGGCTGGTCGGCGCCATCGCGTACGACCAGGCACGATGGAGGAGCCAGACACCGACCCGGGAGCCCGCCGTGAGCCACGTGAGCCGCACCCCGCCACGGGCGCCGGGTGCGCCGGGCGCACCCGGCACACCGGTGAAGGCCGACACGCGCACCCTGGCGACCGTCATGCACACGGCGTTCTTCCTGCTCCTCGGCGCCTCGGTGGCCCGCTTCCTGTTGCGCCACCCCGGCTCGCCCAGCACCCCGTGGATCATCGCCCTCAGCATCGTGCTGGCCCTGCTGTACGTACTCGGCCCCGCGCTCGGGGCCGCGCCCACCGTGCGCCGGATGCTCTGGCTCGGGCTGGTGGTGGCGACCTGGGTGGTCCTGGTCGTCCTCGCGCCCAGCTTCGCCTGGTGCGCCGTCCCCCTCTTCTTCACCGCCCTGCGCACCCTGCCGGCCCGCGCGGCGATCGTCCTCGTGGCCCTGCTGACCGTGTTCGTGGTGGCGGCCCAGCTCAAGCTCTCGAAGGAGTTCGACCCGAACCTCCTGCTGGCCCCGCCCGCGATCGCGGCCCTGGCCACCGCCGTCTTCGTCCACATGGAGCGTCAGGCCGAGTCCCAGCGCGCGCTGATCGACGATCTGATCCGCACCCGCCGCGAGCTGGCCGCCACCGAGCGCCGCGAGGGCACCCTCGCCGAGCGGCAGCGGCTGTCGATGGAGATCCACGACACGCTCGCCCAGCACCTGTCCAGCCAGCAGATGCTGCTCCAGGCCGCGGACCGCACCTGGGACAGCGACCCGGCCACCGCCCGCGCGCACGTCCGTACCGCCACCGGCATCGCGGCGCGCGGGCTGGCGGAGGCACGGAGGCTGGTCCACGACCTGGCCCCGCCGGAGCTCGAAGGGGGCGGCGGCCTCGCGGACGCGCTGCGCGCGCTCGACGCGGGCC
This sequence comes from Streptomyces sp. NBC_01296, assembly GCF_035984415.1. NCBI lineage: Bacteria > Bacillati > Actinomycetota > Actinomycetes > Kitasatosporales > Streptomycetaceae > Streptomyces > Streptomyces sp. NBC_01296. The sequence continues at coordinate 4,863,107 of NZ_CP130720.1, read as the reverse complement.
CGGACATCGAGGTCCGCTTCCACCTGGAGGGCACGCCCGCCCCGCTCCCGGACCGCGTCCAGTCGGCGCTGCTGCGGATCGCGCAGGGGGCGCTGGCCAACGTCCGCGAGCACGCGCACGCCCGGACCGCGGCCCTGACCCTGAGCTTCCTGGGCGACCAGGTGGTCCTCGACGTCGCGGACGACGGCGAGGGCTTCACCGAGCCGCGGCCGCCTGCGCGCGGAGCGGCCGGCGACCGCGGGCACGGGCTCCCGGCGATGCGCGCCCGCGTCCGCCAGCTCGGCGGCACCCTGACCCTCGAATCCGCCCCCGGCGAGGGCACGGTCCTCTCCGCGGCCATCCCCCTGGAGCCCACCGGATGACGACTGGAACCGGCCCGATGACGACGATCCTCCTCTGCGACGACCACGCGGTGGTCCGCGCCGGCCTGCTGGCGCTGCTGGGCAGCACGCCGGACATCGAGGTCCTGGGCGAGGCCGGCAGCGGCGAGGAGGCGGTGGCCCTGGCGGCGAAGCTCCGCCCGGACGTGGTGCTGATGGACCTCCAGCTGGGCGAGGGCATCGACGGGGTCGAAGCCACCCGCCGCATCACGGCGGTGACCGACCCCCCGCACGTCCTGGTCCTGACGACGTACGACACGGACGCGGACGTCACCCGCGCCATCGCGGCGGGCGCCACGGGCTACCTGCTGAAGGCGGAGCGCCCGGAGGAGCTGTTCTCCGCGATCCACTCGGCGGCGGCGGGCCGTACGACGCTCTCGCCGCCGGTGGCGAGCCGCGTGATGGCCCACATGCGGGGCTCGCGCCCGACGCTGACGGACCGCGAGCTGGACATCCTGGGCCAGCTGGCGCGGGGGCTGGGCAACCGGGACATCGCCCGGGCCCTGTTCATCAGCGAGGCCACGGTGAAGACCCACCTGGGCCGCATCTACGACAAGCTCGGCGTGGACACCCGCGCGGGGGCGGTCTCGGTGGCCAAGGAACAGCGCCTGCTGCCCTGACGGGGCCGCCCTTGCCCTGACGGAGCTCGTGCCCCGACGGCGCACCCTGTCCCGAGGGGGCTGCCGCCCCGAGGGCGTCGGGTTCCGGACACCGAGCGGGGGCTGTTCGGACAACCCGGCGGAGATCCCCGAAATCCTTGTCGCAGACCTGCCAAAACCAGGGGCCGTCCTGTCACGCTCACTCGCGCCGCCACCCCGGCCACCGCGAAGGAGCCCGAGTGACCCACCCGACGTCCTCTCCCCGCACCCGCCTCGCCGTCCTCCTCGGCGCCGTCGCCGTCATGACGGTCACCGCAGCCACGGCCACGGCTGCGACTGCGGCCCCCCGCAGCACCGGCACCGGCCACAGCCAGCACGCCGGCACCGTTCCCCTCACCACCTACTTCACCGGCAGCGCGTACCAGCTCCGCGACACCACCCGCGGCAACCAGCGCACCCTCGACGCCATGAACCAGACCGGCGGCGGCACCCTCTTCACCGACCCCGACAACGACTGGGGCGGCACCGGCGCCCCCGCCGACCGCCAGTCCGCCGGCGTCGACGCCCACTACGCCACCGCCGTCACCTGGGACTTCTACAAGGGCGTCCTCGGTCGCAACGGCATCCGCGGCGACGGCACGGGTGTCACCTCCCGCGTGCACTACGGCAGCAACTACCCCAACGCCTTCTGGGACCCGTCCTGCTCCTGCGCCAACTACGGCGACGACCCCGCCACCGGCCGGACGCTCGCCACCCTCGACATCGTCGGCCACGAGCTCACCCACGGCGTGGTCGCCGCCACCGCCGGACTCACCTACTCCGGCGAACCCGGCGCCCTCAACGAGGGCACCGCCGACATCCTCGGCACCTCGATCGAGTTCTTCGCCGACAACGCCACCGACGTCGGGGACTACTTCATCGGCGAACGCGTCTTCGCCGACGGCTCCCTGCGCCGCATGGACCACCCCAGCCTCGACGGCCACTCCCGCGACTACTGGTCAAGCGACATCGGCACCCTCGACCCGTACGCCGCGTCCGGCCCCGCCCGGCACTTCTTCTACCTCCTCGCCGAAGGCAGCGGCCTCAAGGAGATCAACAAGATCTCCTACGACTCCCCCACCTACGACGGCTCCAAGCTGCTCGGCATCGGCCGGGACAAGGCCGTCCGCATCTGGTACCGGGCCCTGAGCACCTACATGACCTCCACCACCAACTACGCCCGCGCCCGCACCGCCACCCTCAGGGCCGCCGCCGACCTCTACGGCCCGGGCAGCGTCGAGTACGGGCGCGTCGCCGCCGCCTGGACGGCCGTCAACGTCCGCTGACGTCCGCCGAGAGCGGCCCGGGACGGCACCCGCCGACCGCCGGGGTGGGGACGGCCGCGCACCCGTGACACCATCGGGTACGTGCTCGACATCGGCTACTCCCTCTCCCGGCGCTTCCCGGACCCCCCGCAGACCGACTACCGCTCGGCGGACGTCCACTCCCTGCGCCACGACCTGTTCTGCGGGGACGTCTACCTCGCCGACACCATCAAGGACCGGGAAGTGTCCACAGGCTGGGGATGGGTGCCCGTACTGGACTTCGCCTGGGCCCTCTGCGACATCGTCGAGCAGCTCGACAAGGACCCCCGCGGCAGCCGCTCCGCCAACCGCCAGTACGCCGAGCTCGACTTCACCGAGTCCACCGACCGGATGCTGTTCGAGCGCCGCTTCGGCTGGGTCGACATCGAGGCCGACTGGATGCCGCCGGAGGAGGAACCGCTGACCTTCAGCCACCGCCTGCTGCGCCGCGAAGCCCGCGATTTCCTGCACGACCTGATCGCGGACCTGACCGACATGCACGACACCCTGGCCGACAACCCCACCATCTGGACCCTCCAGGCCCGCTTCCCCCGCGTCCCGGCATAGCCCCGGCGGGGCGCGGCCCCCGCGGGGGCTACGACAGGACCCTGAGGCCCAGCTGCGCCGCCAGGGCCGGGGCCAGGTCGAAGAGCTGGGACGGGCTGATCACCGCCCCGGACAGCGCGTCCACCCCCCGCGCGATGTCCAGCTCCGCGGCCCCCCGCAGATCCACGTCCGTCATCCGCGCCCCCGTGAAATCCGCTCCCCGCAGCGTGCACCCGCGGAACTCCACCCGCTCCAGCACCGCGCCCGCGAAGTCCGCCTCCACCAGCACGCACCCGTCGAAGACCACGTCCTTGAGCCGCGCCGTCCGCAGGTTCAGGTAGTCGATCTTGCCCCCGCGGACCACCACCCGCTCCAGCACCGCCCCGTGCAGCTGCACCCCGCCCAGGCGCGCCTCCACCAGCTCCACGTCCCGCAGCGAAGCCCCCGACAGATCCGTCCCCACCCCCCGGACCCCCTCCAGCACCGAGTCCAGGATGCGCGCCTTCGCCAGCCCCGCCTCGTCCAGCGCGCACCGCCGCAGCGCGCAGTCCATGAACCGGGCCCCGATGCCCTCCTGCCCCACGAGGTCCAGGTCCGCGAACTCCAGCCCGTCGTAGTCCCCGTCCGGCTCCAGCTCGCCGCCCTCCCACGCACTCAGCTCCGGCAGCCGCACCTCCGGCCGCCGCGCCGCCTTCACCGTCTCCTGCTGCCCCTTGCGCGCCATGTCCCCATCGTCCCCCGCGCCACTGACAACGGCAGCCGGCAGAGCCTTGACCTCAACCGCGCTTCAGGTCGGAGCCTGTCCGTATGGACACCCTGCAGACCATGCGCGCCATCCGCCTCCACGCCTTCGGCCCCGCCGAGAACCTCGTCCACGAGCGCACCGAAGCCCCCGTACCCGCCCCCGGCCAGGTCCGCATCGCCGTCGCCGCCGCCGGAGTCCACCTCCTCGACACCGCCCTCCGCCAGGGCTTCCAGGGCCCCGCCCCCGCCCTCCCCGAGCTGCCCACCATCCCCGGCCGCGAGGTCGCCGGCACCGTCGACGCCCTCGGCCCCGGCACCGACCCCGACTGGCTCGGCCGCCAGGTCGTCGTCCACCTCGGCTTCGCGCCCGGAGGGTATGCCGAGTACGCCGTCGCCGACGCCGACCGACTGCACCCCCTGCCGCCCGGCCTCGACGCCGCCGAGGCCGTCGCCATGATCGGCACGGGCCGCACCACCCTCGGGATCCTCCAGTTCGCCGACCTCGGCCCGGACTCCGTCGCCCTCGTCCCCGCCGCCGCCGGCGGCATCGGCACCCTGCTCGTCCAGTACGCCCTGCGCGCCGGCGCCACCGTCATCGCCCTCGCCGGCGGTCCCGCGAAAACGGCCCTCGCCGCCGCCAACGGCGCCGACCTCGCCCTCGACTACACCGCCCCCGGCTGGACCGACGCCGTACGCCGGCACCACCCCGCCGGCGCCACCGTCCTCTTCGACTCCGTCGGCGGCCCCACCGCCCGCGCCGCCCTCGGCCTCCTCGCCCCCGGCGCCCGCCACATCGTCTTCGGCTGGTCCGGCGGCCCCATCCCCCTCACCGACACCGACCGCGCCGACCTCGCCGCCCGTAACGTCACCACCCACAACGTCCTCGGCCCCGAAATGCTCCGACGGGCCGGCGGCGACAACCCCCTGCGCCTCCTCGAAACCCGCGCCCTCGCCGAAGCCGCCGCAGGCCGGCTCCGGCCCGCCCTCCAGCGCTACCCGCTCGCCGAAGCGGCCGCCGCCCACCACGCCCTGGAAACCCGCGCCACCACCGGCAAGGTCGTCCTCGAACCCTGAGGGGAGCCCCCGCGCCGCCGGTAATATCGGATGACAGCGGCCCGTACCCCCACGTACCGTCCCCCGACGTGGACCCGCTCACCGAAAAACAGATCCGTTCGTCCTTCGTGAACTGCACCAAGGGCGAGGCAGCCCGCCTCAAGCTCCCGCTGGACTTCAGCGAACTCCCCTGGGAAGACCTCGACTTCCTCGGCTGGGTGGACCCCGGCGCCCCGCTGCGCGCCCACCTCGTACGCCAGGACGCCGACGGCACCCCCGTCGGCATCACCCTGCGCGTCCCCGGCACCAGCCGCACGAGCGCCCTCAAGTCCAGCGCCTGCCAGATCTGCCTCACCGGCCACGCCGCCTCCGGCGTCTCCCTGCTCGTCGCCCCCCTCGCCGGGGCCCGCGGCCGCGAGGGCAACACCGTCGGCATCTACGTCTGCGCCGACCTCGCCTGCTCCCTCTACATCCGGGGCAAGCGACAGCCCAAGCTGCGCGCCGGCCTCTACGAGGAGACCCTCACCCTCCCCGAGAAGATCGACCGCACCCGCACCAACCTCGACGCCTTCACCGCCAAGATCACCGGCTGACGGCACGCCGCGGCCCGGCGCAGCGGCCTCAGCCCTGCGCCGAGCCCAGCTTCCTCAGCGGCTCGTCCGTCAGCCGGTACACCGACCACTCGTCCTGCGGCCGCGCGCCCAAGGCCTCGTAGAACGCGATCGTCGGCTCGTTCCACTTCAACACCGCCCACTCGAGCCGCTCGTAGCCGCGCTCCACACAGATCCGGGCCAGCTCCGCCAGCAGCGCCTTGCCGTGCCCGCCACCGCGCACGCCCGGCCGCACGTACAGGTCCTCCAGGTAGATCCCGTGCACCCCGCGCCACGTCGAGAAGTTCAGGAACCACACCGCGAACCCGACGGCCTCCCCGTCCGCCGTCTCCGCCATGTGCGCGAACGCCGCGGGCCGCGCCCCGAACAGCGCCTCCCGCAACTGCTCCTGGGTGGCCCGCGCCTCGTGCGGCACCTTCTCGTACTCCGCCAGCTCGCGGATCATGGCGTGGATGACGGGGACGTCTTCGACAACGGCGCTACGGATCATGCCGGGAGCCTAGGCCGTCCCGCCGACCCACCCCTTGTACGTCTGCTCCGCCACCGCCCGGTCGAAGGCCTCCCCGCGCAGCCCCGGCACCTGCGCCGCCATCGCCGGCAGATGCCCGTCCGTGAACCTCCCCGCCTCCGCCGACGCCCGCAGCGCGTTCACGGCCCGCACCAAACCGCCGGCCCCGCCCCGGTCCGGGAACGAAGCCAGCAGGTACTCGACCTTGACCTGCCCCTGCGCCGCCGGCCCCAGCAGCACCTCACCACCCGCCCCCTCGAACCTCGCGCAGTACCAGGACAAAACCTCCCGCCGTCACCCTAGGGACCCCACCACCCCCGCCACATCAGCCAAAAGGCCACCCCTCCCACCCCAAAACCCGGCACCCGGTACCTGGACACCCCTCCGGAACCCCGTGTACCAACTCCCCCATGACGATCAACGGCGGCATCTCCTTCTGGTACGCGACGGACCACACTCCCGCCCGGCCACCCCGCGCCCCCCTCACCGGCCACGCCACGGCCGACGTCGTCATCGTCGGCGGCGGCTACACCGGCCTGTGGACCGCCTACTACCTCAAGACCGCCGCCCCCGACCTCCGCGTCACCGTCCTCGAGCAGAAGTTCTGCGGCTACGGGGCCTCCGGCCGCAACGGCGGCTGGCTCTACAACGGCATCGCCGGACGCGACCGCTACGCCGAACTCCACGGCCACCAGGCCGCGCTCCGCCTCCAGCAGGCCATGAACGACACCGTCACCGAAGTCATCGGCGTCGCGGCCAAGGAGGACATCGACGCCGACATCCACCGCGGCGGCGTCCTCGAGGTCGCCCGCACCCCCGCCCAGCTCAGCCGCCTCAAGGCCTTCCACGCCGCCGAACTCGCCTTCGGCGAGAGCGACCGCGAGCTCTACGACGCCACCGACACCCGCGCCCGCATCGACATCGCGGACGCCGTCGGCGCCGGCTGGACCCCGCACGGCGCCCGGATCCACCCCCTCAAGCTCGTCAAGGGCCTGGCCGCCGCCTGCGAACGCCTCGGCGTGGTCATCCACGAATCCACCCCCGTCACCGAGATCGCCCCCCGCCGGGCCATCACCCCGTACGGCACGGTCCGCGCCCCGTACGTCCTGCGCTGCACGGAGGGCTTCACCGCGGCCCTCAAGGGCCAGAAGCGCTCCTGGCTCCCGATGAACTCGTCGATGATCGCGACGGCCCCGCTGCCGCCCGAGGTCTGGTCCCGCATCGGCTGGTCGGACGCCTGCACCCTCGGCGACATGGCCCACGCCTACATGTACGCCCAGCGCACCGCGGACGACCGCATCGCGATCGGCGGCCGCGGCGTCCCGTACCGCTTCGGCTCGCGCACGGACACCGACGGCACGACCCAGCAGTCGACGATCAAGGCGCTGACGCAACTCCTGACGTCCTTCTTCCCGATCCTCACCGGAGTGGAGATCACCCACGCCTGGTCGGGCGTCCTCGGCGTCCCCCGCGACTGGTGCGCCACGGTGGCCCTGGACCGCACGACGGGCCTCGGCTGGGCCGGCGGCTACGTCGGCTCGGGCGTCGCGACCTCCAACCTCGCGGCCCGCACCCTGCGCGACCTGGTCCTGGGGGACGCCACGGACCTGACCACCCTCCCGTGGGTCAACCACCGCGTCCGCCGCTGGGAGCCGGAGCCCTTGCGCTGGCTCGGCGTCCAGGCCCTCTACGCGGCCTACCGCGAGGCGGACCGCCACGAAGCCGCGACCCACGCCCCGGCCACAACCGCCCTGGCCCACCTGGCGAACCGCATCTCGGGCCGCCACTGACACGAGAACGCCAAAGGCCCGGGCGACGGCCCGGGGCCTTCGGCGTTTCGCCGGGCGTACCGGGCCGACATCGACTCCGACGAGAGCCCCGAAACGAGCGAGGAGATCCGCATTCAGGTGTGGCGGGCCCCGGAACGTCCGGCAAAGATCATCAAGCGGTGGCCCCTGCCCGCCGCCGAGCCCGACGCATAGGCGCGCCGCCCCGAGCGGAACCGGATGTCACCGCCTGACGCCGGAACACGAAAGCCCAGCCCGGAGGAGATCCGAGCTGGGCCGTCAGCGGAGCCCCCTGTCGGATTCGAACCGACGACCTACGCATTACAAGTGCGTTGCTCTGGCCGGACTGAGCTAAGGAGGCGTAACCGGCCTCACTTTACACAGCGGCCCATCCCCCCGGCCATCACATTGCCCCGCCCCCAGGGCGCCCGAAGCCGCCCTCCAGGGTGCCGCGGACGGCTCCGGCAATGGCGGAAGTCACCCGGGACCGGGTACTGACAGGAGCCGCGCCAGCGGGTAGCGTCGGGCGGAGTCCTGCTTACTGGACTAGACCTTCCACTCGGATCGTCCGGCACGTTCCTGCCGGTAGAAGGGATCTATCACCATGGCTTCTGTCACTTTCGACAAGGCGACCCGGCTGTACCCCGGCGGCGACAAGCCCGCCGTCGACGAGCTCGAGCTGCACATCGAGGACGGCGAGTTCCTCGTCCTCGTCGGCCCCTCGGGCTGCGGCAAGTCCACCTCGCTGCGCATGCTGGCCGGCCTGGAGGACGTCAACGGCGGCGCCATCCGCATCGGCGACCGCGACGTCACGCACCTGCCGCCCAAGGACCGGGACATCGCGATGGTGTTCCAGAACTACGCGCTGTACCCGCACATGACCGTCGCCGACAACATGGGCTTCGCGCTCAAGATCGCCGGCGAGGACAAGGCGACCATCCGCAAGAAGGTCGAGGACGCGGCGAAGATGCTCGACCTCACCCAGTACCTCGACCGCAAGCCGAAGGCGCTCTCCGGCGGCCAGCGCCAGCGCGTCGCCATGGGCCGCGCCATCGTGCGCAAGCCGCAGGTGTTCCTCATGGACGAGCCGCTGTCGAACCTCGACGCCAAGCTGCGCGTGTCCACCCGCACCCAGATCGCCGCGCTCCAGCGCGACCTCGGGATCACCACCGTCTACGTCACCCACGACCAGGTCGAGGCCATGACGATGGGCGACCGCGTGGCGGTCCTCAAGGACGGTCTGCTGCAGCAGGTCGACACCCCGCGCAACATGTACGACCGTCCGGCGAACCTGTTCGTCGCCGGCTTCATCGGTTCCCCGGCCATGAACCTGGTCGAGGTCCCGATCGCCGACGGCGGCGTGAAGTTCGGCGAGACCGTGGTCCCGGTGTCGCGCGAGGCGCTGTCCGCCGCCGCGGACGCGGGCGACCGCACCGTCACGGTCGGCGTGCGCCCGGAGCACTTCGACATCGGCAGCGACGGCGGTCTGACGATCACCGTCAACGTCGTCGAGGAGCTCGGCGCCGACGGCTACGTCTACGGCCGCACCACCGAGGCCGCGGGCGCTCAGGACATCGTGGTGCGCGTGGGCGGCCGCCAGGTGCCGGAGAAGGGCTCGACGCTGCACGTGGTGCCGCGGGCCGACGAGATCCACGTGTTCTCGACGTCGTCGGGTGAGCGGCTCTCCGACTGACCCCGAGCACGGGCAGGACGGAACAGGGGCGCTCCCGGCCGGGGGCGCCCCCGTGCACCATCCCGGGCAGACCGGGCCGTTCAGCCCCACTCGTCAACCCTTAATTCGAAAAGCCACGTCGAACCATCCCCCGACCGGGTGACTAAATGTCGCCAGATCTTCACCGAGCGCTACTCTCGCCCTCGTGACCCACACTGCCCGCCGTATCGGCCGTTCCCTCGCCCTGGTCCTGCCCGTCGTCCTGGTCCTGTCCGGGACCCTCGCGGTCACGATGGTCCCCTGGGCGGACAACACCCCTTCCCAGATCCTGACCGCCTCCGCCGAGGACGTCTCCGTCCCCGCGAAGCCGCGCGCCGCACAGGACGTGCTCCGCGACAAGCTGCTGGGTGAGCTCCAGCAGGGCGAGACGCCCGGTGACGTCCTGACGCACCTCCAGCGGGAGGTGGACCGGCGGCCGTCGCTGGCCGAGCACTGCGTGGGGATCGCGCGGGCGCTGGGTCGGGCCGCGGTGGATGCGTACGGTCCGACGAAGGCGCAGTCCTTCGCGCGTCCCGTGTGCGACACCGCGTACGCGACCGGCGTCGCCTCGATGGGCTGACGGGCGTCGCCGTACTCCACCGGGCCGGGGCCTCTACGCTGACGGCCATGACCGACGCACCTCCCGTGTCCCGCTCCTCCGTTTCCGCGGCCGCGTACCCGGCCTCCCTCGCTCAGGCGCCCGTCCAGGCGGTCGTGTTGGCGGGTGGCCAGGGTTCGCGGCTGCGTCCGTATACGGACGACCGGCCGAAGCCGATGGTGGAGATCCCGGGGACCGGGGTGCCGATCATCGGGCACCAGCTGGCGTGGCTGGCGGCGGAGGGGGTGACGGATGCCGTGGTGTCGTGCGGGCATCTCGCGGAGGTGCTGCAGGACTGGCTGGCCAAGGCGGACCTGCCGTTGCGGGTGACCACCGTGGTGGAGGAGGAGCCGCTGGGGCGGGGCGGCGGGCTGAAGTACGCGGCCCGGCACCTGCCGCATCCGGACCGGGCCTGGTACGCGACGAACGGGGACATCTGGACGCGGTTCTCGCTGCGCGAGATGGCGGCGTTCCACGCGGAGCGGGGGGCGACGGCGACGCTGGCGCTGGCGCGGCCGCGGATTCCGTGGGGGGCGGTGGAGACCAACGAGTTCGGGCAGGTGCTGGACTTCATCGAGTCGCCGCCGTCGCCGTATCTGATCAACGCGGGCGTGTACGTCTTCGGTCCCGAATTCGCGGCGCTGCTGCCGGATTTGGGCGATCACGAGCGCACGACGTTCCCGCGGCTGGCGCGTGAGCGGCGGCTGGCGGGCTTTCCGCTGCCGCAGGGGGCCTACTGGCGGGCGATCGACACGGCGAAGGACCTGACCGAGGCGGCACGGGAGTTGGCCGCGCAGAGCGGCTCCTGAGGCCGTCCGCGTACGAAGCCGGGGCCGGCGCGCTGTGTGCGCGCCGGCCCCGGCTTCGTTCCGTCCCGTCTCGTCGTCAGCCGAGGAGGCCGCCGACGAGGCCGGGCTTCTTGGACGGCGCGTCGCCGCCGCCGCTGCTGCCGCCGCTGCCCGAGCTGGAGGACGGCGGCTTCGGGGTGGACTGCCTGGGGGTGCTGCCCGAGTTCTGGCCGCTGCCGGAGCCGCGGGTCGCGGTGGGCGACTGCGAGCCGGCCCCGGCGGTCTCCTTGGCGGTGGAACCGGTGCCGCCCCGCCCGGACTTGGCGGCGGGCGCCGAGGCGCTGGCGGTGGGTTCGGCCGGCTTGGAGGGCTGGGCGGTGGGCTTCTGCTGCTGCTGTTGCTGCTGCTTGGCGGGGGCCTGCGGGAGCGGGGAGCCGGGCAGGTAGTTGCTGGGCGCCTGGCCGGGTCCGGGCACGGTGACCACGGTGGTGGAGCGGACGGCGCCGCCGAGGAGCGAGCCGATGAGCAGGGTGAGTCCGCAGACGACGGTGGCCATGATGGTTCCGCGGCGCAGGACGCGCCGGCGCAGCCGCCAGATCTCGGAGCGGGGCCCGAGGGTGCGCCAGGCCTCGCCGGCGAGACGGCCGTCGAGGGAGTAGACCGGGGCGCCGGCGATGATCAGCGGGCTCCAGGCGGCGAGGTAGATGATGTCGGGGGCGTCGTAGGCGGGGACGGTCTTCCAGCTCACCGTCATGAGGAGTGCGGCGGACAGCAGGGCGCCGATGCAGGCGGCGAACCGCTGCCACAGGCCGAGGACGGTCAGGACGCCGACGATGACCTGGAGGAAGGCCACGCTGAGCCCGGCCCCGACGGGGTGGGCGAGGGCGAAGTCGCGCAGCGGTTCGGCGAGTGCCCAGGGGTGGAGGGTGCGGAGCCAGGTGACCATGGAGCCGCGTTCGCCGCCGTCGAAGTAGACGGGGTCGCACAGCTTGCCCATGCCGGCGTAGACGCAGATGAAGCCGAGGAAGACGCGCAGCGGGAGCAGCACGACGCCGAGGTTCATGCGCCGGCCGGGGTAGTACGAGGCCTGCCCGCGGGTGTCGGAGGAGGCCCGGCGGGAGTCGGTGCCGGGTCCGCCGCCGTGGCCGTCGTAGCCGTCGTGACTGTCGTAGGGGGTGCCGCCCGCGTACCGGGCGTCGTACGGGAGGTCGCGCACGGGGCCCGCCGGGCGGATCTCGTCCGGGTCTCCGTAGGTGCGCTGGCCGATGACGGTCGGCGTGGCGAGGGTGTCCTCGGCCAGGTCGCGGGCGAGGTCGATGCGCGGGATGGTCTGGGTGGTGCCCCCGTCGCCGTCGTCGTAGCCGTAGCCGCGCCCGTGTTCGCGTACGGCCTGGATGAGTCCGCCCATTGCGGCGGTGTCGCCGGGGGCGGACTTGCCGCTCCAGACGACGGGGGCCCGGCGGCGGCCAGCACCGGCGGCGACCACGGCGCCGCCGAGGACGGGCACGCGGCCGGGGGCGTTCGCGGGCTTGGAACGCGCGCTCGGGCTCGGTGCGAGCCGCACGCGGAAGCTGGCGTGGTTGACGATGACCTGTGCGGGATCGCACGGCACCTTGACCATGCTCAGCGCGGGCTGGTCGTCGAACCCTGACGTTCTGGTGTCCACACTCATCTAACCGAGTGATCAGTGTTTAGGACACTGCCTTGACAGGAGGGATGTGTCCGAGACCCGTCAAGATCAAGCCACCCCGCCCGAAAGGGGCGGGGTGGCACGCTCACGGGTCACTTTCCGTGAGCCAAGTGGATCAAGGCGGCGGGGCCGCCCGGGGTCAGGCGCGGCCGCGGGTGGCCCGGCGGCGGGCCGCCTCGTAGAGCACGACACCCGCGGCGACACCGGCGTTCAGCGACTCGGCGCCACCCGGCATCGGGATGCGGACGAGGTAGTCGCAGTTCTCGCCGACGAGGCGGCCGAGGCCCTTGCCCTCGGAGCCGACGACGATGACGACGGGACCGCCGAGCGCCTCCAGGTCCTGCACCTCGTGCGTGCCCTCGGCGGCCAGGCCGACGATGGCGATGCCGGCCTTCTTGAAGTCCTGGAGGGCGCGGGTCAGGTTGGTGACGCGGGAGACCGGGGTGCGGGCGGCGGTGCCGGCCGAGCTCTTCCAGGCACCGGCGGTCATACCGGCCGCGCGGCGCTCGGGGATGACCACGCCGTGGCCGCCGAAGGCGGAGACGGAGCGGACGATCGCACCGAGGTTGCGGGGGTCGGTGACCCCGTCGAGGGCGACGATCAGCGGGTCGTCGCCCTCGTCGTACGCGGCGGCGGTGAGGTCCTCCGGGTGCGCGTACTCGTAGGGCGGGACCTGGAGGACCAGGCCCTGGTGGTTGAGCCCGTTGGTCATGCGGTCGAGCTCGGGGCGCGGGGCTTCCATCAGGTTGATGTTGCCGCGCGCGCCGGCGAGCTGGAGGGCCTCGCGGACGCGCTCGTCGTTGTCGATGAACTGCTGGACGTAGAGGGTGGTGGCGGGGACGCCGTCACGCAGCGCCTCGAAGACCGGGTTGCGGCCGACGACCATCTCGCTGGTGCCCTTGGGGCCGCCGCGGCGCGGGGCCGGACGGCGCTTGGCGGCCTGCCGGGCCATGGCGTTGCTGATGCGGTTCGCCTTGTGCTTCTTGCGGTCCTCGGCCTTGGGCGTGGGGCCCTTGCCTTCCAGGCCCTTGCGCCGCTGGCCACCGCTGCCGACCGTCGCGCCCTTCTTGTTGGACGTGCGGCGGTTCCTGCGCTGGCTGTTCCCGGCCATGACCTCTACCTGTTTTCGTTGATGCTGCGATATGTACGTATGAAGAGTGTGCCGCCCGGATCGCCGGGCGGCCACCAAACTCGGCTGCCCGGGCTCAGTGCGGGCCGAGCGCTCAGCGCGGGCCGAGCGTCCAGCGCGGGCCTGCCGGGCTGTCCTCGATGACCAGGCCCGACTGCTGGAGCTGGTCGCGGATGGCGTCGGCGGTCGCCCAGTCCTTGCGGGCCCGGGCGGACTCGCGCTGTTCCAGGACGAGGCGTACGAGGGTGTCGACGGCGCCGTGCAGGTCCTCGCCGCGGTCGGACTCACCGGCCCAGTGCGGGTCGAGGGGGTCCAGGCCGAGGACGCCGAGCATGGCCCGTACCTCGGACAGCCGGGCGATGGCGGCGTCCTTGTCGTCGGCGGCGAGGGCGCTGTTGCCCTGGCGGACCGTGGTGTGGACGATGGCCAGCGCCTGCGGGACGCCCAGGTCGTCGTCCATGGCCTCGGCGAAGGCGGGCGGGACCTCGGGAGCGGGGTCGACGGTCTTGCCGGCCTTCTCGATGACGCGCTGGTAGAAGCCCTCGATGCGCGCGAAAGCGGACTCGGCCTCGCGCAGCGCCTCCTCGCTGTACTCGATCATCGAGCGGTAGTGCGGGGTGCCGAGGTAGTAGCGCAGGACGATGGGGCGCCAGTTCTTGACCATCTCGGAGACGAGCACCGAGTTGCCGAGGGACTTGGACATCTTCTCGCCGGACATGGTGACCCAGGCGTTGTGGACCCAGTACTTCGCGAACTCGTCGCCGAAGGCCTTGGCCTGGGCGATCTCGTTCTCGTGGTGCGGGAAGATCAGGTCCAGGCCGCCGCCGTGGATGTCGAAGGCCTCGCCGAGGTACTTGTGCGCCATGGCGGAGCACTCGAGGTGCCAGCCGGGGCGGCCGCGGCCCCACGGGGTCTCCCAGTCGGGCTCGCCGGGCTTGCTGGCCTTCCACATGGCGAAGTCGCGGGGGTCGCGCTTGCCGGTGATGCCGTCCTCGGCGGGCTGGCGCAGGTCGTCGATGCTCTGGTTCGACAGCTCCAGGTAGCCGGGGAAGGAGCGCACGTCGAAGTAGACGCTGCCGTCCGCCTCGTAGGCGTGGCCGCGCTCGATGAGCGTGCGCATCATCTCGATCATCTCGGGCACGTGGCCGGTCGCGCGCGGCTCGTACGTGGGCGGGAGGCAGCCCAGCGCGTTGTAGCCGTCGTTGAAGGCGCGCTCGTTCTCGTAGCCGATGGACCACCACGGGCGGCCCTGGGCCTCACCCTTCGAGATGATCTTGTCGTCGATGTCGGTGACGTTGCGGATGAAGGTGACGTCGAGGCCGCGGTAGGTGAACCAGCGGCGCATGACGTCGAAGTTGAGGTACGACCGGATGTGCCCGATGTGCGGGGCCGCCTGGACGGTGGCGCCGCAGAGGTAGATCGAGACGCAGCCCGGGACGAGCGGGGTGAAGTCGCGGATCTGCCGGGCGCTGGTGTCGTACAGGCGAATAGTCACGGCATCCAGGGTAGTGCGCCTGCGGCAGTGCCCCGCGACCCTTTAAGGGCGCGGGGGCGCTTTGTTGCCGAAGCGGTGTGGTCGGGGACCCGAACGGACGGGGCCGGACGACCTAGGCGGGGTTCGTCCGGTACACCAGTGCGGTGGCGATGGCGGCGAGGCCCTCGGCGCGGCCGGTGAGGCCGAGGCCGTCGGTGGTGGTGCCGGAGACGGAGACGGGGGCGCCGGCCGCCGCCGCGAGCGCCTTCTGCGCTTCTTCGCGCCGCTTGCCGATCTTCGGGCGTACGCCGATCACCTGGATGGCGATGTTGCCGATCTCGAAGCCCTCGGCGCGGACGATGCGGGCGGCTTCCGCCAGGAGGGTGACGCCGGCGGCACCGGACCACTCGGGGCGGGAGGTGCCGAAGTGGGCGCCGAGGTCGCCGACGCCGGCGGCGGAGAAGAGGGCGTCGCAGGCGGCGTGGGCGGCGACGTCGCCGTCGGAGTGGCCGGCGAGGCCGTCCTCGCCCTCCCAGAGCAGGCCGGCGCACCACAGCTCGCGCCCGGCCTCGAAGGCGTGCACGTCGGTGCCGATTCCCACGAGCGGGATGACGGGGCCGGCGGCGACCGCCGCGGCGGACTCCTCGGAACCTGCGGAGCTAGTACGCATCGGTGGCCCTCCTGCGGGCGAGTACGGCCTCGGCGAGGACCAGGTCGAGCGGACGGGTGACCTTGAAGGCCTCTTCGTGGCCGGGGACCACCATGACGGTGATGCCGAGCTGTTCCACCATTCCGGCGTCGTCGGTGGCGCCCTCGCCGTTGACGGCGATGGTCTCGTGCGCGCGGACGAGGGTGGCGAGGTCGAAGCCCTGCGGGGTCTGCACGGCGCGCAGCCGGGCCCGCTCGGGGGTGGCGACGACCGGCTCGGGCTCGCCGGGCCCGCCGGGCTCGACCTCCTTGACGGTGTCGGCCAGCGGCAGCGCCGGCACCACGGCGGGCGAGCCGTCGCGTACGGCTTCGACGACGGAGTCGACGGTGTCCACGGGGACGAGCGGGCGGGCCGCGTCGTGGATGAGGACGGAGGTGACGTCCGCGGGAAGCGCGGCGAGGCCGGCCCGTACGGATTCCTGGCGGGTTTCGCCGCCGGGGACGACCAGGATCTCGGTCCTCTCGGGCAGGGCGTGCTCGTCGACGAGCCGGCGCACCTCGGCGGCGCCGTCGGACGGGGCGACGACGACCACGAGGGAGACGGCCCGGGAGCGGGCCATCGCGCGGACGGCGTGGATGAGCATGGGGGTGCCGCCGAGGGTCCGCAGGGCCTTGGGGGCGCCGGGGCCGAGGCGTACCCCGCGGCCGGCGGCCGGGATCACCGCGGCGGTGCGGTGGGGGCGCGTTTCGTCAGACATCAGTAGCTCCGAGCCAGGTTTGTGACTTCGGCCGACATGGGTATGGCCTGAAGGGTGCCGGGTGCGACGCCCTCGCCCCTTCCGTGACGACCGGTCGAGCAGGCTGTCCGGACCCGGCACGCCGGTGGAAAAAGATGTGGGTGCAGACATGCCGCAGCGCCCGGCAACAGCCCTCTCGTGGAGGAGAGGGCGTGTCATCGGGCACCGCGGCACAACCGTGTGAACGCTGTTTTCGCTGTTTTCCTGGGCGGCACGCCGCGTCAGGACGCGAGAACCTCGTCGAGGAGGGCTTCCGCCTTGTCCTCGTTGGTGTTCTCGGCGAGCGCGAGCTCGCTCACCAGGATCTGGCGCGCCTTCGCGAGCATGCGCTTCTCGCCCGCGGAAAGCCCGCGCTCACGCTCACGACGCCACAGGTCACGCACCACTTCGGCGACCTTGATGACATCGCCAGAAGCGAGCTTCTCCAGATTTGCCTTGTAGCGCCGGGACCAGTTCGTCGGCTCTTCGGCATACGGTGCACGCAGCACCTCGAAGACCCGGTCCAGCCCGTCCTGGCCGACTACGTCGCGAACGCCGACGAACTCCGCATTGTCCGCAGGCACACGAACCGTCAGGTCGCCCTGGGCGACCTTGAGCACCAAGTAGGTCTTGTCCACGCCTTTGATCTGGCGAGTTTCGATGGCCTCGATCAGCGCGGCCCCGTGATGGGGATAGACCACGGTGTCGCCAACCTTGAACGTCATGTGACAGGTACCCCTTCCGTGGCTATCCAGGGTAACACGAGAACTGACTGTTATGAATGGCGTTTTCGCAGGTCAGGGCACATCTCGGGGCTTGACAACAGCGACACGAACGTGCTGCGAAGGGCTTCCGGAGGGGGGTATTCGCAGGTCGGAGCCGCTGTGCGGACCGGGCGAAACGGCCACGTTACACCCGGGTGGCGGTCCCACCCATGTGACGTACGTCCCGTTTTGCCGGTTTTGAAGCCGGGAAACCGAACTACTCCGTTCGACTGGCGACCACGCGTACGGAGCGGTTCCGGCCCAATCCCGGAATTGATCACCGCGGGCCGTTCGAAGGAATCCCGGAATTGATCACGGCAGGTCCGGCGGGCGATATGCGGGCGGCACATGATCGGCGGATGAACGGCGCGGGAAGTGCCGGCGGAAGGACGGCCGGAAGGACTGCAGGAAGGACCACCGGAAGGGCTGGCGGACGAGCGGACGGAAAGGAAGATCGCGGGGCGGGGCAGGGCGGCCCGTGCGCTGCGGAGGGTCGGGTGCGGGGGCGGGGTGGCGGCTCGGTAACCTAAGCGCGCTGACACACCCTTAGGACGGCTTTACCTCGGCCGCCCTGGGACTGCCCACCCTTCCGTTCCGTACGTCCAAGGAGTTGCCGCCGCCGTGAGCCGCAGCCTTCGACGCGGCGCCCTCGCCGCCACCGCCGTCGTGTTCTCGATCGCCTCGCTGGCCGCTTGCGGTGCGGGTCAGAACGCGGAGACGCTCCAGATCAAGCCGGACAACGCCGCCGTCACCAAGGGCGACATCAAGATCCAGAACGCGCTGGTGATCACTCAGGGCGAGAAGGAGAAGAAGGGCCCGGCCGCGGTCTCCGCGACGGTCTTCAACACCGGCGACACGCCGCAGACCCTCGACGCCATCACCCTCCCGGGTGGCAAGTCCAAGGTCGTCCTGAAGGGCACCGAGGGCGCAGCCGGCAAGGTCACCGTGCCGGCCCACGGCTCCGTGGTCATCGGCGGCAAGGGCAACGCCTCCGCCGTGGTCGAGGGCGGCGAGGCCGTGCAGAACGGCAACGCGCAGAAGGTCGTCTTCCAGCTGAGCAAGGCGGGCGACGTCGGGCTCGAAGCGTTCGTCGTCCCGGCCACCGGCATGTACGCGGGCTTCGGCCCGACCGAGGCCCCGGCCGCGGCCCCCGGCTCGGCCCCGTCGGGCAGCCCCTCGGGCACGCCGTCGGGCAGCCCGTCCGGCTCCCCGGCCACGACCCCGTCTGGCGCCGCTTCGGGCACCCCGTCGGGCGCGGCCTCGGGTTCGCCGTCGGGTTCCCCCTCGCACAGCGCCGGCCACTGAGCCACCGGTACCACGCACGAAAGGGCCCCCTCCGCTCCGGCGGAGGGGGCCCTTTCGTATACGACTGCACTGCAGATCAAACCTGACGGCTACGGCTCAAGAGCCCCCGCAACCGCCGGAGGCTGCGGCCTACGGCTCGAACTTGTAGCCCAGGCCGCGGACCGTGACCAGGTAGCGCGGCGCGCCCGGGTCCGGCTCGATCTTGGCGCGGAGGCGCTTCACGTGGACGTCCAGGGTCTTGGTGTCGCCGACGTAGTCCGCGCCCCAGACCCGGTCGATCAGCTGCATGCGGGTCAGTACGCGGCCCGCGTTGCGCAGCAGCATCTCGAGCAGGTCGAACTCCTTCAGGGGGAGGTCCACCTTGGCTCCGGCGACGGTGACCACGTGGCGGTCGACGTCCATCCGTACGGGGCCGGCCTCCAGCGCGGCCGGGGTGACCTCCTCCGGCTCGCCGCGGCGGCGCAGGACCGCGCGGATGCGGGCGACCAGCTCCCGCGAGGAGAAGGGCTTCGTGACGTAGTCGTCGGCTCCTATCTCCAGCCCGACGACCTTGTCGATCTCGCTGTCCTTGGCCGTCACCATGATGACGGGGACGTTGGAGCGGCCGCGCAGCTGCCGGCAGACCTCCGTGCCGGGCAGGCCGGGGAGCATCAGGTCGAGGAGGACGAGGTCGGCGCCGTTGCGCTCGAACTCGTCGAGCCCGTCGGGCCCGGTCGCGGCGATGGCGACCTCGAAGCCCTCCTTGCGGAGCATGTAGGACAGGGCGTCGCTGAAGGATTCCTCATCCTCGACGACGAGCACTCGGGTCACGGAAGGACCTCCGGGGCAGGAATGGCTGGTTCTGGTTCAGGCAGGGGTGGCGTGGGTGGGTGCGGGGGCCGGCTCCGCGGCCGGGGCGGCCGTGGATGCCGGAGCCTGAGCGGCCGCTTCCGGCAGGCGCAGGGTGAACGTGGAGCCCTGACCCTCCGAGCTCCAGACGGACACCTCCCCGCCGTGCGAGGCCGCTACGTGCTTCACGATCGCAAGGCCGAGGCCGGTTCCTCCCGTGGCGCGGGAGCGGGCCGGGTCCACGCGGTAGAAGCGCTCGAAGATGCGCTCGCGGTCCTTTTCCGGGATGCCGATGCCCTGGTCGGTCACGGCGATCTCGATCAAGTCTCCCCCAGGTGCCGCGACCCTGCGTCCGGCTATGCCGACGCGGGTGCGGGCGGGGCTGTAGTTGACGGCGTTCTCGACCAGGTTCCCGAGGGCCGCCGCGAGCTGGCCGCGGTGGCCCCAGACGCGCAGGTCGGCGGTGCCGCCGGCGGCCATGGTGATCTGCTTGGAGGACGCCGTGTGGCGGCAGCGGTCGATGGCTTCGGCCACCAGCGTGTCCACTCGTACGGGCTCCGCGTCCTCGAGCGGGTCGTCGTTCTGTACCCGGGAGAGGTCGATGAGCTCCTGCACGAGGTTGATCAGGCGGGTGGCCTCGATCTGCATGCGGCCGGCGAAGCGGCTGACCGCCTCGGGGTCGTCCGAGGCGTCCATGACGGCCTCGGACAGCAGGGAGATGGCCCCGACCGGCGTCTTCAGCTCGTGCGACACGTTCGCGACGAAGTCGCGCCGTACGGCCTCGATGCGGCGGGCCTCGGTGAGGTCCTCGACCAGGAGCAGGACGAGCCGGGAGCCGAGGGGGGCGACGCGCGCCGAGACCGCGAGGGCCTCGCCGCGGCCGGTACCGCGCCGGGGCAGGTCGAGCTCGACCTGGCGTATCTCCCCGTCGCGGCGCGTGTCGCGGGCCATGTGGAGCATGGGCTCGACGGCCAGTTTGCCGCCGCGTACGAGCCCGAGGGCGTAAGCGGCGGACGAGGCCTTGACGACGGCGTCCCCCTCGTCGAGTACGACGGCGGAGGAGCGGAGCACGGAGAGGACGGTGTCCACGCCGGGCGGGAGCACCGCATTGATGTCGGGGCGCATGGAGCTCCGGGTGGGGCGGGCTTGGTCGCGCTCGCTCCAGCGGAACGCCAGCATCGCGATCACACCGGTGCAAAGACCGGCGATCGCTGCAGCTGCGGCGACCGCCGCGTTCACGTCCATGCATCCAGGTTAAGCAGGCGCAACGGCACTTCCACAGCCGTTCGGGTGGCACCTCGAACAGTCGTCGCCCAGAGTTCACCGTGGCGACGGGGCTGATTCACTTGTGATGCCGCAGTCGGACGCGTTTGCGGCCGAACGTGTCAACGTGGGGCATGAGGCCGCCCCGGCCCGGCCCGTGGGGCAAGAGGCAGTAGGCAAGAGAGGGACAACCCATGCGTGACGCGTACCACGAGGAACTGGACTCGATCGGGGAAGGCCTGGTCGAGATGGCACGGCTCGTCGGTTCCGCGATCGGGCGGGCCACGACGTCCATGCTCGACGCCGATCTGAAGCTCGCCGAGAGCGTCATCGCCGCCGACCAGAAGGTCGACGACCTCCAGCACGACCTGGAGGCCCGTGCCATCGCGCTGCTCGCGCGCCAGCAGCCGGTCGCCACCGACCTGCGCATCGTGGTGACCTCGCTGCGCATGTCCGCCGACCTGGAGCGCTCGGGCGACCTGGCCCAGCACGTGGCGAAGCTGGCCCGGCTGCGCTTCCCGGACACGGCGGTGCCGCGCGACCTGCACGCGACCATGCTGGAGATGGGGCAGCTGGCGCAGCGCCTGATGGCGAAGGCGGCCGAGGTCATCATCACGAAGGACGTCGACCTGGCGCTCCAGCTGGAGCAGGACGACGACGAGATGGACCAGCTGCACCGCACGCTGTTCCAGCACCTGATGGACGACCGCTGGAAGCACGGCATCGAGACCGCGGTGGACGTGACCCTGCTGGGCCGCTACTACGAGCGCTTCGCGGACCACGCGGTGTCGGTGGCCAAGCGCGTGGTCTACCTGGTGACGGGCGAGCACGCGGACGAGCTGCAGGCTCCGACGCAGGTCGACGGCGTCTGAGCCGTTCTGCCCCCGTGCGCCGTTGACGCGCCGGTACGGCTGGGCATGAATGAGGGCGAAGGCAGTAAGAGGCACGGAAAGCAGAAGACGCCACGCACTCCGCCTGCGAGGAGGATCCATGCCCGAATCCCCCGTCCCCATCACCCCGGATCACGAGCAGCAGCCCCGGCCCGAACCCCTGCGGCTCCCGCTGCTCGCGGCCTGCGGCTGCGGCTCCGGCTGCGGCTGCGGCTGCCAGTCCGGCGCCCCCTGCCAGTGCGGCGGCTGACCCGGCCACCCCACCCCGGCACCCAGAGCGACGAAAAGGCCCCCGCCCACTGAAACCAGCAGGCGGGGGCCTTTTCCGTACGCGTCGGTGTTACTTCTTGCCCTGGTTCTTGACCGCCTCGATCGCGGCCGCTGCGGCGGTCGGGTCGAGGTAGGTGCCGCCCGGGTTGAGGGGCTTGAACTCGGCGTCCAGCTCGTAGGCGAGCGGGATGCCGGTCGGGATGTTCAGGCCCGCGATGTCGGCGTCGGAGATGCCGTCCAGGTGCTTGACCAGCGCGCGCAGGGAGTTGCCGTGCGCGGCGACCAGGACCGTGCGGCCCGCGAGGAGGTCCGGGACGATGCCGTCGTACCAGTACGGGAGCATGCGGACGACGACGTCCTTGAGGCACTCGGTGCGCGGGCGCAGCTCCGGGGGGATGGTCGCGTAGCGCGGGTCCTCGGACTGGGAGAACTCCGTACCGTCCTCGAGGGCCGGCGGCGGGGTGTCGTACGAGCGGCGCCACAGCATGAACTGCTCCTCGCCGAACTCGGCGAGGGTCTGGGCCTTGTCCTTGCCCTGGAGCGCACCGTAGTGGCGCTCGTTCAGGCGCCACGAGCGGTGGACCGGGATCCAGTGGCGGTCGGCGGACTCCAGGGCGAGCTGCGCGGTGCGGATCGCGCGCTTCTGGAGGGACGTGTGGACCACGTCGGGGAGGAGGTCGGCGTCCTTCAGGAGTTCGCCACCGCGGACTGCCTCCTTCTCGCCCTTCTCGTTGAGATTGACGTCCACCCAGCCGGTGAACAGGTTCTTCGCGTTCCACTCGCTCTCGCCGTGGCGGAGGAGGATCAGCTTGTACGGTGCGTCGGCCATGCGTACGAGCCTAATGGACGCGCGGGGGCGCTCGCGCGCGGTGTCCACGGCCGTGGATTGACGGTGCGCGTCAATCCGGTGGCCTTCGCAGACCCCCCACCCGTAGGGTGCGGTGAGCAGGAGAGCCGCTTACATCGCCGGGGGGATTCCGTATGTCCGTTGCCAGTCTCAGACGGGCGGCGCGCGAGAGCGTGTCGGGGCTGCCGCGGGAGTTCTGGTGGCTGTGGACCAGCACGCTGGTCAACCGGCTCGGGGCCTTCGTCGCCACGTTCATGACCTTGTACCTGACCGTGGACCGGGGCTATTCGGCCTCCTTCGCGGGACTCGTGGTGGCGTTGCACGGGCTCGGCGGGGTGATCTCCTCGCTCGTCGCGGGCGTGATGACCGATCGGCTGGGCCGGCGCCCGACCCTGATGGCGGCTCAGGCCTCGACGGCGTTCTCGGTGGCGCTGCTCGGCTTCATGGAGCACCCGGCGGCCATCGCCGCGGTGGCGCTGCTGGTCGGCATGACCTCGAACGCCTCGCGCCCGGCGGTGCAGGCGATGATGGCGGACATCGTCCGGCCGCAGGACCGGGTCCGGGCCTTCGCGCTGAACTACTGGGCGATCAACCTCGGCTTCGCCGTCTCGGCGACGGCGGCGGGCTTCGTCGCCGAGTACAGCTACCTCGCCGGGTTCCTCGGCGAGGCGGCGCTGACGCTGGTCTGCGCGGTGCTCGTGTACGTGAAGCTGCCGGAGTCGCGGCCGGAGCGGACCGCCGAGGAGAAGGGCGCCGCCGAACCGGAGACCGGGCTCGGGACCGTACTGCGGGACGGGCGCTTCATGGGCGTGGTCGGGCTGTCGTTCCTGATCTCGCTGATCTTCACGCAGGGCTCGTTCGGGCTGCCGCTGGCCATGGGCACGGGAGGCTTCTCGGCCGGGGACTACGGGCTGGTCATCGCCGTCAACGGGGTGCTGATCGTGCTGCTGCAGATCCCGGTCACCCGGTTCATCGAGAAGGGCGACCCGCAGAAGCTGCTGGTGGTCTCGGCGCTGCTGGCCGGGTACGGGTTCGGGCTGACGGCCTTCGCCGGGTCGGTGTGGAGCCTGGGGCTGACCGTCTGCGTGTGGACGCTGGCCGAGATCATCAACTCTCCGACCCAGATGGGCCTGGTCGCCCGGCTCTCCCCGCTGCACGGGCGCGGCCGCTACCAGGGCATGTACACGCTGTCCTGGGCGGTGGCCTCGCTGCTCGCTCCGCTGATGGCCGGGTTCATGATCGACCAGTGGGGCGCGGGCTGGCTCTGGGCGTCCGTGGCGCTGCTGGGCACGGTGGCGGCGCTGGGCTACTGGCTGCTGATGCGGAACCTCGCCGAGGACGAGCCCGGGTCCGTGGTCTCGGCATCGGCACCGGCTGCCGCGCCGGCTGCCGCGGCCCCGGCCCCGGATCCCGTCGAGGCCTAGGAAGGGTCAGGACGACGGCTGCGTCAGGTGCTTGAAGGCGTCCAGGTTGTACGTCGGCTCGCCGCGCGAGACGCGCCATTCGTACTCGCGGCGGATCGCGCTCGCGAAGCCCAGCTCCAGCAGCGTGTTGAAGGCGCCGTCCGCCGCCTCCAGGACCGTGCCGAGCAGCCGGTCCAGGTCCTCGGGGGTGACCACGGACAGCGGGAGCCGGGCCGTCAGGTAGACGTCGCCGAGGGCGTCGACCGCGTAGGCCATCCCGTACAGCTTGAGGTTGCGCTCCAGCAGCCAGCGGTGGACGCCCGCCTCGTTCTCGTCGGGGTGCCGGATGACGAAGGCGTTCACCGACAGGGAGTGCCGGCCGACCCGGACCGAGCAGGTGGTGCTCAGCTTGCGGGTGCCGGGGAGCTGGACCACGTACGAGCCCGGCTGCGGGCTCTCCCACGCGAGTCCGGCCTCGGCGAGGGTGCTCTCGATGATCGCGGCGGTGTCGGCGATGTCAGCGTCAGCCATGGTGGGAGCGTACGCGACGGCGGTGATCATGCATGGCTGCGGTGTACACGTCCGCCGTGCCGCTCGCCGCCGTGTCCCAGCCGAAGAACTGCGCGTGCCGCGCGGCCTCGGCGCCCATCCGGCCCACGAGCGCCGGGTCGTCCACGAAGCGCCGCAGCTCCCGCGCGTAGTCCACCGGGTCGTGCCCGGGTACGAGGATCCCCGTCACCCCGTCGTTGACGGCGACCGGCAGCCCGCCGACCTCGGCGGCCAGCACCGGCGTGCCGGTGGCCTGGGCCTCGATCGCGACGAGCCCGAAGGACTCGCTGTACGAGGGCATGACCAGCACGGACGCCGCCCGGAACCAGTCGGCGAGCGCGTCCTGGCGGACCGGCGGGTGGAAGTGGACGAGGTCGGCGATGCCGAGCTTCGCCGCGAGCTTCTGCAGCCCCTCCGGCTTGGCGAGTCCGCTGCCGCTGGGGCCGCCGACGACGGGGACGAAGAGTCGCCGGCGCAGCGCGGGGTCCCGGTCGACGAGCTCGGCGACCGCGCGCAGCAGGATGTCGGGGGCCTTGAGCGGCTGGATCCGGCCGGCGAAGAGCGGGATGACGGCGTCCTGCGGCAGGCCGAGGCGGGCGCGGGCGGCGGCCCGGCCGTCGCCGACGGTGAAGCGGTCGAGGTTCACGCCGGGGTGGACGACGGCGACCTTGCCGGGGTCTGCCTCGTAGTGCCGGACCAGTTCCTCGGCCTCTTCGGTGGTGTTCGCGATGAGCCGGTCGGCGGCGGCCACGATCTGGGTCTCGCCGATGACGCGGGCGGCGGGTTCGGGCGTGTCGCCCTCGGCCAGCGCGGCGTTCTTGACCTTGGCCATGGTGTGCATGGCGTGGACGAGGGGGACGCCCCAGCGCTCGGCGGCGAGCCAGCCCACGTGGCCGGAGAGCCAGTAATGGGAGTGGACGAGGTCGTAGTAGCCGGGCCGGTGGCCGGCCCAGGCCTGCATGACGCCGTGGGTGAAGGCGCACAGCTGGGCCGGGAGCTCCTCCTTGGCGAGGCCTTCGTACGGGCCCGCGTCCACGTGCCGTACGAGGACCCCGGGGGCCAGCTCGACCGCGGACGGGAGGCCGCCCTCGGTGGCGCGGGTGAAGATCTCGACCTCGATGTTGATCGCGGCGAGGCGTTTGGCCAGCTCCACGATGTACACGTTCATACCGCCGGCATCGCCGGTGCCGGGCTGGTGCAGCGGCGAGGTGTGCACGCTGAGCATGGCGACGCGGCGCGGCTTGCGGTGGTGGCCGACGGCCGGCAGGCGCAGGCGGGGCGGGTCGTGGCGGGTGCCGCGGGCGGCGGCGATCCGGCCGCTGAGGCTGCCGCCGAGGCGGGACACGTACTGGCTCAAGAGAGCAGTTCCTCTCGCTCGGACGGCGGCGTGCTGGACGGGACGGGCAGGGGCAGGGCACGGCTCACGGAGCGCGCGGGGCGCCCTCCAAGGAGTGCAACCCGCACGGCCGTGCCCCGCATTCCGTGAGCCGGTGTTTTTTCCTCGGTGTTTGCCGCGCGGTCTGCTCTCTTTTCCTCCGGCGGGTCCCCTCCGCTTACCCTCGGCGCATGTCCTCCCGCTCCGCCCCGCCCCCGCGCCGCCCTGTGGGCACGGTGACCCGCGGGACGACGAACCCGAACCGGCTGCGCCGGATGGACCGCTGGATCGCGGCCGCGCACGGGGCGGTGCTGCGGCGGGCGCAGGCTCCGGTCGCGGTGGACCTCGGCTACGGGGCCGCGCCGTGGACGGCGGTGGAGCTGCTGGCCCGGCTGCGGGAGGCGGCGCCGCGGGTGCGGGTGGTCGGCATCGAGATCGAACCGGCGCGGGTCGCGGCGGCGAAGCCGTACGAGCGCGAGGGGCTCAGCTTCCGGCACGGCGGGTTCGAGGTGCCGCTGGAGGGCGGGGCCCGCCCGGCGCTGATCCGCGCGGCGAACGTACTGCGCCAGTACGACGAGGAGCAGGTGGCGGCGGTGTGGGAGCGGCTGTGCGCGCGCCTGGCCCCGGACGGGCTGCTCGTCGAGGGGACCTGTGACGAGATCGGGCGGCGCCATGTGTGGGTCGCGCTGGGGCCGGAGGGGGCGCGCACGGTGACGTTCGCGACCCGGCTGGGCTCCTTGGAGCGCCCTTCGGACCTGGCGGAGCGGCTGCCGAAGGCACTCATCCACCGCAACGTGCCGGGCGAGCCGGTGCATGCGTTCCTGCGCGACTTCGACCGGGCGTGGGCGGCGGCGGCGCCGTACGCCTCGTACGGGGCGCGGCAGCGCTGGATCCGGACGGCGCGGGCGCTGGCCGCCGACTGGCCGCTGGCGGACGGGCCGGTGCGGTGGCGGCAGGGGGAACTGACGGTGCGCTGGGAGGCGTTGCGCCCGGCGGGGTGAAATGTGGAGCTGCGGGGAACCGGTTGCCGGGGTGGCCCGTTGAGCCGTCGGGATGCGTGTGGGGGACTGGGGAAGATCGGGATGACACCTGTGAGGGTGTTGGAATTCACCGACTCGTGGCACCATCCCGAAGGCAGTGCAAAGTTACTGATGAATAGTCAGATGCGATGCCGGATCCGGCGTTGATTCGGCGTCGGGTCGGGCTCGGGGCACCTTGGGGGGACCATGGGGACCGTGGAGCGTAGGCGGCGCAGCGGTGCGTCCGCTCTCACGCTGCTGTGTGCGACGGCGCTGCTCGCCGTGGCGGGCATGAGCGGTACGGCGCAGGCGGCGCCACTGCCGGAGCCGGGCGTCAAGTCCCTCGAGCAGGTGCGCAAGGAGATCGACGAGCTGTACCGCCAGGCGGGCACGGCGACGGACGCGTACAACCTCGCCGACGGCGAGGCCAAGGCCCAGTCCGCCAAGATCGTCGAGATCGCGAAGCAGGTGGTGGCGGGGCAGGACCGGATCACGGCCCTCAAGAACCGCGCGGGGGCCGCCGCACGCGCCCAGTACCGCTCGGGCGGGATGCCGGCCGGCGCGCAGCTGGCCCTGAGCAGCAGCCCGAGCCAGTTCCTCGACGGGGCGGACCGGATCCGGCGGGGCGAGAAGGCCGCCACGGACCTGATGTCCGAAATGAACCGCACGCAGAGCGACTTGCAGCAGTACGCGAAGGACGCGACCGCGCAGTGGGAGAAGCTCGAAGCCAACCGGATCAAGCAGGAGACCTCGAAGAAGCAGATCGAGGAGAAGATCAAGGCGGCGGAGGCGCTGGAGAGCAAGCTGCAGGCCGAGGAGAAGGCCCGGCTGATCCAGCTCGAGCAGGAGGCCCAGTACAAGGCGCAGTCGGCATGGCTGTCGACGGGCGTGCTGAAGGAGATCAACAGCTCGGCGTCGGAGTCGGGGAAGAAGGCGATCCAGTACGCGACGGCGCAGATGGGCAAGCCGTACGTGTGGGGCGCCGTGGGACCGGACTCGTTCGACTGCTCCGGCCTCACCTCGCAGGCCTGGCGGGCCGCGGGCAAGGGCATCCCGCGCACCTCGCAGGAGCAGCTGCGGCTGCTGCCGAAGGTCGCGATCAAGGACATGCGGCCGGGCGACCTGATCATCTACTTCGACGACGCCAGCCATGTCGGGATGTACGTGGGTGACGGCGCGATCATCCACGCCCCCCGCCCGGGCCGCAACGTCACCCTGACGGGCGCGGGCTCGATGCCGATCAAGGCAGTGGTCCGCCCGGACGCGTAACCGCTGCCGGCGGGCCGCGGCCACCGGCCGTGAGGGGTCTGCGACGCGGGGTGGGAAAGGCCGTGGCGGAGGGAACCTGCGGGGGGGTTCCGGGCGTCTCGCCAGGCGGGACGGCGACGGCCTCCGCCGTGACGTTGGTCATTCAGTAAGGCGCATTCCCCCGCGATAACGGCATATGACAGCGGCCCTGGCCCGGAACACCATTCCGTTCTGCGGCCACCGACCGCTAGGGTCGGCCGGACGCACCCTCGGGGGGAGGGAAGGAACCGGAGACGATGGCCGTACCCGTACCGCGGCAGAGGGAGACCCCCGCCACGGAGAGCGCTCAGGCCGCTCAGCTGCCCGCAGCCCCGCACGCCACCACACCCCAGGCGTCCCTGACCCTGCTGGTGATCGAGGACGACCCCGCAGGCGGGCTCACCGTGCCCGAGATCCTCGACGCCGACCGGCACCGCATCCGCCTCCGCACCGCCCGCAACCTCACCGAGGCCGCGCGCCTGCTCACCCACGACGTGCACTGCATCCTGCTGGACCTCTCCCTCTCCGGTACAGGGTCCACCTCCGGCGGCTCCCGTACCGCGGTCGTCGACCAGCTGGACACCCTGCGCGAGGTGCTCCGGATCGCGCCCCGCCACGCCGTCCTCGTCCTCACCGCCGAGGCCGATGCCGAGCGCGCCGCCGAGGCCGTCCGGGTCGGCGCGCAGGACTTCCTCTTCCGCGACGAGCTGGACGGCCGGCTCCTGAGCCGGGCGATCCGCTACGCCGTGGAGAGAAAGCGCGCGGACATCGCCCAGTACAAGCTTGCAGAATCGAAACTTCGGGCCCAGGAGAACGCCCGCCTCGAGCGCGGCCTGCTCCCCAACCCCCTCCTCGAGGGGTCGGACCTCCGATTCGCCGCCCGCTACCGCCCCGGCCGCAGCCGCGCCCTCCTCGGCGGGGACTTCTACGACACCGTCCGCACCCCCGACGGCACCGTGCACGCCATGATCGGCGACGTCTGCGGCCACGGCCCCGACGAGGCCGCCCTCGGCGTCGAGCTCCGCATCGCCTGGCGCGCCCTGACCCTGGCCGGCCTGTGCGGCGACGACCTGCTGGCCACCCTCCAGGAGGTCCTGGAGGTGGAGCGCCCCTGCGAGGAGATCTTCGCGACCCTGTGCACGGTGGACATCTCCCCCGACGGCCGCCGCGCGGGCCTGTGCCTGGCCGGCCATCCGGCGCCGCTGATATCCCGCCCGGGCCGCCGCGCGCAGCTGCTCCCGTACGAGAACAGCGGGCCGGCGCTCGGCCTGCTGCCCAAGGCCCGCTGGCCCCGCCGCCAGGTCGAGCTGGGCGGCACCTGGAGCCTGATGCTCTACACCGACGGCCTGATCGAGGGCCGCATCGGCGAGGGCAAGGAGCGGCTCGGGCAGGACGGGATGGTCGAGATGATCAACCGGCACCTCGCAGAGGGTCTGAGCGGCGAGGGCCTGCTGGAGGCCTCCGTGACCGAGGCCCGGCGCCTCAACGGCGGCGAGCTCACCGACGACGTGGCCGTGGTGCTGCTCTCCCGCGCGGAGGGTTAGCCGCGGGTTAGCCGAGGGCCGTCGGGGGGGGTCAGCGCCCGCCGTTGTACGGGCCGTACGGACCGTCGCTGCTGCTGCCGCCCTTGCGCCGGCCGCCACCGCCGCCGCCCGAGACCTGCTTGAGGGCCGGGCGTACGTCGACGAGGAACACGATGGTGGCCACGAGGCCGGCGATCTCCAGGAACAGCATCCCCAGGAAGAAGTCCACCAGCACGGTGACCCCGAGGATGACCAGCCAGAACGTCTTGGTCTGCTTGTCGGCGGCGCGGTACGCGTCCTCCCGCGCCAGCAGCGCGAAGACGAAGGCCACGACGGCGAGTGCCAGCATGGCGAACCCGAGCAACGGAAGTACTCCGTTATCGAACCCGTTCATCAACATCGCCTCGACCGCCTTCTCACGCTTCGCACGCCGGATGCCGCCTGCCTCCACGCTACCGGCAGAGCGGCCCTCGCAGACCACAACGGGCCGGACACCCCGCAGGTGCCCGGCCCGCCGTCACGGAAACCGTTTCCGGTCCGCGAATCAGCTCTCGTCGCCCGCCAGTGCGGGGGCCTTCTTCGTGTTGTTCCTGCGCACCGTGGACTTGCGGGCGGCCGGCTTCTCCTCGTCGGAGCCCGCGGCCTCGGCCGAGGCGTCGGCGGCGGGGGCATCCGCCGGCTCCTTCTTCGGCTCGACGGCGACCGCGATGTCGACGATCTCCTCGGAGACCTCGCCCCGCCAGGTCCGTACCGCCTGCTCGCCGTGCTCGGCGACCTTGTCGTACGTCTCCTTGGCGCGCACGGCGTACTCGGCGGCGACGCCGACCCCGCGCAGCGCCAGGTCCTGCGCGGTCTCCCCGAGCTTCTTCGGGTCGATCGCGGTCAGCACCTCGGCGAACTTGGCGGTGACCGCCTCCTGCGCCTCCCTGGCCTTCTCCTGCACGATCTTCGGGTCGGTGTTCTTCACGGCCTCGATGCGTGCGGGTGCCTCGGCGCGCAGCTGCTCGATGAGCCCGGGCACCTTCTTCGCCTGCTGCACCGCGAGGTCGGCGGTGCCGGCGGCGAAGTAGAGCGGAGTCGGGTCGGTGAGGGTCTTCTTCAGGTCATCGGCGATGGCCATGTGGCTGGTCCTCCCGGATCAACAGTTCAGTTCGTAGGGTGCATGTCGGTGTCGTCGTCCGCGCCGGCCGGGCCGGCCTCGGTGGCGTTCTCCTTGCGGAACGAGTCGTAGATCTGGAGCAGCACCTGCTTCTGCCGCTCGTTGATCGACGGGTCGCCGAGTATCGCGGCCCGCGTCTCCACCTCGTCGCGATCCCGCTCGTCGAGGATCCCGGCCTGCACGTACAGCGTCTCCGCGGAGATCCGCAGCGCCTTGGCGAGCTGCTGCAGGATGTCCGCGCTCGGCTTGCGCAGCCCGCGCTCGATCTGGCTCAGGTACGGATTCGACACCCCCGCCGCGTCGGCCAGCTGCCGCAGCGAGAGCTGGGCCTGCCGCCGCTGCTCGCGGAGGTATTCGCCGAGATTTCCGACGTTGAGCGTTGCCATGCCCCGATCCTGCCGGACTCTGCTAACTATTGCAAGCGACTGCTTGCAAAATCACCCACCGGAGCGCGGCTGGTTGAAGCGCAGCATGTTGCCGGCCGGATCGCGGAAGGCGCAGTCGCGGACCCCGTACGGCTGGTCGATCGGCTCCTGGAGCACCTCGCCCCCGGCGGCCCGGATGCGCTCGAAAGCGGCATCGACATCGTCGGTGGAGAAGATCACGCCCCGCAGCATGCCCTTGGCCAGCAGCTCGGCCATCGCCTGCTTGTCGGCCGGCGAGGCGTTCGGGTTCGCGGCCGGCGGTTCGAGGACGATCTCCACGTCCGGCTGCGCGGGCGAGCCGATGGTCACCCAGCGCATCCCCTCGAACGCCACGTCGTTGCGGACCTCCATGCCGAGGGCGTCGCGGTAGAAGGCGAGCGCCCTGTCGTGGTCGTCGACGGCGATGAAGCACTGGGACAGCTTGATCTCCATGCCGTCGACGCTACGGGCGGGCGGCGGATTCCGCTTCTCCGCCCGCGGCCGTTCCCTTCCTGACCGGCCGGGTGTGGATCTTGGCGATGCACGCCGGGATGGCCGCGCCGGGGCCGTGGCCGCGGGCCCGGTAGGCGCTCGGGGTCTCGCCGACCAGCTCGGTGAAGCGGGAGCTGAACGACCCCAGCGAGGTACAGCCGACCGCGAAGCAGACCTCCGTCACGCTGAGGTCGCCGCGCCGCAGCAGCGCCTTGGCGCGCTCGACGCGGCGGGTCATCAGGTAACCGTACGGGGTCTCCCCGAAGGCGGCGCGGAAACTGCGGGAGAAGTGCCCGGGCGACATCAGGGCCACGCGCGCCAGCGCCGGGACGTCGAGGGGCTGCGCGTAGTCCCGGTCCATCGCGTCCCGGGCCCGCCGCAGCCGTACGAGGTCCTCGAGGTTCACCCTGCCAGCCTAAGGCGGCGCCGGCGGGAGACCCCGACGGGCCGCGGGCAGGATCCGGCGGCCGCCGTGCAGCGGGACCGGCGCGGTCCGTACGCTCACGGGATGACCGCACCCAAGACCGTCGAGGCGTGGCACCGGGTGGAGTCCCGCGCGGACCTCGTCGCGTACCTGCTTCTGCTCTCTGCCGAGGACGAGGCCGCCCGGGCGCACCGGGGGATCGACGGCTTCCTGTGGGGCTGGGTGACGGTACTGGACCGCCACCTCGACGGCACCGCCGCACTCGGCGGCGGCTGGCGCGGGCTGGCCTGCCAGCTGTACCGGGCGCGCACGGCCGAGCCCCGCCAGGACCCCGCGCTCGCCGAGCCCCCGACGGACGAGGACGCGGTGTCGGACGCCGCGGACCTGCGCCGGTACGTGGCGACGCTGGCCGTCGACTTCGCGCGCGACCGGCGGGAGATGCACGCCCGCGCCGCCCGCGGCCTGTGGGCCGGCGACGGCGGGAGCTGGGCGCACGGCACCCCGCACGCCTGGCTCGACAGCTGGGCCGCATGGCTCGCGGCCACGCCCTGGGCCCACGAACTCGAGCCCGTCACCTGGCGGTCGATCGCCGAACAGCTCTCGGCCGCACAGATATACGAGTAGGCGCGGACGCTGCCGACCTAGGCCGCGCGGGTGCCGATCACCACCGTGGCGTGCAGTTCCTCCGAGGTGGTCGCGCGGACCGCCAGGCCCGCCGCCGACAGGGCCGAGGCCGTCTGCGGGGACTGGCGGGCGCTCGTCTCGATCAGCAGCCGGCCGCCGGGCGCCAGCCAGGGCAGGGCCCCCGCCGCGACCCGGCGGTGGATGTCCAGGCCGTCGGCGCCGCCGTCCAGGGAGGCCAGGGGCTCGTGATCGCGGGCCTCCGAGGGGAGCAGCCCGATCTCCTCCGTCGGTACGTACGGGGCGTTGACCACCAGCAGGTCCACCCGGCCGCGCAGCGAGTCGGGGAGCGCCGCGTACAGGTCGCCCTCGTGGACCCGCCCGCCGTACGGGGCCACGTTGAGCCGCGCGTACGCCAGCGCCGCCGGGTCGATGTCCGCCGCGTGCAGTTCCACCCGGGAGCCCAGCTGCGCCGCCACCGCCGCGCCCAGCGCGCCGACCCCGCAGCACAGGTCCAGCACCACCGCGTCCGCCCGGGCCAGGGCCACGGCCTCCTGCACCAGGAACTCGGTGCGCCGGCGCGGTACGAAGGCCCCCTCGCCCACGCGCATGCGCAGTCCGCAGAACTCCGCCCGGCCGACGACGTGTTCCAGCGGTTCGCCGCCGACCCGGCGGGCCACCAGGCCCGCCAGGTGACCGTCGTCCTCGGCGGCAGCCGTCAGCAGCTCCGCCTCCTCCTCCGCGAAGACGCAGCCCGCCGCGCGCAGGGTTTCCACAATCGAAGCCACGTAGTTCAGCTCACTTCTCGTTCGTGCGTCAACGATCCCATGCCGTGTCGTACCGTCCGGCCTGCGGGATCAGAACGTCGTCG
Source organism: Streptomyces sp. NBC_01296 (assembly GCF_035984415.1). Classification (NCBI taxonomy): domain Bacteria; kingdom Bacillati; phylum Actinomycetota; class Actinomycetes; order Kitasatosporales; family Streptomycetaceae; genus Streptomyces; species Streptomyces sp. NBC_01296. The sequence goes on along the minus strand of NZ_CP130720.1, from coordinate 4,829,428 downwards.
GGCACCACGGGCGGCGCGCCGTGCGGAACACCGCGTCCGCGAGCGCCAGCGCCCCCGGCCGCTCCTCCGTGATCCGCCCCAGCGCCCCGAGCCGTACCGCCGATTCGTCGCCGAGGTACAGGGAGCCCAGCTCCGACACGTCGAGGCGCAGGTCCGCCGGCTCCTCGGTGACCTTGCACTCCCCCGTGCCCGCGTCGAGCCGGTAGCGGCCCGCGGCCGGCCCCGCCGCGTCCGTCACCTCGAGTACGAGGACCCCGGGCACGGCGTACGTCCGCGCGCCCAGGGCCCGTACGACGTCGATCACCCGTACCCACAGGAAGTCCGAGGCGGTCACGATCGTGGCCGAGCGCGGGTCGGGCAGCAGGTGCGGGAGGAGGTCGTCGGGGGCCCGGTAGCCGGTGCGGACCTTCAGCACCCAGTCGATGGAGCACAGGAAGTGCCACAGGGCGCGCTCCGCGTCCGGGGTGACCGCGATCAGCTCCGTGACCTGCACGGTGTTGAGCGGGACCTTCCCGTCCGTCCAGTGGTCGTCGGCCGTGTACACGGCGAGGCCGGCCGGCTCGCCGTCCGCCGTCCGGTACACGGCGTGGAACTTGTCCTTGTACGGGCGCAGCGACGTCTCCTCCAGCCCGCAGGCCAGGCGCCACCATCGCTCGTTGCGGCTGACCGTGCCGGGCGAGACCGCCCGCAGCCGCTCGTGCAGGGCGGGGCCGATCGCGTGCGCCTCGGCCACGTCCACCAGCTCGATGCGGGCGCCGTCCGCGGGCCCGGACCAGCGCGGGTCGAGCCCAGCGCGGCTCACGTCGATCTCCCACTCGGTGATCGAGGCCGCGGACCCGTAGCCGTACCGCCCGTAGATCGGGTACTCGGCGGAGATCAGCGTGGACACCACGTCGCCGCGGGCCTGCGCGGCCGCCAGCTCGGCGGCCATCATCCGGGTCAGCAGGCCGCGCCGGCGGTGCGTGGGCAGCACGGCGACATTGGTGACGGCGCTCGCGGGCACCACCCTGCCGCCGGGCACGGTCAGCTCCTGGGCGAAGGAGCGCAAGGTGGCCGCGCAACGGCCGGTGTCGGCGTCGAAGGCGCCCAGCGTGCGGTCCAGGTCGGTGTGTTCGGCCCGCTGGGCGAGGTCGGACTCGGTGACACGGTCAGGGCGCAGGAAGCCGGTGTTCACGGCTCGGAGCCACTCGGGGAGTTCGGATGCGGCGATCGGCCGGACGTCTGCACTCATAACCGGCCACGCTAACCGCAGCCCCCGGCCGAGTCGCCTGAATTTCCCTGCGCCCGACGCGCTTACGCCAGCAGGTCGTCCACCTGCGCCTCGCCCTCCCGGTAGCGCCGGGTGATCTCCGCGCTGCAGTCGTCCGCCGTGCGCTGCAACTGCCGGCGGCGCCACGAGACCTGCTGCTCGTAGCGCACCAACCGGCCCATCGCCTCGTGCAGTTCGCCGTCGGTACGGGCGTCCAGGTCCGACAGCTCCACGTCGGACAGCATCTCCGCGGCCAGCAGCCGGAACTCCTCGCTGTGCGGGGTGCCGAGCGTGACGTGCCGGGCAGAGGCGCTGCGGCTGGAGGGCGCGTCGGCGAGGATCTCCGAGAGCCGGTCGACCACCGGCGGCTCCGGGGTCACCGGCGCCTCCGGGTCGCTGCGCCGGGCCAGTTCGGCCCGCAGGATGTCGATCCGGCCCTGGAGGAGCCTGCGTACGTAGCTCAGATCGGCCTCGTCGCGCTGCGCGTCGCGGCGCAGCGTGCGCAGTTCCCGCAGCCCGAGCGAGATGGCGGGCGTGGTCAGCGCCTGCTCCTCGCCCGTGCGCTGTGCGGGTGGTCTGACCGCGCCTGCCGCAGTGGCCGCGGCTGATGCCGGTACGGGTGATGCAGGTACGGAGGTACCAGAAGTATTCATGTGAACGTGTCCGTCCCCTCGACCGGTGCATGGGGTCTCGCCGGACCCGTGGGACCGGAGGGAAGCACCGCCTGCGTGCATCGTGCCACTCTCCGTGGTGCCGGTGCAGTCCCACGCCACCCGATCGGCCCCTGATGGGTGCACGCCTGATACACAGGTGGTATGCGAGCAGTGGTGCAGAGGGTGGACGGCGCGAGCGTCGTCGTGGCCGGTGAGACCGTGGGCGAGATCGTCGGCGAGGGGCTGTGCGTGCTGGTGGGGGTGACCCACGACGACACCCCGGAGAAGGCGGCGCAGCTGGCGCGCAAGCTGTGGTCCGTACGGATCCTCGAGGCGGAGAAGTCCTGCAGTGACATCGATGCGCCGCTGCTGGTGATCTCGCAGTTCACGCTCTACGGGGACGCCCGCAAGGGCCGCCGCCCCACGTGGAACGCGGCGGCGCCCGGCGAGGTGGCCGAGCCGCTGGTCGACGAGGTCGTCCGGCAGCTGCGCGCGCTGGGGGCGACGGTGGAGACGGGCCGGTTCGGCGCGGACATGCGCGTCTCGCTCACCAACCACGGCCCGTTCACCCTCGTCATCGACATCTAGGACCGGCATCCAGGACCGGCGTCCAAGGCCGTTACGGCGCTACGACGACCTCCTGCGCGGCGGCCGTCTTCCCGGCCAGCAGCGGGGCGTCGACCGGCACGTTCCGCTTGACCAGCGCCAGGGCGATCGGGCCCAGCTCGTGGTGGCGGACCGCGGTGGTCACGAAGCCCAGCTGGCGGCCGTCCTCCCCGTCGGCGGCGAGCCGGATCGGGGTGCCGTGCGCCGGGAGGAGCACCTCGGAACCGTCCAGGTGCAGGAAGACCAGGCGGCGCGGGGGCTTGCCGAGGTTGTGGACGCGGGCCACCGTCTCCTGGCCGCGGTAGCAGCCCTTCTGGAGGTGCACGGCGGTGCCGATCCAGCCCAGCTCGTGCGGGATGGTGCGGTGGTCGGTCTCCAGGCCGAGCCGCGGCCGGTGCGCCTCCACGCGCAGGGCCTCGTACGCGAGGAGCCCGGCGGCCGGGCCGTGCGCGGCGGCGAAGGCCTCCAGCTCGGCGCGGGGCACGAAGACGTCGCGGCCGTGCGCGGTCTCCCGTACGGCGTACTCCTTGGCGACCTCGGCGATGGAGCCGGCCGGCAGGTGCACGACGGCGAAGTCGGCGGTGCGGTCGGCCACTTCGACGCGGTAGAAGAACTTCATCGACTCCAGGTAGGCGATCAGCGCCTCCTGCGTGCCGGGCTCCACGTGCGCCCACACGGTCTCGCCGTCGTCGACGAGGTAGAGCGCGTGCTCGATGTGGCCGTTGGCGGAGAGGATCAGCGCCTCGGTGGCCTGCCCGGGCGGGAGTTCGGTGAGGTGCTGGGTGAGCAGCAGGTGCAGCCAGCTCAGCCGCTCCGGTCCGGTGACGGTGACGACTCCGCGGTGCGAGAGGTCGACGAAACCGCGGCCGTCCGCGAGGGCGCGTTGTTCGCCGTACAGCTCTCCGTAGTGGGCGGCGACGCCCTCGTCGCGGCCTTCGGCCGGTACGGCGCCGGGGAGATGGAGCAAGGGGCTGCTGGTCATGCCACCAAGCCTACGACCCGGCCCGGCCCGCTCCTATGCCGGAGCGTCCTGCTGCTTGGCGGCGCACTTCTTGCAGAGTCCGAAGATCGCGAAGTGCTTCATGTCGGTCTCGAAGCCGAAGGTGGCGCGCAGCTTCGCCGTGAACTCGGCGGCGACGTCCACGTCCGCCTCGATCACCTCGGTGCACTCGCGGCAGACCAGGTGGATGTGGTGGTGCCGGTCGGCGAGGTGGTACGTGGGGGCGCCGTGCCCGAGGTGGGCGTGCGAGACGAGCTTCAGCTCCTCCAGGAGCTCCAGCGTGCGGTAGACGGTGGAGATGTTGACTCCGGAGGCGGTCTTGCGCACGTGCGCGAGGATCTCGTCCGGGGTCGCGTGCTCCAGCGTGTCGACCGCTTCCAGCACGAGCTGGCGCTGCGGGGTCAGCCGGTACCCGCGCTGCCGCAGGTCGGTCTTCCAGTCAGCACTGCCGGTGTCTCCGATGCTCCCCACCCGGCCAGTGTAAGCGCGCGAAGGGGACCACGGGCCGGCCCGTGGTCCCCTTCTTGCACAGTCTGTGGAAAGCCACCGTCAGCGGAAGAAGGCGATGCCGTCGTCCGGCATGTCCGGGAGGTTGCGCGCCATCTCGGCGACCTCCTCGGGCGTGACGACCTTCTTGAGCTGGGCCGACATGTACGGGCGCAGCTCGACGTCCGGCGTGGCCTTCTCGCCGACCCACATCAGGTCGCTCTTCACGTAGCCGTAGAGCCGCTTGCCGCCGCTGTACGGGCCGGAGGCCGCGGTGCGCGCGACGGCGTCCGTCACCAGGTCGATCTGGGGCTTCCGGTCGGCGAGCTCGCCGTACCAGACCTCGACGACGCCCTGGTCGCGGACCATGACGATCTCGACCTTGCGGTCCTTGTCGATGCGCCAGTAGCCGGATTCGGACTCCAGCGGCCGCACCTTGTTGCCCTCGGCGTCGAGGACCCAGCTGTGGGAGGTGTACTCCAGGAAGTCCCGGCCGTCGTGGCTGAAGACGACTTCCTGGCCGAAGTTGCACTTCTCTTCACCGGGGAAGTCGAAGACGCCCGCGCCCTCCCAAGTACCGAGGAGGAAGGCGAGGGGGACGAGCCCCGGGTTCAGGTCGGACGGGATCTGGATCATGTGTGGCTGCTCAGGCGATCTGTGGGGAGGGGTTCCGGGTCCGGGAGGGCGGCCGATCGGAGATCAGCGCTGGCCCTGGTACAGCTTCTTCACTGCGAGGCCGGTGAAGGCGAGCACGCCGACGCAGACCAGAACCAGCAGGGAGGTGAAGAATGCCTCAAGCACGGGGTGCTCCTCGGAGTGATGTGGGCGTGTACGGGGCCGGTCCCCAAGCCTACTGGCCCGGGGACCGGCGCACTCCGTGAGGTAGGCCGCAGCCGCCTCCTGCGGGCGGTCAGCCCAGCAGCTGGCTCTGCAGGACCACCGTCTGGTGGAAGGGAACGGTGGCCACCTCGCCCTTGCGGGTCTGGAGGATCACGGCCTGGACGTCACCCGCCTGGAGGCATCCGAGCTTGGTCTGCTCGTCCCCGTTCGCGGGCTTGGGCTCCTGGTACAGGCTGGTGCCGCCGCTGCTGAGGGTGTAGCTGACCGCCTCCCCGGCCATGCTGGGCTGCGCGCTCTTGACCTTGCTCCAGGCCAGGTCCATCTCCAGGGCCGGGGCGCCGACCAGCTGCGTGTTGATGTCGCAGCCGCGGAAGGCGTTCACGAAGCCCGAGGAGTGGAAGCGCAGCAGGTAGACGCGGGTGCGCGTGCCGTCGGGGGTGGTCCAGCCGCGGGCCGCGATCTGGCGCAGCCCCTCGTTCTCCAGGCCCTCCTTCAGCTTCGCCCGGCTGTCGGGGGCGTACTCCTCCAGGAAGGCGTCGGTGGACACCACCTGACCCTTGTCCGCCTTGAGCCCGGCATCCGGCTCGGCGCCCTCGGGCGCCGGCAGCAGCAGACCGGTGAGCGGCGCGTAGTGCGTCTCGTCCTTGTTGTCCTTGCCCGCGGGCAGCGGGGCGCCGGCGGGCAGTGCGGGCTTGGCCAGGACCGGGTAGGCCCAGCGGCCGTCGTCCTTGGTGGACAGGCCGGGGAGGTCGGTGCGCTCGGCCCGGCCGATCCCGTACGCGACACCTGTGCCGACGGCGGCGAAGACGACGACGGCGGCCGTCCAGCGCAGGGCGGCGAACAGCTTGCGGCGGTCCTTGGGGGCGGCCGGTACGACGGTTTCCGCGTCGGGCGCGGGGGGCGCGTCGGGCGCGTCTGCCACGGGGCCGGTGTCGGCGGTGTTCTGCTCGGTCACACGGACTCCCCGGGGGACTTCAGGTGGTTCAGCTGCTGCTTGAACAGGCCTGCGGCGTCGTTCGCGGACAAGGGCTTGGGCCCGTACATCCGGAAGCTCACCAGCACATCGCCCTGGAGGGCCTCGCAGTCGATGGTGTCGATCTTGTTCTGGTCCTCCGTCTTCTCCTTGCCGAGGACCGTCAGCGCGCACTTGGCGTCGGGGAAGCCCTCGATCTTCGGCGCGTCGCGGCCGCCGCCGGTCAGCTCGAGGATCTTCCTGCTGAACTCGGAGAGCTTCGCGAGGGCCTGGGGGTCGGCCTGGGTGAGCTGGATCTCCATCACCAGCTGTTCGCTGGACCGGTGGTAGCTGCGTCCGGCCACGCCTTTGAGCTTCAGGCCGGCCAGCACCTTGTCCCGTTCCGCCCGCTCGTCGCCGGAGAGCCCGGTGCGCGCGTCCTTGACGGCCTGGAGCGCCCGCTCGCCCGACACGTAGAAGTCGTTGCCCTCGGCGTCGAGGTCGGGGCCGAGCTCGAATTCGGCGGTGACCGGCAGCAGCTTGCCCGTCAGCTCGTTCGGCGGCACGGTCGCGACCGGTTCCGGCGTACCGGTGGGCCTGGGATCGGCGCCCGCCGCGACCCAGTACCGGGTCGGCGCGGTGCGGTCGGCGTCGGCGATCCGCCCGGCGGCCCAGAGGGCGCCTCCGGCGAGGACGGCGATGCCGAGCCCGCCCGCGATCAGCGCCACGGTCCGGCGGCTCCGCGCCCGCGGCGCGGCGGCCTGCGTCACCTCGGAGGCAGTCGCCTCGGGGGCAGTCACCTCGGTCGCTGCGGCCGGCTCGGTCGCCTCAGCCGGCCCGGTCGCTGCGGCCGTCACGTCCTTGCTGTCCTGCAGGTCGCTCACAGCCGCTCCCACTGTCGCTTGGCGATCTCGACGACGTCCTTCTCGTCGAGGACGCCGCGGTTGTTCATGTAGCTGATCTCCATGACGATGTCGCCGCGCCGGGCGAGGACCCGGGCCGACTTCGTCGGGAGGTAGCCCGGCTTCTCCCGCTGCCCCGAGTCCACCCACAGGTGGCCGAAGTCGGCGGGCACGCCGGGCAGGTCCTTGCCGGAGTTGCCCGCGTACCGCTCCTCCACCAGGTAGCCGTGGGCGTGCTGGTACCAGTCGGCACCGGAGCGGTCCCGGTACTGGAAGAGCCGGACGGAGACGAAGTTCCGGTCGTCCTGCGCCCACTCCAGCTCGGCGATCCGCCGTACGTCCTGCCGGAGCTGGCTGCGAAGGCCGCCGCCCGGCTTCTCGTAGTAGTCCGCCGAGAACGCGTCCGGGGACACCGCCCCCGAGGAGCGGACCTCCACCCCGGCCGGGGCCTCGATCAGCAGCTTCGTCAGATCGTCGTCCGTCTTGTGCCAGCGGTTGGCGTTGAGGGCGCGGGCGCTCGTCGACTCGTTCGGAGCCTGCGGCTTCGGCTGGTCGATCTTCTGCTGCGCCAGCGGCGGCAGCGGGGTGGGCTCGCGGTCGTACTGGATCGCGTAGCCGGTGACCGTGCCCGCGAGCACGCCGAGTACGACGGCGCCGGCGATCAGGAGGACCGTACGGCTGCGGCTGCGGCCGCGGGGGCGGCGGGCAGCGGTCTCCTCCCCTTCCGGCTGCTCAGGAAGGGTCTGTTCGTGTTCCAAGGAAGTCCCCCCACAGGACGCGAGGCACTGGGTGGTTACCCGTGCGTACCCATGACCCGTCCGCGAGGGGAGCAGTTGTACGAATGCTGATTACGTTTTGATGTCTCGGGGTTTCAATCCTCGTGACGCCGCTTTCCGTCCAGTTCGTCCCACCACTCGTCGGACTTCGGGTCCCCCGAGGGGTCGTCCCACCAGCGGTCGTCCGGCCCGCGCCGGTTCGCGATCATCGCGGCGACCGGCGGGATGACCATGGCGACCACGCACAGGGCCACGGCCGCCTCCACCGAGAACAGCCGCACGAAGGACCAGGCGGAGACGAACAGGAAGATGCATCCGCCCATGAGGAGGAAGTAGACGCGGCGTCGCCGGGCGTACATGCCTCCAGGGTAGAGCCGCAGGCGGACGGCGCGAAGGGCCGCACCCCGTTCCAGTGGCGTCCAACCCCCTGGGGTGCGGCCCTCCGGCCGGTTCTACCGCTGCGTGCGCAGCGCGGTCGTCAGACCGCGATCGCCACGTCCGTCACGCCGCCGGCCTCGGCCACGACCACGGCGCGGTCCGCCTGGGCGCCGGGGACCAGCGCGCGCAGGGTCCACGCGCCGGTCGCCGCGTAGAAGCGGAACTGGCCGGTCGCCGAGGTCGGGACCTCGGCCGTGAACTCGCCGGTCGAGTCGAGCAGGCGCACGTACCCGCTGATGGGCTCGCCGTCCTTGGTCACCTGACCCTGGATGGCGGTCTCACCGGGCTTGAGCGTCGCGAGGTCGGGCCCGCCGATCTGTGCTCCACACATGTTCTCTGTCCTGTCCTAGAGAGGTCGTACGGTCTACGGGGCGTCGCGTGCCCGGGATCTACTTGTTGGCGCCGAGCTCGATCGGCACGCCGACCAGGGAGCCGTACTCGGTCCAGGAGCCGTCGTAGTTCTTGACGTTCTCCTGGCCCAGGAGCTGGTGCAGCACGAACCAGGTCAGCGCGGAGCGCTCACCGATGCGGCAGTACGCGATGGTGTCCTTCGACAGGTCGACCTGCTCGGCCTCGTAGAGGGCGGTCAGCTCCTCGTCGGACTTGAAGGTGCCGTCGTCGTTGGCGTTCTTCGACCACGGGATGTTGCGGGCGCTCGGCACGTGGCCGGGGCGCTGCGACTGCTCCTGCGGGAGGTGCGCCGGGGCGAGCAGCTTGCCGGAGAACTCGTCGGGCGAGCGGACGTCGACCAGGTTCAGGGAGCCGATCGCGGCCACGACGTCGTCGCGGAAGGCGCGGATCGAGGCGTCCTGCGGCTGGGCCTTGTACTGGGTGGCCGGGCGGGCGGGAACCTCGGTGCCGTCGACCAGGTCGCGGGAGTCCAGCTCCCACTTCTTGCGGCCGCCGTCGAGGAGGCGGACGTCCTGGTGGCCGTACAGCTTGAAGTACCAGTACGCGTAGGACGCGAACCAGTTGTTGTTGCCGCCGTAGAGGACGACGGTGTCGCCGTTGGAGATGCCCTTGGCGGAGAGGAGCTTCTCGAAGCCCTCCTGGTCCACGAAGTCGCGGCGGACCGGGTCCTGGAGGTCCTGCTTCCAGTCGATCCGGACGGCGTTGGTGATGTGGTTCTTGTCGTACGCGGACGTGTCCTCGTCCACCTCGACGATCACGACGTCGGCGTCGTTCAGGTGGGCCTCGACCCAGTCGGCGTCTACGAGGACGTCGCTGCGGCTCATGGTGTTCTCCTCCGGGGCAGTGTGCGGCGGGACGTGCTGTGCAGGTGCTGTGGAGCGGTCTGCGGATGCTGGGTGCTGCTGGTGCGTGCCGCTGCGGGGTGCGCCCTCGGACACTGCGCGGGGAGGCGTCAGTGGAGAGGAGGGGGCGGCTGCGGTGCGGTCACGCGGGAAGGACGGTCGTCCGGCTGATGGAGCGGAAGCGCTCACAGGTCACATGGATCGACAGAGCATGGCGGCGACGCGACACAGGTCTACTGCCCGTCGCTTCGTGAGGTCCGCCTGCTGATGCTTCATAGCCATGGATCGTAGGGACGAATCGGCCGCCCTGTCACCGGCGTGTCATATTCCGAGACAGGATCGTCCGAATAGTGGGATGAACGTGCCCCCGGGCGGCTGCCGCACCGCCTCCGGGGGCCTTCGTACGGCCCGTCCTTCTACGGATCGGACCGTACCGTCTCACGATCCGGCCAGCACCAGGTTCGAGCCGCTCAGCGTGAGGTGGACGCCGGCCTCGTCCGAGGTCAGCGCGGTCAGCTTGAGCCCGGACGGCAGTCCGCCGTCGAGCCGGCGGTCGAAGTCGGTCTTCTTGCGGACCGCGCCCTCGATCCCGGGCAGGCCCTCACCGGGCACCTCGTCGGCCCGGACCCGGACCGTCTTGCCGCCGCCCGGGGCGTCCACGAGCGTGACCGTCGACACCACGCTGGGGGAGAGCTTGCGGCCGAGGACCTCCACGGCCGCCGTGACCTTGACCTTGCCCGGCGCCCCGCCGTAGGTCACCGTCACACCGGTCTGCGAGGCCTCGGTCAGGTCCTGGTACGTGACGAGGGCCGTGCCCTCGGCCCGCTCGGCGGTGCCCCCGCTGTAGTCCCCGTTCAGCTTCACGCTGCGGAACGTGGCGTCGAGCTGCGAGAGCCGCGTCTTGCGGCCGTCCGAGACGGCCTCGACGCCCTTCAGCTTCACGTCGACGCGGTCGAGGTCGTGGCTGAGCGCTTGGGTCAGGAACGGGAACCCGTGGATGTCCACCTCCGTGCTCCCCGCCAGCCCCTGGCGGGCCTGGATGCGCTCGGCCAGCCGGTTCTCGGCATAGTTGACCGCCCAGCGGTCGGCGCCCGCGAAAAGGGCGCCCAGCACCACTCCGATGATCACAACGACACGCAGGAACCGCACGTGCCCCACCCCCTGTAGATCGGTACGTGCGTTCTAGTGGACCATGATCGGCCGTACGGGGGCCGTCAGCGGCAGTGTGATGCCTGCCGCGGTCGGCCCCCGTACGGGAGATCCGGTGTCAGCCGACCACCCGTCCGATCAGGTAGACGGCGGGAGCGGCGGCCGCCAGCGGCAGCGCGACACCGGCCGTCATGTGGACGAACTTGGACGGGTAGTCGTACGCGGCCACGCGCAGCCCGATCAGCGCGCACACCCCGGCGACCAGGCCGACCAGCGCCCCGCCCACCCCGACGGAGGTCAGTCCGCCGACCGCGATGCCGGCCCCGGTGGCCGCGGCCAGCGAGACGCCGACGGAGGCAGGCGTGGGCAGCGGCAGCGCGCGGGTGAACGCGGCGACCGCCACGGCGGCGGCGCCGACGCTGACGGCGGCGGAGTCGGCGGCCAGGTAGCCCGCGCAGGCGATGGCGAGCGCGGCGGAGGCCACCGAGGCCATGAGCCCGTACATCCGCTCGTCGGGGTCGGCGTGGCTGCGCAGCTGGAGGACCAGCGTGAGCAGCACCCAGGCCCCGAGGGTGCCGATGATCGCGCCGGGGCCGTACGAGTCGTCCACGGCGAGCACGGCGCCGTCGGCGACGAGCGCCCCGAGGAAGGCGAGGGCGATGCCCTGCCGGGCGGGCCACATGCCGTTGAGCCGGAACCAGCCGGCCGCAGTGAGCGCCTGGAGGGCGACCAGCGGGGCGAGCAGCGCGAGGTCCCCGACGGCGGCGGCGCCGGCCAGCAGCAGCCCGAGGGCGGCGGTCAGTATGGCCGGCTGCGGGCCTGGGTCGATGATCGGCGACCGGCCCTCGGCGCGCGCCTGGGCGGGGTCCACGGCCCGCACGGTGTTGCCGGCGAGGGTGGGCGGGGAGTACGCGGGCTCCTCGCCCGGGACCTCGGGACCGGCAGGGGCGTCGGCGGGCCGTGCCGCGGGGGCGGCCGTGGCGGCCGCCGGCTCCTCGGGGCCGGGGCCGGGGTACGGCAGCAGGAAGGCGGTCTGCTCGGCCGCGTCACCCACGGGGGCGGCGGCCTGCGGCGGGAGGTAGGCCGTCTGCTCGGCGGCGGACCCGTCGCCCCAGGCCGCACCGGAGCCCCCGCCCGCCGCCCAGCCGGCAGCGGGGTCCTGGACCGGGGCGGCGGGAGCCTCGTCGCGGAACCAGCCCTCGGGCGCCATGGGCTGCGCCTGCGCCTGCGGGTCGACCGCATCGGGGCCGGGATAGGGCGGCAGGTACGCGGTCTCGGCGGCCGCGGCGGCGGGCTGATGCCCGGCCGCGGCCCGGCCGGGGTACGGCGACGAGTACGGGGGCTGCGCCGCTCCGGCGGCCGCCGCAGCCTCGGGTCCGGGGTACGGCGGGAGGTAGGCCGTCTGCTCGGCGGCACCGGCCGCCTGGGGCGGGAGGTAGGCCGTCTGCTCGGCGGCGGAACCCTCGGCCCACGACGCACCCGGACCGCCGCTCGGCGTCCACTCGGCCGCGGGGGCCGGGGCCGGCGCGGCCGGCGCCTCGTCGCGGAACCAGCCCTCGGGAGCGGCCGGCTGCGGCTGCGGGTCGGCTGCCGCCGGGCCCGGGTAGGGCGGCAGGTACGCCTGCTCGGCCACGGCGCCGGACCCGTCCGGCCACGGCGCACCGGCGCCGCCCTGGGACCAGCCCTCGGGGGCCTGGGCCTGGGGGGCCTGCGCCTGGGGGGAGGGCGCCACGTCGTGGAACCAGCCCTCGGGGGCCACGGGCTGGCCGGGCAGCGCACCCAGCGGCGGCTGGACCTGCTGGACCTCCTGGACCGGCTGGTAGCCGGTGTCCCAGGTGTCCGACTGCCAGGTCTGGGTCCCGTACGGGTCCTGCTGGCGCTGCTGGTGCTGCTGGTGCTGGTGCTGTTGTTCCTCGGGAGTGCTCATCGGTTTCCGCTCACCCGCCCGCGAACGGCGGGAGCACCTCGACGGTGCCCCCCTCGGTCAGCGGAACGGCATCGTGCGGGCGCTTGCCCACGGGCTCTTCGTTCACGAGGAAGGAGCAGCGCTGCAGGACCCGGGTCAGCTCACCGGGGTGGCGTTCCCGCACGGCGTCGAGCGCCTCGGCCAGTGTCTGCGCCGAGTACGGCTCCTCCGCCGTCTTGGCCGCGGCCTTGGCCGCCGCCCAGTAGCGGATGGTTCCGGTTGCCACTGCAGCTCCTATCGTCGGCTCTTTACCGTCGGCCTCCATGATGACCCCTCCCGCCCGCTGATCCGGTGCGCCTGCGCGCGCCCGGCGTGCGCCCGGGCGGCCTGCCGTACGTCCATCGATCCGGTGAAACCGGGGCATAAGCTGGGCGTGGGGGTGGCAGGAACCACAGAAGCGCGGAGGCCGAAGCCTCGGCCCCGCACCGGCGGGTGGGCTATTCTGCTGGCGAGAGGATCCGGGCAACGTTGCCCCCGGGTCCTTTTGTGCTTTCAGCACGTTGAACGGACCGAGAACAGTGGTGTCCTTCCGGGCCTCAGGGCGCGGGGACCGGCGAGGCGCCACACGCACCACGTACGAAGCAGTACCGCGAAAGTCCTCGACGGGACCGAGGAGGAACCGACGTGATGGACCAGCGAACCGTGCAAAACCGCCCGACCTGGGCAGGTGGTCGGGCATGAGCTCACTCCTGCTGCTGACCAATGCCCTGCAGCCGTCCACCGAGGTGCTGCCCGCCCTCGGCCTGCTGCTGCACAACGTCCGGGTGGCCCCCGCCGAGGGCCCCGCGCTCGTGGACACCCCCGGCGCGGACGTCATCCTCGTCGACGGCCGCCGCGATCTGCCGCAGGTGCGCTCGCTGTGCCAGCTGCTCCGGTCCACCGGCCCCGGCTGTCCGCTGATCCTCGTCGTCACGGAGGGCGGCCTCGCCGCCGTCACCGCCGACTGGGGCATCGACGACGTCCTCCTCGACACCGCGGGCCCGGCCGAGGTCGAGGCGCGGCTGCGCCTGGCCACCGGCCGCCAGCAGCTGGGCTCCGACGACTCCCCGATGGAGATCCGCAACGGCGACCTGTCGGTCGACGAGGCGACGTACTCGGCGAAGCTGAAGGGGCGGGTCCTCGACCTCACCTTCAAGGAGTTCGAGCTCCTCAAGTACCTCGCGCAGCACCCGGGCCGGGTCTTCACCCGGGCCCAGCTGCTCCAGGAGGTCTGGGGGTACGACTACTTCGGCGGCACCCGGACGGTGGACGTCCACGTACGGCGGCTGCGCGCGAAGCTCGGCCCCGAGCACGAGTCGCTGATCGGTACGGTCCGCAACGTCGGCTACCGCTTCGTCACGCCTGAGAAGGTGGAGCGGGCGGCAGCGGAGGCGGCGGCGAAGGCCGCGGCGCAGGCGTCGGCCCAGGCGTCGGCCCAGGCGTCGGCCGGTGTCCCCCGTATGGAGGAACCTCCTGTGATCGTCCAGTCGGCAGGACGGCCTGCCCAGAGGTAGGTCACCCCGCGTAGACTCCCGAGCGTGGCCAAGGTGACGCGGGATGACGTTGCACGACTTGCGGGTACGTCTACCGCCGTCGTGAGCTACGTCATCAACAACGGACCCCGGCCGGTCGCCCCGGCCACGCGCGAGCGTGTACTCGCCGCGATCAAGGAGCTGGGCTACCGCCCGGACCGGGTCGCCCAGGCGATGGCGTCACGGCGCACCGACCTCATAGGCATGATCGTCCCGGATGCGCGCCAGCCGTTCTTCGCGGAGATGGCGCACGCGGTCGAGCAGGCCGCCGCCGAGCGCGGAAAGATGGTCCTGGTCGGGAACTCCGACTACCGGGACGAGCGCGAGGTGCACTACCTGCGGGCGTTCCTGGGGATGCGGGTCTCCGGGCTGATCCTGGTCAGCCAGGGCATGAGCGAGCGGGCGGCCTCGGAGATCGAGGCCTGGGACGCGCGTGTGGTGCTGCTGCACGAGCGGCCGGAGGCGATCGACGACGTCGCCGTCGTCACGGACGACATCGGCGGCGCGCAGCTCGCCACCCGGCACCTGCTCGAGCACGGGCACGAGTACGTCGCCTGCATCGGCGGGGTGGAGAACACCCCGTCGGTCGGCGACCCGGTCGCCGACCACGTCGAGGGCTGGCGCCGGGCGATGCAGGAGTCGGGCCGCTCGACGGAAGGCCGCCTCTTCGAGGCCCCCTACAACCGGTACGACGCGTACCGCGTCGCGCTGGAGGTCCTCTCCGGCCCGGACCGGCCGCCGGCCATCTTCTGCGCGACGGACGACCAGGCGATCGGCGTGCTGCGGGCTGCGCGGGAGCTGCGCATCGACGTGCCGGGGGAGCTGGCGGTGGCCGGCTTCGACGACGTCAAGGAGGCGGCCCTGACGGACCCGCCGCTGACGACGATCGCCTCGGACCGCCCGGCGATGGCCCGCGCGGCGGTCGACCTCGTCCTGGACGACGCCCTGCGGGTGGCCGGCTCCCGCCGCGAACGCCTGAAGCAGTTCCCGTCGGCCCTGGTGATCCGCCGCTCCTGCGGCTGCCACTGACTTTCCACGCGGCGGACTCCGTCCGTCGACCCCTGGACGGGGTGGTGACCCCCTGCACCTGATGCGGTCGGGCCGGCCGGTTCATGTCGGGCATACGCGGTTCTGTCGGGGTTCTCAGGGGGGACTCAGGAAGCTCTCATGATCCGGGGACAGAGTCGTGGTCATGACCGAGAGCTTCCGCCGCGACGGCGAGTACCCGCAGGAGAACGGCCCGGCCCAGAGCGCGCCCCTCGGCGGGGCCTACCCGCCGCCGCCCGCCTACCCGCCCCCGGCGGCGCCCGGCTGGCACGAGGCGCACCAGCCCCCGGCAGCCCCCGCAACCACCGCGCCCCCTGAGGGGCCCGCGCACGCGGCCCGGGCCAAGCGGCCCGTCGCACTGCTCGTCGCCGTGGCGCTGGCCGCCGCCGTCGTCGGGGGTGGCACCGCCGCCGCCGTGCAGCAGCTGCTCGACAGCCAGGCCCGCAGCGGCGGCGGCGTCACCGGCACCAACGTCTCGCAGTCCAACAGCGGGACCGTCTCCGGAGTCGCCGAGAACGTCAGCCCCTCCGTCGTGCGGATCGACACCCGCACCGGCTCCGGCCAGGGCACCGGCTCCGGCATCGTGGTCACCGCAGACGGCGAGATCGTCACCAACAACCACGTGATCGACGGCGCCACCGAGATCCAGGTGACGATGAGCGACGGCAAGAAGTACCCGGCCAAGACCGTCGGCACCGACCCCGACAAGGACCTCGCGCTCATCAAGCTCCAAGGCGCGAGCAACCTCAAGCCGGCCAAGCTCGGGGACTCCGACGGCCTCAAGGTCGGCGACCAGGTCGTCGCCATCGGCTCCCCCGACCGCCTCACCGGCACGGTCACCAGCGGCATCGTCTCGGCCCTGAACCGCGAGGTCAACGTGCCCAAGTCCGAGCAGCAGGCGCCCCAGCGGCAGCGGAGCAACGGCGGCTGGCCGTTCTCGTACGACGGTCAGCAGTTCAACGGGAACACCGGGTCGAACACCACCTCGTACAAGGCCGTCCAGACGGACGCCTCGCTCAACCCCGGCAACTCCGGCGGCGCCCTCGTCAACATGAACGGCGAGATCGTGGGCATGCCCTCCGCGATCTACTCCCCCTCGAGCGACGGCTCCACCGCCGGCAGCGTCGGCCTCGGCTTCGCCATCCCGGTGAACACCATCAAGGCCGACCTGGCCTCCCTGCGCAAGGGCGGTACCGGTACCGGCAACAGCGGCAGCAGCAACAACAGCGGCAGCGCCGCCGACGGCTTCGGGACCTCGTACTAGGCGTCCCGTGCGAGCCTGGTACGACCGACCACGACCCCTGGGGGACCGCAGATGAATCCGGCCGAAGGCGACCCGCACCGCATCCTCGTCGTCGACGACGAGCCCGCCGTGCGGGAGGCGCTGCGCCGCAGCCTCGCCTTCGAGGGGTACGCCGTGCAGACCGCCGTCGACGGGCTCGACGCCCTCGACAAGGCGGCCTCTTACGATCCCGGCCTGATCGTCCTCGACATCCAGATGCCCCGGATGGACGGCCTGACGGCGGCCCGCCGGCTGCGCGCCTCCGGCAGCACCACCCCGATCCTGATGCTCACCGCCCGCGACACCGTCGGCGACCGCGTCACCGGCCTCGACGCGGGCGCCGACGACTACCTCGTCAAGCCCTTCGAGCTCGACGAGCTCTTCGCCCGCGTCCGCGCCCTGCTGCGCCGCAGCGCGTACGCCGCCCCGCGGCCCGGCGGCGGCGAAGCCGAGGAGACGGACACCCTGGCCTTCGGCGACCTGCGCATGGACCTCGCCACCCGCGAGGTCACCCGCTCCGGGCGCCAGGTGGAGCTGACCCGCACCGAGTTCACCCTGCTCGAGATGTTCCTGGCGCACCCGCGCCAGGTGCTGACCCGCGAGCAGATCCTCAAGACCGTCTGGGGCTTCGACTTCGAGCCCAGTTCCAACTCCCTGGACGTGTACGTCATGTACCTGCGCCGCAAGACCGAGGCCGGCGGCGAGCCCCGCCTGGTCCACACCGTGCGCGGGGTGGGCTACGTCCTGCGCGCCGCCGGGGCCGGCGACTCCGGAGGGCCCGAATGAGCCCGGCGGCCAGATTCCGCGCGCTCCCGCTGCGCTCCCGCATCGCCCTGCTGGTGGCCACGGCCGTGGCCCTGGCCGTGGCCACCGTGTCCGCGGTGTCGTGGGTGATGGTGCAGGCCCAGCTGGGCAACCAGCTGAACCAGTCGCTGATGTCCACCAACCCGACCGCGCAGGTGCTGGAACGGCTGCGCCAGGGCTGTCCGGCCCGCCCGCCGACGCAGGCCCAGCAGGACATCGCCGAGAAGCTGAACGCCACGGTCCAGATCGTCACCGCGGACGGCAGTCACTGCTGGGTGAGCGGGCAGACCGACCTGCCGGTGACCGATACGGACGAGCAGGTCGCGGCGGGCCGCAAGGCCAAGGCGCTGCACGACGCGACGACCGACAAAGGCGTCGGGATGCGCGTCTACACCTTCGCGGCGCAGACCCAGCCCGGCGCCCCGGTCTTCGCGGTCTCGGTGGCCCGGCCGCTGGCCGACATCGACAAACCGCTGTCCACGCTGGCCTGGGTGCTGATCCTGGTCTCCGGGATCGGGGTGGCCGGCGCGGGCGTCGCCGGCCTGTGGGTGGCCCGTACGGGGCTGCGGCCGGTCGACGAGCTGACGGGCGCCGTCGAGCACATCGCCCGGACCGAGGACCTGACCGTACGGATCCCCGACGAGGGCGACGACGAGATCGCCCGCCTGTCGCGGTCCTTCAACTCCATGACGGCGGCCCTCGCCTCCTCCCAGGAGCGGCAGGCCCAGCTGATCGCGGACGCCGGCCACGAGCTGCGCACGCCGCTGACCTCGCTGCGGACCAACGTCGAGCTGCTGGCGCGCAGCGAGGAGACCGGCCGCGCCATCCCGCCCGAGGACCGCAAGGAGCTGCTGGCCTCGGTCAAGGCGCAGATGACGGAGCTGGCCGCGCTGATCGGGGACCTGCAGGAGCTGTCCCGCCCGGACGCCGCCCCGCCCGCCAGGCTGGAGGTGGTGGCGCTGCAGGAGATCGTGCAGAGCGCGCTGTCCCGGGCCCGGCTGCGCGGCCCGGAGCTGGACTTCGCGTCCGATCTGGAGCCCTGGTACGTGCGGGGCGAGGCGGCGGCGCTGGAGCGGGCGGTGGTCAACGTGCTGGACAACGCGGTGAAGTTCAGCCCGCCGGGCGGGGCGGTGGAGGTCTCGCTGCGGGCGGGCGAGCTGACCGTGCGCGACCACGGTCCCGGTGTCCCGGCCGAGGACCTCCCGTACGTGTTCGAGCGGTTCTGGCGGTCCCCGTCGGCCCGGGCCCTGCCGGGCAGCGGACTCGGGCTGTCGATCGTGGCCCGCACGGCGCAGCGCGCGGGCGGCAGCGCCGAGCTGCGCGCCCCGTCGGACGGCGGCCCGGGCACGGAGGCTCTCCTGCGCATCCCGGGCGCCCCGACCCCGCCGCCAGCCGACCGGCCGGACCCGGCCGCCTAGCCGGGACCGGGCCGGGGCCGGACAGGCCCGGCCGTCAGTTGTGCCGGATCAGGGAGGCGACCAGGCCGGAGCGGGTGTTCGGGAAGTCCATCGGGACGATGCCGAGCCCGGTCCGGCCGGCCAGCTCCCCGCCGTCGACGAACGAGTGCACCTGCGGGTTCAGCCGGTCGGAGTTCCAGCGCGGCGGCATGTACGCCGAAGTGCTGGTGTAGTTCACGAAGAGCTTGCCGGGCTGCTGGACGGCCCGGCGGAACTGGTTCTCGATCTTGCCGCGCTTGGCGAAGGGCTCGGCGTTCCAGTCGTCCTGGATGTCGAAGACGTTGCCGTCGCCGTAGCGCAGGCCGGGCAGGCCGCCGTTGTCGGCGAGCAGGACCACCTTGCCTCTGGCCTGGCCGAGGGCGGGCAGGGTGTCGGCGATCCGGAACAGCGGGCGCCAGCCCCGGTGGTCGAGGTAGTCGTCGAAGACGGCGCGGAAGGTGGCGTCGCTGTCCTCGGAGTACTCCTGCTTGAGCCGCATCAGCACGGTCTCGGAGGGGTGCGCGGCGAGGAAGTTCGCGCAGGCGACGAGGACGTCCCCGAACATCAGGTCCTGGAAGAAGGCCGCGTGGTGGATGGCGAACGAGCCGCCCGTGACGCGGCAGCGGACGTCGAGGAAGCGGATCCCGGAGTCGAGTTGCTGGGCGATCGAGGTGTTCTGGCAGGCGACGTAGAGCCCGCCCTTGGTGGCGCCCGAGTCGTGCGTGCCGGGGATGGTCATGCGCTGCAGCGCGGTCGCGTCCCCGAGCCCGGCCATCCAGTCCTGCGTACCGAGGGCGCCGCGCGCAGCGAGCGTGCGTGCGGAGGCCGGGGCCGCCGCTCCGAGGCCCACGGCCGCGCCCGCGCCCGCCGCCATCGCCCCGACCAGAAATGCCCGACGATCCAGTGCCATGTCCGCCCCTTTGCCGACCCGGTGATGGATTCCCAGCCACGGCTGGGACGTGCCTCCGGATTCTGGCGTGCGGGACCGGCCTTTACTACCCTTCGGTAGCCCTCACCTTTCGAGCAACTCGGCCATGGCGCGCAGGCCTTGGGCGAGTTCCCGGCCGCTCGGGGCCTGCTCCGGGTCCGTCAGGGTCTGCACCATCACCCCGGTCAGCAGCGCGATGTGCACCGACCCGAGGGCCCGTACGTCCTCCTCGGCGACCGCGTCCTCGGGGACCCCGCGCAGCTGCGCGGCCACCATGCGGCGGGAGCGGCGCTGCCCCTCGGCGAGGGCCGCGAGCAGCTCGGGCGAGGACTGCGCGTGGACGAAGGCCTCGACGTTGGCGATCCACAGCCAGCGCATGTCGCCGAAGTCCTGGATCTTGCGGTCCCAGGTGTCGGCGTACCGCTCCTCGGTGGTGTCGCCCTGGCCGGCGAGCCGGCCGGACCCGGCGGCCCATTCGTCCATGGCGGCGAACAGGGCGAGGTTGAGCAGGGCCTCGCGCGAGCCGAAGTGGTAGCCGATCGCGGCCATGCTCACCTTCGACGCCGAGGCGATGTCGCGCACGGTCGTGCGCAGGTACCCCTTCTCCTCCAGGCAGCGGCGCGCTCCGGCCAGCAGGTCCTCGCGATTTCCCATGCCGGGATCGTAGCCGCGCACGATATTGCGCAAGCGCCCAATACAAACGTATTGCGCACCTGCCCAAATCCTGGCAGGCTCGGATGCGCCACCGTCACCGCAGGACACACAGGGGAGAGCGGAACCATGCGCCACACGCTGACGATCGACGGCCGCACGTTGTCGTACCGGGACTTCGGCGGCCCGGGCCGCCCGCTGCTCGCCCTGCACGGAGGCCTGTCCGAAGGCCTCGCCTTCGCCGGCCTCGCCGACACCCTGGACGACGCGTGGCGGGTCATCGCCCCCGACCAGCGCGGCCACGGCGACTCCGACCGGGCCTGCGACTACGGCCGCGCCGGATACGTCTCCGACGCCGTCGCGCTCCTCGACCACCTCGGCCTCGACGCCCCCGTCGCCCTGCTCGGCTACTCCCTCGGCGGGCTCAACGCCGTCCACCTGGCCGCCGCCCACCCCCACCGGATCTCGGCGCTCGTCGCCGTGGACACCACCGTCGAGGTCCACCCCGTCCCGGAAGGGGCGGTCTTCGACTTCCTCCGGGACATGCGGTACACCGCTGCCACCCGCGAGGAGCTCCTCGCCGCGGCCGGGCCGGTGGGCTCCCGGTTCGTCGATCGGGTGCTGCGCCCGCTCCCCGCCGGCGCGGGCTGGCGGCTGCCGTTCCACCCGCAGGACATGCTCGACTCCATCGAAGGCTGCCGCGGCGACCACTGGGACGCCTGGCTCGCGAGCACCTGCCCGGCCGTGCTGATCCACGGCACCGGCAGCCAGTCGCTCCGCCAGGACACCGCCGACGCGATGGTCGCCCGGCGGCCCGGGACCTCGTACGCGCCCCTGGAGGGGGACCACTTCGTGCCGTTCACGGACCCCGCGGGCTTCCACGGGGCCGTGGCGAAGTTCCTCGCGACGCTCTGACGGCCGCGTTCGCCCCGCCACGGGGGTGCGGGGCGAACGCCGAAGGGGCGGCGGGCCGCAGGGCCCGCCGCCCCTTCGGGTGCGGCTGGTGTGATGTTCAGACCGTCGCAGGTGTTACTTGACGACCGTGATGCGGTCCGCCGCCGGCGGGGCGATCGGAGCGGCCGCGGTCGACTTCCCCAGGTAGGCGTTGAACGCCTCCAGGTCAGGCACGCCGACCAGCTTGTTCTTGTGCTCCTTCAGGACGGTGAAGCCGTCACCGCCGCCCGCGAGGAACTCGTTCATCGCGACCCGGTAGGTCTTGGCGGGGTCGATCGCCGCGCCGTTCAGCTTCACCGAGTCCACGACGATGCGGTCCGCGCCCGTCTTCGTCATGTCCAGGGTGTAGGTGAAGCCCTTCGAGACCTGGAGGATCTTCGGGTTCGGGCCGTTGACCGTACCGCTGACCTGCTGCTGGAGCGCGGTGATCAGCTGCGCGCCCGTCAGGTCGACGATGTTCATCAGGTTGTTGAACGGCTGGACCGTGTAGGACTCGCCGTACGTCACGACGCCGTCGCCCTCGGCGCCCGCGGCCTTGTAGGCCAGGTCGGCACGGATGCCGCCCGGGTTCATGATGGCCAGCTGCGCACCGCCCTTGGCCGCCGGGGCCGTGGCCTCCAGCTGCGCGTCGGCGATCAGGTCGCCGAGCGGCTTCTCGGGCGCCTCGGAGCCGCGGCCCGCGATGTCCGCCGAGATGTAGCCCATCGGACGGCTGGCGACCGGGGCGGCCAGCGCGTTCCAGCGGGTGATCAGCTCGGTCATGTCCGGGGCCTTGGGCTGGTCCCGGCTGACGACCTTGTTGACCGGCTTCGGCGCGAGCGCCGCCGTGCGGACGATGTCCTTGGTCTGGCGGTCGTACGTCAGCGTGGTGTCCGTGAACAGGCGGCCGTAGGAGGCGGCCGAGGTCACCATGCGCGGGTTGCCCGCCGGGTCCGGGATGTTGCAGGCGTACGCCTGGTGCGTGTGGCCCGTCACCAGCGCGTCGACCTTCGGGTCCACGTTCTTGGCGATGTCCACGATCGCGCCCGAGATGCCGGCGCCGGCGCCCGGGGAGTCGCAGTCGTAGTTGTAGGCGCCGTTCGCGGGCAGGCCGCCCTCGTGGATGAGCGCGACGATCGACTTGACGCCCTGCTTGTTCAGCTCGGCGGCGTACTTGTTGATCGTCTCGACCTCGTCGCCGAACTTGAGGCCCTTGACCCCGTCGGCGGTCACGACGTCCGGCGTGCCCTCCAGGGTGACGCCGATGAAGCCGATCTTCACGTCCCCCTTCTGCCAGATGAAGGTGGGGTTCAGCAGCGGACGCTTGGTCTTCTCGTCCGTGACGTTCGCCGCGAGGTACTTGTACTCGGCGCCCGTGAACTCCTTGCCGAACTCGAAGCAGCCCTCGACCGGGTGGCAGCCGCCGTACGCCATGCGGCGCAGCTCGGTCTTGCCCTCGTCGAACTCGTGGTTGCCGACACTGCTGACGTCCAGCTTCAGCTTGTTCAGCGCCTCGACGGTGGGCTCGTCGTGGAAGAGACCGGACAGCATCGGGCTGCCGCCGATCATGTCGCCGGCCGCGGCCGTGACGGAGTACTCGTGGCCCTTGCGGGCCTCGCGCAGGCCGGTCGCCAGGTACTCGACACCACCGGCGGGTATCGCCTTGGTGGTGCCGTCGGCCTGACGCTCGATCACGGTGCCGGAGGAGCCCTGCGGGGGCTCCAGCGTGCCGTGGAAGTCGTTGAACGACAGCATCTGCACATCGACGGTGCGGCTCTTGCCGGCACCGCCACCACTCGCGGCACCGGCCGGCAGTGCGGCCGCGACCATCGCCCCGGCACCGGCCGTGACGGCGATGGCGGCGAAGGTCAACCGGCGGGTTCGGCGGTGCCGTTGTGGCGTCGCTGACATTTAGTCCCCTTTTGGACAGCGGTAAAACTCGGGAGGTCGGCGGCAGCCTATGGTCAACGCGCGTAGCACGACAGGGGGTACGGGTGTCGGACTGGTTACACGCAGAAGACGGCTCACCGTCGGCCCGCTGCACGCACACCACCGCAGGCGCCTTCCACGGTCGTACGCTCGACGTATGACTGACGACGCAGCAGCGGCCCTCGAGCCGGGACGCCAGATTGAGACCCTCGACGAGCTGACGGAGGAACAGGCCGCGGCCGTGCTCGACCTCATCGAGGACGCAGCGCGCACGGACGGCACCACCGCCGTGTCCGAGCAGGGCCGCCTCCAGCTGCGCGGCGGGCGCCGCGAGGGGATCCGGCACTTCCTGCTCACCGAGAAGGGCCGGCTCGCCGGATACGGGCAACTGGAGGACACCGACCCGGTGGAGGCCCCCGCCGCCGAGCTCGTCGTCCACCCCGCGCTGCGCGGGCGCGGGCACGGGCGGGCCCTGGGCTCGGCCCTGCTGGCCGCCTCCGGCAAGCGGATCCGGGTGTGGGCGCACGGCGGCAAGTCGGCCGCCCGCCACCTCGCACAGGTCCTCGGCCTGACCCTGTTCCGCGAGCTGCGCCAGCTGCGCCGCCCGCTCGGCCCGGAGGGCCCCCCGCTGCCCGAGGTGGTGCTGCCGGCCGGGGTGACCGTACGCACCTTCGTGCCCGGCGAGGACGACGCGTCCTGGCTCGCGGTCAACGCGGCGGCCTTCGCCCACCACCCCGAACAGGGCGCGCTGACCCAGCGGGACCTGAACGACCGCATCGCGCAGCCGTGGTTCGACCCCAAGGGCTTCTTCCTCGCCGAGCGGGACGGGGAGCTCGTCGGCTTCCACTGGACGAAGGTCCACGCCGAGGAGCGGCTCGGGGAGGTCTACGTGCTCGGCGTCCGCCCCGGCGCCCAGGGCGGCGGCCTCGGCAAGGCCCTCACCGCGATCGGCCTGCACCACCTCGCCGGGGCGGGCCTGCCCACCGCGATGCTGTACGTGGACGCCGACAATCCGGCGGCCCTCGCCGTCTACGAGGGCCTCGGCTTCAGCACCCACGAGGTCGACCTGATGTACCGCACCGAGAGCTGATCCACAGCCCCGGGGGGAAGCCCGTACGGGAGCGCCGGGAGCGCGCGGGGCCCGTACGGGTGTATTCCGGGCGCGGAAAAGACGTACTCGTGCACCACCCGGAGCCTGGAAGCCATGCGCCATTCACCGGACCTTAAGACGCGCTTGCGACTCTCCCCGCATGCAGCCCCGACTCCGACTGACGGCGACCACTTCCGACGCGCCTGTCCTGCCGCTTGCGCGGAACAATGGAGTCATGAGCCACCAGCCCAGCGCAGGCCCCACCGAGGTCCCCGCCCAGCACCCGTCTCACACCTCCCCCGCCGCCTCTCCCGGCCCGGCGGCCAAGCCTGCGCGGATCGGCTCCATAGCCGCGCACCGCCCGCTTTCCGGCCAGGGGCCCGGGCTCGCACCCGATCTCGACGCCGACCTGGACGCCTACGACGACAAAGAGGGCGGCGAGCTCCCCCCGGGGCGGTTCCTCGACCGCGAGCGCAGCTGGCTGGCCTTCAACGAGCGGGTGCTGGAGCTGGCCGAGGATCCGGCGACCCCGCTGCTGGAGCGCGCCAACTTCCTGGCGATCTTCGCGAGCAACCTCGACGAGTTCTTCATGGTCCGCGTCGCCGGCCTCAAGCGCCGCATCGCGACCGGCGTCGCCACCCGGTCGGCCTCCGGACTGCAGCCCCGCGAGGTGCTCGACCTGATCTGGACGCGCTCGCGCGAGCTCATGGCCCGGCACGCCGCCTGCTTCCAGCAGGACATCTCCCCGCAGCTCGCCGAGGAGGGCATCCACCTCATCCGCTGGCCGGACCTCACCGAGAAGGAGCAGGCCCGCCTCTTCACGCTGTTCCGGAACCAAATCTTCCCGGTGCTCACCCCGCTGGCCGTGGACCCCGCGCACCCGTTCCCGTACATCTCCGGGCTCTCGCTGAACCTGGCCGTCGTCGTACGCAACCCGGTCACCGGCCACCGCCACTTCGCCCGCGTCAAGGTCCCGCCGCTGCTCTCCCGCTTCCTGGAGGCCTCCCCGCAGCGCTACGTCCCCCTCGAGGACGTCATCGCCGCGCACCTGGAGGAGCTCTTCCCCGGCATGGAGGTGCTCGCGCACCACATGTTCCGGGTGACCCGCAACGAGGACCTCGAGGTCGAGGAGGACGACGCCGAGAACCTGCTCCAGGCCCTGGAGAAGGAGCTCATGCGGCGCCGCTTCGGCCCGCCGGTGCGCCTGGAGGTCGAGGAGTCCATCGACCCCGGCATCCTGGACCTCCTCGTGCAGGAGCTGAACGTCTCCGCCGCCGAGGTCTACCCGCTGCCCGGCCCGCTGGACCTGACCGGCCTCTTCGGCATCGCCTCGCTGGACCGGCCCGAGCTGAAGTACCCCAAGTTCGTCGCCGGCACCCACCGCGACCTCGCCGAGGTCGAGTCCGCGTCCGCGCCCGACATCTTCGCCGCGCTGCGCGAGCGGGACGTGCTGCTGCACCACCCGTACGACTCCTTCTCCACCTCGGTGCAGGCCTTCCTGGAGCAGGCCGCCGCCGACCCGGACGTCCTCGCGATCAAGCAGACGCTGTACCGGACCTCCGGCGACTCCCCGATCGTGGACGCCCTGATCGACGCCGCCGAATCCGGCAAGCAGGTCCTCGTACTCGTCGAGATCAAGGCCCGCTTCGACGAACAGGCCAACATCAAGTGGGCCCGCAAGCTGGAGGAGTCCGGCTGCCACGTCGTCTACGGCCTGGTGGGCCTGAAGACCCACTGCAAGCTGTCGCTCGTCGTCCGCCAGGAGGGCGACACGCTGCGCCGCTACTCCCACGTCGGCACCGGCAACTACCACCCCAAGACCGCCCGCCTGTACGAGGACCTCGGCCTGCTCACCGCCGACCCCCAGGTCGGCGCGGACCTCTCCGACCTCTTCAACCGGCTGTCCGGGTACTCGCGCCGCGAGACCTACCGCCGGCTGATCGTCGCGCCGCGCTCGCTGCGCGACGGACTGATCACGCGGATCGACAAGGAGGCCGCCCACCACCGGGCCGGCCGCCCCGCGTACGTGCGCCTCAAGATGAACTCGATCGTCGACGAGGCCCTGATCGACTCGCTCTACCGGGCCTCCCAGGCGGGAGTGCCCGTCGCCATCTGGGTCCGCGGCATCTGCGCCGTGCGTCCCGGGGTCCCCGGGCTCTCGGAGAACATCCGGGTCCGCTCGATCCTCGGCCGCTTCCTGGAACACTCCCGGGTCTTCGCCTTCGGCAACGGCGGCGAGCCCGAGGTGTGGATCGGCAGCGCCGACATGATGCACCGCAACCTCGACCGCCGCATCGAGGCACTGGTCAGGGTCGCCGACCCGGCCCACCGCGCGGCACTGGACCGGATGCTGGAGACCGGGATGTCCGACGCCACCTCCTCCTGGCACCTGGGCCCGGACGGCGAATGGACCCGGCACAGCACGGACCACGAAGGCCAGCCGCTGCGGCACGTTCAGGAGATGCTCATAGACGCCCGGAGGCGCCGGCGTGGCTCTGCCAAACCATGACCTGACAGCGCGTGGAGAAGGCTCCGCGGGTGACGTGCTCGGCACGTACCTGCGGGCCCAGGCCACCGCCTTCCTGCGCGGGCTCCGCCTGCACGAGGAGAGCGGGGCCGACGCCGCGGAGGGCAGCGATGCGGCGCGCAGCCTGCGGGGGGCTGCGCGCCGGATCAGCGGATCCCTGGCCACCTTCCGGGTGGTGACCGAGTCCTCCTGGGCCGACGGACTGCGCACCGAGCTGGTGTGGCTGTCCTCGACCCTGGCGGACGAGCACGCGTACGCCGCCCGGCTGACCCGGCTGCTGGACGCCCTGCACCGGCTGTCGGGCTCGCCGGAGGTGCCCGCGCCCCGCGGCGCCCCGGGTGCGCTGACGGTGGGCTCGGCCCGGGCGGCCGCCCTGCTGGAGCGGCAGCTGACGCTGGCCCGGACCCGCGCCCACTCGGCGACCCTGCAGGCGCTGGGCTCGTCCCGGTTCCACGCGGTCGCGGACGCGGTGGCGGTCCTGGCCTCCGAGGTGCCGCTGGACGCGGTCGCGGCCCGGGGGCGGGTGGACGAGGTCCTGGTCCCGCTGGCGGAGGTGGCCCGAAACCGGCTGGCGACGGCCGTCTCGGCGCTGCCGCACGCCGCCGAGGCCCACCCGTACAACCCCGACCAGGACGGCTCCTGGCACGAGGTGCGCCGGCTGCTGCGGGTCCACCGCTACGCCCGGGAGGCCCTGGGCGAGGACGTGGCCCGCCTGGCTGCGGCAGGCGACGCCCTGGACCGCCACCGCGACGCCGCGGAGGCCGCGGCGGCCTCGGCGACGGCGGCCCGCACGCCGCGGATCGCGCCGGCGACGGCGTACGCGCTGGGGGTGCTGCACGCGGACCAGCGGCACGAGGTGGAGGCGGCCCGGTTCACCTTCCAGGACCTGTGGCAGCCCGCGGCGGCCCCCGCCCTCTGACCGAAAGGAATCAGCCACCTCGAGCCGGTCACATAACGGTAACGACGGGACAACGGCGGATGACACTCCGGAGCAAACCCAGCCATCCACACCATGCCGTCCGCCATGGTTCACCGTCCGTTCACTTGCCCCGGTCGGCCGCTTCACCTGATCTGCCTAATTTCAGTGGTGCACGGAGCGCGTCGCCACCAGATCGAATGACACGCCGTGCAATCCGACGTAGTCCTCTTCGCACGCCGCCCCGACACCAGAAAGCGGCCGGCGGCTTCTGGAAGGAACACCCGAAAAGTGAAGCTTCAGCGCAAGAACATGCTTCGTGCCTCCGCCCTCGGGGCGCTTGTCGTGTCCGGCGCCCTGGTCCTCACGGCGTGCGGTTCGGACGACAACACGACGAAGGATGGCGGCGCCAGTGGCAAGCCGTCGGCCGCCGCCGCGGGCGACGTCAAGTGCGACGACGCCAAGGGCAAGCTCCTGGCCTCCGGCTCCTCCGCCCAGAAGAACGCCATCGACCTGTGGGTCAAGAACTACATGGCCGCCTGCTCCGGCGTCGAGGTCAACTACAAGTCCTCCTCCTCCGGTGAGGGCATCGTCGCCTTCAACCAGGGCACCGTCGGTTTCGCCGGCTCGGACTCCGCGCTGAAGCCCGAGGCCGTCGAGGAGTCGAAGAAGATCTGCACCGGTGGCCAGGGCATCAACCTGCCCATGGTCGGCGGCCCGATCGCCCTCGGCTTCAACGTCGCCGGCGTGGACAAGCTGAACCTGGACGCCGCCACGATCGCCAACATCTTCAACGACAAGATCAAGAAGTGGGACGACGAGGCGATCAAGAAGCTGAACCCCGGCGTCACGCTTCCCTCCACCGCCATCCAGCACTTCCACCGCTCCGAGGACTCGGGCACCACCGAGAACCTCGGCAAGTACCTCAAGGCCGCCGCTCCCGAGGCCTGGACGTACGAGGCCGCGAAGAAGTGGCCGGCCCCGGGCGGCCTCGGCGCCTCCGGCTCCGCGGGTGTTGCCACCCAGGTCAAGCAGGTGGACGGCTCGATCGGTTACTTCGAGCTCTCCTACGCCAGCGCCCAGGGCATCAAGACGGTCGACGTGAACACGGGCGCCGCCGCCCCGGTCAAGGCCTCCTCCGACAGCGCCTCCAAGGCCATCGCCGCCGCCAAGATCGCCGGGACCGGCTCGGACCTGGCGCTTAAGCTCGACTACACCACCAAGGCCGAGGGTGCCTACCCGATCGTCCTGGTGACGTACGAGGTCGTCTGCGACAAGGGCAACAAGGCCGAGACGCTCCCCACGGTCAAGTCCTTCCTGAACTACACCGCCTCGGACGCGGGCCAGAAGGTCCTCTCCGAGAACGGCTACGCGCCCATCCCGGCCGAGATCAACGCCAAGGTCCGCGAAGTCATCAAGTCGCTGTCCTAATCACTGAGCCTCCGGAGCCGGGCAGTTCCCGTCCGAACTGCCCGGCGCCTGAGGACCCTCCCCTCCACCCAGGGGATCCGGTGCACCGCCGCCAGGGGGCCCTCCCCCCACCCAGACCGGAAAGATCATGGCTTCCACCACACCCACCCAGATAGACCAGGCTCCGCCTGTCTCCAAGAGCGGAAGGTCCACCGGCCGCGCCGGTGACAAGATCTTCGCGGGGCTCTCCAAGGGCTCCGGCATCCTGCTCCTGGTGATCATGGCGTCGATCGCCATCTTCCTCACCTACCGCGCGTCGATCGCACTGTCGAAGAACGAGGGCAACTTCCTCACCACCTTCGACTGGAACGCGTCCGCCACGCCCCCCGTCTTCGGCATCGCCGTCCTGCTCTTCGGCACCGTCGTCAGCTCGATCATCGCGATGGCCATCGCGGTTCCGATCGCTGTCGGCATCGCCCTCTTCATCTCGCACTACGCGCCGCGCAAGCTCGCCGCCCCCCTCGCCTACGTGGTCGACCTGCTGGCCGCCGTGCCGTCGATCATCTACGGCATCTGGGGCGCGCTCTTCCTCGTCCCGCAGCTCGCAGGCCTCAACCTCTGGCTCGACGAGTACATGGGCTGGACCTACGTCTTCGACAAGACCCAGGTCGGCGTCGCGCGCTCGCTCTTCACC